>PKTB01000006.1 GCA_002869385.1 Marinilabiliales bacterium
TCCGACTGCGATTGGACCTACTCCGCCTGTTGCTGAATAGTAATCTCCATTTGTTAAGGCTGGTAATGTGTAAACATCACATGCACTTACATCTGCTGGTGCATCAACTAGCGGTGTAGTGCCTACAGTTATTAAGTCTGTCTGTATTTGCGTGTCATTACCAAATGCGTTTGCAACCTCCAAAGTAACTGTATATGTCCCAGGAGTTGTATAATTATATGTTGGATTCTGGTTGGTTGATGTACCACCATCACCAAAATCCCAGTCCCAAGTTGTAGGAGTATTTGTCGAGTTATCAGTAAAGTTAACTGTTAAATTATCACATCCATTAGTTGCATCAGCTGAAAAAGAAGCAACTGGGGATGTAGAAACAGGTAGTGATATTTGTTCTGTATTTGTACATCCTGCATCATCAGTAACAGTAACATTATATGTTCCATTACATAAATCTGTAACATTTTGTGCTGTTTGTTCTGTCTGATCTGAAAAATGCAATGACCAAGAATTTAAAGTACCACCACTTCCCTGAACTTTGTCATCATCAATATATAACTCCCAAGTACCATTTGGATCTTGATTATTAAAAAATGTAGCAATATTTCCTTCTGGAATATAATCACCAGAAAATGGTGCATCACCTGCAGCAGCAATAGCTGTTACTGCACTCATATCAAAACAAACACTATTAAAATTACAATTAGCATTACCTCCATTATCAGATGACAGTATTATTTCTGTTGCATCAGGAGCAATTAATGACATATCAATATCTTCTCCTCTGTCATGTGTTATATCAACACAAACACGATCTAGTACTGTAATAGTTCCGTTCAAATCAGGTGTTAATCCTGATACAGTAGCGTAAAATGATTGGAAATCATTATTTACAATATTACCAGTTCCGCCATTAAAAGTAGGTGTAGAAGCTACAATTATATCCCACATATAATTATATGGAGAAACTCCCCCTGATGGGGTTGCAGTAGCAGTGCCATCACAAGCTCCACCACTTGTTTCATTTGTTCCAGACATTGTAATTGTTGGTGGTGCTAAAACAGTAATCATACCATTATTTGTTTTAGTATCTGTACCGTAAGGATTTGTAACCTCTAGGCTAACATCATAAGATCCTGGTGATGAGTATATAACAGTATGTGGTCCTTGACCAGTTGCACTTGATGGTGTTCCACCTGTGAAAGTCCATGTCCAACCTGTTGGCAAGTTAGTTGATAAATCAGTAAAGTTAACTGTAATTGACTCACATGCTTCAGTTACATCTGCTTCAAAATTTGCAATAGGAGGTGCACTCGGATCTATAACTGTAATTGTATAATCTTCAACTTCCCCATATCCAGAATCTCCACATGAGGTAGCATTAGGAGAATAGCTTACATTTGTATCATGGATTCTAATACGAACTCTGACATCACCGGCTGTTGCAGTAACAGGCACATCAATTGTACCAGCATATGGTCCAACACCTGTTGCTGATGCATAGACACTTTCATTAGCATCAACAAAGTCGCCATCACGATTCCAGTCAACCCATATTAAACATTGGTCAGTTGTATAACCACCTCCATTCGTTACAGTAAATGCATGAGAACTACCTAAATCCATGCTCGTAGATATTGCAGTATAATCTGCATATGAATCTGAGCCTGAACTATTGTTAATAGTATTACATGTAAAATTTGAAATATGCTCATATGCTGCACTTGTAGCTCCAGCTGCGCAATAAGAAGGTAACGAAACTGTAATATATAGCAATTTTGTTTCTGTATCATTACCATATGCATTATATGCTGTTAATTCAACCTGATATGTGCCGGGAGAATCGTACACAATGGATGGGTTTTGATCTGTGCTTGTCGCAGGAGTTCCACCTTCAAAACTCCATTCCCATGAACTTGGCAAGTTTGCTGTTAAATCTGTAAAGTTTACTGTTTGTCCAACTAATATCGATGTATTATCAGCTTCAAAATCAGCTACCGGAGGATTTGTGTTTGGGTTAACAACAATATAATCAACTTTTGTCTCTGTATCATTACCAAGACTATTTGAAACTTGTAAACTCACAGTATAAGTTCCTGCTGTCACATACATATGACTTGGGTCCTTTTCTGTAGAAGTTCCAGAATCACCAAAATCCCAACTCCAAGAAGTTGCATAATCAGAAAGGTCTGTAAAATCAACCGTTTCTCCCTCAATTATTGTAGTTGGTGTTCCAGAAAACTCAGCTACCGGAGGATTTGGAGCAATAGGAACTATACTCTCATTAACATAAGGACTACGATTTTGTTTTGTTCCAACAACACAATATGTTTCTCCATTAAATGCTGTAACTGTTAAATTCACCGTAGTTCCTGAGCCACTCCACTGAGCATCCAATAAAACATTATTTTTAGAAACTGCAACGTATGTATAAGGTTCTGTTGTTACTAACAAAGATGTTTCTCCTTGCATTGGGTCTGGGAAACTTAATGACAATGGATCAGGAATTGTCATATAAGGCATAATTGATGGATCTCCAACACAGTGATATATTTCCCAATAATATTTTTTTCTTGTTGACCCACTTTCATCAACAGCCATATTTCCTTTATGAACAATCTGACGACCGGTATAATACCAATCCGAATATGGTTCCCCATTTTCATGCCATACACCGTCATAAACACCGAGACCGGTATTTGCATAAGTATGTCCATCAAAATTCGCATCTGTAACATTACTCTCAGCGGTAACACCAATTCCCCAATAAACATCTTCATACAAATATGAATAATTTGTTGTTCCAATATAACCAACAGCTCCCTCATCTTGAGCATAAAGTAGCATTTCACCAAATGCATCTGATTGATTGTATTCAAATGACAAACAACAATTCCCAATTAGAAATGGATATTCATTAATATTATTCCAATTTGCAATATTAGATCTTCTAACAGCCGGATCTGCCCATCCATCATGATCACAATGGGCTGTATAATTACCAAAGCCAACTCCTGCAGCAATCTTTGCATTAACATCTGCATCTGCTGCTGCATCTTGAGATGACATAACATTATAAGGTCCTGCTGGATAATTATAGAAATATGCATAAATATTTGTAAACCCATGTGCAACATTAAAATAATTATTAATGCCATATAAAATAGTTGCATCACCAGCCAAATGTGCAAATGTTGCATCTGTACCTGCCACCATTAAACAATTATCTAGATATGTTGGATCAGGCATTTCATACTTTTCATAAAGTAAAATCTTATCTAATGCATTTTGCAGTTCTGTTGTTGACTCTGCTGAAATACGACCATAATACAAATCCGGTAAATAATCAGCAGCTCCATCGTATGTTGCAAAATAAACATCCGTAATGTGAGTATCTGTGCCATTTGTTGATGGAAATCCAGGGATTGAGTATGACACACTATGGTCACCTATTAACAAGACATACAAAGGTGCAGGATCTGAAGGTGTTGCAGCATTGTATAAATTCTCCAAATAGGTTTTAATTGCTGTATTAGTTGTTCCAATTACATCAGTATATGCTTCAATAACATTATACCCTTGAACTGTTTTCCAATTTACAAAAGGTTCTAAAGTAGCTTCAAAAGCTCTATCTGCAACAATTACATATTTGATAGGTGCAGAATAATCAGAAAATGCATCCTTCATTTGTGAAGGTTGATAGTTTAAAAATCGATTATAAGACCCCAAAAACTCTGGAGAATAATACTTATTCTTCATCTCAGATGTTAGCTCTAAATCTGAATTAGTAAAAACAACATCAAAATCTAAATTATTATAAACTAATAGAGTATTTTCTACTGGATTATAATGATAAGGGCGGATCTCAATTCTACCAAACCTAACACCTCGCATAACACCATGAATTTCTGTTTTTACCAGTGCTGTATTTTCTAATTCATCACTGCTATAGTACTCCTCATCTATTACAAAAACCTGATCTTCAAGTGGCGTACTTTTACTATAAGATGGCTGTGTTGGCAGAATAACATCAATCCCATAATCATCTAAATTAATCAACTCTTCGTCATAACCATTAATTACAATCTGTATTTCAGCACCGTATGGAACTTCTATCAGCTTACTAATTACTGGCAAGTTTGCCTGTCCAATATTTGATGGTCTGGTAAAACCTTCCACTTCCAAAATTGAAAAATAACCATTTTCATCAATTTGACTTTCAAACTTAAGCTCTTTAATCATTGTCTTTAAAGAGAAAGATTCAGGGCTTATTGATTTAACCTGAATTTCACTTTCTGAGTCTGATAATTGAATTACTTCTTCATATTGAGGGTATAAAGAAAAAGAAATGACCCCAAGAATAAGGATAAGTAGAATTTTTTTCATAATTATATAAATTAATCAGTTATTTTTTTACGATCGATAAGTGCTGCTTATTATTAAGAAATAATACTCCTATTAACTACTAAAGTTAATACAGAAAGAGCCTTTTTGCAAGTATTTCACAAATATTAAGATAGACGCCTTAATTTCTACAACAAACAACAGCTTAACATCGACGTAATTTGCCATTATTTTTCAATAATTATGCTATCTGTAATCTAAACAAAAAAGGCTGTCATAATTGACAGCCTTAAAATAAGCATTAAAATACGATTATTTCTTTACTAATTTATGTGTAAATTCCTCATCCGCAAAAACTACTTTAATGAAATATACACCTGATTGCATATTAGAAATATCTATCTTCTCAATATTAGATTCTGGCTTTATTTCCATTACTAATTGTCCAAGCACATCCCAAATTTGAATTGCTTCAGACTTTTTACCTTAAAACTGAACATATACAGCATCTGTAGCTGGATTTGGATACACATTATAGACAAACTCTTCTAGTTCAACGTAAATTGTCCAATCAACAATAAATGGTGTGGTAGCAAAGCATCCATTTGCATCTTCAACAATAACAGAGTAATTACCCGGCAAGAGGTTTTCAGCGATTTCACCTTCTTGAGTATCTGACCATGTAATTGTATATGGAGAAGTTCCACCTGTTACATTGGCTATAGCAGATCCATCAGCTTCCAGTTATCCTGAAGCATGTGTAACATCAACAGTAACTGTTGGAGACTCATGTATAGTCACTGTAAAACTGTTTTCAGCAACACATACCCCATTTACTGCATATACATAAATTGTCATATCTGAAGTTATTTCATAACCAACCGGTAGAGGACCTACACCTCCGGTAGTCTCAAAGTACTCACCATCAGTAAGAGCTGGCAAAATATATGAGTTACATGCTGAAACATCTGCTGGCGCATCAACTGTAGGTGTTCCTGTAACTACAATATAATCAGTCATAGTCGCAATATCAGAACCACCACCATTAGTTGCAGTTAACTCAACTGTATAAACACCAGGTAATGTATATGTATATACTGGATTTTGGTCTGATGAACTTCCACCATCACCAAAGTCCCAAGCCCAACTTGTTGGAGAGTTTGTACTCTCATCAGTAAAGCTAACTGTTAACATATCACAACCTTCCGTTACATCTGCAGAAAATGCAGCAATTGGTACAGCACCTGCAACATTAACTGTAGCTGCTTCAACAGCTTCACAAGTATTTGCATCTGTAACAGTTATTGTATAAACACCTCCTGCAAGTCCATTAATTACATAACTAGTTGATGATGTAACATCTGACCCTATGCCCCAATCAATAATATAATCTGACGAACCACCGGTAATATCAACAGTAATGGTTCCATCATTTGCTCCGGCAAAACTTTCATCTGTAGCACTAACAACAAATGTAAAGCCAGAATGTATAGTTACATTAAAACTATTTTCTGCTGTACATGTACCATTTGCTGCATAAACATATACTGTCATATCGGATGTTACTTCATAACCTACAGGTAATGGATCTACACCTCCAGTATTTTGATAATAATCTCCATTTGTCAATGCAGGTAATGTGTAAGAATCACATGCGCTTACATCAGCAGGAGCGTCTATTAATGGTGTTGTAGTAATATCAACAAAGAAATCATTCTCTGCTGTACATGAACCATTTGCTGCATATACATATACTGTCATATCGTATGTTACCTCATAACCTACAGGTAATGGATCTACACCTCCAGTATTTTGATAATAATCTCCATTTGTCAATGCAGGTAATGTGTAAGAATCACATGCGCTTACATCAGCAGGAGCATCTATTAATGGTGTTGCAGTAATATCAACAAAGAAATCATTCTCTGCTGTACATGAACCATTTGCTGCATATACATATACTGTCATATCGGATGTTACCTCATAACCTACAGGTAATGGATTACTACCACCACTTGTTTCATAGTAATCACCATCTGTTAAAGCTGGCAAGAAATATGAGTCGCATGCACTTACATCTGCTGGTGCATCAACACTTGGTGTTTCATAAACAGTAATATAATCAACATAGCTAACTACATCTGATCCTCCACCGTTTATAGCTGTTAACTCAACTGTATAGATACCAGGAGCTGTATATGTATAAGAAGGATTCGGATCTGTTGATGTTCCAACTCCATCACCAAAGTCCCATGCCCAACTAGTTGGAGAGTTTGCACTCTGATCAGTAAAACTAACTGTAAGAATATCGCAACCATCAGTCACATCGGCTGAGAATGATGCAATAGGGGCTGCTCCTGAAGAATTGACTGTAGCAAAATCAGTGTCATTACAACCATTTATATCTTCAACAGTAATTGTATATGATCCATTTGATAAACCATTTATTAAATAACTTGAAGATGATGTAACATCTGAACCCGTTGACCAGAATATTGAATAGTCCGGAACTCCACTTGTAATATTAACGGTAATAGTACCATCATTTGCTCCGGCAAAACTTTCATCTGTAGAACTTAAAGTAAATTCAACAACTGGATTAATCGTTACGTTAAAAATATTTTCTGCTGTACACGCACCATCTGCTGCATAGACATAAATTGTCATGTCAGAAGTTACTTCGTATCCTACAGGCAATGGGTTTATCCCACCACTTGTTTCGTAATAGTCTCCATTTGTTAGCGCAGGTAAGAAATATGAATCGCATGCACTAACATCTGCAGGTGCATCAACTAATGGGGTTGTTGTTATATCAACCAAGAAAGTATTTTCAGCAGTACATGAACCATCTGCTGCAAAAACATAAATTGTCATGTCGGATGTTACTTCATATCCTACAGACAATGGATTTATTACACCACTTGTTTCGTAATAGTCTCCATTTGTTAGTGCAGGCAAGAAGTAAGAGTCGCATGCTGCAACATCTGCAGGTGCATCTACTAATGGTGTTGTTGTAATATCAACCAAGAAAGTATTTTCTGCAGTACATGAACCATCTGCTGCATAAACATAAATTGTCATGTCGGATGTTACTTCATATCCTACAGGCAATGGATTTATCCCACCAGTTGTTTCGTAATAGTCTCCGTTTGTTAACGCAGGTAAGAAATATGAATCGCATGCACTAACATCTGCAGGTGCATCTACTAATGGTGTTGTTGTAATATCAACCAAGAAACTATTTTCAGCAGTACATGAACCATCTGCTGCATAAACATAAATTGTCATGTCAGAAGTTACTTCGTATCCTACAGGCAATGGGTTTATCCCACCACTTGTTTCGTAATAGTCTCCATTTGTTAGCGCAGGTAGGAAATATGAATCGCATGCACTTACATCTGCAGGTGCATCAACTAATGGAGTTGTTGTTATATCAACCAAGAAAGTATTTTCTGCAGTACATGAACCATCTGCTGCATAAACATAAATTGTCATGTCGGATGTTACTTCATATCCTACAGGTAATGGGTTTATTCCACCACTTGTTTCATAATAATCTCCGTTTGTTAGAGCAGGCAAGAAATATGAATCGCATGCACTAACATCTGCAGGTGCATCAACTAATGGGGTTGTTGTTATATCAACCAAGAAAGTATTTTCTGCACTACATGAACCATTTGCTGCATATACATAGATTGTCATGTCAGAAGTTACTTCGTATCCTACAGGCAATGGATTTATTCCAACACTTGTTTCGTAATAATCGCCATTTGTCAGTGCAGGCAAGAAGTAAGAGTCGCATGCTGCAACATCTGCAGGTGCATCAACTGTTGGAGTCGTTCCGACAGTGATAAGATCTGTATATGTTATTAAATCACTTCCAGAAGCATTCGAAACTTCTAAAGTAACTGAATATGTTACAGGAGAAGTATAATTATATGTTGGATTTTGGTCTGTTGATGTTCCTCCATCACCAAATGTCCAGTCCCAAGAGTCCGGAGCATTTGTGGTTAAATCTGTAAAATTAACTGACAAGTTATCGCAACCATCAGTAACATCAGCAGAAAAGTCTGCAACAGGAGATGCATTAAGCGGCAATCCTGTAACAACAACATTATCAAGGTAATTACGTCTAGTTGTAGAATTGTCGGTAACTGTTGTTCCATCACATGACGTATTACTTGTCATAACCCATCTAAGATATACATCCACTTGATTTTCACATTCAACCGGCATATTAAAGTCTGTAGTATAATGCCAAACATCTTCTGTAAGAGTTACATTTATACCTAAATCTGTCCACGCTGAACCATCTAAGCTATATTGTACTTTAAAATCTCTTGGAGAATCAGCGTTATCAGACATTTGATCAAAAGAGAACTTAAGTGTTCCGTATCCTGTTGTAGTAAAAACTGTATTCCAATTATCACCACTTGTCGCTACATTTGCCCATCCATCTGCATTAGCTGATCCAGTAAAAAGAACATCAGTAATATTGAATGACGACAAAGTTTTAATTCCAATGTTAGCAGGAATTCCGTAATCTGCAATATTATCATTATCGGCAAAATCCCATTCAACTATTACATCAGGGACTTCGGTAACAGTGATGTAACCGACTTTTGTTTCAACATCATTTGTAACTAAGTTTGTTGCTGTCAATGTAACATCATATGTTCCTATAGTGTTATAAACAATACTTGGATTTTGATCTGTACTTGTTGAAGGTGTTCCACCATCAAAAGTCCAGTCCCATGACATTGGTGCATTTGAAGTTAAGTCCGTAAAATTAACTGTTGAACCCATCGGAACAGTAGTCTGGTCTGCTTCGAAATCTGCAACAGGTGGAGCACTTGGATCTGTAACTAAAATAGTATAATCTTCTACTTCACCATATCCTGAAGTTCCACAAGGAGTAGAATTTGGAGAATAACTGGTGTTTGTATCATGTATTCTAATTCTTACTCTTACATCTCCCTCCGTTGCAGAAACAGGAACATCAATATTGCCTGTATAAGGGCCAGTACCTGTAGCAGATGCAAACAGTGCCTCATCTGTATCATCAAAATCACCATCACGATTCCAATCTGCCCAAATTAAGCACTGGTCTGTTGAATAACCATTTCCGTTAGTAACAGAAAACGCATGAGAACTTCCAATATCCATTTCAGTAGAAATTGATGTATAATCTGCATATCCATCCGAGCCAGAAGCATTATTAATAGTATTACAAGTAAAATTAGAAATATGTTCATATGCAGTACTACTTGAACCTGCAGCACAGTAACTTGGTAAAGATACAGTTATATAAGCCAGTTTCGTCTCAGTGTCATTACCAAAAGCATTATATGCGGTTAATTCTACCTGATATGTTCCAGGTGAATTATATACTACAGATGGATTTTGATCTGTGCTAGTTAAAGGTGTTCCCCCTTCAAAAGACCAATCCCATGATGTAGGTAAATTTGCACTTAAATCAGTAAAATTAACTGTTCCACCAACTAAAACAGTGGTAACATCTGCTTCAAAGTTTGCAACAGGAGGATTAGTATTTGGATTAACAACAATATAATCAACTTTAGTTTCTGTATCACTTCCTAAAGCATTTGTCACAGCTAACTCTACTGAATATGTACCTGGTGTAACATAAGTATGTGTTGGATTAATTTCAGTAGATGTTCCAGTATCTCCAAAGTCCCAAGACCAACTTGTAGGATAATCAGACAAATCAGTAAATGCTACTGTTTCACCTGCTAATATTGTTGTTGGTGCACCTTAAAATTCAGCTACCGGAGGATTTGGAGCTATTGGTGTAACACTTTCATTCACATATGGAGAGCGATCCTGTTTTGTTCCAACAACACAGTATGTTTCTCCTGTAAAAGTTGTTGGAGGATTAAGTGTAACACTTGTTCCGGAACCACTCCACTTCGCATCTAACAATACGTTATCTTTTGATAAAGCTACGTATGTATAAGGTTCAGTTGTTACAATCAAACTTGTTTCTCCTTGCATTGGATCAGTAAAGGTTAGACTAAGTGCAGTAGGCTCAGTCATATAAGGTATCATTGAAGGATCTCCAAAAAGATGATAAATCTCCCAATAATATTGGTTAAAAGATGATGAGCTTGACTCAACTGCTAAATTACCTTTATGTGCAATTTGTATAGCAGTATAATACCAATCAGAATAAGCTTCACCGTTTTCATGCCAAATACCATCATATGCACCCAAGCTAGTATTTGAATAATTGTGATTATCAGCATTTGCTTGAGTAATTGCTAAGGAAGTTACTCCAACTCCCCAATATACATCCTCATCCCAATATGAAGAGTTTGATGTAACAATATAACCGACAGCACCTTCATTAGCAGTATATAAAACCTGTTCACCAAATGCATCTATTGCATTATTAAATTGACATGATAAACAGCAGTTGGCGATCATAAATGGATATTTATCCTGATTATTAAAATTAGGAATATCAGTATATCTAATTGCAGGGTCATACCAACCGTAATAATCACAGTGCGCTGTATAATTTGCAAAACCAAGGCCTGTCTGTATTTTTGAAATAATATCAGCTTCAGCTCCAGCTGCATCAGATTCCATAACATGGTAAGGAGCTGTCGTTAATGAATAATAATAAGCATAAATATTACTAAATCCATGTGCAGCATTGTAATATTCATTAATACCATAATATATTGTTCCATCCCCGTGTGTAGGAGCAAATGTAGCATCTACGCCTGCTATCAACATACAATTATTAAGATATGATCCATCTGGAATTGTATATTGTTCATATGGCAATATTTTATCCAAAGCATTTTGCAACTCTGTAGTTGATTCTGCTGAAAGCCTTCCATAATATAAATCCGGGATAAAATCTGATCCTCCATAATAACAAGCAAAATACACATCAGTGATGTGCGCATTTGAAGGTGTAGACGCCTGAGATGCAAATGCAGGGATTGCATATGTTCCGCTATGATCTCCAATAATTAAAACATAAAGTGGAGCTGGATCAGAAGCTGTAGCAGCATCGTATAGACCTTGTAAATACGTCTGAATTGTGGTATTTGCTGTACCGTCAGAAACATAATATTCAATAACATCAAAACCTTGTTTTGTCTTCCAATTAACAAAATCTTGAAGTGTTGTTTCAAAAGCACTATTTGCAACTATCACATATTTAATCGGTGCAGCATAATCAGAAAATGCATCTTTAGTAGCTGGAGGTTGAAAGTTTAATATCATATCATAAGACCCATCAAATTCAGGTGTATAATACTTTTCTTTCATCTCTTCTGTCTTTGATAAATCAGCATTTATAAAGTTCACTTCAAAGTCGAGATTATTGTAAACGATTAATGTATTCTCAACAGGATTATAATGATATGGTCGAATCTCAATTCTACCAATCCTCACACCTCTCATAATACCATGTATCTCTGTTTTTACCAGTTCAGTAGTCTCATAAACATCCGTATTGTAATATTCGTCATCAATACTAAAAGTAATTTCATCATCCGGAGTACTCTTACTATATGTTGGTTGAGTTGGATGAATCTTATTAATCCCATATTCAGATAAATTGATTACTTCTTCATCATAGCTTTTTATAGTTACTGATATTTCGGCCCCATATGGGACTTCTATCAGTTTTGAGAATACCGGAAGGTTTGCCTGACCAATATTTGAAGGACCACTTAATCCCTCGACCTCCATGATAGCAAAATCGCCATTTTCATTTGAAATATTCTCAAACTGTAATTCTTTAAAAAAGATTTTAGCAGAAAATGATTCAGGGTTAACAGATTTTAATTCTAACTCATTTTCACCAGCAGATAAAGTAATTACCTGTTTCTGTTGAGCTATCGCAAAAAATGACAATAAAACAACAACAAATGATAGTAATAGTTTTTTCATAATATTATGATTTTAGATAGATTTCCAACTCTCACTTAACTTAACAATGATATTAACATATAAATTTAATACAGAAATAACGCTTTTACAAGTTTTTCATATGAATTACGATAGACTTAATCATTCTAACAACAAACTGACTATTTGCATCGACATAATGAATTAAAAACTTATTAAATCATAGCTAACTACACCTATAATTAATGACCATTGTTCAATAATTAGACGAATTTGAATCTAAAAGGTTCGTTTTAATTCATAAAAAAAGGCTGTCAATTGACAGCCTTTTCAGATTAAAATAAGATTGTTTATTTGATAATCAGCTTATGTGTAAACTCTTTGTTATCGAAAATTACTTTAACAAAGTAAACACCCGATTGAAGTCCACTGATATCAATTTTAGCAAGATCAGATTTAGGTTCAAATTCATTCACAATTTGACCAAGCATATCACATAATTGAATAGTTTCAGATTTCTTTCCATCAAACTGAACATATACAAAATCAGAAGCAGGATTAGGATATATACTATATACTAACTCTTCTTCACCTGCTAAGTTAACCCAGTTTACAACAAATGGTGTTGTAGCAAGACATCCATTGGCATCCTCAACTATGACAGAATAATTACCAGGAACTAGTTCTGTAGCAGTTGGTCCTTCCTGAGTATCTGACCATGTAATTGTGAATGGTGAAGTTCCACCTGTAATGTTAGCTGTAGCAGAACCATCAGCCACAGCAGCTCCAGTAGCAGGAGTTACATCAACTGTAATATCAGGATTACTGTATACATGAATGTAATCAATCATTGTTTCGTTGTCATCACCATCAGCATTTTCAACATATAAAGTAACAGTATATACACCAGGAGCATCGTATATATGTGTAGGTTCTGCATCACCTGATGTATCACCATCACCAAAGTTCCAAACATAAGTTGTTGGATTATTTGTAGATAAGTCGGTAAAGTTAACTGTAAGAGTTCCACAACCTTCTGTCACATCAGCTTCAAAACCTGCAACCGGTGGAACGCCAGGAGTATTTACAGTAGCTCCGGCAGTAGCTGTACATCCATTATCATCTTCAACTATTACAGAGTAATATCCACCTGTAAGACCTGAAAGAGTCATACTAGTACCTCCAGTATTAGTTGTACCAGATGGTGTCCAGGTTCCACTAAATGGAGCAGTTCCTCCAATCATTGTTACAGTAACACTACCGTCATTTGCTCCCTCAGCTGACTCATCTGTAGCTACAGCATTAGCAGTAAAGGTTTCAAATATTGTAACGGTAAAGCTATTTTCTGCTTCGCATGATCCGTTTGAAGCATATACATAGATTGTCTGATCAGTAGTAATAGGAGTTCCAACAGAAATTGGACCAACACCGCCGGTATTTGTATAATAAGCTCCATTCGTTAAAGCAGGAAGAATGTATTCGCCACATGCTTCAACATCAGCAGGTGCATCAACCAATGGCATGTCATCAATAGTAACAGTGAAACTATGCTCTGAATCACAAGTTCCGTTTGTTGCCCATACATATACTGTTGTTGTACCGGTAATTTCATATCCAGCTGAAACAGGGTTAACACCACCTGAACTCAAGAAATAATCTCCATCAGTTAATGCAGGCAGGCTATAAGTTTCACATGCTGAAACATCAGCAGGTTCATCAATTGTTGGTGCATCAAGAATAGTTACACTAAAGTTATTTTCATCTGTACATAAACCATTTGCTTCATAAACATAAATAGTCATATCTGAAGTAACTTCATAACCAACAGATAATGGGTTAACACCACCAGCATTTTGATAATAATCTCCACTTGTCAATGCAGGCAAAGTGTAAGATCCACACTCTGTTACATCAGCAGGAGCGTCGACAACAGGGGTTTCGTTAATTGTAACAAAGAAACTATTCTCTGCTTCACAATTGCCGTTTGCATCCCAAACATAAACTGTAGTCGTAGAAGTGATATTTGAACCAGCAGAAATTGGAGATACTCCACCTGAACTTAAGTAGTAGTCACCATTAGTTAAAGCTGGTAAAGTATAAGAATCACATTCTGTTACGTCAGCAGGAGCATAAACAGTTGGAGTAGTTCCAACAGTAATTAAGTTAGTGTAAGTAATATTATCACTACCTTCTCCATTAGTAACAACTAAAGTAACAGAATATGTACCTGGAGATGTATAATTATAAGTAGGGTTTTCATCTGTTGATGTTCCTCCATCACCAAATGTCCAATCCCAATCAGTAGGATCATTTTCAGATAAGTCGGTAAAGTTAACTGTTAAATTATCACAACCTTCTGTAACATCTGCTTCAAAATCAGCAATCGGAGCAGCAGCAAGTGGATCAATCACAATACCATAATCTTCAACTTCACCATATGTTCCTTCGCCACATGGATCAGAGTTAGGAGTCCCGAATGAAGAACTATCATAATTTAACCTAACTCTCATTCTAGTAGTACCAACTGTTGCTGTCAATGGAATATCAACTGTACCATTCCATGTATAAGGATCACCTGTTGAAGTTCCTGTATAAGGACCTTGATAAACTAATTCTCCTGCATCTTCAAAATCACCATCAATATTATAGTCAATCCATACTAAAGCTTCATCGTATGAATAGTAAACTTCATTAGTAATTGCAATTGCGTATTATGATCCCTGTGTTACGTTAGTAATTTGAGTTCCTGTAAAATCAGCATAACCATCCCATGCTGTTGTATTATCAATGGTATTGAAGGTAACATTACTAATATACTCATCTTCATCTGTTGCATATGCATCACAATAATCAGGAACTGTTACAGTGATATAATCAACTTTTACTTCATCATCAAAACCATAAGCATTTGTAGCAGTTAGAGTAACTGTATACGTACCCGGTGTATCATATGTAATTCCCGTTGGATGCTGAGCTGTAGAAGTTGCAGGCGTACCACCTTCAAATTCCCAATACCAATCACTTGGGTTATCTGTTGATAAATCAGTAAAGTCTACTGTACCGAATACATTTATTGCAGTTTCACTAGCTACAAAGTTTGCCGTTGGCGCGTTTGTATTAACGTTAACAGTAATATAGTTTAACTTAGTTTCTGTATCACTATCCAATGCATTAGAAACAGTTAAAGCAACTGTATATGTGCCTGCACTTGTATAAGTATGAACTGGATTAGCATCTGTACTAAGTGGTGATCCATCACCAAAGTCCCAAGAGTAATCAACTGCATATTGAGACATATCAGTAAAAGTAACAGATTCTCCTTCAAGAATTGTTGTTGGAGTTCCACTAAAATCAGCAATTGGAGGATTTGCTGCAGATGGGTTTATTCCTTCATTTACATAAGGTGCTCTGTCTTGTTTTGTTCCTACTACACAATAAGTATCAGCATTAAATACTGAAGGAGGTGTTAAAGTTACAGATGTTCCAGACCCACTCCATTGTGCATCTAAAAGTACGTTATCTTTCGAGAGAGCAACATATGTGTAAGGCTCTGTAGTTACAACTAAAGTAGCATCTCCTTGCATTGGATCTGTAAAAGAAAGTGACAATGGATCAGGTTCAGTATTGTATGGTGCTAATGATGGGTCACCTACTAAGTGGTAAATTTCCCAGTAATATTGAACATATCCAGTTCCTGCTTCAGTAACAGCAAGGTTACCCATATGAACCATTTGTCTTCCTGTATAATACCAATCAGACCATGCTTCTCCATTCTCATGCCATACCCCATCATATACTCCTAATCCGGTATTAGCATAAGTATGATCATCCCAATAAGTTGCTGCAGTATTTAAAGTAAGAGATGTTAATCCCATACCCCAGTATGCATCCTCATACCAATAAGAATATTGAGAAGTACCAATATATCCTACTGCACCTTCATTAGCTGTATAAAGTAACATTTCACCAAATGCATCAGATTCGTTAAACATAAATGACTGGCAGCAATTACCAATCATAAATGGATATTCATTAACATTATTAAAACTTGAAATATCTGATCTACTTATTGATGGATCTGCCCATCCATCATAAGAACAGTGTGCTGTATAATTCGCAAAACCTACACCATCCTGGATTTTTCCAAGAATACTAGCTGGAGCACCACCTGCATCGGAGCTCATAACATTGTATTCATGTCCATCATTATTGTAAAAATATGCCCAAATATTATCATATCCATGAGCAAGGTTATAATAATTATCTATACCATAAAAAATCTGAGCATCACCAAATCCATGTGCATAAGATGCATCAACACCTGCAATCATCATTGCATTATTTAAATATGATCCATCAGGAATTGTATATTGCTCATAAGGTAAGATCTTATCTAATGCATTTTGCAATTCTGTTGTTGACTCGGCTGAGATACGTCCATAATATAAATCAGGAATATAATCGCTACCATCTAAAGTTGCAAAATATAAGTCAGTAATATGGTTAGTACCACCACTACCTGAGTTTTGTGAATTAAAAGCAGGTATTGAATAAGTCCCACTATGGTCTCCTATAAACAAAACATATACGGGTGCCGGATCTGTTGGTGTTCCAGCATCATAAAGACCTTGAAGATAGTTTTTAATTGTTGTATTACTAGTTCCTGATGAAACATAATACTCTATAACTTCATAACCCATCTTGGTTTTCCAATTAACAAATTCTTCCAGTGTAGTTTCAAATGCAGTATTTGCAACAATAACATACTTTAATGGAGCATCAAAATCTGAGAAGCCATCTTTAGCTGCTGCATGTTCCTGATAGTTTAAAAAACGTGAATATGATGCCCTAAACTCAGGAGAATAAGACTTTGCTTTCATCTCCTCAGTAAGTACAAAATCAGCACCAACGAAATTTACCTGAAAATCGAGATTGTTATAAACAATCAAAGTGTTCTCGACCGGATTATAATGATAAGGACGAATTTCAATTCTACCCATTCTTACACCACGCATGACACCTAATATTTCAGCTGAAATCAATTCAGTGCTTTCATAAGTATCAGTGCTGTAGTAATCTTCATCAATCACAAATACCTGATCTTCAACAGGCGTACTCTTGTTGTAAGAAGGCTGTAGTGGCTCAATTACATTGATTCCATAATCATTAAGATTAATGACTTCTTCATCGTAGGAGTTTATCACAATCTGAATTTCTGCACCATAAGGCACTTCAATTAAATGGCTTGAAACCGGCAAGTTTGCCTGTCCTACATTGTTTGGTCTGTGTAAGCCTTCGACGCTTAAAACTGAAAATTCACCATCATCAGATGCAGTATTTTCAAAGCTTAATTCTTTTAAGTCGACCTAAGCATTAAATGACTCAGGGTTTACAGACTTTAACTCTAGTTGATTTTCACCTGCAGATAAAGGAATTACCTGCGTTTGTTGTGCAATTGCATAAAAAGAAAATAACACAACAACTAACGAAAGTAGTAGTTTTCTAATAGTAACATTAGTTTTATTTAACAATCTTATTTCTTCAATCTGTTTTACAGACATTAAAAATATGTAAAGAGTTGCATAAAATCCCTTTAAAATCAGGCATTTTATTCACATTTATTGAACAAATTTAAAAAGTCTAGACAAACAGGTAAATAAATCTGACGAATGAGGTGTTTTTATCGACGGTGAAAAAAATATTTTTTCTAGTATTTTAATTTAAGATCACAACTTGCCTCATAAACATAATGACAAGGCTCGTCACAAGCATAATTATAGAACTCTGTTTTTACTTTTGCATCATTAATTACATGGATTTTTTCTTCACCCCGAATATATTCAGCAACTACCGTATATTTCTGGTCAGGTTTTACTCCAATCCAAATTGAGTTCAATGTGCTTGTATCTGTCATATATATATCTGATGCAAATGCATAACCTGAATACACTGTAAAGAAAACACATGTATCACTTGCTTCGGTATTAAAAATTAATTCCAAATCAACATATTCCGGCAATTCCTCAAAACACCACTCACAATCAATAGATTCGCTATCCTCATAGGGCTCAATATCATCATCACAAGATGATAATATAAATGCAAAAATAGCGATACTAATACTTAATAATATACTTGTACTTTTCATTAGTTTCATTTTTCCTGAAATCCATCAAAATCTGCATCCCTATTGAATAAAACAATGGGGCTGTATCATAAATATATAAGTCAAGATAATCACAATAAAAATAAGTTCTGAAAGACTCCCCATAATTATACATTATGCCAATAGATGGAGATGCTTTTAGTTCTCTCGTTACCGGTGTTAGATACCCATCATGCTCCCCGAAATAATACGCTCCTCTTATTGAAGCAAAGGCACTTACATATGAGTTCAAGTCAATATTAAAAAGCTTGAAATTCTTTCGTAGAACAAAGTAATATGCAGTTCTTTTTTCTCTTAACTGATAATATTCATCTTCTGCAATTGGATACCAGATTCTACGTTCTCCAGGACGCCAAATTAAACCTGTTTCAAATGTAAAACCATATCTATCCTCAGCAAGTAGAGCTCCCATACTCATAAAAAAATCGTCACCATTAAATATCATATCGTAACCTAAGCCCAAACGGCGCAGATACAGATAATGAACATCTTTAATTTTCATTTTGCGAACCAATTTCTTTGTTTCTGTATCTCCACTACTCCTTGCTAATGTTCTTGCTGTATAGATTCCATTAATAGTATCTGTCTTAGTAAATCCATTTTCTAAAAACCATTCCAAAACTTCTGATTGTCCAGCAACTACAGCAACATCTACAGGTGTCAGTCCATTATTATTTTTCGATGAATAATATTCTTCTTTTAATTGTTCAAGAAAATATAGATTTCCAGTACCTGATGCAAGATGAAATAAGGTTGAACTATCTCGAACTCTTACATCAGTGTCAACTCCTTTATTTAATAGAATTTGTAAAATAGTATCCTGATGTTCTTCTACAGCATAACATACAGGAGTATATTCTGTCACATCTTTAACCTCCGGATTAGCATCATAATATAATAGCATATCAGCACTGGCATCAAAACCATACATAGCTGTATAATGTAGTGCCGTTCTCTCAAATACATCCTGATCATCTATGTTGGCTCCATTTCGGATTAAAATCTCAGCTGTTCTTAAATAATCATTTTTAACAGCACTGATTAAAGGTGAAAATTTAAAATATGTTGACTTTGCATTAACATCTGCTACTTTAGAAATAAGATACTTAACAATGGTGTCGTGCCCAGCCTGTGCAGCAAACATCAATGCTGTAACTCCATCTTCATTAAAAAAATTAACATCTGCTCCTTTTGTCTCTATTAAGTTATGGACATCTGCAATTGATCCATAATCTGCCATATACAATAACTGATAACCATTGTCATAATATTCTTGCGTATGGTCTTGGGAGACAGCAAGATATGGAACCAGAAATAAAAAACTTAATATGACAAAAATCCTCTTTTTCACAAGTCAAATTTTAACAAATTTACACAATTTTTCTTTGTTTACGATATTCTCAGGCATTAACTTTTAATTGCTCACTAATTTTTAATATTTTTGCAGTCATCCGGCCCCTTAGTTCAATGGATAGAATACAAGATTCCGGTTCTTGCGATGTGGGTTCGAATCCCGCAGGGGTCACATAGGGTACTTAAAGTTTGAAGTGAGCTAAAGTACTTAGAGTTAGGAGTTATAACTGATGAAAAGAATACTAATAGACCTTAATAAGTTATCCAATTTGAATTGTGGATTAGGGCAGGTTGCTTTAAACTTTGGGAAAGTCATGTGCCAAACTCCTACAGAACTTGATATTAGCTTTTTACTACCTGAGGATTACATGTGCCAGTTTGGTGGCAATATTAAATACTATACAGATAAAACTATAAAAAAAGTAAAAAACACATTTGACGTTTGGCACTGTATACATCAAGAACCTGTTATATTACCTGATGATGATACAAAATTGCTGCTTACCATTCATGATTTGAACTTTTTAGGTGAAAAAAGTAGTAGAAAAGCAGAAAAACGACTCCAAAAATTACAAAATCTGGTAAATAGAGCTGATAGAATTGTCTTTATTTCAGAATTCTCACATAAAGTTGCCTTATAAAACCTCAATTTTCCTAAAGAGAAAACATCTGTAGTATATAATGGTGTACTTACAACCCCTGATAATTCTGAACCAATAGTAAAAGCAGATAAGTTTTTCTTTAGCATTGGTGTTTTTAAAGCAAAGAAGAATTTTCATGTTTTAATTCCTGTTATGAAGCATTTTCCTGAACATAAACTAATAATTGCAGGAGATACAAAAGGTTCATATTTCAAAGAACTAAAAAAACTTGCAAAAAAAGAGCAAGTTGAGAATCAGATTCTTTTCCCCGGAATTATCTCTGAAAAAGAAAAAACATGGTACTATCAAAACTGTGATGCATTTTTATTCCCATCTCTATACGAAGGTTTTGGATTACCAATAATTGAGGCAATGAGAAATGGTGTTCCTGTTATTACTTCAAATAAAACGAGTATTCCTGAAGTTGGTGGGGGATTTACTTTTATTTTCAAATCATTTGATGAAATTGATATTAAAACACAAATAAATACTGGGATAAACACTTATGAAACAGACCCTGAAATAAAAACCCAAGCGATTGAGTTTTCAAAAAAATATTCGTGGGATATAAATGTTAAAGAATACCTAGATTTATATAATAGACTATAGGTAAATTACACGTTAAGTTTATAACCTACTACTTTTACAGTTGTAATTAAATCATCGCCAAGTTTTTCCCTTAACTTTCTGATATGCACATCAATTGTACGGTCACCAACAAACGCATCACCCCAAATTTTATCATAAATTTCGTCACGGGTAAATACTTTACCCGGAATACCGGCAAGGAGCTCAACTAACTTAAACTCCTTGCGAGGTAAAGACACAGATGTATTCTTGTAAGTAACCACATATTTATCTTTATCAATTGTCAAGTCATTTACAACCTGAACATTTGTTTTTATATTAGTTGATTTTGAAGTAACTGCACGTTTCAATAGTGCTTCGACTCTTTTAAGCAAAACTTTTGGACTAACGTGCTTAACTACAAAGTCATCTGCACCTGAATCAAATCCTGCAATTTGAGAATAATCCTCTCCTCTTGCACTTAAAAACATTTTTAATCCGGTCACCTCATCTTTATATTCATTAAGCTTTTCCGAAACCTGTATACCATCCATACCTTTCATCATAATATCTAAAATAATGATTGAAGGATTTTTCTCACGCGCTATTCGTATGGCATCGACACCATTTTTTGCAGTAAAAACTTTATAACCTTCTTTTTTAAAATTGTATTCTAAGAATTCAAGAATATCTCCATCATCATCAACCAGTAAAATAGATTTTTTTATCATATTAATTATATTATAATAATTTTACTCAGCAATGTTAACTATCCAATGAAAACAAATTCTTAAATTGATATTAAATAATCATTAAGCAATTTCCAAGTTGCTCATTATCAAGCTATACAAAGTTTTTAACAGTTAATAAACAGAGTTTACAATTTCTTAACTTTATCGTATCATTCTCTTAATTCGCTTTTGGTTTTTTCATTATTTATTTGCATCAACAATAAAATTTTAAAAACCGTAACAAAAAGAATTAAATTATGAAAAAAGCTTTGTATTTAATGATGATTTTCGCACTTGTAGCATTAGTGTTTAACTCTTGTAAAGATCCAGAGGAAGAAAATCAAGAAGAAATTGTAACTGCAAACATTACAGAAGACACAACTTGGGAAACTGGTAATACTTATGTATTAGGTGGTAGTATTACTGTTGTATCTGGTGTTACTTTAACAATTGAGCCTGGTGTTGTAATTAAAGGTGAAGCAGGAACTGGTGCAAACGCAACTGCTCTAGTAATTGCTCGTGGTGCTACTTTAAATGCAGTTGGAACTGCAAGTCAGCCTATCATTTTCACATCTGTTGCTGATGAAATTGAGCCTGGACAAATTGCTTCTCCAAACTTAGATCCAGACTTAAACGGTCTTTGGGGTGGTCTTATCATCTTAGGTGATGCTCCTATTTCTGCTGATGCGACATCTGTTCAAATTGAAGGTATTCCTGCATCTGACCAAAACGGTCTTTATGGTGGATCAAATGCATCTGACAATAGTGGTACTATTCAATATGTATCTATCCGTCACGGTGGTGCTAACATTGGTGAAGGTAACGAAATCAACGGTCTTACTTTAGGTGGTGTTGGTAATGGTACTACAATTGACCACATCGAAATTATCGCAAACCAAGATGATGGTATCGAGTGTTTTGGTGGAACTGTTAATGTTAATGATATTATTGTTTGGAACTGTGGTGATGATGCTTATGATATGGATCAGGCTTACACAGGAACAATTGACAACTTCATATTAATTGCTGGTGAAGATACTGACCATGCAATGGAATTAGACGGACCAGAAGGAACTGCAACCGGATCATATACTTTAAAGAATGGTTCATTAAAAGGCTGGAATGACGGTGGTGCTGACGGTGGCGAATATGCTGACCTTAGAGATGGTGTTACATGTACTATCGAAAACTGCTATTTCTTCAATTTCTCAGAAACTTCTGATTTTGAATTAGATGCAGGTGATGATGATGATGATTTATCAATCTCTCAAAATTATACTAATGGTGATGTAGTTTTCAGAAACTTATAATTTAATGTTAGTCATTTAAGTTCAGGAAATCTAACTATTCCAGATATTTTCTCTGACAAAGTTGATGGACAAAATGTATTTGAAACAAATGCTCCTAATGCGACTATTGTAACCACTCCTACAGTTGGTGCAACAAAATCTGCATTTGCAGGTTGGTCGTGGGCTGACGCTAATGGTTAGCTATCTTCTTTCTAATATAAAACAAATTAAAATATTAAGCTCGCAGGTCATTTTGACTTGCGAGTTTTTGAGGTTAAATTAACAAATTACTTAAAAATGTTCAGTAAATATTCGATTTTAGTTTTTGTGATTCTGTTATTGTCATCAAGTATGATTTTGGCTCAGAATGGTATCGTGAGAGGAACAATAACAGATGGTTCATCAGGTGAGACAATGCCTGGTGTTGCGATTGTGGTGAAAGGAACAACTAAAGGTACAACCACCGATTTGGATGGTAAATTTTCATTAGAACTTGCACCTGGCAATTATAGTTTTGAAATATCATTTATTTCATACCAGACTTTAGAAATGACAGATATAGTTCTTGCTGCAGATGAAGTTAAAGTATTTGATAATATACAAATACAAGAAGAAGGTTTTATGCTTACTGAGGTTACGGTTTCAGCAAAAGAAGTAAGAAATACCGAAAATTCATTAGTGGCAATGAAAAGAAATTCTGTTGGTATGCTTGATGGGATTTCAGGTGCAGGATTAAAGAAAATTGGCGACTCTGATGCTGCTGCATCCATGAAAAGAGTTCCGGGAGTTTCTGTAGCAGGAGGAAAATACGTATATGTAAGAGGATTGGGAGATAGATATACCAAAACCGTACTAAACGGAATGGAAATTCCGGGTCTCGATCCAGACAGAAATACAATTCAAATGGATTTATTCCCGACAAACATCATAAATAATATAATTGTACATAAAACATTCTCAGCAGAACTACCAGCCGATTTCACAGGTGGTGTAGTAAATATCGAAACAAAAGATTTTCCGGATACAGAACAAGGAAATATTTCAGTAAGTGCAGGTTACAATCCTCAATCTCACTTTAATTCCAGCTTTTTAACTTATGATGGTGGTAAATTAGACTTCCTTGCAATTGATGATGGTACAAGGGCTATTCCTGCCACTGAAGATATTCCGTTTTTCGCAATGGTAGTTGGTGATCCTGATGGTGAGACTGCTCAAAGATATAAAGACATTTTAACAAGTTTTAACCCAAACCTGGCTGCATACAAACAAAGTAACTTAATGGATTATTCATTTAGTGCAAACTACGGAAACCAAATTGCTTCAAATAATGATAAAACCATAGGGTATAATTTTGCACTTAGCTACAAATATTCTACAGATTTTTATGATTTAGCTGAGTTTGGTAAATATGGTTTAAGTAGTAATCCTGACGAATTCGAAATGGAAAGACGCGAATACCAAGTTGGTAGCTATGGAAAAGAAGATGTATTTATTAATGGAATGGCAGGTTTTGCAATTAAGACAAAAGATGCAAAGTATCGTTTTAACATAATGCATTTAAGAAACGGTGAATCGAAAGCCGGAATCTTTGATTTCTATAATAATGACCAAGGCGCCGCTTTTAATGGTTTTAAGCATAATCTGGATTATAGCCAAAGATCTCTAACAAACATAATTATTGAAGGTACACACAACTATCAGGAAACTGGATGGAACTTAATTTGGAAAGTATCTCCTACTTTGTCAATAATAAAAGATCCAGATATAAGATTTACCAGATACGAAAATCGTGATGGTGTTTTCAGTATTAGCACTGAATCCGGTTTTCCTGAAAGAATCTGGAGAGATTTACAAGAGTACAATGTAGCCAGTTTAATAAATGCAACTAAAGAAACAAAATTATTCGAAAGAAATGCAAAAATCGGATTTGGCGCGTCTTACACTTTTAAATTAAGAGATTTCATTATCAGAAACTTCGCCCTAAATATTCGTGGTGTTGATTTAGTTGGTGATCCTGATGAAATATTTGCAGAAGAAAACCTATGGCCAATGTATGGAAATCCTACGTCTGGAACAACCTACGAAACACCATTTGTACCGGTTAATCCAAATCAGTTTTCATCTAATGTAAATAATGCCGGAGTTTATGGCTCATTGGAGTTTGCACCTATAAACAGATTAAAAACAATAGTTGGTTTAAGAATTGAAAACTATATTCAGCGCTATACAGGTCGTGATCAGGGTGGTCAAAATATTATGAAAAACGATATAGTTTTAAACGATATCGACTTTTTTCCAACAATAAACTTTATCTATCAGCTAACTGATAAACAAAACTTAAGACTGGCAGCATCAAAAACAATTGCACGTCCATCGTTTAAAGAATTATCATATGCCGAAATATATGACCCAATTACCGGCAACACATTTATTGGTGGCTTATTTCGCGATGCCAACGATATTGCAGGTATTGAGTATTGGGATGGTAATTTAATATCTACTGATATTTACAATTTTGATATTAGATGGGAAGTATTTCCGGCAAGTGGACAGGTCATCTCAGTTAGCGGTTTTTACAAAAGCTTTAAGAATCCAATTGAAATTGTACAATTTGCGACTCAAACAGGATCATTCCAACCTCGTAATGTTGGAGATGGTGAAGTTTTAGGAGCAGAATTTGAACTTAGACAAAAACTGGGATTTATATCAGATGCTTTAAAAAACATTTCAATATCAGCTAACTTTACATATACACAGTCTTCTATCAAATTAAGTGAAACAGAATATCAATCAAGAGTTGATAATGCAAGAACTGGTAAAGTCGTAGACACACACAGAGATATGGCAGGACAGGCTCCTTACATTATTAACGGTGGGATATCATATAAAGGTTCGAAAGAAGGATTCTGGAATGATTTTGATGCTGGTCTCTTCTATAATGTACAAGGTCAAACTTTACAATATGTGGGAATTGTTGACAGACCAGATATTTATAGCAAACCGTTTCACTCTTTAAATTTTAATTCTAGCATGAGAGTTTCTTCAAAACTAAAAATTGGTTTTAAAGTTGATAACATTTTAGATAGTAAACAAGAGTCAGTTTTTGTATCTTTTAATGCACAAGATCAATATTACTCAAGATTAACTCTATGCAGAACTTTCTCATTTAAGTTAACATATGATTTGTTTTAGATGACCGGTGACGGATGACCGATGTATTGTGAGAGGTGACTGGTGATATGGAATAACATTGAACTATTAAAGCATTAAAACCCAAATACATACACAAACAAAAGTCAATATAATATACCTCCTTTGCACCCATCACCGGTCACCGGTCATCCATCACCCCTTAACATAAACTTAACACAGATGTAATTTTATCTTAACCTTTTTAATCAAAATAGAGCTTACTTTTGTATTAGTAATAATTTAAAAAATGACAAAAATGAAAGCCTTAATTAGTTTAACATTCGCACTAACAATTCTTATCTCAAGTGCTAGCGCAATTTCAATCAGTGATAATGATGGTATTAAAGCATCTGCTGAAACAGAAATGGTAACAGTTAAAGGTAAAATTATAGATTCTGAATCAAAAGAACCTCTTGCAGGTGTTAAGGTTTCTGTTGCTGATGATGGAACAGCAGTTTACACTGATTTCGATGGTAATTTTGAATTCAAAACATCTGTAGATAATAAAGAACTAAAAGTATCTTACATTTCTTATGAGGAAACAGTTTTAGAACTTACACAAATTGTTGACAATACAATTGAAATCAATCAGTTATATTAGAAAATCCTATTTGTTTTATTAAAATAATAGTATCATCAATTTGATGTGATACTATTATTTTTTTGTTATTTTTGAAGAATGAAACTACTCTCAATAATATTATTCGTATGCATCAGCTCAGTTACTTTCGGACAGGAAATTAAAGCTGATGGATTAGTTTATTATAAAGGTGAACTCTTTACAGGAACATTTACAGAATATTTCGAAGATGGTACAACTGTCAAATCCATTCTTGAAGTAGAAGAAGGCAAACCTCAAGGAAAATCTACAATCTTTTTCCCTAACGGCGACACCAAAGAAGTACGTTCTTATAAAGACGGGAAAAAGCATGGTAAATGGCTTAAATATAATGATACAAAAGTCTTGATCTCCTTGGCAAAATACAAGAAAGATAAGAAACATGGAGTTTGGAAAGTCTGGGATGACAACGGACAACTACGTTACAGCCTAAAATACAAAAACGGTGCAAAATCAGGTACATGGAAGATGTATGATGAACAAGGGGAATTAACTGAAAGTAAGAAGTATTAAACTATAATAAATTAAATACTATCCCACAGGAATTATTCTTGTGGGATTTTTTATTCATTATAAATCATAATCGCATTTAATTTCAATTCTGCACTGGCAGTGCAATCAGCAATACCTTCTGATTTTAGATTAATATCAATAAAATTTCCATTTGAGGTTCTCATAAAGGTATAATTGATATTTTCCGACTCTTCGAGAAGACTCAATGTGTCATTTGCGTATTTAAAAATCAACATCTCCCCTTCTATATTATTTATCGGTTCTATATTAAGGTAAAAATTCTTAAATGATATCTTTATTTCAGTATCATCAGAAATAATTGGCGATGAAGTGAACTCTTCAATTTCAACAATAACAGTCATATTCTCGTATTCATTAAACTCAAGAGCCGGTACAGATAAAGGAAGATTTGCATTAACTTCGGTGCAGCCGTTTGCATGTAGATATAAAACATTATTCTCTATTTCGCCCTGAGCTTGGCCCGGTTCAATTTCAGAATTATCAATTTCTCCGGTAATTAGCCATGAACCTATTCTGTCAAAGCTCTCACCAAACAATAAGTATTTATCCGATGGGATATCATCCGCACATGAAGAAAGCAAAACTGTCAGACTAACAAAAAATATAATATAATATCTCTTTTCCATAATTATCATGCTTAACTGATTAACAGAAGTTCCTCAAAATTAATAAAAAAATCGGACAGAGGCTGAAAAGACTATATAAAACATTACTAGATAATGTTTTAGAATATTTAAAGCTTCAATGCAGATTGTAATAATTTACCTATTACCTTTCCAGTTAAGTTCCAATTTCAACTCCTCCACAACATGATATACAATAGGACATAATTCGTAATTGTTTAGTACACCTACAATCCTTTGAATAAAATTCTCTCTATCAAGATAAGGAAAAGCACGACATTCGAAATATCTGTTAGGGTAAATAGTACAGGCATTACCATTTAGATTTTTACAAACTATACTATATGCATATCTGAGTTCTTCTAAATTTTCAGGCTTAACATATTGTAGAAGCTCTTCATCAGTAGCAACAGGTCTAATGTTATGACAACAATTTCCGCACTGAACACAGTCAACCTTAGCTGTCACCTCTCTATTTAGACGATGAACAATCTCATCAATAGGTTTAGGGTTTTGCTTTTCAAGAAAAAAACGAAACCTTTGATTCTCTTCTCTTTTAGCTTCTACAAGCTGTCTAAATTTTTCAAGATTTATTTCTATCATAATAATATTCTAACTACCTATAGTATTTTTTTACCTATTCCCTTTTCTCCTATTCTTTTGCATGCCAGTCTTTTTACTACTAGCAATTTTTCTTTTATTCCTTTAAGCAAAGAACTCTTGTTTTCGCTTAGTTTTCTCTAGTTCAAACTCTTGCTTCTCTTTTTTAGACATTGGATTATCCGTTTGAGGATATGGATTGTCCTTGACAACTTGAATATTCTGTTTTATTAACTTTTCAATATCACGGATAAATGCATTTTCTTCCGGTTCACAAATTGAGATTGCATTCCCCTCATCCCCTGCTCTACCAGACCTTCCAATTCGGTGTACATAAGTTTCAGCAATATTTGGAATATCATAATTTATGACATATTTAAGCTTATCTATATCAATTCCTCTTGCTGCAATATCTGTCGCTACCAGAACCCTAATCTCACCATCTTTAAATTGTGCCAAGGCTTTTTGTCTTTGACTTTGAGATTTATTGCCATGAATTGCTGCTGTAGAGACGTTTTGTTTTTTTAGGTTTCGTACAATTTTATCTGATCCGTGTTTTGTTCTGGCAAATAGTAGTACCTGTTTAATTTTTTGATCTTTAAGAATATGCAAAAGCAAATCGTTCTTACTTGATTTATTAGTATAGTACAAATATTGATTTATTGTTTCAGCAGTTGATGAAACGGGGCTAACCTCAACCTTTTGTGGATTATTAAAAATTTTTCGAGATAGTTGGACAATATTATTTGGCATTGTAGCAGAAAAAAACAAAGACTGTCGTTTTCGTGGTAATTTCTCAATTATTTTTCTGATATCGTGGATAAATCCCATATCCAGCATTCTATCAGCCTCATCAAGAACAAAGTACTCAATATCTTTTAAATTAATAAAGCCTTGATCTATCAAGTCAAGAAGTCTCCCAGGTGTAGCAACAAGAATATATATTCCACCTTTAAGGGCTCGAGTCTGTGGATTTTGATTAACACCACCAAAAATTACAGTATTTTTCAGGCCAGTATATCTTCCATATGCAGAGAAACTCTCTTCAATTTGAATTGCTAATTCACGTGTTGGTGTAATAATAAGTGCTCTTATTTTTTTTGGAATATTTCTTTGTTGTCTATCAAGATATAAGTGCTGCAAAATAGGTATAGCAAAGGCAGCTGTTTTTCCTGTTCCTGTCTGAGCACTCCCAAGCACATCATCCCTATCTAAGATTAGTGGTATTGCTTTCTCTTGTATAGAAGTTGGTACTGTATATTCTTCGTCTTTAAGAGCCCTTAAAATAGGCTCAATTATTCCTAATTCTTTAAATTGCATTATTTGTTAAATTGTTTTAGTCTAACTAAATGTTAAACCTATTAATGATAAAGCTAAATAGAGTCTCACTAAAAAATCAAATGCTCATTCACAAGATTAACTAACTCCTTTATGCTTCTTCTGAAGTCCAATCAAAAAATATCGCAGAATCTGATCTTTACACTCTCGATATTTCGAACTATCAGGTTTACGAAAGAATGCACTAAGCTCATGTTTGCTTATTGGATATTCTGCAGATTCTAACAATTGAAGAATATCCTCATCACGTAAATTTAGAGCAATATTAAGCTTCCTGAATATTATATTATTGTTTAAGACCTTTTCAGCAACCGGCTCCTTGCCTTCTTGCTTTCCACGATGTAAAATGATAAAGCCATTCAGGAATTTAGCAAAATCATAGTCTGATAATATTATATAGCCATCAGCTTCCTCCTTTTTTAAGTTAGCAGAAACAGTTGCTCTATTAGTCTTACAACTACCTAAAGCAAAAATCTCTATCATTTTAGTGTCACTAAAATCAAAACTAAATCTTAAACGTCGGAGAATATCGTTGTTGGTCATTTATATTTTTTTTGCAAAGATAACATTAATATATAATGACAACTTTTTTATATCGCTAGAAACCAAAGAATGATAAATTAGAATTCCTCACCATTAGATTCTAAAAGTTTATCTGCATCGCGCTGAAATCTTTCTAGTAGGTCTGCAGAGAAAGAATTTATAAACTTCGATTCTCGTTCATTTATGCCATCTGCAGCTTCTGCTATTACTTTCATTGCATCAATAAACTCGACATATACCGGATAAGGCCCATAAGTATGGCAAAAGTCTATAACTTTTTCATAAATTTCCTCAATATTTGATTTATGAGATTCTTCATATTCAAAAGACCAAACCACGTCCTCACCCTGCGCATGATTTCCAAAAAACTTCTCTAAAGCATCTTTCTCTTCCTTCTGAATAACACCATCTGCCATTGCAACAACATAAAGCATCTCTCCTAAAACATCGTATATTTTTTCTTCTTTTCTCATATCTTGTAGATTAGACTCCAAATTTAATATTTTTATTTAATAGAAAATAAGAAGATGATACATTGTTTATCTATTTTCTCGCAAAGGACGGAAAGAAGACACAAAGAACACAAATACTTTCTTTTTCTCGCAAAGGGTGGAAAGGAGACGCGTAGAAAGCAGAGGTTGTTTTCTCGCAAAGAATGAAAATAGTTTTGATATCAATTAGAAAAATTGGTAGATTTACTATACCATAAAACGATGAATATGAATGAGAACGACATATCCTATAAAATAATTGGTTGTGCCTTAGATATCCACAAGGCATTAGGACCAGGTTTATTAGAATCTGTTTATGAAGCAGCATTAAAATATGAATTGGAACAATTAGGACTCAATGTCAAAAGTCAGGTCGGTATGCCATTTATTTACAAAAATGTTAAACAAGATGTTGGATACAGATTGGATTTACTAGTTGAAGATAAGTTAATAATCGAAATAAAATCTGTTGAGACCCTTGCACATGTTCATTATTCACAGACATTAACATTCCTGAAATTATCAAAACTCAAACTAGCTCTTTTGATTAACTTCAACACATGTGTTTTAAAAGATGGAATCCACAGATTAGTTAATAATTTATGACTTTGCGACCTCTGCGCATTCTCTGCGACCTTTGCGCGAACCAACTAAACCAAATACAAACTTTGCGTATCCTTTGCGTGAACCTAATTACTCACTCCCAACAATTCTCTTATTCTCAAAAACAAAGACATATTCCTTATCTTCATCCTTAGGTTTTATGTAAATCTTCCCGCTTGCAAAATATGTTGTCGATTCTTAAACAAAAATATTTATAAGTTGGCTAATAAGTGTAGCTTTACCATTCTGACCAGAAGGCACATCAAACTGAAGGCTAAAGTCTCCTTTCTGATCAAACTCTTCTTCTATCTCAGCAACAAAATAAGACTCCTTTTCCTCTCCTACAATAAACTTTCGAATATCAATAATACTTTCATGAGTAACTATTAGTTCAACTTTTGTAACAGTAAAAGGTATTTCCGTGAAAATTCGAATTGGGATATACCACCGAATATTATCCGGATTAATCGGCGACCGCTTAAAACGAACAGGTTCACTTATAGTGAATCGTGCAGTATTTTCTCCCTCCGGAATTAAAAAGTCAAGCCCTAAATTAGTTCCTGAGTAATTCTGATTTATTCTAAAGCTTGCTTTATCCTCTGAATAACAAAAATCTGCATCATAATTTATTTCTAGAGCTTTACCATTTTCAATTATTTTTTGATCTTGTAAAACTGCACAAGAGGATGTAAAGTCAGCATTTTTATTAACCATTAGATATCTGTCCGTAGTATGTAACATAAGTATAAGCCGACCTCTTTCGTGTGATTGAATCTCAAATTTAACTGCTTCTATTAATTGTTCAATCTCTGTTTTAATAAGTGATGCTCTCGTTTTTCTGGCTCCGGAAAATATCTCCTCCAAGTACACTGCTTTTTCATGAAGCAGCTTTAAATCTGATAATCTATCGCAATTCTCAACCTCATCTTCAAGATTATCAAGTTCTGTTGTAAAATCCCTATCCATTTTTACCCATTCACTTAATAATCCATTGAGTTCTCTTTCCGAAAAAGGATACATAATATGATAGTGTATTTTAACTGTCCTATCTTTATGTTTTTGTTTCTCCCAGTAAAAATTCTCAGCTTTATTAAGACTAATACCTCTAAGACTATTAAAGAAATCTGTTGAAATATTTGTTCTTAGCTCCGTATTTTGACTATATCTGGAAATATTATCAATAACTGTCTCATTAACTGAGACACTTGTTTCTGAGCTTACATTAACTGCTACAGAGTTAACAATCCTCTCATTTATCTTTTTTAGAGCATCATCCTGAGCTTCCTCCCAAGTATAACCAACTCCCTCAACAATAATATGGTCTTTATCAATTGAATACACCCAATTAGGACGTTCCTTTTCTGATTTTTCAAGAACTCTTGGTAGACTGCATGACGTATTAAACAAAATAATAATTAGGATAATTATTGGAAAAACTCTGAATTTCATTGATAAGATTTTAATTAAATCGCAACACAAATTATGCCTAAATATAAATAAACTAATTGACAAATTAATTAGATTTATGCAATAAGTTGAAAATCTCTCCTAGCTCATAAACAATCATCGGGTTTTCAAGTTTTGACGCATTTATCATCGCTTGGGCCAATTCCGCACCTTCGATTCCACGATATTTTTTTGTAAATGGTAAAATCCTTACAATAAATCTCATAAATTTCGCAGCAAATTCTTCGTTTCGACGTTTATCGGCTCTATGTCCTATTAACACGCTTGGTCTAAAGATAATTGTTCTGTTATAATAAAGATTCTTAATTTTATCTTCTAATATTCCTTTGATGCGACTATAAAATACCAGAGATTTCTTTTTTGCTCCCGGTGATGATATCAAAACATATTTAGGAACGTCATTCTTTTTGGCAGCTTTTGCAACTTCATATTGATAAGTAACATCAACTTTATATTGCTCCGATTTCTTTTTTGCTTTCTTTATAGTTGTTCCCATACATGAAAACAAGACATCTCCTCTAACTAAATCAGAGTACTATTCCGGATTGTCAAAATCAACAATATGTTCAAAAAGCTTATCATCTATAAGACCTGTCTTTCTCCTTGTCAGTACAATCACTTTATTAAAGGTCTCATCCTGGAGTAATAATTTTGTAAGCTCAAAACCAGTTAACCCGGTTGCTCCTATTACGATTGCTTGTTTATCTTTATTTTCCAATATCTTTATAATTTAAACGCATAATATGCTGTGCTTCCATTCGGATAAACCCCTTCAATAAAAACGCCATCAGCACCTTCTATCAATTCTTCAATGTCTTCAACAGTATTAACATATTCATTGTTCACTCTGACGATAATAAATCCACTTTTGATTCCATTTGCAGCAAATTTACATGCAAAAACATCAGTAACTTGTACTCCTCCTTTTATTCCCATTTTTGACTTATCATAAGTTGTCAAAGCCTCAAATCTTGCACCAAAGGTATCAATACTTGTTGATTGTACAAGTCCGGTTTCACCATATTTATTTTGCAATTTTACTTTAATTTTCTTTGGCATATTATCTCTTTTTACGAGAACATTCACTACCTCACCAGGACGATATTGACTAATATGCTCTAAAAGTTCAGAAATACTATTTACCTCTGCAGAATTAATTCCTATAATAATATCTCCTACTTTAATTCCTGCCTGGTCACCTGCACCATCTTCCCAGACTCTGGCAACATAAACACCTTCAATTTTATCAATTTCAAGCTTTTTTGCAATTTGAGCATCAATATCGACCATATCTATACCTAAATATGCACGCTGAACTTCACCAAATTCTACTAAATCTGCAACTACTTTACGAACGATATTAACTGGAATTGCAAATGAGTATCCAACAAAAGAGCCATTCTTTGAAGCAATTGCTGTATTTATCCCAACTAGTTCACCTTTAGTATTTATCAACGCACCACCACTATTACCTGGATTTACGGCAGCATCGGTTTGAATAAAAGACTCTATAGCCATATTGTCCGACATAATATTAATATTTCGAGCTTTTGCACTAACAATTCCGGCAGTAGCTGTAGATGTTAAATTAAATGGATTCCCAATTGCTATGACCCATTCACCTATCTTTAGATCATCACTATCACCATATGACATATAAGGCAAACCTTCTGCATCAACTTTTAGTAATGCAATATCAGTAGTTTCATCTCTTCCTACAAGTTTTGCGGTATATGACTCTTTAGTATTTAAAACGACTTCAATAATTTCGGCATTCGCAATAACATGATTATTAGTTACTATATAACCGTCTTCTGAAATAATCACACCACTTCCGGATGACATTACAGGTGTTGAATATCTGGGACTTGTTCCAAAAATAAAATCATAAAGTGTATAATTTGGTTGATTATATTGAGTTTTGACGTGAACAACAGCCGGTAAGCCAGCATCAACAGAATTTGAAAAATCGGTTTCCCCTGCTCCTAATGGTATATTAAAACCAACAGGATGCACATTTTCTGAAACTTCATGATCACGCCTTTCGTAAAAATCTTCGATTAAATCGTGTTTACTATTATCCGATTCTTTGTGTTTTGCTGAGTAAATTCCAAAAAACAAGATTAATCCAAATAAAGATCCAACAAAACCTGAAATTAAGCTAATTACAACTAGTTTAGTCTTCATTATACATTCCTCCTTTAAGTCTTGCAAATGAATGAGTTATTGAACAAATTAAATGGTGGTTTTGCGATTGCCAATGTATCAAACATTTGCCTTTCACATTATTTTTAATTTACTTTACACAAAAATAACGAATTGAGAAAAATATTGTTTTAACCTTCGTTGACTTTAACAAAATTTTATGATTCTGAAATTTGAAAAATATCACGGTGCAGGTAATGATTTTATTATTATTGATAGTAATGATATCATTACAGACTTAAAACAGAAACAAGTTGAATTACTTTGTAATCGCAGATTTGGAGTTGGTGCTGATGGATTAATGATTATCAGTAAGTCTGAACAAAATGACTTTGCAATGAAATATTTCAATTCAGATGGGTTTGAAGGCAGCATGTGCGGAAATGGTGGAAGATGTATCGCAAAGTACGCATACACACATGGGTTTGCTAATAAAAAGATGTCATTTGAAGCCGTGGATGGAATTCATAATGCAGAGATTTTGGAGAAAACTGTTTGTCTTAGCATGAAAGATGTGGAAATAATCGAAGAGTTTAATGATGGTTTTTTCCTAGATACAGGTTCTCCTCATTTTGTGAAATTCGTTGATGATTTAAGTAAAGTAAATGTCTATAATGAAGGTAAAGAATTAGCTGATGATATTCGCTTTTCACATAAGCGAACAAATGTTAACTTTGTTGAGTATAACGCTAATAATTCAAAAATAGCAACTTTTGAAAGAGGTGTTGAAGATGAAACACTTGCGTGTGGAACAGGAACTGTTGCTGCTGCGCTTTCAATCTATCAGGCAAAAAAATCAAAAAGTGAGAAAATTCACCTTATCGCAAAAGGTGGTGAATTAGATGTCGTTTTTGAGAAAACAAACAAGGCTTTTATAAATATCAAGCTTATTGGACCTGCGACATTTGTTTATAAAGGAGAAATTGAAATTCCCCGGATATAATATAAATAAAAAAAGGCGGTAAAATGCCGCCTTTTTTTATTTATAATATTGATATATTAATCATTTGGCACATAAGTTTCAGTAACACGGTCAACAATACTATTTTTTGTTACATTTAGCTCAAGCACTATTCTTACAATAGTTTTTGAACCTGCTAGATATTCTATATGTGATAATGGTAAGTCTGTTCCCTCTTCGGTAACCCCTTGAATATAAACTGTGTGATTTTCAGCTGTGTCAGTATATTCCTGAGCGTCAATTTTAAGATATGTAAAACTTAAAATTGAATCCTCAGCTTCTTCATAAGACATACCGGCAAAGAAAGGAGTTTCTTTATCTGATTGAGTTCCCATATAAGCTATGGTCTCTGAGAATTCATCTGAAAGATTTGTTGGATCATATAAGTCAGCTGTAACTTTAAAGTATGTTCTCTCACCATCCCAGAAGTGTGCATATACTTTTGGAAACTTCAATCTACCTGGAATACGTGCATCAGCAGCAACACTCGAATTATATGATGTATCATCATTCAGATTATTTGTTTGCCTTGTTGTTGCATAAGAATTTACAAATTGTTGTGAAATATTATAAATAGTCATAATCCTATCTTTAGTTGAACTATTTCCCGCTTCGTCTGTAGCAGTATAAGTAATTATAACTTCTTCAGCTCTACGTAAATACCCTTCTGATGTCACAGATAGTTGTTCTGCTGCATTATCTTCTACTATAATATTTGAACTTTTTGAAGAATTATCTTCAACAAAAACATATGGATCAACAAATGTAGTGTACAATAAAACTGTAGTATCACCACTCTGGATAACATTTCCATCAGCATCTAAAAAATAAATCTTAGGGCCCTGTGTATCAGAATTACATGCACTAAACATCAGAATAGATGCTATTACTACTGAGAATAAAACAACAAATGATTTTTTCATAATTTTTCCTTTAATAACCTGCGTAAAATTAATAAATTATATTATATAACGCAAATATATATATTTTTTATTGTCTAACATAGTTAGCAGACGAAAATTAGCTAATACTTGAATTTTGGTTGTTTTTAATCATTAGGAGTATAAACTTCAATCACATTATCATCAGGAACACCGTTAAATGTAACATTAAGCTCTAGAACTATTTTGGATATTTCTTTAGTTCCTCTAACATATTCAATTCTTGAAAGAGGCAAATTATCAAGCTCTCTCCCAGCTATTTGCACTTCATTACCCAAGTCATCTGTAAATTCCTGAGCATCAATTTTAAGTAGATCAAACTCCAATATTGTTTCTAATGCACTTGCATAGGAAATTGTACTAAAAAATGGAGTTTCTTTATCGGCTGATGTTCCTGTATAAGCAATAGTTTCAGAAAACTGTGTTGAGTAATCCGGTGAATAAAGATCTGCAGCAAGCTTAAAATATGACGATACTTCACCAATTTGTTGAGCGTAGACCTTTGGAAACAATAATCTACCACTTATTCTACTATCAGCAGAAATTGTAGAGTTGTATGTAGTCTCGGCAATTTCTGAATTGGTACGATTTGTAGAATAAGAACCGGTAAAGGGAATTGCAACATTTTCAACAATTATTTCTTTTGTAGCTGTACCAACATTTAGTGCTTCATCTGTAGCAGAATAAGTAACGGTGTAAGTTCCACATGTACGCACTTGACCATATGTGTTAGTTAAAAGGACTTCTATAATATCACTTTCAACAATAATATCTTCACTATCTGAAACATTATCTTCAACACTTATTCCCGGGTCAGAATATACTGTATATAGTAAAATTGTAGTATCCATCTGATTAGATGTTACTACATCACCATCTGAATTTAAAAAATATATTTCGGGAGCTTGGGCATCATCTTTACAACCACTAAAAATAATAGTCGTTGTCAATAAGAAAAGAATCAGGCATTTTACATTTATTTTCATAGCTTTTTATTTTATATAATGCAATATAGCAAATATATCAAGATGAAGGAAAATTATTATACAATCTCAATTACTTATTGCACAATTAATTTATAATTTGTAAGACTATTATTCAAACGTAAAAAGTATATTCCTGACGAAAGATCTTCTATACTGATTCTCATCCTATCATTATCTAATTTAAATGACTTAATTAGCTGTCCAGATGAATTATATATGAGTAATGTTTCATTATCTTGACGATTGCTTGATTCTAAGGTTAAATAGTCTGACGCAGGGTTTGGATAGATTTCAAAATCACTAATTATATTCTGAGCTTCAATTCCAGTTAACTGAGTATTTCCTAAACGGACATAGTCAATATAAACAACAGACCCTCTGTCGTTTATAGATTTAAATCGTATAAGTACTTCCTGATTTTTAAACTCATCAAGTGATATATCAACTGTATCAAAATCCTCCCATGTTTGGGGTACAAAAAGATTTAAGTTTGCATTTCCTTCAACACTTGCCATATCTTACCCACCGTTTCTCCATAATTCGTGTGGAAAAGTCTCACAACAATCTGTACTTAGTTCAACTACCAAACTATCTTTATAAAGATATTCGACACGCTTTTGATATGCATAAGTAAAACTCAAATATAATGGTTCTGTATCAGGCAAGCTTATTATTGGAAGATTTGCAAAATCTGTCTCCCAATTTCTGCTAGGATAAGATGAATAATTAAATGCTAAAGCCTTATACTCTTCCTCATCACCCCAGGTTAAATTTTCCCAACTAACTGTATTATCAGGATTTTCAAGCAACCAGTTTGAATCACTCAAATCATCATTATATGCAGTAAAATCCATCGCAAATGGAAAAACATCCTCCTGAATTACATAATATGTTGCAATATCAGCATTGTTAAACCTGTCATATTCAGTATAATCATACACAGATTTAATAACAGAATGAATAGTATTTTTACCAAAATCAAACTCATATTCTTCAGTTGTAAAAGTATAAACTTGGCTTGGTGCAATGCTAATATCAATAATGGAGTCTAGAACTAAGACCTCATTTAAATAAATATAAAGTTCTATTTGATCAATTGTCTCAGTACCATCATTAACAATCTCGATTTCACTTGTAAAGTTGCTATTATCAGGACAAATAATTGTATTAACCGGACTTACTATCTCGCTTTTAAGGTCATATTGATTTCCTATGGGTGGTTCAGGAGTATAAGTTAAAGCAAGATACTCATATGCTGCAAAGACATCAATCAAGCCATTACCGTAAACATTGTCTTCACCAGCATCACCAATGTCAATTGCAGTAACATAAAGTGAATTTTTTAATTCATATGCACTTGCTTCGGGAAATGCTTCGGCCAAAAGCAGTAGAGCCCCGGCAACATGCGGACATGCCATTGAAGTTCCTGATAAAGCACCATATTCATCTGTACCAACACATGACCTTACATTAACTCCGGGAGCAGAAACTTCAGGTTTTATTTGTAAACTTCCTGACTCTTCAATACAAGGTGTAGGTCCTCTACTTGAAAATGATGCAATAAGTTCTCCTCCTGTTTGCAAAGCTCCAATAGCCATAGGATTTACTAAATTAAATGCTCTCATAGCCGGAAATCCTGTAGTTGATGCTCCGGGTCCGTCATTTCCTGCTGAAAAAGGAGAACAAATACCTGCAGTTTCAAGTGTTATTAGAATCTCCGACTCCACCATTTCGCATGCTCCAAACTGCATAGCTAAAGAATAATCATATCCCCATGAGTTATTAATCACTCTTGGAACATCATCTGTTGTTTCAGGATTTCCATCAGGATCTAAAACCCATTCAAAGACTGCCATAAAATCTGTTGGATCTAGCAAATCACTGTCGGAACTTGCCACATGATCACTGGCAATCCACATCGCATTATAAGCAACACCAATTGTATCATTTGTTGCCCTATCTAAACCCAACACTGTACCGGTTGTGTGAGTCCCATGACTTGAGGATGCATGATCAGCAGGAAGTTCACTCCTTACACCATACCAACACTGACTCATGGGAAAATGATTCCCTGCAAAATTATCATCAATTGCTGGATGATCAGGATAAACTCCTGTATCCATACTTAAAAATAATATATTTCTGCCAGTATATCCTAATTCCCACAATAAATGTGCATTAATTGTCTTCAAACCTGGTTCTGCATCACCTGGCTCCTTTTCAACAAGTACAACAGGCTTTTCAGATTCATATATTCTATATCTCGGCGAATTTGTATCAATATATCTAACAAAACTAAAAGATGCCAACTGATAAATAAATGATGACTGAATTTTTAAATTAATCATATTTACTCCCCAGAATGACCTTACATCTTTGACTCTGCTTTCAATACCTTTTAACTCAATACCATTAAAAAACTCAGAAAGTGAATAATCAGAATTTTGCTTCATCAATTCTGTCACTTCTTTTACTCTAGTATCAAAATCTGCATTAGTCTCATCAAGATATAATGACAGTTCATCTAAACTCTGATTATTATTGAAGAAAACATTTACTTCGATATAATCCTCGCTTTTTTCAGTATTTTCAACAATACTAATCAATTCAGGACTAATTACAGCCTGTGAGAAAGAATAAAATGTTACAAACAATAAAGCAATCGTAATGTATGTTTTCATAATAAATAGTTTACAATTTTCTGTAAAGATAGCACTTCTGTTAAAACAAATAAAAGGTTTTAACTATTGGCGAAAAAAAATAGGAACAATGGACAGATAACGGTTGAGCGGTAAAGCAAGAAAATAATCCTGTTACTCATCAAGTATTTAATGATAAATCTTTACAGTTAATAAAAAAGATGTATTTTTACAAAATCAAACTCTTTGATAGGTATTTTTTAGATGAAAAAACTGTTTGCAGTAATACTAACTATCTTTCTTTCAATAAATCTGTTTTCGCAGGTCGATGAAAGAGATTACTCGGATGAATCGGGTGGTTTTGGCTGCATTATGACCAGTTTCAGACTTCTTGACGGACAGCTAGCTGTTTTCTCAGGTGGTGGTGGTGGATTTATTGTAAAAGATATGAGAATCGGTGTCTTTTTTAATGGTCTTACAAATTCATTCAGTAAAAACGACACTTCTAACATAAGTTATAAACTTGGTTGTTCTTACGGTGGTATCTGGCTTGGTTATCCTTTATGGAAAGATAATCAGACTCACTTAATTGCTGATATGAAATTTAGCATTGGAAATACTCGATTAATAAATACTAGCTTGTTACAGATTGATAACGGAATGTTTTTCGGATTCACACCTTCTATTGGTGTTGAATACGCTGCAAGCGAAATTCTTATGTTTTGTGCCGGACTGGAATACCACTATAGTCTTTTCACTTCAGATCCCGACTATTACACTCGGTCATCTTTCTCCTCTCCGGGAATATATCTCTCAGTGAAATTGGGGATGTTTTAAGGGTATTAATGAAATATTACTAATACTTTTCTTCCAATACACAATTAATTAACTCAAATACTCTATCTGTTTTTAGTCTGAGTTTAGTTTTAAAACTTCAAATAATAATCCTTTGTCAATTCAATATATTCAGGTGTAAAATCGTGACGTTTTTCTTTTTCTATGCAAATTGTTTTGGAATCAATAATATTTCGGGACTTACTAATGCATACAATTTTTCGAATAACTTCGGATTGGTAATTTGATTTAATATTTAACTCAACATTTGCAAATAGTCCGGAATCTCGAGCTTTATCAATCATTTCATTTGCAGTATCAACTGGATAAATTAAATAACTCTTACCAGTTTCTGAAAGATATTTTTTGCAAAAAATCAAGATATCATCATATTTTAGTGTTGTTGAATGACGAGCTATTGCTCTACTCTGATTAGGTGCATAGACATCTGTATTATAAAATGGTGGATTAGAAACAATAATATCCAATTTATTACTTGGCACATACTGCTGGAGGAAAGAACATTCAGCTTTTAGTCTTTCTGACCATTTCGATTCCGCAAAGTTATAATTTGCGAGTTCAACAGAATGCTTATTTACATCAATACCAACAATATTTGCCTTAGATTTTTGGGCCAACATTAAAGATATCAAACCTGAGCCTGTTCCAATATCAAGAATATACTTTGCATTCTATGGTTTAACAAAAGCACCAATCAAAACTCCATCTGTCCCAACTTTCATCACATCTGAAGAGTGTTTTATGCTAAACTGTTTAAAATGAAAATCGTTCATACTAAAAGTCTTCATTTACACCAACACCAAATAATGCAAAATCATATTTAACCGGGTCTTTTGAGTCAAACTCTTTAAGTCGGGATGTTAATTCTTCCACAGCTTTCCAGTCATTTTGATTCCTTTCCAAAAGGCCTATCATTCTTGATATTCTTCCAGTGTGAACGTCCAAAGGCAAGTACAAATCCGACATGCTTATTCTGTCCCATATACCAAAATCGACTCCTTTTTTGTCTCTGCGAACCATCCACCTCAAATACATATTCAATCTCTTAGCTGCTGAGCCTTTGGCAACATTCGCGACATGTCTTCTTGTTCTATCCTGATGTGGTATTGAGAAAAACTCCCGATAAAAAGCACATAGTCCATCGTAAACACATTGTTCTTTAACAAAAACATCCTCAATAGACTTATACTTTAAATAAATATTACGTAAGGAGGTGATAAAAAACTTCAAATCCTCTCCATTAAAAGTTCTGTGAACAGCTTTATCAAATCTTTTAAGATCACTTTTCGAATGATTCATTACAAATTCATAAGGAGAACTATCCATTAATGCCATAAAGTGATTTGCATTATTAATAATAGACTTTCTCTGCCCCCAAGCAATGGTTGCTGAAATTAAACCACTAATTTCAATATCCTGCCTTCTGGAAAATTTATGTGGGATTGATATAGGATCTGTTTCAATAAAACTAGGGGAGTCAAATTTTAAATATTTTTCCTCCAAATATTCAAATAATTCCTTATCGGAAAGTGTTTTGGTCATAGATTAACAATTATTAAGTTCGAAAATAAGAACTTTTTCTTACTTAATAAACTTATATTTAACTAATTATTACAAAATAGATATTTTCGTAAGTATTTATTGTTATGAGAAGCAATTATATATCATATAGCATGAGTGATGTAGCGCCTAAACAAACGCATTACTCTATTCTCCAAACAACTTATTGTTAGTATATAGCTACTAATTTTTTAGCTTTCACTCTATTAAATAAATTCCATTTTCCCTGATATTCTCATAAGTATTTATTTAATTTGCAAAATGTTTTTGGATATAGTATGGAAAGGAATATTAATCGGGCTTTCAGCTTCAATTCCCTTGGGACCAATTGGAGTATTATGTATCCAACGAACTCTAAACAAAGGTAGAAGAGCAGGATTTATCAGTGGTTTAGGCGCTGCTGCTGCTGATGGTTTTTATGCAGTAATCGCTGGATTTTCAGTTAGTATCGTTATAAATTATCTCACAGAATATCAATTATATATAAGAATTGTAGGAAGTATAATATTGTTTATTCTTGGTTATAACCTAATGACATCCAACCCAGCCGTTCAACTTCGGAAACAACTTAAAAAGAAACGAAAAGGACTGTTTGGTGATTTTATATCGATATTTGCTTTAACACTTTCAAATCAGATAACAGTTTTCGTCTTTGTTGCTGTTTTTGCTGGTTTTAACGTAGTTGACAAGACATCTGCAACATTATCAGTTTTAATACTTATAGCGGGTATTCTAACAGGAGCTTCGGCTTGGTGGTTTACACTCTCCAGCATTGTTAGTATTTTTAAAGAAAAATTTAAATTAAGAAGACTATTAGTAATAAATCGTATTGCCGGAATTTTAGTTATTGCTTTTTGTGGATTTATTATTGCAACCCTGTTTTTTGATAAGCTTTAACTTAGGTTGTTTTATTAAAACTTTAATATCTGATCATACTCAAAATCACAATTACTCAATTCATTGTCAATTCGTGCACCAACTTTTTTATAAAGGTCTATTGCTTTTTTATTCCAATTGATAACTTGCCATCTTAATCTTCTGCAGTTCTCGTCTTTTGCAAGCTTAAAAATCTTCTCAAGTAATGCTGTCCCTATTCCCTGACCACGAAATTCCGGCATAATATATAAATCGTCAAGGTAGAGTTATTTTCCAACCCAAGTAAAATAAGCAAAGAAGTATAAAGCCATTCCAACTACCTTTCCATCTTCTGTTTCTGCAACATAACACCCAAAAAGATCTTTTTCCTGTTTCATAAAGTCAACAGTATTAAGAACTTTATCCGGAGCTTCTTCAAAAAGAGCTAAATATTTAATGTATTGTAAAATTTGTGGATAGTCTTTTTCTTCAGCCTGTCTTATAATATATTTCATGATTTTTTTGAAGCAAAAATAACACTTATAATAATAAAATTAAAGTGTGAGCCAATCTATTGCACTTTCAATACTTGAAAATGGTCTGGATTCATAGTCTTTATCACCTCTTCTTACCAAAAATGATATAGCGGTATTTTTGGGAGCTACAGAAACTATTGCAATTTTACAATATCAGATGAACTTTTAATTGCATTTGTAATAATTGCATCACGATAATCAAGCAAAAAACACTTAGTATTTTCAGGAATTATTTTATTATCAAATGCCCATTCCCAAGAGTTAATAATATCCTCAATGGCTATATCACCATAATGTAACTTATACATTATTTTTTTCTCAGAATCATATCTTAATGATATATTATCAATACCAGGCACGTTTTGTAGCAATTAAATATTATTTTAACAATCGAATTACGCTGTAAATATAAATTATATTCCAACACAAATCAAAATATTTTCATGTTTTTTAAAAAATTTGGTCATTAATATTATAAATAATATCTTTGCAGCCCTATTGTCAAATGTGTGATGGGGTTCCGAAGTGTCGGAACTTAGTAGCACGAAATTTTATAAAAAAATGAAACATTTTGAAGTAAAAGCTAATTTACGTACAGATTTAGGTAAAAAAGCAACAAAAAAATTAAGAAAAGAGAACAACATTCCATGTGTTATATATGGTAAAGACGAAGTTGTTCATTTCTACACAGCTCAGAATGCAGTTAGAAAGCTTATCTACACTCCTGCAATAATGTTTGCAGACATTAACATTGATGGTAAAGTGAAACAAGCTACGATACAGGAAATCCAATTTCATCCTGTATCAGATCAAATTCTTCATATTGACTTTTACGAAGTTAATGACAAAGCTCCTGTTAAAATTCAGGTTCCAATTAATATTGAAGGAAGTTCTCCAGGTGTTAAAGCCGGTGGTAAACTTAAAGCAATCAGCAGAAGAATTACTGTTCAAGCAATGATGGATGATATCCCTGATACTTTCACTGTTGATATTTCTGAACTTAATATTGGTGATGCTATCAGAATCAGAGATTTAAAATCAGATAAACTAGAGTTTATTGATCCTAAATCAAATGTTGTCGTAATTATAGCTTCTGCTAGTGGTGCTCTTGCTGATGAAGAGGATGAAGAAGGTGAAGAAGGTGAAGAAGGTGAAGAAGGTGGAGAAGGCGAAGGCTCTAGTGAAGAAGCTTCTGAATAATATTGTGATACTGAACTATGAAGTATTTAATCATCGGTTTAGGAAACCCGGGGTTAGAATATTATAACACCCGTCATAATATTGGTTTTAGAGTGCTGGATTTTCTTGCGGGGAAATCCGGCATTTCTTTTTCAGATAAAAGATATGGTTTTAGAGCAGAATACAAAACAAGAGGTCGCACTTTGATCCTTGTTAAACCAACCACATTTATGAATTTAAGTGGTAAAGCTGTAAATTACTACCTCCAAAAAGAAAAAGTCCCTCTTGAGAACTTGATGATTATTGTTGATGATATCGCCTTGCCTTTCGGCACAATCAGGATTAAATCTAAAGGTGGTAGCGGAGGACATAATGGGCTCCAAAATATTGAGCAAATTCTAGGTGGTAATTATAACAGGCTGCGCTTTGGAATAGGGAATGAATACCACCAAGGACAACAAGTCAATTATGTTTTGGGCGAATGGGACGAGCAAGAAAAACAAAACCTATCAAAAAGAATAGAAATTGCTGCCGAAGCAATAGAAAAATTTCCTATATTAGGCATCGAAAGAACTATGAATTATTATAATAATAAATAATTCATGCCGGAAATAACTCATAATAAAAGAACAATGCTAAACATGTATTCAAGAAACGCAGGCAGATTAGCAAATATGAAACGCCCTAGGTTTATTGTTAATGCTCTTATTCGAACCTTTTCACGAAAGTACTCTATTTCATTAAATGACTACATTATTCCTGAAAATGGGTTTAGAAGTTTTAACGAGTTTTTTACAAGAAATTTAAAACCCGGATTAAGAGTTATCGAAAATGGGATTGTTTCACCGGTAGATGGGAGTATTTATAGTTATGGTAATATTGAGACAGATACAAATATTTTTGTAAAACATAAAAAGTTTCGTGTAAAAGAACTAATAAAATCAGACACTAACATCTTTAAGTCTTTTATCGTTTTATATTTATCCCCGGCTAATTATCACAGAGTTCACGCTCCTTTCGACATGAAAATTAACGAAATCTTATACATCCCCGGAACATTGAAATCGGTAAGGGAAAGCAGGGTAATGAAAGCTGAAGAATTATACTGTAAAAACGAGAGAATTATTCTAAACGGAGATTCGGAATTTGGTAAGTTCTCATTTGTACTTGTTGGTGCTTTAATGGTAGGAAAAATAAAGTTGTGTTTTACAGACTCTACACAGTCAAACATTAAACGGAGTTGCTGTTCTGTTACGTCATTAGATAACCCATTTATTATAAATAAAGGCGATGAATTAGTATATTTTGAATTTGGATCGAGCGTAATATTACTACTTGATAATCAAACATTTACTAATATAAATTTTGAAATCAACGAATCAATAAAACTTGGGCAAAGACTTAATACTTAATGATATTTAAAATGGTGTATCACCTCCACTACCGTCACCATCAAAACCGGAATTTATTGGAATATCATCGTTAAAATCCACTTCGCCTCCATTCATTTTTGATTCAAACTTAACCATATCATCAGAATCTAAACCGGTAATAGAATCTTGTAAGTCCATAAACTTGGCGAATTCCTTCTTAAATTTCAACCAAACTGATCCGGTTGCTCCGTTACGATGTTTTGCAATGATAAGCTCGGCCAGTCCAAGTAGTGATTGTCCTTCGGAGTCTGTGGTTATTCCATAATACTCAGGTCGGTGAATAAACAAAACCATATCAGCATCTTGCTCAATAGCACCTGACTCACGTAAGTCAGAAAGCTGTGGCCTTTTATCTCCTGATCTGGATTCAACAGAACGGTTTAACTGAGATAACGCAATGATGGGAACGTTCAACTCTTTTGCAATTGCTTTTAATGATCTTGAAATTGTAGAAACTTCCTGCTCCCTGTTTCCTTTCATATCTACTCCTGCAGTCATAAGCTGCAAATAGTCAATTATAATAGCACTAATACCACTTGTACGTGCTAATCGACGACACTTTGCCCTTAATTCAAAAACCGAAATGGCTGGTGTATCATCAATATACATCGGAGCTGTTTCAAGGTTTTTGACTCGAGATTCCAATTGTTGCAATTCATAATCTTTAAGCTCACCCAATCTGATTTTATCACTTCTAATCTCAACTTCGGCAGAGATAAAACGATTTACCAACTGAAGTGAAGCCATCTCAAGCGAAAATATAGCAATCGGTTTATTATAGTCAACAGCCATATTTCTTGCCATCGAAAGAACAAATGCCGTTTTACCCATAGATGGACGCGCTGCGACAATAACTAAGTCGGATGGTTGCCATACTGAAGTAATTCTGTCAAGTTTTGTAAATCCACTAGGAGTTCCTAAAAGTTGACTTTTGTTCTTTGCTGCTTCTTCAATAGCATTAATTGCTTGATCAAGAATTGAATTTATCTTTTGTGTTTCACTTTTAATATTTCCTTCCGAAATTTTAAAGATTTCACCTTCAGCAAAATTTATTAATTCTTCAACATCTTCACCAACATCATAAGATCTCTTTTGTATCTCAGCTGATGCTTTTATAAATTCTCTTTGAACATATTTTTGATGTACAATTCGGGCATGAAACTCCAAATGTGATGCTGTTGCCAATCGATCTGTAAGTTCAGCAAGATAAACCTCTCCACCAACCATTTCAAGCTGGTCTTTAGCCTTCAAATCATGTGCTACAGTCATTATATCAACCGGTTTATGACTTGTCCCTAAATCTAAAACAGATTGGAAAATTGCCTGATGCGCAGGATCGTAAAAACTCGATGGTCTTAAAATATCCATCACATTAAAAATGGCATCAGTTTGAATTAAAAGAGCTCCTAAAACAGCTTTTTCAAGATATGGTTCCTGTGGCGGAACCTTTCCAAATACTGCATTTAAATCATCCAATGAATCTTTCTTCTTTCCTGTTGTTCTCTTTTTCAATTCAGCCATTTTTCCCTTTCAATTTTACTTTATCAAAAGTACTAATTCGACAATGATTTTCAATTATTTTTAAGGAAAACATCAGCTTTTTTTATTCACATAAGTTATTAAGAATTGGTTAGTATCTTTTTAAATGTTTTAATATTCTGTATATCAAATATGTAGTTGATAAAATTCCATAATTTTGCATTTTTTATTAACGAATTATATAATTTTTAAATTTGGAAACTTAACTTTACAAAAAATCAATATTATGATCATTGTAGAAGATATTTATAAATCATACGATAAACTCAAGATTCTAAAAGGTATAAGTTTAGATGTAAAAAAATCTGAAATTGTATCAATACTAGGTGCTTCAGGAGCGGGAAAGACAACACTTCTACAAATTATTGGAACACTATTAAAACCTGATAAAGGAAGAATACTCATTTACAATGTAAATACAGTAGAACTTCCTGAAAAAGAACTGGCACGATTCAGAAATGAGCATATTGGATTCGTTTTTCAATTCCACCATCTGCTGCCTGAATTTACAGCTCTGGAAAATGTTTGTATTCCAGGATTAATTGCTAAAAAGAATAAAACAGATGTTCAGAATAGAGCTTTTGAATTACTCGAAGCTCTAAATATAATAGACAGGAAAGACCATAAGCCAAATGAACTTTCAGGTGGAGAAAAACAAAGAATTGCTATTGCTCGAGCACTAATAAATAACCCCTCTATAATCCTTGCTGATGAACCTTCCGGAAACCTGGATTCAAAAAATGCAAAAGATCTCTACAAAATAATTTTTGATTTACGAAAAGACTTTGAGCAAACATTCATAATTGTGACACACAATGAAGAGCATGCTAAACTAACAGATAGATTATTTACTATAAAAGATGGCGTAATAGAATCATAGCTGATAAAAGAACGAATACTAAATTTCTTTTACTTTTTTTTGTAAATTGCACAATATCTAAAAACTTCACTTATGCAAAAAAGAGTATTCGCAATTGTAATATTATTTGCAATTATTTGTTTAGCAAATAATGTTTTTAGTTCCCCCGTTTCTTTAAAAGACGCACAAAAAACAGCTATTCAATTTTATTCTATTAAGAAATCAAACGTTTCCGAAGTATCAATTACAGATACTAAAATGTATATTTCTTCAGCATCAAACATGGTTTCTATCTTTTCATTTAATACAGGCGGTTTCGTAGCAATTTCTATGGATGACAGTTTCAAACCTATTCTGGCGTATTCACTTACAGGAAATCATGATTTGCAGAACTTATCATATGCTATAAATCAGTGGTTTACCAATATTGCTGATGGAATGAAATTAGTAATATCTTCGGAGAATTACTCAAACATTAAACACTCTGAATGGGAAAGCATAAACTCAGGAGACATGCCAGTTTCTTCATCTAAAGCGGGCTTACTTACAACACAAGATTGGGGACAAGGATGTTTTTATAATCAATATTGCCCTGATGATGATTTAGGACCTTGTGATCATTGTGTTACTGGATGTACTGCAACTGCTATGGCAATAATTATGAAATTCTGGGAATATCCTCAATATGGAATTGGTTCGCATTCTTATGAATCTTCTTATGGAACATTATCAGCAAACTTTGGAGAAACAGAATACAATTGGGCAAATATGCCCAATATTGTAACAGAAGAAAATGCTGATGTTGCCACATTAATGTATCATTGTGGGGTTTCAGTAAACATGGCTTATACAGGAACTACTTCAGGCGCTGCATTAAGCCCGAGTGCATTTTTTAACTATTTTGGTTATTCTCAAAATGCTGTTTTAGACCATCAAGATAATTACACATGGACAGAATGGATTGCATTGCTTGAAAATGAAATTGACAACGGACGTCCTGTTCTCTATGCCGGTTGGGAAGAAATGTTACTAATGGGACATGCATTTGTTTGTGACGGATACGATGCTTTGGACTATTTACATTTTAACTGGGGCAATGACGGTTCTGGAAATGGCTATTTCTTAGTGCCAGATGAAATAGCTTTTCCCGCAAACAATGTAATTGTAAGAAACATATTTCCAGCATCGGATTGCGATGTAAAAGCTTCTGAAGTAACAGCACCATTTGATCACACTTTCACAGGATCTGCAAGTATTAAAGTTATAGTTGAAAATTATAGCAATAACCCAATTACAGACATTCCTATTGCCTATTCAATAAATAATGGAACTCCTGTTGTCGAAACAATAACAGAAACTATAGATGTTCTTGGTAGTATAGAATTTGAATTTGCTACTCAATACGATTTTTCGCAAAACCCGGGAATGCTACATAATGTAAAAGTATATACTGATTTGAGTTGCGATACTTACAGAGAAAATGATACTGTAGTTAGTGAGATATTAAATGTATCGTGTGCTCCTATTCCATACAGCACAAGTTTTGACACAGATGAAAGTCGCGATGGATGGTTATTTGAAGACACTAACAATGATGGAAGCACATGGCATTTTTCATCAGGAGGAGAGGTCTGTGTATATTATCAGGGTGGCTCTATCACTGCAAACGACTGGCTATTTTCTAGATGTCTGGAACTTGAAGCAAATAAATTATATAAATTAAGTTTCAATTATAAGTCAACAGGAATATACTGGCCACAGAATATTGGAATATCAATTGGTTCAGGTCCGGAAAGCGGCTTAATGCTTACTTCTCTTGACGAGATCACAGATTTTATTAATGATGAATACGAAGAAAAAGAAATTCTCTTTACAGTTCAATCAACTGATTCATATTATTTAGGATTTAATTGTTTCAGTGATCCGGACATGTTAAATACTATGATAAATTATGTAAGTATTTCTGAACTCAGTGAAACGGACATCGAACTAAATACAATAATATCGCCTTAGTCATCTTGCGAATTAGGTTCAGAAACCGTAGTTGTTGATGTTAGAAACTTATGTTCACAAACTTTAAGTGACATTCCAATATCTTATATTTTAGATGAATCAATAATAGTAAATGAAACTATTACTGATAATATTTTACCCGGAGAGTATAAAACTTATGAATTTGAAACAGCAGCAGATTTGAGTAGTTCTGGAGATCATTCTTTAAAGGTATATTGCTCTTTAGTTGGAGATATCTATCATGAAAATGATACAATTATTACTACAATCGCTAACAATGATGCATCACCAGCTCCATATTTATGCGAATTTGAGTCTTCTACTGAATATGAAAATTATGTGATTGAAAATCTTAATGAAGATACACATACTTGGCAATTCCTAAGCTCAGGCGGCAATGAAAATCCGGGTTGTGTTCGTTATGATTATAATGATTTTGAGGCTGCCAACGACTGGTTAATTACAAAGTGCATTTATCTTGAAAACGGATACATTTATAAACTTAGCTTTTGGAGTAAGATTGAAGACGCAAGTTGGCCTGAAAAATTAGAAGTGTCAATTGGAAGCACACAGACTTCAGGCGGAATGGAAATACAATTAGCAGATTATCCATCACTAACTAATTCTTCTTTTGAACTCAAAGAAATCACTTTTCCAATTCCTAGCGATGGATATTACTATTTTGGTTTTAGATGCTATAGTGATGCACAAATGTTCAACCTTTACATTGACGATATTAGTGTTACAGTCGATGCCATAAATAAAACCTCAGGTACATTTACCGACAACTTCTTCGTATTCCCAAATCCAGCCAGAAACCATATAAAAATTAAAAACATCAACAATAATTACAATACTGACTATAAAATTAAAATATATAATACTAATGGTAAAGTTGCAATGGAGTCTAGCCTTGCAAATAATAATATAGACATTGATATTACAAACTTAAGAAAAGGAATATATATTATTGAAATAAGCAATAATACAAATAAAAGCTATTCTAAATTTTTTAAAATATAGCTCTTCTTCTAATTGAATAAAAAAGGCATTACGTATATTGCTCACTTTCAAGAAGATAGGGCTAGAATAAAAAAGTTAAATACTCGCTAATTTTGTTAAAACGCATTTTTTTACTAAATTGCGTTGCATGGATGATATTGACAGTAGCAGAATTAAAGAATTTTATAGCAAATTAAAGAATTTTCGCCAAGAACTACATGCAAACCCAGAATTATCAGGCAAAGAAGATAAAACCCAAAAACGTATTTTAGATTTTCTTAAAGACACAAATCCCGATAAGATCATTAAAGATATCGGTGGCTATGGACTTGCATATATTTTTGATTCAGGAAAAAAAGGACCAAGTGTTTTATTCAGGGGGGACATTGATGCATTGCCGATAAACGAATATAATTCAAGAATTAATTATATCTCAAAAAATAAAGGGGTCGCACATTTATGTGGGCATGACGGACATACAACTGTCCTAAGTGGTTTGGCTAAACTAATAGATCTAAACCCTCCAAAGATAGGAAAGACAATTTTACTTTTTCAACCTGCTGAAGAAACAGGTCAAGGAGCAGAAGCGGTTATTAAAGATGAGAAGTTTAAAGAAATAAATCCTGACTATGCTTTTGCCTTTCATAATTTGCCGGGATATAAAAGACATAACCTAATTATAAAAGAAGGGGCTTTTGCTTCTGCTTCAACAGGGGTGATTATAGGACTAAAAGGTTTAAGCTCTCATGCAGCATATCACGAAGACGGAAACAATCCGGATTTATGTTTAGCCGAACTAATTCAAAAGTTCAATAAAATAAAAATTGAAAATATCTTTGATGATTTTGTTTTACTAACAGTAATTCACACAAAACTTGGGGAACAAGCATTTGGAACAAGTCCTGGCGAAGCAGTTATAATGCTAACAATCAGAGCATATCAAAACGAAGACATAGACAGATTGAAAAATCAGGTAAATGAAGTTACAAAACAGTGCTGTGACAAATATGGAATAAAACATAATTTAAAATACACAGAAGAGTTCCCTGCCAGCATTAATGATAAAGCTTGTGTTGAGATTGTTCATCAAGCAGCTAATGAAAGTAACATTAATGCAATTCAAATAGATGCTGCTTTTAGATGGAGTGAAGATTTCGGTCATTTCACCATAAATAATAAATCTGCAATTTTTGGAATTGGCTCAGGCGAAGATCACCCCCAACTTCATAATGAAGATTTTAATTTTCCTGACGAAATAATAGAAACAGCAATAAATATATTTTATAAAATTTATAAGAAATTTCAGGCTTATGATGAATAATACCTCATATATTGAGTTAAGTAAAAAAGCATATAAAAGTAATATCAGATTTTTAAAGAAAGTAGTAGGAAAAGATGTTAAAATAAGCTCAGTAATTAAAGGAAACGCTTATGGTCATGGATATGAACCAATTATTAAATTTGCTGAATCCTCAGGTATAAACCACTTTTCTGTTTTTTCAGCATATGAAGCTCAACAAGCATTTAAATTTACATCTTCGAAATCAGACATAATGATATTTGGTTTTATTCCAGAAGATGATTTCTATTGGGTTATAAAAAACGAAATTCAATTCTACATCTTTTCTTATGAGGGTCTTGAGAAAACATTAAAAATTGCCAAACAATTAAACAAAAAAGCTCGAATTCATCTTGAAATTGAAACTGGCTTTAATAGAACCGGCCTGGAACAGGAAGAATTTGACAAAACTATATTACTAATTTTAAATAATCCTAAAAATGTAGAAATATGTGGTATTTGCACTCATTTTGCCGGAGCAGAAAGTATTGCAAATTATGTAAGAATTCAAAATCAATTAAATGAATTTAAAGATTATTACAAATATTTTACAGAAAAAGGAATTAATCCAAAATATACTCATACAGCCAGCTCATCGGCAAGTCTCATATACCCTGACACAAGGTTTAACCTTGTAAGAATTGGAATTGCTCAATATGGATTTTGGCCAACAATGGAGGTTCTAATTACACGTAGCAATCAGTTTGGAGATAAAGAATCGAGCCTCAAAAGAGTAATTAGTTGGAAAACAGAAATAATGTCAATAAAAAAAGTTAGCAAAGGTGAATTTATTGGTTACGGAAATAGCTTTCAAGCACCCAAAGATATGTTGATTGCAATTATACCTGTTGGATATAATAATGGTTACAGCAGATCTTTAAGCAATCGAGGGCATGTTTTAATCCATGGTAAAAGGGCAGATGTAATAGGCGTAGTTACAATGAATACTATTTCTGTTAATATAACTGATATTAAATCTGCAGCTGTTGGTGACGAGGTAATTCTTATAGGTAAACACAATAAGAACAAAATTACTGTTGCTTCATTTAGCGAAATGAGTAATAATTTAAATTATCAGGTATTAGCCAGACTTCCTGAAAATATACCTAGAATTGTAATTGATTAATTATCACAACTCAAATTAAATTTATTCTTCAAGCATAAAAACAGATTAGATTTTTATGTATAATTGCTTTTCTTTTAATAGAATAAATTATTGAGATATCGAACATGAAAGACTACGGAAATATAGAACTAGTTTTCCTAAAACATGAAGACTATAAAGATTTGCTACAAGCAATGAAAGAGGCCTATAGCAATATCCCTAACCTTGTTTGGGGGAAGAAACAAATTGAAACTTTAATAAATATTTTTCCAGAAGGGCAAGTTGCAATTAAAATCAATGGAGAGTTTGCCGGTTGTGCTTTGTCTATAATAGTTGATTATAATAAGTTTGAAGATAATCATAAGTATTCTGCAATAACAGCAAATTATAGTTTCAAAACTCATAACATAGAGGGTGATGTTCTATATGGAATTGAGATATTTATTACACCAAAATTCCGTGGTTTAAGGTTAGGAAGAAGACTTTATGATTATCGTAAGGAGCTTTGTGAAAGGCTAAATTTACGAGGTATTGCTTTTGGTGGAAGAATTCCAAACTATCATAAATATTCTTCTGAAATTACACCTAAAGAATATATAGAAAAGGTCCGCAAAAAAGAAATACACGACCCTGTCTTAGATTTTCAGATGTCAAATGACTTTCATCCTGCTAAGATACTCAAGGGATATCTTGAAGGAGATAAGGAATCAAATGAATATGCTGTTTTACTAGAATGGGACAACATCTATTATGAAAAACCACAAAAAGCTGCATCTTCAACAAAAACAGTTGTCAGATTAGGTCTTATCCAATGGCAAATGCGTAATTATAAAAACATTGAGGATTTAATGCAACAAGCAGAGTTTTTTATTGATGCTGTTTCAGGTTACAGATCAGATTTTGCACTTTTCCCTGAGTTTTTCAATGCTCCACTGATGGCAGAATACAATCATTTGACAGAAGCCGATGCAATAAGAAAGCTTGCAGAAAACACAAAAACGATAGTTAATAAATTTGCTGAACTAGCAATATCATATAATATTAATATTATAACTGGTAGTATGCCTGAACTCTTAGATGGAGTTTTATTTAATGTTGGTTATTTATGCAAAAGAGATGGTTCTATAGAGCGCTTCGAAAAAATACACGCAACCCCTGACGAAGTAAAAGTTTGGGGCATGCAAGGCGGAAATACTATAAAAACATTTGACACAGATTGCGGTAAGATTGGAATTCTAATTTGCTATGATATAGAATTCCCAGAATTGAGTAGAATTTTATCGGACGAAGGAATGGATATACTATTTGTCCCATTTTTAACTGATACTCAAAATGGCTATTCCAGAGTAAAAAATTGTGCTCAAGCAAGGGCAATTGAAAATGAATGTTACGTTGCTATTGCTGGAAGTGTTGGCAATCTACCAAAAGTTCACAATATGGATATTCAATATGCCCAATCTGCAGTTATAACACCATGTGATTTTGCATTTCCTGTTAATGGAATTAAAGCCGAGGCAACGCCTAATACAGAAATGATTTTGATTGCAGATGTCGATATTAGCTTGCTTAGAGAATTACACCAATTTGGAAGCGTTAAGAATTTACAAAACAGACGACTCGATCTCTATGAAGTAAAGAAACTTAAAATCTAAAAGCGATTCTGGTTTAATATCGTAATCCCCAGAAATAAGGACGCTCTTCTTTAATACATTCATCCATATAATCAATTAGCAGTTGATTATATTCATCTTCGTTAATCTGTCGAATTCTTTTTTTATGCGTAGGTTTTTCTATAATCGTATCAGATTCATATTCTATTATTTCTTCAGCGGTAATGACCATCGCTCCATTATTTATGTCGATTTCCAGTATCATGCCCGGCAAACCTCCAAACCTTTCAGGACCAATACTAATTGGCAGGTCAAGAGCAAACCAAGCAACAATATCATTATCCTTAATAGTATCCGTGTAACTTGCATTCATACAAATGTGTCCTGCAATTTCCTTCATATCATTTAGCATTTTCAAGTTTTGATAACTGATTGTATCCTGAATGACATAAAGTTTGTTTAACATTCTCATTACATCATAGGTAGTATTTTGCTTTAAATCCCTATATATAAAATACTCCGACGTCCTCCATGAATGCCCCACGTACTCTGACTGGTCTTCCACATCTTCGTACCTATATGCATTAGAGTTGTAATACAACACACTCTTTTCTTCGTATTCGGCAACATTTCCCCACACATATTCATAATGCTCACGCCTTGCTTTACTCATGTATTCAACAGCAGCAATTTTCTTTGTCCATTTCTGTTTAACCAGAAATCTAATTTCGCCACTCTGGGCATTAGAATTCTTAACTAATAGACCTAAAGAAATTATCGATAATATTATTAAAAAGGACTTGTATTTCATAATTTTTATTTTTTTACCATCCTCTCCTATTCTTCATTTTTGTTTCAAACCCTTTTAAATTATAAGCCAGACTCAACATAAAATATCGTGCAAGAGTTGGAGATTCTTCATACAAAGTATAGTTTGACATTGCATATTGGTCAAGACTTATTCTTTGATTAAATAAATCAAAACATGCTATTCTTGCTTCGAACTGATTCTTCTTACCAAATATTTGTCTGACTGAAACATTAGCAATCAGGAAATCTGTAGTGTAATCAAGTCTATCACTATTTGCTTCTTCCCAACCAACATTGCCCTCAAAATATGTTTTCTTCAAAAACTGCCATTTTACGCCACTATTTAAACTATAACTTAGTATCTTTTGATTCTGATCACTTTGAATTGAATATTCTACATTAGAATTATTTGCGCCAGCACTACAACTAAAACTCAATTTTGGACCAATTGTAAGGTTAATCCCCAGATGCCCATAATAGTATTTAGAATTTGTAATATTCTCAACAGTATTTATAAAAACCGGCGTTTCTGAAAATCTTGTCCCCGCCCAGACATTGGTTGTAAGAACTGTTTTAATTATTTGCACACTGAACCATCCTGATATGCTAGAGTTTTTCCCTCCTTCTACATTTTCCGGTTTTGAAGTTGTAACATAGCCTATATCATCAACAAAAACTGTATTTTGATTATAAACAATAGTATTCTCATTAAAACTAGCACTTGCATTTACTGAGAAACTGGTAAAAGAAGATTGATTCCAATAATTAAATCCCGTTCTGACATTATGTGAAATTTCAGGACTTAGTAACAGATTTCCTTCTACAGAATATAGAGGATTACTATTATCAACTATTGGTTGCAACTGGCTCATACTAGGTTCATCAACATCATAAGAATAACTTGCACTTAATCGCATATTATTAGGTAATTGCCACTGCGTCCTAAAATAAGGAGTAAAATTAGCATATGATTTTGGAGCCAAATCAGAATAAGTGTCTGATGCTTCTAATAATGCATAGCGCCCACTTAACTCAATAATTTGATAAGCTCCACCCAACGCAATATTTAAACCCTGCCATGCATAATTTATACTACTTCCCAAACGATTATACATCACATCGTGGATATAATAATTTGTCATTGAGTTAACAATAGCGTTACTGTTTAACTCATCCTCAACAATTTTTCCAGATTTGGTTTCATTCATTGAGAAGTTGTAAAATGCCATCATTGAAAAACGTTTGTTAAATGGCTCCACATACATTACACTCGATTTGTAAAGATTCTGTGCACTTGTATTATCATAAATGTATGCTATTTGTTCGCTTGGTGTCAGACTCAAATAATAGTCATTGATATTAACAGTTCTTTTGTTGGTAAGACTCTGACTTATATCGGCTGCACCACTAATGGAGAAACTACGTCCTTTTTTAGAGAATTTGTGATTATAAAGAGTAAGTAAATTTGCCGATATAGAAGCTAAATCACTACTATCTGACATTGAATTCATATTAATATCAGAATACAAAGGTGCATCTGTTTGATATAACTGATACTCTTTTGTTAATCTGTTGTTACCCGACAAACGTGAATTAACACGAACAATCCAGGTATTATTTGAATCAATTTCTATTTCGAAGCGTGATGATATACTATGTGAGTTTGTAAACTGACTATAATTTGTAGTATCAAATCTAAAATAAGTTGAATCAGTTAAAAACGTTTGTCTTTTTGAAAACATATCATAAAACCTGTCAGTCTGGCTATACATATATGACACATTAAATTTTACTTTGTCTTTAAAATAGTTATAATTTGTTCCTCCTCCGACATTTTCTGTAAAACCATTATCCGAATAACTACTTCCGTAACTAAAGTAATGTCCGTAACTTCTCGAATTAAATCCAAAGTCGCCATTATCGTATTCCGAATAAGCAGAACTGCCTTTAAACTCCTGATAATCCTCCCAATTAACACCTGTTGCATTTATATTATTACCATAAGCAATAAAAGATAATTGTGAAGTTTCATTAAATCTGTTAAAACTGCCTCGAGCAGCCCATCTTTCCTCTGTTCCCGCAGCAACAGAAGCTTTCCCAAAATACCCTTTTTTATATTCATCTTTTAGTTCAAGATTCATTGCTTTATCATCCGAACCATCTTCAATTCCTGTTAATCTTTCTTGTTCTGACTGTTCATCATATACCTGAACTCTTGAGATTGCTTCTGCATCAAGGTTTTTTGTTACACTTTTTGGATCATCTCCGAAAAAAGTCTTACCATCAACATAAATCCTCCTTACATCTTTTCCATTTGATGAGATATTACCATCTGCATCAACCTGTATCCCCGGCAATCTCTTTAACAAATCTTCAACTGATGATCCAGGCGGGACTTTAAATAAACTTGCATCATATTCAACTGTATCACCGTGAATAAATAAAGGAGCCTGAGCAGATTTAATAACTACTTCCATAAGGACCTCTGCAATTGGCTCTACTTTGATTGTTCCAAAATCATAAACTTCATTTGATGATATTGTAACCATTTTCTGAATTGGCATAAAACTAACATGTGAAATCTTTAAAATGTAACCTGTGTTTTTTACAGATTTAAAAACAAAGTCTCCACTACTATTGGTTGTCGTATAGTTTACAAGGGTTGAATCACTACTATTCAATAGCATTACTGTAGCAGCAGGTACAGTTTCATTTAAAGTATCAATAACATGTCCTTTTACAGATATGTTTTTAATATTTTGAGTATAAGCAGAAAATGAAAAAATCAACAGGAAAAAGAAAAAGTAATTTTTCATAACAAGATTTTTGGCAACAATTTAACATGCTGATAACGCACAAACATATGTAAATTATTGTATACTTATTGGTATATTTTTAAATATTTTCATATTACATTTACCTTTAGCATTCTAAAATCCAGTAGCTCAGGCAAAACTTTATAATTATAAAATGTAGACTTAATAAAACTTTTAATCGTTGTTGTTACAATAACTTTAGAAAAATTTGTAATATTGGACTTACTTTAATTGAATTTATGCTAATAGATAATTTAAAAGACTGTGTAAAAAAAAATTATAAAGACATTAAGAATCCTGTTTATGTTTACAATAAAGACGTAATAATAAAAACATGTCAGCATTTTACAGAAATTCCATATAAAAATAAAAGTATTCACTTCGCTACAATGGCGAACTGTAATCCTGATTTTCTTCAGATAATAAAGCAAGCCGGTTTAGATGTTTTTGTTAATTCACAACTACATTTAGAAGAAGTAAAAAATGTAGGTTTTACAAACTCTCAAATAATATTTACCGCATCATCTATAAGCAAAGAAATGATGGAATGTGTTTATCGAGAGGGAATACAAATCAACCTTGATTCTTTGACACAATTAGAATTTTGGGTTAATAAGTATCCTGACAGAAATATTGGAATAAGATGTAATATTGAAAACAAGTTTCACAGACCAAAAACAGGAAGAGCAGGAAGTTTTATTGGAGAAAACAGCAGGTTAGGTCTTACAGAAGATGAAATAAATTCGATAAAAACAAAAGAACAAATAAACGGACTTCATATTTATGTTGGCACTGACATTATAGACATAGATTACTTTACAAGTTTCTATGAATCACTCATCGCTATATCTGATCAATTTCCAAATTTAGAATACCTTGATTTTGGTGGTGGTTTTGGCATTGATACCAAAAATAATTTTGACTTCGAATTATATGGAAAAAAAATAACAGAGATTATGAATCGTTTCTCTGCTAAAAGAAACAAATCAATAAAACTTATTCTCGAACCCGGTAGGATTATAGGTGGTGAAGCAGGATTCTTTATTTGCAAAGTAACGGACATTAAATTTAGAAATGGGACTCAATATATTGGAGTAAATGCTAGTTCTACTCAATTTCCGAGACCATTGCTTTACCCTAACGAATCTAATCATCCAACTTATTTATTTGACAAATCAGGAAATCTAAAAAACACAAAAGAAAAGGACACTAAAATAAATGGATGCTCTACCTATTCAAGAGACTTTCTTTCACACAAAACATCATTATCGGAGGCGAAAATTGATGATATTATTGTTTTAGGCAATGCCGGATCATACTGCTCGTCAATGTATACTGAGTTCCTTGGATTTAAAAAACCAAAAGAAATATTTATTTGAAATTTATCGAATTACATAATGCACAAGATTTAGAGCAGTTCTACAGCTTTGGCAATAAAATTTATTCAAATAACAAATTTTATCGCTCCGATAATGATATTATGCGTCTAGTGATTAAAGGACCATCAGACTTTCACAATCATGCTAAGATAATTCCAATTTTAGTTCAGATAGATAAAAAAACTGTAGCCAGATTTGCATTCATACATGATAAAACTCTTCCAGAATACATTCAAGTGTCATTTTTTGAAGCAATTAAAGGAATTGACAATCTTACTGAAAATATTACCAAACTGGCTAAAGAAAAATTCCCAAAAACAAATAAGATATGTTTTGGGCTAAATGGACATCTAAATTATGGAGCTGGGATATTATTAAATAATTTTGATAAAATCCCTGTTTTCGGTTTACCATATAATCACTCATATTATCCTGATTATTTCCGAAACATGACAGCAAGAAAAATTACCTCATTTAGTTTCTTAGCAAGAAAAAGTGAGTATTTCAATAAGTTAAAGAACAGAATTAAAACTGATTCAAATATTTCAATTAGGAAGCTTGACAAAAAGAAACTTGTGAGAGATTCTGAAATATACACAAAACTTAATAATGAATGCTTTCAGGAACATCCATATTGGGCAAATAGAACCAACAAAGAAGATTTAGAACTCTTCGAGCCATTTAGATTTATGCTACAAAACGAAAATTTAATTTTTGCTGAATATAAAGGCAAACCTGTTGGATTCTTGTTATGGTTTCCTGACTTTTATCAATTACTAAAAAGAGATAGAGAACTAAAAGCTGCTCATCACTTGGATATTGATGTTTTAAGATTTAAATTTCTAAATAAAATAAACACATTTAGATTTACTGAAATCGCAATTCATCAGGACTTTAGAAAAAAAAGTGTAGAAATGCTTCTTATAAATCAAATGGTTGATGATGTTATCTCTGCCGGGTACAAATATGGTACAGGGGGTTTCATTTTTGATGAAAATAAGGATAGCATTAACCTAGCACTTAAATATATAGAAAGAATTACAGGCGAGAAAGTATCTTCAGATAGTAAATATGCAGTATTTGAAACCAAACTTCGATAATGGCAAAAACTAAATTCATATATGGTTTTAGAAAGAAACTCCTTGATATTGGCATATTGATTCGTTTATATAACAAGTCGTTTAGAGTTTTCGGCTTCATTTCCGCTTTTAAAGAAATAAGCAAATACTATCAAGACAATAGATGTCTTTTTAATACAAACCCAAACAGATATCTAAAGAAAGCTCATGAAATAATAGCTGTACCTGATATGCCACCCGTTAATTCAAAAGAATTTATAGAATATATTATTCAGGATATTAAATGGATAAATCATGGAAATTTACCACAACCCGTATTTGCAATAGTATGTATTACCTCGAAATGTCCTTTTAAATGCAAATATTGCTATAATTCCAACTTACACACTAATGAAGAAAGGCTTAGTAAAGAGACTATAATTGAGAACATTAGAAAACTGATAAATAATAATATTGAAAGCATCTATCTCTCAGGAGGTGAACCGATGATGAGAGAAAATGATCTTCATGAAATTATAACAGAATTCAAAGAAACAAAAACAAGATTTTGGTTACTTTCCACCGGATATAATCTAGACATAGACAAGTTATTAAATTTAAAGAAAATTGGCCTTAAAGGCGTAATGATATCCTTGGACTCAATAGAATCTGGTCAAATTAATATTGTTAAAGGTAGTCAGAAAGCATTTGCATATGCAGAAAATGCTATAAGAGCTGCAAACAATGCCGGATTGATTGTTGCAATTGACAGTGTATTTGGTAAAAAATTACTAGAAAGAGTAAACTTCACAAATTTTATAAACTTTCTCGGCGAAAAGGGAGCACACTTTATTAATTGCTATTCTCCAAAACAAATGCATCATGTTTTAGATGGTGAATACGACAGTTTCACATTAACTGATTTTGAGAAATTAAATAAACTAATCAACAATAATCATAGATCAAAACAATTTAAAAATCTTCCAATCACCTACTCCCCGGATATATGGGAATCAAAACGAGGATGTGTAGGAGGAAAAATCTTCATTTATATAGACCCTGCAGGTGATGTAAAAAAATGTCCGTTTATTGAAAAATCTTATGGAAATCTTAGTAAAATGAGTTTAAATGAAATTATGCTAAATTTAAGACAAGAGTCAGAAGAAAATATTTGTAATACAAATAGATTATTAAAAGATAAACAGTTTTAATCTAATCTATTAAGTTTATTTTTAGTTTTGATCCGTATTTTGCTCTAAAACCTTGTTTTAAATGAACTGATTTCCCTGCTGAAAGATGTACCTCAACACCAGGTTCAATTACAAATCTTGTTAACTCTCCCTCGTCAACAAAGGTTTTTGGGTCTGCAAAAGGGGTTTTATCACTTTTTCTAATTTTATTATTAATTTGAGGAGCAATAACTAAATTTCTCTTAGCATTAAAATCTTGGTTATACACAAGATTACGATTATACAATGTTAAATCCGTTGAATCTTTTTCCCACTGTTGTGAAACAAGCATAGAATGACCTAAGCATTTTTGACCTTAATAATACGCAGGTAAGCGTTTCAAATCAGTAAAGTAATTAATATAATCTTTCATAGTTAAGTCATATACATCAGGAGAATCAGCGGTTTCATCAACACCATCAAACTCAGCCCAGCAAGAATATGGCAATGAAAAATATCGGAGTATTTCCTCAATCGTAATGGAATCATAAGCTCTTTCGATATAGGTCTTTCCATTTGTACCATCTAAACCAGTATTATATTTCTTGCCATTGTATATGTTTTTAGTAAATGTATTTCTGAACCTTACCATATCCTCTTCTGTAAAGATTGTATCAGAAGCATATTTGTAATAATCCAAAGGAAAAAGTGTAACCATTGCTCCATGATTTACATCTTCAACGTAAAATGTATAATAATTATAATCAGGCATTTGATTTAACCTCATCTTACAATTACGATAATTTACCTTCCACCCCATATGGTACCACCAGTAGGAATTTTTCACAGTGTCTAACACCAATACCTGATTTGAGTACTTTCTTTTCTCACATTTATCGTTAAACTCAACTTTTGATTTATATAATTCAGCTAAACGCTTGGCTTTATTGAAATAATCATCTCTTTTATTTGCCAATCCCATAAATAGAAAAGCTCTTGCAAAACCTGCTTGCATATTTATCTCTAGAGTACTTCCGGGTTGAATCATACCAAACTCTTCACTCCATAACTCGTTGTCTATAAAATAAGATATAGTCTCATCCACTCTTTCACTCAACCAGACAGAATAATCTCCAAATGTCTTAAAATATATCCCTGAAAAATTACAATTACATGAATAATCAAGATAGTTATCAGGCATTATTTCAGGAAAACTGTACAGCTCTTCATCTTTTAAATCAGGGTAAAGTACATTAATACAAAAAACAAAACGACTCAAAGCAGCTATTATATAACCATCTGCATATGTGGATGAACTTCCTTCTGTCCATTTTGGTGTAGATGCAATTGCATTACTGTTGATATCATTTCTATTTTCAACAATACACAATGAGTTCATAATAAATTTATACAAATATGCTTTATCATTAGTAAGTTCATACATATTTAGGTATGCTTCAAGAACTTTTGACATTCCATCACCAAAAATAAAAGCATCATCATTAGGGTCAATTACGCAAACTTTATGTTTTTCAACTAAAAAATCATTGTAAGCATCAAATTCTTCCTTAATATTTAGTGTGTCATACGACTGAGAAAGCGAAACTACTGACAAAAGTAATAGGCTTATAACCAGGAATATTTTATTGTTAAATTCCACTATTGAACTTTTGCTTTTAGTTGCTGATTTTCTTCTTCAAGAATATCTATCCGTTTTTCCAAATCCTGAATATACAAATACATTTCTTCGACATTTCTTAAAAGCCCAGTAATAGTTTCATTTATTGGAATTCCATTTTGATATATTTCATTCTCTGATGGCAAATAAGGCAAATGCTTCTGGTTTAATATTTTAGTAATTCTTTGGTCAAAACTCTCCAATTCATATGTCTCTTCAAAAACATAATCACACCATTCATTTGCTTCGACAATAATCTCTTCACTTGCTCTGATACTACCACAGACATCTAGCTCATACTCAGGATTGTCAGTACCAACGCCGGTATTACCATTACCAAGAATGGTTAAAGCTTTTTTGCTCTTTATTATTACCGAGAAATCTGAATCTGAATTGACTGTAAGATAAATATCAGTATCAATATCATCTCCATAAAATATGGTATCAGTTTGGGAAATTAATGAGTTTTGTGCACTTAGAACACTAAATACTAGTAACAAGAAACTCATACTAGAAAGAAAAACTACTTTTTTCATAAACATTAATTTATCTGAGTACCAAAATAACGAAAAACGAGCCAAAATAGGTATAAAAACTAAAGAATATTTAATTTTGGTAAAGTTTGACCATTATAAATTGAAAGAACAAATGATTTTTAATATTTTTACAAGATATTTATCTAAAATTCTAAAAAAACATATAAAAATGAAAAAAACTCTATCAATTTTAATTCTATCTTTTCTAATAATCAGTAATTTTTCTTTTGCGCAAAATGGGAACATTTATGATGAAATGTTGCAAAGAATCAGATCTGATTATTCTGAAAAAGCTGATCAAGATAAAGGAATCAGAAATGCAGTTAGCAATAATGATATAAAAGATTTGGCTTTAAATCGTGATTTAGCAGGAAAGTCTGAGCATAACTTTAAATATAAAGTAGATGTAAAAGGCATTACAGATCAGGAATAAAGTGGAAGATGCTGGATGTTTACCGGCTTGAATTCATTACGTCCTGAAATTATTAATTCGCAAGATCTCTCTTCTTTTGAATTCTCAACTAATTACCTGTATTTCTGGGATCTTTTCGAAAAATCAAACCTTTTCCTTGAGGCTGTAATGGATAACTATAAAAAAGATTTTGATGATAAAACGATTGAATGGTTATTCAAAAATCCTGTTGGAGATGGTGGAGTTTGGAATTCATTTGCAAATATAGTTACAAAATACGGCGTAGTACCAAAATCAGTTATGCCGGAAACACATCATAGCGAAAACACCGCCTGGTTAAACAGATTACTTAAACGTAAATTACGCGATGATGGTTTAAAACTTTATAATCTAAAAAAGATGAAAGCACCGACTCAACAGATAGAGACGGAAAAGTACAATATGATGCTAGACATTTATCGTATGTTGGTTTTATTCCTTGGTGAACCTCCTGTTAATTTTGATTACAGATTTGTAAATAGCTCAGGGGAAATTGGAGAATATAAGGAGTACACTCCTCAAAGTTTCTTCAAAGAGTTCTATCCTGATTTTTCAATCGACAATTATGTAATGTTAATGAACGACCCAACTAGAGAATACTATAAAGTATATGAAATCCAATATGATAGAAATGTACTAGAAGGGAAAAACTGGGTATATCTTAATTTACCTTCTGATGAAATAAAAGTGTTTGCACTAGAAAGCATAAAAAATAACGAAGCTATGTATGCAAGTTGTGATGTTGGAAAACAATTAAGTAAAGATGATGGGACTCTGGATGTAGACAACTATGATTTTGAAGCATTACTTGGAACTGATTTTGGAATGACAAAAGCAGATAGGATTAAAACATATGACAGTGGCTCTTCTCACGCAATGTTATTAATGGCTGTTGACACTGATAAAGAAGATAAACCATATAAATGGCAATTTGAAAATTCATGGGGATCATCATACGGACACAATGGCTATCTTACTTTTACAGACGAATGGTTTGATGAGTACATGTTTAGAGTGGTAATAAACAAAAAATATATCAATAAGGAAACTTTAGACCTATTAGGTAAAAAAACAATCATCTTACCACCTTGGGATCCAATGTTTAGACAAGATTTTTAGACTGAATTTATGTGTGGGATTAGCGGGATATATTGCTTTAAAGACGAAGCAAAAAAATATAAAACGAATATTGAAAATTCTAATTTGGCTTTAAAGTCCAGAGGACCTGATGCAAATGGGATTTTCATAGATAAGAACATTGGTTTGGGCCATACTCGTTTATCTATTATTGATACTAGTGCTGCAGGCTCTCAACCCTTTCATGATTCAACAGGAAGATATACACTGGTTTTCAATGGAGAGTTTTATAATTACCGTAATTATATTGATGAACTCCTTAATGAGGGAGTTAAATTAATATCAAGCTCCGATACTGAGGTTCTCCTCTATTTGCTTATAAAATACGGACCCAAAGCTATTGATAAAATAAATGGTTGCTTTTCCTTTGCATTTTATGACTCTCATAAAAATAATTGTATCATTGCCCGTGACAGAATGGGAATAAACCCTTTACATTACTACAAAGATGAAGATAAGATAGTCTTTTCATCAGAAGTAAAAGGCATTTTACCTTATAATGTTCCAAAAAAGATAAATTATGTAAGTTTAAAAACATATTTGCAACTGAATTACCTCCCAACAAATCAAAGTATGCTTGAGAATTTTCACAAGCTTACACCAGGCACATTCTTGGTTATTAATCAGGATGGGGTTCAGCAAAAAAAGTATTATAGCATCCCAACACCTGATTTTGTTGATAATCAGATTGAATATAAATCTGCAAAGAACAAATTATATGAGCTCTTGGATCAAGCTGTTGAAAGACGTATGATTGCCGATGTGCCTTTAGGTAGTTTTCTAAGTGGTGGGATTGATTCATCTGTTATAACAGCTCTTGCATCAAATCACACAAAAAACTTAAATACATTTTCAATAGGTTTTACTGATAATGTCTATTTTGATGAAACAGAATATGCTGAAATAGTTGCAAAAAAGTACAATACAAACCATACTGTTTTTAAAGTCAGCAATGATGATTTATTAAGTGAATTAGACAATGTTCTAAATTATCTGGATGAACCTTTTGCAGACTCTTCGGCATTAGCTGTAAATATATTAAGCAAAATGACACGTAAAAAGGCTACTGTAGCTTTAAGCGGTGATGGTGCTGACGAGCTATTTTCAGGCTATAACAAACATTCTGCGCATCTTAAAGCAAGTTATGCAGGTGCCAAAGAAAAGCTAGTTTCAGCATTAAATCCTATGTGGAAAATTGCTCCAAAATCCCGCAACTCAAAACAAGCAAATTTAGCTAGACAATTAAACAGATTTGCTACCGGATTTAATCTTAGTCCCTCTGAAAGATACTGGTTCTGTGCAAGTATCGGAACAGAGCAATATGCAGATAGACTTTTAAACCGGGATTACAATAAGGAAAACTACAAAAACAAAAAACATCTTTATATAAACAATAATATCGACTTCAAAGACCTTAATTCGGTACTATATACAGACCTCCACCTTGTTTTGCAAGGTGATATGCTAACAAAAGTTGATTTAATGTCGATGGCAAATAGCCTTGAGGTAAGAACTCCGTTTCTTGATCATACAGTTGTTGATTTTATTGCAAAGCTACCTGCAACATATAAAATTGATAAAACAAGTAAGAAGAAAATTTTAAAAGAAACTTTCGTGGATCTTTTGCCCCCGGAACTCTTGAACAGACCTAAACACGGCTTTGAAGTTCCATTATTAGATTGGTTTAAAAATGAATTATGGTTAAAAATTGACAACGATTTATTAAAAGATTCGTTTATAGAAGAACAGGGGATTTTTAATATTAATGTAATTAAAAGTCTGAAAAAACAGTTGCATAGTAAAAACCCTGAAGACTCTGCAGCTAAAATATGGGCATTGCTTGTATTTCAGACATGGTGGAGAAAGTTTTATACAGAATAGTATATGCCGAAAGTATTAAGAATAATCAATCGTTTTAATCTGGGAGGGCCAACATATAATGTTGCTTATCTAACTAAATATATGGCTCCAGAATACGAAACACTATTAGTTGGTGGAATGAATGACCAGCATGAAGCTTGTTCAGATTACATTGTAAAAAAACTAGGCTTACATACCATTAAAATTCCTGAAATGATGCGGGAAATTAATGGATACAATGACGTAGTTGCATATCAAAAAATTAAAGAAATAATTAAGCGTTATAAACCAGACATTGTCCATACTCATGCATCAAAAGCAGGTTTTATCGGAAGAAGAGCTGCTGCAAAAAGTAATGTGCCGATTGTAGTGCATACATTTCATGGACATATCTTTCATTCATATTTCAATAAACAAAAAACTGCTTTATTTAAAAGATTAGAACAAAACATGGCATCTAAAAGTACAGCAATTGTTGCCATAAGTGAAATACAAAAACATGAACTGTGCGATATTCACAAAATAGCTCCGGCAGATAAATTTCGTGTAATACCTCTTGGTTTTGATTTAGATAGATTTCAAGAAAACTATAATAATAAAAGAATAAAATTTAGAAATGACTATGCAATTCAAGATGATGAAATAGCAATATCTATTGTTGGAAGACTGGTAGCGGTAAAAAATCATCCACTTTTTATTAAAGCAATTGCGAAAATCAAATCTCAAACCAATAAAAAAATCAAAGGTTTAATTGTTGGTGACGGAGAATTAAAGAACGGACTAATTGAACTTGCATATTCTCTTGGTCTAAAGTGTTCAACACCTGAAAACCAGGAAGATCATGCAGATATAATATTCACTTCCTGGATACAGGATGCTGACACTGTATTTGCCGGATCAGATATCACCGCATTAACATCTTTCAATGAAGGAACTCCTGTTTCTCTAATTGAAGCGCAGGCTGCAAACACACCAATTGTAACAACAAATGTTGGTGGAATTGAAGATGTTGTACTCAGAGATCAAACAGCTCTATTATCTAAAAATGATAATCTGGAAGACTTCACAACTAATTTATTAAAGCTGATAAATGATGATGTTTTACGTCAAGATATGTCAAATCATGGCTGGTACTTTGTACGGGAAAAGTTCCATTATAGCAGACTGGTAAATGATATGAAAAGTCTTTATGAAGAGCTTTTAGCCAATGCTAAATAATCAAAATTTCAAATAATCCCTTTATATATATAGTGTCAAAGAATAATTTTTTATTTTTGTAGTTAAATATAGACTCAAACATGAAAAATAAATATATAGTTATAATAATTATTCTTTTGGTAACTGTTACATTCAATTCTTGCAAGACCTTGAGTCCATCAGAAATGTTTGAGGTTGATGATGCTTATCCTGTCTCAAGTTTTGAAGCGTCAAAAAAAGAATATGTAATTAAACCATACGATAAAATTTCCTTTAGAGTTGTTAGTAATATCGGTGAATCCCTATTTGGAACAGGAAACAATCAAAATGGTGGAAACAGTATGAATAACAACCGCAACCAACAAGGTATGGAATTCGCAGTTGAATTTGACGGACTTATAAAGCTTCCAATATTAGGAAGAGTTCCTATAAGTGGTAAGACAGTTAGAGAAGCAGAAGAGTATCTAGAAGATCTTTATGCTGACTACTATGTTGATCCTTTTGTTCTAATGGAGGTTACGAACCGAAAAGTAATGGTTTTCATGAATAGTGGAACCAACGCATCAATTATTGAAATGCCAACAGAAAACCTTACTTTAATTGAAGCGATTGCACAAACAGGGGGATTAACTGATATAAGTAAATCATATCGAATTAAATTAATCAGAGGGGATTTAACCGAAAATCCTTAAATTTATTACTGGAATATATCAAACCTGAGCGAATTAAAAGATTCTAATATTTTCCTGGAAGCGAACGATATCATTTATGTTGATAGTAAACCACAATATGTAACCAGGGTACTTCGAGAAATTTCACCTTATTTGACACTCACAACTACACTGGTATCAATTTACGGAATATTTTTCGCATTTAACAAATAAGAGCGCAAATGGAAAATAAAATACCAATATTCAATCAAAAATTCGACCCACGAACTTTCTTTACTATTTTTAAAAAGAACTTCTGGTTGATATTGATCATTTTTGTTGTATCCTTAGCTGCCGGTTATGCTTATTTCAGATATACCAGACCGGTATATAAAACTACAACTGTTTTACAAATAAAAAACGAGAATAAAACTAATCAAATCCTGGGTATTAATGCAGGTGTAATGGAAACAGACCTTGCTCCTGTTATTGAGCTCGTTCGTTCAAACGAATTCCTAAAAACAGTTGTAGCAAGTCTTCCACTTGATGTTAGCTATTACAGACAAGGAACATTTTTATACACCGAATTATATGGAAATACTCCGTTTGAGGTCAACTATAGAATAAACAATACTGTAATTCTCGACCAAAAGGTAAATATTGAATTTGTTGATTATAAATGTCACCTTTACTACAAAATTGGAAATCAGGATTATGAGTATTTAATATCTCCTGAAGAATGGCAATCAGTTTTTGGAATGGAAGTGTTTATTCACTTCCCATCAAAAAAGGATATGGAGTTTGAACTTAATCCCGATAATAAGTCACAATACTTCTTTACAATTAATAACACCAAAACTGTTCTTACAAATATTGCTAGCAATCTAGAAATCCAGGTTTTAAACGAAAATGCAGGAACAATTTTAATAACCTACAATGATTATAACGCAAGGAAATCCGCAGAAATTACAAATACAATTGCAGAGAAATTTATAGAGTTTGATGAGAATAAAAAGAAAGAAAGTGCAAACAATATAATTACATACATTGACCAGCAAATGGAAAATGTATTCCTACAATTAACAAATACAGAGCAAAACTTACACGATTTTAAACAACAAAATAATATACGCTCAAATACCGAAACTTTATTATTTAATAAGACAAACCTCTATACAACAAAGATGTCAGAGCTTGAAAGTAAACTACTTAATGTTGACTTTGAAATTATGACATTAGAAAAAGTTTCAGAGAAGATTGAAAAAGACCCTGAATTAAAAACATATGAAATTCTTGCAATGCTATCTGGACAACAGTCTGAGACATTTATTGCAGGAATGATAAACTCATTACAAGAGCTATTAAATAAGAAAGAAATACTACTATTTGATGTTACTGCAAATAATCATAAAATAGTAACCATAGACGAACAAATCGCTACTAAGAAAGCAACAATTGTTGACTTCATTGGCTCAACAATAGAAAGATTAAAATCTGAGAAATCTGAATACTCAAGAAAGATTAGTGAAATGGAAAATCAAGTTTTTGTTGATTCCAGTTACGATGAAATAGAATACGCCCGTTTAATGAGATTATATTCTATAAACGAAGATTTCTATAGTCAGCTAATTAAAACTAAGGCTGAAACTATGATTTCACAAGCCGGATATGTAAGTAACAATCTGATTCTTGAAAAAGCCAATATTCCTGTTGCACCAGACTACCCTATTTTAAGCACTGTTATGCTGATGGCTTTTATCATAGCCTTTGTTATTTCAGTATTATTTATCTTACTTAAGTACTTATTGTACAATAAAATACTATCAACAATTGACATATCAGATTACACCAAAATTCCTGTTATAGGGGGTGTCCCTGTAGCTAAGATAAGTATGGATGTTTCTCAGGTTGTAGTACATCAAAGGCCAAAATCAATGATGGCTGAATCATTTAGAAATATTCGTAGTAATATTGAGTTTTATCCTGCTAAAAATAAATGTAGAATAATAACAGTTTCGTCAACTATTGCAGGTGAAGGTAAAACATTTGTTGGTTTGAACATTGCTGCAATATATGCAATGATGGGTAAAAAAGTAATCGTATTAGATTTTGACCTTAGAAAACCTCGTCTTGATAAATGTTTCTCAGTTGACAATATTAAAGGCGTAAGTACAATTTTAATTAACAAGCACTCATATCAAGAATGTGTACGACATAGTGAAATAGAAAATCTGGATTACATCACAAGCGGTCCATTACCGCCAAATCCTGCTGAAATCATTCTTGGAGAAAAGCTTAATACACTAGTTCAAGAAATTCAAAAAGATTACGATCTTTTAATAATTGATACTCCTCCTGTTGGTATTGTTACTGATGCTATGATAACTTACAAATTAGCAGATAATCCTATTTATGTAATGCGTGCAGGTATCAGTCCAAAATCATTTATTGAAAACGTAAACTTATTTGTTTCTGACAGTAAAGTAGAGAATATGTCCATAATACTTAACGGTATTGAAAGAAGTTCCGGAAGGTATGGTTACGGATATAAGAGCGGTTATGGTTACCAATACGGTTATGCAACCTATGGTTATGGTTACGGTTATTTAACCAAAATACACAATACGTATTATGGAGAAGAAGTAGAAGATAAAAGAAATATCTTCCAAAAAATAGCCGATAAATTGAAAAGAAAGAAATAATGCAGATTGAAATATTAATAACTTTTGTTTTATCGATAAGTTTAGGCCTTTTCTTAAATAATTTCTTTATTAAGAGACCTATAAAGTTCTTAGTAAAGAAAGCAAATAATTCAGCTATACGCTTCAGTACTCAGTCAAAACCTATTTTTGGAGGTATTGGATTTTACGCAATTTTTCTGGCTCTTGCTATAGTAGCTTTATTTATCTTTAAAAATCAAATTCATCAAACAAGTGAATTTATCAGTATTCTAATAATAGTTACAATGTCATTCTTTATGGGTTTGGCAGATGATATTATGAATACTCCCCCATCATTCAAATTTATTGTACAATTTTTATGTGCTTTTATTTTCATTTTCAATGGCATTTATATTCAGATATCCCCTTACGAATGGTATAATTACATTATAACTTTTCTTTGGGTAGTCGGCATAATGAACTCAATAAATATGCTCGACAATATGGATGCGGTAACTGCTTTGACGAGCCTTTCAATAATTGGTGGCGCTGGCATTTACTCTGTTATGTTTGAGTCTGGAATTTCAACATTTTCAAGCCTTGTATTTATTGCTACAGCAGGATCACTAATTGCCTTTTTATTCTATAATTGGAATCCGGCACGAATGTATATGGGTGATAATGGGAGCCAATACTTAGGTGCAATATTAGCACTTGTAGGTATTATATTCTACTGGAACTCTGTACCAATTGAAGATTTTCAATATGGTTATAATCTAAAACAAATTGTTATTGTTGCTAGCGCCTTTATTATTCCACTTACAGATACAACTACAGTTACAATTAACAGATTATTAAAGAAAAAGTCACCTTTTGTCGGTGGTCGAGATCATACAACCCACTATCTATACTATCTTGGACTACCAGTTCAATGGGTAGGGTTTGTATTATTTCTATTAAATACCTTAGGTGTATTTCTTGCATTATACTTAATTAATGCTAATGATAAACTAAACTACAACAATTTGTGGTATTTTGCTGTTTACCCTGTTGCAGTATTTCTTTTTCTATATATCAATACAAAACTTACAAAGAAAAAATAATGAGTATTTCTAAAAAAGTAAAAATCCCGGCAATTCTAATTGTTGGAATAGGTATAGGAGTTATTTTATCTAATCTTTTTATTTTCTCTGATACAGTAGAAAATGTAAACAATCAAACTCCAGTTGAAGATTCTATTCTTACTCCTTACAATGTTTTCCAGCCTCATATACCTGATGAGTTAGATTTTTGTGGTGAAGAAGTACCTCTCCAAAATTTTGATGTAAAAGAAGCTCTTGATTTAGAATTTGTAATCAATACTTACAGACACTCATCAACAATTTTGTACATTAAAAGAGCAAACAGGTACTTCCCGGAAATTGAAAAAATACTTGCTGAAAACGGCGTCCCTGATGACTTCAAATATCTATGCGTTGCTGAAAGCGGACTTTATAATGCCATAAGTCCTTCTAATGCTGTTGGTTTTTGGCAATTCATGAAAGCAACTGCAAAAGAAAGAGGGCTCGAAGTAAATGGAAATGTTGATGAAAGATATAATCCTGTACTGTCTGCAATTGCAGCAACAGAATATTTAAAACAAGCGTATTATTATTTTGGTGACTGGACACTCGCAGCAGCTTCATATAATATGGGAATGGGAGGACTCAAAAGAGATATGGACTTTCAAAGAGTTGATAATTACTGGGATTTAAAACTCAATGATGAAACCGCAAGATACGTTTACCGTATTTTAGCATATAAGGTCATATTGTCAAATCCAAAAGATTATGGCTTTAATATTCCTCAAGAAGATCGTTACCCTGTTTTGGAAACAGTTGAAATAAAAGTTGACAGTACAATTAACGATTTAGTACAATTTGCCTTTGATAACGGAACTAATTACAAAATGCTAAAATATTTCAACCCATGGTTAAGAGGACAGAGTTTAATTAATAACTCTAATAAGGAATACACTATTCTTATTCCTGCAAACGGAGTAAGAAATTGTGAAATTCCTGAAGATACAGAACAGGAATAAAATGGGTAAAAACGAGAAACAAATTAGTGTACGTGGTGCACGGGTACATAATTTAAAAAATCTTGATATAGATATCCCTCAACACAAGTTGAGCGTAATTACCGGTTTAAGTGGTAGTGGAAAATCTTCACTTGCATTTGACACAATTTATGCTGAAGGTCAGCGCAGATATATGGAAACGTTTTCTGCCTATGCCCGACAATTTATCGGAAATATGGAAAGACCTGATGTCGATGGGATAACAGGATTAAGCCCTGTAATTGCAATTGAACAAAAAACTACTGTCAAAAACCCACGTTCAACTGTTGGCACTATTACAGAAATATACGATTATCTTCGACTTTTGTATGCCAGAGCCTCAACTGCATACTACCACATCACTGGAGAAAAGATGATAAGATATACTGATGAACAGATAATCAATATCATTCTAAAAGAATTCGAAGGAAAAGCAGTTTATATCCTCTCACCCCTTATTGACGGAAGAAAAGGGCATTACAAAGAACTTTTCGAATCCTACAGAAGAAAAGGCTTTCTGAATGCCAGAATAGATGGAGAAATGAAAGAGATTGTGTACAATCTTAAATTAGATAGATATAAATCTCATTTTATTGAGATTGTCATTGATAAAATAAAAGTCAAAACAGAAGACAAACAAAGGCTAAAAAAGTCTATTGACTTAGCAATGTCTATTGGTAAAGGGATAATTATGATTCTTGAAAAAGATAGTAATAATCCCAGATATTTCAGCAAGTTTCTAATGTGCCCTACAAGCGGAATTTCATACAAAGAACCTGCACCTCACACTTTCTCTTTTAATTCACCTCAAGGTGCATGCTCAAAATGTAATGGTCTTGGAGTGATTGCCGATATTGACATCAGCAAAATTATTCCTGATACTTCATTGTCTGTTTATAATGGTGGCATTAGCTATATTGGGAAATACAGAAATTCATTAAACTTCTGGATTCTGGATGCACTAGCTGATAAAGTTGGTTTCGATCTTAAGACACCAATAAAAAATCTTAGCGAAGAGGCAATGGATGCACTTTTATATGGTTGTAGCGAAAGTTTGAGATTAAAAAATACTCCACTTGGAGAATCTTCAAACTATATTGTAAGTTTCGAAGGAATTGTAAATCAAATTAAAGCAAAACAGGACGAAGAAGAAAAAGACCCTTACTCAAATAAATCATCTTTTAGATTTAACAAATTTATTACTTGTCCGAAATGTAATGGAGCTAGATTAAAAAAAGAATCTTTACACTTTAAGTTTGCTGAAAAAAACATCCATGAATTATCCGCAATGGATATTAGACAACTGTTTGATTTTCTGAAGAAATCTGATACAAATCTATCTGAGAGAGATAAAAAAATTGCTTCTGAGGTGATTAAAGAAGTTCGCAGCAGACTAGGTTTTTTACTAGATGTTGGTCTTGATTATTTAAGTCTCAACAGACCTGCTAAAAGCCTTTCAGGTGGAGAATCTCAACGAATCAGATTAGCAACTCAAATTGGTTCACGATTAGTAAATGTTCTGTATATTTTAGATGAGCCAAGTATCGGCCTTCATCAAAGAGATAATAATAAACTAATAAATTCTCTTAAAGAGCTTCGAGATCGCGGAAACTCTGTAATCGTTGTTGAACATGATAAAGATATGATTGAAAAATCAGACTTTGTTGTTGACGTTGGACCTGGAGCAGGTCGCAAAGGGGGAAAACTTGTTTTTCATGGGCCACCCGAGGAGATGTTAAAATCTAATTCCATCACTTCGGAATATATTAATGGTAAACGCGATATAAAAGTTACTGCTGAAAGAAGAAAATCAAGCACAAAACTTACAATTAAAGGTGCAAAAGGTAATAATCTAAAAAATATTGATGTATCTATTCCTTTAGGTATGATGGTTTGTGTAACAGGAGTATCGGGCTCAGGAAAATCAACACTTCTAAACGAAACCTTAGTCCCGGCATTATCTCGACATTTCTACAATTCAAACAAGTTTCCGTTAGAGCATGATAAAATCAATGGTTTAAATAATATAGATAAATTTATAGAAGTTAATCAATCTCCAATTGGAAAGACACCACGATCAAATCCTGCAACCTATACCGGAATATTTACAGACATAAGAGAGCTATTTGCATCATTACCCGAATCTAAAATACGTGGGTACAAACCTGGCAGATTCTCGTTTAATGTCTCGGGTGGCAGATGCGAGACCTGTAAAGGTGCTGGTGTTCGCACAATAGAAATGAACTTTCTACCTGATGTCTATGTGCCCTGCGAAACTTGCTCAGGAAAACGCTACAATCGAGAAACACTTGAAGTTAGATTTAAAGGGAAATCGATTTCTGATGTGCTCAATATGACTATTAATACTGCTGTAGAATTTTTCGAAAACATTCCGCAACTACACAAAAAACTATTGGTTTTACAACAGGTAGGTTTGGGATATATCAGCCTAGGGCAATCTTCCACTACCCTATCCGGAGGTGAAGCTCAAAGAGTAAAGCTTGCTACTGAACTTATGAAACGGGAAACAGGTAACACTCTATACATACTCGATGAACCTACAACCGGCTTACATTTTGAAGATATCCGGGTTTTGCTTGAAGTTATCAATTCATTAATAGATAGAGGTAACAGCATGATTATTATCGAGCATAATATGGATATTATTAAATCTGCTGACTGGATTATTGATCTTGGTCCAGACGGAGGCGAAAGAGGTGGTACAATAATAGCAGAAGGAACTCCTGAAGATATTGCTAAAAATAAAAATTCTTATACCGGCGAGTATTTGAAAGAAGAATTGTAAAACTAACTTTATTATACTTTACTTAACTACAAATCTATTAGCATACATCGTATTCTCCATGAAGGTTATTAATATATATATTCCACTATCCAAACCTTCAATATTAATTGTATAATCACTAGATTTTGTACTAAATCCTTCAATATAAATTTCTTTCCCTGTAAGGTCTACTATTTTAAATAATCCTTTAACATCTGAATCTGTCTTTGTGAAACAAATATTCAATACTTCATCTGCAGGATTTGGAAAAACACTTACTTCTTCATTAGCAAAGAAAATACTCTGCGACAACAGAAGTGGATTAAAGTCATAAATCGTGTAAACAAGCTCATTTGTTATAACTGGATCATTAAAATCAAAGTAAATGTCAGCATCATTATTTATAACTGTCCCATAAGGCAAATCAGGATTTTGTTCTACTTTAAAAGTCAAAAAACCATGGCTTTCAGGTTCGTTAGTTATACTATCAACCAATAAAATATCATTAAATGTCCATACTAACACACGACCATTTTCAATTGAAAATTCATAATCATGGCTAGCAACTCCTGGAACAACGGTAAATAAATTAAGATTACTATCCAAAGTATCTTTTACAACTACAGTAAAAGCAGTATCATTACCTGTATTTTGGAATCTTATTCTATATTCAAGCATCTGATTTGGGCCAATAAATCCTAATTCACCAACACCTGTTGGTGATTGCGATTTATCATTAGGATCATAGCTTCCAACAATCTGGCCACAAAAAATATCGACCACCGGATCTGCATCGTCCTGATACTGACTATCAATATAACCGGGAACCCAATTTACTATATCTCCACATAATTCTACAACAGCATTTGGATACGAATTCCCAGGATGGAGTGGATGTTGATCAACTTCTAAACGCCAAGTCTGTCCGGTAGCTTCAAAAGCATACATATATGTTTCCTGACCATCCAATTGGATAGATTCAACCTGTGTCAGTACTCCATCAATAAAAATTCTAACCGGTGAAACACATTGCATGTCTCCATCACCAAAATCACCTGTATTTGTAATTAAAAAATAAATAGAATCATTTTCACACCATCCATCTACGTTTAAGCTTGAATGATCCCATGGTAAAGTACACTCTGGAATATCACCAGTTGCTCCCCCAGGTATGTTTGTAGAATTATCTAAAGCACATTCATCAATTGGTAATAATTTTGCACTCATACATAAGGTTTGACTCAATACGGCATCGCAGCTAACCTCAACAAGTAATGCTATTGAAATAGTCTGTCCAGGTCCAACATTCCCTATATCAAATCTATATTCTGAATTTCCTAATTCTACAAAAGGTATGTTAGAACTATTAATTGAAATTAATTCATCTAATTCTAGTATAACATAAGCCTCTTCCAAATATGATGTTGCAGCATATTGGTTATGCGCAACAACATATAGCTCTTGATAGTCAAAACACCTTCTAAGAATTGGCGCATATACACTTATAGATGGGTCAGAACAAGCTTGATCAGAATAAAAACCAAAACTAGGAGCATATGTCACAGATTGGGAATTACTTATAATAAGTTCTTGTGTTACAGGACAAGTTGGGTTCAAATTTTGATTGGTAGTATCAACAGTAACATAATAAGTCCCTTCCGGTAATGAATCTATAGAGTATATCCCATACGAATTTGTACTAATTGTTATATTTCCAGGCATTATTTCAACAATATAACTTCCTATTCCATGTTCAAAATCATCAATGCTACAATTTTGATTTATGTCATTGTATATTTGTCCCTGTACCATACCAAAAGTGCTTGTTGGATAGTATCCCTGACATATATAACTACCTACATTTCCTGGATCAAGCCATGGTTTAAGCCTTTCAATATTTGACTGACCATTACTAGCCCAATGATAATCAAATTTACCAAAATAGTCATATGACATATTTTGGGATGCACCACAATATGATGCTCCTCCAGTTAATGTGCCAACTATTAAATGCTCTTGATTTAGGAATGGAGCTCCAGATGCCCCTCCTTCCGTAACACCATAACCTGACTCTGTTGGACTCCAAACAGCTTTCCATTGAGAACCAGGATAACAACCTGTATATGTATCGGTTATCAATGTATCTGTGCTAGTTGCAATCTTCTTAATATCTCCAGCTGGATGACTGATAAAAACTCCGTTTGTGGCAGCAATAGTACTTCTATTCCAACCATTATAATAAGCACCTATCTAATTTAGTACTAAATCTGTTGTCATTAATTCTAACAATAAAAAATCTGAACCTCCATTCATTTCTCCTTTAGCTCTAAATTCTGCTCCAATAATTGTTTAGTAACTTGGCTCTGTAACAGGGTCTTCACAATCAACAGCTTCGTAATTAAAATAAAATTGCCATTGAGCCAAATCCTCAGCAGGAACACTACCTCCACAATGCTCAGCAGTTAAAAAATATGGCGTCCCATCAAATGCAGTATTATTTATTAATGATCCACTACAAAATCCAGCTGAGAATCCATCAATAACAAATATTAAAGCTATTCCCTTCTTTTCATTTTGCCAATCATATCCTTCGGGACAATTTACATTAGGATTACAATCTCCTGAACTTCCAAAACCTGTTTCTTTTCCATCATAATAATAGTTCACAAAACCATCTACAGAACGATAATTGTATATAATTCCTTCAATGTCTATGGTTGGCATTTCAATACACTCGGGAGAAATATTCAATTCTAAATATGTGCTCTCTCCGGCTATCATCTGTGTAGAAAACTTACCTGTTTCTGTATGATTTGTATTATAGTTAAAACTACCTAATAATTGCTTTCGATTATCGTTATACAAGAATAACTCACAACCTGAAGTCAGATTAAAGCTATCATATAATAATGTAATTGATTTTGCATTATATGATGTAATTTTCAATCTCCAGACTCTTGTACCATCTTCGAGTAAATCCCAGGTTCCAAAATTATCAATATTTATTTCAACAGGTATTCGAACTCCTACTCTAAATAACTGATTATTAATTTCACGAACGCTATCTTCTAGGCGTAAATCTTCTATCGATGGATTATCAATTACAATTTCATCTATTTCTTCCTGTAATCCTACTTTCAGAAAACTTAAAGGATAACCTCCATTTGATTTCTGTGCGAAGGAAACACTAACCATAGCGATAAAAAAAACAAAGAAAAACAATATCGATTTTTTCATGTATTTAAGCTTTATAAACATCTAATAGAAATAACAATGTCATAAATATAACAATTTATAAAACAAAAGACAACTTTAAAAAGAAAAACGTTGTACTAATTTAAAAACGCTTATATGTTCTAATCATTAGAAAAGTGCTTCATTTTCTTTCTATAATTTGAAAAGACAGTAGCGCGAGAAACAAAACCCAGATATTTTCCATTCTCGACAACTGGTAAATTAAAGTGATGCGAGTTTTCAAACATTTCAGCAACCTGGTGTACAGTCATATTGCGTTCAACAATTTCTTTTGGCATATACATCAAATCTTTTACAAATGTTGTATCATATAGTTCAGGCTTAAACATTATATGCTTTACATGATCAAGCCATACAATTCCTTTTAATACATTTTCATCATCGATAACGACGTAAATTGTTCTGCTTGATTTTGAAATAGTTTTTACCAAATCCCCAAGACTTGCATTTTCGCTAATTGTAAGAAAGTTCTTCTCAACCATTGAGTCAATCTTCATCATTGACAACATATTTTTATCAGCATTATGTGTCATAAGTTCACCTTTTTCTGCAAGCTGTTTGGTATATACTGAATTTGAAGTGAATATTCTAACAGTAGCATAAGATATTGCAGCAACAATCATAAGTGGCAGGAACAGTGTGTATCCGCCTGTTATCTCAGCAATAAGGAAAATTGCAGTTAATGGTGCATGAATAATTCCTGCTATAGTTCCGGCCATTCCTACTAAAGCAAAATTTGTATGTGATGTTGACCACCCAAACTTATTAATAACAACACTAAACATTAAACCCAGATTAGAACCTAAAAATAATGAAGGTGCAAATATACCACCTACTCCACCTGCATTAAAGGTTACACTTGTGGCAATAACTTTAAAGAATAAAATCATTACAAAGGCAAGAATAATTGCAATAAAATCAGATTGAGAATTATAGTAAAACGTGTTTTCAAACAAGTGTTCATACTCACCTCCCAAAGCACCATTTATCACCTCATAACCTTCACCATATAAACTTGGCATTAAAAAAATAAGAATTCCAAGAACAAGTCCTCCAAAAATTAATTTCCAAATCCAGGATTTGATTCTCTTAAATATTCTTGCTGTAAACATGTACATTTTAGTAAAATACACAGAAAGCAATCCTGTAAAAATACCGAGTATAACAAACCAGTGTATTTCAGAAATTCTAAATGCATGTGTTAAAACTACAGGATATAATACATTTTGCCCCATAAATAAATATGAGGTTATTACAGCAGAAGCAGAGGCTAAAAGCAATGGAACCAAAGATGCCATTGTAAGATCCAGCATTATTACCTCAAGAGCAAAAACTATAGCTGCAACGGGCGCTTTAAATATAGCTGCCATTGCTCCTGTTGAAGCACATCCTAACAGTAAAATTATCTGCTTATATTTAAGATGAAAAAGTTTTCCTATACTACTTCCATAAGCACCCCCTGTTGCAACAGTTGGACCTTCAAGACCAACAGATCCTCCAAAGCCAACAGTTAATGCTGAAGTAACAATTGACGAGAACATATTATGTCTTTTTATCTCTCCCTTTGTTCTACTTATAGAGTGTAAAACTGTAGGAATACCATGTCCTACCTTTTGTTTAATTAAATATAGAACAATTATTACCGCTAATGTAATACCAATTATCGGATAAAAAATAAACAACACATTTTCCGTTTCAGAACTAAACCAACCTTTTAAAAATTCCTGAATAAAATGAACACTATTTTTTATTACGACAGCAACTAAGCCAGCTGCAATTCCAGAAACTATAGCTAAAGCTCCAACAAAAACTCTTTCATTTACATGTTTGATCCTCCAAATCAGGAATTTCTTCAATATTTGCTTGCCACTCATAAAATGTATTCAAAACTCTGGTATGCAAAGATGCAAATTTAAAACACCTGAGCAATAAATTTTATATATTTTTTTAGAATATTTAAGAGAATTTCAGACTTTAATGTTTGCTAGATTTTTTTGTTAGCAATTTGCTGCTGGCTAATTGGCAGACACGATAACATTGCTGCAAAACATCCGTCATCGGTCATCAAGCATCTGTCACCCCCTATATCTCCCAATCAAAACCGTCCTTCTTATCCTTAACGGTAATTCCAAGTTTGGTTAACTCATCGCGAATAAAATCAGACGTGGCATAATCCTTATTACTTTTAGCTTGTAGGCGTAAATTCAATACCATATCAACCACATCTTTTAACATCTCATCATTTCCCCCTTCAGACTCTTCATTTTTAATACCAAGAATATCAAAAAGAAATGTGTTGAATGTTTCTTTAAGGATTTCCAAATTTGACTTATCGATATTCTCTTTTCCTGATTCGATAGAGTTTATCGTTTTTAATGCATCAAATAAATGTGCTACAACTATAGGTGAATTCAGGTCATCATTCATGTCTGTGTAACATTTATCTTTTAGAGCAGTGGCATTATAATTACCTTTATCTGAAACATTTAATTTGTTTAATGTCTCTACTCCTTTTAGTAGTCTTGCCAGACCTTTTTCAGCAGCTTGTAATGCTTCATTAGAAAAATCTAATGTACTTCTATAATGAGCCTGTAAAATGAAGAATCTAATAGTCATTGGGCTATAAGCTTTCTCCAGAACTTCGTTAGATCCATTGAATAAATCTTCAATAGTAATAAAATTACCTAAAGATTTACCCATTTTTTGACCATTAATAGTAATCATATTGTTATGGATCCAATATTTGACTGAGTTCTCACCTATTGAGGCAGTATTTTGGGCAATTTCGCACTCATGATGCGGAAAAAGCAAATCCATTCCACCACCGTGAATATCAAATTCATCACCAAGATATTTATGCCCCATTGCTGAGCATTCTGCATGCCATCCTGGAAAACCGTCACTCCATGGAGAAGGCCATCTCATAATATGCTCAGGACTCGCTTTTTTCCATAATGCAAAATCTAAACTATTACGCTTTTCAGATTGTCCGTCAAGTTCACGTGTATTACTTAATAAATCCTCTAAAACACGTCCTGAAAGAATTCCATATTTATATTTCTTATTATATTTCTCCACATCAAAGTAAACCGACCCATTACTTTCGTATGCAAATCCATTTTCAATGATTTTCTTAGTTAATTCGATCTGTTCAATAATATGTCCAGACGCTCTTGGCTCAATACTAGGTTTCTGCACATTCAATTTATCCATCTCACGATGATATCTATCTGTATAATGCTGAACGACTTCCATTGGTTCAAGTTGTTCAAGTCTGGCTTTCTTCCCTATTTTATCTTCACCTTCATCTGCATCATTTTCAAGATGTCCAACATCAGTAATATTTCTTACATATCGTACTTTATAATCTTGGTGTTTAAGATATCTAAACAACAAATCAAAAGTTATTGCGGGACGAGCATGTCCTAAATGTGCATCACCATAAACAGTTGGTCCACAAACATACAAACCTACAAAAGGTGGATTTATAGGTTTAAACTCCTCTTTCTTTCTACTCAATGAATTGTAAACTACTAATTTGTTGTCCATAATAATCTCTTTTATCAAAATTATCTTCAAAAATACTACACTTTAGTTAAATACATGCATATTTTTAACAAAATTGCGTAAATTTGCATTATGAAAATCAATTTTAACAGAGTATTCTGGGTTCTTATTTTAATTGGATTCGTATTTTCTTGCAACGACCCGGGACCAGAAAATCCAGAACCTATAAAACCTAAATACATTTTTGTTTTTATAGGTGATGGTATGGGTACAAATCACGTGAGCCTCACTGAAGGATATTTAACCAGTTTGCAAGGTCAAATTGGCATGAGCAATCTCACCATGACAGAATTCCCATATTTTGGTCTGTGTACGACATTTTCAAACAACAGTAATATTACAGATTCCGGTGCTGCAGGGTCTGCAATCGCATGTGGAGCAAAAGCAGATAACGGTGTGATTTCTTACTATCCAACATATTCAGATACCGTTCCGCCTACTTCAATTGCTAAAATTGCTCATAATCATGATTTCAAAGTTGGAATAATTACAACTGTAAGTATTGATCATGCTACGCCTGCAGCCTTTTACGCGAGTAATGAATAAAGATCAAATTATTATCAAATTGGCTTAGAACTACCTGCAAGTAGTTTTGAATTTTTTGGTGGTGGTGGTTTTAAATATCCTACAGATGCTGATGAGAGCCAAACTGATTTATATACTATTTGTGAAGAAAGTGGTTATATTGTTTCAAATGATCTAGGTATTGCCTCATCGTATTCTTGCGAAAATGACAAGCTTTTTATCTCAAATCCCGTATTACATGGTAGCGGCGATATGCCTTACGCAATAGACAGAAATATTGATGGAGGATACTCTTTAGCAGATTTTGTGGAAACTGCTATAGATTTTCTGTACAACGATACAGGATTTTTTATGATGGTTGAAGGTGGTAAAATAGATTGGGCTGCTCACTCCAATGATGCTGCAACAGTAGTAAATGAAGTTAAAGATTTCGACGATGCACTTCTTGAAGCATATGAATTTTATCTTGAACACCCATATGAAACTCTAATTATAGTGACCGCCGATCACGAAACAGGAGGATTATCTCTAGGCAATAACCAAGAAGGCTATTCTGCACATTATGAAGATCTTGCTCTACAAAAAACATCATTAGGAAAATTCTCATCCGAAGTTTATCAATACAAAATCTCAAGTGGAGATTATCAAATTGAAGAAGTCATGCAACTTGCTCAAGATGTATTTTTAAATGAAGCAATTGAACTTACTGAATCTGAGTATAACAGAGTATTTGATGCATTTAACTATTACTTCTACGGAACAACAAATATGACAAGTGAGGAACTTACTGAAGCATATGGTGGTTATAATCCGGTTGCTGCTGCTTATGTAAATATTATTAATACAAGAGCTGCTGCATCATTCTCAACATGGTCGCACACTGGAACTAGAGTTCCGGTTTATACTATTGGAGCAAGATCTGAGCTCTTTTCAGGTGGAATGGATAATACAGATTTCCATAGACTTATTCGGGAAATAATGGAGTGGTAATATATCATTCTCTGTAATCGCATATTATTTAAAATATATTTAACAACATAGGAAATATTTCTTTGTTCTCTGTCAATTTTCCTATTTTTGAAAAACTAAAATTTACTACTATGCAAGATTTAAATTGGTCAGAACTTCCATTTGCTTACGTTAAAACAAATTACAATGTAAGATGTACATTTAAAGACGGCAAATGGGGCGATATCGAAGTCAGTGATTCGGAACATATAAATATCCATATGGCAGCTACAGTGCTTCATTACGGACAGGAAGCATTTGAAGGAATGAAAGCCTATCGGGGTAAAGACGGGCAAATCAGATTATTCAGATGGGATGAAAATGCAAAACGTTTGCAGAACTCTGCTAAAGGGATTTACATGGCTCCGGTTGATACTGAATTATTCTTCAACATGGTGAAAAAAGTGGTAGAATTAAATAAGGACTTTGTTCCACAACATGGAACAGGTGCTTCATTATATATCCGCCCATTTCTATTTGGATCAGGACCAAAAGTTGGTGTTCAACCATCTGCAGAATACACATTCGTAATATTTGTAACTCCTGTAGGTCCATACTTCAAAGAAGGCTTTAACCCTGTGAAAATTGCTGTCGTTCGCGATTCTGACCGTGCTGCTCCTCCAGGAACAGGAACACTTAAAGTTGGTGGTAACTATGCTGCAAGTTTATATGGAGTTGAAAAAGCTCATGCTGCAGGTTACGGTGCTCCAATGTATTTAGACGCAAAAGAAAAGAAATATATTGATGAAATTGGTGCTGCTAACTTTTTCGGAATAAAGGACAATACTTATATAACTCCAAAATCAACATCAATTCTACCTTCAATAACAAACAAATCTTTAGAAGAATTAGCAGGATTCCTTGGTTATAAAACTGAAAGAAGACCTGTTGCTTTTGACGAGCTAAGTACATTTGAAGAGGTTGGTGCTTGTGGTACAGCAGCAATCATTTCGCCTATTGGAGAAATTAAAGATCTTGATACTGGAGAAACTCTAGCTTACTGTAAAGACGGTAAACCAGGACCAGTTTCAACTAAATTATATGAAACTCTTGTAGGAATACAATTCGGAGATATAGAAGACCCGTTTGAGTGGGTTACTATTTTAGATATTTAAATAATCTCAATATAAATTATTTAAGCCGGATAATTTCCGGCTTTTTTTACAATGAAAAAATATAGATCACCAGAACAATCAAAGCTATTGCACCTATAATCATTAATACTGACATTATATTATTTCTATGTTTAACATCAGGAGGAAACTCAGACTGTGAAATTTTACCACATTTTTCACATTGAAAGGATCCAAATGCTGCAATAAATAATAATGCAACCAAACCACCAACTCTCCAAGCTGTTTTATTATACCCTCTCTTTACCGGACCTCCACAACGAGGACATATATTTGCCATAATTCCTATTTATTATTACTAATTTTTACGATATTTAGCTGCTCCTTTTTCCTTAATTCTCACATAAATAAGCTTACTTTTACTTTTTTGATTTTCCCTCTGCTCAATTTCAAATTGACCAATAGAATCAATAAATGGTGTGAGTTTTTCATATCCAAAATTTCTTGGGTCAAAACTAGGTGGCCGCTTCTGTAAAAGTCCTCCTACGTCTCCGAGAAATGCCCAACCTTCCTCATCAGAAAGATCTGTTATTGTAGTTCTTACAAGTTTAATGAGTTTTGGTGTGACCTTATCAACTTCTTCTTTTTGATTATCTTTTTCATCTTCCGATTTTTTATCGCTTGTTTGGGTTTTTAGTACTTCTATATAAATGAATTTATCGCAAGCAATTATAAAAGGATTAGGAGTCTTCTTCTCTCCTATCCCAATTACCTGCATACCTGCTTCCCTTAACCTGGTAGCTAGCTTTGTAAAATCGCTATCACTTGAAACAAGGCAAAAACAACTAACCTTATCAGAGTAAAGTATATCCATTGCGTCAATAATCATCGCAGAGTCTGTCGCATTTTTACCCGTTGTATAACCATATTGCTGTATTGGAGTAATCGCATTTTCAAGCAATACATTCTTCCATTTTGATAAAGTTGGTTTAGTCCAATCTCCATATATTCTCTTTATTGTTGGATTACCATATTTTGCAATTTCCTCCATCATTTCCTTTACATATGCAGAGGGTATATTATCTCCATCAATAAGAACTGCTAAATTTATATTCATAACTTTTGTTTTAATTTGAATTACTTTTAGACTATAATAATCTTTATTATCTTGTAAAGTGCATAATTATCAAATGATATTAGAATATTATCCTACGGGTGAAAATTTATGATTATAATAGTCAATTGTACAAATTTAATAAAATCAATACAAATACTACCTTTTTAATCAAGCTAATAATCATTATTTAACACAAATCGTATTTTATTAGATTTTGTAATTATAAATAAAAGCTTACCTTTGTACTTTCTTCATTTAGACAAATCAAATTATTATTCTTCGTAAAATGATAAAATGTTTTTCTGACTGATTTAATAAAACAGTAGTTTAAGCTTAATAGAAAAAACATTTTAAACATTGTCAATTCCTTATTACTTATCCTACACAGTAATAATCAGGCTTATGATATAATCAATTAGCCTAAAAAAAATTTGTAATGAATATTTATATTGGAAACCTTGATTTCAAGGTTGATGAAAACGACCTTAGAGGTCTTTTTGAAGAGTATGGATCTGTAAAAGATTCTAAGATTATTGTCGATCAATTTAATGGTAGAAGTAAAGGTTTTGGATTTGTAGTAATGGAAGATGAATCTGAAGCTAAAAATGCAATCAGTGAATTACATGGTTCAAGTTTAGAAGACAGAACTATTGTTGTTAATGAAGCCAAACCACGTAAGAAATTCTAAATGAATAATGGAAAAGTAAAGTGGTATAACGAAGCCAAGGGCTTTGGTTTTATCGAAACTGAAGATGGAAATGAAGTATTTGTTCATCGTACAGGTTTGGAAAGTTCAATGAGAAATTTAGTCGAAGGACAAAAAGTAGTTTTTGAAACCAAACAAGGTGATAAAGGTGAAATAGCATTTAATGTAAAAGGATAACATTTTGAATCCTCTAAAAATTGGTGATTTATCAATTCCTATTCCTATTGTTCAAGGTGGAATGGGCATTGGTATATCATTAGCAACACTTGCTTCAACTGTTGCAAATCAAGGAGGCATTGGTGTAATTTCTACTGTAGGTTTAGGAAGCATTTATAAATTCCCGGGGCTTAACTTCAAGGAAAATGCTCTCGAAGCAATAAGAAATGAAATTAGAAAAGCACGCAAGTTAACTAAAGGTATTCTTGGTGTAAATATTATGACTGTTCTTACAAATTTTGATGAAATAGTAAAAACCGTTATTGAAGAAAAAATTGATATCATCTTTGCCGGAGCCGGACTACCACTTAATCTTCCGGCATTCTTAAATTCATCGAGTATTACTAAACTTGTACCTATTATTTCATCTAGCCGTGCTGCTAAAATAATAGCAAAAAAATGGAAAACAACTTACAATTACTTACCTGATGCCTTTGTTGTTGAAGGCCCAAAGGCTGGTGGCCATCTTGGGTTTAAAGAAGAAAACATTAAAGACACTAATTATTCACTTGAAACCCTTGTAAAAGAGACATCCATTGTTACAGATGAGTTATACGAAAATTTTCAAAAGAACATTCCAATAATTGCAGGAGGTGGGATTACTTCAGGTGAAGAAATGTTTACTTTAATGCAAAATGGAGCATCTGAAATACAATTAGGCAGTAGATTTGTTGCTACCGAAGAATGTGATGCTTCAATTGAATTTAAAAAAGCTATAGTTGCACTAAAAGAAAATGATATCTGTATTATTAAAAGTCCGGTAGGTTTACCTGGACGTGCAATCAAAAACTCTTTTTTAGAAGAAATTGAAAAAGGGAATAAAATACCAACAAAGTGTAAATTTCACTGTATAAAAACATGTAATCCTAAAGAAACACAATTTTGTATTGCTGAAGCTCTAATTTCTGCTTACAAAGGAAATCTAAATAATGGATTTGTCTTTTGTGGAGCAAATGCATTTAAAATAAATTCAATAATTACAGTTAAAGATGTATTTCAGGAATTTATAACTAGCTATAATATAAAAGAGACTGAAAAACTGGAGGGTCTCTAATGCGTCAATTAAAAATCAATCAAAAAATAACAAAAAGAGATGAAAACTCTGTAAGTATGTATTTACAGGAAGTAAGTAGATACCCTATGATTTCTCCAGAAGAAGAGGTAGAGTTGGCTGTTAAGATTAGAAATGGTGATGAAAATGCAATGCAAAAGCTGGTTGAAGCAAATCTCCGATTTGTTATCTCAGTTGCAAAGCAATTTCAAAATCAAGGCTTGTCCCTTTCCGATTTAATAAATGAAGGAAATCTCGGATTAATTAAAGCTGCAAATAAATTTGATGAAACAAGAGGATTCAAATTTATTTCATATGCTGTTTGGTGGATTAGACAATCTATCATTCAGGCAATCTCAGAACAAGCCAGAATAATTAGACTGCCCCTTAACAGACTAACAATTATCAATAAAATATCAAAAGCCACACTACATTTGGAACAAGAGTATGCCAGGGAACCAACAAATAGCGAATTAGCAGAGTTCCTTGAAATACAAGAAGATCAAATAAAAATTAATGAGAATATAAAGAGATCTCATATTTCATTTGATAAACCATTGGTAAACAATAATGAAAGCAACTTCACCTTAATGGATTTGATTCATGCTGATGACTCTCATTCTCCTGATGTCAATCTATTAGCTGAATCTACACATACTGACTTAATCAGAGCATTAGAAAAATTAAGTCAAAGAGAAGCGAGAATTCTTTTTTTATCATTTGGCTTAAATAATAGCGATTCATATACATTGAACGATATTGCTAAAGAATTTAATATGACTAGTGAACGGGTTAGACAAATTCGTTGCTCAGCATTGATAAAAATGAAATTTTTAATGACTAACAAAACACTATTTAATAATAATTTATAAACTAAAATAGATTGAATGAGTAGATCAAAAGAATCCTTTAATAAAAAAGAAGTAAGGAAGAAAAACGAAAAGAAAAGACTTGACAAAGAAAAGCGAAAACTTAAGAAAAAAGAAAATGGCAAACAAAGTCTTGATGATATGATTGCCTATGTAGATGAAAATGGTGTTATTTCCTCAACTCCTCCAGACCCAACAAAAAAAACTGAAGTTGATGTTGAAAGCATTGAAATACAGACACCTAAAAAGGAAGTAGTCGAAGAGCAAACAACAGATCTTACTGGAAAAGTAACAAAATATGACAATTCGAAAAGATATGGTTTTATCGCACTTCAAAATTCAAATGACTCTGTATTTTTTCATTATAATGATTGCATAGATGAAGTCGATTATGGAGATAAAGTTATATTTGATATCGAACAAGGTCATAATGGACTCAAAGCAAAAAATGTTAAATTATCAAAATAACTTAACTGCTTTTAATACATAAAACTTATTGTAATAGGAACAAGCAGTTCCTCCTCTATTAAACTGACTTTATAAGGTGGATTCCTGTCAATCTTATAAGTACGTCTGTAAATACCATTATGTGTCCAATATTCAATCCAGGAAATAGTATAGTTATCAGCTTTTTTAACTATTTCCGGTTCCGGAGATATTTGACTAAAATTTTCTAAGTCTTCATCATTTGTGGCAAAATCTTTATTCCCACGTAAAAAACCTATTGCATTATCTACCTGCTCCTGGTTACAAATTATATATGCCTCATTATAATAAGCATGCCAGAAAAGAGCAAAATGTTCACCCATTTGCAAAATAAATAAATACTGTAAGAATCCTTCTTCTGAATCTTCGGGTGTAATATAGTTCTCTACAAAAGAACTTGAATCCATCATAAACTCATAGATTTCCATAAAGTCATCATTTGAAGCTTTCTTTGGTTTAATCTTAATCTTACAAATTAAAAAATTAAGTTCATCATTTTTATCAATCGCATATAATCGGGGATATCCTCCCGCACCTGATGACATATACCAAACATCGATGTTTTTCCTGGGGTCATAACTTAATTTATCAAATAAAGCTAAATAATCATCAATTGCGAACGTCGCAGTATCCACCACTCTCAAGCCTTTCGTATTTATTGTTCCGGCTGAATCCTGATACTCTTGTATTTCGTTAATTTTATCGCAAAATGATTGTGCATTTATATTACTTATCGAAAGAAGAAACATAATTGCAATAAAAATTGTAATCTTCATAATCATCTATAAATTATTTAATATTAACAAATAGATTATTTTACAAACGAAATTGCATAAAAGAAACTAATTTTTATTTCCAACACCTCGATTTATATAGACATCTCCCGAGGTTTCATAGCTAATAACGCCATTAGATATTTCCCCACTGCCTTCGGCATAATATGGTCCACTTACCTGTTGTGATGGAAATGTAAAACTACTATCTGTTAGTATTGCAAAATAATCATCACCATCACCCCAAAAATTTCTTAGAAAAATAGTATCCGAAACAGTATTACCATAATCAATTGTAAGAGTATAGTTCTTTGCTTCGGAGAAATCACCCATCATAAATAAACTATCTCTAATCTGGTAATCTCCAACATAAGGATCGCGAATATCTGGTTGCGGAGTTGTATCTTCTGGAGGGTAAATACATGAACAGTCATCTACTTCAGCTTCGGGGTTATAATTTAATGCAAGTGGATCGGTGCAACCTTCCTGTTTGCATGAATAGAAAAAAACCACAGCAATAATAAAGAATAAGGATACAATATTAAGTCTCATAATAGAAAATTACTCAAACATCTATACTTTAATTTGTGAAGATAACAATATTTTACATAAAAATATCTGGGTTTTAATAATAGTATTCAAAAATATTTGCATAGAACAACATCATTTCGTAATTTTGCGAAATAGTAAAATAACGAAATGTTTAATTCAAAAAAAAATAAGTTATGGAAATTAAAGTTTTAGGCCCATGGTGTCCAAAATGCAAACAACTTGATAAACTAGTTCGCATTGTAGTTGAAGAGAATTCAATAGATGCTGAAGTAACCAAAGTTGAAGATATCGTTGAAATTATGAATGCAGGCATCATGATAACTCCGGCATTAATGATTAATGGTAAAATTGTTCACAAAGGCAGTGTTCCTTCAAAAGATGAAATTAAGAAAAAAATTGAGGAGAATATTTAATGGATGAGAAATTAACTTATAGTGACGAAGTCTTAGAAATTGCAAAAATTACTAAAGCATTAAGTCATCCGGTCAGAGTATATATAATTAAAAAACTTGCCGGAATGCATTCATGTTGTTACAGTGGCGACCTTGTTGACGAAATTCCTGTCGGACGATCCACACTATCCCAGCATTTAAAGGAACTAAAATACGCCGGTCTTATTCAGGGGGAAACAGAACCGCCATTCATTAAATATTGCCTGAACCGGGAAAACTGGGAAAGAGCAAAAGTTTTATTTGCAAATTTATTTGATCTTGAAATAAAATAATTATGGAATTTCTGCAAAATTTTGCTAACAACTCGCAATTTCCAATTATAACGGCTTTTTTACTGGGAATAATGACAGCCATAAGTCCGTGTCCACTGGCAACAAACATTTCTGCAATAGGGTTCATAAGTAAAGATCTTGAGAATAGAAAAAAAGTCTTTAGAAATGGGCTATTATATACTCTTGGACGAGTTATTTCCTACACAGTATTGGGTATAATACTCATTGTAATCCTAAAACAAGGTTCTAGTATTTTCAAAATCCAAAAAGCAATTAGCAGTAATGGTGAATACTTTTTAGGTCCGATATTAATAATTATTGGTGTTTTTATGCTGGACATTATTAAGCTTAAGATTTCAACTTTTACAAAGCTTTCGGATAAAATTATCAAAAAAAGTAAATCTGGTAGCGGTTGGGGAGCTCTTTTAATGGGTGTAGTTTTTGCTCTTGCATTTTGCCCCTATAGTGGTGTGTTATATTTTGGGGCTCTAATTCCCCTATCGGTTTCGTCTTCAGGAGGATACTTTCTACCAATTGTTTTTGCTCTTGCAACAGGTCTTCCCGTAGTTATTTTTGCTTGGATTCTTGCTTTCAGTTTATCAAGCGTAGGCAAATTTTACAATAAGCTTAAAACATTTGAACTATGGTTTAGACGAGTCGTTGCAGTAATTTTCATTGCAGTGGGACTATATTACATTTGGGTCTTTTATTTATAATTTTAAAATAACAGTTTTTTAAACAAGAGATGGAAACAAAAAAAGAAATTAAAATCCTTTTATGGATAGCAATAGCATTTGCAGCAGCTTTTTTTATGCCTATTGATAGTGAAAGATTTAACACTGCTATATATGCAACCTTAGACCTTGTAAAATGGTATGCCCAGGAACACGTTATATTGTGCTTGCTTCCAGCATTTTTCATTGCAGGAGTTATTTCAATTTTTGTAAGTCAAGGTTCTATTTTAAAATATTTTGGCGCAAATGCTAAAAAGTGGTTAGCTTATACTGTTGCGTCGGTTTCTGGGACAGTATTAGCAGTTTGTTCATGTACAATTTTACCTTTATTTTCAAGCATACATAAGAGAGGTGCTGGCTTAGGTCCAGCTGTTGCATTCCTGTATTCAGGTCCTGCAATAAATATCCTCGCAATTATATTAACTGCACGAATTTTGGGTTTTGAAATGGGTGTGGCAAGAATTATTGGAGCTGTAACATTTTAAGTGGTCATTGGATTAGCAATGTCCTTAATTTATCACAAGGAGGAAAAGACAAAAAAAGAAGAACAAATGAATATAACTCCTCCTCCAGAAAAGCGTCCAATGTGGCAAACATCTTTCCATTTTTTTACTTTGATACTTATTCTCGTTTTCGCAAATTGGGGAGCTCCTACAGATGGTGATACTTATAGTGTTTGGTACCACATTTGGGCTAATAAATGGCTTATAACTGCAGGTTTTAGTGTTATGCTAATGTACTCCCTAATATTCATCCTAAAAATAAAATGGCAATGGGTTATAGGAGCAGCGTTAGTTACAGCATCTTCAGCACTTATTTCTTTTGAATATGTAGAAAACTTAAAACTTGCCCCACTTGTACCAATGCTTGTCGGAATTGCTGCTTTAAGTTTCATAACATTATTCGACAAACAAGACGAAGACAATAAAGCATGGACTCTTTCTGCTTGGGATTTTGCAAAACAGATAATGCCATTGCTAGCTGTTGGTGTTATAACTGCAGGATTTTTATTAGGATCAACACACGATGGAGTAAGTATTGCTGGAGTTATCCCAAATGAATGGATATCAAGTCTTGTTGGTGGAAACAGCATTTTTTCAAACCTGTTTGCATCAGTTGTAGGTGCATTTATGTATTTTGCAACACTGACAGAAGTCCCTATCCTGCAAGGACTTATCAACGCAGGAATGGGCAAGGGACCTGCTTTGGCATTATTACTAGCAGGACCATCACTTTCATTACCAAATATGCTCGTAATACGAAATGTAATGGGAACACAAAAAACAATAGTATATATTGTTCTTGTAATAATAATGGCTACAGCTGCAGGTTTAATTTATGGAGGATTATTTTAAATAACAAATAAAAATTAATAACCAATTACAAAATCTTAAACATATGAAAAAAATCGTTTTAATTATCAGTGTAATGACAATGATTGTTGGAATACAATATTGCAAAAACAAAAGCAACAAAAGCGAAACCGTTGAATTTAAGGAAAAAATCACGATCGCTTATTTTCATGGAGAAAGACGTTGTAAAACCTGTGTTGCAGTTGGAGATGTGGCTAAACTAACTTATGAAGAAAACTACAAGGACAACGATGACGTTGCTTTTAAGGACATTAACATTGACGAAGAAGCCAATCAGGGAATTGCCGAAAAATACGAAATCGCCGGTTCTGCATTATTGATAATTGTTGACGGTAAAGCCGAAGATATTACCGGCATGGCTTTTCAAAATGCTATTACTGATCAAAAAGTTTTAAAAAAGAAGATCATTGAGATAGTCGACCCTAATTTACAATAACAAAATACTATTATACTAGTTATGAAAAAAATAATTACTATCATCTCTTTTGTTTTCATTTTTGCATCCATAACATATGCTCAGCAAAAATCACCAAAAGTAATCGTATACTATTTTCACGCCACCGAAAGATGCCATACCTGTAAAGAGATAGAGGCAAAAACAAAAATGGTAATGACACAAAACTTCAGGGATGAGATCATTAACGGTGTAGTTAAGTTCGAGACATACGACTATCAAAATCCGGAAAACAAAACTCTTGTAGATAAATACTATGCATATGGCTCTACTCTAATGTTGGTTTATCCGGAAAACGAAGAAAAAAATATTGACCTTACCGAAATGGCTTTTCAATTTGTAATAAACAAACCTGATAAATTTAAGGAAGAATTAGCAAAAGAAATTGACAATTTGATAATAAGCGATTAGGTAAATATTAAGTAAAACAAAGCGCATGAAGATTCTAATTCTTTGCACAGGAAACTCATGCCGTAGCCAAATGGCTCACGGCTTTATGCAATCTTTTGACAAAAACCTCATAGTACACTCAGCGGGTACGGATGCAAGCGGTAACCTTAATCCACAGGCTGTAAAAGTGATGAAAGAAATTGGTATTGATATATCACACCATACTTCAGATTCGGTTGAAAAATACCTCGATGAAGAATGGGATTATGTTATTACAGTTTGTGGAGGGGCAAATGAAACTTGTCCTGCTTTCATTGGGAGAGTAAAAAACAGATTACATATTGGATTTGAAGACCCTTCTGATGCAATTGGTTCGGAGGAGTTTATATTATCAGAATTCAGACGAATACGAGATTTGATAAGAATAGAATTTCATAAATTATACATAAATATTGTAAATTAATTATATGTCAAAGAAAATTGCATTTTTTTAGAAGTACTTAACTGTATGGGTTGCTTTATGTATTGGACTAGGAATACTCATTGGATATTTTGCCGGAGATAGTATTACAATTCTCACTGAAATGGAATTATTTAATGTCAATATTCCAGTCGCTATTCTAATCTGGTTGATGATTTACCCAATGATGCTACAAATTGATTTTTCTAGTATTAAAAAAGTTGGACAACAACCAAAAGGCCTTATTCTTAGAATAATTATTAACTGGCTGATTAAGCCATTTACAATGGCATTTTTTGCATGGTTATTTTTCAGTAAATTATACTCAGCATACATAGATCCGTCTATGGTAGGAGAATACATTGCAGGAGCAATCCTCTTAGGAGCAGCACCTTGTACAGCAATGGTATTTGTTTGGTCTTATCTATCAGATGGTAATCCTAATTACACTCTAGTACAGGTTTCTGTTAATGATTTAATTATTCTTGTTGCCTTTGTCCCAATAGTTGGTTTGTTACTTGGAATTACCGATGTAAAGATTCCTTATAATACACTCTTTACAAGTATAATTATTTTTGTTGTAATTCCTCTGCTGGCTGGCTATGCGACAAACAAGGCAGTAACAAAACGGAAAGGAAAAGACTGGCTAAGAGATTATTTATTACCTAAGCTCAGACCATTCTCAATCATAGCGCTACTTGTAACTCTTATTTTGCTATTTGCTTTTCAAGGAGATATTATCACAGATAATCCTTTAATAATTATTCTTGTTGCAATACCGCTGATTATCCAAACTTATTTTATATTTTTTATTACCTGGAAAATCGGAAAAAGAATAAAACTCCCATACTCAACTTGTGCTCCAGCAGCAATGATTGGTGCTAGTAACTTCTTTGAACTAGCAGTAGCAGTAGCAATCGTTTTATTTGGATATGATTCTCCTGCAGCAATGGTTACAGTAGTCGGAGTATTAGTTGAGGTTCCACTTATGTTATCTCTTGTAAAATTTGTAAATAAAAGGAAGTTCTAGTTTACTGTGCATCCAAAACAACCTTTTGCAGAGTTGACTTTTCCTGAACACCAACAGCTTTCCAAATAGTTTTACCTTCTTTAAAAACCATTATTGTAGGAATTGACTGAATACCATATCTATTTGCCAATTGATCTTCATAATCTACATTTACCTTAACAACTCTAACCTGATCACCCATTTCACTGGCAAGTTCATCAATAATTGGTCCTTGCAATTTACATGGTTTACACCAATCAGCATAAAAATCAACAATAACAGGTGTGCTACCATTAATTATATCGTCAAATGATTCTTCCGAATTTGACAAATCATGCTTGTCTTTGGCCCCACCATTACAACTACTAGCAAATGTAATACTTGCAACAGCAATAGTTAAAATCAATAATGTGTTTTTCATTTTTATTATTTGTTTATTTGTTTTGTTCTGAATCGATTTGTTCTTTTTGTTTATCTTTTATAAAAAGACCACTAATAAGGTAGCCGATCACTCCTCCATAAAGACTTGACAAATACCACTTTGATGTTATAGGACAATGCCCTGATGAACACCCTACAAATCTCCAGTAAAGATATCCGCCAAGAACACCTAAGAGAGTAAGTGCAATCCTAAAAATCAGCTTCTGTTTAAATGTCTTCATAAATAGTTTTTTACAAGAACAAAGATACCCCGTATTTGTTTTGTCAAATGTGACCTAAGTTACAAAAAACTTTTATACTTTCAGAAAAGAGTTTTATCATTTTATTTTATCTCTTATGCTTGTATCTTTGTTTAAATTACAATTATCAAATGAAATACAAACATATATTTTTTGATCTGGACAGGACACTTTGGGATTTTGAAGCTAATTCAAAAGAAACTTTTAATGAAATATTCTACAAGCATAATTTAGATTCTTTATGCTCATTTTCTGATTTCCATAAAGAATATCGAAAAATAAATGATCAATTATGGGCTCAATACAGATTAGGTAAAATCACGAAAGAAAATCTAAGCTGGCAAAGATTTTATCAGACAATGGAGGCTTTTGGCAAAAAAGATGAAAAAACTGCAAAACTAATGAGTGATGATTACATTACAATTAGTCCCACAAAAACTAAAATGTTCCCATATGTTCATGAAGTACTAGATTATCTAAGTAAAAAATACACTCTTCATATTGTAACTAATGGCTTTAAAGAAGTACAATACAAAAAGATTAATAATTATAATATTGCAAATTACTTTACTATGATATTTACATCTGAAGAAGTCGGTTGTAATAAACCTAATCCGGACTTTTTTAGCTTTGTTTTAAATGAAACAGGAGCAAAAGATTATGAGTCAATTGTAATCGGTGATGACCTTGAAGTTGATATCAAAGGAGCAAAAAATATGAAGATTGATGCAATCTGGTTTAATCCAAACTATATGAAAGGAGACTTTAAACCTGATTATGAGATATCTTCGCTAGAAGAGATAAATAATATTCTTTAATTAGAATCTGATACTCACTATTACGTCAATATAATCAGGAACAAATACAAATTCACTGTCCACTTGGTTAACATAATAATTATCTGGATCTACAATATTTTCCTTCATATTTTTATAATAGACAAACTCAGGAGCATATTGTATTGATATAACACAATTTGGTGAAATATTTATATCAACTCCAACAGTTAAATCAACACCTAGCTTTAAGAAATCTATCTCTCTAAAACCAACAGCTTCTGGACCTAAGCCAAAAGGAGTAACATTAATATAATTAACCGGATAGCCTACAAACTCACGCTTATAGTGGTAATAATATTCTCCGGTGTAGTGATATCCACCTATTAACCCGCCTCCAATATAAAATCTGTGATTTTTACCAGGGAAAGCTGCTTCAGCACCAATTCTAAAGTCATAGGTATAAATATTATAAAAATATTGTCTTAAAACCAGTGAGTCAACTTGCAATGTATCGCCATCTGAGATCACTTCATCTGATTCCATTGTTACAATATCTACAAAATTATTTTCACGGTTGATATTAATAAAATTCAAACTTGCTCTGATATTCATTCTATCATACATATGTTTGTATTGCATTGATATCTTGGACGCCGGCATAGGGCCACTGCCAAATATTCCAAAAGCAGGATATACATTTAGCCCAATAAGATTTTTATTTAAAGTGTCAACAAATGTTGTATCATCTTGAGGTACAAAATTACCTTCTTCCTCCTCTACTTGAGCAAAAATAGCCGTAGAAATAAGTAGAATAAGTAATAGTCCAAATAATTTTTTCATAATAGCCTGAATTAAATAATAATACAAAAGTACTTTATAATAAAACGTTTTCCAATACAGAAAGTTGTTTTATAAACAATTTTTATTAACCACAAATAGTTTAAATAAGTATAGAGTTTAACATTATTTTAAGATTAAACCACTCTCCCATTGCAACTATTTTATAATTTTAACAGACTTAATTAGAAACCAAAACAATCAAAAATGAAACATTTAACATTTATAATAACAGTCATAACTCTTAGTCTATTTAGCTTAAACAGTTTTTCAGAATCAATAAAGAAAGAGGTCGTCGAAAAAGCTGCGCAGAGTTTCATTTCAGCACATAACTCTAAACAAATTATTAAAAGCATTGATTTAATTTCAATAGATAATCAAGATATCTTATATATGGTTCAGCTTGAACCATGCGGCTACATAGTTTTTAGTTCTGATTCTGATTTACCACCCATAATAGCATACTATTTCACTAACAACTTAGATAATGAAGGCCCTTTTTACAGTTTGCTTAAAACTGATATTCAATTGAGAAAAAACTCACTTTCAGAATTACCCGCAACAATAATTATAGAAAGAAACAAATTATGGCTTGACTTGATTAAAGGAAAGACAAGAGAAAAATCATTTGAACAATGGCCCGAAGAAGGTACTACTCCTACTGGAGGTTGGCTAGAATCAAATTGGACACAAACTGCGCCTTACTATAATATGTGCCCTATGGACCCTGTAACATCAATAAGAAGTTATGTAGGCTGTCCGGCTACTGCAATGGCTATGATATTAAACTTTCATCAAAATATTAACGAAACTGTTTTCACAGACGAAGATGATTACTATCACTCATATGCTGGTAGAACCTATAATATTGATGATGATTATGAAACAATTGGCTTCCCTTCTTTTGTGGACTTAAACAAATATCTGGATACACTTCAAACACATTGGCTCGAAGAAACACCCTTAACTAATAATGACAAAGCTGCTTTATCATTTGCATGCGGAATTGCAGCACATCAGGTTTATACTTCTGAAGGCTCAGGCACATTTGCTGTGTCTCAGGCCAGAGATGCATATCTAAGGTTTGCTTGTGCAGACATTATTCTATATGAAGAAACTGATGAAGGTCTCTTTCCTGATTTAATACAAGATATGAAAGACACTTGTCCTGCACATTTAGCTTTGGTTGATGAAGGTTGGACTACTGGTCATAATGTAGTTGTCGATGGTTATAATACAGATAACTACTTTCATGTTAATTTCGGTTGGGGTGGTACAAATAATGGTTGGTATTTATTACCTGATGAAATGCCTTATAGTTTAACGGTTATCGAAGGTTTAATTGTCAATATTTTAAAAGATGAAGCAGTATTTACTGAAACTCAAATAAACGATAATTTCTTTTCCGTATACCCAAATCCGGCACAAAACACTATACACATTTTGGCTGACCCAAATAATTCCGATAACTGTAATAAAATAGAGATCTATAATATCTCAGGCCAACTTGTTAAAACATACCCATTTATACCTAAAATGTCAATAAATACAGAAGACTTTGGTGGAAATGGCTTATATTTTCTTAATATTATTGATAAAAATAATAACTCTTTTTATTCAAGTAAAGTTATAGTTAGAAAATAAATCTTTTGTAAGTTTGCTGCAAAATTGAAACTTATGAAGATAAATCCAAAAGAGATTAGTATTAGCAGACTTGTAAAAAGCGAAGATTTAAATCATCATGGAACTCTATTTGCCGGCAGAACAGCGGAGTGGTTTGTAGAATCTGGGTTTATTGCTGCTGCTTCGATATTAAATCCAGACTTTCTTGTATGCTTAAAGATACATGGTATGCAGTTTAAAAAACCTGTCAAATCTGGTGGAATTATTAAATTAGTTTCAAAAGTTGTGCATACCGGCAAAACAAGTTTAATCTCTCATGTTAATGTTTTAAATGACGATGAAACCATTTCATTAGTAAGTGGATTTATAACCTTCATCTATGTGGATGAGAATACAAAATCAAGACAACATAATATTGAATTAATTCTTGAAAACGAAAAAGATAAAGAGTTAAATCAAACAGCCAAGAATCTCGGCAAATAGTTCTATCTAAAGTCTACCTATTATAAAACACATCAGATAGTGTATTTCCGCTCGATGCTGGAGGTGCAGGTGTCCCTAAAATTAAAGACATTGTTGGAGCAATATCCGTAATATTTACATTATCGTAGAGTTTCTGCTTTTTAACTTTCCATCCATAAAAGATCAGTGTTACATTTGTATCGTATTTATAGCCCGAATTATGATTTGTAGAATAAGGAATATCTTCGATCCAACCTGCTTTTAAAGATATCATTATATCACCGGATCTCTTCTGATTAAATGAATTCTGCATTTTCTGTGGCATTCCCTTTTCAAAAACAATATTTTGAAATTGATGCGAACTAATAGCATTAGAAATTCCTGCAGAATTAATAATAAATGAAATCACATTTTCCTGAAATTCTGCTAATGGAATCTGAGAGTCTTCTATCAAAGTTTTATTTAAATAAATCTGATTGTTGCTATAATCCAACACCAAATCTCCTTCACCATAAATAGCTTTTAGATATGAATTTAGCAGTGCTAGTATATAATGCTGCTTAAAACTTCCTGCAGGCATTTTATTATCAAGCAAATACTGGTGTGTTTCCGAAACTCCATGATTTGATGTTAAATAAATCAATACATTATTCTTCCCAACAGTTTCTTCTATAACATCAATTAAATGTCCCAAATCCTGGTCTAATCTCAGAAATAAATCCTGAAGTTCAATAGATTGAGGACCATATAATCTTCCAATATTTTCGGACACTGTATAATTAATAAAAAGAAAGTCCGTTTCATCATCTTTTCCTAAATCCTCATTATAAATAGCAGATATTGCAAGATCGGTTGTATGAGTATTACCTTCAGTAATCATATACATTAACTCATAATTAGGAACAGTTTTTACAATATCCTGATAAACATATGGAAAAACTTTATAAACACCGTCAATTCCAAACTCGTATTCACTTGAATCTGGCAAAACTTCGTTATATCTATCTAAATCCATCATTGGATGCCATTCTCTGCTTAAATATTCATCGGGCATTTTCTTCTCATTCAATTCAACTACCCATTTTGGTAATTCATTCATATAATAATTGCTTGTAATCCAATTACCACTCTCGATGTCCATCCAATATGCAGCATCTGCAGAAAAGCCCGCTGATAAAACAGCTCCATACTGTGATAATGAAACAGAAATTATTTTTGACTTCCCTCTATTAAAAAGTTTTGCCTCGTCACTATAAGTGGTAGTAAGCAAATTCTTGGGAGAAAATGAACCTTCTGCATTTTTTTGTCCAACGGCACGATACTTTTTATCTACAATACAATTCTCTTTATTACCAGTTAAAGGATTATACCAATAGTCTGAAACGATTCCATGTTCTGATGGTTCAGCCCCTGTTACAATTGTTGCATAACCTGGAGCTGTTTGAGTTAAACTATAATTATAATTTGCATTTTTACAATATGTTCCGTTAATAGCGAGCTTTTTAAACCCTTTATGGTCGAAATTATCCCAAAACCTATCCATATAATCCTCACGCATCTGCTCTACAACAATTGCAACTACAAGCTTGGGTTTATCTGATGGGATTATTGATTCTACCTGAGAGTAGACAGGTAAAATATATGCAATAATTAAAGCTGCTAATACAAGAAATCTTTTCATCACCTAAATATTATCAATATTTGGTAAAGTTACATGACAGGATTTAAGAATCCTGTATTAATAACAGGATTTTATGAAACATAATATGTTAATTACCGAATAAATTAAGAAAGCATACCATGCACTCGCTCTAATCCTTTGACAAACTCATCGATTTCTTCAAAAGTATTATAAAATGCAAAAGATGCTCTCGTTGTACCACTAATATTAAAATGTTGCATTACCGGTTCTGCACAATGAGTTCCTGTACGAATAGCGATTCCAAGTTGGTCTAATAAAGTACCCGCATCTGTTGGATGAATACCATCTATTAGAAATGATATAACACTTGATTTCTTATTTGCCTCTCCTATTATCCTAAGACCTTTTATCTTTTTTAGTTTATAGGTAGCATAATTGAGTAATTGGGTTTCATACTTATAGATATTTTCTAAACCAATATCCTGAACATAATCAATTGCTTTTGCAAGTCCAATTGTATCAATATAATTTGGAGTACCTGCTTCGAATTTAAAAGGTAGCTCATTAAATGTTGTTTTAGCAAAAGTAACTTTTGATATCATCTCACCTCCACCCTGGTATGGTGGCAATTCATTTAACAATTCTTCTTTTCCATAAAGTACCCCAACCCCAGTTGGGCCATACAACTTATGTCCTGAAAAAACATAAAAGTCACAATCAAGTTCTTTAACATCTACTTTAATATGTTGAACAGCTTGAGCTCCGTCAATAAGCACAGGAATATCTTTTGAATGAGCTTTTTGAATGATTTCTTCAATAGGATTTATTGTTCCAAGAGCATTAGATACATGAGCAACAGAAATTAGTTTAGTTTTATCAGAAATTAAATTGTCAAGTTTTTCAATTTCCAATTCTCCATTATCGTTCATTGGTAAAACAATAATTTTAGCTTTCTTTCTTTCACACATCAACTGCCAAGGAACAATATTAGAATGGTGCTCCATTTCTGAAACAATGATTTCATCGCCTTCGCTCACGTATCTTTCTCCAAATGAAAAAGCGATAAGATTTATTGAATCTGTAGTTCCTTTTGTAATAATTACTTCCTTGTTAGATTTTGCGTTTATAAACTTCTGAATAGTTTTTCTTGCATTCTCAGTGGCTTCAGTAGTAAAGCTACTTAGAAAGTGAACTCCTCGATGTATGTTTGCATTATATTTTGTATAATACTCGTTTAATGTATCAAGTACGATCTGAGGTTTTTGAGTTGTTGCTGCATTATCGAAATAAATAAGTTCTTTATTATTAACTTTTTGCTTTAAGATTGGAAAATCATTCCTTATATCTATAATTCTATTTTTCATTTCGGCTATTTCTGAATTTGCCGGCAAGTTACAAAAAAAATGAGTTTTGTCAATCGGCAAAACTCATTTTAAAAGCTTATCTAAAACTGTTAGTCAATTGCAATCAATAGAGGCTTGGTTGATAGTTCCTGATCTTTATTAACATCTGCATTTATGTAATCAAATGGGATTCTGTCTCTAATAGCATTAGCAACAAAATCTTTATTAGTTAACTGACCCTCTTGACCAGTTTTACTAGCTTGCCAAAATCCTGCAGAAGTATCATCAATAACTATTCTTTGCTCCTCAGGTGAAAGAGTTGTAATAAACTTTTTATCACCGCCGGCATTCTTATTTATTGAACGATTTGCGTAAAATCTTGAAATAAAAGAGAGCTCTACCGCTTTCTTATATTTCTGTTGATTAAACATTTTTTTTGCTTCTCGCTCATACAAAACGGCTTTTGTAAAATCTCCGTTATAAACTTTATGCACAACAATTTCATCCTTAGCCTTAAAAACGCACTCATTTGTTTTCTTTAAAAATGCTTTTGCCTTTACATGCGTAATTGGGCCACTAAATGCTGTTACAGGTAATAGAAATAAACAAATAACAGACATCATAAAAAAATTCCTTTTCATTTTTTCTCTTTTATGGTTAATATATGAATTTAATTTAAACAAAAACTGCACCAAAATCAGTGCAGTTTTACTTATCTTTTTTTTTATTCAAATTCAAATATCAGATCTATTCCTGATATCTCTTCATCATCGCCACTAAATCTACCTACATGGTCAGGTGGTATGTGGGCGTTATTAGTAGCAATATCTACAAAATCTTTATTCACAAAATTTTTACCGGGTTTTTCAGGTTTCCAAATAACCAGTGTTGTAGTTCCATCAACTACAATCATTGTTGTACTGCCATCAATTACAATTCTTCTTTAAACAACCGATAAGGTTTCAATAAATTTCTTATCACAACCGGTATTTGCATTTATTGACTTATTAGCATAAAATCTAGCGATATAAGAATGATAAAATGCAGCACCATATTTTTCATTTTTAAATAAACGTATTGCTTCATCTTCGTATATTATTGCCTGCTTTAAATCTCCTGTAAAAACTTTATGTATTTTAACTTCATTTTTGGCTTTCAGAACCATATCATTAGTTCTAAGGATGAACTGCCTGGCCTCAAATCTAGTAATTTCTCTAGCACCTAAGGAGCTAAGAATTACTATTGACATTAAGAATAGTATAATCTTTCTCATAGTTTTGTTTTTTTTGTTTCCCGAAGCCTAAAATTACAATAAATATACTATATAAAAAAAATGTTGGCCCAATTGAGCCAACATTTTATTATAAAGAAATTCTAATTATTCAACAATAATTTTGTGAATAGAAACATCGTTTTGTGTATAAACTTTCACGAAATAAACGCCTGCAGCAAAAGCTTCAACATCTACCTTAGTTGATTCTGCATTAACAGATTCTGCACTAATAATCTGTCCTGAAAGATTCATTACTTCAATACTTTCGATATTTTCTGAAGCAATAATATTTAAGATACTATTTGCAGTATTTGGATATACTGTTGTTTCGAAAGTTCTCTCAATTTCTGAGTTAACAAAAGTATACAGTCCATGTTTTTTAGCTTGTTGAATTTGACCAGTAACCATATTCTGAACAAAAATTACCACTTCACAATTATCAACTACGTATGTAGGATCAATTGTTACAGGAACTGTAGTGCTATATGTTGTTTCAGTAGAGAAGTCTAAAACTGTTCCATTACCATCAGGATACATTTCTCTTGCAACAAAATTCAACACATCTAAAGTTTGCCATGTTTCAGGAATATCAGTTTCAGTTAAAACAACCATTAGTCTTGTTTCGTCATCAAAATAAGCAAAGGTTTCCTCGACATCTATATGAATATTAAACAAATATGGATCTGTAGAAACTGGTTCTACCCATGAATCAATTGTATAAACAGAAGGGACACTAATCTGCTCATCATAATAGTAATCATATAAAGCATTCTGATCATCTACAGTAGGGTAAGCTCCTTCCATTCCTTCTTCACCATTAAAAATCGTTGTTGGATAACCAAAACCAGGATCAACATCATCATAAAGAGGTAAATAAAATGCATCTCTAATAGCTGTTGCATCAATTGTATAAGGGTCAGGGCCTAAATTATCACCATGAAATTCAATAACTGCAACATCTTTGCCTTCATCTACTAGCATATCAATGGCTTGAGCAGCAGTAGGACAATAAGGACAATTAACGCTGGTAAACATCTCAAATACTACTAGTTCTCTTTCATTACCACCAGGAATATTAACTTCAACAGTTAAAGGTGCTGAATAACCAGAACTAGTACCATAAAAAGCTAATAATGAATATTCATAAGTATTTGGATAGACATCTAGATCTGTCAATGTTAAATCAGTAGTAGTGCCAATAACAACACCGTCTCTTGCAATTGAATAGCTTTCAGGTGTTCCTTCTGTTGGTGCTTCCCAAGTAAGAACAACATCATTGCCATTTTCAACTGAATAGTTAAAGTTAATCGGTGCATATGGTGTTTCAACCTCTTCAATTAAGAAATCATCAACATAAAACTCAGGAACTCCTGCACCACCATCATCCCATGCATAAAAGTTAACAGCATCAAGCTTATTCATCCCGGTACAATCATTAAACGTACCTTTACTCCATTGATAAGCATGCACAAGCTCCTCATCTATATACATATCAACCCAATCACTATTCATATCAACAAAATGCTGAACTTTAATCCATTCACCAGGAGTATAAGTATAAGTTACGGCAGCAGCCCCTGCACCATCAATACTCATTGTCCCTGCTTCTAAAAACACCTGCATCCCCCATGTCAAATCAATATTTTGATCATTAAAGTTTTGCATAATGTTATAAAATCCCAATTTCCCTGAGGGGACCATAATATAAAATTCTATTCGATAACGTCCGGTAGTGTAATCCTCAAACTCAATTACACCATCGTTTGTCCCACTAACTAAAACAGATTGAGTCCCAGCATGGGCATATACATCCGAAACAGTAGGGTCTTCTGCTGTTCCAGGATTACCTCCCCAAGTGTTCCACCATACACCTTCTTCTTCAGCAATACCATTGCCAAGAGTGTAAGATTCAAAATCATCCGAATACATAACTTGTGCATTCAGAAAAGATGCAGACATTAAAAATGCTGCAATTAAAAACAGTAAATTTTTCTTCATAACAATTTAATTTTAGTACAAATGCAATTTATACATTATAAAAAAACAGGTACTAATATTGTTGTACTTTTTTATAAATTTTATTCTATGGGATTGTTTTCTTCTACTAAAGAACTTTTTTGTTACTGTAAACGGCCTTTTGCAATAGCTACATTTTGCTGCAATATTTGATTTTCAGGGTCTAAAACAAGGGCTTTTTCAAAATACTCCAGAGCCTTAATATCATTGCCTTCCATACCATAAGTAATACCTAAATATCTATATACTTCTGAATCTTCTTTTATATCTGCTGCTTTAAGTAAATAATCTCTTGCAGAAATAAAATCGCCTTTATTACCATACGAAACTCCTAATTGAAATAGTAATTCAAAATTTTGCGGTATTATTTTTACAGCTTTTTCGAAATAGTAAATTGCTGAATCCACATCTGAGATATTTGAAAAATAATAAAGATTCCCTATCTGAAAATATGGGTCAGGTCGTTCAGGAGCTGCTTCAATAAATTCCAACCAAACCTCCTTTTCATACTCCGGTTCATCAACATTATAAACCAAAACACCTAGAGTATTATTCCACACATCAGCATTTAGTGGATTCTTTTGTAGAGTTTTAATGTAATAATCAAACATTGCTTTATAATCACCATAAACTTTATAGTGAATATTTCCCAAACGTACCAAAGCCTCACTATAATCCGGATATATTTCCAGTGCTTTCTCAAAATATGGGATTGACTGTAACAAGTATTTATTTCTCAATGCTGTATCTCCAATTATTTCAGCATCCTCAGATAATTTATATAACTCACTTGCATATGTACTGTTTCCTTTTGCTGAATTTGTAGAAACCTTAATATCATGCTCAAAAAGTGTCAGATTATTTTCCCAAACCCTGTTTCTCGATATAGTTTTTACCGAAAATGCTAACAAAATAACGATCACTATTCCTATTCCGGCTTTCTTAAACTTCTCTCTATGCCCTAATTTCTTTGCTAATTTATCAGAAATCAGGTATGCAATAATAATACATAAACCTAAAAGTGACACAAAGACAAATCTCTCACTCATAAATGCCCCAATGCTAAAGAAAATATTCGATGTAATGGATAAAGTAGCCAGATAAATAAAAATGCCATACGCATAAATACTTTTCTTTCTAAAACCAAGTATCATAATAACACCCAAGGCAAGATAAACCAAAATACCAAGCATCGCTCTCCAATCTGTAATAGTTATTAAAGGAATATGGAAAGGATAATAATCACAGGTTTGAGGATGTGGAAAAATAATAAGTTTAAGATACAACAGAAGCGTATAAAATATTGTTGCATATTTTTGCTCAAAAGATGCATTTATAAATGGATCGTTCATCAGTTGAGTTGCAGCTATCTCAGTTTGATCAACAATTACTGATTGACGAATTAAAAGATAAATAACAGCTCCTAAAAAAACTGGAATTGTACTTATCAGTATTTTAGAGACTTTCTCTTTTCGAAAGAAATAAACACTTACCGGAATAATTGCCAAGAAAGTAATACTAATCTCTTTTGACATTGCTCCAAGAAAGATAAACAAAAATGTATTTATAAGTTCATACTTTTTATTACTATCAAAATAATTGATAATAGAATTCATTGCAGCAATAGAAAAAAGAAAAGCCAAAATTTCATCACGTCCTTTTATATTAGCAACTATTTCTGTGTGTAACGGATGTGCAGCAAATATCATTGTAGCTATAAATGGGATGCTCAAATACCAGTAATCAGACTTATATTTTCTGAACAGCTTTTTAAGAACATTATAAAGAATAAACAAAGAAATACAATATAATAAAATATTGATAAAATGACTTATACCAGGGTTTCCAATAAATGGTTCTTTAGCAGAAACGTCAGTAGTTGGTTTACCAAACAACTCAACTTCCAAAGCAAAAGTCACTAAAGATAATGGCCTATATCTCCCACCTTCCAGTTCTTTAGTATCTTTACCAAACATTCCTGCCATACTATCATAAGCGAGAATATCATGTATACCTGCTGCACCTTTTTGCACAAACTCATTTTTCCAATAAGTCATTTTATCGTCAAGTGCATATTGATGACCGAGAGTATTAGCATATAAGATAAATGCAAAAACAACAATTATAATCTGGGGGATGTACTTCTGCAATTTCATATTTTCACTTTTAAGAATGTGAAAATACTCAAATTTTTAATAGATAAAAAATCTGATTATAAAAACCTTATTCCTGTTCTTAACCCAAATCTTAATTGTGAAGTTATCATAGGCCATCTGTCATCAGAATATCTTACATCGTCAATAATAAATGAATCACGATTAAATTCAGAGGTCAAATATCTGAAACCAATTCCTGATGAAATATTAAATTCCAAAAAAATGAAATTTGAAGCAAAAATCGTTAATCTATAAACAATATTAAGATCATACCTGTGTCCTACAGGGTGAACTTCATAATTATAAAAACGAATAGTGTTGTTTTCTCTTTCTACAATATTTGCAAAAACCGGGTCAAAACGATAATTACCATATATGGCTTCAATACAAAACTTATGTTCGATATCTACGTCATCAATATTGTCTAATGTAAACCAATATGAAAATTCATCACCAGTATAAGTATTTGAAGATGTTTCATCATTACCGGTATAGGACCAAGCTCCAAAACGAAAAGCATCTACCTGATCATTATATCGACAGTATCGCATTCATTGTTCAAAACCATTAATCTTAATATCTCCCATTAACGAAAATTGATTAAGGCTACCAAACATTAATTTTGCAGGTGCAATACCTATTCTGAATCCATATTTTTCTCTTTTAGCGCGTTTTTCCTGCTGTGCCAATTCTTCAGCAGCAATTTGATCAAGTTTGTTTTGTATTCTCTGAGACTTTTCATCGTCTCCAACATAATTATATAGCTCCTTCAGATATATCAAATTCGATTCATTTATCATGTCATTTTCTCTAAAATAAATATATAATTTATCCAAAGAGCTATTAATTAGCACTTTGCAAGTTGATACGAAATTTTCATTCGAACTAGTATCTGCAAAAGACTTAGTTAAATCAACAAACTGCCTTATATCAGCAGTTGAAGCATCTTCAACGCCACGTGAATAATATGAAATCCCTTTTTCAAAATCACCGAGTAGAAAATAAGCGTCAGCAAGTCTTAAATACGATTCTTCAATTTTCAAGAATTCACCTGAATTCTTTTTAATAAATAATTCGCAGCTATCTATTTTCAGATTCTCTTCACTTGTTAATTGAAAAGTAGAATCTTCAAGTGTTTGATAAAAATAAAAATTTGCAAAATATTCTATCATCAGTAATTTGTACTCAAGTTTTTCTCTTAGTAAAATTGTTTGTTTAGGGACTTGCTCTAATATTCTATAAACTCTATTCTGTTCGAAATAATATTTACTATTATAAAAAATTACTGCAGGAAAGTCTCGATCAAAAGTCAACAAAAGATTTGTCAAATACTCGTCTCCTGATGAGTAAACGGTATCACAAAGACCATCCTTTTCAGCCTTTAGAAAACGAATAAATACCTGATCGTAATAAGATTGATAAAAATCTTCAATTTCAACTTGATAATTTAATGCATAATAAGGTATGTAATTCACATTAGGTCTCAGGATAAAACATCTTGATAAATATTTATCTGCAATGCTATCTGTAAAAACTTCATGAGAATAATCAGCAAGATAAAACAATAAGCCTAAAATATATGATTGTGTCATTTTGAAATCTGCATCAGGCTTTAATGCCGGATAGTCCTTTTTTAACTCTTCACAATGCTCAATCGATAGCTTTATATTATTTAAAGCCTCCTCAGACTTAATTTCAATTATGCTATCTGCAACACCAGACTCTTTTAATGATGCTATCTCACTATACAATTCAGATGCTTGAGAATAGTTTAACAACCAATATTCCAATTTACGCTTGGCATCATCCTGAGCAAAGAGCGAAAAGTAAGAAAAGAGTATACAAAAAGTTATTATGAAATATTTCATTTATGCTATATCAAAAACAACATTTTAATGCAAAAATCATTCCCATTAGTTTAATTTTAGGAAGATTTTCCTGATTCTCCTACAAATTGATCTGATTTGTTTTTAAACAGAATATTAAATGAAGTTAAGCTACCATAAGAGCGAGTAATATACTGCTGTATAGCTATTTTTTCGTCCTCGTTTATATTACTGGAGTTTACTTTTTGTTCAAGAACTCTAATACGGTCTCTAACCATCACAATTTTCTTAAAAAATGTATTGATTGGCATTTCGTAAGTTTTTAGCTCTGAACTTCCTGGATGCAAAACTATCTTTCCTCCTCTCCACTTATCCGCAATTGGTACTACTTCCTGTAAATCGGAGTATTCACGCAAGATTTTAATCAGGCTTTGTTCTAGTTGTTCATAGCTCATTAAATCGTCTGCTTGTTCCAATAAATCAATCACCTCAAAACCATCATATTGCTTACCAATTTCTCTAGTACCATGATCCTTAAATGTTATTAAATAAGTTCCAGATTTTACCTGTATCACAACTCCAAAACCATATTCAGGATGGTTTAAACGTGTTCCTACACCAAATTCTATATTTTCCATATCAACAAAATTAGATTCTAAAAATAGAAAAATTATGATAATAAAAATAAAGGATATCTACAAAATTTGTCTTTAACGTCGAATATGACGATGAATTTCATTTTTATAGGTAATTGTGCGCTTATAATGAACATGCACACGCGGGGTTTTTGATCTTTTCCCGGTTAAATCAACTTTGTAATAACCGTTGATTAAGATATAGAAATTAATAACATTTTTGCAGACAGCATCAAACTCATAGTACTTATAAGTGCCTCCTTTACTAATTTTCCATTCATCATTTTGTAGATTTACGCATTCTACAAATAATATATCACGGTATTTTAAGAGATACTTTTTTATATCTCTTTCTATTGAAGCATTCGAATAAGAAGCTTCTCTCGGAATTAAAAAGTCTCTTATATCTGACTGTAATTTTTCCAGTTCGTCACTATCTTTATAAAAGGTTTCAAACTCTAAAGTGGTTTTGGAATCTACTTCTTGTAATCTTTCGATAAGTTTCTCAATTTCAGAATTTGAATCAAGCTTTTTAAGATACTCAATATCATCTCTATAAGCAAGTTTACTTTCATATTCCCGCTGCGCAAAAACAGAAGGAGGTAAAATCAATAAAACTAGAATCGATATAAATAATAAATATCTCATTTCAATTTCAATGCAAAATCAAATACAAAGTTAAACTTAAACCTGATATAATCAACAAATTAGACAAAAACTTTAATTATATTGAGTCAGTTTTTCCATATTTGTTGTGTACTAAAACCCTGTTTTATAACCACTTTTTTAATTATCGTGAAAAGATTATATTTGCGCAAAACAATGTTTAACTAAAAATACTAAATAAAATGGCTGTAGTAAAACCATTCAAAGGACTTCGTCCTCCAAAAGAGATAGTAGAGAACGTTTCATGCCTTCCTTATGACGTAATGAACAGCAAGGAAGCTGCAGAAATGGCAGATGGTAAAAAAGAATCTTTATTACACGTTACAAAAGCTGAAATAGACCTTCCAGAAGGTACAGATGTACATAGTGATATTGTTTACGAAAAAGCTGTGGAGAATTTCAAAAAAATGCAATCTGAAGGTTGGCTTGTTCAGGATGAAGAAGCAAAATTCTATATCTATGCTCAAACAATGGAAGGAAGAACACAATATGGTATTGTTGGGTGTGCATGGTATGAAGATTATTTTAACGAAATAATCAAAAAACATGAATTAACTCGTCCGGATAAAGAAGAAGACAGAATGATTCTTACTCGTTATACAGATGCTAATATAGAACCTGTATTTTTCTCTTATAAAGCTGTTGATGAAATCGATCAAATTGTAGAGAATATTGTAAAAAATCAAGAAGCTGATTACGATTTTGTAGCTGAAGATGGTTTTGGACATCATTTCTGGACAGTTAACGATGCTGCTGTAAACAAAAGAATTGAAGAATTATTTGCAAGTGAAGTACCATACACATATGTAGCCGATGGTCATCACAGAACTGCTGCAGCAAGCAGAATTGGTAAAGAAAGAGCTGCAAACAATCCTAATCATACAGGAGATGAAGAATATAATTTCTTTATGACTGTTTTATTCCCTGATAACCAACTAAAAATTATTGATTATAACCGAGTTGTAAAAGACCTTAACGGGCATAGCAAAGAAGATTTTATGAATAAAATTGTTGAGAATTTTGTTCTTCAGGACATGGGAACTGAAATTTACAAACCTGCTTCTTTGCATGAATTCTCTATGTATATCGACGGTCATTGGTACAAACTAAATGCAAAATCAAATACCTATAATGACAATGATCCTCTTGAAATTTTAGATGTTAATGTTCTTTCAAAATATATTTTAGATGATATTTTAGGAATTGAAGACCTAAGAACCAGCAAAAGAATTGATTTAGTTGGCGGAATTCGTGGACTTGGCGAACTAAAAAAACGTGTTGACTCAGGTGAAATGGTTGTTGCATTTGCATTATATCCTGTTTCAATGGATCAGCTAATAAATATTGCAGATTCCGGCAATATTATGCCACCAAAAACAACCTGGTTCGAACCAAAATTACGCTCAGGACTTGTAATACATAAAATTGACTAATAAACATCATCATATAAGAAAGCCTGAATACCAAAGAGTATCAGGCTTTTTTGTATAATCAAAATGGACTGTCTTTTTAATATATTGGCAATTATTATTTTACTTTTAGGAAGTATCTATGGTATTACCCTAATTATTTTTGCTATTACATTTTCAGTTAAAAAAGAGGATAACAAGCTTGACTTAAACACCTATCCGGATGTAAGCATGCTTATCGCATTTAGAAACGAGCAAGCAAACTTGTCAGAATTAATTCAAAGCATTCTCTCTCAAAATTACAATGGCAATTTTGAAGTACTTTTATCTAATGACCACAGTACGGATAATAGTAAAAATATTATATCCAAATTTAAAGATGAAAGAATAAAAGTTCTCAATATTCCTGATGACCATATAGGCAAAAAAAGTGCTTTAAGATATGCTGCAAAGAAAGCAAAATCTGAAATCCTGCTCTTTACAGATGCCGACTGCATTTTGCAAAAAAACTGGATTAAGACAATGGTTTCAGGTTTGATTAATATGAATACTGATATGTTATGCGGACCGGTAATCTTTAAAAAAGAGGGTACATTTTTAAATAATCTGTTCCGTCTAGAATTTATGAGCCTTACCGGAAGTGGTGCAGCCGGTTTTTTCATTAATAAACCTTTTTTGTGCAATGGTGCTAATTTTGCGATAAAAAGAGAATCCTACGAAAAAGCAATGAGTCATATTAATGACAAATATTCTTCGGGTGATGATATTTTCCTACTGCATTATATTTCAAAAAATGGCAAAGCTGACTTTCTAAAAAACTCGGATTCTTTTGTTGTAACAAATGCTCCAGAAAACATTAGAAGTTTCTTCAATCAAAGAATAAGATGGGCCTCAAAAACTACCGGCTATAAAGATCCATTTTCAATTTACATGTCATTAATAACCTTTGGCTTTTCATTAATTCTGTTCTTTGCACCTATTTTTGCTTTGATTAATCCACATATCTGGTATCTATTTCTTGTTGGATTCTTATCGAAGACAATTGCAGATAAGATATTTCTATTCCCGGTAACAAAATTTTATAAAAGCAAAGAACTAATATTTCTTGTACCAATTTTACAGATAGTTTACCCTTGCTATATTGTAACTACAGTTATTCTGTCATTATTTTACAGACCAAATTGGAAAGAACGCCCTATAAATAAATAACTTCGAGATTAAACTAGCTTAAATAAATAAAGTAATTTTTGCATTTCCTTATTCGCTAACACGCTCTAGAGATTGTTACCACTTCCTTCTTCGGTCGCCGTCTTCTATAAATTAATTTCCCATTTCGGAAATAAACTTAACGCGAATCATTCTCACCTCTTCTTCACTATAACCGGAATCTCCAAGTTCTTCCATAGCTTCTTCGAGTGAGTCTGTTTCTGCATCCTCTTTAAAGTATAAATAAATATCTTCAACAGCATCTTCATCAAGGATTGAATCAATATAGTAATTGATATTCAATCTTGTACATGAATTAACAATTGCTTCAATCTCGTCAAGTAATTCAGGCATTTCTAAACCTGTAGCGTTGCATATCTCATCTAAAGGCATTTTCTTATCAATATTTTTAATAATAAACACCTTATTTGTTGATTTATTTACAACTGATTTTACGATAAAATCCTGAGGTCTTTCGATTTCGTTTTCCTCAACATGCTTTTGAATAAGTTCGATAAACTCTTTACCATATTTATGTGCTTTACCCTGTCCAACTCCTGAGACCATAGTAAGTTCATTCATAGTTATAGGATATTGAATTGCCATATCCTGCAAAGAAGGGTCACTGAAAATCACAAAAGGTGGAAGGTTTAACTTTTTAGCTATAGATTTACGCAAATCTTTTAGCATTGAGAACAAAACAGTATCTGTAGCAGAGCCACCGCCAAAACCTGAATCTCTTTCTTCAGAACCATCTTCGAAATTGTGGTCTTTAGTAAGCATAATACTTACAGGATTTTTTAGAAATTCTCTACCTCCATCAGTAAGTTTTAGCAAACCATAATTAACAATTTCCTTTTCAATAAACTGATGAATTAACATTTGTCGGATTACTGCTTTCCAATGTCGTGCATTTTCTTCATTACCAGAACCAAATTCTTCAAGTTGTTCGTGTTTATATGTTGCAATTTCGTCTGTTTTTTTACCGACAAGAATATTGACTATATGCTCAGCTTTAAATCGTTCTTTTACTCTAACAATTGTATTAAGTATGGTAAGAATATCTTCTTTGCCTTCAAATTTGGGTTTTGGATTTAAGCAATTATCACAATTCCCACAATCCTCTTCCATTTCTTCGCCAAAATAATTAAGAAGTTGTTTCACTCTACAAACACTGGATTCAGCATAAGAAACTGTTTCAAAAAGAAGCTGTTTCCCTATTTCCTGTTCGTTAACAGGTTTATTTTGCATGAACTTTTCCAACTTCTGGATATCATCATAACTATAAAAAGTTATACACTTTCCTTCTCCGCCATCACGTCCGGCACGACCAGTTTCCTGATAATATCCTTCAAGACTTTTGGGTATATTGTAATGGATAACAAACCTTACATCAGGTTTATCAATACCCATTCCAAAAGCAATTGTTGCAACTATTACATCAACTTCTTCATGCAAGAACATATCCTGGTTTCTTGATCTAGTAGCTGAATCCATACCTGCATGGTAAGGAAGAGCTTTAATATCATTAACAACTAGCATCTCTGCAAGCTCTTCAACTTTCTTTCTGCTCAAACAATAGATAATCCCGGATTTACCAGTATTGTTCTTTATATATCTGATAATTTCTTTGGAAGCTTTGATCTTTGGTCTTACTTCATAGTAGAGATTATGCCTTCTAAAAGATGATTTAAAAACTTCAGCATCAAGCATGTCCAGGTTTTTCTGAATATCATGTTGCACTTTAGGTGTTGCGGTTGCAGTAAGTGCCATTAAAGGAGCACGACCAATTTCATTTATAATTGGTCGGATTCTTCTATATTCAGGTCTAAAATCGTGTCCCCATTCTGAAATACAATGTGCTTCATCAACTGCAAAGAAAGATATTTTGAATTTCTTTAAAAACTCTACATTATCTTCTTTTGTAAGAGACTCAGGAGCTACATACAATAATTTAGTTTTACCACCAAGAATATCAGATTTTACCTGAGCAATTTCTGTTTTATTTAAGGATGAGTTTAAAAAATGGGCTACTCCACTGTCTGTGCTAAAGCCTCTCATCGAGTCAACCTGATTTTTCATCAATGCAATAAGAGGGGATATTATAATCGCAGTACCATCAAGTAACATTGCAGGCAGCTGATAGCAAAGAGATTTTCCACCTCCTGTTGGCATTAAGACAAAACTGTCATTGCCATCAAGAAGGCTTAAAATCACCTCTTTTTGCTGTCCTTTAAATGTATTAAATCCAAAGTACTTTTTAAGAAGGTAAAATATTTGTTGTTCTTTATTATCCATTATCTATATAATGTAATTCCTTATTATTATCAAAGTTAGAACTTTTTTTTAATTATAAAAATGATTTTAACTATTCATTATGAAATTCACAATTTCGAAGGAAAAGAAACGTTAAAAACTAAATTTATACTAAATTAGCAAAAAAAAGTAAATGTCAGATTTAAAAGAGCAAAAAATAATTGAGGCAGGGAAAAAGACAATTTTAGCTGAAGCAGATGCTGTAAAAAAGCTTGTTAATTTCATTAATTATGATTTTGCAAAAATTGTTGAAATAATTGCAAAATCAAAAGTGAGAGTTATTTTAACCGGCATTGGCAAGAGTGCTAACATTGCTATGAAAATTGTTGCAAGTCTTAATTCTACAGGAACTCCTGCAATTTTTATGCATGCTGCAGATGCTATTCATGGTGACCTCGGTATAGTTCAGAATGATGATATTGTTATTTGCTTATCTAAAAGTGGAAACACCCCTGAAATCAAAGTTTTAATACCATTAATTAAGAATAATGGAAATACACTAATTGCCCTTGTTTCTGATACTGATTCATTTCTAGCAAAATCTGCTGATTTTATTTTAAGTGCAAGTGTTGATTCAGAAGCATGCCCCAATAACCTTGCCCCGACATCAAGTACAACTGCACAACTAGCAATGGGTGATGCGCTTACAGTTGCCCTTCTGGAACATCGTGGTTTTACATCTAATGACTTTGCAAAATTTCATCCCGGAGGATCTTTAGGTAAAAAGCTATATCTAAAAGTTGATGACATAATTCTACTTAATGAAACTCCTCAAGTAAACAAAGAAGCCGATATAACTCAAATAATAACAGAAATAACAAGTAAAAGACTTGGGGCAACCGCAGTTTTAGACGAAAATAAACATGTTTTAGGAATCATTACAGATGGTGACCTTAGAAGAATGCTAATAAAATATGGTAATAATTTGGCTGATCTTAATGCAGAAAAAATTATGACAAAAGACCCAAAAACAGTAGATTATGGGGAATTAGCTGTGAATGCTCTAAGAATAATACGTCAGAATAATATTACACAGGTTATTATTACCAAAGACGAAGAATATATAGGCATGGTTCATTTACATGATTTGATGCGCGAAGGAATTGTTTAATCACTTGAGAACTTTTTCAGCATCTGCCTGTATTTTGTAAACACTCTTGCTCTGCTGACAAATCCAATGTATTTACCATTATCAACAACAGGAAGATTAAAGTCATTGCTTTTTTCAAAAATTTCCGCTATTTCTTTAACTCCCATTTCAGCACTGACAATATGCTTGGGCATATACATTAAATCTTTAATAAAAACTTCATCATATAATTCAGAATTAAAAATCATATGTCTTACATGATCAAGATAAACCAGACCTTTAAAATTGTTCTCTTCATCAATTACTACAAAGACATTTCTATGAGAATGTTTAATCACTTCGACCAAATCTCTGAGAGTATCTTCCTCCTTAAGAGCTTTGAAGTTTTTCTCAATCAAATGTTCTATTTTTAACATTGAAAGCATGTTTTTATCAGCATTATGAGTTAAGAGCTCTCCTCTTTTTGCAAGGAATATTGTATAAACAGAATTTGGCATAAAAACTCTTACAGTAAAAAATGCTATAGCAGAAACAATCATTAAAGGAACAAAAAGGCTATAACCACCTGTAATTTCAGCTATTAGGAAAATTGCTGTTAATGGAGCATGTATGATACCTGCAATAAGCCCTGTCATCCCGACAAGTGCAAAATTTGTTTTAGATATATTAAATCCTAAAGAATTTGATATATGTGTAAATATCAATCCTAAATTTGCTCCCAGAAATAATGCCGGAGCAAAAATCCCTCCTACACCTCCTGCATTAAATGTAGCACCCGTTGCAAATATTTTTAATAAAACAAGCAATCCCAATATTATTGCAATGCCAAGCCAGGAGTTCCATCCGGCATAAAACGAATTCTCAAATAGAAATGATGTATCTCCCTCAATTGCCATATTTACAGCTTCATATCCTTCTCCATAAAGACTAGGAAAAAGAAAAATCAAACCGCCTAATATTAAGGAACCAAGAATAAATCTACCCCACACAGATTTCCATTTGTGAAACACTTTGTTTATCCACATGTAAAGTTTTGAAAAATATACAGATAGTAACCCACATAAAACACCAAATATTAAGTAAAATGGAACATCTTTTAATACAAATGGGTCAATATTCTCAGCAAGGTATAAAAAATTCTGTCCAAGAAATAAGTATGAGGTCAATGCAGCAGATAATGAAGCTAATAATAAAGGCAAAAGGGACGATAGTGTTAAGTCTAGCATTATCACTTCTAATGTAAAAATGATAGCTGCGATAGGTGCTTTAAAGATTGCAGCTATTGCTCCTGTGCAAGCACATCCAATAAGTAAAATAATTTGACGATAGCTTAAATGAAACAATTGCCCAACATTACTACCTATTGCAGCACCGGTAGCTACAATTGTGCCTTCCAAACCAACTGAACCACCAAATCCAACAGTAAAAGAGCTACCGACAATTCTTGACCACATATTATGTCTTTCAATTTTTCCCTGATTCTTTGAAATATTGAATAATACCATTGGTATCCCATGCCCAGGTTCTTTTCGCACAACGTATTTCATAAACAGAACTGTCATCAAAATCCCAAAAGCAGGTAACACAATAAAAAGATAACTCAATGAGTACTCGTCAATTACATACACCACACAATGTCTTATAAAGTGAACAGCATTCTTCATTATTACTGCCGCTAGACCAACGGCTATGCCAACAAATACCGATAGGACAAGAATAAAGTTCCTGTCTTTAATATGTTTGACACGCCATATAAGGAATCGTTTGAGCAGTTCTTTAAAGTACATTTACATGTAAAAATTTAGGCTTGCAAAGATGATACTTTTTTTTGAATTTTCACAAAATATTATATCCTATCTTAAAGTTTATTATATGAAAGTTTTTGTGTAATTTTGATGTACTTAGATAATTGACTATGAAAAAATACGAATTAGGAATAGCATTAAGTGGAGGGGGATCAAGAGGGTTTGCACATCTCGGCATATTAGCTGGATTAAATGAGAGAGTCATATACCCTGAAGTTATCTCAGGAACAAGTGCCGGTTCAATTGTAGGAGCATTATATGCAGCAGGATTAGACCCTTACGATATTTATAAAAACTTCAAAAAGCTTAAATTTACTGATTTCACTAAGATGCACCTACCAACTGACGGTTTGTTTTCTTTTGACAATCTTCGTGCAAGATTGGAAAAAATAATTCTACAAAAAACTTTTGAAGAATTAGAACTTCCTCTCTTTATTTGCGTTGCAAACTTCAATAAATGTACAGCTGAGTATATAAATTGTGGACCATTACACAAAATAATTCAAGCAAGCTGTGCTATCCCTGTATTGGTTTCTCATGTAAAAATAAATAATACGTATTATGTTGATGGAGGACTAGTTGACAATTTGCCTGTGAAACCATTGGTGAGAAGATGTAAAAGAATTATTGGAGTAAACATCTCTCCATATGAAGAGATTAATAAAATTGATAGTCTTTTTCAGGTGGCAGCCAGGACTTTCCAGATTAGTCTAGATAATAATGTAAGATATAACAAAAGCAAGTGTCACATTTATATCGAACCCAAAAATATGATTAAGTATAATATGCTGGAAAATAAACACAGCGACGAGATCTTTGAAATCGGGTATAATCATGCAAAGAAAATGAGCCTGAAAGCTGTAAATTAAATGACCGATGACCGGTGTTTGAAGTAAGTATCACGTATTAAGATAAAAATCACATAATATGAGTTTCATTGATTGAAACCTGTAAATTATTTAAGAAACAATAAATGCGTACGGCCGTACACATTTAAAGTTTGATCGCACTAAAACTTCAATATCTTCTTGAGCTCAACACTACCATGACGACTTGTCTTGACAGACTTGCCATTTTTTAATATTATTACATGTGTATCCTTACTGTAAGCCTGTATTTCCTTAATGTAGTTAATGTTTACAATAGATGATCGATGAACTCTTACAAAAGAAGATGCAGGTAAACTCTTTTCATAGTTTTTCATTGTAGCATTTTTAACATACTCCTTTTTATCAGTATTTATAACAACATAATCATCTGCAGCCTGAATAAAATAAATATCACCAACAGGAATAATAAATATATTACCTGACTCTTTAACTACCACTCTGTCAATCTTTTGATCTGACGGAGAAACATCCTCCAATAATGGTTTATAATCCTTTAGTTCACCTGCTTTATCTTCAAATCGTTTCTTAGCTTTATCAATTGCTTGATCGAATCGACTTTTCGAAAATGGTTTTAATAAATAATCTGTTGCATTTTTCTCAAATGCTTTAAGTGCGTACTCTTCATAAGCAGTTGTAAAAACAATTATAGGAGGATTATCAATTAACTCTAGCATTTCAAATCCTGTTAGCTTGGGCATTTGAATATCAAGAAAGACAAGGTCCGGCTTTTTATAATTTATTGCTTTTAATCCATCAAAACCGTTTTGATATTCTCCCATAATTTCAATATCAGGATAATCTGAAAGATATTCTTTAATAATCTGAATTGCTAATTGCTCGTCGTCTATAATTATTGCTCTCATAGTTTCTATTTTGATTCCTGTATCTCCAGAATTACCTTAAAGATACCATCTTTTTTTGTAAATTTTAATAAATTACGATTCCCGTATATTAAATGAAGTCTCTCAGCTGTTGTAGACAATCCTATTCCACTTCCTATATGAGAGATACTTTCAGGATCATAATTATTTGAAATCTCAATTTTTAATTTATTATCACTGATTTCAGCATTAAATTTTAGTTTAACAATTTCCAAACTTTCAGAAACAGCATGCTTTATCACATTCTCAAAAAGTGGTTGCAGAATCATAACAGGAACTTTGAAATCCAGAATTTCATTGTCAAATTCCATTTCTACTTCAACTCTATCACCAAACATTTGTTTTTCAATATCAAAATAAGTTTTAGTATAATGTAATTCATCTTCGAATCTGATGAAATCAATATCTTTTTGTTTTAGGCTATATCTAAAATAATCTGAAAGGTTAACAATCATTTCTCTGGCTTTTTCAGGCTCGATAGTAATCAAAGCATTGACAGAATTCAAACTGTTAAATAAGAAATGTGGATTTACATAAGCTTTTAGGGCATTTAGCTTAGTCTCGGTAAGCATTGTTTTAAGTTTTTCTTCTGATTTTGTCTTTTCATTATAATTATTAAATACAATTAACAAACGATACGATAAAGCAAAAATAGAAAACAAGAATACTCCTATTGTAAACTGATACATGTGATGTCTTTTGAAGACTATTGACCCCTCACTTAACTTTTCAAGAAGATTTTCAATAACGAAGTTAAAGCCCATCCATATAATAACAATGAGTAATCCACTTGAGATAAAAACGATTACAGTTCTAATGTTTCGTTTTACTCACATGCTATATTTTACAACGTACCAGATTCCGATTCCAAGCACCGCAAAAGAGCTATTTTGAACAAATGATTGCAATATCGCTGAAACAATATCTATATCGAATACTAAATGCAAAACAAAAACCTGAGCAGTAATCATAACTCCCCAGATAACAGCATAAATTGTTGAAAATTTCCTATCGTAAAAAGGATTTCTCATTTAGTTTAATTTTGTATTTCACCTCCACCAAAAACAGCTTCAGCTTTAATTATTAGCTTTCTTGTCCTATCAATGTTTTCTATTGGCACATGTCTCCTTTCATCATTAAATCCACCAAAAACACCAGATGTTTCAAGTGTTACATCCCAATCCTCGTGCAGATATATTTTTACACCACCAAAAACGCATTCAATTTTTAGTATATTAATTCCCTCTGCAAGTTGGGCAGATCGAAAATCAAATTCACCTCCACCAAACACAAAACTTGCTTTACCTCCTTTAAAGTTTTGACTATGGATTTTTGTGTTCTCTCCTGAGAAAACACGTGAGATGTCAATATACTCATCATTATTTACATTACTTTTATTTTTAGAAAAATCTCCAAACCCGCTTCCTTTTTCAGAACCTTTTCTTGGAATAAATATTTTAACCATAATTGCTACGCCAAAAATAATTAGCAATATTGGCCAAATCATATTTGCAACACCAGTTTGAAGAGTATAAATTTCATCATATAAAAATACAGTTCCTACAGAAATCATAATCAATGAACCAAACCAATGCTTTCTGATTCCTCCCGAAATAATAAGAATTCCAAATGCAATAAGTAATGATTGCCATGAGAATATATATTCGAAAAGACTTTTATCTATTACATTAGCATTGCCTAAAATCAAAATTGTACCGGCACCAACAAGAAAAAGACTGAGTACAACTAACCTTAATCTACTTTGTGACTTTCCACATTTTGGGTGCCTGTTAATGTTTTTTGAATCATGTGTTCTCATAAAACTTTAATTTTGAATTATTTAGAACAAATGTAAGTCAACATTAAACCACTGTAAATTTGTTTTCGGTAAACTGACAAAAACAAAGGGTAAACTATAATTTTCAATAATCAATTATCAAGATTTGGTTGGTGAGCCTGTCGAACCACAATATTCGATAATCATTCGCCGCGGCGAACAATAATCAAAATTCAAGGCTCAAAATCCAAAATAAAAATAAAAACTCTTATGTGCAGTAAATAAAAAAGGAGAAACAGAATTAACTAATCGTGCCTACTCCTTTTGTACCCAGAACAGGGATCGAACCTGCACGTCCTTGCGGACACTGGTCCCTGAAACCAGCGCGTCTACCAATTCCGCCATCTGGGCATTAGGACTGCAAAAATATAAAATGATTTTTAATTTATCAGAGATTAAATCACTTATTGAGATTATTCATTAGAAAATCTCAAATTTGCTGACATATTTATTTTTACTGGTTTCTAAAAATAACAAATAGCTTCCCTTTGTCTGTATTGAGAGTTCTAATTCTGATTCTGTACTTGTAAACTCTTCAAGCAACTTTCCCTCAATAGAATAAATTCTAACTATTTTAGTTTTTTCAGCAATATCCGACAAATCAACATTAAACTCACCATTTGAGGGATTTGGGTAAACTGTAATTTTATCTTGTTTAGAAATTCTATCTAAAATACCTGTTTGATAAGAATCACATCCTAAATCATTTTCTTCAAAGAAGTCAAGAATGGCACCTGCTTTTTCGCGCAACACGCTTAATGCTGAAAGGTTATCACCCTGCAAGTCTCTTGCATAAGGTAAAGCAAAATCAAGACAAATCTTTTCTCCGCTGTTTAATGTGTAAGGTCCTGCAGAGATTAAGCCTCTTACATCTCCGCCATATTCTGCATACGGTGCAATCCAACCTGTACCATTCTCAGGATAGCCACTATAATTATATGTTGTTATCACTGTATCACCATTTTCAAGTGCAAAGGGGTTAAAATATGGCACTCCATTCATTGATTTTCCCTGTAACACATTATAAGTAACAGCATCATCATAATCATATAAAATCCCAGGATGTGCCCCTGAATAATAATCAGGATCTACAGCTGCATGTACTTCGGAATTTAAAAGCATGACTGCTTGAACTGGGGCAGGACTACCATAAAAATCTTCAGCATAAACATCTTCAACTCCATAACCATCTTCGATATTTGAATTATAAACATACATCATCTGATTAACAGAATCTGACCCAAAAACATCATCATATACATACCCTAAATCAAAATCTGTCCAAAGTCCGGCATATACATCGGAATAGTTTGTTTGAGATCTATTAATAATTTGATAATTAAGAAAGAGGGTTTCACTAAAAACCGAACCGATTGTTGAATTAAAGCCATATAACATCCCATGAAACTCCAAACCCATGTCATCCTGACTTAAATAATAATGTTCATCAGTATCTTTATAAATAAAATATACTGCATAATCGCCTTTAATCAAAGGAAAATCTCCACTCTCCGGATCATAAATCCCGTTTTGGTTATAGTCGTAATATGGTGCAAGATTTAGTGCTTCTCCATTATGAATATTTCCTTCTGCAGGCCAGGTACTGAAGGACTCCGGCATTTCATAACCTGGTTTGTCAAAATTATCAATATGAAACAAAATTTCAGCAATATCCACTTTCCAAACTTTATCATAAGTTAATCTAAACTCTTCAGATTTACAATCATCTGATGCTGGTCCAAAATAATTAACATAATTTTGATTAAATTTTGGAGCAAAAGATCTTATCTTATTTTCATTATATAAACCAGCAATCCATAGGTTTGCACTAAATATTGTATAAGTATTCATTCCTTGAGGAACTTCGTAACCTGGCATACAACCTTCAGGTGTATTATTGAACAATTGGCCATTAGAAAAAACAATCGCTTTAATCTGATTGTAATCAAGATGATCGTATGTTTGTGCGCAAGTTACATTAACCAAAGATATTAAGGCTAAAACTAAAACGGGATAATAAAAAACTATTCTCATGATTTTTATAATATTAAAATATATGCTGATTTTAATATCAAATATACGAAATAATCTTGTTTAAATCAAGTTTTATTGTGTTTAAATTAAATCTAATAATTGATGAAAAAATTTTATAATTTTACTTTCGATAATTTTGTTTAACAATACTTAATATTTATAAAATGAAAAAATACTTGTTTTTATTAATTCTGCCTATTGTAGCACTTGTTTCGTGCAATAATGCAGACAAAAAGGAAAGCGAAATGGAAAAAAAGTTTAAAGAATTTGCCAAAACACACGAAGAACAGATTGCCCCTCTTTATGCAAAGCTTTGTGACACCTACTTTAAAGCCTCTATATCAGGCGAAGAAAGTGATTATCAGCAATCTGCTGCTTATGAACTTGAATACACAAAAATATATACAAACAAAGATGATTTTGAATTTATGAAAAAAGCAAAAGAATCGGGCGAAGTTAAAGACGAAATTCTTGCAAGAGAACTTGATGTTCTTTATAACGAATACCTTTCAAATCAGGATGATCCTGCAATGCTTGAAGAAATGATAAATATGTCAACTGAGATAGATCGTCAGTTTTCCTTATTTAGAGCAAATGTCAATGGTCAACAAATGTCTGATAATCAGATCGAGGAAATATTATCAACTTCGACAAATTCTGACGAAGTTAAACAAGCATGGATTGAGGTAAAAAAGCTTGGTCCTGTAGTTGCTGACGACATTGTGGCGCTTGTAAAAAAGAGAAATGAACTTGCACAATCGCTTGGATTTAACAATTATCATGAAATGAGTCTTAAACTCAGTGATCAAGACCCTGAAGAAATAAGTAAAGTCTTTGATGAACTTGATGATCTCACACGCGAAACTTATGCAGGTCTTAAAGACGAAATTGACACTTATCTTGCTAAAAAATTCAACATCAGTAAAGAAGAATTACGTCCATGGCATTATCAAAACAGATTCTTCCAGGAAGCTCCAAAAATGTACGAAATCGACCTTGATGAGTATTATAAAGATCAGGATATTGAACAGCTTACGATAGACTATTATGCTTCAATAGGTATGGACATTACTGATATGATAGCAAACAGCGACCTTTACGAAAAAGAAAAGAAAAACCAACATGCCTATTGTATAGATGTTGATAAAAAAGGTGACATCAGAGTTTTATGCAATATTAAACCAAACTACAACTGGATGAATACAATGCTACATGAGTTTGGTCATGCTGTTTATAACAAATATATCGATCCTGAATTACCATTTGTTCTATATGATCCGGCACACACTTTTACTACAGAAGCTATTGCTATGTTGTTTGGACGTATGGGCTCAAACGCACAATGGATGCAGGACATGCTTGGTATAAGTGATGAAGAAAAAGAAGAAATAGCTGAATTAGGATTCCAATCATTAAGACTTGAGCAACTGGTTTTTTCACGTTGGGCACAGGTGATGTATCGTTTTGAAAAAGCATTATATGAAAATCCTGATCAGGACTTAAATAAACTATGGTGGGATCTTGTTGAAGAATATCAAATGGTAACTCGTCCTGAAGGTCGTGATATGCCTGACTGGGCTACAAAAAGCCATATTGCAACTTCTCCATGTTATTATCACAACTACCTTCTAGGTGAATTGCTTGCATCACAGTTAAATTACTATATATCAACAGAAATTATCGGAAGTGATGATTATAATATGCAAAGCTATTATGGAAATGAAGAAGTTGGAAAATTCCTAATTGATAAAGTATTTATGCCAGGTGCAAAATGGCATTGGAATACAATGATCAAAAATGCTACCGGTGAGGAGCTAACAGCTAAATATTATGCTATGCAATTTGTACAGTAGGTCAAATTCTTGAATTTGACCTACATGTAACAAATTGTTTACATATTTAACATAAAAAGAAACCCGCCGATTGGCGGGTTTCTTTTATTTTATTTATCAGGTTCAACCTCTTCTGCTTCGAAAACAGGAGGTTCTTCATCGTTATGCTCTCCTTCCTTTTTACCTTTAAGGTAATCAGGGATTTCCATACCTGCCATTTTAAATAGCTCGTCAAATGGAGGAACAGCACCAAGCATGCCGGAAAGGAATTTTGCAGTTGTGGGAGTTCCATCTCCTTTACCACCGCCCATATTATCCCAAACGGTAACTTTATCAATTTTAAGATTCTTAATTGCTTCAACCTGAGATTTAACAATTTCAGGAAGTTTATCTGCAATCATTAGTAATACAGCATCGCGTGAGTTGTCACCGGCAGCTTTAACAATCTTATCAAAACCTTCAGCTTGTTTACTAAGTATTTCATACATACCTTTACCTTCAGCCTGCATTTTCATAAGTGTAGCATCAGCTTCACCTTTAGCCAGACGTCTTGTTTGTTCGGCAACAGCATCGGCAGCAATCTCGATTTTTTGCTTCTCAATTTCCGTAGGTACAACAACGTTTGCATATTGTGTTGCTTTATCTCTTAGTGCACGTATTTCTTCTGCAAGTTTTTCAGCAGCATAAGCGTCCTCAAGAGCTTTAGCGCGCTTAACTTTTTCGGCAGTAGCAGCTAAACGTTCAGCCTCAGCCTCTTGTTCCCTACGAGATGCATTTGAGTTTGCAATTGTAACCTTTGCAATGTTCTCACCTTCAACAGCTCTTGAGTCTGCTTCAGATGTTTTAACACGTTATTCTCTATTAGCGTTTGCCTCACCAATTTTAGCATAGGCAATAGCATCAGCAACTTTCACTCTCTGATCTTTTTCAGCCTCAGCCTGGCCAATTTCACCATCACGGTTTTTCTCAGCAACAGATTTTTTAGCATAGTTAATCGCTTTCGCAGCTGCTTCTTTACCAAGAGCAACAATATAACCCGATTCATCATTAAGGTCAGTAACGTTGACGTTTATAAGTTTTAAACCTATTTTTTTCAATTCTGCCTCAACATTTGAAGAAACTGCCTCAAGGAATTTATCCCTGTTTGAGTTAATTTCTTCAATATCCATTGTTGCTACTACTAAACGTAACTGTCCAAAAAGAATATCTTCAGCAAGTTTACTGATATCCTGTTGAGTTAATCCTAAAAGTCTCTCAGCAGCATTATTCATAACACCAGGTTCAGTACTAACACCAACTGTAAATCGTGAAGGGACATCAACACGAATATTCTGCTTTGAAAGTGCACTTTTTAAGTTAATTTCTATAGAAAACGGCGTCAAATCGAGAAAATCATAGTCCTGAATAACAGGCCAGATAAAAGCGGCTCCACCATGAATACATTTTGCGGATCTAGTTTCCGCATTAATTTTTCCGACCTTACCATATATTACGAGAATATTATCGGATGGACACCTTTTATAGCGTCTAAAAAATGTAATTAGCAGTACAAATACAAAAAATACGACTGCTGCAATAATAATTAATACAAATTCTCCACCCATAGTTTTTAGTTTTTATAATAATTCGACCATAAGAATATCATCAGCTTCAATAGAAACAATTTTCACCAAACTGCCTGATTTTATATCTTCGTTGTTACTAGTCATAGCATCAAGCGTTCTAAGCCCCTGAATATTAACCTGCACTTTACCTGTTCCGGATTTTGCTGCAGGAATTCTAATATAGACTGTTGCAGTTTTACCAATAGCATTATCCATTTTCATTGTCCCTGATTCGGTAAGACGACCTATCAGATAAAATAATGTTGCCATTAATAACATCATTAGCATACCTGCAACAATAGAAAGGAATATCGTCATTCCCTTACTCAATCCTCCGTCCAAACAAGCAATACCTGTCCATCCGAATATTGTAAAAAAGGCAATGAAGTTTTTCAAAGTTATGAACTGAAAACCTATACCGGCATCAGCATCGACGTCAAAATCAGCATCTCCTGTTGCATCAATATCACCATCTCCTCCACCTCCAATTAAGGTCATCAATAATTGAATTATAAAAACAGCACTAAATGGTAATGCAATTGCCCAGTAAATCTTTTCCAAAAGCTCCATCGAAGCCCACCAAGAGTTTATATCTAGCAACATAGCGGTAAATTTTGGTTAACGTATGTAAAAATACAAATCTTATTTTATAATTCCAATAAAATACTCATAAATATATTAAATTATTTATTTGAACCTTTATATGATTAGAATTAACCAAATTTAGGCTCTTTTCGTTTTACTACAAATTGGAAAAATCAAAAAACTTTATGTAAATTTGTCAAAACGATAAACAATGTACATTTTTGCAGACAGCGGCTCAACTAAAACATTATGGGTAATTACAGATAGTGATGGGAACAAACTCTCTGAATTCCGAACAATTGGTCTAAATCCATATTTTGTAACTAAACAGAGGATAATATCATCTATTAACGAGCATTATCCAGACAAACTAGACCCACTTCAAATAGATAAAGTCTTCTTTTATGGTTCAGGGTGCGGTTCTAAAGACAATTTTCAACATTTACGTGATGCATTAAATGAGTACTTTTTTAACGCTACTATCCGGATCTTTTCTGATATGCTGGGTACAGCAAGAGCTGTTCTTAAAAACGAAATAGGAATTGCAGCTATTTTAGGCACAGGAACAAATTCATGTTTGTATAACGGAGAATCAATAAGTCAAAATGCAATCTCACTAGGTTATATTTTGGGTGATGAAGGTAGTGGTGCATACATTGGGAAAATGTTCGCCAAATTATATCTCGAAAAAAGATTTACAAAAGAACTAACTGAAAAAATAAAAGACGAAACAAGTGAAGACCATTCTTCGATACTTTCTGCAGTATACAGCGGTCAGCATCCGAATCGTTTTCTTGCAAATTTCTGTTTGTTTATTAAAAGACATATTGATGAACCACAATTACAGGAACTGGTTTCTAAATCATTTGAGAGGTTCTTTGATAAATATGTTTTAATTTTCAAAGACTATCAAAACTATCCTTTAGGGTTTTGTGGCAGCATTGCACTTAACTTTAAGGAATTCATAGAACCAATAGCTGAGAGTTATGGCATAAAAAAGCTATTATTCACTAATAATCCAATCGATGGGTTAATTGAATATCATAAACTTAATAAATTCGCATAGCTATTGGTAAAGCTGTAATCTTTGATTGATCTCTTCAGTCAATTTTAATGATATTTTATGAAAATATCTTCTGTCTTTATAGGCCAATATCCATTTAATTCCAAACTCAGGATTAATGATAAATACTTCATCAAAGGCATCCAAATCTCTTTCAGTAATATCTGCTTTGAATATCTCATAACCAAGGTCTCCTGCAATAGAGACTATAAAACCTAAAAATGGACTTAGGTTTTCAATACTAATAATCTTTGGAATTATTATCTTTTCCTCGTGGATAAATATCACCAAAGAATCTATTGAACGAAGAATTGTTCCATTTTCAGACTTTAATAAGCATACATCTGTATTTTTAAACTCAGATTGACTATTAATAAAATACTCATCTGAAAACAATGGTGTCAGGCTGTTATCGATTTGATATTGAGGGATATAGTATTTTTTAATGACTGACGCTTTTAAGCCTTTTTTATTTAGCTCATACCACTCAGTATCTGTTTTCTCTACCGTAATCAAAACTGACACTGAATTTTCTTCTGCTAATTTACTTTTAGAATGATTTCGAAAAATTGTTACTTCTGCTGCAAAACCTTTGTATATTCTGTTTTTTTGTAGAAGCAGCTCAACATCAGTTGCAAAAACAGACATCTTAAATAATGTCGGAACTTGCATTTTAAGCTTTCTCATGGCGTAAACCAGAAAATCATAATTTCTGCGTAAAAGAAATACTTTTGATGAGTTTCCCCTGATGATATGTGTAAAAGAGTCACCATATCTAAGCCCACGGTTATTTGCATAAATACATGGTTCAGAAGATGGTAATATTTTACTATTTAACATCAGGTATTTTGCCATAACTACATCTTAATTATTTCTGAACATATAGGAACAATACTTTCATTCGGAGTAATTTGAAATGCTTTAATACCACATTTTGATGCAGCTTCAATATCTCTGATGCTATCTCCAATCATAAATGATTTTTCAGGATTAATATTATAAACTGCCAGTGCTTTCTCAAACAATAAATTACCCGGCTTTCTACATAAACACTTACTTATCTGATCATGGTGAGGACAATAATAGAAATCATCAATATTTGTATCATAATTGGCAAGGTATTCACAAAATTTTAAATGCATTTCTAATACATCCTGATTTGTGTAAAGTCCTTTGGCTATACCTCCCTGATTTGAAATAATAATTACTAAATAACCGGCATTTTTTAATAGTTTAACTGCTTCACCAATTCCATCATTTATGATAAAATCATCTACCGAACTGGTATAATGGCCCGGTTCATTATTGATTACTCCGTCTCTATCTAAAAACACTGCTTTCTTCAAAATATTCGTATTAATCTATTCAAAAAATACTGAAACAGTTCTGGTTTTAATAAAAGAGGAAAAAAGAAACCAAAAACGGCTCCCCAGAAATGAGCGTCATGACCTATATTATCTCCACCTCTTTTTGACATTCTGTATGAATATAAAAGATACAATCCACCGAATATAATTCCGGGTATGGGGATTACTCCAAAAAAGTAAACTTTATTCCACGGGTCAAAGAATATAGATGCAAATACTATTGCTGAAGTCCCACCAGAAGCACCAACTGCAGAATAATAAGGATTATCCTTATGCTTAAAGAAACTAAAAACCGAGGATAAAATAATTGCTGCAAGATAAAAACCTATAAAGAGTAAATTTGCAAAATTACCACAAAATATATCAAAATACTGTATCAAAACTGAACCAAACGACCAGAAGACCAACATATTTACAAGAACGTGAGCCAAATTTGCATGAACAAAACCATGTGTTAAAAATCGATAATATTCTTTTCGCCTTTTGATAAAATATGGAGAAAAAAGCAATTTTGATAACAACTCTTCCTTCTGCCAGGAGAAATATGTAATAGCTCCTGTAATCACCACTATAATCAGTATTACTTTATTCATTAATGTAGTATTTTATAAAAAAGTTCCTTAGAAAGGTCTGAATCATTTGCGTTAACAGCTCCAACCCCCTTTAGTTTAGCATCAGTATCTCTTAAATATGAAACAATAATTATAAGCTTACTTAGACTGTAATTCTTCGCAGCAACCCGGTATTCATCCACAAAGTATGGATTAACACCTAAAACAGATGCAGCATTATTTTTTCCCTTATCAGTAAGGCTATGATATAAAATAACTTTTCTAAAATAATCAAACAATCTTGCAACTGTTGCAATTAAAGGATTATTCTTTGCATCCTTAGAGAAGTAATCTACAATTTTGTAAACTTTTTTACTGTCTTTATAACTAAGTGCTTTCTGTAGTTCAAAAATATTAAAATCTCGGTTTATACCTATATTTTGCGCAACATCTTCTTTTTGTATTTGAGTGGTATCTTCAGGAAGAGTAATCAATAGCTTCTTAATTTCAGCTGATATTCTTGTTAGATCAGCACCGATACTTTCATATAACAGTCTTAATGCTTCCGGATGAATACTTATATTTTCTGCATTTAATTTCGAAGTTATCCAAGGGTAAATATCTCTTTCGTAAAGTCTTTTCGACTCAAACATCACGCCCTGTTTTGAAATTTGAGATATCACCTTAGTCCTTTTATCAACAGTCTTTTTATTTTTAAAGCTAAAAACCAGAATTGTTGATTTCACAGGATTAGATACATAAGGCTCAAAATCGGCAAACTTTTTAATATCTTGTGCCTCCTTAACAATAACGACTTGCATGTTTGCCATCATAGGAAATCTCCTAGAAAGTTCTATAACATTCGTAACATTGACATCTTTACCATAAAGAATTGTCTGGTTAAAAGACTTCTCAGCTTCAGTAAGGACATTTTTGGCAATATAGTTTGTAAGTTCATCAATAAAATATGATTCCTCCCCATAAAATAAATATATGGGTTTATAAATCTTATTTTTTAGGTCGCTTATTATATTTTCAAAAGTCATAAATAAAATTTCTTGCTTACAAAGTTAATTAAATCTAGCAGATTTTACACCTTCAACCTTCATCAATTTTCCACAAGTTTATAAACCCAAATTATGCAATAGACTTTTTAGCATTTTTGTTTATTAGGTCTTTTCTTATCTTTGCGCAAAAATGAAGTTTATGCACAATTGCAGTAAAAACATATACTTGCTTTACATAGTCAAGATTGCAAAATGGTTTATGTTATTTATGCCAATAATTGTGCTCTTTTACCAGGAAAATGGTCTCGGCTTAAAAGATGTTCTTACCTTACAGGCTATATACTCCGTAGCTGTTATTGCTTTAGAGATTCCATCTGGTTATCTTGCAGATGTATGGGGAAGAAAAAACACTATTATTTTGGGAGCCATTTTAGGAACTCTAGGGTTTGCCATCTATAGTTTTAGTCATGGGTTCTACGGATTTCTTTTAGCAGAGCTAGTATTAGGAACCGGCCAGAGTTTTATTAGTGGTAGCGATTCTGCTTTACTATATGACAGTCTGAAAAAACAAGGTAAAGAATCAAATTATGTTAAATATGAAGGCAGAGTTTTATCAATGGGGAATTTTGCAGAAACGCTGGCTGCACTGGCAGGAGGATTTCTTGCAGAGATTAGCTTAAGAACACCTTTTTACTGGCAAACGGGTATTGCATTTATCGCTATACCGGCAGCATTATTCTTAACTGAACCATATAAAATTTCTAAACACAATGCTACGGGATGGTCACACATACTTTCAATTGTGAAATTCTCACTCTTTAAATCGCGAGAATTATCCTTAAATATTTTCTTTTCAGCAATTATAGGATGTGCAACGCTTTCGATGGCTTGGTTTATTCAAGCATATCTAAAAGATATTCATAGTTTTACTGAATATCAAATCGGAATTGCCTGGGCAATTTTAAATTTAACTGTCGGCATTTCTACAATTTTTGCTTATAAAATCGAAAAAAAACTAGGTAGAATAGGAACTTTAATATCTATATTGCTTGTAATAAGTGGTGCCTACATTTTTATGTGATCAATAGATTATAAAATTGTATTCCTTATAATTTTCCTTTTCTATTTCTTTAGAGGAATAGCCACGCCTGTTCTTAAAGATTATATCAATAGACTATGTGAGCCGGATGTTAGCGCAACAGTTTTATCGGTTAGAAACTTTGTAATTCGAATTTTATTTGCAGCTTTTGGACCAATGATAGGTTGGATTGCTGATATTTATTCTATATATACTGCTTTCATTTTAACTGGTTCAACTGTCCTAGTTTTTGGTTTAATCTTATTATTACTCTACATTCCATATTTAAAAGCTAAAAGTCAATAAAAGTTATTATAAAAAATATTTCTAAATCCGAGTAATTTGTGCATCTTTGTATGCAATTATAAATCTCAGATGCCAGAAACTAAACATATGTTATTAAGCAAGCAAGACTTACGTAAAGGTCTTAAGCTAAATGGTGGTTTTGGCAACATGGTTTCAGGTTTTCTAATGAGATCTTTTAGTTTAAACAAACTTAATAGAGTTTACGATAAGTGCTACAATGAAAATCCTATTAAATTCAGTGAAAATTGTTTAAAGCACAATAATATAAAACTGATTGTACCGGAAAAAGATAAAACAAATATTCATGAGAATGGTCCTGCCTTGATTTTTTTAAATCATCCTTATGGAGGCCTAGATGCTCTAATTTTATTGAAAACATTACTTGAAATAAGACCCGATACAAAATTTCTGGCAAACTTTTTACTATCAAGAATAGAACCTGCAAAACCTTATCTTATTCAGGTAAATCCATTTGAAGATAGAAAAGAGAGTTTCTCGAGTCATGGTGGGTTAAAGGAAGTTTACAAACAACTTGATGAAGGTCACCCTGTTGTTATTTTACCGGCGGGTGAAGTTTCAACCAAATACAATGGCTACAAAAATGTTGAAGACAGAGATTGGCAGGTTAATATGATCAAACTTGCTCAAAATGCAAGCGTACCTGTAATCTCAGGATACATTTCAGGAAGCAATAGCAAGTTATTTCATTTTATGGGTAAGATTAAACCTGTTTTAAGAACAGCAATGCTTCCTCGTGAACTTCTTAAAAAGAAAAATGAAACTATTTATCTACGATTTAGTGGAATGACTAATACTAAGACCATTGCTTCCTTTGATAATAGAAAAACATTGGCAAAAGTACTTAAATCCAAAACCTATCTTCTACAGGATGATTGTATTGCACACGACAAGAAACATGTCGACCCGCCTCATTATCAGCAAATTATAAAAGAAACCGACAATGAGTTATTAAAACAAGAGAAAGACAATCTAAAACCAAATAATTTTCTTTTTCAAACAGATAATTATCAATGTTTCTTTGCAGCTACAGAAGATATTCCGAATATTTTCCGTGAGCTATCACGTTTACGAGAAATTACATTTAGAGAAATAGGCGAAGGAACAGGAAAAGACTCTGATAAAGACAAATATGATCAATATTATAATCATTTATTTATTTTGGATGAAACTGCCAATAAACTTGTAGGTGCTTACAGAATAGGTTTGGGTTCAGATATACTAGCATCAAAAGGAGTCGAGGGATTTTATATTAATAGTCTATTCTCTTTTACTAAGGATTTTGAACCATACCTTAGTAAATCTATGGAAATGTGCAGATCGTTTATTGTACATGATTACCAAAGAAAGCCTCTTCCTTTATTCTTGCTTTGGAAAGGCATTTATCACGTGACTCAAAAATATCCTGAATATAAATATTTAATAGGACCTGCGAGCATTTCAAATTTCTATTCAGAAAACTCCAAAATACTAATAATCGAATATCTTAAGAGAAATCACATCTGGAAAGAATTGAGTTCAATGGTTAAAAACAAAACCCCATATAATTATCAATTAAACCATCACCATAATATTATATTACAAGAATTTGGAGATGATCTATCACATATAGATCGTTTTATTAAAGACATTGATATTAACCATGTTGGAATACCTGTTTTAATAAAAAAATATCTATCACTTGGTGGTAGAATTGTTGATTTTAATGTTGACCCTGATTTTAATTATTCAATAGATGGTTTTGTAGTCCTTGACATTGATGTAGTATCAGAAGAAGTAATAAAATCGTACAATAAGTAAACCCCAATGTCTGATTTTCAAGAAATTAAAGGCTCTCTTATAAGTTACTTTAGCAATAAGGTTAAAAAGTACGGAGGAGTAAATCTAGCTCAAGGGATTCCTGGTTTTTCTCCTCCTGATGAACTTGTTAAAATACTTGCAGAAGAAATCAATTCTCCTTGTCATCAATACGCTCCCGGTCTAGGAAACTTGCTTTTAAGAGAAGAAATCTTCAAAATGTATCCTGAGCTAAGTTCACAAACATCTCTGTTTATAACCAATGGTGCTACAGAAGCTATCTCACTAATATATACTTATCTAAATAAGATAAACGACAACAAACTTAATGCATTAACATTCTCACCAGCTTATGAATCTTATATTCATCTACCAAAAATATTTGATAATAAACTAATTACAATTCCTACAGAAAAAAATACATTTTTAAATAAATAGTTATTAAAAGAAAAAGTAAAATCGAATAATATCAACCTCATTTTTCTTGCATCACCTGGTAACCCATACGGTAGAATATTACCTGAAGATGAATTTAAATTTCTGCTCGACTTTTGTAATACTAATGAGATTTACTTAATAATTGATGCAGTTTATAAAGACCTTTATGTAGATACAAAACCATATTATCCAACAGATGCAATTAGTGAATATATCTTCTATACAAATAGCTTTTCCAAGAAGTTTTCAATAACTGGGTGGCGTATTGGTTATTTTTTCTGTCATAATTCTCATCATGATGACATTTCTTACATTCATGATTACATTGGGCTTTCAAGTCCTTCACCATTGCAACAGGCACTTGCGATATATCTAAAAACTTGCAATTACAGTAAGTACATAAGTAATATTAAAAGGATAATTCTTAACAATATTAATTTGTGCATGGATAGCTTAAATAAAAATGGTTTTGAATGCACAAATGTTGACGGAGGTTATTTTGTTTGGGCAAAACTACCTGAAAAATATACTGATGGGTTGGATTTTGGCTTAAAACTTTACGAGAATTTCAAGACAGCAATTATTCCAGGACAGCATTTTGGGGAAGAGTGGAAGCAATATATCAGAATAAATGTTGCCAGAGATGAAAAAGAACTTCGAAAAGGAGTTGAAAACATTATAACAATGGTAAATGTCTAGAATTTGTCAATTAAAGAGTTTTTGATTACTTTTATTCCAGATCAAATTGAGAAATATGAAAGCTGAGCAAATAAATAACCAAATGTATTCGATAAAAGATCTCGAAAACATTTCGGGTATTAAAGCTCATACTATTAGAATCTGGGAACAACGATATAATATCTTTAATCCGGTACGAACAAAAACTAATATCAGGTTTTATAAAGATCAAGACCTTAAAAAGCTTTTGAATATTTCTGTTTTAATTAATAATGGAAGTAAGATATCTAAGCTCAAAGATTTGTCCTATAAAGAAATAAACGATAGGGTAATTGCAACTACTGATAAAGATGCCAGCGATACTGTAAAGTCCCTACTAGTATCTATGATTAACTTTGACAACACAAGCTTTAATAAGATTATTGAAGATTGTATTGTTGATATAGGTTTTGAAGATTGTCTAGAATTACATATATACCCAATGTTTATTAAAATTGGATTACTCTGGCAAACTAATTCTATTAATCCGGCTCATGAACATTTTGTTTCTAATATATTAAGACAAAAATTGTTTAATTCTATTGATAACCTCGAGGAACCAAAAAAAAATGCTAAGAAATTCCTATTATTTCTGCCTGAATTTGAACAGCATGAAATAAGTCTTTTGTATTCTTATTATCTAATAAAGAAAAATGGACATAATGTAATATATCTGGGGCAAAACACACCAGATATTGATGTAGTAAAAGCTGCAGAGATTATTAAACATGACTTTCTACTGACTTTCTTTATTTCAGAAATACAAGATGCTAATGCGATTAAAATACTACAAAATATAAGCTCTAAAACTAAGTATTTAAAGATTCTAATATCCGGATTAAGAGCCTCAATAGTTTCAAATTGCAAAAATGCAAACATCATCACAATAAAAAATCCAAAAGAATTAAAAGAAATCTTATAGCGCTATAGACATTCTCTAAGAACGTCTTGAAACATCATGTGTTTTATAACACATCAATTTTGTTTAACTTTTTTCTTTTTATTTTAAACAATTCTAAATAATCGCTGTTCAAGTTTTTGTTAATATTATTAAACAAACTTAAAAAATACAATTATGAAAAAATATTTATTATTACTCGGACTATTTTCAGTGATTATTAGTGGTAGTTTATTTTCTCAGACTGCTAAAGTACAAATTATACACAATTCAGCGGACCCTGCAGCAGCAGTTGTAGACATTTACGTTAATGATGAATTAGCTATTACTGATTTTGAATTCAGAACTGCTACAGCATTTCTAGATTTACCATCTGGTGTTAATTTAAAAGTTGATATTGCACCAGGTATCAGCATGTCATCTGACGACGCACTTGCTACATATAATTATGTATTGGATGCAGATGAACAATACATTATTGTTGCAAATGGCTTACTGTCTTCTGATGGATTTAGCAATTTTGAGGCTTTCAATCTTTATGTCCAACCGATGGCTCAACTAATATCAAAAGAAGAAGGAAATACAGATGTATTAGTATTTCACGGTGCTACTGATGCTCCTACTGTCGATATTTTCGAATCAGCTGTTTTAGATGTAACTGCAGTTGACGATTTAATGTACGGTGAGTTCCAAGGATATCTTGAACTTCCTACAGACAACTATGTATTAGAAGTTCAAACAATGGACGGAATAACTAATGTCAAAAGTTATGATGTCCCTCTAGCAGATTTAGGTTTAGAGAATCAGGCTCTAATTGCTATAGCCTCAGGTTTTTTAGCTCCAGATTATAATAATGATGGTGCTGATTTTGGAGTTTATGTTGCACTTCCTACAGGTGGAGAATTGATACCATTAGTAGAATCTAAGGCTAACGTTCAAGTTATTCATAACTCTGCTGATCCAGATGCTTATATGGTAGACATTTATATGAATGGTGAAATACTAGTCCCTGACTTTATGTTTAGAACTGCTACACCTTTTGTAGAACTTCCAGCAGGCGTTGATATTGAAATAGCAATTGCTCCTGGTACAAGTATGTCTGTCGAAGATGCATTGGCTACTTATACCTACAAATTAGAATCAGGCGAAACTTATGCAATTGTTGCTAACGGGTTATTAAGCTCAGAAGGTTTTAGCAATTTCGAAGCATTTGATCTTTATGTTAAGCCAATGGCTCAGATGATGTCAATGCAGGAAGATTATACTGATGTTCTTGTATTCCATGGTGCTACAGATGCTCCTACCGTTGATATTTTCGAATCAGCTGTTTTAGGTGTAACTGCAGTTGACGATTTAATGTATGGAGAGTTCCAAGGATATCTTGAACTACCTACAGACAACTATGTATTAGAAGTTCAGACAATGGACGGAATGACTACTGTTAAAAGTTATGATGTTCCACTAGCTGATTTAGGTTTAGAGAACCAGGCACTTATTGCTGTAGCCTCAGGCTTTCTAGCTACAGATGCTAACAATGATGGCGCTGATTTTGGAGTATTTGTTGTTCTTCCTACAGGTGGTGAGCTTGTACAATTAGGAGAATCAAAAGCAAATGTACAAGTTATTCACAACTCTGCTGATCCAGACGCTTATATGGTGGATATTTATATGAATGGTGAGATACTAGTTCCTGACTTTATGTTTAGAACTGCTACACCTTTTGTTGAGCTTCCTGCTGGTGTTGATATCGAGATAGCGATTGCTCCTGGAACAAGTATGTCTGTGGAAGATGCATTAGCTACTTATACCTACAAATTAGAATCAGGCGAAACTTATGCAATTGTTGCTAACGGGTTATTAAGCTCAGAAGGTTTTAGCAATTTCGAAGCATTTGACCTTTATGTTAAGCCAATGGCTCAAATGATGGCAATGGAAGAAGGTAATACAGATGTATTGGTATTCCACGGTGCTACTGACGCTCCTACTGTAGATATTTTCGAATCAGCTGTTTTAGGTGTAACTGCAGTTGACGATTTAATGTACGGAGAGTTCCAAGGATATCTTGAACTTCCTACAGACAACTATGTATTAGAAGTTCAGACAATGGACGGAATTACTAATGTTAAAAGTTATGATGTTCCTTTAGCTGATTTAAGCTTAGATAATCTTGCACTAATTGCTGTAGCTTCAGGTTTTCTAGCTCCTGATGCAAACAATGATGGCGCTGATTTTGGAGTTTTTGTTGCACTTCCTACAGGTGGTGAACTAGTACAATTAAGTGAATCAAAAGCAAATGTTCAAGTTATTCACAACTCTGCTGATCCAGACGCTTATATGGTAGACATTTATATGAATGGTGAAATTTTAGTTCCAGACTTTATGTTTAGAACTGCTACACCTTTTGTTGAGCTTCCTGCTGGTGTTGATATTGAGATAGCAATTGCTCCCGGCACAAGTATGTCTGTGGAAGATGCATTGGCTACTTATACTTACAAATTAGAATCTGGAGAATCATACATTATTGTAGCTAATGGATTATTAAGCGCAGAAGGATTTAGTAATTTCGAAGCATTTGACTTATACGTTAAGCCAATGGCTCAGATGATGTCAATGCAGGAAGATTATACTGATGTTCTTGTATTCCACGGTGCTACAGATGCTCCTACAGTTGATGTTTTTGAATCTTCTGTTCTTGAAGTAACTGCTGTTGATGACCTAATGTATGGTGACTTCCAGGGATATCTTGAATTACCTACTGAGAATTACACACTAGAAATTCAAGATGAAACTGGAACAAGTACAGTTGTAACATACGATGCACCTCTTGCTAGTCTAGGTCTATATGATTATGCATTAACAATTCTTGCTTCTGGGTTCTTAACTCCAGAAGATGATAATAATGGTGCTGCATTTGGGTTGTATGTTGCTTTACCAGCAGGTGGATCACTTATTCCTCTAGATGTTAGTAATCCGCTAGGTATTGAGCAATTTTCAGATATAGATTTTTCTGTATATCCAAACCCTGCAACAGATATTATTTATATCAATGGTTTAGATATGAACACAGATATTAGTATTGAGATATTTAATAATATCGGTCAATTAGTACATAATATTGATGCTTCAAATCCAAATCCACAAATTGATGTAAGCGATTTAAACAGTGGTCAATATATAATTGCAGTAAAATATGATAATCAAATAGTACAAAAAAGGTTATCAATTGTTAAATAAATCAAGTAATAATAATTGTTTTCAGCTGCTTCCTTTTTGGGAGCAGCTTTTTTTATATTTGTAACTTATTCGACTTTTATGAAATGTAGAATGTGCGGAGCTTGCTGTATAGCTCCATCAATATCAAGTAAAATACCTGGAATGCCAGATGGTAAGCCTGCAAATGTACGTTGTGTAAATCTTGATAAAAATAATAAATGTAGGATTTTTAATTCTATAAATCGTCCAAAAGTTTGTTCAGAATATAAACATGACTCTACATTTTGTGGTAAAAGCTTTGAAGAAGCAATGGATAATCTTCTTAAAATTCAATAATAAAACTAAATATTTGAATTATTCCATATCTCCCATGCTTTGTCTGCCTGTTCGAAAAGCATTGTAATTCCGTTTACAGTCTTTGCTCCTTTGTCCTTACATTTTTTCAAAAACAAAGTTTCACTTGGATTATAAACTAAGTCTAAACAAATATGGTTTTCAGATATATGATTATATGGTATAGCCGGACATGTATCTATATTTGGAAACATACCAACCGGACTGGCATTTATTATCAACTTATGATTTTCAATTATTGACGGTGTTAGTTTCGAATATGCCAGTTGCTCAATACTTGAAGGTTCTCTCGAAACATTCTTTGAGTTTATGCCTCTGTTTGACAAAACGTAAGAAAGTGTTTTACAGGAGCCACCACTCCCTAGTATTAGAGCTTTTGTACCTTCAGGAATACATAATTCGTCAAAAGTTTTGTTTAATCCGGCAACATCAGTATTAAAACCTTTTAAAGAATATTTATCTCCTTTCCTGTATATTTTTATTGTATTTACAGTGCCTAATTTCAATATCGTCTCATCCAATTCATCTAAAAATGGAATTACCAATTCTTTATATGGTGTTGTAACATTCAATCCTACTAGATGAGGATGACTTACTATAATATTCTTTAATTTAGAAACCTCAGAAATTGGAAAAAGCTCATATTTAGTATTTTCAATACCCTCTTTTTCAAACTTTTCGGCAAAGTATTTATGCTAAAATGCATGATCTAATGGGTAACCGATTAATCCAAACTCTCTCATATCTTAATTTTCCTCCACTTTAATTTTACCAGCCATTTTTTCCATAAGCCATATACTTACAATCCCAATGATAATTACACCAAATGCTATGAAAAATTCATTGTTCATTTGCGGCATGTACCATTCATAGCCTACAAGTTCAGTTTTATCACCAAAAGTTTTAAATATCTGCTCTTTCCAGGGCCATAGTATCATAACTGAACCTAAAACAAATCCGGTAAGGGTACCTATTGTCTGATCGCGAAATTTCTTAAAAACCCATGATAATAAATGAGAAAAACCTAAAATCCCACCTAAAGCACCAACAACAATTGGAATTAAAACAGAAAAATTCATTGTTGTTACAGCATCAATCATCACAAGCTGATAGTTACACAGTAGAATTAGAACAAATGAGCCACTTAATCCTGGTAGTATCATACTACATGCAGCTATAGCACCACAGATTATTAAATAATAAAATGCATCATTTTCACTTGCTGGGTTTAATATGGAGATTAGGACTGCAATTGCTGCACCTAAAACAAAACTAATAATTACACTAAAATTCCATTTCTTAATCTCTTTACCAACAAAATATACAGATGCCAGTACAAGACCAAAAAAGAATGCCCAAATGTAAACCGGGTAATACTCAAATAAGTATTCAAAAAGCTTGGCAACACTAATTATTGCAACACCAACACCTAAAAATAATGACACAAGAAACCAGAAATCAATGTGCTGAAGCAATTCTTTTATTTTAAACTTAAAAAGCAGTTTTAAGGCTTTAATATTAAAAGATTTTATTGCATCAATAAGTCTTTCGAAAACACCAGTGATAAGAGCAATTGTACCACCCGAAACACCAGGTATTACATTTGCTGCTCCCATTCCCATGCCTTTAAAAAATACTATTATTGCTTCTTTTATCTTCATATGAAATTTTCCACGAAAATATACAAATTAAACATCATACGAAATTTATGTGTATGATTTTATTAACATAAAGAACTTTTATCGCATGTCTGAGTTCAAACGCGATCGGAGTCCCGCTTGAGCTCAAAATAAGTGTATGCAAAGACCATCATAAAATAAACCTACTGTCAAATTCCTTTTTCATAAATATTAAATATCTTTGCAGCTCAATAGTTTATTATGCTTGATTTTATTGAATTATCTGAAAATATTGAAGGTGAATTTTACACAGACTTCATCCACAAAACCATATATTCGACAGATGCATCAGCCTATAAAGAAACTCCAGCTGCTGTATGCATACCATCAACAATTGATGACATAAAGAAAGTCATATCATTTGCATCTGAAAATAAAATAAGTTTAATTCCAAGAGCAGCCGGAACATCTCTTGCAGGGCAAGTTGTTGGAAATGGTATTGTTATAGACATATCAAAGAAATTCAGAAAAATCATCTAAATAAACCCAGAAAAAAAATGGGTTCGTGTAGAACCAAGTGTTAATCTTGACGAGTTAAACAAAGAGCTAGCACAGTACGACCTGTTTTTTGGACCGGAAACTTCAACTGCAAATCGATGTATGATGGCAGGTATGGCAGGAAATAATTCCTGCGGGGCACACTCATTGATTTATGGTAGTACCAGAGATCACCTATTGGAATTAAACTGTATTTTATCTGATGGTTCCGAAGTATTATTTGGAGAATTATCTAAGAATGAATTTGAAGAAAAATGCAAGTTAGAAAATCTGGAAGGAGATATATATAGACACATAAGAAACCTTTTATCAGACAATGATTTTGCTGAGAAAATCAGAAAAGAATACCCTCATCCTGAAATAAAAAGACGTAACACTGGTTATGCAATAGACTTGCTTTTAGAATCTGAAATTTTCAGTAATGCAAAGGAAAAATTCAATTTTTGCAAATTACTTGCAGGTTCAGAAGGGACTCTTGCATTTACAACAGAATTAAAACTTAATCTTGTAGAGAAACCACCTGCAAATAAGGCTTTAATGTGTATTCACACCTCTACTTTGCAAGAAGTTTACAAAGCAAATCTTATCGCATTAAAACACTCACCAGTTTCGGTTGAGTTAATGGACAAAAAAATCCTTGATTTAACAAAGAAAAATATTACTCAAAACAGAAACAGATTTTTTGTTGAAGGTGATCCTGCAGCAATTTTGATTGTAGAATGGTTTGATAAAGACCAAGATGTAATACAAAAACATGCTGAAAACCTTGAAAAAGAACTGCGAGAAAATAATTATGGATACTCTTATCCAATAATTACTGGTGACGACATTCCAAAGGTATGGAATTTGCGAAAAGCCGGACTTGGAGTCCTTCAAAATATGCCAGGCGATGCAAAACCAGTACCTGTTATTGAAGACACTGCTGTACGACCAGAAGATTTACCTGCATATACCGAGGATTTTGAGAAAATCATGGATAAATTTGGTTTGGAATGTGTCTATTATGCTCATATTGGTACAGGCGAATTGCATTTGCGTCCTGTTCTAAATCTTAAAGACGAAAAAGATGTTGAACTATTTCATACTGTTGCTCTTGAAACTGCAAAACTTGTAAAAAAATATCGAGGCTCTCTTAGTGGTGAACATGGAGACGGCAGATTAAGAGGGGAATTTATACCATTAATGTTGGGAGATGAAATCTATCAAAGTTTTGTAGACCTAAAAAATGTTTGGGATCCAAAAGGTATTTTTAACAAAGGTAAGATTACTGATACTCCAAAAATGAATTCAGGGCTAAGGTATTCTCCCGGACAGAAAACGAAAGAATTAGAAACAGTATTTGATTTTAGCTTAACAGGTGGATTCTTAAGAACCGCAGAAAAATGTAATGGATCAGGCGATTGTAGAAAATCTGAAATCATTGGAGGAACACTATGTCCAAGCTTTCAGGTAACAAAAAATGAAGAAAATTCAACTAGTGCTAGAGCAAACATTTTGCGGGAAGTAATAAGTAATACAGAAAAGCTAAATCCTTTTGATTCCAAAGAAATTTATAAAGTTCTCGATTTATGTTTGCTTTGTAAGGCATGTAAGTCGGAGTGTCCATCAGGAGTAGATGTTGCAAAATTAAAAATGGAATTTTTACAACAATATTACGATGCAAACGGCATTCCGTTAAGATCAAGAGCCGTCTGATATTTACCAAAAGTGCATAGTACATTTTCTTTTATGCCACGTATTGTAAACTTCTTTTTAAAATTCAAGCTTAGTTAATCAATTGCCAAGTAGATTATAAAATTCCATCCCGAGAGAGAGTTCCCATTAATGAGCTCAAAGAATCTCAACAAATGGTATAAAAAACATAATAGTACAAACTCTGACACGAAAAAGACAATTTATCTCTTTAATGATGAATTCAAAAACTATCTTGAGAGTGATATTGGTATTAAAGCAATTTTGTTATTTGAATCACTCGGCTATACCGTTAGGATTCCTCAAACTATTGAGAGTGGTAGAACCTGGCTTAGTAAAGGACTTGTCAGAACAGCAAAAAAAGTAGCAAATAAAAACATAGAACTATTAAAAGATATCATTAGTTCAGATACTCCTCTAATTGGTATAGAACCATCTGCGATTTTAAGTTTCAGAGATGAATACCCTGATCTTGCTATTGAAAATAATAAGGATGCCGCTCAAAAACTAGCAAAAAACTCTTACCTATTTGATGAATTTATCTCATCAGAAATTGATAAAGGAAATATTTCGTCCTACTTATTTACTGATAAATCGGCTAAGATTAAATTTCATGGACATTGTCAGCAGAAGGCATTAATTACAACAAAATTCACAAAACAGGTTTTAGAACTTCCTAAAAATTATCAAGTTGAAGAAATTCCAAGTGGATGTTGTGGAATGGCAGGTTCTTTCGGATATGAAAAAGAACATTATGAATTATCAATGAAAATTGGAGAAATGGTTTTGTTTCCTGCTATTCGTGCTGCAGAAAAAGAAACTATTATTGCTGCAGTAGGTACAAGTTGTCGTTGCCAAATTGAAGATGGGACAAAAGTAAAAGCATTTCACCCATTGGAGATTTTATATGATGCCCTAAAAACATAAGATAGAATAGAAATATGTTCAAGTTTTGCCCCAAAATATGCATTTCTTAGTATTATTTAACGTATATATCTAATTACTAATCAAACAGATACTACATGTAAAGTGTTTTACTAATTTTGCAGGCCAATAAAGTAAAAGAAAAATATGCTATCATACGCCGAAGCGATAAAAGTTAGAAGATCAATAAGAAATTACGACAAGAGACCTCTTGAGGATAACTTATTGGTTAAAATACATAATCTACTTGAAAATCCTCAAAGAGGACCTTTCGGGAACAAACCCCGTTTTGTTTTTATCGAGAAACCGGCAGCAAGAGAACAGGAAAAGGTAAAACTAGGAACTTACGGATTTATTACTCATGCAGCATATTTTATTGGTGGTTGTATTGAAAAATACGAATTCTCTGAAGTTGATTACGGTTATTCACTTGAAAGAATTATTATTGAACTTACCAGACTCGATTTAGGAACTTGTTGGGTAGGAGGAACTTTTAAACGTAACGATTATAAAGTCTTATTAAAAACTAAGGAAACAGAAACCATTCCTTGTATTACTCCTGTAGGATATAAAGCAGCGAAGAAATCTCTACGCGAAAGACTTGGACTGACTCTTACAGATGGTAGTAAACGTAATCCATTTGAGAAGCACTTCTTCGAGAACAATCTTGAAACACCTTTAAGATTTAATTCCGAAGACAAATATCATCAAGCGCTGGAATTAGTTCGAAGAGCGCCATAAGCAGTTAATAAACAACCGTGGAGAGTTATCAAACAAGATAACAAATACAATTTTTTCCTTTTAAGGGACAAAAAAGTAGGAAATACAAAGAATACAGACCTCCAAAAAGTTGATTTAGGCATTGCTTTAGCACATTTTAAACTTGGTGTCGAAGAACTCTTCCTAAAAGGTAAATGGCATATCCAAAATCCGGAACTTTGCGATTTGGAATATATTATTAGCTGGATAGCGGAGTAGAGAATGTTTGATGACCGGTGACGGATGACGGATGAATGGGCTCTGTAAACAATTGTATTACTTTTTGACTACATGTAGATTTTTAATCCTTAGTTTACTTCAATAAATCTTATAACCAAAAAGTATGATTTTCAACATCGGTCCTCTGTCTCCGGTCTTCTGTCTCATAAAACAAAGATTTCAACACTCATACAAGGTTTCACATTTTCTCAAGTCTATTAATTTTAAATTAAAATGATTATTTTATTTGCATAAACTGTTTATATACAACTGATTAATTTGCTCTTTTAAAATATATTTTATATTTTTAAACCAAAAGAGTTTAACATATGAAACATATTTTTCTTTTATCTTTTGTAACACTTTTAATAACGAATTTGACCTTATGTCAAGAACTTACAAGTGCATCAGGAGACACGTTTGAAACAGATAATATTAAGATGTATTGGAGTTTAGGTGAAGTTGTTTGTGAAACATTTACCGAAGGAGATTTAATTCTGACAAATGGTTTCCATCAACCAACAATAATAATTAGCAAGATTTCTAAAAGCGAACATAGCACTGTAAAAGTTTACCCTAATCCTACAAAGAATTACATTTACATACAGCAAGAATAATCAGATTTTTGCAAATATCAAGTTTTTGACATTAACGGAAGGATATTAGATGTTGGAGATTGTAAAGAACCACAAAGTATTATTAATATATCCGATTATCCCAAAGCAACATATTTGCTTGTATTATATAATAATAATCAGAAAGAAATTTATAAAATATCTAAAAACTAAAGAATATGAATATTAAAATCATTTGTTTAGTAACAATTTTGCAAATATTTGCAATTTTTAGTTATGCACAAGCTCCTGAGTCATTTAAATATCAATCGATAATCAGAGATGCAGAAGGCAATGCCTTAACTGAACAAACAGTTGGAATTAAAGTCAGTATATTTGATGAATTAGTTGATGGTACAGAGTATTATTTTGAAGAATACAATATTATTACTAATAGTTTTGGATTAATAAATCTTAATATTGGCAGCCAAAACCCTAGTTCTTTTTCAACGGTTGATTGGAGTAATGGGCCTTATTATTTAAGAGTTTATTTAGATCAAAACGGTGGAACTGATTATATTGAAATGGGAACTAGTGAATTATTAAGCGTTCCTTATGCTATATACGCAAATGTTGCAGACTCTGTAAACCTATCTGGAGATGAAAGTGTTTTTAACAACTGGGATAAAGACTTAAGTGATGACTTTGATGGAGAATGGAGTTCAATAGCAAATACTCCAAGCACAATTGCAGGATACGGAATTACTGATGCAATGACTACAGCACATGCTTCAAATTCAATAAATACATCTGATATTACTAACTGGAATAATGCATATTCATGGGGAGATCATTCAGTACAAAATTACTTAGAAAAAAGCGGTGGTACAATGAGTGGAAATTTGAATGCAAGTGGTACATCCAATATTTCTGGTTTTAATGCAAACATAACGAATAGTACAAACTCTACTTACACTCTTTCTCAGTCTGATAATGGGAAAGTCATAAATATAAACAACTCCGGCAATGTCAGTTTTGTAATTCCTTCAGGCTTATCAGATGGTTTCAATTGTTTGGTTGTACAAAATGGCACAGGTCAAGTAGTCTTTAGTGCAGGATCGGGAGTTACAATACATAATAGACAGAATTTCGACAGAACTGCAGGACAATATGCGATAGCAACAATAGTAAATATAGGTTATGAAACATTCGTTATTTCTGGTGATATGCAATATAATTATGAAGAAAATACAAATTATTTTAATAATATTATTTACCTCACAATTATCAATTGGTCAAATTGTACTACCAGCTTATCAAGGTACATTTTATAGTCAAAATTGTGATTGCGGTATTGTTTATGATTATGATGGAAATATATACAATACCATTATAATTGGAAATCAATGTTGGATGAAAGAGAATCTCAAAACAACTCATTACTCAGATGGAACTGAAATACCTGTCGGAAATATATGTGATTACGAAAATAACCCTACATACTCAGACACATATGGAAAGCTTTATACTTGGGCGTGAATAATGAATGGAGAACTTTCGAGTAATACTAATCCTAGTAATATTCAAGGAGTATGTCCAGTTGGTTGGCACCTTCCTAGCGATTCTGAATGGATAGAATTAGAAGTCTTTCTTGGCATGAGTACAGCTGATGCAAATCTTGATGCTAAATTAAGAGGAGATATAGGTGGGAAACTAAAAGAGGTTGGAACTACACATTGGACAACACCAAATACAGGAGCCACAAATGAATCTGGGTTTACTGCCCTACCGGGAGGTACAAGAAACAATGTCGGGACATATTCAGGAATAGGACTTTATAATGCATTTTGGTCAGCAACCGAATCAAACTCCATACAATCGCAATACAGACTAATATACTATGACAACACTGCAATATGGAGAGGTCCTCACATGAAAGTCGATGCAAAAAGTATTAGGTGCATTAAAGATTAGCATTTTTTATTTTAAATATATCAGCTCCACCAAGCTTACGAAGTAATTTCATAAGTTAATCAAAGAAAACATTGAGCAATAAGGATAATATTAAATCTATAAATCGTACAAGTTCAAATTGTGAACCACATCGGTCACCTGTCACGCGACATCCAACAAACATTTGGCTATTGTTCAATTATTAACTTATTTTGCAAAAAAATAATTATGGCAAAGAAAATATCAATAGACCCAATAGGAAAACTCCTTGGCTTAAGACATAAATCACATCCATGGCACGGGATAGAAATTGGTGAAAATGCCCCTGAAGAATTAACCTGCTTTATCGAAATGGTACCTACTGATACTGTAAAATACGAAATTGATAAAGTTACTGGTTATCTTACAATTGACAGACCACAGAAGTTTTCTAGTATTCTACCAGCACTTTATGGATTTATTCCACAAACATACTGCGGTAAAAGAGTAGGCAAAATGAGTGCTGAAGCAGTGAATAAACCCGATGTTGTTGGAGACGGCGACCCGTTGGATGTATGTATCCTAACAGAAAAAGACGTTGCTCATGGTGATGTTCTTGCAAGAGCTATCCCTATTGGTGGATTCAAAATGATTGATGGTAATCATGCCGATGATAAGATTATTGCTGTTCTTAAGAATGATGCAATGTATTCCAATTTTAAAGATATAAGTGAATTACCTGAATCTGTTGTTAATCGCTTAAAACATTACTTTCTTACTTATAAAGAAATGCCTGGTGAAGTTGGAAAACGTTGCGAAATTGCTCATATTTACGGAAGAGAAAAAGCTCACGAATTAATCAGTCTTGCTGTTGATGACTACAAAGAGCATATCGAGAAATTGATGTTTGAATAAAATGTTTGATGACCGATGACGGATGTCAGATATTGGGGAATGCTAGAAGGCCGAAGTGGAAAATATTAATTACAAGTTTACTACTTTCTGATTTCTGTCCTCTGAACTCTGACTTCTGATTTTCCGATTACTAATTACAAACATTTGCCGATCACCTACTCACCAAGCCCTCCTCCCCATTTATCGCACCGCACATAATCTTCTCCGGAGTTTTATCTGCACTATTTACATATTTAAATGACTTACGTTTTACAATATACCTATCCTTACGTTTACGGTATTTAAGATCCAACATTGATTCATCTGCAAGGTAAGATATGCCATGCTTATCTGTTGAAACAACAACAACTTTTGGCTCTTTAGTTAAATCAACTTCATCCAGCTTATATGTTCGTCTTTTTATATTATCACCTCTCGAGAGATACATTTCATCTGGATAAATTTGACAGACATCTGATGATTTAAAACCTCTAATCTTAACTTCCGGACCGGTTTTTTCACATACTAAACCAAAGGTTTTGTCAATATTCATTCCTTTAAATTCACTAACTTCAAAAACATAATACGAAGGATTTCCTTGTTCGAATGACAATTCTGCTTCATACTCCTTCCAAACTTTTCCTTTCTTTTCTCCATTGTCCTCAAAATATAATTTCATATCTGTATCATATTCTTGTCCTTCTAATAAAGGAATTTTAATTGTTACCTTACTTCCTCCGTTTTGTTGAACAACTTCGTTATCAATTTGTGGTTTCACATATAACATCCCAGCAGAGCTTAAACAGTTTCCATCATCCGTTTGCAAACTACTTCCGTTATTTAATATATCACAAATTTAGTAAACCTCATTAATTTCAAAATCAACATCAGATAATTTATAAGGGAAAAATGCACCTGCTTCAATTTCGATTACTGTACCTTTATCTGTCTCTATTACAAGGTCCGGCTCATATTCTTGCCAGATTTCTCTTGTCGACTTATCATTTTCCTCTACATATAAAACAGATATTAATACACTTCTGTTTGCACTTAATTCAATAGTATTTTCATCTGAAATGAGAGGCTTATTCTCTCCAAAATAATCCAAAACGACAAGCTCAGGATCAATCCCTTTTGAAATTATATATTCATAAACGGCTTCCACTCTGTTTCTAGACAGTAACATATTTGAATCTTCGTTTCCTGTTGAATCAGCTCGACCATATAAATGTATTTTATAATCCGATTCGCTAATGATTTCACATAAACTATCTAAACTCTGTTTGAAAACTTCGTGAATTTCATATTTATCCACATCAAAAAGGACTACTCTGTTAACTAATTCCTGTGCTGATAAAAAACTGTTTAATAAAAAAATAACACTCAGGCTGGCGGCAAAATTTCTTAGTGTTTTCATAATGTCTTATTTTTAGTTAAAAAAATGCATAGCAGTAGCGGAACCGAAGAAAACGGATAAACAAAAATGTGTATTTTGGAAATGATTTCTTACTCCCTCAAAAGTAAAAAGACTTACTTTCTACGCTGCTTTATCTTTAACGCCAAAAAGAGCTTATTTATTGTAATTTTTCTAATTTTTAACAAAGAATGCAAATGAAACACCTGCCATTGGTCATCCGTCATCGGTCACCGGTCTTTTTACTAACCACCAACCAATTAAACAAGATCATTGCAACAACAGTTACTCCACCAATTGCAGCAAAAATCATCCAGATATTATAAGGCTGATAAGTGTTCCATAAATAGACAGTAAGGTCATGACCGTGAAGATTCATTAGTTCTCCTGCCCTATTTATATAATCAGTTTGGCTAAACGAATCAGATATTTCAGGTATATCCAAGCCCCGTTTCTCTACTTCCATTTTCAATAGGGTGATTTTGTCAGAATGTTTTTGATAGACGCTTCCCGACAATATTCCGGCAAAGAAGTTTCCTCCTGCCATAGGCAAAAAACTGCACCCCATATAAAGAGCTGTTTTACCAGGAGGAGCGATCTTTCCAATATATTCTGTAATCTTTGGAGATCCCGCCATTTCGCCTAATCCAAATATCAAAATACTTATAAATAAGAACATTGGATTATTTGTTATAAAAGTTAGCGACAGACCGATTGTAGAAACAATAAACCCACTAATCATTGAGTGAATTGGTTTCATTTTCATTACAACATATGAAATAATCAGTTGAAAGATAATAATGTACATTGCATCAATATTTGTAAGCATTTCAGCGGCAATTGTCTTTTCCTCTGTTCCGATTTGCTCAGCTAACCAAGGCCATATTCTGTAAATATTATCATAAACAACAGATGTGTCCATCCATTGATCAATAAAAACAGGTAAAGTATAAAACAGCTGATTATACATTGTCCAAAAACCAACAATAATCAAGAGAAATAGTACAAATTTTAAATCTTTCAGCGCTTCAATTATATTTCGAAATATTGTTTTTATTTCTTCACCAAAAGTTTTAGTAGATTCTTCTCTTTCCGGTTCTTTAAAAAACAAAAGCACAATTATCATATTAAATACTATTACTCCTGCCGATATATTGAAAACATTAACCCATCCACTTTGTCGGGCAAGTGAAGCAACTATCGGACCTACAAATGCACCAATATTCACAATCATATAAAATATTCCAAATCCCATTGATGAAGTTTCGTCATCTGTAGTTTTAGCAACACATGCAGAAATAATCGGCTTAAACAAAGCTGCTCCAAGAGCTAACATAATGAAAACTGCAAAAACCGATTCGTATGTCGAAACACGCCCAAGTAGAAAATATGAACTAGCAATCAATGTATATGCAATTATTAGAACTTTTTTATAGCCAATTCTATCTGCAATGGCGCCTGTTATGACAGGGAGAAAATACAAAAAACCAACAACTGAGCCCATCATCATTCCCTTTTGAGCTTGTGTAAAACCTAAAGCTCCTGTATCGGTAGAGCCTGTAAGGTAAAGAGCAAAAAGCATAAACATTCCATACCAAGCCCAACGTTCAAATAGCTCCATAATATTTGCTACCCAAAATGTTCTTGGAAATTTCTTTAGTATCTTGACAAATTTTGGCATAATATTTTCTTTGTCACAAATCTATAATATTATTTATAAATGGTAAACTTTAAATTATAACATATTGAATAGTTAGTGATGGAACCTAAAGAAAGGGCTAAGTCACACTCCATACCCTATGATTATTGTTCCATGCAAATAAATTAAATATTTTTTTATTTTTGTGATGAAATTTAAGCTAATAAAACTATGAAAAGACTTTTTTACTTTGCCCTATTTGCAATTATTTCAATTAATGTAGCAGCATTTGACTTTGAATTAAGCTCAGTTGTTAAACATCCTGACAAAAACGAAATATTTATTGCAGGAACATTTAAAACAATTATTGTTTTAGATTCTGAAACAGGAAAAACAATACGTACATTTGCTGTTGACGAACCTATTTCAGACATAGAATTTAATCAGGATGCGAGCATGCTACTTGCTCAGGTAAAATCAAAACTTTTTTTATTAAATCCTGAAAGCGGAGAAGAGTTGTTTTCTAAAAACGGATATAGTTTTCAGCTATTTGAACAATGTCCATACTTTATTGAACTAAAAGCTTACGGAGATACAAAAGTCATCTTATATGACAGTAAAAACACAGACGTCGTAAAAGAAATCCCACTGAATTTCCAACCAAAAGAATGTGCTTTTGATAAAGAGTTTAACAATATCTTTATTACTTCTGCAAAGATTGAAATCGGGAATTCAGAAGAGAAAAAAACACTATCAGGAAAAGTTGAGAAATCCGAATCATATAATTGTTACAATTCAGCCTATATTAAGAAGCAAGACGATGGTTTTGGATCATATATTTTAAAATTTGATATTAAAAATGATGAAATTTCAAAAAAAATAACTTGTCCTTTTGACTTTACTGCAACTTACGGATTTTCCTTACTACCAAAAGGAAACGAAATATTTATTGCTGACTGGGATATGGTAATAAAAGTAGACAAAAAAGATATTAGCACAGCAATAGAGTGTGAGGATGCTACTTTTAATTATGCTTCAAATTTCTCTGATAATGAAAACTTCATTTGTATTGCATCAACAAAAACAGGCATATTGTACGATATAGAAAATTCCGAGTGGAAAGAATTTGATTTGCGAGATAGTTTTGAATTTGCATACACAACAGATATAATAAGCTATGACGAAAAGATATGGCTCTTATCAAAAGATTATACACTAATTGCGATGAATTATAGCGGCGAAAAGCTTGATAACTTTAAAATTGATGACGCAGGTGACGAAGGATTTAATGTCTATTACCACAATGGCTATTCAAAACAGGAAGACCGTGACAAAGAAGCAGCTATAATAAATTCTCTTTTAACAGAAATGTCGTTTGAAAATATAAATCTGGAAGATTATATCGGCAAAAGTGATGTAGTATTAGCAAACTTTAAAACAGCTACCGAGGCTCAAAACTTCTGTAAACAACTTAAAGACAATAAATTACAATATGTAACTAAAATTGCTCCAGCTGACAGAAAAACTGAAAAGTAAAGATTGTTTAGTATAACATAACATTAACAACTGGTCACCCGAAATCGGTCATCGATCATCGGTCACCCGTCATCACTCACCCTTTGATCTAAAAATAACATCCCATATCATTTATTTAATGATTTTTTCTTATATTGCATTCATTGATTGAGAAATAGCTACGACATGAGAAGATTTTTTACTTTAGCATTTATAATGCTCACTATTACTGGCTTTGCACAATTAAGAACAAGTGTAATCTCCAGCTTTTCTGAAAATGAAACAAGTATAATAGCATATAAAATTGATGAGCCTGTTATTCGCGATGTAAATGGTGGATATGGATTTATCCTCAAAACTCCCATAGAGTTTACATCTTGTGCTGTCGGTTGGAAGTCCAGTACAAATAATTATCCTGCCGGACTATTTTAGCTTGTTTATAAAATTCATAAACCTGGAAAAGGTTGGACCGACTGGCAAATTGATGATGGATTTACAAATCCGGGTGATGCACGAACAGATTTTTATCAATCTGACCTACTTTTTGGAATAGATGAATATACTCATGATTCAATTGAGTTTTATATCCACTGTCCTGAAGGTGAAGAGATTACAGAAGTTTATTTAATTCTACAAGATATTAGTAAATCTATTGATGCAGATGCTATTTTAGAAGGCGACACTAATGGTTCTAAAGCATGTCCAGAATTACCTGCAATTATACCACGATCAGAATGGTGCGGTTCATATACTTAATGTCATAATCCAACTTATGCTGTTACATACAGAACTCCTACACATACAGTTATTCATCATGGTGCAAGTCCTGATTCATACACAGATGGGTATGCGATAGTTAGATCTTACTGGAATTATCATGTAAATTATAATGGGTGGAGCGATATAGGGTATAATTATCTTGTTGACAAATACGGAAATCTTTTCCAAGGAAGGCACAATCCAAGTATGCCATACACAGATGTTCATGGTGCACATGCAGTGTATTCAAACACATATTCTATCGGCGTTAACTTTCTTGGGAACTCCGATGCTCCTGAAACAGCCCCAACAACTCCACAATTGCAAAAATGTGCCGAATTTCTTGCATGGTGGTTCGATTATAAAGGCTACGACCCATTATCATCAGCAAGTATTTTAAACCAAGCAGGAACAGAATGGATAACAGAACCTTTAATTTGTGGACACCGTGATGTAAATCCGGGCGGTACAACATGTCCCGGAGATGCTTTATATGCACTTTTACCAGACATCAGAACTTCAACAAATCAGATAATCATTGATTGTTCAAGTCCGTCAGATACAGAAGCCCCAACTACATCAATCTCTACTGACAGAAATTGGTATAATTCAGAATTCGAAGTAATGTTTTCTGATGCCGACAATGCTGGTGGCACAGGTGTAAAATACAGCTTTCATCAAATAATGGACTATGATGGCACTGAATGGAGAGCAAATTCTGATAATGGTTTCTTTAATGATAACTTCACATCAGCTATACATAGCGAATGGACTCAACTTGATGGGACATGGTCAATAAATTCAGAACATTTACTACAATCAGACGAGACAACAAGTAACTCTAATATATATGCAAGTGTAAGTCAGGAAGCAGGGAATACTTATCTTTATCACTGGCAGCAAAAATTATCCGGTTCTGGTGCAAACAGAAGGTCAGGCATGCATGTTTTCTGTAGTGATCCAACAGATAGTGGCCGAGGTGATTCATATATGATCTACCTTAGAGTTGACAAAAACACTGTTCAGATTTATGAATATGATGATGGTTCATATGCTAATCCTGACGGATGGTTAATCACTGAAGATTTTACAATTGATGTAGACACCTGGTATGATGTTAAGCTTATAATCAATACAAATACCGGAATAATCGATTTATATATCGATGATGTTTTAGCTGCTTCAGCAACTGATATTACCCCTCTTACAACAGGAATAGCTATTTCTCCACGCACAGGTGATTGTCAAACAGAGTATGACGACATTAAAGTCTATACACATAGAAATAATACAATAGATGTCTTGCCTGTAATCTCAACAGAGGCCGACATACGTTACCAAAGCCCTTCTACAACTGAAGAAGCCGGAAGAATTAGAACGATTTTAATTGATAATGCAGATAATTGGTCAGAAAGTGTTTCTAAAAATATCTTTACAGATTTTGATGCTCCATCAACAAGTATAAATGTTAGCGGAAGCTGGCAAACTGATGATTTTACAAGTAATTTCACAGATACCGATGATTTAAGTGGTATAGAAAAAAGTTTGTATTGTGTATCAGATTTTAATGGATCAAAATGGACTGCAAATATGGAAAACGGATTTGCCTACAATTCATTTGATTCAGAAATCGGTACTGAATGGACTAGTCAAGTAGGAACATGGACCCAGTCATCAGGAAAATTAGTACAAACAGACGAAACAGAAGGTAATACAAACTTATATGCTTATTTACAACAAGATCTATCAAACAGATATTTATATGAATTTGATTTAACAATTGACGGAACTGATGCTAATAAACGTGGTGGGTTCCACTATTTCAGTGATGATCCTACACTAACAAATCGCGGAAATGGTTACTTTGTTTGGTTTAGATGGTCAAGTCAGGAATTAGAATTCTACAAAGTTACTGATGATGTTTTCTCACTAGAAAAATATTACGATATCGAATTAATTGCAGGACAATCTTATAACATCAAAGTAATTTACGACAGAATTACAGGTGATACTTTTGTTTATATGGATGATATCTTAGTTGGTGAATACAAAGATTCCGAGCCGTATAATACAGGTAATTATGTTTCTTTCCGCAGTGGAAATTCTAACATGTCAATTGATAATTTTAAAGTTTACAGATCCAGATATCCGGATGCAACAATTACATTATCAGAAACAACAGATGACATCAGGTACGAGAGTGTCTCGCCCGGCAATGACGCGGCTATGATATATTCAATTGTACACGACTCTGCCAAAAATATTTCAGCTACTACAACTATTGGAGTCAAAGTTGACTGGACAGGACCAATAACCAGTGGATCTGTTTATGATGGTAGTTCAACAGATATTGACATCACCTACGAACTTGGTGAAATTTCAGGCAATTTGGATGCATTTACCGATGCAAACTCATCAGTTGTTGCTTATCATTATGCAGTGGGAACCAGTCCCGGAGCAACAGATTTAATTGACTGGACAGATAATGCTTTATCTCAAAGTTTTACTAATTCGAGCGTTACATTAATTGCAGGAAACACATATTATCTTAGTGTTAAAGCCGAAAATGGTGCTGGATTATTCTCAGATATTGAAGTTTCTGATGGATTACTGGCTGAAGGCATTACTTGTCCAAATGACACAACAGTATGTTTTAACTCTCCGGATTTTCCTTATGAATGGGGGGACCCTGAAGGTGGAAGCTTTTTTGGAGCTGGCTTTATGGGAGACAATTATTTTTCTGCAATGGTTGCAGGACCTGGTATTTTTACAGAAATCTATGAATATGGTTCTCAAACATGTGAGTTTTTCATTACAGTAAATGATGTGCCTTTTGTCATGTGCCCTGAAGATGTATATCTTCCAGTAGATGATCCTGAATGTACTATCACTGGTGCGTTGCCAATTGGTGGAACTTATTATTACAATGAAACTCCTGTTACAAGCTTTGATCCTTCAACAAATGGTATTGGTACTTACACGATAATCTACGAGTATGTTACTCCCGAAAATTGCTCTGACTTTTGTACTTTTAATATATTCGTATACGAGCCTCTGGCTGTAAACTGTCCTGAAAACATGAGTGTATGTATAGATGATGCATCATTTACACTTTCCGGAGCTACACCTCCGGGAGGTAGCTACTCAGGAACTGGTGTAAGTGCAGGAGTGTTTAATCCAGCAGTTGCTGGTGCCGGAGAACACATAATAACATATACCTACGATACCGAATCGTGTAATTTTACTATTACCGTCAATGATTTACCTGAAGTTATTTGCCCTTCTGATATAGATGTGACTACTGATGATAGTCAGTTTACACTTAGTGGAGCAACACCAGAAGGTGGAACATATTATATTGGTGGTAATCCTATAGTTGACTTTAATCCATCAGTTTACGGTGAGGGTGATTTTGAAGTTACATATCTTTATTCTGATGAATGTGAAAATTCATGCACATTTATTATTCACGTAACAGAAATTATTGAAGTAACATGTCCTGAAAATTTCTCAACTTGTTTAAATGATGAACCAATAAGTCTAACTGGAGCTAGTCCTGAAGGTGGAACCTTTATAGGTCCTGGAGTTGATGCCGGAGTCTTTACTCCTGAAAACGCAGGCACAGGAGAACATGTTATTACATACTCCTACGATTTAACAGATTGTGAATTTACAATTACAACTAATGATGTTCCTGTTATTATATGCCCTGAAGATATTACTGTTACCTATCAGGATTCTCCTTTCCCATTAGAAGGTGGAGAGCCTGAAGGTGGAATTTACTCAATTGATGGAACACCGGTATCATATATAAATCCTCCTTCATACGAAACAGGAGATTACGAAATATTATACACCTATACTGATCCATTAACGGGATGTTCAGAATCTTGCACTTTCAATCTAACAATTACTCCTTATGTGTTTATCAATCAGGAAGATTTGATTGAATTTGACATTTTCCCAAATCCAAATACAGGAACGTTTACAGTCTTATGTGTGGATGAACATAAAGATGCAATAGTAGAATTGTTTTCAATAGAGGGCAAATTAATTCATTCAGATATTTTAAATAAAGATATTAGAAGACTAGATTTTTCAATGCCTGAATTAAATTCCGGCATATACTTTATAAGAATATCATATGAAGATTTTATAAAAAATTATAAACTGGTGATTAGGTAATTTTAATAAAATTTGATAAAATCTTATTTTTGTTTGTTTTATAATTTTTACTAAATTTACACCTTGAATTAACGCACTTGTTATGCAAAGAGGAATTCTGTTGACCTTATTTATTTTGGGCTGTTTTATTGTATATTCTCAAGAGAATAATCTTGATGAATTTGTTGAATCTCAACAAAACAAATTAGTATATGATGAGTCGAAACTTATTCAGGCTCCAAATACAAATGTATTTTTAATTCCACCTTAACATTTTGTACCTGATCCAAATATAAATGGTTTCGTACACCCCGGCTCGGCAACCACAATACAGGTTGTTGAAGTTCCCGGTAAAGACCTAAAGCAATTAAATGCTTCTATGAGTAAAGACTATATCAATTCTCAAGGTGTAACATTTATTGACAAACAGAATATAACTACCGAAACTGGAAACAAAGCAATTATGTATACTGTTCATTTTACTTCAAACGAACTGGAATACGAGAGAATAATGTTTTTTACCGGTGATGAAAATCTTATTTGGATTAACGTTAATTATCCTATAACAATAAAAAAACTTATTTACCCTGCTGTTGAAGCATGTCTAAAATCTGTACAATAACCATGAGTAAAAGAATTAAAAACATATCACTCCTGTTAATTACAGTATTTACATTTTCAACAGGAGCTTTTGCCCAAAATGATTTGGTTCATGAGATGTGGTATTCATCCTATGACCAGAATATGTGGGGCCCCGATTCAGCGTACGGTATAAATGTTGACCATACCTTTTTTGATATAGAAATAGATGAATCCTGGGGTTTTTCTGAAATTGAAGAATTTCTAGGCCAACAATTTGGTGTCGGAATGGATTTAGGCATTTATGCACTTCTTAGATCTTCATTTGAAGCACACGGTTTCTACACCGGCAACTTCAGTCTAGACTACCCTATTGCTGTTACTATGGACTTCCCCGAAGATGCAACTTTTAATTATGGGGGACCAGCCACTATTCACTCTTCTTACGAAGTCACTGATGGATGGATGCTGGAAACCGAATTTCCACCCGTTGGTGTAATTACACTAGATTTGGAATACGAATTTAATCCATTTATGGATATTCTCGTTTGTGTCTTTAGTTGTGATACAATTCATCTTATCCCGGCAGCAGTACAGGTTCCACACACATTGGATACATTATTTCATATTAATGCTGAAACAGAATATGCTATTTATCCATGTTATGTTGGAGATGAATTTCAGTTTTGTCACGACTACGAGCTCCCGATAGATATTGATTTTACTGATCTGGTTGGATTCAACTTTGAAGCACATGTTGATTTACCTTACGTAGAAACCGAAGATTATATTGAAGAAGGCACAAATTGTTTAATTGCACAGGGAGATGATCCCTATATGGATATTAACTTGGATGTTATAGGATTCCTGTACGTAATGGCAGGCTTTATTCCAGAGCCTGAAGGGCCACAAATTCAGGAAGCAATAGACTTCCTGAACGACACAATTTCTTATCCATTAAGTACTCCATTGGGAGATATCTCTTTTCAGATAGAATATTCGCTTCTAAGTGTTGATTTCATTATTACAAATACTTTGAATCAAGATATATATTTCTGTCCGACAATATGGGCAACACTTGACTTCCCGGTTGAAATGGAATGGAGTGTAACAGATCCAAACAATGGAGATATCGAAGTTGAAAATGGATTCGGAGATACTATTACATTCGCTGTAGGAAATGACCTTACAATTCAATATCCATGTCATGACTGGGATAGCATGTATGTCGGTTGTCAATATAACATACAGCCAACAATTCGAAATCACACATGGGATAGTATTGCATTTTCATTTGTAATAGAAGCTTTAAGTGCTGATATTACAATTGTCACACCTTTTAAATCGACAATTGCTCCTGCAACAATGCCGGAGTTCACTCTTCCATTCGAAGAAGAGGTTCCACCAAAAGCTCCCGAAATTGAGTATGCAGGATATTACGATGATTCTGAAGAAAAAGATATTGGTCCCTGGCATATAGGACCGCTGTTCGAATGGACAATAAGTCTCGGATATGTTCCCGTAACCTGGTTTGATGAAACCTGGGAATTAATGTGGTTCGAGGAAAATATTGAATTCGAAGGGACTTATATAAAACCATATGATAAATCAGAAGTAAATGCTCTCTTATTCACAAACGGTTCATATTGCTATGGCCAACCATACGACTATATTTATGCAGAAGCACAAAATGGAATTGAACCATACGATTTTGAATGGTCTACAGGAGACCTAACATGGGATTTATACACTGACACTGACAGTATCTATGCCGTTCCTGGATATTACATGGTTACAATTACCGATGATAATGATTGTGAAAGTTATGACTCATTAACTGTTGCAGTAAATCCACCTCTAGTACATTCATTAACACCAACTGATCTTGATTGCTATGGATTCTTCACCGGTGCAATTGAAACAGAGATAAACGGAGGGACTCCTCCATATTTCTTTGATTGGTCAAATGGTAGTGAAGAACAGAGCCCTGATGAGTTAACCTCAGGATGGTATTACGTAACAATATCGGATTTTGTAAACTGTATGATAACTGATTCGGTATTCATTGACCAACCTGATTCACCGGTAACGATTGATTCTGAAGCAACACACATTCCTTGTCATGGTACGGATTATGGTTCTATTGATGTTACATTATCCGGAGCAACACCGCCATATACTGTAGAATGGTCAAGTGGTCAGACATATCAGGACCTTGACAATCTTCCTGCAGGATATTACACCATTTCTGTAACAGATGCTAACGATTGTCTATGGTCTGAAACAATACAAATTATAGAACCCGATTCCTTAATAACAGAAATCACATCATCCAACATTCCATGTTTTGGTTTAGATAATGGAACTTTAAATGCACAAACTGACGGAGGGACACCTCCATATACATATCATTGGTTCCATGATTTAGGACATAATACTCCTATATTAACAAATATGCACCCGGGATTTTACTTTGTTTCTGTAACTGATGCAAATGGTTGTTCCGATACATCAAGTGCATCAATTTCTCAACCGGACGAATTAATCCTTGACTTTATTACATCTCATGTAAATTGTAAAGGTGGACACGATGGTTATATTATTGTCTCACCATCTGGTGGTGTTCCTGATTATGGTTTAGTTTGGAGCAATGGCTACTTTACTGACTCTATTGGCAACTTGCCTATAGGACCTTATACAATTACAGTTACTGATGATAATGGTTGTCTAAGTATTGAAACAATTACAATTACAGAACCTCTATATTCCTTGGACGCTAACTTTACAGAGATAAATAATGTTAGTTGTTTTGGTTTCTCAGATGCTAGTGCAAATGTACTACCGACTGGCGGCACATCGCCATATATTGTTCAATGGGAAGATGGTGTAACTCAAACTGATTTTTATGGAACAGATCTGCCTGCAGGTACATATTACAATATTACCGTAACAGATGATAATGATTGTGTTTACTTTGACAGTATAATGTTCACACAACCTCCACTATTAGTTTTAAATGGAACAACTTCACCTGTTGAATGTGGAGTATCTGCCGGTAGTGGTACTGTTACACCTGAAGGTGGAACCCAACAATATTCATATTTATGGTCTAATAATGAAACAAGCCAATCAGCAAATAATCTTCCAACCGGAGAAGTTTCCGTAATAGTTACAGACTATCAAAATTGTGTTTACACATTATATCTTAATGTTGATAAAACAGGTAAGATTTACGGCTCTTATGCACTCCTTGAACCAAATAACTGCTTTAGAGATAGTATTGCTAAAGCTGTAGCATATTTGCCTGATGGTACTGCTCCATTGAGTTTTATCTGGTCAGACGGACAAACTACAGACACTGCCATAAACCTTCCAGCAGGTAATTATCTTGTTTATGCATCTGATAAATATAATTGTTCTGATACAATTGAAGTACTTATCAATCATCCTGATTCAATAAATCCAAATTTAATTATTACTCAACCATCATGTAGTAATGTTTACGATGGTGCGCTTGAAGCTGTTCCTTCAGGTGGCACTCCTGAATATTTATATTACTGGGATACCGGTGATGATAGTAATAAAATTTCAGAAATAAGAGATGGGTATTATACCTTGACTATTACAGATGCCAATAATTGTTAATTCATATATTATATAGATTTAAATGAAGCTGAGTATTGTGTAACTGTTTATAATACAATCACACAAAACAACGATGGTGCTAATGATACTTGGATAATTGAAAATATTGAACAATTCCAATTTAACGAGGTTTGGATTTTTAATAGAGTTGGGAATGAAGTATTCCATGTAGAAGGATATCAAAATGATTGGTATGCAACATTTAATGGTAAAGATTTACCTGAAGCTACATACTATTATATCATCGACCTTGGTGATGGTAGAGACCCAATTAAAGGACATGTAACTATAATAAGATAGATAAGATGAAGCAGAAATATATAAAATATATAATTATAGTTTCGGGTTTAATTTTACTGAACTTCACAAATCTATTCGGACAGCAATTACCTCATTTTAGAAATCCGTATTTCAACTTAACTGTCATGAACCCTGCAACACTTACTGTTACAGACATACCTGACATTATGCTTGACCATAGAGCCCAATTGATTGGATTTACAGGAGCTCCAAGGATATCAACCCTATCCGGCAAATATCTTTTTAGAGAAGATATGGGAGCTGGCGCCTACATAATGAACGATACTTACGGTATTACACAACGTCTAGACTTTAGTTTAGATTATGCATACCTTTTAAAAACAGAACAGTTTCACTTAAGCTTCGGACTGGCATGGACATTGACTCAATATAAGATAAATGGAACTGAAATAAGTATTTACGATTCTTACGACCAGGTAATAAATCAAACAATTGACGATAAAACTTGGAAACCTGATGCAAACGCAGGAATATTTATTTACAATAATAATTTTTACGCAGGTTTTTCTGTACTTCAATTGTTTAAAACAAAATATACATTTTTCCAGAGTACTAATGAAGTTCCAGGTTTAATACAAGATCAAAGACATTTTACTATTTCAGGTGCTTATAATATTTATGACTCTCAAAACCAGCATAAAATATCTCCTTTTACAAATATTTATCTTGCTAAAGGAACCCCATTTAAATTTGACCTCGGTGCAAATTATTCTTACAAATCATCATTTCTTTCTTCACTATACTTGAGTAAAGGAGATGCATTAGTTTTTTCAGCAGGATATAAGTATGACAGATACTACTTTTCATACTCATTTGATTTTGTCTTATCAAGAATAAAGAATGTAAGTAGTGGAGCTCATGAAATTTGCATCGGAGTTTATTTAAGCAAACCTGAAACTACAACTGTTGGATCAAATCCAATGTTTTAAAATTATTCAACTCTAAGATAGACAACTTTAAGCTTTTTTTTTCGTTTTAATAATAAAGAAACTGAAAATATTTGGCACTCTTCAGTTTCAAATTTTTATATTTGTGCTGTAGATGCTTACTAAGTATTTGAAAATGCTAAAATTAAAAACATCTTTATTGGTAATAACTACGTTATTGCTCTTGCATTTTAATGCATTTTCTCAGTGTTTCAATCCAGAAACGCAAAAACCTTCTTATGCAGTAAACGGAACTAATATTGAGTCTAATGTAGGCACCTGGGAAACAATAGGACAAAACTACAATGCAAAAGACTTTGTTATCTTCAATCTTAAGGGTGGCTTTACATATGAATGGGAAGTTTGCGGAAATACAAATTTTGAAAATCCAAACATTTCTTTATTCAGAGAGTCCCAATTTGATACTCAGAACCTTATCTATACTCAATCAGGAACATGTGCCAGTATTTTTTATATCGCCCCAACAAACCAAACCGTAAGCCTACTGATTAGCAATTCAGATTGTTCTTCAAATACTACAGATTTAATATTAAAATGGAGAACAACCTGTAAACCTTCATATTTAACAAAAGCCACAACAGACCATGGTGGTGCTGATTGGATTATCAGTGCAGACCAATTTGTAGATGGAGACCATATAAACGTTGGAAGTTTTATAATTAACTCCGGAGTAACAGCTACATTATCCAGTGCATCATTTCATGTTGAAGCTGTTGATATCATTATTAACGGTACTATTGATGGAAACTACAAAGGTGATCCCGGTGGTATTGGTGGTATTGGAGGAAGTACTTCAATCGGTTCCGATGGTTCATGTAGCTCTGGTGGTGTCGGACAGGCAGGTACTGACGGGTCAGGAAGTGGCCCCGGATTTGCCGGTGGAGACGGTTTACTGGGTGGGTGCACATCTCTTAATTGCACAGCATGTACTGATGGCTATATTGCAGGAAGTGGTGGTGCAGGAAGTGGTGGTGGTGCAGCACATTATGACGATGGAAATATTTCACAATCAGGAGCACAAGCTGCTGATGTAAATGAAACATCAGCTATTGGCGGATTTGGTGGAAACGGACCTTGGTTTGCATCATTTGCCTATGGGGATGATGTCTCTGAATCGGTAATGCAAGGGTCCGGTGGTGCCGGTGGCGGAGGTGGTGGCGGTGGCTATACCGCAGGAACAAATGGTGGAAATGGAGGTGCCGGTGGTGGTATGGTCGAACTTATAGCATCAAACACTGTAACAATAAGTGCCACAGGAGCAATATACTGCAACGGATACGATGGTGAAGCCGGCGGTAATGGCGGATATGGTTCTCTTGACAATTCATACGAATGCTTTGATGACGGATATCTCGAAAGTACAGATAATTGCGGTGCCTGTCCTGCAATAGGAAACTATTATGGATCCGGTGGTGCCGGAGGCGGTGCCGGAGGTGGCAGTGGTGGTGGAATTTTAATATCTTCTGCTGACCTTGCGACGATTCTTGGAATTCTTGAAGTTGCCGGCGGTGAAGGCGGTGATGCAGGTTATCCAAACTCTACTCAGGGAGCTTGCTTTAGAAATGCCAGAGGAGGATCCGGTGGTGGTGGTGGTAGAATAAAAATATTTAGAAATCCATGTTTGGAGAATCAAATTAACCCAACAATAAATTTATTAGGAGGGTTACCAGGAGCATCAATTGGTGGTAGCGTTGAAAGAGCTGCTTCAGGTATTAAGCTATTACTTGACCATCCTAGTTATGTTCCTTTTGACGAAGGTGCTATCGCAACAGATCAGGATATATGTGTTAGTGGCGTTCCTGACCCAATTGCTGTTTCATCAGTACCTACAGGAGGTATTGGGGTTTACACATATCAATGGTTGCAATGTACTGCTGCAGATTGTACTAATCCCCCGGTTGGTTATACTCCTATTGGTGGAGCAACATCAGACAACTATACTCCTCCTGCCCTAACAGGAACTGTTTATTATTCTCTAATGGTCCAATCCGGAAGTGAAGAATGTCGTGAATGGACAGAACCGGTAATAATAAATGTTCATCCTGATCCAAGTATGTCAATCCTTGCATCAGAAAACGAAGTATGTGAAGATGAACCTCTCAGCATTACAGCAACTGTAACAGGTGGATTTGGTTCTTGTACTATACAATGGCAGTATTCTGATGATGGTGGTTCTACCTGGAATGATGTTGGAACAGGAGCTCTCACTTATGATGTACCAACAGATGTCGCATTTACAGACAGACAATATCGTGCAACTTATGACTGTACTGCTGATGGTTGCGACTTTGAAATATCTAATATTGAAATAATAACTGTTGCTGAGGCTCCAGAATGGGATGTAATAAATGTAACACCTCCAGAAATATGTCTGAGTGGAGAAGTAACATTTGATGCAACAATCACCGGTGGCTTGGGTGGTACAATTGAATGGTTTATAAGCCCATCAGGAGCCGGAACATGGTCAACAGTCACATCTCCTGACAATCCGGATGTAGGCGCATGGGATTACCAGCCCGTCTATACTCCTGACGGTGCAGGATGTGATATTGATGATGCTCCGATAAATACAGTTAATGTTGTTGAAGACCCAATAATTAGCATATCCACAGCAGACACAGAAACTTGTGAAAATGATCCTTTAACTCTAAATGCATCTGCAAGTGGTGGTTCAGTAACTTGTTCTTATCAATGGCAATATTGGGACGGAGCTTCTTGGGTTAATGTCGGAACAGACTCTGATACATATATTTTACCTGCAGACAGTCCGAGTGTAGGAACTACTCACAGATGCCTTTACACTTGTGATGGTGAAGGTTGTGATCAGGCAATTTCAAATGAACTTATTATTGTTGTTCTTGAAAATCCTGATGTTGTTGCAACAGCTGACCCAAATCCTCAATGTTATGCAGAACCTGTCGATCTATCAGCAACAGCAAGCAATGGTACCGCTCCATATTCTTATGTTTGGGACAATGGCCTTGGAGCAGGACAAAATCACACAGTCAATCAAACAACAAATACAACATACTCTGTTACTGTTACAGATGATGATGGTTGTACTGCAGAAACAAGTGTAGATGTTGTTGTCAACGAATTGCCAAATGTTATAGCAAGCGCTACTCCAAATCCGGTTTGTGCAAACCAACATGTAGATTTAACTGCAACAGGTAGTGATGGAACATCTCCTTATACTTATGAATGGGATAATGGATTAGGAGTAGGACAAAATCACACTGTAAATACTGCATCAAGTACAAGCTACACAGTAACAGTATACGATGATAACGGTTGTTCAAACGAGAATACTGTTAACGTACAAGTCGAAGATATTCCAAACCTAATTGTAACAGAAACGTCACAAGCTACTTGTGGTGCAGAAAATGGTGAAGCAACAGCAACACCTTCTGGAGGAACAGCACCTTACGATTACCTTTGGGATAATGGAGATAATAGTGCTGATGGAATTGCAGAAAATCTCCCTCCTGGATTAATCGGGGTAACAGTTACTGATGATAACAGTTGTACTGCCTCAGGTTCTGTTACAATTACCAGCCCTTCCAGTATAGTTATTACCACAAGCGAAATAACACCTGTTACTTGTTATGGTGGAAATAATGGTGTTGGTAATATAGATATTACAGGAGGTACAACTCCTTATGATGTTACTTGGACAAATGGGACTACTAGTGGTAGTAGTTCAGGAATTGGTGAAGGTAACTTTGACATTACAAATCTTACCGGAGGTTTGTATCTCATAGAAGTTACTGATGCAGATAATTGTGTAGAAACCGAAACTCTTACAATAAACGAACCTTCAGAAATAACATTAAATACAAATATTACTATTGAACCTGATTGTTTTAATGACACTGATGGTGAAGCCGAAATCACAGTATCGGGTGGAACAACAAATTATGACATTACTTGGGATAATGGATCTGTTAGCGGTTCTCTTACAGGGGTTGACGGAGGACCACATACATTAACCAATCTTGATGCCGGCACTTATGATGTTTCTGTTACAGATGCAAATACATGTACAGCTTCGTTTACATTTGATATTATCCAACCTGATGATATTACTATTACCCCTACAATGACAAGTGAACCATCTTGCTTTGGATTTGATGATGGAGCAGCAACAGTAAGCATCTCAGGAGGAACATTAAATTATGACTTTACTTGGGATAATGGTTCTGTAAACGGCTCCATGACAAATGTTGACGGAGGACCTCACAGCCTAACAGATTTGGACGTTGGGACATATACAATAATCGTAACAGATGCAAATTCGTGTACTCAATCTACAACTTTAGATATAACAGAACCTGAAGAGATTGATATTACATTAAGCCTAATCCAAGATGTATCTTGCTTTAATGGAAACGATGGCTCTTTAAGTGTATCTATTACAGGAGGAGTTGCAGATTATGATATAACATATGATAACGGTTCAACAAGCGGAAGTCTAATAAATGTAGGAACTGGTCCTAATAATATTTCAGGTTTGGATTATGGAACTTATGGAGTTAGTGTTTACGATAATAATGGCTGTAGTTCTTCTGGTAGCATAGATATCGACGAACCATCTGAAATACTACTTTCAGCCAGCATGACTACCGATGTTTCTTGTTATGGCTATTCAGACGGTGAAGGTGAAATTAATGTCTCTGGTGGCACTGAACCATATGATTTAGACTGGGACAATGGAACAACTTCGGGTAATTTAACCGGAGTATTAAATGGAACTCATTCAATAAGCGGATTAACAGCTGGAACTTACACTGTAACAGCAACAGATAACAACTCATGTACTATAACAACAACATTTGATGTAACCGAACCTCCACAAATAACCAACACAATTACAATAACTTCACATGCTAACTGCTATGGAACAACAGACGGTGGTTTTGATATTCTTATTTCCGGTGGAACAGCAAATTACAATCTCGATTGGACAAATGGAACATACTCAGACAACCTGACAAATGTTGATATTGGGCCGCATCACATAACTAATATTCCAGGTGGAAACTACTCGATAACAATTACAGATGCCAATACTTGTGAGCAAATTGAGACTTTCACAATAACTGAACCTACAGAACTTTTGTTAACGGAAAATGCCAATACAAACGTTTCTTGTCTTGGGGTAACAAACGGAAGCATCGAGATTGACATAAATGGGGGGACTCCTTTATATGATTTAACTTGGGACAATGGCAGCACCAATGGTAGTATGACAGATATAACCAACGGTACTCAAAACCTTACAGATCTCGATGCAGGCACCTATAACATTGTTTTAACTGATAATAATGGCTGTACAACAGATATTGATGTTTTAATAGAAGAACCTGCAACAATCTTGGAATTAAATATTTTAAATATTACAGATGCAAGCTGCGTTGGTGTAAGTGATGGTTCAGCAATAGTTGAGGCAACAGGAGGTGTCAGCCCTTATTTATATTCATGGGACGATCCTAATGGTCTTAATGATCAAATTACAAATGTAACTGCCAACACATACAATGTAACAGTTACTGATGATTGGAACTGTAGTGTAACAATTCCTGTTACAATTGGGCAACCTGCAGATGGGTTAGCTGCAACATATACAACTACAGAAGTATCATGCCCCGGAGGAAATGATGGTGAAATAATCTTATCTCCTACAGGTGGAACCGCTCCTTATACATACAATTGGGATCCGGATGTGTCAAGTACAGAAACTGCTTCGGGACTTACTGTTGGTGCTTATGATATTACGATTAATGATGCCGGAACCTGTGAGCTTATTATGTCAATTGATGTTGAGTTAGACCCGAATGCATTATCTGTTGAATTCATCAGTTCAGATTCTGTAAGTTGTTTTGGCCTTAATAACGGGAGTCTTACAATTCTGGCAAGTGGAGGTCAGGCACCTTATAACTATTTATGGAGTAACGGACCAAATATTGTTACTACCACCGGACCTGCAGGTGATTATACAATTTCTGTTACTGATGACTTAGGTTGTATCGTTACTGCTGACTCTACAATTTATGAACCTGATGAATTAACAAGCAGTGTTTCTGCATTTAATGATGTTAACTGCCATGGTGGATCTGATGGTGATATTACTATTGAAGTTTTAGGAGGAACACCTACATATACATATTATTGGGAAGATGAATTTGGCTTAAATATGGGTATAACAACTGCAACGGCCTCATCTCTTATCGAAGGGACATATTTTATCACAATAACTGATGATAATGGATGTGGTCCTGTAGAAATCTCACATACAATAAATGAGCCTGCTGCAGACTTGTCTGTTTCAATAAATGAAGTCAATCAACCTACATGTAATGGTGATTCTGATGGTTCAATTACTGCAATAGCCGCCGGTGGAACATTGCCTATAACTAATTATAATTGGGAAATCCCTATAGATTTCTTCAATGGTCAAACCCCTGCAGGACTAGAAGCTGGAAATTATGAAGTAACAATTATTGACAATAATGGTTGTACAGCTACAAATACATTTACTCTAAACGAACCTGATATTCTTGATGTCAACATAACTATTAATGAGCCTTCATGTAATGGTGATTATGATGGTTCTGCTCTTGCAAGTGGTATCGGAGGAAATGGCACCTATACATATCATTGGGAAAACACATCAGGAGCAACTCTATCTGATATTGACCTTGTAGACAACCTTCCTATTGGCACATATTACTTAACTGTAGCAGATATTTTAGGATGTAGCATAGAAACAAATATAATTATTAACCAACCTGATATCCTGGACGCAAGTTTAAGTGGAACAGATGTATCCACATACGGCAATAATGATGGTTCTGCCACAGCTAATCCGACTGGTGGAACTAACCCATATACTTACGAATGGGAAAACCAGGCAAATCCGGGTATTATCATCTCCACAGATCAAACTGCAGACAATTTAGTTACAGGAACCTATTGTGTTACAGTTACGGATGATAATCTTTGTACTTTTAGTTATTGTATTTTAATTGATCAACCACCTGACCAATTAGCAGGAGTTTTAGCAAATCATGATGATATTTCATGCTATGGATATGACGATGGTAGTATAACAATAAATGGATATGGTGGCACACCTCCATATATCTGGACATGGGAATATCCTCCTGGAAACGTAATTGGTACAGGTCCAACTATTAGCGACCTCGAACCTGGAGATTATTATTTTACAATTGCCGACCAACTAGGATACGAATGGGATACCATAATTACAATTTCTGAACCTACAGAATTTGTTTATAACAGTATTTCTAATTCTAATGTGTCTTGCAATACTGGTTCTGATGCATATGTAGAAGTCCAAGTAAGTGGAGGAACCGCTGATTATACCTATTCATGGGGAAATACAAGTGGTCCAATACCTCAAAACAATGACACTATTTACAATGTTCCTGCTGGTAACTATTCCGTTACAATTAACGATGCAAATGGTTGTGGACCTCTTTATGCAAATACAACAGTCACAGAGCCCGATGAGTTAACAATAGATATTAACTTGGTTAATATACCACTATGTAATGGTGATTCAAATGGTGAAATTAGTTGTATAGCAAGCGGAGGAACACCTGCTTATACCGATTATTCATGGGCAGTACCAATTGAAACATATACTGGGACAAACCCTAGCGGACTTGCCGCAGGGGATTACACTGTTACCGTTACAGACTCAAACTCTTGTACTGCAGAAACTACATATACTTTAAATGAGCCTACTTTACTTGGCGCAGATTTATCTGCAACACAAACTACCGGATTTGGATCATCTGATGGTGAAGTTTCTGCGTTTGGTACTGGAGGGACTCCTGTATACAACTATGAGTGGGAAGATCAAGCTAATCCTGGTATAATTATATCTACAAATGAAACTGTTGAAAATCTACCAGCTGGAACCTATTGTGTAACAGTTTATGACAATAACCTTTGTGAATATTCAGAATGCATTGAAATTGTTGAACCTGAAGAACTTCTAGTTACAATAGATGACACTCAAATAGACTGTAACGGTAATGATAACGGTAGTGTTACTGCAATTGCTACAGGTGGTGTTCCTGAATATTCATACGAATGGAGAAATAGCAGTAATGTGTTAATCAGTACAGATCAAACTGTGAATAATCTTATTCCGGACACATATTATGTTACTATTACTGATAATTATGGATACACTGCGACTGCAAGTGTTGTTATTTCAGAACCAGATGAGATAATTTCTCCTATTGCAACTATTTCTCATGCAAGTTGCTATAACTATACAGATGGAAGTGTTACTCTAAACGTTTCAGGTGGTGTAATGGCCTATAATATGACCTGGTATGAGGAAAATACTCCATCAATTATTCTAAGCACAAACAGTATCTTGAATAATGTTGCTGCTGGAAATTATGTCTTTAGCATGACAGATGCTAACAATTGCCCTCATGACACAACAATAAGCATAACCGAACCTGAAAGTATAGATATTATTAGCGTAGAAACACACGATTTACCATGTCCTTATGATATAGATACAGGTTGGGCAGTTGTTGATTTTGAAGGAGGAAGCCCTGATTACACTTTCACATGGACTGATGAAACAATGACCGATTTAGCTGTAAATAACGATACGATTTTAAATCTAACACCTGGAAACTATACTATAGAGATTAATGACGCTAATGGCTGTCCATCAGACACATATGATTTTGAAATACTTATTCCTGAGAGCTTCAACCTAAGTGGAATAACTGATTCTGTAAATTGCTATGATGGTTCTGATGGAAGTATTGAAGTAACTCTTACTGGTGGGACGCCAGATTATTCTTATTCATGGACACCAGATTTGGGCGATACAAATAACCCCTCAAATTTAACTGCAAACACATACGATCTTATCATCACAGATGGCAACTCATGTACTATTAACGCAACTTACGAAGTAGGTCAGCCCGATGCTGCTTTAAGTATTATTACTGCATTAACAGATTTTATTTATTGCTATAGCGATACAACAGCTTCAGTACAATTAACTATTAGTGGTGGCACATTAGACTATACAGTTGATTGGGAAAGTCAAACAGATGAAGGCTCATATACTCTCGATACTGAAGGAAATAGTACAATAGAAAACCTTGGTGCAGGAGATTATACAATAACTGTAACTGACAGCAGAAATTGTCAAATAACTGATAATATTACAATAGACCAACCAAACGATATCATTTACGAATTTACTGATATTATTGAACCTAGCTGTCATGGTTTTGATGATGGTTCGGTAAGTATTTTAGCTAATGGCGGAACAGGGACTCTTAATTATTTATGGGACGAAATGGCTAGTCCTGTAACTCATGAAGACTATAACAATATTATTGCAGGATGGCATTATATCACAATTACTGATGCTAACAACTGTCAAAAAGAAGATTCTGTATTTATTGAACAACCAGAGCGTTTAACTTCAAACCTAACTGATACGGTCTGTGTATTATGTTATGGTGACACAACTGCTAATACAATGATTAATATTACAGGTGGTACGGTTGACTACTCTACAATCTGGTATAACTCTTCATACGAAGAAATAGGCAATGATACATGGATATCTAATCTTGGTTCAGGAGAATACTATTTAAGTGTTACAGATGCAAATTCATGTGTTTATGAAGATACTTTAATAGTTAGTGAGCCTCCTGCCCTATCAACAATATTAGATTCAATAAATCCTTCGTGCTATATGTATCAGGATGGTAAAATATGGGTTACTGTAAGTGGTGGTACTCCTGGCTATAATTACGAATGGGATACCCCAGGTGCAATGAATACAGATACTGTTTACAGTGTTCCTGAAGGATGGTGGTTTCTAACAGTTACAGACTCTCATTTATGTAGCATAACAGATTCTATCGAACTACTGCATCCGGATGAAATTGAAATTACCGATCTTACAACACATGTTGATTGTGATGCATTTATGGGAACATCTACACTTAGTGTAACAGGTGGTACCGAACCTTACTCCTATTTATTGTCAACAGATGATGAAACAGAAATTGTTGTAAACCTTCCGGGTGGTGAACATCAGGTTCAAGTTACCGATGCTCATAACTGTGTGCAGAATCACACTATAGATGTTCCGGTTGAAGGAAGTCTGGATGTTGAAATCTGGCAAACAGAATACATTTTATGCTATGGTGATTATACTGCAGACATCCATGCTGAGGTATACGGACATCCTCCGTTTAGCCACGACTGGAATTATCCATCATTAGACACATCGCATTTATATAATATACCAGCAGGTGATTACGAAGTTATTATTACTGATAGTTGGAACTGTGTTGGAGATACTACTTATACCGTAGAACAACCTGATGAAATTATAATCGAGTTTACTACTCAAAATGTTCTTTGCCGAAACGACTCTACTGCTTGGATAAATACACAAATTACAGGAGGAACCGGCTCATACAACCTTAATTGGCAACATACAGATGTTGATAATCCAAATATATATAATTTGCCTGTAGGAACTTATTACCTTGCTGTAACAGACGGAAACGATTGTTTTGCAAGTAATTCTGTTACAATCACTGAACCTGACTCAGCTCTATTTGCTACTGTAGCTTCAACAGGGACAACATGTTTCGCTTCAAATGACGGACAAGCTAGTGCACAAGGATTTGGTGGCACACCTCCATACTCCTATCATTGGGCAGGACCATATAATCATATTATTGATACTGCTGTAACAAGTAATAATCTATATCCGGGTTACTATGAATTGACAGTTTCTGATTATAATAATTGTACATATTACAATAGAGTTCCAATTGAAGAACCCGGCCCGATACAAATAAATATTGCCGAATATATGGGGCCTTCTTGTCTTGGAAATACTGATGGATTTGTTCTTCTAGATTCAATCACCGGAGGTACACCTCCATTCTGGATCAGAGTCTCTGGAAACCAGATAAGTTGGGAACAACCATCCTTGCTAATTGATAGTCTTGCAGGCGGATCATATCAAATAGATGTTATTGATGCAAATAATTGTATACAATATGGGAACTCAGCACTCGTTAATCTTATAGATGCAAATATAGATTGTTTACAAATTCCAGCCGCATTTTCACCAAATGGTGACGGACATAATGATGAATGGCAAATTGACAATTTACATATGTTCCCGAAAATATTGATTCAAGTTTACAATCGTTGGGGACAACTTCTTTATGAAGGAGGTGCTTATGATGGATTCTGGGATGGAACATTTAACGGTAATCCTGTTCCAACAGGTTCTTATCTGTATCATATTGATGTTAATATAAATGATTTACCTCCACGGGTAGGAACCGTAACAATTGTGAGGTAATTACGTAATAGTATGAAAATGAAAAGATTTTTAATATATATAATTTTTAGCCTTTTTGGTGCAAGCGCCTTCTCCCAACAGCTTCCATTATATAGTCAGTACCTTGAGAATAACTATATTTTGAACCCGGGAGTTGCAGGATCTGAGAAGAATTTCTCTACATTAAAGCTAAGTGTACATAAACAATGGATTGGAATTCAAGAATCTCCATCAACACAATATGTTAGTTTGCACCATCTACTAGGTAATGATATGATGGGTGTCGGAGGTATGATTTTCCATGATACTTTTGGTCCAATTAGAATGATTGGTGTTCAATCAACCTATGCATACCACCTCAAAGTCAACAATAAACTCACAGTTTCATTCGGCATGAATGCTATATTTATGCAATATATTTTGCGCATATCTCAGGATGACTTTTATGGATATGAACCAATATTAACGCGTGAAAGAACTAGTTTTACAGTTCCAGATGCTAGTTTTGGTGCATATGCATATTCTAAAAATTATTGGGGTGGAATATCAATTATGCACGTTCTACAATCTAAAATGAAAATTACAGGTACCTGGATGGACGATTCAAACAAAATGGTAAGACATTATTTTGTTATGGGTTGTTATCGTTTTGCTTTTCCAGGACAATATCATTTGGAGATTGAGCCTTCAATTCTTATGAAATTTACTGAAACTACCCCATTACAAACAGATGTTAACATTAAGCTACATATAAATAAAAGATTTTATGCCGGATTATCAGTTAGAGGTGGAGACTCATTTGTAACCATGTTTGGATTTACTTTTGAAGACTATTTCTTTGGTATGGCATACGATTGGACATTTAGTGATCTTGCTGCACATACCTCTGGTTCTCAGGAACTTGTTTTTGGCTGGAATCTTGGAATTAAAACACGTAAAGGAACCGCTTTTTACTAAAAACTACAATTAATTACGTTTTTTTTGTTGTGCGTATTAAAAAATAGCTTAAATTTGTAAACGAGTGAATTTTGTTATTAATTTGATTTTTAAATATTAACCGCCGTCATATGAAAAGAATATTACTAATTTCTATTTTCTTTTTGTTTGCATTTTCCAGTTTGCTTAATGCACAGCAACTTCCATTATATAGCCAATATATGATGAACGATTTCTTTATTAACCCTGCTATTGCCGGTAGTAAAGACTATTCGCCTGTTCTATTAAGTATTCACAAACAATGGATTGTAATCAACGAATCTCCTTCTACACAAACTTTAAGTGGTCATACAATGTTGGAGAATAATAATGTAGGTCTTGGAGCTATTATTTTTAACGATGACTTTGGGCCTGAGTCTCATATTGGGTTACAAGCAATTTACTCATACCATTTTCATATTGACAGATTAAACAAAATCTCACTTTGTTTAGCAGCAATTGCTATGCAATACAAAATGGATCAAAGATTCTTTAATCTAACAATTTATGACGATCCTGCAATTACATATATGGTTGAGAAAACTATTGTTCCTGATGCAACATTCGGTGTTTATGCATATGGTAAAAAATATTATGCCGGTATTACTGCTGCACACCTTTTTGAATCAAAACTAAAAATCAACAGAAACCTCGATGATAATACAATGGTTCGTAACTATTTCGCTATGGGTGGTTATAAATTCACATTCCCTAATTCACCACAATTTGAAATAGAACCATCAGTCTTAATTAAGATGACTGAGGTTACTCCTCCTCAATTTGATATTAACATTAAAATGTATTATGAGCAAGATTATTGGTTTGGAATGTCAATTCGTCCAGAGGACTCATTTATAGCAGCAATTGGTTTCAAACACAAACAATATTACTTCGGTTATGCTTATGACTTTACATTCTCTGATTTATCAGCATACACTTTCGGATCACAAGAAATTATCTTTGGTATGAATATCGGAGAAAACACACGTAGAAGTCGTAGCTTCTTCTAGAAAAGTTTAAAACTATATATAAATAAATGCCGGTTATTGACCGGCATTTATTTTTGTATTCAAATCTTCTATATAGCTCAATATTTCTTCTTTCACACGCTTTGTAACTGACGAGCTAATAAAGTTTGGTGGTAATGTCTCCCAGTATTCAGCTAAAGTCTCTCTATATTTATCTATTTGCTTTTTTAATGCGTTGACACCTAGCTTATCAGCTTTAGTAAAAATTATTCCAAATGGTACTCCTTTGCTTCCCAACCAATTTATAAACTCCAAGTCTATTTTTTGTGCATCATGTCTACTATCTATTAATACAAATATACTTACAAGATTTTGTCTATTTAATATATAATCATCGATCATTTTTCTGAATTTTGCCCGCATTTTCTTTGAAATTTTAGCAAATCCATATCCAGGCAAATCAACCAAATACCAATTTTCATTTATAATAAAATGATTGATCATTTGTGTTTTACCCGGATTTGATGATATCTTAGCAAGGCTTTTATTATCTGTAATCATATTTATTAATGATGATTTACCGACATTTGATCTACCTATAAATGCATACTCATTTAAATCGGGTGACGGACATTTTTTATAGTCCGTATTTGACATTAAAAACTTAGCTGTTTTAATAATCATATACTTCTAGTTTTCATATATAATTTCTTCAAGAAAATCAAATAGTTTTTCCTCATTATAAGGTTTGGCAACTATCTTCATATCCTTGTCTACAATAATCATCCAAGGAGTTGCAAATACAGCATAATCAATTACTATATCTCCGTCCCAACCTTTATACTCACAAATAACTTCCCAAGGCATTTCATTTTCCTTTAAAAATGCATCCAGTTCCTCTTCTTCAGAATCAATAGATACGGCGATAATGTCCATATTGGCTTTTGCAAAGATATTTTTTGATGCTGCTAAATGCGGCATTGTAATTTGACAATGTTGACACCAAGTTGCCCAGAAAATTATTAAAGTATAATCTTTTTCCATCTCAGACAAAGTATATTCTTTCCCGGAAACTGTCTGAGCAGTAAAGTCAGGAGCTGTTGCTCCTACAGCTAGTGCTGTATTATTCTTTATTCGCATCTTAAGAGTTTCGTTTCCATCACTACACAAATCACCATAATCAACACTAATCTTTGCAGCAGCTTCATCAAGACTTAAGGATTCAAATCCTGAAAGGATATATTCTAAAACAAAATTAAATATGGCAGGTTCACCAAAAAATATTTCATCAAGTATTGTTTTAGCAGCATTATAATATACATCCTGATCATTACTTCTAAATATTTTAAAATAATTAAGCACTATCTCATTATAGGCATCAGAATGTAATAAAACGGTATCTTCCATTTTATAAAACTCAAAATACTTTTCTTTAAGATAGCTTATTTTTTCAGGCTCACTATATTTCTCAGGAACAGGAATAATTCTAAATGCAGTTAAATATCTGCCAGCAAAACTCTCAGGATTTTGTTTTATTACATTATCAATATGCCTATTTTTTAACTTAATTTCCTTCGACAACTCTTTCTGGACTCTTTTATAGAATTTACCATCCGGATAAATCTCTAACATTTGAGTTAAAACATCAATCTTATAATCATAGATATAGTTCTCAACATAATAATCATAAAGTTGTGCGTTTTCTACAGACTGAATAACTTCCATATTATATTGGGGATTCTCAGGCCTGGTCTTTATGTGTACATCCTCATTATTATAAATAATATCAAAATATGATTGATTCTCAAGGTAGATTCTGTACAACCCTATTTCACTATCAAAAAATTTGTATGTGAAATTCCCATTACTTCCTGTTCTGATTGTTTGAACCATCTTACTTTCTTCCCCAAATTGGGTGCAGATATTCAACTCCCTGTTTGGATATCCCTCAATAACTCCACTAAAAGTATGCTGTGCATATGATACAAACACAACAAATATTAGTAATAATCCTATAAATGCTCTTTTCATCAATTTATCCATCTATAAAAAAAGGCTGCTATAGGGTATCCCGTTTGCATCCTTATGTAAATATTTAAATCAGTTTACTTCTTACATGTTTCACACCAAAGCTTTTTCACCTCAGTATTTACAAAAGTCTGTACCGATAATTTATCTCCTTTAAACAGATCACAGAAGAAATCCGTATCCTTTTCCTTTATCTTCGTCAGAGCATAATAGAAATTCTTAGAATGAACTTTATACTCTACCTTTGAACATGCTGTAGCATATGATGTCAATAAAACATATTGAACGTGCTCATCATAAATCCATGGTTCAAGTAGTCTAACAGCATATTCATAATCACCGTGATTAATAAAAATACTTGACAATTTAAGTGCATTCTCCCATGAAAGCTCTTCAAACTTAATAATCTCTTTGATTTTACTTACACGTTCTGTAACCAATGGGTGATTATATCCAAGAGAATCTTTATATACATCCATCACCTTATATTGAAGCTCAATATTAAGCAAATCAACCAAATCTACTCTTACAGGCGTATTATATATTTTATCTATCCTTTCTTGTATCTTAACTGCCTCATCCTCATCAGATAAAATATTAAGAGTTACTTCACATAAAATATCATTATACTCAACATAAATATTTTCTTTATCAAGATTATTTAAATCATCAATCTTTTCCATGTATTCATCATCCAAAGGATCTTCAAAGATAAACTGAGTTAACCAGATTTTATTCATATTAAGTCCGACATATTCCTTCCCTTGAGGAATTCTCATATCAGATACAGCATTTTCATTGTATCTACCTTCAACAACACGAATCAAAATATATTTTTGGATAGCTAAGGCTTTATCCAATTGCCCTGCTTCAACAGCTTTATTAAATTGGTCAACAACATATATCTGTTCTTTTTCACCTTCAATATCATAAGTAACCCAGATTACAACATCAGCATAACGGTGATTTTCAAGCATAAACTCCATTTCTGCTGCATGTGAGTTAACATAAGCAACAGCTTCTTCTAGTTCCATATTACAAACTTCTTCATAGATAGTTCCCTTGGCATCAGCTTTAAGATCTTTAAAGTTTGGTTCAGTAACAATAGAGTCAACAATACTGGCATTTTGATTCATCTCAAATGCTTTAACAATACTTTGCGCTCTCTTACGCTGAAGAACAGCATTCTCTGAAATTGTACCTTCCAATGATGAATATGCGGAGATAAATATCTGATTTATAATAAATGCAGGCTCATTTAGTGCATTAAGAACAGGAACCATGTCTTCAGGATCATATTCGTATTTTGCTTTCTCGAAAGGAATACGGAATTTCAACTCTGTGCTTGTTGCTGTTGGCGCATATTCTGGAACTCCTGCAGGTAAAATTGTATCTGGTAATAAACCTATCTCAGGAACAAAATCATAAAATTTATCATCAACATATGATGGTGGCACATTATAACAAACATGCTTATCTTTGATGATCATTAGGTTAAGTTCAACATCTTCAGGCCTAAACTCTAATGGTAATTCGCCTAGGATTACCTCAAGTTTTGTAACTTTATTTCTTCTTCCTTCACCAGGAGCAATATTTTTCTTGTAGATTTTCTTTGACCACACTCGTTTGGTCATATAACCAATATTAACCTGAGAATAATCAGCTAGATTTTGCCCACGACAGTTATTAAATTGTTCTTTTTGAATAATATCAACAGCTAGAGCATCTTTTTTACCTCTTAAGAATCTTCTAAACTTTTTTAGGTCATTATATTTAAAAACAATCTCACCATTATCATTTATATATAGATGCTGTTGAAGATCCATGTAATTAGGCATTTTACGACCTACTTTTTTACATGCTCTTTCATAATAAGGTTTTAAGCCATATTTTTTTGTTGTCACAGGAACTGTCAACTCTCCAGAGATATCTCCAGAAGGCATAAAACTAGCATAATTACCAACATACATTGAGACAAACAATTTCTTGCCTTTCTCATCAACACGTCCTGCTGCTCCGGCAAAAAAGTATTTTTGTGAAAACAAAGTTCTTGAATACTTACTGTTAGCCCATTTCTGAACTAATTCATCAGCGAGCGCATCATAACTAATATATTCGTTAGAAACTTTAATGGTTGCTCTTCCAATAACCTCATCTCCAACACCTGTTCCACCTACAAGATACAATCTATCTCTTACAGTTTTATATTTACCTCCTCCTTCAAGACTGGCTTTTTCATCCTCAGCCATTATCATTGCATGCTCACGTGCAGGTTTCATTAAAAACTCACTTGGCTCATAACCTTCCAAGCCTATTGAATCCATATAATAATTCAATTTATATAAAAGAACATCCTGTAAAAGTTTGTCATTAAACGCTGCTGGGTCAATAGGATCATCACTATACACATCCCCATCCATAAATCTTTTCTGTGCTTGCAAACTCATTGTCATAACAAGCAAAACAAGTGTTGAGAAAATAAAAAGCCTTTTCATCTACGGTATTTATTTGGTTAATATTATTTTTGCCTAAAATAATAAAATATATTTATTTGGAAAACATAATTGGAGTTTTGCTATTAACATCTTATAAACTATGTATGAACAAGTGAGAATAGACAAATACTTATGGGCGGTAAGAATTTATAAAACAAGGAGTTTGGCAAGTGATGAGTGTAAAAAAGGACATGTTCTAATTGACGATGCTCCGGTAAAACCATCTAAAATGATCAAACTAAATGATAGAATAGATATCAAATTCCCACCAATGATACGTAGTTTTATTGTAACCGGACTAATAGAAAAAAGAGTTTCAGCAAGCCTGGCTAAAGAAAATGTTAAGGAAATAACTGAGCAAAGTGAATTTGATAAACTTTCAATGACCAAAAACAATTATATACTAAGAGATAAAGGTACAGGAAGACCTACAAAAAAAGAAAGAAGAATTATTGATAAATTTAAACATAACGAAAAATGATTATTGCAGAACAAAAGAAAAAAGAAAACATAGTTGAATATATTCTTTATATCCGTCAGATACAGGAAATCTTAAGAGCGAATAAGTTTGATATTAACAAAATCGAAGAATTAGTTATTAACAAATATGATGTAAGTGATTCTATAAAAGATGAAATCAGGAACTGGTACACTGATTTAATCTTGGCAATGAAGCAAGAAAAAATTGAAGAATCCGGTGATTTAGAACTAATCAAGATTCTAATTAAAAATCTCGACTATATACATGACTCTTTATTAAAAGACCCTGAAGATTTTAAACATAAAGAGCTATTCAGATGGGCAGAGCCAAACATTAAAGAATATCGAAATCTGTCTAATGCAGATAAAGAGTCTGATGTTGAAGTCTGCATTAATGCAATTAATAGCTTATTATTATTGAGGCTTAAGAATCAGGCAATTTCAGAAGAAACTGCTCAGGCAATGCAAACTTTCACAAATCTACTTGCTAATATTGCTTTGCACTATCATCAAAAAGATGTAAACTAATCGTATTTGGGGTTATACTCTGATAAATTTAGAATTTTTTGGTAATCGTTTTCTTCCATTAACTCGGGAACAGATACATTATTATTATCCATATAAGCTCTTACAATTTGTAAACCAATCCAATTTGCGACTCGTGGAGGGCTATCTTGACCAAATTGATTTGTATATGGTGCATTTTCAACAAACTTTTTTATTGTAAGATAATCTGTAACAAACAAAAGCTTATTTTCGACCAGGCTTGTCCAGATATCTCTTTCAAAATGATAACAAAATGCTAGCTGTTCCTCTGTAAACTTATTCTTTCTTGCCTCATCAAAGTCAGGATACATTGCATCAAGAAAATAGAGAATCTTACCATTATAAATCATAAAATTCAACAAATTCTCTTCGCTTGCATTCATAGGGTACTTATCTTGTGCCCATGCTGTCATTACATCTATAGGAATTTGAGATTCTGTCATTTCTCTTTTTGCATATTCCGGTATTCCCAACATATCATACAACTCGCAGTCTTCACCAAGATATTTATCCAAACCTACTCCAATAAAACCTTCTGTAATAACAACAGATTGATTAAAACCTGCAACAAATGATACTATCCTCGGCACATTAACATCAGGATAATAATATATAAGGTGTTTAAACCCTTCTGTCAACTCATTATTCAAATCGGAACAATCAGAGTACTTTTGATCTACCTGTGTACTTGCTTCAACAACAGCATAATCATTCAAAAATGTATTTAAATAAACCAAGTAAGATGAGTTATCGATTCCACCAATACCTATTATATCATAATTATATACCTCAAAAAAGTATCCGTATTTATCATAAATATTTTCAACTTCTTCAAAAGAATTATTTATCTGCTTAATATCCCGATCGAACCTTTCAATCTTGACTTCAAGCTCGATATCTGACACATCAACATCGAGTGGATTACGATTAACAAAATGCCTAATTACAAAAAAAGCAACAACTCCCACTACAGCAATTATGATAATATAAATTAAATTCTTTTTCATTTTACCTTTCAAAAGAAAATTATTTTTATTTTTGTATTAAATATACTAATTAAAAAACCATAAAGATATGAAAAAAATTGTTGTTTGCATACTAGCAATCGTTTTAAGCGGTAGCATCTTCGCTCAGAAAATTTCAGGTGGATTATTTTTCGGTCCAACAATGTCATGGATGAGTACTGACAGTAAGACCATTACAACTGAGGGAATGAAATTCGGATATAATTTTGGTGCATTATTGGACATCAATCTTATCGATAATTTTGCAATTTCTACAGGTGTTAAGTTTAATAATATGGGTGGAACCGTAAACTTTACTTATGGTGCATTTGGTGTTGAACCTGACGAAGGCCCTGCATATGACACCCTAACTGCCGGAAGCGCTATTAAATACAACTTAAATTATCTTGCTATACCTGTTGGATTTAAAGGTAAAACTAACGAAATAGGTTATCTGACATATTTCCTCAAAGCAGGTGTAACCCCTTTAGTTAACATTAAAACTTTATGTGATGTTAGTGGTTCTGTTAACGAAGAGAGTATACTTCTTACCAAAGAGATTTCTTTAATCAATATGGGATGGCATATTGGTGGTGGTGCGGAATATTCATTGTCTTGGAATACAAGAATATTATTCGAAGTTCTTTACACAGGAGGCTTAATCGATGTTGATAATCCTGAAGTATTTACAGATGAAACGATGACATCAAAATCAAATCCAAAGGTTTCCTTAAGTGATATTCACTTAAAAGTTGGTATTTTATTCTAAAAACAAACTATTAATATAATGTACCCGGGCAAATCACCCGGGTTTTTTTAATTTTTAGCTATTATGAAAATCGCATTTGCACAGCTTAATTACCATATTGGAAATTTAGAATCAAATTCAGCAAAAATTATTGATGCAATAGAGCGCTCAAAAAAACAATCAGCAGATTTGGTAATATTTTCCGAGCTATCTCTCTGTGGTTACAGTCCTCATGACCTTTTAGAGCATCAGGATTTTATCGATAAATGCAAAGATTACACAAGCATAATAGCAAAACATACACAAAATATTGGTGTTATTATTGGTGTTCCGACTCTAAACCCCAATCCAAAAGGGAAAAATTTATATAATTCAGCTGTTTTTATAGCAGATGGAAAAATACAGGAAACTTTTAATAAAACCTTACTTCCTACTTACGATATATTTGATGAGTATCGACACTTTGAACCTAATGAAACATTCAAGCTGCTTGAATATAAAGGAAAGCGAATTGCAGTAACAATTTGCGAAGATCTTTGGGATGAACAAAGGACTTATGGTAATTTCAGTAAGGAAATGCTTTACAAAAATAGCCCTCTGGAGCATTTGTCAAAAATGAATCCGGATTTTGTCATTAATATTTCTGCTTCTCCATATTCATACAATCAGGCATCTAATAGAAAAGATATTTTAATCAATAATGCTAAAAAATACTCACTACCTATAATCTATGTTAATCAAACCGGGGCAAATACCGATTTAATTTTTGACGGTGGTAGTTTAGTAATAAACAAGCATGGTGAAACAGTTTTTGAGGGAAACTATTTTAAGGAAGATTTTGCAATAATTAAATCTGATGAAATATCTACAAGTGAAACTATAAAATGTACCGAGCGTAATAAATACGCTGATATCTACAATGCTTTAGTTCTTGGCATTCGCGATTATTTCTACAAATCAGGTTTTAAAAAAGCTGTATTAGGTCTTTCGGGTGGTGTTGATTCTGCATTAACACTTGCAATTGCAGTTGGTGCTTTGTGTGCCGAGAATGTTACAGCTATTTTAATGCCTTCTGCATATTCAAGTTCACATTCTATTGATGATGCAATTGATATGGCACAAAGATGTAAAATTGATCATCATACGATTAGTATTGAAGAGAGCCGTTTAAGGTTTGAAGAAACAATGTCTAGTGTTTTTAAAGGTACTAAAGCTGGAATTGCAGAAGAAAACATTCAAGCACGACTAAGAGGCAGTATTTTAATGGCTTATTACAATAAATTTGGATGTATATTATTAAACACTTCCAATAAAAGCGAAGCAGCTGTAGGATATTCTACACTTTATGGGGATATGAACGGAGCTTTATACGTACTTGGTGATGTTTATAAAACAGATGTTTATAAACTTTGTCATTATATTAATAAAAATATTGCAGACATAATTCCTGAAAACACTATAACAAAGCCACCATCAGCAGAACTTCGACCTGATCAAAAAGACAATGACTCATTACCTGAATATGACATATTAGACAAAATTCTTTTTGGATATATCGAGCAAATGTTGCCAGCAGCAGAAATAGAAAAGATTGTTCCTGACAGAGAAACCATAGACTTTGTAATTAAGATGGTCAACAGAACTGAATATAAAAGATACCAGTCGCCTCCTATTCTTAGAATCTCATCAAAATCATTTGGTTTTGGTAGAAGAATGCCGATTGTAGCAAAATTCTGACTTCGTAATATGGAATTAAAATAATTATTGTATATTTAGCATACAAAAAGCAAAATCGTAACACATTTTGAAATAAACTGTTAAAAACTATAAGATTAAAATCATGAAGAAAACTGTATTTATTATTTTGAGTTTAGCATTAATTCTAATGGTAACATCATGCGGAGGACCAAAAGCAGATGTAAAGAAAATGTTAAAAATGTATGAGGATTACACCGAGGTTGCAAACAAAGCTGTGGAAGACAAAGTTCTTGATGATAAAGAAGTTGAAGAACTTAACGAGATAATGGCAGACATTGAGGAGTTCGGTGAGGAAATGGATGAAAAATACGAAGATGACGAGGATGCAACAAAAGAAGCTGAAGAATATCTATCTGATGAAAAGAATGCAGAAATTGTCAAAAATTATACAAAAGCATTAATGGCACTTTGGGATTGTGAAGGTGCTGAAAACTTAAATTAGGCATTAAAGAATATAAATTATTGAAAAAAATTTATAATTTATTTATATTTTTGTTTGAAATTTATAAAAATTTGCTTTAATTTACACTTTAAATAATTTTATAAACTTAAATTTTATCAATTATGAAAAAAATCGCTATTTTATTAGGCTTAGCAGCTTTCATTCTTACTTTAGCATCATGTGGTGGACCAGAAGCTGACGCGAAAAAAATGATCAAAAAAATTGAAAAGTACACTGAAGTAGCAAAAGAAGCTGCTGAAGACAAAAAACTTGACGATGGCGAGATCGAAGAACTTAAAAAGTTAGCTGACGAACTTGACGAGTTTGAAAAAGAAATGGACGAAAAGTACAAAGACGACGAAGAAGGAAAAGAAGCAGTTGACAAGTACATGGAAGACAACAAAGAAGAACTTGAAAAAGTTTACGAAGAATTCTTCTCAGCTATGATGGCTCTTTATGAATGTGAAGGTGCTGACAAACTTGAATAGTATGTAGCAAAAAAAGATAAAAAGAGGCTGTTTCTACAGCCTTTTTTTGTACCTGTAAATATATTTTATGAAAAAGACAATACTATTATTCTCTGTAATGGCCTTTATCGTTTTGGTTTCATGCAATAATGATAAGAACACTTCAAATGATAAAAACGATGAGACAATCGAAGATGTTAAAGTTAATACTCCTGAAGAAGATGTTCAGCATATGGTCGGTTTAGTTGAAAACTTTACTGCTATTGCAATGCAGGCAATGCAAGACAATTTCATTGACGATAAAGAAAGTAATCAAATAAATCAACTCAGCATTGAAATCAATGATTTTGAGAAAATGATAGATGAAAAATATCAGAAAGATGAAGAAGGTGCAAAACAAATAGAAAAGTACCTAAACGAAAATATGGAAGAAATCGAACTGATATATGAGCAATACTATGATGCTATTTTTAGTTTATATAAATGCGAAGGATCTGAAAAAATAAATATTAAATAAGAAACCATGTCTGCAACGAAAGCAATCTTGTTTTTATCTGGAATTATACTTTCAGTAAACGCATATTCTCAAAAGCACCAGACTCCGGGGCCAATGCCACACAAAAGTGTAAAAGAAAGAATGGAAATGATAGATAAAAAGATTTGTCAGAAGCTTGAGATAACTGATGACCAAGAAACTGCTATCAAAGATGCTTTCTATCAATTTTATAAATCAATGGATGAGTTAATGCCAAAACCGGATGATAAACATCCTGCAGGTCCTCCTCCAAAAGACAAAATTGAAGATCTCAAAAAAATTAGAGATAATAAGATTAAAGAAGTATTAGCTCCTAAAACATATATAAAATACTTAAAACTGGAAAGGAAAACTAGGCCTCAACAGCCTCAAAATGCACCACCTCCACCTCGATAAGCTAATCAGTTACTGAGGTCGAATCTGCATACTCTACTTCAAACTGACCGCCGGTTATGGATAAAGTTTGCTCCTCACTATCAACATAATTAAAGAAGAATGTTCCTCTTGCAATTCTGGTGCTTTCATTATTTTCAATTACTGTAACAGAGCCATTTACACCCTCAAACTCATAAAATCCATTTTGGAATACAGCATAAACAGGACAATCTGCATTAATATATTGCACCCCGGCTGTAACAGTTGCAGGCAACCAAAGTGTTACACTTTCCCAGGCTTCGCTTCTGTCCACCTCACCTTTAATTACAATGGCAGTATCATTACGATAAGCTGTTATTTCTGCTGCAGTCCACTGCTGAACATGATCTGAAAAAATAAATATATTATCAAATGAGCTTGTATCAGAAATATTATAGTATTGATAAGGTACATTTGTAAAATTACCATCTGCAATAGTTTTAAAGGTCATATCTGATGTACGATATGCCTTAAAATTAAAGTTCCCGCTCATAGTTTTAGCTTCTTCATCGATTGAAGAAACACGAATAAAGCCCGAACCATTTTCACTATTTACAGTAGAATATCTGGTTGCATTAGCGCTCATATTAGGAATAAACTCAGCATAATGCCCATTTGTCTGACTCATCGTATATTCACCAATTTCAGCAGCATTCACATTAAGTATAATAGTCTGTCCGTTTGCCGAAGTACCATAAATTTTCATGGTATAATCAGTTAGAATTGCATGTGGATCAGGACTCCGCCAATTCGAGCTATTTACCATACCATACATTACAGGATTTTGTACAGGGCCTGTACTTCCACCACCACAAGAACTCAGATATATCATAAAGATAAATACTGATAAAATGTATATCGCTCTAATTTTCATGAGACTAATTTTTAACAAAAATAAACTATTTTAATCAACCTCAAAACTGTTTTTATCTTAAAAACAGTATTTTAAACTGCATTATTACTTATAAAACGCAATTTTCTACAAAAGGTTGGTTACTAAATGTAGTTTATGTTGTATAAAAATAATCATAGTACATGACAAAAAATTGTAATTTGAAAAATAAACCAATTGATTTTCCACGAAAGCCCGTTAGGGCTTAATGTTTGTAACCCCAGAGACCGGTGTCTGGGGTTACAAATATATTCACACTATTTTTGTCGTATATCTTTGCTGTAACTGAGGTACGAAGGTATGCAAAGATTATGACAACCTTTAGCTCATGAGCTCCGATAAATCGGAATAAACTTTGCGAATAAAAAATTTGTCATGTACTAAGAAAAATAATATCACATTTCTAACTACATAACAGTATTAGGGTATTGTTTGACTGGAATAGAGCATAAAAGCAAGTCCTCTTGCCCAATGCCCTATGCTCTATACCAAATCAGCATAAAGAAACTATCCCAAGATGTATCCACCGAAATAAATACAAAATACCTTTCGCAGCTATGATTGTTCATCTAAAAAAACTATTTTTGCGAAATAAATATATTTAAACGAAAATGGGATTACATTGTGGAATAATAGGAATTGCAAATTGTGGTAAAACAACACTTTTCAATTGCATGTCAAATACCAAAGCTGAAACTACAAGTTTTGCTTTTGCAAGTAATAAATCAAATATAGGAGTAATTAATGTTCCTGACTCAAGACTGGCGGAACTTGAAAAACTCCAGCCTACTGAAAAGCTTGTATCCGCTACTGTTGATATTGTTGATATACCAGGCTTGGCAAAAGGTTCGAGTCATGGTGAAGGTGTTGGAAACACTTTTCTTGCTGATATCAGAAATGCCGATGCATTAATTCATGTTGTTAGATGTTTCGATGATGATAATCTTCCTCATATCGAGGGCTCCGTAGACCCGGTAAGAGATATAGAAACTATTGATCTTGAATTACAAGTAAAAGATCTTGAATCTGTTGAAAAAAAGATTGCAAGAATGGAAAAGCTTATTAAAACCGGTGATAAAGAAGCAAAAGTTGCTATCGAAGTTTTAAAAGTTTATAAGGAGCATCTCGAAAACATGCAAAATGCAAGAACCGCTCCTGTTAAAGAAGAAGATAAAAAATATGTAGCAGATCTTTCTTTGCTAACAATGAAACCGGTTATGTTTGTTTGCAATATTGATGAAACTTCTATTGGTAAAGGAAACGCATATACTGAGGCTGTTAAATCTGCAATTACTGAAGAAGGTGTTAAAATACTAGATATTGCTGCTGCAATTGAATCAGATATTGCAGAACTAGACACACTTGAAGAAAAAATGGAATTTCTTCAGGATTATGGATTATCAGAACCAAGTGTTAATATATTAATTCGTGAAGCCTACGATATGCTTAATCTACATTAATTCTTTACTGTCGGCCCAAAAGAAATAAAAGCCTGGACGATAAAAAAAGGTATGAATGCCCCAGAAGCTGCGGGAGCAATACATAGCGATTTGCAAAGAGGTTTTATACGTGCTGAAGTAATGAAATACTCAGACTTTGTTGAATTAGGCTCTGAAAATGCAGTTAAAAGTGCAGGAAAATTCCATGTTGAGGGAAAAACATATATTGTCGAAGATGGTGATATCCTGCACATAAGATTTAATGTTTAAAAAAGATACATAATGGCAACACAAGTATCAATACCAAAAGGAACACGTGACTTTGGTCCCGAAGAAATGACCAAAAGGAACTATATTTTTAATACAATTAAAACCGTATTTAACAAATATGGCTACTCTCCTATTGAAACGCCTGCTATGGAAACATTGGCAACATTAATGGGGAAATATGGAGAAGAAGGTGATAAATTACTATTTAAGATTTTAAACTCCGGGAATTATCTTAATAAAATTGAAGATACAGACTTAGACGAAAATAATTTAGCTAAGATTACTAATAAAATCTCAGAAAAAGGTCTTCGTTATGACCTGACAGTTCCTTTTGCTCGCTTTGTTGTTCAACATCGTAACGAAATAACATTTCCTTTTAAAAGATATCAGATTCAACCGGTTTGGAGAGCAGACAAACCTCAAAAAGGTCGTTATCGTGAGTTTTTCCAATGTGATGTTGATGTAATTGGATCAAAATCATTATTAAATGAATTTGAGCTTATTCAAATTATTGATGAAGTATTTAAAAAACTTGATATTAATGTCACAATAAAAATAAACAACAGAAAAATCCTTGCTGGTATTGCCGAGGTAATTGGTGAATCAGATAAGTTTATTCCAATTACAGTAGCTATTGATAAAATCGAAAAAGCAGGTTTGGAAAAGGTAATTTCTGACCTTAAAGAAAAAGGATTAAGCGATAATGCTATCAACAAATTAAAGCCTGTATTAGAGATTAAACGGAATACAAAAAAAAGCATTTATTTTCTTGAAGGGATGTTATCAGAAAGTGAAACAGGTATGAAGGGTATTGAAGAAATCAAAAAAGTTTTCTCATACACTAATATGTTTGAATTCAAAGCAAACATTGAACTCGATTTAAGTCTCGCAAGAGGTCTTAACTATTATACAGGAGCTATTTTTGAAGTTAAAAGCGACGATGTTGAGATCGGAAGTATTTGTGGTGGTGGTCGTTATGATAATCTTACTGAAGTTTTTGGCATGAAAGACATTTCAGGTGTTGGTGTTTCATTTGGTGCGGATAGAATTTATGATGTTATGTCTCAACTTGATAATTTCCCCAAGGAGGCAAATAAAACGACTGATGTATTATTTGTAAATTTCGGTGCAAATGAAGAAGCAAAATGCCTTGAAATTGCAAACGATTTAAGAGCAAATGGCTTAAGCTGTGAAGTATTTCCACAAAAAGCTAAATTGGATAAGCAATTTAAGTACGCTAACAACAAAAATATACCTTTTGTAATCGTATTGGGCGAAGAAGAGATAAAGAGCGGAAAACCGGCTGTAAAAAATATGATTACAGGTCAACAGTAAAAAATTCCGGTAAAAGACCTTGCCAATTACATTAAATCTTAAATATTAGAATATTTAAATTATTGATCCTAAGTTTTATCAGGACTCGAACATTTTCTTTATTTCAGGTTTTTCAACCTCAATAATTGTAAATATACCCAACAAAGTTCCAAGAGGGGCATTCATGCATGCAAGTCCTGACATAACAATACAAAAAACTCTATTTTTCTTTTGTTGAAGATATCTTCCACAAAGAATATTTAAAACTCCTACAGCAGCTACAAGAACAAAGCCTATAAGTCCAAATATAAGTAACATACCTCCGGCAAATTGCATTTCCATATCTCCATCACTAGTGCCTCCCAAAATCAATCCCAATCCAACTAAAACATAAATTAAGATAAATAAAGCTGCTAAAAACTTCAATCCTCCCCAAACATAATGCAATGTAGCAAGCGTATCAAGATGATTCTTTACTGGAGGTGGAGGAACTTGTTGATTTTGCTGAACACCGGCAGGAGGTGGAACGTACTGATTATGATTTCCTGTATTCTGAAAACCTCTTTCATTACTATTATCATTTGAGGTTTGAACCGGTTCCGGTTGAGGCTGAGGCCCCTCTTGATTATTTTCAGGATTTTCATTCATTTGGAGTCCACTTTCGTTATTTGTTACATTTGTATTATATGCATTATTCATTTGTGTATTTTGATTACTTACAGGTTGTTGTTCAGGTTTTACTTTATATTTAGCAAGATTTTTTAGTCTGACAAATCCATAAACATACATAAGAATTAGAAATCCAATATATGTCCATGTCATCCATGGTACTCCGGCCATAATTAAGAAATCGTAGATTCCATGCAATAGCCAAGGGACAATAAATGCAAGTATCAGATAAATACCACGATATTTGACGTCAAACTTAGCTCTACCTATGTAATAACCCATTGCGATTCCAAAAATAGCATGCGCAGGTACAGCTGTTATCATTCTTAACAAACCTGTTGTAAAACCATAACCGGTAACATACATGATATTCTCAACCGCGGCAAATCCCATTGACACAAAAACTGCATATACTATTCCGTCAAAACGTTCATCAAATGCTTTAGCCCACCAGGCTATAACAAAAGTGAAAAACAGTTTCCAAAACTCTTCGATAAATGCCGCCTGAACAAAAGCTGTATATGCGACCTCATATAAGCCACCCAGATATCGTAAGAAATAGTCTGAGAAATAACCTACAGTAAGTACTGGAATAACTGAAAATGCACCTGACAGAAATAAAAAGAAAAGTAACCAAAAAGGCTCCTTATTATATTTATCACGATAATAAATATAAGCTAAAATAACTATAACAGGTGCAATTGCAAGTTGTACATAAATCATGATGACTGTGTTTTAGTTAAACCTAATTGAATCTGCAGGATTAATTTTTGAGATTATTTTTGCAGGTAATATCATTATTAAGACTGTAATAATTAGTGAACCAATATTTAAGCCTAAGATATATAAAATATCTAAATTAATAGGCACTGTGGCTACATAATATGATTCAGGGTCCAACTGAATCACACCAGTATATTTTTGTATTAAGCACAAACCTATTCCAAGAACATTTCCAATTAACAAGCCTCTGCTAATTAAGAATCCTGCAAAATACACAAAGACCTTTTCAATTTGAAAATTTCTGGCACCCATACTTTTCATTACACCAATCATATTAACACGCTCCAAGATAATAACAAGTAATCCCGAAACCATATTAAATCCTGCTACTGCCAACATGAGTATTAAAATAATCCAGACATTGATATCTAATAGTGAAAGCCAGTCAAAAATTCCCGGATATTCATCCTTAATACTTCTAACCTGAAGCAGACTTCCATCAGGGCTAAAATTATTTCCTACCAGTCTGTTTACATCTTTTTCATACTCTATAAGATTATTAAAATCTTCTACTTGTATCTCAAAACCTGTAATTTGATCATCATCCCAATCGTTTAACTTGCGAAGATGTTTAATATCAACAAGAATAAATAGCTTATCAAGGTCGACGAGTTGTGTATTATAAATTCCGGCAACTGTAAATTTCCTCATTCTTGGAGGGTCCTGAATAAAATACGCTCCTATATCGTCTCCTACTTCAAGTTGTAAAACCTTTGCGATATACTCGGATATAACAACATTATTTATTTTACTGGAATCGTTAATAATCAAGGTGTCACCTCTTACCATATACTGCTTAAAGAACTGCCAATTATAATCAGTGTCAATACCTTTAAAAACAACTCCGTGCAATTCCTCCTCTGTTTTTGCAATTCCGGCTTTGACAATAAACTTATTTACAGATCTTATACCGTCAATTTGTGTAATATCGTCTAACCAATCCTGCTCTTGAGTAATTGGGAATGTTTCATACGAAGAATTGTTATCATAATTCACAATCTGTAAGTGTGAGCCAAAACCAATAACTTTTTCAGAAATTTCATTTTTAAATCCTGTAACAATAGCAACAGAAACAATCATCACCGCCAATCCTATAGCAATTCCACCAATTGCAACTGAAACAATAGGTCTGCTAAAACTATTTCCTGTATGTTGTTTACTTACAAGACGCCGTGCTATGAAAAGCTCAAGATTCAATTTCTTTTTTTTGTAAAAATAATAAAATTCTATTCTTTACACATGTAAAACCTTTACAATATGTTATAACTTTTATTTGAAAAGTTTGTTAATAAGCTGTATAAAATTAATTCATTTTTAAACTACTATACATTATCTTTGTATTAAGTTTACAATTAATGAGTTATTTGATAATAATTAATGTGTAGATTTGTAGAATTAAATCTTGCTGCAATTAAATTATTTGAGGAATGAGAAAGATTTTTACTTTATTTTTAAGCATATTAATGCTTTGTATTCTTGGCACTGCAACTGCACAAGAATACAGAATCTATGGAAATGTCATTGACACTGATATTGGAGATGCTTTGTATGGAGCAAATATCATGTTAGATAATGGAATGGGGATATCTACCGATCTGGATGGTAGTTATAGTATTGATGTTCCTGCTGGAACTCACAAAGTAACAGCATCTTTCGTTGGATATGGTTCTGTAACAAAAACTATTGTCGTAAAAGACAAAAACGTACGTGCAGATTTTAGTCTTTCTCCAGCTATCCTTCAGGAAATTACTATCGTTGCAGATGTTGCAAAATTTCGAGAAACTCCTGTTGCATTTTCAAGTATAAAACCTCAAAAGATAGAAGAGGAACTTGGTCAGCAAGACATCCCAATGCTTCTTAACAATACTCCTGGAGCTTATGCAACTCAACAAGGTGGTGGTGATGGTGATGCTCGAATTACAATTCGTGGTTTTTCTCAACGTAATATTGCTATTATGATTGATGGTGTTCCTGTTAATGATATGGAAAACGGTTGGGTATACTGGTCAAATTGGTTTGGTCTGGATAACGTTACAAGAAACATTCAGGTGCAAAGAGGTTTATCAAGTTCAAAACTAGCTTTACCTTCTGTTGGTGGAACAATGAACATTATAACAAAAGGTATTGATAATAAACGTTCTGCATCAATCAAACAAGAAGTAGGTTCCGATATGTATTTAAGAACCTCTGTAATGTTAAATTCAGGAACCATTGGTAATGGATGGGGATTTACTATGGCTGGATCATATAAACAAAGAGATGGTTGGGTTGACCAAACTTGGTCAAGAGCAGGTTTTTATTATGCAAAAATACAAAAACGCACAGGAAATCACCTAATATCTATCGATGCAATGGGTGCTCCTCAGGAACATGCTCAACGAAAATACAAAAAAGAAATCGACAGATATAATTTAGCTTATGCTCAAAGTCTGGGAATAGATACAGATTACTATTATAGAACAAATGGTGACACTATTGCCAAAGAAAACATGAATAAAGGATTACAATACAATCCGTATTGGGGATATGTAAACAGATGGACATTAAGTGAAAGTGGAGATACAATTTGGGGTGGTCAGGAAATGTTATCTGAAAAAGTTAATTATTACCATAAACCAATGTTTACTATTCGTGATTTCTGGACAGTAAACGATAATTTATACATCTCTAATATTGCGTACCTTTCAATTGGTAAAGGTGGAGGTACAGGTCTTGACACGCAGTCAGGAGTTACCTTTGACGAGAATGGACAATTAAATTTCCAATCAATCTACGATAAAAACAGAGTAACAAATTGGAATTCAGCACTGGGAGATTTAGGAACCGGATTTCCAGTTGGTTACCAGTCAAATAATTTCTTAAGAAGCTCAAATAACGAGCATTTTTGGTATGGATTATTATCTACAGTAAATTACAATATCACAGAAAAAATTGAATTATCATCAGGTATCGACTTAAGGTCATATCGCGGAGCTCATTACGAACAAATATATGACCTTTTAGGTGGAGATTATGCAATAGAGACTACAAATAGAACAAGTACAAGTAAATTTAAAACCGAAGATGATATTATCAGCTACCATAATGATGGCTTAGTAAACTGGGGCGGAGTATTTACTACCTTAAAATATAAAGAAGGAAGATCATCCACTTTTATAAACCTTACCGGCTCCTATTCAGGTTACAAACGCATTGATTATTTCAAGAAAATGGATCTTGTGTTTGAAGATACAATTATGAATCAGGCTGTTGGATATTCATTTGCAAATTTACTTGATACAGAAGGAGCTTATGACACTGTTTATTACAATGGGCAAGCATATACAATGAACTCAGCCAATGCACGCCATGCTGAAACTGATTGGTATTGGCAACCTGGTTTCACAATTAAGGCTGGTTATAACTTTAATATTAACGAAAGATTAAATGCATTTACAAACCTTGGTTTTATGTCAAATGCTCCTAAATTCAATAATATTTATTATTATGATAACAATCTATACGAAGCTATTGAAAATGAGAGAGTTCAAGCATTAGAACTTGGTATGGCTTATTTTAGCCCATCATTTTCTGCAAAGATTAACGGATATTATACAATTTGGGAAAACAAACCATCCAGCGGATTCTCTTATGAGTACAGAGACCCAATAACTGACTTAGTAAGCTATTATTATGTCAATATAAATGGTATGGATGCTACTCATATGGGAGTTGAATTTGATTTTATTTATAAATTTTCTGACAAACTTGACTTTCAAGGTTTAGCTTCTTTTGGTGATTGGAGATGGGCATCAGACGATTCTGTAAAAGTATATGACAGAGACCAGCAATATGTTGAAACAATATACTACAATGCGAAGAATCTTATGGTTGGTGATGCTGCACAAACACAATATGCTGCAAGTCTAAGATATGAACCAATAGACAACCTTTATCTAAATGCAACGTATAGATATTTTATGAGACATTATTCTGATTTTAATCCTTTGGATCTGGACCCAACAGAGAACCCTCAGAATTTCGATGATGATGGCAATCCACTGCAATCATGGCAGCTTCCAAATTATGGTCTTCTGGATTTACATGCGGGATATGGTCGTAAAATTGGCAAACAATACTATAAAATAAGTTTCGGTGTTTTAAATGTATTGGATGAAATTTATATCTCCGACGCTACAAATAACGACACTTATAACGAATATTCCTATTCCGATTTTGATGCAAAGTCTGCATCAGTATTTTTTGGTTTAGGCCGAAGATTTAATGCTTCGATTAAAGTAACTTTTTAAATAATTATTAATTAAAAATTTTTAACATGAAAACAATTTTACTAAGCTTAGCAATTTTATTTGCTATTGGAGCAAGCGCTCAATTAACAACTATTTATGAAATTCAGGGACAAACAGATGTTTCTCCTTATGATGGTCAAATTGTAACAACTTCTGGTGTTGTAACATCTTTTGTCCGTGCAGACGGTTTTATTATCCAGGATGGCGAAACAGGATGGAACGGTCTTTACGTATTTTATGGTTCAGATGCAGCACCAACAGACATCGTAATTGGTGATGAAATTGAAGTTCAGGGACAAGTATCCGAATACTATGGTTTAACAGAACTTGGAAGTATTATTACAACAACAAAGCTTTCTTCAGGAAACACAGTTAATCCAATTTCTCTTACAACAGCAGGAGTTAGCGACGAACAATACGAAAGTATGTTAGTTTCTATCAGCGATGCTGAATGTATGTCTCCAGAGCCACTAGAGTTTGGCGAATATGAATTCAACGATGGTTCATGTGTTGCAACTATTGATGACAAACTATGGAGCTATAATGTTGATAGTGAATGGGATCCTGTACAAGGAGAAAATTATAATGTTACCGGAATTGTTTCTTATTCTTTTGACCTTTACAGATTATACCCTAGAGACATTAACGACGTTACAGAAGCTTCTGTGGAGATCAATCAAATCGAAGGATTAAACATTTATCCAAACCCTGTAACTAACGATGTTCTTTATATTACATCACCAAGCAATATTGCTAGTGTAAATATTTATAATATGGTTGGACAAGTGGTAAATACTATCAATGTTTATAAAACAGATGTTGCTATTGACATGTCAGCTTATAAACAAGGAATGTATATTCTTAAAATTGCTGACTCCCAAGGTAAAATTAATACTCGCAAGATTACTATTAAGTAAGTATTATTTCACATGATATTTACAGGCTACAAAGAAATTTGTGGCCTGTTTTTTATTATCAATAACCTATGTATTTTCTTGCTTTTAATTTGTTAACCAGAATATCTTCGCTTAAATTGGCATAAGCCCTTGCTGATGAAAATTCCCAATCTGTAGCCTTTTTAACCATTCCTGCTTTTACCGGATTTTGATGTATGTAGTTAAAACAGATTTGTGGGTATTGCAACTCTTTTTGTCTTGAGTTTATTATAGTACCGTATTGAGTATTGTAAAAGGATGGTGTATAATCTAAATTTTGCGTTATACACTCGGCTTTTGTCTCTTTACGAAAAAGTGATCCTGTTCTTTTCTCTTGTTTGTTAATTGCTCGAGTATAAGAACGCAATAAAATTCCAATTGAATCATTAAATGTTCTTAATTTGCATGCGCCATTGCTAGTCAGGGCTTGACTCAAAGTCAAACCCTGACAAGGCTCTAGCGAAATACTAAGGTTTATTTTATTAACCTTTACCATCAAGTGAAAATGATTTGGCATCAAGCACCATGCAAAAACATCTGCATAAGGTAAAACATAAGTTTTTATCTTTCCCATAAAATAAAGATAATTCGCTCTGTTAAAGAAAATTTCCTGTCTGTTATTTCCCTGATTGAAAATATGATATATATAATCTTTCTGAAGATCCATTAGAATTATTTTACTTCAAATTTAATAAAATTTATGCCTCTGATATATCTATTATATTCAGAAATAATCAGGACCCGAAGGGTCCAATATCCATAACCCCACATCTGTTAAGCAGATGTGGGGTTATGAAAATAAAATAACGGGTTTTTGGCGTGTGTCTTTGCAATAACAAATCCTATGGATATCGGAATTTGTCCGCAAAGACCACTTGTATTGAGCTTAGTCGAAATATGACAAAAACATTAAATTTATACAATAATTGTTTATAAACTCGTCGATAACTACTTAAAATATATTGTCTTTTTACACTTGAAAATTATAATTTTGCGTTATTAAAACAGAACAAATGGAAAAAATAGAAAGATTAGAACAAATTGCAAGTCAGGTAAGACGTGATTTACTTAGAATGATTCATGCGAAAAACTCAGGTCATCCCGGAGGCTCTTTAGGGGTTACTGATTTATTGACATGCATGTATTTTGAGGTAATGGAACACAATCCTGATAAATTTGAAATGGAAGGAAATGGCCAAGACTTATTTTTCTTATCAAACGGACATGTTTCAGCGGCATGGTATTCAGTTTTAGCAAGAAGCGGGTATTTCCCGATTAAAGAGCTAGGTTCGTTCAGAGCAATTGATTCTCGTTTACAGGGGCATCCAACAACTGCAGAAGGTTTACCAGGTATTCGAATTGCATCTGGATCATTAGGTCAGGGACTTTCTGTTGCAAACGGAGCAGCTTTAGCTAAAAAGCTAAACAATGACAACAAGTTGGTATACTGCATTATGGGTGATGGTGAAATAGAAGAAGGTCAGGTTTGGGAAGCTGCATTATTTGCTCAGGCTCGTAAGATTGACAATCTGATTGCTTTTGTTGATTTTAATGGTAAACAAATTGATGGTTCTACTAATGAAGTTATGAATTTAGGGGACATTTCGCAAAAATGGAACGCTTTTGGATGGGAAGTAATGGAATGTAATGGAAACATCATGGAAGATCTTTTAGATACTATAAATAATGCCAAAGCAAAAACAGGTAATGGCAAACCAATTATGGTAATCATGAAAACGGAGATGGGTAATGGTGTCGATTTCATGATGGGTTCTCACAAATGGCATGGTGTTGCTCCTAATGATGAACAACTGGAAAACGCCTTGTCTCAGTTAGATGAAACACTAGGTGATTACTAAAATATCTATTTTGAAAAAAACAGTTTTAATATTTATCGGCTTACTGATAGCTTTTATTTCAAGCGCTCAGGTTAAGAACTTTGAAGAACCGGAAAAACCTTTAACCCGGATATTATTTATATTTGATGCTTCTACAAGCATGATTGAAACCTGGGAAGGTGACAAAAAGTTTTACAAAGCCAAAGAATTAATGTTTGAACTTCTTGACTCTCTGGAAATCATTCAGGATGATGAGAATATGGAAGTTGCACTAAGGGTTTATGGACATCAGAGTCCTGTACCCCCACCCGATTGCTACGATTCAAAGCTCGAAGTTGCTTTTGGGCCAAATACTATAGGTTTAATTAAAGATAAGCTGAACACTATCGAGCCAAAAGGAACCACTCCTATTGCATATTCTCTTGGCCAATCAGAAGGAGATTTTCCTCCTTGTGATGACTGTCGTAATATTATCATTCTTATTACTGATGGAATAGAAATGTGTCAGGGAGACCCTTGCGAGGTCAGTCTTGCTTTGCAAAAGAAGGGTGTTGTTTTAAAACCTTATATTATTGGTGTTGATATAGAAGTTGGTTTGAAAAACGTTTTGGATTGTATGGGTAATTATTTTGATGCCGCAAATGAAGAAGAGTTCAAACAAGCTATAAACACTATTGTTGCTCAGGTTACAAACTTAACAACTGTTCAGGTAAATCTCCTTGACGAGAATGGTAAACCATTAGAAACAAATGTAGCAATGTCTTTTCATGATAATTTATCAGGAGATATCAGATACACATACATGCATACTATGAACTCACAAGGTAATCCTGATACTATTTATCTCGATTTATTATCAGTTTACGACCTAAAAGTTCATACTGTTCCACCAAGATATAAAGACAGTATTAAGCTTAAAGAAGGAATCTTGAATATTATCGAAGTCCCATCTCCTCAAGGATTATTATATGTTGACATTCAGGGGGACACTTCTATAAATTCTGATATAAAGTGCATTGTCCGAAAAGCCGGTATTCCCGAAACTATGTATGTACTGGATGCTGATAAACGACAAAAACTAATTACGGGATTATATAATCTTGAGGTATTAACAATGCCTCGATTGTATTTTGATGCTGTAAAGATTGAACAAGATGGTTTTAACCATATTATTATTCCTGAACCTGGTGAAGTCATTATTAACTTTAAGGATCCTTCATACGGAACGCTGTTCCATGAATATGGCGATGTTTTGACCAACCTTTATGACTTTAAACCGGGACAAACTCATTACAAATTCCGTTTACAGCCGGGTTATTACCGAATAGTTTATCGCGAAAAAGACAAAAAACAATCAATAAATACCGGTGAAACTAAATTCAGAGTAAAATCCGGAGATTTTAGAGTTGAAAATTTGTAAAAAAACAGAAAAATTTAGACAGATGAAATATACATTTACCGAAAAAAAAGACACCCGTTCCTGTTTTGGAGCTGGATTACACGAGGCTGGAAAATCTAACAAAAATATTGTTGCACTTTGTGCCGACCTAACATGTTCATTAAAAATGAATGCTTTTCAGGCAGAGTTCCCGGAGCGTTTTTTTCAGGCAGGAATTGCTGAAGCAAATATGATAGGTACTGCTGCCGGTTTAACTGTTGGTGGTAAAATCCCTTTTGCAGGAACATTTGCAGGTTTTGCTACAGGTCGAGTTTATGATCAAATACGTCAAAGTGTTGCATACTCGAATAAGAATGTAAAAATTTGTGCATCTCATGCAGGACTAACTCTTTGTGAAGATGGTGCAACACATCAGATTCTCGAAGATATTGGTTTGATGAAAATGTTACCTAACATGACAGTAATCTGCACTTGTGATTACAATCAGACGAAGGCTGCTACAGAAGCGATAGCTGAGTATGAAGGGCCTGTTTATCTACGTTTTGGTCGTCCTAAAGTACCTAATTTTACAGACCCTACAGAGAAATTTGAAATTGGTAAAGCTCAAGAATTATACGAAGGGTCAGATGTAACAATTCTGGCAACTGGTCACATGGTATGGAAAGCCATTGAGGCTGTTGAAGAACTTGCACAAAAAGGAATCAAAGCTGAGCTTTTTAATATTCACACAATTAAACCTTTTGACTTTAAAACTGTCTTATCATCTGTAAAGAAGACCGGAGCTTTAGTATGTGCAGAAGAACATATGCTTAACGGCGGATTATTTGATACAGCTGCTCAGCATATCGTTCAAAACAACCCTGTTCCTATGGAAGCTGTAGCTGTTATGGACACATTTGGTGAAAGTGGAACTCCCGACCAATTGATGGAAAAATACGGTCTTACAAGTGAAAATATTTGTAAAGCTGTAGAAAAAGTTATCAGCAGGAAGGCTTAAATATAATATGAGTAATATAGACAACAAGGAACTACTGGAAAAGCTTCAAAACAAAGACACCAGAAAAGAAGCTTTTAATCTTGTTGTTGAAAAATACAGCACTCAGCTTTATTATCACATCCGCAGAATTGTAATTGATCATGATGACACCAACGATTTGGTGCAAGATACTTTTATCAAAGCATGGACAAATCTTGATAAATTCCGTTTTGATTCTGCTATTTACACCTGGTTATTCAGAATCGCTACTAATACCTGTCTGAATTTTATAGATCGTAAAAAAAGACAATTTACTTTCTCTGCTATTAACTATGAAGATGATTTGGCAAGTAAAATAGAAACAGATGTTTACTTTGACGGAGATGAGATACAAAAGAAATTACAGAAAGCTATTTTACAACTACCTACAAAACAAAGGTTAGTTTTTAATATGAAATATTATGATGAGCTTAAATATGATGAAATGTCAGAAATTTTAAAGACTTCTGTTGGTGGATTAAAAGCATCATATCATCATGCTGTAACAAAAATTGAAAAATATTTAAACGAAGATTAAACCATTGTCTTTTTCAACTGTCATATAAGAGATTGATTATGAAAAAACTAAGTGACATACCAAAACAAAACAATTTCAAAACTCCTGATGGGTATTTTGAAAATTTGAACAAGGATATAATGTCTGAGATTGATAAAGAGGAAAAGAAAAAACCTGTTTCAGCATATCAGATATTTAAACATTACATTTATATGGCTGCTGCTATGGTTATTTTGGTCGGTGCCATTAAATTTGGGCTAAATGTTCTTGTAGATCAGGACCCTGTTATTAAACCTGATGTTGAAACGATAGCAGATACTGATGCAGTTGAGGCACTTTATGGAATTTACGAAGATGATATTGCTTTTTACTAGTATCTTGAAGAAGATACTGACGTCTATGCAAACAATGATATTTCGGATGAAGAGATAGAAGAATATCTAAGCAATTATTACATTGAATATGAACTTATGTACGAATAAATTTACCCTTATGAAAACTATAAGACTAATATCTATTGGAATCACATTAAGCCTGATAAGTGCTTTTGCTTTTGGTCAAGGAAGAGGACAAAATGGCCACGGCCAACAAAGATTTGATGATGAAAAAATAAATGCAGAAAAGGTTGCTTTTATTACTAAAACTGTTGACTTGACTGTAAAAGAAGCACAAGTTTTTTGGCCAATTTACAATGAGCATAACGACAAAATGAATGCTTTATTTCAGGAAGAGCATAAATTATACAGAGATATTAAAATGAATTTCGATGAGCTTACAGATGCTGAACTTACTGAAAAGGTTGACAGAATGGTAGAAATCAACAAAGAAAAAGCCGAACTCGAAGTTGAATATAATGAGATGTATAAAGAGGTCTTACCAATTAAAAAGGTAGCCTTACTATATCAGGCTGATAAAGAATTTCGCAAGCATCTTTTACACAAATATAAAGCTCCACCCGAAGAATAAATTTAACTCAATTTAAATGAGCACGAGTTTTGTTAAAGATCAGGATCTTTACAAAAAAGTAATTGAAACAATTTCAAAGGCTAAGAACTTTGTCTGGATAGGGACAGCAGACATTAAGGATTTGCATGTCCATTATAAGGGCAAAGTTATTTCTTTTTTGGAGGTTTTGGACCAACTTGCAAAAAACAAAATTGAGATCAGGTTATTACATGCTAAGGACCCTGGCGAAAACTTCAGGCGCAGCTTTGATAAATTCCCTACATTATGGAAATCTATGGAGAGGCAATTATGCCCAAGGGTTCATTTTAAAATTATTATTATTGACGGTAAACTTGCATATGCGGGTTCGGCAAATTTAACCGGAGCAGGTTTAGGAATAAAGAGTGAAAACACCAGGAATTTCGAAAATGGATTTATTACTGATGATATTGATCTGCTTGAGCAAATAATGAATCAATTTGACGAAGTCTGGATGGGTAAATTTTGTAATTTATGTAAAAGAAAAGATTATTGCAAAGATCCGATTATACAATAAGTATAAACTAATTAATCCGACTTTTTTCATAAAGCTTTTTTCCTTATTTTTACTTTATTATTGCTAAACATTTTCTTATGAAGCTTAAAACTCTCTTTTGTTTTTTATTGTTACTAATTATTTCGTCAGGAATATTTGCTCAAAGAAGCAAAGATGCTATTAAAATTGAGGAATTTATTATTGAGCAGGAATATCAAAAAGCTATTGATTATAAAAGTAAGAAATTCAAAAAACTTGATGGTGAATCTATTTACTTAAAGGGTATAGCATTATACTTAAATTCAGAAGACCGAGAGGCTATAAGATATTTTGACAAGGCAATAGAAAAAGATTTTAAAGAAGTTGGTGTTTATTTTTACAAAGCCTGGGCACAATTTGAGATACATGAGTATTATGAAGCAATTTTATCTTTTGAGGAAGCATTAAAAATTGATCCGGCGAACCCTGAATTATATTCGGGAAAGGGCATAATGTACTATTATCTTGATATTCCACAGGATGCTGCCGAAGCATTTAAACGATCATTATTGCTCGATGACAGCGATCCCACAATATATCAATATCTTGGTCAGGCAAATATGGATATCGGAAACTATGAAGAATGCATTGAAAACTATCGTAATGCATGCGAAGGATTTGGTATTGATTCAAAAGAATATCAAAGTTGCCATTATAATATGGCTTTATCGCAGCAGCTTGCGGGTGTTTATTCTGATGCAAAATTAAGTTTTACAAAACACCTCAAATTATACCCTGACGACTATCAGGCATTAACCAAACTGATCCAAACATGCTACGCTTTAGAAAATTTTGACGAAGCTATAGAACTTGAAGCACAACTGATTCAAGCCTATAAGGATAAAAAACTACCTCAGCATCTTAATGAGATGTATTGTTTTGATCAATTTAATTGGAATGGTCAAAATGTTATGGCATTTAAGGCCTACGAAAAGTACGAAGGCGAACCGGTTATTTGGAAGCATCGATTTTATTTGCTTGATGATGACGAAGAAATAATAAAAAAGATAGAAACTCAGTTGGACAGTCTAGACAGCACGACTACTCCTGAGGATAGATATTATTTATCGATGCTCGAAAACGACACAATTTATATTTACACTCACTATAATTACACTAGTGACAGCTCGTATTTATCGCTAAAAAATGCTGTTTTGCAGATTTTAAACGAAGAAGTTCCTGCAAAAACCAAAATGGGTAACTATTCAGCCTGGTTATCACAACAAAACGAAATACTTCTGGATGGAGCCGGAACATCGTATAAAAAAGCTATAAAAGTCAGTAGTATTGCTGAAGAGTATGAATGGTTAGCAAAAAATTATCCAGGATATAAATTTATTCAGCAATCATTAATATTTGAAGATGGCACTCCTTATGATGTATTGGAGTTTGAACTTAAAAAAGGTGAAAGAAAGAAGATATACTTTGATATTTCGAGCTTTTTCGGTGAAGGATTTTAAGAATATCCTAGCTTAATAATACATCTTTGTCACAGAATTTGCCTCCCTACGGTCGATGCAAATTCGTGCGCCAAAGCGCAATCTATACCAATTGTATTTTCAAACGCCGTATAAACAAGTTTGGAGATTACAATGGTTAATGCCGATATTACTGTAAAAGGAGCATAACAAATGACTTGTGCTAAGCTTAATCGATATAAATAAAGTTATGCGACATTTTAGAGTTTAATCGGTATTATAAACATTTCTAATTGGCACTATTACGGAATTTTATACTTTTGCTTTTTAATTAGGGAATGATTTTATGAGGAGAACAATATTATTATTTGTCGGATTATATTTATTATGTATTGGTATTGCAAATGCTCAAAACGATGTATTTTCAAAGGATGACAATTCTTCATCAAAGCACTCTGTATATTCCGAATTACTAGGACGGACAATAATTTTTGGATCTATTAATTATGAGTATACTATTAATGATGGCTTTAGCATTGGTGCGGGTTTAGGTGTAAATTCGGTTCTTAGTGGGCAGACAAATAGAATTAACAACGGTGAAACTGAAACAGGCAAATACTTTGATACCGGAAGTGCTCAGATGTTGTTTGCCAATTACTTTAGGGGTAATGACAGACACAAATTATTTTTCACAATTGGAATTACCAATTTCCTACTAACATATCGAAATATATATCCTTCGGAGACTATTGTACAATGGGATCCTCAGCTCGAATGGAATGCCGGATTAGGATATCAGTTTGCAGGACATAGCACATTTTTAAGGGCAAGTATTTACTGTATCAGCATGCCTGATCCTGTTGGATGGTTCCCAAAATATTTCCCTTGGTTTGGATTATCTGTTGGGTATAAATTTCATTAATAAAGCTTTCAAAAACAGAAACCAAAGGCTCATTTTATTATTTTTGTAATACAATGATTTCAGACAATACTAAAAATAACTGGTATGCTTTGCGTACTATCCCCCACAAAGAGCGGCATGTATGTACGGAACTTAATTCCAGAGATTATGAGTATTATTTACCGCTATACAAAATCTATTACGACAAGAATAAGTATAAAGAAAAAATTCTTATTTCCTACTACGTCTTTGTTTACTTATCCGAAAAAGATTTTGAAAAAATTCGATTTATACCTGGTAGTAGAGGTTTGCTTTTATATGATTTTGTCCCAGCAATTGTAAAGCGTGAAGAGATAGAAGTTTTGCGTTTAATTTGCGGAGAACTGGATTTAGAACCAGAGGTAAATACACTAGTGCCCGGTGAAAAAGTAAAAATCCTAAATGGGGTATTAAAAGGTTATACTGCAAGGGTTTGCGAATGCAAATCGAACAAATTAGGTATAGAGATATTAGAGAATGGTTTTACCATCTGGATTAACGGAAAAGATTTACTATACGAAAGCGTTAAATAATCTTTCAAATTACTTGTTTTTTTCTATTACTTTACTTATTTTTATGTTGTGTTATGTCAAAAATCTTTGTTTTGACTCAAGTTGTTTAGTTCTACATATTTATAGGGGACGAAGCGGAGCTATATTTAATCTAAAAACTCTTTTGCAAGCATTGTTTTAAAAGAATCTCATCAAAATAAATAATTAAAAACACTTTCATTAAAATTTATTTGCATAGATCATTATTTATGTCTATATTATAATCCCCCTAACGATTATATTTTAATCATTATGATAAAGACAAGAAAAATACAAATTAACGGAGAGAATAGATTAGCATTAAGTTTTAGGTATGATGCTGATATTATTTCAAAGATAAAAAGGCTATCAGAATCCAGATGGATAGCAACAAGACGTTTATGGCATTTACCATATAATCGGATTTCGGCAAATGAATTACGCTTAATTTTTCCGGACATTGAATTACCTGCAGATTTGGTTTCATGCACGATATTTAAGGATAGCAATAGCAATGATAGATTAATAATTTCGAAAAAAAGACTTTATGTCTTTTCTGATTTTAGTGATGAAGAGATTGATTTTCTTAAATCGATAACATATTGTCGATGGTCATATACTCGTAAGTGTTTTGAGTTACCTAATTATGGAAATAACTTAAGAAAGATTCGTTCATTTTTTGCAGGTAGGTTACATGAGATTGAGTGGAATCAATCAGAGTTTGCAAAAGAAGAGAATATAGACGAATTTCATAAAATTATTATTAAAACGCCTGATTATGTTGATCCATTGATTAAAAAAATGGAGAAATGGTTAAGGTACAGGCGTTACAGTGAATCGACAATACAGTCATATACTGATGGTGTGAGGATATTTTTATCATTTTGTTCACCAAAGAAGCCTGAAGAGATTGACAATAAGGATATGATAAGATTTGTAAACGAGTATATAGTTCCGAACTCGTATTCATATTCATTTCAGAATCAGGTCATTAATGGAGCAAAGATATTTTTCCGTGAGGTTATGATGACTGATTTGGATGTAGAAAAATTTGAACGTCCTAGAAAGGAAAGGAAATTACCCAATGTATTAAGTAAGTTAGAGGTAAAGCGGATATTGGGTGTATTAAAGAATCAGAAGCATCGTACTATTTTAAGTTTAATATATGCGTGTGGCTTAAGGCGTTCTGAGGTTTTAAATTTACATCCGGATGATATTGATTCGTCCAGGTTATTTCTTATTATTAGGAACTCAAAGGGTAAGAAGGACAGGTTAGTTCCGATTTCGGAGAATATTTTGGATATTTTACGTGAGTATTACAAGGTTTACAGGCCTTCTGTGTGGTTATTTGAGGGCAGCACTCCTGGCGAGCGATATTCGGAGCAAAGTTTACAGAGTGTTTTCAAGCAGGCAATAAAGAAGGCTGGAATCAGGAAGCCTATTACATTACATGGTTTACGACATTCATACGCAACGCATTTATTGGAATCAGGTGTTGATCTGCGGTATATTCAGGAGTTATTAGGTCACAGAAATAGTAAAACTACTGAGATTTACACACATGTTAGTAAGAAGAATTTAGGAAACATTCCTTCTCCATTTGATTTATTATAGAAAAAGATTAATTTTACAAATAGGTATGATAAAAACCATACATACACTCCCCACAGGAAACATTATATGTGATTTTTTCATACACATAAACTAGTTATAGGCAAATTTAAAAAACCAGTACCATGAAAAAAACCACAATTTTTATTATCGCTCTATTGAGCACATTCTTATCGTTTTCTCAAGAATATCACAAATTCCCGACATCAAATGCAATCTGGAATTACAAAATAGTTGGTAGTTTATCTTATCCATACGAATGGCCAGTTACTGTCGATCTTGGAGGCGAAATCACTATAGGCTCATACGACTATGTCGAAGTCTATAGAAATTCATATATAGTAGGAGCTATTAGAGAAGATACACTACAAAAAAAAGTATACTTCCATAATTTTACAAATGAAATAGTACTTTACGACTTTTCTTTAGAAGTTGATGATACAATTTATTATTCTACCAACTTAAATTACAACCTTGATTATTACAAAGTGGTAAACAGTATTAGTACCATAGAAGTCTCTGGGCAATTAAGAAAAGTATGGTATCTAACCAATTCATACATGGACATGCCAGACATATGGATTGAAGGAATTGGAAGTGTTTATAGATATGGACTACTCTATCCAAACGACCCTGATATTGTAATGGATGCATCAACACCAATTTTTGGTTGTTTTTCACATGACACAATTACATATATCGTAACTGATGTTTGTGCATCAGGTTGTCCTTGTAATGATTGGCTTGTAGAAAACGAGGAAAATGTCAACAAAGATGAGATTATAAACATTTTCCCAAATCCAGTTAAAAATTGTTTAAAATTAACTATTAATGACGAAATCTTTTCCTATAAAACACTTCAACTATTCTCCTCCAATGCAAAATTAATCAGTGAAATTGAAATAGTCTCAGATCAATTCGAAATTGATATGGGGTCCATGGCAGATGGAGTCTATTACATTAAATTATTGGGTGATAAAAAAACGACAATGAAGAAGTTTATAAAAATCAGCCTATAACAACACCTATATGTAATGCGAAAAGCGGATGTAACCGTTCGTGAGTCACGCTTCCGTTCACCGCCAAATTTTTTGATTTGGCTTTTACTACAAAATTTAAAAACAAAATACAAAAAATCTGGCTCAGTGGGAACTCTTACGAAGGAATCGCTATTCCTTTTTCGCACTCCACATAGCTGCAACCGTTAGCCACAATATTAAAATTCACATTATGCGAACAATTATAACCTCGCTCTTTTTACTAAACGTATTAATCTGTTTATGTCAGG
>PKTB01000025.1 GCA_002869385.1 Marinilabiliales bacterium
AATTTGTGTTTGTGTAAAGTTCATATTTTTCAATTTTTATTGTTTGCACTACAAAAATCGATTTTTATTTGAGCTTTACACACTTTTTTGTACAGTATCAATTTTCTCGTTTAAACTTAGTTTTAACCCAACATTTTCCTCTTTTAAATAATATCTGGCAATATCAGATTTTAATTCAATTGAATTATCTGTTCTTTCATTTGAAATTTTGTAAGTTAAATAATATAATTCATTAGCCTGCAGTTTTCTTACAAAACCGTTCTCAGTAATCATGGTTTCATCATTTCCTGCTAATTTTGCCAGAATTTTACGAAAACCTGCTTTTTGAAATCTGTTTTTATAATGAAATGAGCAGTAATTTATTCCTATTTGTAAATCTCTCTCTTTTGCGTATAGTAATGTCTCCAAAGCGCTTATTTCTGATTCCAGAACAATTGGACGTTCAGCATTAACATATGTATAATTTCTCTTTAGTAATTGTGGTGCATTATATTTGGTTAATCGAAGCTGGTGCAAGTTGAGATTCTTTACTCCTATTTTATCTAAATCATATAATAGCTCATTTAGCAAATCTGTTTTCTCAGGAACTGCCGGAATTTCAACAGTCACAACTGGTAAAAGTTGTGTTGCTATTTTAAGCTTTTCAATATTATAATTAGTTGCTCCGATATCAAATCTAATCTCATTTAACCCATTATCAGCCAGAATTTTCAGTTTCTCATAATCAGCAAGAATCCCATTAGTGTACAACCAAATATATACATCCGGAGAAGCAATTCTTCTAACAGCTTTTAAATAGTCTAAAGTTCTGTCAAAGAACAATAGTGGTTCTCCACCACTGAAACTAAACCCTTTAAACCCAAAAGTCTTTACATAATCTGCATACAATTCAGCAGTTAAAAACTCCATACTTTGAGTTGAAGGAGTTTCATCAATATTTTGAGCAGCAGGGCAATAAAAGCAATTCGCATTACACTTATTTGTTATGAACAGACAAGACCACAGCCCCTTACAGCATAACTGGCATCCTTTAGAAATATGATTATAATAAGGTTTAGTTTGTTTAAATAACTTGTCTTCAACTTTTAAAACAAGTTGATTTCTTTTCTGAATTAAATCATTATCAACATAATAATTTAACCACTTAATTTCTGAGAAATCAGAAAACTCCAGTCTGTTTTTATTCATCAGACTATTAAGATAAGCATCAAATGCTTCCATATATTTATTGTATAAATTGGAAAATAATAGAACTATCTTTAATAATAGGTCTATTACAGTTCAGAAAAGACAATAAGGCAAATAAGTAGAATCTCTTTACGGAGAAATTCTGAGATTAATTTTGATATTAAATGTAATAGTGCCATAATCTGGCATCAAATATACGCTTTTTATACATTAGAATAACTGAGGGTCGAGATTATTTAGCAACTGCCATTTAATTGGTTCTACTCCTTTTGATTCAAGATACTCATTTGTTGCTGAAAAGTGTTTACATCCAAAGAAACCATTATATGCACTTAAAGGTGAAGGATGCGCAGCTTCCAGAATCAGATGTTTAGACTCATCTATCAAAACTTTCTTTGCACGAGCATAATTTCCCCACAATAAGAAAACAATGTTTTCTCTTTCTTCGCTAAGTGTAGATATAACCTTATCAGTAAAAGTTTCCCAACCTTTCTTTTGGTGTGACCCGGCTGAATGAGCACGTACTGATAAAGTGGCATTAATTAAGAACACCCCCTGTTTTGCCCAATCCTCAAGATATCCATGTGTAGGAATTTCAAAACCTATATCTTGCTTTAGCTCTTTGTAAATGTTTAATAATGATGGAGGTATTTTTATACCATTCGGTACTGAAAAACTTAATCCGTGTGCTTGTACCGGACCATGATATGGATCCTGACCTAATACAACTACTTTTACTTTATCAAATGGTGTCAGGTTAAATGCTGTAAATGTTTGTGAACCCGGAGGATAAACTCTGTATTTAGCTTTTTCCTCTACAAGAAAGTCTTTTAGATTTTTAAAGTAATCCTTATTAAACTCCTCTTCTAATTTTGCGTACCAGGAGTCATCTATTTTAACATTTTTTTCAGTCATTATTACTATTTAGACAAATATATCTTTTAGTTCTTTAATTTTCACAGGTTTCTCGTTGGTAATAAAGACATTCTCCTTAATAAAATTACCGAATTGATTGATTTCGCTTACAATTTCCTGTATTAACTCAACAAGATTAACATAAATTGGCACCAATGAAGTACAAATAGCATATCCTTCGCCAAACTCAATATTCTCAATTATTCCATCATTTTTCTTAAGATAATATTCTATTTCTCCTCTGATAATATTCTCTTGAGAATCAGAATAAACTCCTTCTCGGGCAGCAAAAGCAAAGACATAACGTAATCTATGGTCTTTCCCTCCTAAGCCTGATGCAATATAGATTTTTGATTCTTCTAATAATTTGGATTCTAAAAACATTCTTCCTTGTTGACATGCTAAAAATGCCCAGGTTTTAATATCATCTTCTGCAGTTTTCAGATATTCTTCTAAAAGCCGGTAGCTTTCGACCTCACCAAGTTATGTTAATTGAGCCAGAATTTCTTTTTTCCTGTCCAGAGCAGTTTCTTTACATATAAGTTCATTATAGAGTGCCTGAATATTTACATCGTCTTCATTCTCATCAATTCTTTGTAAGGATTCAAAAAAATAAATTTGAATTTGTGAGTCAACACTTGTTTCAATTATGGTAATATCATCAGGATTTTGACGAGCAATCTCCCGCATTTTCTCCAACATCTTTTCCTGATCGTCAATTTTCATCCAAATATATTTTTACACATTGTTAAACAAAAATAATCAATTTTTAGCATAATAGAAACTATCACAAATTAAAAAAAATAGCAGCTGATTATTCAGCTGCTATTAAAACTCTTCTAGCCGGTATTTTATTATTCAGCTTCCTCCACCTTTAATATTTTACCTGTAAAATAAAGATCTTCACCTGATAATGGATGGTTAAAATCAATTACAACAAATTCTTTTGTAATTTCAATAGCAATACCATCAAATACGGTTCCGTCTTCATCTTCCATAGGAACATAATCCCCTACTTCCGGTAGTTTTGCGTCATCATCCTCAAGAAAAATATCTTTAGGAAATTCTGCTATTGCTTCTTCATCTTCGTCACCATAAGCTTCATCTTTTGAAAGGCTAAATTTAAAAACATCACCTGCTTTTAATCCAATAAGCTTTTCTTCAAAAGTCTCCAACATTTCCTCACCACCAACGACAAAGACTGCAGGTTCATCTGATTTTACTGACTCTATAAGTTCTCCATCATAATCGTCTACATATAGATCATATTCAAGAGTTACTAAACTATTTTTTTGAATTTTCATATTTTTTGTTTAAAATTAATTCGGGTGTAATATTACATCTTAATATTGTTATTGGCAATATAATAGTAATGTTTTTTTAAAACTAGTTTATGGATTTTTTAACAAATTTTTCACCGATATCTTTGACAAATAAGGTAGCAAATCCAGCTATTACCATCATAATTCCACAAAAAACAAGTGTATAAATCGCATGTTGGTCAAACAAATGTTTAGTCATAGCTCCTAATATTGTTGCTGCAAGAATTTGAGGAAGAACTATAAAGAAATTAAATATCCCCATATAAATACCCATTTTATGCTCAGGTAATGCTGCAGTTAAAATTGCATAAGGCATTGATAGAATACTTGCCCAGGCAAGACCGACACCAACCATCGGTAATATTAACCAGTTAGGATCTTTAAAAACATAAATGGATGCTAAACTTACTCCACCAATTAATAAGCAAATCATATGAGTAACTTTTCTAGATGTAAGTTTCGCCAATAATGGTAATAAGAAAGCAAATAGTGCTGCAGCTCCATTATAAACACCAAACAATACCCCAACCCAATCTGCTCCATTGTTATAAAGCAAAGATTCTGTATCGGTTGTACCATAAATATGATCAGTTACTGCTGCAGTTGTATATATCCACATTGCAAATAACCCAAGCCATGTAAAAAATTGAACTACCGAAAGTTGTTTCATTGTTGATGGCATCTTTATTAAATCTGAAAACACTTCAACAAGACCATTCTTTGCATCTTTATATTTGCGCATTACCCAGCTAATTAACATTAGTAAGGAAAACAATAAAAGTATACCAGCTAGGATATATATCTCTTTTTCAAGATCTTTTAAATAAACAAAAATAAAAGTGAAAATTCCTAAAAGAGCAAATATTGCACTAACTTTTATATATGAGCTGTGCTTTGCGTATTCATCAGAATAATTTTGTTCTTTTCTTTTATCTTCACTTGCTGCTTCAAATTCTTTAACTTCCTCAGGAGTATATTCTTTAGTAGTAATAACAGTAACCAAAACAGCGATAAAATATACTGCAGCTCCGGCATAAAATGCAATTTTTACTGAAGGTGGAATTACTCCCTCTGGTGCAGTATTTTCAATTCCTAAAACGTTTGTAAGAAGATAAGGTAAAGCAGATGCAACAACAGCTCCGGTTCCAATGAAAAAACTTTGCATTGCAAATCCTTTTGTACGCTGCTCGTCTGGCAGTAAATCTCCTACAAATGCTCTAAAAGGCTCCATTGAAATATTAATAGATGCATCCATAATCCATAACATGCCAGCTGCAACCCAAAGAGCCGGAGAGTTAGGCATTATTATTAAACCAATAGAGGCAAAGATTGCACCTGCAAGAAAATATGGTCTTCTTCTACCTAGGCGAGTCCATGTATTATCACTAAAGTGCCCAATTATTGGTTGAATAATTAGTCCTGTGATAGGTGCAGCTATCCACAAAATAGGAATACTGTCCATCTCTGCGCCTAAAGTTTGGAAAATACGGCTAACATTTGCATTCTGCAATCCAAACCCGAACTGAATACCCAAAAACCCGAAACTCATGTTCCAGATTTGCCAAAAACTTAATCTTGGTTTTCTTTTCATTCCTAGTACTTTATCCAAATTATTGTTTGATTATTTTCCCTTTTATTACTGAATCATCTGTTCTAACCATATAAATATAATTACCAACTGGCAATTCATCAGAGAAAGTATAATCAAACTTATTACGTCCTTTAATTGCTTTGTAATTCTGCTTGTCAACTAATTGTCCATTGATATTATAAAATACTATTTCAACTTGTTCTGACTGTCTTAGAGAGAATTCAAGTGTAATTTTATCATTAAATGGATTAGGATAAGCAGTTGCATTAAAAATATCACCTACAATACCCGGCACAGCATCTTCGCTTGATGCAGTATCAAGAGTAAAATCAGGAATATCCAAACGCATATCTGTATAAATATGATATTCTCCGGGCTGATATTCAAAAGTAAAACCTTGTCCTTCAGTCATTGTAGATTCTATTGTAATTGTATCACCTGTAAAGTAATCATACCATTCTCCATCGTGCGAAAATTCAGGCCAAACTGACTGACTTACAACATTAAAGTTCCCAACAACTACGACCTGCATTTCACCACCAACATATCCATCATCCCATAACCTGATTCTTTTATCATATTCAGATGTACTCATTTCATAATTTGAAGTCCTGAAAATATTATATCCCGTTCTAAGATCAATAAGTGCTCTATAAACTTTATAGAGATATTGTCTTTCTCCTTCTTCCATATAATCCCATCTTGGAGGTTTTTTATCGGTTCTGGTGGCTCCGGGTTCTTCAACAGCAGGCCAATTAATAGAATAATCATATCCTCTTTCTCCAAACTGCCAGAACATTTTTGGTCCGGGCACTGTAAAGAAAAACGCAGCTACCTGTCCAATTCTTTCCAATGCGGTTTCTTTATCTCGTGTCGAATATACTGTATCGCTACCCTCTACATTCATATTACCATAAGTATAGCACTTATACATCAGTCTTTCTTCATCATGACTTTCCATATATCCTACCAAATTGTGTTGTCCAAGACTATTTCCTTGATAGTTCTGATAAGAAATTCCATATTTAAAATCTGAATTATCAGGCCACCCCATGGCCGCTTGTGAGAACTGCTCATTTGCAGCCATTCCACACCATAACATAAAACCATGGTCAGAAAGAGCCTTTTCTTCATCAAAACCTGCAAGATGCTCTAATATCATGTATGTACCAGGATGTCGTGCCCAAACTTCATTTGCCAATCTTTTAATATTATCCACACGAACTACATCATAATTACCCCAGGCACCAACATCAGTCCAATTGATATCTCCCTCTTCATCGTAACCTACTGTAACTGTATTGGTAAAACCTTTTGATAAATCTAGCCGATAACCATCCATATGATATTCTGTAATCCAATATGACAAGACAGAATCAACAAAGTTTTTAGTATACTGACTTTCATGGTCAAAGTCATTATGGTAACCGTATGGATGCGGAATTAGTTCATTAAACCAAGGATTCTGCCAGGTTGGACGTCCTTTTTCTTTATTGTAATATAATCGAGCCATTGAATTCTGTCCACTAGCGTGATTTAAAACCATATCCATAATAACTGCAATGCCATTTTCATGACATACATCGACAAAATGCTTAAGCATATCAGATGTACCATAACATTTATCAGGAGCAAAGAAAAATGCAGGCATATATCCCCAGGAATCATTTCCATCATATTCATTAACAGGCATTAGCTCAATTGCATTAATTCCTAAACTAACAAGATAATCTATTGAATCTAACACGGTTTGATATGAATGCCATATATGCCAGTCTCTTACTAACATTTCATAAATCACAAGGTCTCTACTGTCAGGCTTTTCAAAATCCGTAACCTGCCACTGATATTCTTCCTCATTTGTTTCAAACACACCAACCATTTCACTTGCTTTACCTGTTGGATAATCAATTAAATCAGGGTATATCACCTGATGAATTTCAGTATCATTAAAAGGATCTAAAAGCTTCTTACTATATGGATCAGCAATATTAATATCAAAATCGACCAAATACTGGAATCGATATTCCATATCTGGGCTCAATCCTTCTACTCTACACCACCATCTTTCACCATCTGAAGTACGTTTACACTGATATTCGGGTTCAATTTGCCAATCATTAAAATCACCAATCATATAAACACGGCTTTTCCATGGTGCATTTAAACAAAAAACTACAGTATTATCATCAATGATATTGATTCCGTCAACAATACCTTCGGGAAGGTCTTCAACTGTAACAGGCTCCTGAACTAAATAAAATAAGCTATCGGTCTGAGAATTACCACCTGACTGATATTCAAATCTTATCCAGTGTTTTCCTGTACTTCCTGCAATTATATTCGTTGTGAAAACAGAATCATAATCCTGAGCTATCAAAGCATCATCGTGAAAGATATTTATCATTCCTTCAGCTTTTGCTGTAACTGTCACATTAAAATTTTCACCAGATTCAGGTCTTAAAGGAAAAGTAGTTGGAGCAGTAAAGCGTGCATACAAGTCATCCGTCCATAAAGGCAAATATATATCTGTTTCATCAGCGTTCTTTCCGGCTAAATCTCCATCCTTATCCCTAAAAACAAAACATAAATCAGTTATAGTCTCGCTTTGATGTATGCTATAAAAACTCTTCGGATAAAATCTGAATTTATGCATGTCACCACCGAGATTATCCATAGCTAATATAGAATCGGCCTCTCCCCAATTTGCAATTTTATGTTCCCAATCGTTCTCATTAATACTGAGATTTGATAAAACTCCAGTATGAGCATAAACAGTATCATCCAAACCGGCAAGTACACCATTACCTTGTGTTGCATCGTAATATATTGTAACTGTATCATAAATCGTTGGATACAGGGGTTCCCAAGTTAAGACCTGAGCTTTGGACAGGTTGAAAAAGAGAATCAATCCTGATAGGATAAGTAATATTTTCTTAAACATAATCTACGTTTTTCTATTATCTAATAATATGTACTCTTTCAGTATGTGCAACATAATTATCAAGAGCTATCTGAACCATATAAATACCGGGTTCAAAACTTGCAGATGATACTTTGTGATTGTACCATCCTATATTTTGTGAATCATAAATATCTTCTGAAATAAGTTTCCCTTGCACATCAAATATTCTGATTTTAACATCAGTATCGCCTTTTACAAGTTTGAAATTAATAAGAAACTCTTCATTTGCAGGATTAGGATAAATCATCGTATTATCACTTAATGTCATAATTTCATCAATCCCTGCATCATGAACATCAACTGTCATTGCCGGAAATGTTTGTCCCTCAGGATCTGACCCCTGAATTATTGTTGGAGTTCCAAGAATATCTACCATAAAAAGGTCTTTACATAAAGCATCACGACCTGAAGAGGTACCATCAGTATTTCTAAAAACCATACCCATAGTATAAGGCTTACCTCCAAGGTTAACATCCCAAGGCATTGAAGGAACTGCGCTTGTCTCACCAAGTTCTGTACTTACATCTGCACTGCTAAAATAATCTTCAACAATAAATTCAATTGAATAAACTCCATCGCCTTCGGTCACCATTAAACCTACACCATCATCCTCTGCAATTTCACCCCAGTTTCCAACTACATGCTGCCATACAAGCGACTGAAAAGGTGTAATCTGAGAATAACAAAATATTTCGTTTGCACTCTCCGATGAACAATCTCTTTCTTCTGATTCAATATTACAGGTACATAGCCCTAGGTGAGCATATACTTTATCCCAAGTTGCAGGCATACCGCCACCTCCACCTAAACTACATGAAGGATTTTCCATAAGTTTAGTATCTAGAGTAATTTTGCAATATGTTCTTCCTGTCCATGGTGTTTGTGAAAATAATAAAGCACTAATTAACAAACTTACCAGTATTAATAATGTCTTCTTCATAATGTGTTTTATTTTATTATTATTTTATATTCTGTTTGAATTACATCAATATCTGTTTTTAACAAATATAAACCTGATTTATACTCACTTACATCAAAATAAATTAGTTTACTATCAATTTTCTTATTGAGTAATTGTTTTCCGGAAATATCAAATAATTCTAACTCGCCATTTTGATATTGTTCATCAAATTCTATTGTAAGAATGCTACTAGCAGGATTTGGATATATCTGAGTATTTATTTTATTTATTCCTTCAACTGAAAGAATATAAATTATTTCACTGTAAGAATCCTCTCCACACTGATTGGTAACTGTTAATGTAACAGCATATTGCCCATGTTCAGAATATGTATATGACACATCACCTGCAACATTACTATCCTCTTCATCATCACCATCAAAATCCCATGAATATGTATCAGCATTCTCAGATGAATCACTAAATTCAACTGTAAAATCACCAGTTAATTCATAAGAAAATTCAGCAATTGGAAAGTCGATAAGATTTATATTTACAACATCAAAACCAGTACAACCATAGATATCGGTAACAGTAACAATGTATACTCCCGGGTCACTAACTGTGATCGTCTGTGTAATACTATCAACATTCCATTCGTATGATTCAAACTCGCCTGCATCAAGGATTACCTCTGAATCACCACAAACTGTTTGATCTTCGCCCAATTCTACATAAGGGATAGCATGTAATTCAACATTAACTGTGTCTATTCCCACACAACCATAAATATCTGTAGCAATAACAGAATATTCTCCGGCTGTACTAACAGAAATTGAAGAAGTTGTCTGTTCTGTACTCCACAAAATATTCTCGATTTCTGTCTGGACAAAATCAGTCGTCACTGTAATATGGCTTGAAACTGGAGGGGTGACACTCATATCAATATAATAATCCTCTTCTGTATCCGGATTTTGAGCAATCAGAGTTCCATCATCATTTCTAAAGACCAGATTTATACCTAACAATTCACTTTCTGCAGGATACCCGAAGTAATCAAGAGGATTGAACGAAATCATCCAGGTATTTGCATCAAATTGAGTCATTTGTCCAAGTCCGTCATCTTCACCCCAGTTCCCGATAACATAGTCCCATGTTGAGCCTCCGGCTAAATATACTCCTGCATGCATATAAACAACATCTAATGCAGCAAAATCAGGATGCTCAGAAGTATTAAAATAAACTGTAATAGTATCACCATAAGGTTGTACTATTAAACCGGTATTTAAAAGAACTGAACTACCTACACAAACATTTACATCTTCACCTAAGTCTAATGTAAATGTACATCCTTCAGAATCATCTGTAGCGGCACTTGTTAAATTTGAAATCGAATAATAATCATTATTTATAGTATAGATATTATAATTATAAGTTGTATTGTTTTCCAGTCCTGTATGAATAAAGTTCCCAGCATTTCCTTTATATATAACTTCTGCTCCATCAATAATCTCTCCTGTAGCATAGGTTGTTCCCTGTTCGGGGTCAGTTGTTATTACATCAGTAGCTTTTGCAATTATCATAACATTAGTAAACATTGGGTCAGGAGTCCAGTCAATATTAATTCTTGTGCCATCAAGTCCACTTGCAGAACTTGAAGTAACTGGTGGCAATTCTAAAGTTTCTATTGTATAAACAGCATCCAGAGCATCTGATTCTGACCAATCTGCAGAGTTTGCATAAAACAAGGTTCCTTCAGCTGTATTTCTAACACGACCAGCGTAATAAACTGTTCCCACTTCATTTGGGACTGTAATAAAAGAATGGACTCTTTTATTCTCATCTTCTCCGTCTTCATACCATTCGGCATTATACCACTCCCAATCATCAGGTATAATCGATGATGTTCCATATCCAATTTGTGCTCCATCCCATTCAAGCTGGCCAATTTCCATATCTATCCAATATGAACCATTATCACCAAGATATCTTTGATAGTCATCTGCAGTTAACAGATGTGAAAATATCGTGATATCTTCATCGATTGCAGTTATTGTCATAGAATTTGATGTTAAATCTATTCCCGCATTAAATTCAGTTCCAGCAACAGAAACGCTAAAATCTGTAACATCTACATCGAAATCAGTGCCATCAAATGTAAGGACAACTGTTGCTTCATACGGCCCCACATAGACAACATCGCTAATTTCTAACCCTGTTGGTGGATTATTTAATGTAAAATTACCTGCATCCAAAATTGCATCAGCGTAATAATCTTCAGTAATACTCAAGGTAATTTCCATTCCTTCAAGATTTTCCTCATTCATTGAAGATGCTGGTGTTGCAACTAAAATTGGATTTGTTGTGTAAGTAAATGAAGCAATATAATTAGCAGTTCCATTATTCATATATATTGTTTCTCCACCGCCAGTTTCGGCTTCATAATAAACCTCAAGATAGTAAGTACCTTCTTCAGCACCATCTAATAAGTTGATATCAATTTCATCAGGAGAATCATTCCACCATAATTTATCTGTGTTAGATCCTGATATCCACTCTGAATAATATGGTAAATCGACATTAGTAAAAGCTCCAGGAGTGTCTCCATCTTTATAAATCCTATAATTAATAGCTGCAGAAACAATTTCCCCTTCACTATCTTCCCATGAAAACACCTGACCTGTTTTAAAATAAAGAGACATTTCTTAGTTAAAGCTACCAAAGTCATGTCCGTCAAAATCTACTTCGTCATACCAAGTGTCATCTCCTGAACCTTCCCACATAGAAACCTTACATAAATAGATGCCTTCATGCTCAACATCAGCATATATTGTCATATTGTTTGAGGTAAGGTCTGCTGCACCATCTAGTTCGGCAGCTGCAATAGTAACATTAAAATCATTTATCTCTGTTAAGATAGGATCACCTGTATATGCTAATTGTATATTAGCTTCAGTAGGACTGGAATATAAAACTCCATTTATTGTCAAACCAGCTGGAGCATTATTTAACGTAAAGTTTGTTTGCTCAAATGTCCCATCAACAAAAGACTCAGATGTTAAAACTAGATCCAAAACCATTCCATCAAGACTTGTAGAGTTCATTTCGCCTGTTGGTGTTGCAGTTAGAGCTGCAGTTTCTTCAAATGTAAATTGAGCGATATAATTTGAACCACCATTATTTAAGGTCAATATTTCAGATTCACCATTCTCAGCTTCAAAATAAACTTCAACATTATATAAACCTGCTGTTACTGCTTCAAGCAAGTTCAAATTTGTTTCATTAGGGTCGTCATTCCACCATACCTGATATGTCGTATCATTAGAAACTGTTTCGCTTTCCCAATCTAATACCTGCTCAACAAATGCTCCAGGAGTATCACCATCTTTGTACATTCTGTAATACATTTTTGCTGAAACAATATCTCCACCACTTACTTTCCAGACATAATCTTTTCCTGATTTTAAGTATAAACTTGATGATGCATTGAGTGTTCCAAAATCATGGCCATCAAAATCATCAACCAGATATTCAATATCTTCAGCCCC
>PKTB01000020.1 GCA_002869385.1 Marinilabiliales bacterium
ACAATATAAAATTAACAGAAGACCAAGGAAGAACTTAGGATTTAAGACACCTAAAGATGTTTTTTACAAATCTGTCGCATTTGCTTGTTGAATTTACGATGGCACCTGAAGGAACAGAATCAGTAGAATTTGAAATTATTCATGCTAAATTTAAAGACAAAAGTGAGTGGAAACCTGCTGAATAAGCCTCAACTTATTTAGACCCAAAAAATTTTCCAAAGAATCCTTTATCCTGATTTGTATTTTCTTCTTCTGTATTTCTTTTAATATTTGGAGAATCCGGAATTAAAATTTCTCGTATTTTCTCCCATCCCAAAAATCCACCAACATTTCTATCATCAATAAATACATCACAGTCTATCTTACGACTTATATATTTATTGAATTCCTCATTTGGATGGCTCTCGTTTGCAGCATAGAACATTATTCCGTGGTCAAGACAAAAATCAACTGCTGCTTGTAAGTCAATTCCGTCACGAACTGTCCATAAAATTAATTTATGCCCTTTTTCTTGCAACTCGCGCAATACCTCAAAAGCACCGGGAATAACTTCACCAATATCTGGATATCGATGTTCTACAATAGTTCCGTCAAAATCAACGGCGATAATTAAATTATTACCTGAACGCATATTTAATCGACTTTATACATAAAGGCCCTGGAATTTGCAGAATTAGGATCTTCAGGTGCGATTATTAATTTTTCATCAGAAATCTCAATTATTCTTGTTTTAGTAATTTTACTCTCACCATTTATTTTAACCAAAATAAATTTTCCATCATTAGAAACATCCCATGTTCCTTCTGTCTCACCTTCAAAACCTTTTTTATAATACCTCTTTCTTGACTTAAATTGAACCTCTGTCATTGCAATAATCTCAGGCATCTTCTGACGAACTATTTCTTCATATTCAGGACTTAAATTAAAACTGCCAATTTCAAGAGAGTCTACTTTCCAGGTCCCTTCAAGCATTTTTATATAATCCTTTTTTAAATTTTGAGAAAAAGCAAGAGTGCTAACAAAAATTAAAGCCAATAAAGCAAGTGTTTTTCTACTATTCATAGTTTGTAATTATTTTATTGTTAGACAAATTTAGTATTTTATGTTTAATTTCCAATTCATTTAATATGTCGGGCATTCTGGAGTAACTTGTATCCGTAATAAATATTTGGCCAAATTTACTCTCTGAAACCAGACGCGTGATAACATTAACTCTTTTTTTATCGAGCTTATCAAATATATCATCTAATAGCAATATAGGTGCCAAATTTGTCTTTGACCGAATATAATCAAACTGAGCAAATTTCAAACTTATCACATATGTTTTCTGTTGTCCCTGAGAACCAAACCGTTTAATCGGATTGCCTTCAAGACTAAATTCAAAATCATCTTTATGTACTCCAACAGAAGTATAGCCTAATATTTTATCTTTCTGCAATGAATCTATTAGCTTCTCTGTAAAATTACCTGAATCTAAATGTGAAACATATTCTAAATTGACTTTCTCCTTATTATCAGCAATCAGATTATAATAATTTTGAAATATATCGGCTGTCTCATTGGCAAAATTCTTTCTTGCTAAATAAATTTTCTTTGCAAAATCAACCAATTGCATATCCCAAATTTCAAGTTCCTCAGAACTCATAACACTATATTTTGAATAGTTTTTCAAAAGCTGATTTCTTTGCTCGAGTATTCGATTGTATGCAATCAAATATTGTAAATATTCCTTGTCAAATTGAGAGATTATACTATCTACAAATTTGCGTCTAATATCACTTCCGCCATGAATAAGATTTGAATCATATGGAGTTGTAAAAACAACAGGTAAAAAACCTATATGCTCCGATAATTTCTGGTATTCAACACCATTTTTTTTGAATGATTTCTTTTTATCTCTTTGTAATGCGCAACTTACTTTATCAACACTTTCAATTCTTTCAAATTCACCATTAATGAGAAAAAAATCCTCATTTTCTTTAATATTTTGTCTATCGCTTAAGTTTATAAAACTTTTACAAAAAGATAAATAGTGAATACTGTCCAAAATATTAGTTTTTCCTATGCCATTATCACCTAAAAAACAATTGACTTTTTCACACAATTCGAAATCAAATGTCTCAAAATTTTTAAAGTTAACTAAGGACAATTTTTTTAAATACATATCTCTGTAAATTGGACAACAAAATTAAGAATTATGTTACTATTTTAATAATCAAGAACAAATATTGTTTAAAAAATGTTTGCTAAACGAAAAAAAGTTGTACTAAAATTTAAATTTTCGATTAAATAAATTAAATTTGCACACTCTAAAAATGAAATTATAAGTAGAAATGGCAAAAAAGAAGAAAAATACACCGGAAAACGATGGGTTTAAATCAGTTGAATCAGCATTAAGCCGTGCTGAAAATTTCATTGAAACTCACCAGAAAGCATTTATGTGGGGACTTGGTGGTGTTTTAGCTGTAGTTCTTATTGTAATCGGTTACTATAAGTTTATCCGTGAGCCACGTATTCAAGAAGCTTGGTCAGAAGCATACAAAGCTGAGTTCTATTTCTAACAAGACTCATTTGCTCTAGCTCTTAATGGCGATGGTGCGTATCCTGGTTTCCTCGATATTATTGATGATTACGGAAGAACTCCAATGGGAAATGCTGCGAACTATTATGCAGGTGTTTGTTATATGCACTTAGGTAAGTACGAAACTGCAATTGAGTATTTCGAAGACTTCGACAGCGATGATCCAATGGTTGGCGCGATGTCAATAAACTTAATTGGAGATGCATATATGGAATTAGGAGATATGGAAGAAGCTTTAGACCATTATCTGGAAGCAGCTGAACAAGCTGATAATGAATTCCTAAGCCCTGTATTTTTAATGAAAGCAGGACAAACATATGAGTTGATGAATAACTATCAAGAAGCTATAAATGTTTATAAGCGTATAGAATCAGAATTTTACAATACTCAGCAACAAAGAGATATTGAAAAATATATCAAACGTTGCGAAATGAAACAATAAGGAATTTTTCAATTTTATGATATAAGGGGCTTAACAGCCCCATTTTTTTACAATAAAGATTATGGCAAGCGAACTTAAAAACTTATCTATCTACAAAGAAACAGGGATAGCAAATCAAACAGAGAATACAAATTATAAAATTGGAATAGCTGTTTCAGAATGGAATCAAGAAGTAACAGCAAATCTGGCTGAAGCTGCGATAGAAACATTAAAAAAATATGGTTTCGCTGAAAGTGACATCGTTCTAAAATCTGTTACCGGAAGCTTTGAACTCCCTCTTGCAGCTCAATATTTGGTAGAGATTGCTGAAACAGATGCTGTAATTTGCCTTGGTTGTGTAATTCAAGGAGAAACACGTCATTTCGATTATGTTTGTTCAGGTGTCACTAAAGGTATAATGGAAGTAAATTTAGATACTGGAGTACCTGTTGCATTTGGTGTTTTAACAACAGATAACCAACAACAAGCTCTTGACAGGTCAGGCGGGAAACTCGGTAACAAAGGAGTTGAAGCTGCTGTAGCTGCCCTAAAGATGCTTTTTATGAAGCAAGAGTTACTTAACAAAGGTGAAAAGTAAAACTTTATATATCGTCCTTATAAGCTTACTTGCAATTTCCTGTGTCGGCAAAAAAGAATGGGAAAAAGCAAGAGTTGTATTTTATGACGATTATGAAAAAGAGATGTATATCAAAGCCGGCAAACACTCATATTACAATTTTGTAAAAGCAAAAGACACTGAAAACGGAAAAAAAGAAATATTAATTCCCGAAGAAGTTAAACTTGTTGAAACACAAACTCAGAAATACATGAGAATGTATTTCGATGAGGAAACCTATGGTATGGAATCATATAGTTTTGGTCATAGTTTAGGAGGAGACTCTTTAATGCTGGCTGAAACTAAATTTCAAATGAAAACATGCGATTGTAAAACAAGTGGCACATACTTTAAAGGTTATTTTATCGTTTATAATGATAGTATTTTAAAAATCAAGACGGATAACAAAAATAATGTCTATAACAGAGGTCAAATTTATCAATTTGTTGACAATCACTCAGAGTATTCAATGCCACAGGATATCAACACAATTGAAGACTTGATTTTTTTTCTGGAAAATATTAACAATTAACATTTATAACAGATTGAATTACAATAACTTGATTATACAGATGTCCGAAATTGTTAATAATGTTTAAAAGTCAGAGATTTCATTTACCATTAATTAATGTAAATATTGTAATTTTGGAATTCAATTAAAAAAGAAAAGATGGGTAAGATAATTACATTGGCTAATCAAAAAGGTGGTGTTGGTAAAACTACTACAGCTATTAATCTTGCAGCAAGTTTAGCAGTGCTCGAAAAGAAAGTACTTGTTGTGGATGCAGACCCTCAGGCTAACGCAACTTCAGGTCTGGGTTTCGACATACGAAATATTAAAACCGGCTTATATGAAACACTGGTAAGAGATGAAGAGCCTGAAAATGTTATTCTTTCGAGCAGCATTGAGGGTCTTGACCTACTACCGAGTCATATTGATATTGTTGGTGCTGAAATTGAAATGTTAGAACTTCCAAATAGAGAGAAAGTCTTAAAATATGTACTGGAAAAAGTTCAGGATAAATACGATTATATACTTATTGACTGCTCTCCTTCTCTTGGATTAATTGTTGTCAATGCATTAACAGCTTCCGATTCTGTTCTCATTCCGGTACAATGCGAATATTTTGCTCTGGAAGGTTTAGGAAAACTGTTAAATACAATTCGTATTGTGCAGGGACATCTTAATCCTGATTTAGATATCGAAGGATTTGTAATGACAATGTATGATTCCCGTTTACGTCTTTCTGATCAAATCCTTGACGAGGTTAAGAAACACTTTGATAAAATGGTTTTCGAGACTGTTATCCACCGTAATGTTAAACTTGGTGAAGCCCCTAGCTTCGGTCAAACTATTTTTGATTACGATGTAACATCGAAAGGAGCAACAAATTATCTAAACATTGCAAGAGAGTTTCTACAAAGAAACGGCATGACAAACTTTAAAGAAGAAGAAAAAATAATTAAATAAACATATGGCTAAAAAGAATGCACTGGGAAGAGGTTTGGATGCACTGATTGACACCAACTCCGGATCAAATAATGAAAGACAGCGTGAAGCTAATGAAATTGCTATCAATAAAATTGAAGCAAATCCTTTTCAGCCACGTACCAATTTTGACGAAGAAGCTCTTCAGGAGCTTTCCGACTCAATAAAAGAACTTGGAGTAATACAACCTATTACAGTTAGAGTTCTTGAAAATGGAAATTATCAACTTATTTCAGGAGAAAGACGTTTAAGAGCATCTAAACTTGCAGGACTAAAGAAAATTCCGGCTTATATCAGACTTGCTGATGATCAGGGAATGTTAGAAATGGCTCTTGTTGAAAATATTCAGCGAGAAGACCTAAATGCAATTGAAGTTGCCATTAGTTACCAACGTTTGATGGAAGAATGTAAGCTTACTCAGGAAGCTCTAAGCCAAAGAGTTGGAAAAAAACGTTCAACTGTATCAAATTATACAAGATTGCTTAACCTATCTGCGAAAATTCAACTAGGTATAAAAGAAGAAAAAATATCAATGGGACATGCTCGTGCTCTAATTTCAGTTAAAGAAGAAGAGACACAGTTAATGATATATGACCAAATTTTAAAATATGATTTTTCTGTTCGCAGGGTTGAAGATATAATCAGAGAATTAAATAATGAAGCAAAAAAAGAATCTAAGCTTGCAAAAAGGAAAGTTCATGCAACAGCCGAAGATTATGAACAACTTCAGAACCACTTATCAAATTGTTTTGCTACTAATGTTGGTTTTAAAAGAAATGCTAAAGGTAACGGTCGCATAACAATCCCTTTTAAAAATGATGATGAGTTAGAAAGAATTATTTTAATTCTTGATAAATTAAATACTTAGATTTTGAATTAAACTCAGAAAATACTTGTATTTATATCATTTTTGATAGTCTCACAGATAAGTTTTGCGCAAGAAAAAGAGACAAAACCTATTGAAGAGCACTCCCCTCGTAAAGCAACAATTTATTCTGCCGTTTTGCCTGGTGCAGGGCAGTTTTACAACAAAAAATATTGGAAAATACCTATTGTATACGGAGGAATGGGTGCTTTTACGTATCTGGCAATACAAAATCAAAGTGAGTTTAACAGGTATAAAACTGCTATTCTTCAACGTGAAGCAGGCGAAGTAGATGAATTTACCGATGTTAACGGTAATGAAATCTATAACGAAACTGCCTTACTCAACTATATGGATAAATTCAGGAAAAACAGAGATTTAAATATTATAGGAGTTGCTGTGGTATATGCTATTCAAATTGTAGATGCAAATGTAGATGCAAACCTTTTTGATTTTGACATAAGCGACGATTTAAGTATCAGATTTTTTCCCCAAACAATGAATAATTATTATACACGAACACCTGCAACAGGTATCGGTTGTACAATTAATTTCTAATTATGAAAAAAGCATTATCATTTATTTTAATTTGCCTGTCAAGTTTTTCGGTTTTTGCTCAAACAGAGATTGAACCAGAAAACGACTCAATAATTATGCGTAAAAATGATGGTTATACAATGGCTGACCATCTTGACAGCTTGTTAATGGACTGGTTTTACTATACCGGTCGGGATACAATAGAGTTTTTAAAACCTGAAGACAGATACAAATTCGAAGCAGATGTCCCTGATTCTGTATTCGAAGAAAGAATAATGAATATAGTCACACCAATAGATTTGGCATACAACGCAAATGTTCAAAAATACTTAGACAGATATGTTAAAAACGGCAGGTGGATTGCTCCAAAATTTATGGGACTCTCACATCAATATTTCCCAATGTTTGAGGAAAAGCTTGATGCATATAACATCCCACTAGAGTTAAAGTATCTACCAATAATAGAATCTGCTTTAAATCCATTAGCGAAATCACGTGCAGGCGCAACAGGCTTATGGCAATTTATGTACAAAACAGGTAAAGGACAGGGCTTAGAAATAAACTCATATGTTGATGAAAGGTCTGATCCTGAAAAGTCAACTGATGCCGCATGCAGATACCTTAAGAAACTACACGAGACATATGGTGATTGGACTTTAGCACTTGCTGCCTACAACGCAGGACCGGGAACAATTAATAATGCAATCAGAAGATCAGGAGGAAAAACAAACTATTGGGAATTATACCCCTACCTACCAAACGAAACCAGAAACTATGTACCAGGGTTTATTGCTATTGTTTATTTATTCGAATACGCAGATGAACATAACTTTAAACCTGAATATATCCCATTTTATGAAGATGTGGATACTGTAATGGTCAGAGATCAACTCCATTTTGCTCAATTAGATTCAGTTCTTGGAATTGATGTTGGTGAAACAAGAGAATTAAATCCTCAGTATAAATTGGATATTATACCTGCAAAAACTAAAGAATATCCATTACGTATGAGACGTCAGTATATAAGTGAGTTTATGGCCTTAGAAGACTCTATCTACAACTATATGGACACATTATTTTTTAATCCTGAAAAAATGGAAGTAGAAATTGACGATACATATGTTGAATATATTCCTAGTGCAGCTCAACCGGAAGGAACTGTCCAACTTAACTATACAATTAAATCTGGTGATGCGGTCGGTCTAATTGCTTCATGGTATGGAGTCGAAACTGCTGATTTAAGAGCATGGAACGGAATCTCCGGAAACATGATTAGTGTTGGACAAACATTAAAAGTATATGTCCCTGCAGCACTTGAAACAAAATATAAAATCGTAAATTCACAAAGCTTTGATGAGAAACAACGTTCAGTGGGGATAAATCCAACTACCAATAAACCTAAAGAAGAACCTATTGACCCGAATTATATTTACTACACTGTAAAATCAGGAGATAGCCCTTACGGTATAGCATTAAAGTATGATGGGATATCTGCAGATGATATTTTAAAACTTAATGGAATTACTGACCCATCAAGTTTAAGTATCGTACAAAAGCTTAAGATTAAGAAAAAATAACGCACTTTTCAACTACAAATTATGAGAAATATCGCAGTAATAGCAGGTGGATATACAAGCGAAAGACATATTAGTCTAAATTCAGCTAAACAAATATTAGCAAGTATAAATAAAGAAAAATACGCTGCTTATATGGTTGATGTAAGAAAAGATGGTTTCTTTTGTCAGCTTGAAAACGAAGAAATCCGTGTTGATATTAACGATTTCTCATTTATAACAAATAATCAAAAAGTAAAAATTGACTTTGCGTATATTACTTTACACGGTACTCCGGGAGAAGATGGTAAAGTACAAGCTATGCTAGACCTTATTGGAATACCTTATTCTGCATCTGACCATATTTCATCTGTAACAACATTTGATAAAGTATTATGTAAGAAAGCTTTATCAGGAGCTAGTGTTTACATGGCAAAATCAGTAGTTATTAAGGGAGAAACTCCTTTTTCTGTTGATCAAATAACTAATTATGTAGGATTACCTTGCTTTGTAAAACCAAATACTGCCGGATCAAGTTACGGAGTAACAAAAGTGTATAAGGCAGATGAGTTTATTGAAGCCGTTAACCTGGCCCGTACTGAAGACACAACTGTAATTGTTGAAGAATTTATCGATGGTGTAGAAGTTTCATGTGGCATACTTAAAACTAAAAATAACGAATATGTATTTCCTGTGACAGAAATTGCCACAAAAAACGACTATTTTGATACTGATGCTAAGTATGACCCAACGCTAACTGATGAGATTACTCCGGAAAGAATCAGTGATGAAGAAACAAAACAAGTTCAGAATTTTTGCTCACACATTTATGATAAATTAGACTGTAAGGGGATTGTTAGAATTGACTTTATAATCCAAAACGGAAAACCTTACTTTCTCGAAGTAAATTCAATGCCTGGTATGAGTGCTGAAAGTATTGTTCCAAAACAAATTCGCACAATGGGTAAAGAACTTGGTGACTTTATAACTGAAATCGTTGAGGACTGTTTTTAAGTCTGAGTTTTACCACAACAATGCTTAAACTTTTTCCCGCTTCCGCATGGACATGGAGTGTTTCGTCCAATTTCTACATTGTGTTTTCTTAGCTTTTTTGATTTCATATCCTGATCGAAAATCTCTTCCAAAAGTTTATACAACTCAGTGTGTTTATCTGCCAATAGTTTAGGACGTTCAAAAAAGTACTCGCTAACGACTGAGAAAAACTCCGCCCTATTTGTTCCTCCATAAGGATTAATATCTGTTTTACCTTCGTACACCTCATCGATTTTTTTATTTATCAGGTCAATCCATGGTATGGCATATTGTTTTTCCAGTAATAAAGAAGGTATTCCATCCGTTGCTCCATCAGATTTATCAATCAGATGCACAAATTCGTGAATCGCTGTATTATTTTTATCAGATTCATTTTTAAATCCATGTTGCAAAGCTTGTTTAGACAATATCATTTTGCCTTCCATATATCCTGTTCCGACCATTCCTGCAATAAACTTATCGGAACCATTTGTTTCAAACTTCTCGTTAAATGCCGAAGGATAAACCAAAACCTCATAAATATTTGAATATCTCCAATTATCAAAAGCAAAAATCGGAATTATAGCACTTGATGCAACAAGTAGTTTGTCTGTAATATTAACTTGCGTTTCGATCCCTGTTATTTTACAATTAAGCAAGAACTCCTGAATTTTAAACTCAAATCTTTTTTTCTCTTCAGCTGAAAGCGCATTATAAAATGCTACTTCTTGACTTAGTATTATTCTCCACCTAGTTGGAAATGCCTCTTTAGGTATTTTCCACTTATTGTTTTTACCTCTAAAAACAAAATAAAGAAAAACAGTAATTACTAATATTGTGATTATGACAAAAGCTATTTCCATAATGGCTTACAAATTCAATAGTTTTACAAAAATAAGAATTTGCAAATAAAATAATCATTTAATGATCTATTTCGGTGCGCTGCACCTTTTATCAATTCGATTTAAAACTACTATAAATGTTTCGGTGCTCTGCACCTCAACAAATTATTCAAAGAAATTCTTTAAAAAATACTTATGTATGAGCAGCAGAGCTGCGAAATATCAATAGTTTACAATATAACGAGTATTTCCAAGGTGCAGAGCACCGAAATATATCATTTACCCAAACAACCTACCAAAAAGTCCTTTCTTTTTCTTTGGTTTTGATGTATTCATTGCATCTGCATACTTGTCTTTCATAAAATCGTGCATACTTTTCGGACGTTCTATTTTTGAACTACAATATGGGCAAGTTTCATTTTCTTTGACGGGATCAAAAGGTGCTGAACAATTTGGACAAGCAATTTGTCCTGCAGTAACTTCATTTTTACAACCACACTCAACACACATTACAGACTTTGAACCTTCCGGAACATCTAATTCGGTATTACAAACTACACAATTCATCTTTTCAATATTTGCATCAGTAATCTCAATCATTTCATCTTCCATTCCTAAATGCCTAAATATTGCCTCTGCCCCGTCGGTACCAAAAGCCTGTGCCATTGCTCCAACACTCATTTTAAACATTAGATCCGAGTTTTTCACAACTTCGTATTCTGGATGTAATTGTAAGGCATTCGAATTCATTGAAGTTTCAACACCATCCTTTAGAATCTTTATATTTTCATCAATAAAAGTAAAAAAGGCTTCATCAAATGTATATTTAACAACTCCATTCTCTACAGTATATTTTAAATTATCTGTACTTGTAGCTGGTGGATTAATATAAGCTCTCTCAAAATATTCATCAGTAGCAGTTTCCTCATACATTGCCTTATAAAACTCTAAATAACGTTTTCTAAATGATGCTTGCTTACCTTTTGGGCCATGTCTTTCCGGGAATAAATCAAACTCCTTCTCGTGTATTAAAACTCTGGTCTTTACAAACTCATCTTTATTCTTAGCTTTTGCAAATTCTACAGATTTCATATTAAGATTATTGTATTCTACAATCTCCGTATCAGACATACTTCTTTTAGTATAAACATCTGCACTTTCACGAGTTGCAGCCTCCATATCAAATCACATCCAGCTTCCACAATAATCACAATAAACATACATTGACTTACTTTTGGTAACCTTATTCGCTCCACAAATAGGACATTTGGCATTACTTACTAACATATCTAAGTTTTTATGGTTTAATAATTCAGTTATTCAAAGATATTGGCAAAATACTTCACTACCAATAGGTGATTTTCCGTAATTTACAAATTTATTCTATTTTTGATTGAAGAATAATGAAATTTTTAGCTGCTATAATATTTATTTTATCTTTTCCTTTATCATTTTTAATCTTCTTGATTTTAAAGATATTTGGAAAAGGACCTGCAATATTTAAACAAATAAGAATTGGTAAAGACAAAAAAGAGTTCATAATCTATAAATTTAGAACTATGACCAATAATAAAGTTACTTTCTTCGGAAAAATACTCCGTAAACTAGGTCTTGATGAATTACCACAACTACTGAATATTATAAAAGGAGAAATGGCTTTTGTTGGGCCAAGACCATTAACTCAATTTGACATTGACCGGCTTGAGTGGAATGATAAAAGATATATCGACAGATGGAGTGTTAAGCCAGGTATTACAGGTCAAGCCCAGCTAATTACCATATGTGATAAAAACTTGTCAATTAAAGAAGATTTAGAATATATCAAAAACAAAAGTGTATCTTTAGATATCAAAATAATTCTGAAATCTATTATTATCCCAATAATTGGAAAAAGAAAAATGAAAAAAAATGAAAGTACTAGTTAATGGAATAGGTAATATCGGTACAACTCTTTTGAGTTTCCTAATTGAATATAAAGAGAAACTAAATATCGCTGAGCTATATGCACTTAAAAATACAAGTGTCCACCCTTGGCTGATGACAGATCTAGAAAAACTAAGAAATAAAGGAGTTGTAATTTGTTCTAAGAAAAATGAAAAAAATTTAATACCATTCGATAATATCTTAAAAAAGATAGATTACATCTTTGATACAACAGCAAATACATTTGGATTGGAAAATAAAAAATGGTATTCTGAACTCCCAAATTTAATAGCATGTTCGGCTCAGGGCAGCGAAAAAGGCTTTGGTATCCCATATATGCACGGAATTAATAACAATCAAATTTTAAATGAGAAATTTGTACATATTGTATCATGCAATACTCATGCTATTGCCTCACTCATCTAAACTTTTGGAGGCAATAATTTAGTTAATTTTATTGATGCTGACTTTGTAATAGTTAGACGATCCGAAGATTTAGGAAATCATCAAAGATTAGTTACAGCAAATGTTGTTTCTCGCCACAGAGACCAATTACATTGCACTCATCATGCAAGTGATGCAATTGATCTTTTTAACACCATAGGTCAAAAAATTGATATTACATCTTCAGACATTACCACGCCAAGCCAACTAATGCATACTGTACGATTTAATATTAATTTAAAAACTAGCATTACAGAAAACAATATTCAGGAAATGATCAATAATAATCCTATGGTATCAGTAAGTTCAAAATTTGACTCAAATACTATTTTTGAATCAGGAAGAAGATATGGATTAAATGGGCGCATATTCTCACATGCAATAATTAACCATAACAATATTTTACTTGATGAAACAAGAAAAAATCTAAAGGGCTGGGCATTTATTCCTCAGGAAGGAAATACAATTCTATCTACAATATCAGCATTTATATTACAAACAAATTGCAATAATAATTCTATAATAAATTATTTAATTAAGAAATCTATAAGTAAGGAATGGTAATTTATAAAGTGCCATCATTATACCTTCGTACAAGATATTCTATTTCTTTATCGTCACCGTTAGCATCGTATTCTTGCTTTAGGCTATTTCCAAACATTAAAGCAAAAGTTTGCCAAAAAACTGCTGTAACACTCCCTCTAAGTTCATCAACAATTTCGTAGGCTGTAGTTCCACTTTCCCTGTCCATTAATTTTACGAGTAAAACGCCCTGCGAAAGGGTAAACTTTTTTAACTTCGGTTTATATTGATCCATTATTTGCTTTTCACGAACATTTAAGTATTTACGTCTTTGCTCATCATCACTAAACATTCCTAGAGTATCATCAATATTTTGGTAAACCATTGAAATTTCAACAGCATATGGATATACCTTTATGAAATTACGTACAAGCTTCTCATACCGTCTTCTCTCTCTATTTGTTTTACGTTCCGGGTGAGGATAGACATTAACTTCAGGATAAAAATACAAAGCATCAGGAGTATTATCAATTAAAGAATCTATATTTAAAAACTTCTGATAATAAAGAGGTAATTTAAACTTTTGTGCTTTTGCTTCATTTGCAAAAACAAACAAAACTATAAATGCTAATATGTAAAGTAACTTCCTCATTTCTCTTAAAACAATTTTTTCATCACAAGGTTTTATCTAAATTATTTTTTAGTTTTACATTCAATTTTTATACCACAAAATAATGGAAAGGAAAAATATTACAAGCTGGCTGATATTATTTTTGCTGGCTTTAATATGGGGAGGCTCTTATATCCTTATGAAACAAGGATTACGAACATTCAACTTTTGGCAGGTTTCATCGATAAGAATGTTAAGCGCATTTATATTTTTACTACCATTTGGAATTAGAAATTTAAAAAAATTAAACAAAAAGACTATCCTTCCAATAATAATTGTAGCATTTATAGGTAATCTAATTCCATCATGGCTATACCCATTAGGACAAACTCAGGTTGATAGTAATTTAGCCGGAGTTCTAAATTCATTAGTCCCTGTATTTGTATTAATTTTAGGCCTACTATTCTTCAAGAAAAAAACCGGCATTTTACAAATTATTGGTGTAATTACCGGACTAACCGGTGCAGCAATGCTTATTACCAAAGATAATCTTTTCCATTTTGGGCAAATGAATTATTACTCACTATATATAATTTTTGCAACAATACTATATTCGATAAATATTAATCAGGTCAATGTATTTTTACGCTCTTTAAGTGGTTTGGAAATATCATCATTAGCATTTATTTTTATTGGTCCTGTAAGTGCCGGCATACTAATCGGAACCGATTTGTCAAGTGTTACAGAAAGTTCAACTTTTTGGTTTGATTTAGTATGTATTATTACACTTGGTCTGCTTGGGTCAGCATTAGCTGTATCTTTAGTAAATCAATTAATTACCAGAGCAGGTTCAATGTTTGCAAGTTCAGTAACTTATATTATTCCTGTTTTTGCCATTATGTGGGGGCTACTCGATGGAGAATCTCTAAATCTTATCCAGATTCTTGCCACATTAGTAATAATGATTAGTGTTTATCTGGTTAATAAAAAGCACAAATAATGCGTAAGATTTTAAAAAGCAATATTGTTCTAAGTATTCTTTCAGGATTATTACTTATATTATCTTGGTCGCAAATTGGAATTGCTTTTTTATCGTTATTTGCTTTTGTGCCACTACTTTATAATTTAGAAAATCATTTAAAATAAGAATCTAAACTTGCATCAACATATTTTACTCTCTATAGTTTTCTTACATTTATTATATGGAATGCCGGTACAAGTTGGTGGATTGTTTATGCTACTATACCGGGAGCAATCGCTGCAATAGTTTTATCCTCAGTTTTTATGGCCATTGTAATGTATCTGGTTTTTATCAGTTACAAAAATTCAGGAAGACGTATTGGCTATTTAGCATTTGTAAGTTATTGGGTAGCTTTTGAGTATTTATTAATGCACAGTCAATTGTCGTGGCCTTGGTTAATTCTCGGAAATTCATTTGCAAATAATATTTCATTGGTTCAATGGTATGAGTTTACAGGTCATTATGGTGGCTCCGTGTGGATTCTGGTTACCAACTTACTTATCTTTGAAACCATAAGAATATACAATCTAAAGAAAAAAATAAAAGCATTTCTAATTGGGTTAGTTCTTTTAATACTTATACCAATCTCATATTCATTAATAAGATTCTTCACTTATAAGGAAACAATTGATCCAATTGAAGTTGTTATTATTCAGCCCAATATTGACCCATATAAAGAAAAATTCAGCACTCCAATTATGGAGCAAATGAGTATCATTACAGGATGTGTTAATGATAGTAAAATTGATAATCCCGATTATTTTATTGCACCTGAGACTGCTATCCCAAACGGTTTCTTTGAGGAAAAGGTTAAAGATGAACTTGCCATACAATATCTTTTAGAATTTCTTAAAGACTATCCCGAATCACAGTTTATTATTGGTGCAACCACAAGAATTGAGTATTCAAATCCGAAAGATTTTACCGAAACATGTCATAAAAACGACAAAAATAAAACTGCATTCGACATTTTTAATTCTTCAATGCAAATATCTCCGGATTCTACTATTCTTTTTTATCATAAAAGCAGGCTTGTTCCAGGTGTAGAAACAATGCCTTTCCCCAAAATTACTCATTTTTTTACCGGTATGATAACTGATTTGGGAGGAATAAACGGAACGCATGGGGTACAAGAAGAAAGAGAATTTTTTTCAAATATAAATAACAATTTTACTCCTGGTGTGGCAATTTGTTACGAATCCGTTTATGGCGAATTTATGAGTGAATTTGTTCAGGCAGGTGCTAATGTTTTGTTTATAATAACAAACGATGGATGGTGGAAAGACACTCCCGGACACAGACAACATATGAGTTATGCAAAACTTCGCGCTGTAGAGACCAGGCGGTCAATTGCCCGGTCAGCAAATACTGGCATTAGCTGTACAATTGACCAAAGAGGTGTTGTAACCGACCAGCTAGGTTGGTGGAAAAGAGGGATAATATATACAACTATTAATGCTAACAGCAAACTGACATTTTATGTAAAATACGGTGACTACATAGCAAGAATGTGTCTTACAATTGCTGTAATCCTGCTAATAGTAATTCTTCTGGGTAGACTAATGAAATATCTCAAAAGAAATGAAAATTAAGTACCCTTCTTGTCTTTATTCATTTTAAATTTCTGATAATAATAATTCCAACTATTTTTTTTCTTATTTTTATGGAATTATAGAATCCTAATCATCACTTTATCGAAATTTAAAAACAAGAACTATGAATTCAATGCTGGTAAAACTGACATTTTTGTTTACATCACTTATTTTTGTAAACGATTTCTCATTTTTTGATACTAATGACAAAGGGAAAGATAAGTACGACAAACTTTGGGAAAAGGTTGAAAAGTACGAGGAAGATGCTTTGCCTAAATATGCATTAGAAACTGTCGAAGAGATTTATGATATTGCTGTTTCTGAAAACAATGACAAGCAGATAATTAAAGCAACAATCTTTAGAATGAAGTATAACAATATTCTGGAAGAAGAAGGATATTAAAAATCCATCGAAAAACTTGAATCGGAAATCCCGCAGATGACAGGGCCCGCAAAGTCCATGCTGCATCTGCTATTAGCCACAATGTATTTCGATTATTATAACAACAATTCATATCTGATAAACCAAAGGTCAGTAACATCAAACTTTGAATTAGTTGATTTAAAAACCTGGGATAAAACAAAGTTTCAAGATAAAATTATAAAAAATTATTTAGCAGCTTTAAGTGATGACCTTAAAGAAATAGATATTGAAGATTATAGTGAGTTTATTGATTATGCTGATAAATCAAAAGATAGGTACCCTACCCTTTACGACTTTGTCGCATATACTGCTATAAGTAGATTATCATCAAGCTCATATTACAATTATTACTACTATTATGATTACAACAATAATCAGGACAATAAAATTAGCGAAAATGCATATCTTACTAAATCAAGTGACTTTGTTATGCTTCCTGTTGAAGCGGATTCACTTTCGTACACATATACAGTAGTTAAGATTTATCAGAAATGGTTGGATAACAGATTGGAAGATAAACAAAACTTAGAGGCACTTATCTACACTGATCTTCTAAGACTAAACTATGTGAAAAATAATCTATCGACTGCAAATAAAGACGAAATTTGGGAAAGTACTTTATTAAATATGCATGAAAAGTACTATAAAAACCCTCAATTAGCTATGATTGATTATGAAATAGGTAAATATTACAATCAACTTGGCAGCAAATACAATTTCCTTGACTCAACTTCGATAAAATATAAAACATATAAAAAGAAAGCACACATATTATTGTCAGAAGTTACAAAACTTTATCCTGATGCTTCATATTATCCGGAATGTAAAAACCTTATGAACGATATTGAAAGGTTGTACTTCACATTCCAAAATGATAAAATAGTAAGCCCTGCAACTAAGTTCCCTATTAGAATCAGCTATTCCAATACCGAAAAAGTCTATATGACAGTTTTAAAATGTGATTATAACAAATTACTAAAAATGGAAAAATACTATTATGATGAAGACTATTATGACGAAGTACTGAAGATTTCTGAAGTAGTTGTAAAATCAAAGCCAATTGAGTTACCAAAAAGCAGCGACTATAATACTCATTACACAGAATATCTCGTTGATCCTCTTGAAAAAGGTTTTTATATGATCTTTTTACATGCAAAACCTGAATTCAAATTAGATAAAAACTATATTTAAGAAGGAAAATTCTTTGTATCTGAATTAAGTTTAACTACTAATAGTGATTATTACTCAAGTTCGGGTTATTATGTTTTTAACAGAATCACAGGTGAACCAGTAAAGAATGCAAAAATAGAAGCTTACAAGCACGAATATTCTTACATAAAAAGACAATATGTTTACAATAAAATATCAACAGAATATACCGATGAAAATGGTTTTGCACCTCTTAAAAAAATCAGTGATGATTATTATTATGATTTAAGATTGGATATCAGTAAAGATGATGATTTTATATCTGAAAGCACTTATCTCTACAATTATAATTATGAAGATGATGATGAAGCTGTAACTACAGTGAAATTCTTTACAGACAGGGCAATTTATCGTCCTGGGCAAACTATCAACTTTAAAGCTATTTGTATTGAATCAAAAGGTGAAGATGTTAAGCTCCTAACAAATTACACAACTACTGTATATCTATACGATGTAAACAGTCAGCAAGTTGGTTCATTAAATTTAACAACAAATGAATTTGGAAGCTTTAATGGAACATTTAGTATTCCTCTTGATGTTTTAACCGGTAATTTCCGTTTATCTGCTTACGGTGGTAGTCACTATTTTAAAGTTGAAGAATACAAACGTCCAATGTTTGAGATAGAAATGTTACCTATTGAAGGTGAGTACAGGATAAACGATAGAGTTTATGCCGAAGGTACAGCAATGACTTATGCAGGAACAGCTTTAACAGATGCAAAAGTTTCATATAAAATCACACGAAACCCTATGTGGTGGGGATACTACAGAGGTGGCAGTTTTACACAAAAAGAAATTGCCTATGGTGAGGTTGATGTTGACGATCAGGGTAAGTTTAAAATAGGTTTTAAAGCTCTTGCCGAAGATTTTGGTGAAATGAATGATTATATCTATTACTACTATACTGTTCAGGTATCAGCTACAGATATAAATTGTGAAACACAGTCAAGTTCTACTTTAGTTTATGTTTCTAACAAAAGTCTGACATTATCAAACGACTTTTACGGCAATATTGAAAGGAGTGAAATCGATAGTATTGCAATTAACACAAACAATATATCTGGAACATTTGTCCCTGCTAATGTAAATATTGAAATCTACAAATTAAATGACCCGGGCTACCTTCTTGCTAAAAGAAACTGGGAAGTAGTTGATAAGCCTATGTACACCGAAGAAGAGTGGCATTCTCAATATCCGGGATATGAATTTCTACATGAGACAGATTATAAAAATTGGTCCAATGGAGACAAAGTTTATACTAATTATATTAATACTGAAAACGATAAAAAACTCGCACTAAAAGATGCTGCAAATTGGGATCCGGGAGTTTATAGAATCGTAATGAAATCTAAAGACAAGTGGGGTAATGATATTGAACATAAAAATGAATTTGTATTATTTGATTCTAAAAGTAAGAAAATGCCTTACACTGCCACTTCATTCTTTATGACAGATAAATATTATGCTCAACAGGGAGATATAGTAAATGTATATATCGGCTCATCGTATGAAGATGTCTACGTTCTATATGAACTTGAAGTAAAAGGTAAAACTAAAGAAAAGAAAATTGTTAAAGTAAATTCTGAGGTTAAAACGATCCCGATAAAAATTGAAGAAGAGCATAGAGGTGGTATCAGTGTTAATCTTATGTTTGTAAAAATGGGTAGATTATATAGTTCTAACCTCAGAATAGATGTAGGTTGGGAAAATAAAAACCTCGACCTTAAATTTATAACTTTCAGAGATAAAACACTGCCAGGTTCTAAAGAAGAATGGAAAATTAAAATAACTGATCAAAATGGTGCAGTGAGCGGTGCAGAATTATTGGCTTCAATGTATGATGCTTCTCTTGATGTTTATGCTTCAAATAGTTGGTATTGGTCTATTCTCCCTTACTACTACTCATACAGTAACTGGACAACTAGTAGTTTTACATTTAATTCTGCATCTCCATATTATTTGAATTTCTATCCGGACTATATAAGCAAATCTGTATATAATCCAGGATTCAACTTCTATGGTATGAGTTATTATGGAAGATATTACTATTACGATGATATGGATTATGAAGGCGATGATCGTGGTGTCGGAGGAGTTTATCGCACAGCTAAAAAAGAATCATATGCTGATATGACAATGGTATCAAATACTGCAGTAAGTCAAGATGCTAGTATGATTTCTGATGAAGTTGCTTTGGGTGCATCAGAAACCACCGCTGTAGATGGTATGCTAATGGCAGGTTAGAAAGTTACCGAAGAGCAAAATAAAGATAAGTCTATAGTATCTAGAAATGGCAGAGATTCAAATGGACAGGACGTTCAAATTCGTAAGAACTTTAACGAGACTGCTTTCTTTTATCCAAATCTACAAACAAACTCAAAAGGTGAAATTATCGTCAGTTTCACAATGCCTGAAAGTTTAACCAGATGGAACTTTATGGGATTTGCTCATACTAAAGATCTTAAAATGGGGCAAATTTCTGAAGAAGTTGTAACTCAAAAAGAACTAATGGTAATGCCGAATATGCCAAGATTCTTTAGGGAGAATGATAAAATGACATTGTCTGTTAAAGTTAATAATGTTTCTGATATAAATATTAAAGGTAATTCAAGTATTGTGTTCTTTGACCCTGTAACTCAACAAGAAATAACAGGACTTTTCTTAGGAAGATTCCCTAACGAACAGGAATTCTCAGTTGAACAAGGTAAAAACACTACTGTTGACTGGCAGATAAAAATTCCTGAAGGCATGAGTGCTGTTGGTGTAAGAATTATTGCTGAAAGCGACAAACATTCTGATGGTGAAGAAAGAATTATTCCAATTTTAACAAATAGAATGCTTGTAACTGAAACTATGCCTTTACCTGTAAGTAAAACAGGAACAACTGAATTTACAATGACAAAGTTGAAAACAAATAATTCAACAACTTTACGACATCACAGATATACTCTGGAATTCACAAACAACCCTGCTTGGTATGCTGTTCAGGCTTTACCTTACATCATGGAATATCCGTATGAATGTGCTGAGCAAACATTCTCAAGATATTATGCAAATATTTTAGCTACACATATTGCTAATTCTGACCCAAAGATTCAAAGAGTATTTGAATTATGGAAAAATACTCCTTCATCAGAAGCACTTATGTCAAATCTTGAGAAGAATCAAGAATTAAAAGCTCTATTATTAGAAGAAACTCCTTGGGTTCTCGAAGCACAGGATGAAAATGAACGCAAGCATCGTATCGGGTTATTGTTCGACCTTAACCGTATGAGTAAAGAGAGTAGTGATGCCTTAAATAAACTACAAAAACAACAGAAATATAATGGCGGATGGGCTTGGTTCAAAGGAATGCCTGAAAGTTGGTATATCACTCAACATATTGTTACAGGACTTGGTCATCTTGATAATCTAGGTGTTACTGAGATTAGGAAAGATAATAAAACCTGGAATATGACTAAAAAAGCCATCGAATTTATTGATGGTGAAATGCTACAAAGCTACAAAGACCTTAAGAAATATTGTGATGATAAATGCATGGCAAAAGATAATATCGGGTATATGCAAATTCAGTATCTATATGCACGTTCATATTTTATCGATGATGTTCCAATGAACAAATCTACAAGCGAAGCATTTGAATATTACAAAGCACAAGCTCAAACTTATTGGAAGAACAAAAGCTTCTACATGCAAGGTATGATTGCATTAGCTTTATACAGATTTGATGAGAAAGAAGTTCCAGCTAAAATTGTAGCCTCATTAAAAGAACATGCTATTTACAGCGAAGAAATGGGTATGTATTGGAAAAATGAATCTGGTTACTATTGGTACCAGGCTCCAATTGAAACTCATGCTCTGTTGATCGAAGTATTTGACGAAGTTGCTGATGATCAAGTAGCAGTGGAAGAGATTAAAGTTTGGTTATTAAAACAAAAACAAACTCAAGACTGGAAAACAACAAAAGCAACAGCTGAAGCAATCTATGCTTTATTACTTAGAGGAACAAATCTATTATCAGATGATTCAATGGCTGTTATTCAGGTTGGTGACATGACTATTGACCCTGAAAATGACCCATCAATTAAAACAGAAGCTGGGACAGGATACTTTAAGAAAGCCTGGGATGGAGAACTTGTTAAACCTGAATGGGGCGATATTAAAGTTACTAAGAAATCAAATACCGTATCATGGGGTGCTGTTTACTGGCAGTACTTTTAACAACTTGACAAAATCACTGAGTTTGAAGAAACTCCATTAACAATAAATAAAAAGCTGTTTGTTCAGCGCCGTGATGGTGGAAAACCGGTAATTGTTCCATTAGAAAAAGACGGAAATCTTGAAGTTGGTGATAAAGTAACAGTCAGAATAGAAATCAGAGTTGACAGAGATATGGAATATGTTCACCTTAAAGATATGCGTGCTAGCTGTTTTGAACCTGTTTACTATTTATCAGGATATAGATACAGTGCCGGCTTAGGATATTACCAGGGTATTAAAGATGCTTCAATGAACTTCTTTATTGACTATCTGCGCAAAGGCACATATGTATTTGAATACGATCTCGTAGTTTCTCAAAAAGGTGATTTCTCAAATGGTATAACTACTATGCAATGCATGTACTCACCAGAATTCACCAGTCATTCGGAAGGTGTTCGGGTAAGTGTAAAATAAACATAAAAAAAACAGCTGCATTGCGGCTGTTTTTTTTATATATTTGTTTTATAAGTCAAAACCATGAAAAAACTATTATTACCAATTATCCTAGTCTTTGCAATTAATGGATTCTCGCAAGAAACATTCTTTGGCGTTGGAATAATGCAGTCAACATTTAAGAATGAAAACATTAATAAAATATTTGAAAGATATAACGAAAATGGCCCGGGTTACTTTGAGCCATATAATCATATTGCCGGACCTGTATTCGACGTAAGCATTAGAGATGATGGTTATATGGCAAGTATTGGATTTGCAAGCAGAAAGAAGAATATTGTCAATGAGTATTATGACACATTGAATGTTAGTCACGAAATTTATTTACAAGCAAGATATGGCTTTTGGTTTGTAAACTATTATTGGCACCTTGTCGATAAAGATCGTTTTAAAATGGGCCCCGGAATAGGTGGAGCAGTTTCTTTGTACCGTTTTCAAAGAACTAATACAGATGGTGACCACCAATATCCGGTCTATGATGTCATCAGAGAATTTCATTTTTTAACATCTGTTCTGTTCAATATGAGTATTTATATGGGAGAACATGCATCATTAAATATTCAGCCATATTTCCAAATGCCATTTTTATCAAATACATTAGTAAATTACGCGTATCTTGAAAACAATCTAAACCCTAACTATGCTATACCTGACGAACAAGAAGATGACTATCTAGAGTGGCACATAAACTATGGTTTCACTCTATCTTTATCCTTTGGTGGAGAATAATCTATTTAAACAGTTTAAAGATTGCGACTAATTGATTAGCAACAGTTACTGCAGAACTGGCAGTACTGGATGTTTGTTCAGTTATTTCAGTAATTTTTTCCATATCCAACAAAGCCTCTACAACAGCCATTGAATTCTCTTCAGTAATTTGATTATCTGAGCCTGTAACTAAACCGGCAGCAAATGCCTTTTTATATGCAGCATCGTTCTCATGAGCTTTTAAAGTCTTATAGTATCCACCTAGTTCAATAATATTTAAAATTGTATTAGTATCTGTAAGATTGACTTTGCCACTAGCTTTATAATCATCATGCATTTCTGTTAAAAGTTTACCGCATGAAACACCTGAAGCATTTGCTGCAGTATCACTATTGGCTATATTTGACACTGTGTTACATGAAACAAAGGCTAATATTGCTGCAAATAAGAATAGAAAATTTATTTTTTTCATAATATATAATTTTAATTATTTGATATTTGATTGATCGAGAACAAAACTACTAAATTAATTAATTTAATAACAAAATAAATGCCGTTTAAAAGCTTAGTAAATAATAAATTTAATAATATTGCGAAAGATTTGATAAAATGAAAAAGCAATGGACAATAATATTTTTCCTGATACTGACCTCCGTTAGTTTATTGTTGCATTTACCTCATTTCAAGAAAGACCTTATCAGCATTCATGTTTGGCGTCAAACTCAAACACAGTCAAATATAGATAACTTTTATGAGGAGGATTTTAATATTTTTAATCCTCGAAAAAACGAAAGAGCTGATGGTGACGGTATTTTCAGAATGGAATTCCCATTGATGCAATGGATGGTCGCCGGATTATATAAAGTCTTTGGTCCAAGCATTTTGCTAACACGAATATTTATGTTTATTACAGGTTTGTTAGCAATACTTGGTATGTATTTTCTGTTAAAAGCAATTTTCAAACGAGAACTAGCAGGAATAATTGGAGCCTGGGCTTTATGTTTTTCACCCAGTTTTTATTATTATACGATAAATCCCCTACCCGACAACTTTGCTTTAGCTGTTTCAATTTGGGGGGCTTTCTTCGTTTTTAAATGGATACAAAACACAAAGCTTGTTAACTTCATAATTGGAAGTTTTTTATTAAGTATCGCCGCATTATGTAAATTACCATTTATTTTATATTGGGTAATCATTCCGGTTTATATTTTAAACAGTATTTTTCGGAAAGAGAAAAAGTTTAAAAACTTCGTGCCGGAAATATTAATCAGCTTATTATTCCTATTATTGCCTGCAATCTGGTACACTCAGGTCATATCTGGTTGGGAAGGCAATGGTATAGTTACCGGAATGCTTGACAACACTAAATCATGGTCTGATATTTTTGATTATCTGCAACATAATCTGATATCAGTTTTACCTGAATTACTTATTAATTATGCAGCACTTCCGTTTTTTATTCTGGGTATTGTTAAAATCTTTAAAAATAAGACATATAAAAACAATCATTTTCTTATTTATGCTATGTGGGGAATTGCTATTCTGGCATATTTCTTTTTTGAAATAAATATGATTGCAAAAATCCATGATTATTATCTTTTCCCATTCTACCCTTTAATCATGATACTAATAGTTTTTGGTGCTCTTTGGATGATAAACAATAAAACTAAAGCATATAAATACATTGCTATTACTCTGCTATTAACCCTTCCCCTAACAGCTTATATTAGAATGCATGTTCGTTGGAATGAAGATGACCCCGGTTTCAATAAAGATCTTTTAATTTATAAAAATGAATTACGAGAAGCTGTCCCTGATAACTCATTATGTATTGTTGGAAATGATATTTCTCATCATATATTCTTCTACTATATTCATAAAAAAGGCTGGTGTTTTGAGGAAGAACAAATATCACCCGAACAAATAAAACAGATGATAAACAATGGGGCTGAATATTTATATACAGATTCTGAGTTAATTTTAAATGAACAAAGTTTTTACAATTTATTTGAAAACAAAGTAGGACAGTACGGCAGCATATATGTTTGGAAACTAAAAAAGCAAAGCATATAAATGCATTTTGCAATTTTCAATTATTAGTTATAATTTTGGAATAAACTAAAAAGATATGAAAAAGTCATTAAAATTCTTATCATTTGCAATAATTACAATAAGTATTTTATCATGTTGTAACGAAGATCCAGCAACAAAAACTGAAAAAGAAAATGGTAATGAACAAGTTTCTGGTCAGGAATACACTGGAGAAAAGCTTGTCATCACTGACAAAATAATGTATGATGTTCAGGTGGTAAACGATATTATTGGTGATCGTACAAAAAATGGTCCTGACTGGTTTTGGGAAAATCTACCTTCACCGGAGGGAGATAATTTTGTAAAGAATCTTTTAGTTGACGCTGCCAGTGGAAAGCTAAAAACATATTACTATGACATGACAGGTGACTACGAAAGCTTTGACGAGATTCAACCTGCAGACCTTCAAGCATACATGGACGAAGTAATGACCTATGAATTTGAAATTGTAGATACTACTGTAAAAAGATTTAAACCTGAGAAAGTTGAAATACAACTAACTAATCAGCATGTTAAAAAGTTACGCTTCCTTTAGGAATGGTATCTTGCTGATGGCGTTTTTCGTAAAAGAGTAATTGCAGTTGCTCCTTACTTTACAATTGAATATCCGGGGATGGAACCTGTACATGCTGTATATTTTTGGATTTTATTGAATCAATAATAAAATGGAAACTCTATCAATTTTATATCAAAAAGAAGCAATTTAGTTTGTAACAGTTGCTAAGGAATATCTTTCCTTGATGGAAGCTGCTAAAGATATGAATTCAGAAGAGTTTATCGACAAATCTATTAAAATTCTTCCTTTGCTCTATCTTAAAGGATCCCTTCTGCCCAAGATTGAAGACTATGATGAAAATTATGTCGAGAAATTCGTTGATTAACCAAACTGGGTTTTTATCCAACAAGCAACTGCTGCAAAGCTAGGTGAAAATGACGAATATGTGCAAATTCAGGATGTTAGTGTAGTAAATAGTATGGATTACTTAAATGTTGGTTTATCTGAGTTATTTGCAGACATTTACCAGGAAATGGGTGATTTAATTGGTGCTTACCGCTTAGCTCAGGAATAAACTATGCAAGCAGCATTATTCTTTTGCAAAGATAACTTCGAATCATATTGGGGAATCAGAACTATTGTATTATTAAATAATTTACATCAAATAAAATATAAACAAAAGGAAGACTAGACATATTGGAATTTATTAAAAACATAGAAAAAGAAGAAATACAAAAACTACCTCTCTACTCATACGAGAAAGATTTTATAATTGTTGATAACGAGAAAACTTTCCAGCAAATATTACCGGAATTGTTTCTCGAAAATATTTGGGGCTTTGATACCGAGACAAAACCAACCTTTAAAAAAGGTCTAGCAAATCAGAAAAATGTATCGCTATTACAATTAAGCAATAGCGAGAAAACTTATCTTTTCCGACTAAATAAGCTTGGATTACCTAAAGAAATAACAATACTTTTATCAGATCCCGGATATATTAAAATCGGTGTCTCAATCAGAGATGATATTAAGTCTTTACAGAAGCTTAATAAATTTGAAGCTGATGGTTTTATTGACCTTCAGAATATTGTCAACGAATACGGAATCGAAGATTACAGCTTAAGAAAAATGGCTGCAATAGTTCTAGGAATTAGAATTTCTAAAGCACAGCAACTAAGCAACTGGGAAGCAGATGAATTAACAGAAAAACAGATAAAGTATGCTGCTACCGACTCTTGGATAAGCAGAGAAATTTATCTTAAATTAATAAACTCAAAGAAATGATTAAATACGAAAACAACCACAGAATCACTTACGGTGATACTGATGCAATGGGTGTAATGTACTACGCCAATTACCTTAGAGTTTATGAAGCCGCACGTACAGAATTTATGCATATGATTGGCTTTTCATTCCAAGAAATGGAAGAAAAGGGAGTTGTGTGTCCTGCAATAAATGTAAATATCAATTACAAACAATTTTCAAAGTTTGATTGGCTTGTAAAAGTTGTAACTACTGTTGAAGAACTACCCATGGTAAAATTGGTTTTCAAACAAGAAATGTTTGCCCCTGATGGCACATTAATAAACTCAGCAATTGTCACGCTTGGTTTTATTGATCAAGTAAGAGGTAGAGCTATTCGCTGTCCTGAGTGGATCTTAAACTTATTCAAAGAAAAGTTATAATAAAACGAGCATTTATCCCCGGCCTTCGGGCTATTTCTAAAACTAAAAACAAATATTTTTCATTTATTTTAGTCTATAACAGTACTTTTTATCCTATTTTTGCGTTAAGGAAGGTTGAAAAAGCTTATCAAATGTTACGACAAAAGTACCTATTGGTGATTAGTATCATGCTATTAATGGCTGGAACTATTTATGCACAAAAGTATACTATCAGTGGTTATGTACAGGACTTACGCTCTGGTGAAAGAATAATTTCTGCAAGTGTTTACGACCTTAAAACAAAACAAGGAACTATAACCAATGAATATGGTTTCTTTAGTCTTACTTTACCATCTGACACGGTTGAATTATCAATTAGTTTTGTAGGATATGCAGCTTTCTCTAGCACTTTCTATCTCGATTCAGATATTTCAATGAATATTGAATTAGACCCTACAATTCAACTTGCAGAAGTAACAATTACCGACAAAAAATCTGATGACCTTGTGAAATCTACTCAAATGAGTATGATCGATATGCCTATACATCAAATTAAAGCATTACCTGTAATGTTTGGAGAAGCAGATGTTTTAAAGACTTTGCAATTAATGCCCGGTGTACAGTCGGGAAGCGAAGGAACAAGTGGAATTTATGTTCGTGGAGGTGGTCCTGATCAAAATCTAATTCTTCTTGATGGTGTTCCTGTATATAATGCTTCTCACCTATTTGGTTTTTTCTCCGTTTTTAATACTGATGCAATTTCTAGTGTAAAATTGATTAAAGGAGGGTTCCCTGCACGATATGGTGGCAGACTTTCTTCTGTTATTGATATCAGAATGAAGGAAGGAAATATGAAAGAATTTCATGGAGAAGGTTCTATAGGAAATGTTGCTGCAAAATTCACTTTTGAAGGTCCTATTATCAAAGATAAAACCTCTTTTATCGTATCAGGAAGAAGAACTTATATCGACGTCCTTGCTGCACCAATTGTTGCAGCAGTATCAAACTCATACGGTGATGGTGAGAAATTAAGAGCTGGATATTACTTCTATGATACAAATGTCAAGTTAAATCATAAGTTTAGTGAAAAAGACAGAGTTTATGCAAGCTTTTATACAGGATTGGATAAAGCTTATGTTCGCACTTCCGAAAACTATGTTTGGGATGATACTACAAATTATGACAAATCTATATTTGACCTTCATTGGGGGAATATTAAATCAGCATTAAGGTGGAATCACATCTTTACAAATAAACTATTTGCAAATGTAACCGGTGTGTATTCTAACTATTCTTTTATTACTGCTGAACAATTTGTTTATGAACGTGGTGAAAATATTGTATCTGATATTTCTTTTAATTACAATTCCGGTATTGAGAATATTGGTGGAACTATCGACTTCGATTATAGGCCAATTCCTGCTCACAGTATAAAGTTTGGGGGGAACTATTTATATCATACATTTGAGCCGGGAGTGTTTACTTTCAGCGTCAATGAGGAAGGGCAAACAATGACTCAAAACATTGGGAATAATGATATTTATGCAAATGAATTTTATGCCTATGCTGAAGACAATTGGAATATCAATGGGATTTTCAAAGTAAATCTGGGTATACATTATTCTGGTTTCGCTGTACAAGACAGATACTATGACTCTTTCCAACCAAGAGTATCAATGCGGGCAATAATAAACGAAAGAATGTCGATAAAAGCTGCATATAGTGAAATGAACCAGTATATTCACCTTTTAACCAATTCAACAATTGGTTTACCAACAGATCTTTGGCTCCCATCTACAGACTCTGTATTACCTGAGTATTCTCGTCAAGCAGCTTTAGGCATTGCATATAATATTGATGATAACTGGGATGTTAGTCTTGAGGGATATTACAAAACAATGGATAATCTTATTGAATATAAGGAGGGTGCAAGTTTTTTCCAGTTATCAACAGGATGGGAATCTAAAATAGAGATGGGCAGAGGTTATTCATATGGTGCAGAACTACTTGTTCGGAAAAATTACGGAAAACTATCAGGTTGGATTGGTTATACCTTGTCATGGTCGTGGCGCCAGTTTGATAATATTGATTTTGGAGAACCATTCCCGTACAAATATGATAGAAGACATGATATTTCCATTGTAGCTCTATATAAGCTAAACGAAAATGTTGATTTTGGCCTAACATGGGTATATGGAACTGGTAATGCTGTAACTCTTGCAGTTGCTCGATATGCATCAGGATTCCCATACGAATATTATGATTATTACGATGACTACTATAGCTCTTTTGCTGATGAAGTTGAATTTTATAATGGCAGAAACTCATATCGTATGCCAGCTTATCACAGAATAGACCTAAGTGCTAATTTACATAAAGAAAAAAAATGGGGAACCCGAACCTGGAGCTTTGGTCTTTACAATGCTTATAGTCGACAAAATCCATTTTATTTATACTTTGGATATCAAAACAATACTCGTGTTTTAAAGCAGGTGAGCTTATTCCCAATTATTCCATCTGTAAGATATTAATTTAAATTTTAAAACCATGAAAAAAACAAGTATTTACATATTCCTGGCAGCCTTAATGTACATTGGTTTTTCTTGTGAGAAAGTTATTGAAATGGATATTGAGGACACAAAAATCAGAATCGTTGCAAATAGTTTTATTGAACCTGATTCTACAATAACTGTCAATGTTACCCGTAGCAGACATATTCTTGATAATGCAGATATATTACCTCTTTCAGATGCTGAGGTAAAGCTTTATGATGATGGAATTTTCATTGGAACACTGACTTACACCAATAATGGAAATTACTATATTAATTACATTCCTGAAGAAGGTCATGAATACAAGATTGAAGTTAATCATAATAGTTATGATAATGTTTATGCCCAAACAAGCATCCCCTATCCTGCCATAATTAATAATATTGATACGATAAAAACTTACAGCGAATACGGAGACGAAATCTATAATCTATATGTCAACTTTAATGATCCTGAAAATATTCAAAATTTCTATTATATAAAAGCAAAAGTCAAATATCAATATGAAGAATGGGATCCGGACATTCCTATTTATTACACTGTAACAGTAGGAGACACAACATATATCTACGTTGAGTATGGTGGATATGTTTATACAGAGTATATTGATGAACTATATCTTGAATCAGATGACATTATCATTGAAACAGAGCACCCTAATGGAGGACTCATTTTTTCAGACGAACTGATTGAAGGAACTGACTATACTTTAAGAACCTCGTTTTACAGCTGGAGCTTATGGAGTGATACAAATATGGTATATATCGATTTATACTCTATTAACAGAGATTACTACAATTATGTAAAATCTTATGAACAACATCGGAATTCTTCTGAAGACCCATTTGCTCAACCAGTTAATGTATACACAAATATCGTAAATGGAATAGGCATTTTTGGTGCTTCATCAAAAATTGAGCGAGATAGTATTTTAATTATTGGCGGTAACGGTGGGCATGTATATATTGACTAAGCTCTAATTTTTAATATACAATTATTAAGAATCAGTCAATAATGTTATTTTTAGATTTAGAATCTTTTTGATTCCTTAATTTTTTGTAATTTCGATAAAATTTCAATTTAGAATTCAAGCTTATGTTTCAAGAAAAAGATATTAGCTACCTTCAATCACTTGGTATATCTCAAGAAGAAGTATATAATCAAATCGACTTACTTAAGAAAAATAATAGTTTTTTAAAAATTCATGCTGCTGCAACACCTGATAAAGGAATTAAACAAATTCAGGATAAAGATAAGTATTTAGATTTATTTGATAAAAACTCAAAAAAATATAAAATAGGCAAGTTTGTTCCGGCTTCGGGTGCAGCTACAAGAATGTTTAAGAGATTGATTTCGTTTGCTCAAAACCCAAACGAGCAAACATTAAATGATGGAAATAGTTTTTCTGTAAAAGAGAGCTTCGATAACATTGATAGGTTCGCATTTTTTGAAACTTTAAAGACTTGTAAGAATTATTCGAAAGAACCAAACAAACTTGCTGATGCAATCTTAAATTCATGTCTAGGATATGGAGGGATTCCTAAAGGTTTAATTGAGTTTCATAAATACGATGAAGGTTCAAGAACAGCTTTTGAAGAACATTTACATGAAGCAAAAACACTGAGTTCAAAAGATATTGATATTCATTTAACCGTTTCTCCGGAGTTTATGGAAGATTTTAAAAACAAGTTAAATGAAATAAATAATAAAAAGGGATTTAATCTTAATGTCAATTTTTCTATACAGGAAAAATCAACAGACACAATTGCCCTAAATGAAGATAAAACTCCAGTCAAGAATACTGATGGGAACCTCTTACTGCGTCCCGGTGGGCATGGTGCACTAATTCAAAATCTGAATAAAATAAATTCGGATATTGTATTTATAAAGAACATCGATAATCTAACTCATGGTGATTATCTTGAAGAAACAACTACATATAAAAAACTACTTGGTGGTGTTTTAATTGAGAAAATTGAAAAGATTAAAGAGATTTATTTAGAATTATCTGAAAACCCAACAGAATCAGCAATACATAATGCAATCGAATATCTTCAGAAAGAGTTTAATACAGATTTTACAAAAAGTTCAGATAAAATAAAAAGTATTATTTATTTCATTAACCGTCCGATAAGGGTTTGTGGTATGGTTCAAAACACTGGAGAACCTGGTGGTGGACCTTATTGGGTTAATAAAGAAGGCGAAATAAGTCTGCAAATTGTCGAAAAAGCACAAATAGATTTATCAAAACCTGATCAGGAAAAGCATCTAAAAGAAGCGACACACTTTAATCCGGTTGATTTAGTATGCTATTTAAAATCTCCAGTAGGTTCCAAGTTTGATTTAAATAGGTTTATTGATAAAGATGCTTGTTTTGTTTCAGAAAAAACTCATATGGGTAATAACATCAGAGTACTTGAACATCCAGGATTATGGAATGGAGCAATGTAAGACTGGCTTACAATATTTGTTGAAGTTCCACTAATTACATTTAATCCTGTAAAAGAACTAAATGATTTGTTGAGACAGATGCATCAGCCGAAAGGTTAATCTATTACTGTAACTAAAATAACTATTTTCTTCGACTCTCTATTACAGCCTCATTAAACAATGTGCGCTCCTCTTTGCTTAATTTATAAATGGCATTTCTCTCATCATTTTTTAAATAAGCTATACCTGTTTTAAACATTTTAAGAGGAATTAACGATTCTTCAAACCCGGAAAGTAAATTAGATAAATTATTTTCAATATAAGCCAGTCTCTCTTTATCATAATCTTCAATACTTATTAAAACATTAAATAAAGATTGTGGTAAGGACTTCCATAATGCACTTTCAAATTTTTCTTTAACAACTAATTTAATTAAGAAATCAAGAAAAGAATAAATAAAAGCATCTGACCCATATTTAAAAAGATTATAAAAGATATCTTCTGTTAAGAATTCAGAAAGTAAAATAACATCAACTTTCTTTTTTTGGCTAATAACAATTTTTTTAGATTTTGAAAGATTGTTCATTCTTATATATAAGCCTAATAAATGAAAACTTAATCTATAATTATTAGAATTGATTTTAAGCCCAGAATTAAAACTACTAATTGCTTTTTCTATTTTACCTAGATTACTATATGCCATCCCTATCTCATCGTACAAATCTTCATTTTTAGGATCATTTTGCAATAATAACTTAGAAATCTCCAATACTTTTTTAAAATTTCCCAAAGCATTATATGCATATATCATACACATATAAGTCTCAACCCTTTTAGAATTTAATTGTATGGCATAATTACAATGATTAATAGTTTCTTCATACTTGCCCTCAAATAAATGAATAATTGCTAGACCAACATATGGTAAATCATTTTCTGAATCAATTTCTAATGATTTTTTAAAGTATTCCACAGACTTAGTAAAGTCTCTTTTTTGAGCATAAACCAGTCCTAAATTATAACAAACCTTATAGCTATCACTATTTAGAGAATAAGCCTCAATTAAGTATTTTAACGCTTCATCATATTTAACACTTTTTGCATAAATCAAACCTAAATTAAAAGTTGTCTTAAAATCCATTGCATTTATTAAAAGTGCCTTTTTATAACATTCTATTGCATCATCAGTTTTATTAATCTCCTCTTGAAGCTTGCCAAGTTTATTATAAACATTTATATTATTGTCATCAAATTCTAATGATTTTTGATAAAAAACGATCGCATCATGAATTTGACCCATAGCTTTATAGACATCTCCTAAAAAGATATAAACATGTGTACTATCTGAATCAATCTCTAAAGATTTATTAAAATGCTCTATAGCTTTATCATAATCTTTCAATTGGGAATAAGTCAATCCAATTAATATATATGCTCTATGATTATTAGTGTCAATTTTTAATGATTTTTTATAAGCTTCAATAGCTTTTCTATATTCAGAATTAAGCGAATATGATACTCCTTGTGCTAAATAAAACATTGAATTATTAGGGTTTATATCAATTGCTCTCTGTAAGTAATCTAAAGCTTTTTGAGTATCTTCAAGTTTCAAATAAATCTTTCCTAAGCTAAAATATGCAGTATCATTTTGTGGGTTTACTTCAATAGACCTCATAAAACTTCCTATAGCTTCTTCATATTTCCCCTCGTCTGCAAGAGCATTACCTTTTTTAAAATTTTCATATGCGTTATCAATATTTTTCATTACCCAATCATTATCCTTATGAATCATATTATCTAATTCTGAAAGGCTCTCTATCCTATCAAATAGCTTATGTGAAAAAGATATTTTCTCAATATCATCCTCATTAAGAGCAAGACTATAAAACAATGCTTCATTTTCGTATTTACACTTAATACTGGCTTCCTGGAACTTTGCTCCGTATCTATATTTTAAATATTGAGACTTTATTGTTTTACTATCATAATAAGCACATAAAAAATCAACAAACAATCTGGACAATCCATTCGGGTTCTCACTAATCTCAAAACAAATTCGTAATAATGGCTCTTTTAATTCGTAAAAAACATCTTTACCTGATTTATTTTTATCTATCATCCCCTTTTCAAAAAGCAGCGAAAGTTGTTTACTTATAACATTTGGCTCTATAAAACAGGCTATGGCAATTCCTTTACCGCTTACAGCTCCCCTGTTTAAGCTTAAATGCTTCACTATTTTTTGTTGTTGATGTGGCAGATTATTAATAAATTGCTCGTAATATGGTTTAAGATCATTCATTACTTTTACAAACACTCCGGAAAGTTCAGATTTAAAATCCGCTTTCAAAAAAGAATAAAATGTAACCAATAAACGATGGTTACCCTCTGTAAGTTCATAAATCGCCCTCAATTTTCCTAAATATTGCTCTTTCCCTATTTCATCAGCAAGTTCTATTTTTTTTTCTGCAGTTGCAACTGCTTGAAGAAAAGATACAGATTCCTGAAACTTTAACTTTTTTAGTTGAGAAACATTGAAAAAATTATAAAAAGGATTTTGACTGTTCTGAATATCTGCTATAAGATTTTGACTGGTAGCAATAATACTTAAATTATTATATTGGTGGACAAAGTCCCGCAAATTTCGTTGTCCATTTTCCTTGAGCGATTCAAGAATTTTATCAAAATTCTCTATCAGAAGAATTATAATTCTATTCCCGGCAAAACTTTTAAGAATATTTTTAACAAAAATCTGACGTTGATCACTATTTCTGACCAATGAAGCCTCTTTTATTTGTTCTTCAAGCGTATCGCTTCCCAATTCACCATACCTTACAAAAGCCCGCAACATACTTACCATAAGATCAGTAAAATCAGCAATTCCAACCTCATCCTCAGACATATATGCAATAACTGATCTCCCGGAAATATCTTTATTGTTCTTTAGCCTGTGGTATAAAACTTTTGTTAAATGTGTTTTTCCACTCCCTCTCGGAGCTATTAACAAAGATTGCCAGGTTGTTTGATTTTTAGTTTTGGTAACACAGTTTTTTTCTATTTCGTTTACAATTTCTCCCCTGACTGTCAAAGTTTGTTCAAGGATTTCAGGACTAACGTTTTTTGCCCCAAATGATAAAAGCGAATTGATCATATCCATTTTTTTAATAAGCCTTGTTTATTTTCCACCATGATTTTAATAAAGAGTATTTGAAATCAAAGAACCTTTCCCCGTCTATGACTTTACGGGAAAGATACCCATCGTTTTTAAGCCTCTCTATTTCCTCGTTAATTTCTATCCTGTTGGTTTTAGTGGTATATGAAAGCACATTATTGGCAATATTATTTTCAGATACTGCTTCTGCACTCTTACTGATATAATTCAGTATATATATTGATATTTCTTTATTTGGATAAAATTTTTCTATCCTGTCATAAAAGTGTTTTATACTCTCCTTGCCTTTGGTATCATTCAGTATCTCCTCAAAAGCTTCGTTCACTCCCTCCTCATTTGTCTTTCTTGATTTAGATATCTTATCAAATACGACATCAATAAAGTATGGGATATGGTTGGCTCTGATACAAACCAGTTTTATCAGTTCTTCAGATAATTTCAAAGTACAACCTAAATTTAAGCACTTCCCAAAATACATTGAATTATCAGGGCTAAATGGCTCAAGTCCATACTTATTCATATGATTAAGAGGGTCTCCAATATTATGTCCGTTTTTTATAATTTTATCCAGTACAAGATCAATTCCTATAGAGCCACAATAAATGAATCTGATATTACAATAATCCTTTTCATAAGTCAGATTCCTTAAGAACCCAATCAAAACAGAAGCTTCTTCATCACTTATTTCATCAAGAAAAATTGAAAATTCATCAAGAATTATTACTATTTTTTTACATGAATGCTTTTCGGTCAATTTTTTTAGCAAATAAAATAATTGCTTTTGCCATTCATATTCAAGTTTTTTAAGTTTCACCCCTCCTATTTCTTCAATCACACTTGTGGTTTTATTATAAAAAGTCTCTATATTTTTAAATAAGCTTTCATCTATTAGTTTTAGTTCTTTAACTCTGTCCAAGAGACTTATTGCAAAATTTCCCGGGGAAGAAATCCCCTCAACAGGTTTGTATATCGTTATGAAACCATCTTTGCTTTCAGCTTCCATTTTTCTTAAAATTGAACTTTTCCCAAATCGTCTTTCGGCAAAAAGAGCAATCCCTTGTTTGTCAAGAATATTCCAAAACGTTTCGATTTCTTTATCACGACCGACAATATCATTTGTCGCTACTGCACCACCAGTACTTGGGGTTATTGGTATTGTTTTTTTCATTAATTAGTACATTTATTTTTACAAATATACTAAATATTTTTATGCGCGTCAATATTTTCGTACGTTATTTTTTTCGCACGTCAACATTTATTGCTTAGACGATCTAAACATAATAAATCAAAAAATACTTCTATTGCTTCTAACCCTATTGAAAAAACATGATGTTATAAAGCCCCCTTACCTTGAATATTAAGTTTCACCCCCGCATTAAACGAAAATCCCGGAGTTGGGACATTTGCAATATCAAAATATTCCGTATTGGTTAAATTATAAAATCCTGCATATACTGAAATAAGTTCAAACTCAGCTTTGATTTTACAGTTAAGTAAGTATGATATTTTGTATTCCCTGTTGTCAGTATATGAATTTAGCTCTCTGTCAAAATATAAATATTCTCCATTCCGCTGAAAAATATTTGCTGCCCAACTTGCTGAAATATTTTTATAAATCTTGTGCTCAAACCCAACAATAAGCTTATGTTTTAAATGGTCTAATGTATATTTTGATTCAAGATTTGCTGCAGACTTATCCTGATATAGATATGCATACGAAATATTAAATCTATTAAGAATGAAGGAATCTTTGAAATCACTGTAATTCACGTTAAATTCTACACCGTAAGTAAAAAGTTTTGTTAAATTTTCCGTTACCCATTTATCTACTTCTGTTTCCCTTACCCATGCAATAATGTTTTCCCCTCTCCTGTTAAATAAATTAAAATTAGCAAACGACCTTTTTCCAAAATAGAACTTTGAACCAGCTTCAAAAGTAATAGCTGACTCCGGAAATAGATCAGGATTTCCTGTATTTGATGGCCCAGTATAATATAGTTCTGTAAATGTTGGTAAACGCATTGCTTTATTTGCTCCGGCAATAATTGTAATTTTATCATTTATCTTATATCCGAGATTAGAACCATAATATAAATTCCAATTGTATTTCCTGTTCCAGTATGCTAAACCGCCAATATTAAATAAAAACTTATCTGCATAATAACCTTGCTGAAAAAAAACAGATAAATTTTCTCTTTTGTCAAATTTTGTATAAATACCGTTCACCGACTCCGGCATATCTAATCCTAATACATTTGAGTATATCTCCTCATAACGCAAATCTGCACCTACTGATGACCTCAATTTACCCCAGGTCTTCCAAAGATTTACACCAGACCCCAATATATTAGTTAAATGATTATTGTGTCCGCCATACCAACTTATTGTATCACCAATATTTTGATTAATCCAAAGGCTGTTTTCTTGAACATAGAAACCGTCACCTTCTCTAAATAATTGAAACTGATCCTGTAATCTACGATAATAAATATTGCAATCCCAATTGATAAACGAACTTCCTGTAAGTTTTAATGCTGCAAATCCGGTTTTGATAGACTCATACTGATAAGCATACATAGGTGTATAAAAACTATTTGAACCAAAACCTTTTTCGAGTAAACCCAGCATTGCCTTCAGTTTTACCTTATTAAGGTCAAAGTTATTTTCATAGTAAAGACTTTTTCTTACATAGTCAGTATTGATATCAAAACCATCAGAATCAGAGTATGACAAACTAATAGAGTGCTTCATATTTTTACTGATAATATTTGAGCCCAAGTCAATGTTCCTAGTTTTGAAACTACCAAAATTCATATCCAGATTAAAAGAATTTTTAACTGGAACAATACTAATGAAATTAACAGCGCCAGTTAAAGCATTTGGCCCAAATGTTCTGGAATTTGGTCCCGAAACAAGTTCAATCCTATCTATATCTGTGCTATTAATTGGAATATTCAAGTTATGGTGACCTGTTTGTACATCGCTTAAATTAATACCGTTCAGCAATATAATATTTTGATCAAAACTCCCACCTCTGATACTTAAATCTGACTGTGCTGATGAAAAAGAGCGCTGACGAATATCTACAAGAGAGTTTTCTTTTAAGCCGGAGCTTAAATCATTGTCCGATGATAATTTTAATCTATCTCTGCTAATTATCATCAGAGGCTTGAGGTTGTCCTCCTCATCAATAGAATACCTTGAGGACTTGATCTCTACTTCTTTTAGCAAGACTGTATCTTGCCCCTGAGCATTAGCAAAAGATACGGATATGCAAATAATTAAAAATACAACTGCAATCGAATTAAAAAATTTCATTTCAAAAAATTTTCGCAAATGTAAAACTAAATTCTGACTTAAAAAAATCTTTTAACTATTAGTTTTTAATAAGTTCTTGATTATTGAAATCTGAGGATGATAATTTGTATTATTTTTAATCCGTAATATTATTGATAAACATGCGACTAAGTTTAACGACACTACTAATACTTGGCTTTGCAAATATTTTATTTGCTCAATATAATCCTGAAGATGATGATGAACCAAAATATAAGAGTTATTATAAATTAAGTGATTTTAGTTTACATTATTCCGGAGCCATTTTTTATTTCAACTCATCATATCTGGACCATATGCATAGTATTTATGCTTATAAATCTCCAGAATGGCCCAATATGGACTCAACTCTAAAACACAGTAACAGGTCAGAGGTTTATACTAGGCTCAATTTTAGTAAACAGCTTTTTAGTACTGAATCCAGTATATATGGTAATTTTTCACTGGGTATAGCTGCAGGATTCGGAAATAGATTAGATGCTGCTTATAAATCAGAACAAATATCATTATATGATAGTACTTACTTTAATGAAGATCCTGTAACAAATCTTGATTCTACAATAATTTTACAAAGAGAATACCAATATTCCTCAACAGAAATAGGCTTTGATATTATGTACACTGTTAGCTCTTCCCCAAAACCTACTTTGAAGGGAGAGATTGGTGTTGGATTAACAGGCCTATATTCTATTTCCGGAAATGTGCTTTTTACCGACTCCGAAGCTATAAACATTAGTTTTACAGATCAATTTAACAGGATCCAATCTTTTAATGAGCTAAATCGTGACAATTCAAAAATCGAAGCTCAACCACAGTTAATAATGAAGCTATACTTGCCGGTAATACTTTCATATAAGCTAAGTCATCATGGAAATTTTGCACTTTCAACAATGTTTAGCGGTGGTATAGAATTTCAAAAACCAAAAAATGGAATCTTTTATTCTTACCCATATTTTACTATTGGAATAGGCTGCAAATATTACTTCTAAGCTCAGGGGTGTCATTTTGTCTTGCGGCGCAAGGCTTTTGGCGACATTTTGACAGTTATTATTCAATGGCAAATTGTTTGATTAATGATTATCCAAAAAAGGATATGAATTTAAACGACTATACAATTAAGGCTCAATCCGTCATTGAAAAATCTATTTTCAAAACAAGAGAGAACGGAAACCAGGCTATTGAACCTGCACATTTACTTTTATCTATTATTGATGAAAGTAAAAGCTTGATAAACTTTATAATGGATAAGCTGGAAACTGACAAAAACAATTTTGAGTCAGTCGCATTAAGTATCCAAAACTCGTATCCGAAAGTTGAGGGAGGTGATCCATATTTATCTAATGAATCTCAAAAGATTTTGCACGAAGCCCAGAAACTAAAAACAAAAATGAAAGACAAATTTGTTTCTGTTGAGCATATTCTTATTGAATTAAGCGATTCCAAAGGTACAACCGGACAAATGATGAGAGATGCAGGATTAAAAAAAGACCTCATAATAAAAGCTGTTGAAGAATTACGAAAAGGGAGTACTGTCAACTCTCAAACTGCAGATGAAAATTACGATGCAATAAATAAATATGCAATTAACCTAAATGAAAGAGCGCAATCTGGTAAACTTGACCCTGTTATTGGTCGTGATGATGAAATTAGACGAGTGTTGCAAATTCTATCGAGAAGGACTAAAAATAATCCTATTCTTGTTGGTGAACCAGGTGTTGGTAAAACAGCAATTGCTGAAGGCTTAGCACATAGAATAATTAAAGGTGATGTTCCGGAAAACTTAAAATCAAAAACTATTTTTTCACTTGATATGGGATTACTTATTGCTGGAGCTAAGTACCAGGGAGAATTTGAAGAAAGGTTAAAATCCGTTATCAAAGAAGTAACTGCTGCTGAAGGTGAAATTGTACTTTTTATTGATGAAATTCACACTCTTGTTGGAGCAGGAAAAACTCAGGGAGCAATGGATGCTGCAAACATACTAAAACCAGCCCTTGCACGAGGTGAATTAAGAGCTATAGGTGCTACAACATTAAATGAGTATCAAAAGTTTTTTGAAAAAGATAAGGCCCTCGAAAGGCGTTTCCAAAAAGTAATGATACATGAACCTGATATTCCAAGTTCTGTCTCAATTTTAAGAGGACTTAAAGAAAGATATGAAAATCATCATAAGGTTAGAATTCTTGACGAAGCAATTGTTGCATCAGTTGAATTATCCAACAGATATATTACAGACCGTTTTCTCCCCGATAAAGCTATTGATCTAATTGATGAAGCAGCATCAAAGCTTAGACTCGAAGTAAATTCTGTTACTGAAGAAATAGATATTTTAAACAGAAAAATTCAACAACTCGAAATTGAAAAAGAAGCTTTTAAACGAGAAAAAAACAAACAAAAGCTAAATCAAATTTCAGAGCAATTGGCAAACCTTACTGAAGAACGTAACAACATAACAGCAAAGTGGAAAGATGAGAAAAACCTCATTGATAAAATCCAGACAGAAAAACAAAATATAGAAAACTACAAACTTGAAGCTGAGAGAGCAGAACGTAGCGGAGAATATGGTAAAGTTGCAGAATTCAGATATGGAAAAATCACACAGAGTGAAAAAAACATTGAAGATTTAAAGATAAAACTAAATCAAATACAAGGAGAAAAAGCTCTGATTGACGAAGTTGTAGGTGCTGATGATATTGCAGAAATCATTAGTAAGTGGACAGGGATACCTGTAAAAAGAATGATATTAAGCGAACGTGATAAACTTATTAATCTTGAACAGGAATTACATAAAAGAGTAATAGGTCAGGAAAAAGCTATTGAAGCAGTTTCAGATGCTGTCCGAAGATCGCGTGCTGGCATGCAGGATGAAGGAAAGCCAATTGGGTCGTTTATTTTTCTTGGCTCTACAGGAGTTGGGAAAACGGAATTGTCAAAAGCTCTTGCTGAATTCCTTTTCGACGATGAAAATATGATGACCAGAATAGATATGAGCGAATATCAGGAAAAGCATTCTGTATCACGACTAGTTGGAGCTCCTCCCGGATATGTTGGTTATGATGAAGGTGGCCAGTTAACAGAAGCCGTGCGTAGAAAGCCTTATTCAGTAATTTTGTTAGATGAAATTGAGAAAGCTCATCCTGATGTTTTTAATATTCTCTTACAAGTTCTTGATGATGGCAGATTAACTGATAATAAAGGAAGAACTGTAAATTTCAAAAATACAATAATTATAATGACCTCAAATATTGGTTCTCAATTTATTATGGAACAAATAAACTCTGGAAATACAGATTATGATAACATTTCCGTTGAAGTTCTTAATGCATTAAAGAAATTTGTCAAACCTGAATTCTTAAATCGTATCGATGAAATTATTGTATTCGATCCTTTAAGTGAATCTCAAATTACTGATATTGTAAAATTACAACTAGAATCACTAATTAAAAAAGTAAATAATGCAGGGTATCAAATAACGATTGATGAAAATGCAATAACTCTTATTGGACACTTATCATACAATCCTCAGTTTGGGGCAAGACCTGTAAAAAGATTTATTCAGAAAGAAATTGAAAACAAAATTGCAAAACAAATTATTTTATAAAGTGATGAAAACAAAAAGAAAATATCTGTATCGGTTTCAAACAATAATCTTGAAATCAAACTGAACTAAATAACCTTAAATATAAAAGCGGCTGAAAACTTATCTTCCAGCCGCTTTTGTTTGTCATGAAAGCACAATTTACCTGTTTTCCAGATATTCATTTAGTTCATCTATAGTCATATCAAATTCAAAAGAATCATTTACTTTATAATAATCTGAAATATCATAAACATAGTCATAAGCGTACTTAGCAAATTCTAATTTTGTATCTTCAAAATCAAATAAATTATTCATATCTCTAATTTGATCTGAAGTCATACAATTTGTTCGGCAAATCTGTTTTGCCACAGTTAGTTTATCATCTTCAAAGGTTTTTGACTTAACACTCTCAGATGCATCAGCAAATTCTGATGATGACATTGCATATGAGCATCTTGTAACAGGCTGATCGTAAACAATTTCATTATCCATTTCCATTGATTCACAATAAATTTCTTCGTCAGATGTAACATTTGAAGTAGTTGTATAAGTTGTAGTAGTTGTCGTTACTGTTTCCGAAGATTCAACATAAGAATCTGATCATGTTGCATTAACGCTTATGTTCATATTAATATTCTCTTCATCTGTACCTGCTCCTACATCCATACCTGTTTCGCTAACTGAAATATTCATACTTACAGATTCTTCTCCATCTCCGGCATTAACAGACATTCCATTTTCACTAACACTCAAATTCATATAAACTTCTTCATTCATATCGTGAGGTTCAACTTCTACATGTTCTGTTGTAACTGTCGTTGTTGTAGTTACTGTTTCGCTTGTTGCGATATTACTTTCACTTGTTGCATTATTATCTTCAGGACTTTCATAAACAACATATGATTCCTCAGCATAAATATCGGTTTCAGGATTTTTAGGTGTTTCGCCCATATATCTTAAAACATATTTCCCTTTCTTGTTTTGTTTTATTACAGTAGTCAACTCAATATCTTTATTTTCAGAATAGATATTTTTTGTTAATGTAGGAATTTGGGTATTTAAAAATTCTATTCTTAATACAAAACTGTCACCTTTAAGGTCTTTAGCTTTAACATTTGCCCTAGGCACCTCATTTTGCTGTACGCTATTTACAAAAAGAATAAATTCTTCGCCTCTTTCTGAAAAGACTACCACATCTATAGTTTGCGCATATGACATTGAAGCAATAAATAAGGAAAAAAACAGTATTAAATTTTTCATATTTTCAATTGTTTTAGTTTCTACAATTTTAACCAACAAATCCCAATTAACCAAACTCTGTGCCAGAATAATTTTGGTACAGCGATGCGTTAATTTAGAATAATTAAACATAAGTATTACAGTAACTAAATAAACATACAATAGAGTGCTTTTTAACAGATTTAAATAACAATCTGTATAAAATTGGTTTTTTCTTGTATTATTTCATAAATTAAAGCAACCCTTTACTTAAAAAACCCGTATATTTGATACATATAAATATATTAGAGTATTAAGAGTTTATGAGGCGGTCGCTAGACCACAAAGAAATTTACTAAATATTATTAACTAAACTATTAAATTATGAGTGATTTTACTAAATCATTTCGCTATTTATTGCTTACATTATTTTTAGGAATAGTATTAATTATTCCTAATAATACTTTTGCACAACTTAGCGAAGGCGGGACTCCTGTAAGTTTTGAGCTTTCTAACATGAGAGACTTCAACGGAGTAATTGATTATGATGAAATTGTTTTACGTCCACCAAATGTAGATCAATTTCTTAATGAAGATGTTCAATCAGGAAAAGATGGAACTCCACCAAGAGTAGGGACATCGCTACCTATCAGTGCAAGTAAAACTACTGCTGGTAATTGGACAGATCTTCCTGATGGAGGAAAATTATGGACTTTAAAAATCCATTCAGAAGGTGCGACTGCTTTGTCGGTCTTCTTTGATGATTTTCATTTAGCTCCTGGTAGTAAGATGTTCTTCTATAACGAAAACAGAAAGCAAGTTATAGGAGCTTTCACACATAATAACAATAAAGATAATGGAACCTTTGCAACTGAGATGGTGCAAGGTGAAACTATCTACATAGAGTATTATGAGCCTAAGTTAAAAAGAGGAGAAAGCAACTTTCATATTGCTTCAGTAGGTTACTTCTATAAAGAACTTTATGGTCTTAACGCATTTAAAGATGATAACACAAAGACTGTAAATGCATCCGATGCCTGTGAGGTAAATATTAACTGTTCTCCTGTTGGTGATGACTGGCAAGATGAAAAACGAGGTGTTGCTCAGATAACATTTTTAGCTGGCGGGTCATGGTATTTATGCTCTGGAACTTTAATTAACAACACAGCTTATGATGCCACACCATATTTTTTAACAGCTTTTCACTGTGGTGCAGCAGATGTAAACGACGCTACGGAATTACCACAATGGGTATTTAAGTTTATTTATGAATCTCCGGACTGTAATGACTTAGTATCTGAACCTTCTGCTCCAACATTAACAGGTTGTACAAGAGTTGCTGATGGCGACATTAGTGGTGGTTCCGATTTCTTCTTATTACTTCTAGATAATACTCCTACTGCAGTATATGAGCCATATTATAATGGTTGTGATATTTCAGGAACAACTCCAACAGGTGTAGGTATTCACCATCCAAGTGGAGACATTAAAAAGATTTCAACTTATGGCAGTATTACTCCATCTGGTAGTTCCAATATTAGTGGAAGCATTATGGCAGCAAATTCAAGCTGGACAGTAGGTTGGGTATCTAATGCCAATGGATGGGGTGTTACTGAAGGTGGTTCATCTGGATCTCCATTATTCAACAGCAATGGTCTTCAAATTGGTACCTTAACAGGTGGGAGCTCATATTGTACAGATCAAACAGCGACTGACATCTACGGTAGATTTTCATATCACTGGGATCAAAATGCTGGTGGATCAGCACACGAATTACAACCTTGGTTAGATCCATCAAATACAACGACTTCATTGCCTGGATATGATCCATTTGCAACTGCACCTCCTGTGGTTGACTTTGAAGGATATCCTACTACAGTTATTCAAGGTAGTTCTGTTGATTTCTATAACTATACTGTAAATAGTCCAACATCTCATGATTGGACATTTGAGAATGGTACACCTGGTACTAGTACAGATATTAATCCTACAGGAATTGTTTATAATACTATTGGAACGCATGATGTAACACTTACTTCATCAAATGTAAATTGTCCTTCTACACTTACTAAAACAGATTATATAGAAGTGGTCGATCCAAGTAGTACTTTCTGTGATACTATTTCGCAATTTTGCTGCAGTTATGTTGTTTATACATCAGCAGGTGGATATGTTGCTGGTACAAATGAATATGACATTACAGAATTTGCAGAAAAATACACAAGTTATTATCCATATAATCAAATTACAGGTGCGAGATTTTATATTGCTGACGCAGATAATGGTACAAGCCCGGATGTGACATTTAACATGTACGATATATCTGGAGACACACCAGGATCAGTAATAGCAACTCAAACAGTACCTTTAGCTGATGTTGTTACTGCTTTTAACAATGATGGTTATATTGATGTAAATTTCCCATCAGCAGTTGATATACCTCCAGGAGGATTTTTCTTAGGTATTGAAAGACCTGGGACTCCTGCATCTGGAGATACTCTAGCTCTATTAACCAATGGTGAAGATGGATACATCAGCAGTGCATATACTGTTTATGAAGGAGCATGGTATCAATCAAGTAGTTTATGGGGTGTTGTAAATTTCCAATATGCAGTGTTCCCATTTGCATGTTATGTTGGCACATTACCTCCTGTTGCAGATTTTACAGGTACTCCTACTAGAATTCCAATCGGAAGCACAGTTCAATTTAACGATGAGTCAGGAGGTACACCTGCTACAGCATGGGATTGGACATTTGAGGGTGGTACACCAGCAACTAGTACTGATGAAAATCCATTAATAACATACAATACTCTAGGTTTCTTTGATGCGAGTCTGGAAATAACCAATGGAAATGGTACAGACGATACTTTAAAAGTCGATTACATAGAAGTATTTGACCCAAGTGGAATGAATGCATTTAGTTTAGACTGGGAAGCATGTAATGATTTCCAGCTTGATGATTTCTTGCCTTGGACTACAAATGATGTTGATGGTAGTGCAACTTATGCAGCAAGCGCATTTGACTTTACTAACGAAGGATATACCGGATCATTTATAGCTTTCAACTCAGGCTCAACAACACCAGAAGCTACAGGTTGGGAAGCTCATGGTGGTAGTTTATGCGGTGTTTGTTTTGCTGCAAGTACACCACCTAATAATGACTGGCTAATTTCTGACCAGATAACATTAGGTAATACATCTTCTTTTGTATTCTGGGCAAAATCAATTACTGATGCTTATGGTCTAGAGCAGTTTAATGTACTGGTTTCAACAACTGATAACCAACCAGCTAGTTTTAATAATGTTTCTGGTGGAACTATCAGTGCTCCTTTAGCATGGACAGAATTCACATATGATCTTTCTGCTTATGATGGGCAAACTGTATATATAGCTGTCCAATGTGTATCAAATGATGCATTTGCATTTATGATTGATGACATTGAGATTCTTACTACGTATCCACCTCCAACAGCAGACTTTGTTGCAGATCAAACAAACGTTCCAATGGGTACAACAGTAAACTTTACTGATTTAAGTACAAGTGCTACTTCTTGGGATTGGACATTTACAGGTGGAACACCAGCATCTAGTACTCTTCCAAACCCAAGTATTGTTTATAACACAATAGGTACTTATCCAGTAAGTTTAACTGTAAATAATAGTGTTGGTACAGCAACAGAAACAAAAACTTGTTATATTACTGTAACTGAGGTTCCTGATGTTCTTGTATTATGTGATTTCCCAAATAATCCTGACAATAACATTGCTGATGATGGTATTGCTGTTAACTTAACAAGGACTATTGCCCCATTTGGTGGTGCAAACGATATCCAATATGCTAATGCAGGTGTTGCAACAAGATGTGTTGATGCCGAAACATGGTCTTGTGGTTCTGGAACTAAAGGTTGGGAGATGAGTCTCGAAACTACTGGTTATGGAAGCTTGAAACTATCGTATGCTCAGATGTCTGCACATGCAAGATCTCCAAGAGATTTTAAAATTCAATATAGTCTTGACGGTGTCGCATGGGTTGATTTAGGCGTAAATATTACATTAGCTGAGGCAGTTTGGTATGAACAAAATGGTATTCCATTACCAGCAGCTTGTGAAAATCAGGCAAATGTTTATATCAGATGGATTATGACAAGTGATTTTTCCACTGATGGTAGTGCTGTTCAAGATAATCAATCGAACAAACGTAATGCAATGGATAATGTACTTGTAACAGGTTTGCCATTAAACGCTCCTCCCGTTGCATCATTCTCAAGTACTCCAACTACAATATGTGAAGGAGAATCTGTAACATTTACTGATGGTTCAACAAACACACCAACATCATGGTCATGGACTTTTGATGGTGGAACTCCTGGAACAAGTGCTGTACAAGATCCTGTAATTACATATAACACTGCTGGAACCTATCAGGTTGAACTTACTGCAACAAATGCATTTGGTTCAGATACAGATACTCAGATTGGTTATATTACAGTTAATCCTCTACCAGTTGCTCCAACTTCTGTTGATGCAACATTATTAACAATATGTGAAGTACAAAGTACAGACCTTACATATACTGGTGGTAGTGGTGATACTTTTAATTGGTATACAGGAAGCTGCGAAGGAACCTTAATAGGAACCGGAGACAACTTCACCGTTTCACCAACAACTACAACAACATATTATGGTGCTTGGGAAAACACTTGTGGTGTTTCTACATGTCTAACTGTTGTTGTAACAGTAAATCCTTTACCTGTTGCTCCAACTTCTGTTTCTGCAACTGCACCAACAATTTGTATTACTCAAAGTACTGATCTTACTTATACAGGCGGTAGTGGTGATACTTTTAATTGGTATACAGGAAGCTGTGGAGGTACATTAATAGGTACAGGTGACAATTTTACTGTTTCTCCTGCTGCGACTACAACATATTATGGTGCATGGGAAAACACTTGTGGTGTTTCTACATGCCAAACAGTTACTGTGACTGTTAACCCACTACCTGCTGCTGCTGGTACAATTGTCGGCACAAATACAATTTGTAAAGGTGTTAGTGGTGTTGGTTATTCTGTACCTGCTATTGCTAATTCAACAAGCTATGTTTGGACATATACTGGCACTGGTGTTACAATCAATGGTGCTGGTAATGCAGTAACTCTTGATTTTGCAGCTAATGCTACTTCTGGTAACTTAACAGTATATGGTACTAACGCTTGTGGTGATGGTACGGTTTCTGCAAATTATGCAATTACTGTAAACCCATTACCTGATGCTGCTGGTGCTATAGCTGGTTCTAATACAGTATGTCAAGGAGCAACTTCTGTTGCATACAACGTTCCATCAATTACTAATGCCGCTAACTATGTTTGGGCATATTCTGGTACTGGTGCAACAATAACAGGAACTTCAGAAAATATTACTATAGATTTCGCAACAAATGCGACTTCTGGTGATTTAACTGTTTATGGTGTAAATCCATGTGGTAATGGTACCATTTCAGCAAACTATACAATTACAGTAGACCCTCTACCTGCAGCTGCAGGCGTAATATCTGGTTCAGCTACTGCATGTCAAAATACTACAGGCATAGCATATACAGTTCCTGCAATTACTGATGCTACAAGTTATGTTTGGGCATATTCTGGTACTGGTGCTACTATTAATGGTACTACTGATGCTATTACAATTGACTTTGATGCAACTGCTACTTCTGGTAAC
>PKTB01000010.1:0-179475 GCA_002869385.1 Marinilabiliales bacterium
CATAAACCAACTTGATGTAGATAAATCAAACCTCTCATACACCAAAAGTGAATTTCACTTAATGTGTTCAACTCTGGATGCATCTATGTCAGGTGGAGGAACAGATGAAGAAACGATTTATGCTACAATGCGAAAGTTGAATACTCAGGATGACTGGCAGTTTCTTCAGAAGACTTTTGGAATCAGGAAAAAGGATGTAGGATTTTGGAATTCAGATATCAACGGAGATTTAAAAAAGTGGTTATCTGATGATTTAATGGATTCGGAGGTTGATGAAGTACGAAGAATTTTAAGTGAAAGCAATATATCATATTAGGAATGGGTAAAACAAGAAACATATTAGCACTTGTACTGGTTGCAATAATCGGATCAATCATTTTTTGGAAAAGAGATTGGATAAAGGAGAGGATAGATCAGATTAAGAATCCAAAATCTTCAGCTGAAGAACCGGAACAAAATGCAGTTATTCAACCACCATTATCACCAAGTGTAACACCTGAAGATAAATATAAATTTCCATTGAAGCTCGGGTCAAGTGGCAAGACAGTAAAGTCTATGCAAAATGCATTAAACAGGCGTTTTAATGCAAATATTGCTGAAGATGGATATTTTGGTACTGCAACAGAAGCAGCATTGGTAAAAGCAGGATTTGGAAAAGAATTGGAAACATCCGAAGTAGTCAAACTAATGGTTTAAACAATCAAATATGTCAGTACGATCAGAATACATAAAGAAATACACTAATACGGTTGTAAAAGCTTCAAAAGGAACAGTATTGTTCCCTTCATTGTTTATGGCTCAGGCAATACTTGAGAGTGGAGATGGACAAAGCACATTAGCAGCTAAATACAACAATCACTTTGGAATAAAAGCCACAAGAGACTGGAAAGGAAAAGTAATTGATATGCGTACCAGAGAAGTATTTGATGGCCAGGATGTCTATATTGTTGATGGCTTTAGGTGGTATGATAAAGCCAAAGATAGCTTTTTTGACAGAGTAAAGTTTTTGAAAGAAAACTCAAGATACCAGGCACATGGAGTATTTGATGCAAAGACTCCCGAAGCACAAGCAGATGCATTACAAAGAGCAGGTTATGCAACAGCACCAAATTATGCAAGTACATTAAAATGGATTATCAATACCTACGACCTCAAGAAGCTGGACAAATTATTAGTAAAAAAAAACTGATTCTGGCCATTTTCCTGGTAACAGTTTGTGTCCTTGCATACAGATACAGATATGAGCTGCAGGCATACTATGAGAAACTAGTCCCAATGGTCAAAGCATTAAAGAATAGATTTTAGAAGATGAAAAAATACCTTATAGCATTTACAGTAATTATTTTGGGAGTTGTTGCATTTATAGCAATTAAGAAGTACAGAGAAAACAATGCTGAAGGTATGGGAAAAGTTGCTGCCAAACACCGCCCTCCACGACTAAGAATTGTTTACAGTAAAAAGTTAAATCCAAAAGAGCGAAACAAGGTAACATGTTCTGATGATGTTTACAAAGTATTAAGAGAGATATGGAGTAATCAAATTGAAACTAGGGAAGAGATAATTGTTTTGCTTATGGATAGATCAAATAATGTTTTGGGATATCATGTTTTGAGTAGTGGAGGAATCACCGGAACAGTAGCAGATCTTCGATTACTTTTTGGAGTAGCATTACAATCTTTGGCCACATCAATAATACTTGCACACAATCATCCTTCAGGAAACCTTTCACCAAGCCAACAGGACATTGCACTAACCAAAAAAGTAAAAGAAGCCGGCAAGATGATGGACATAACTCTTTTGGACCACCTGATTGTTACAAAAAACAGCTACTATTCATTCAACGATGAAGTGAATATGTAAGCAATGAAGAACTTAATTTACATACCAGCGATTATCCTCACAGCACTTATAATAAGCTCCTGTACTCCTCAAAAACGACTCTCAAGGCTTATTGCACTTCATCCGGAGCTCACCACGCCTGACACAGTCAAAATCACAGACACAATTATCACCAAAAAGACTCTAATCGACTCTGCTTTTCACCGTTTCAGGATAAAGGACACAATCACCATAGAAAAAGATAAACTCAGATTAGAAATAGTCGAAATCTTTGACACAATTTACATTCAAGCTCAATGTGATCCGGACACAATTATTCTTGAAAAAGTAATACCGATTGAGAAGATTCAAAACTCAAAACCCATTCATCAAGGCGAACAAAAATCTAGAATTGATGAGTTTTTGGAGAGGTGGTGGGTTTGTTTATTATTTATCATTGTTTTTTATAGACTAAATAATTATTGTAGAAAATAAGTTATATGATTTCAAAAACTATGACTTACTATAGTATTTAGAAGAACGTTGAATGAAATCAGTACAATAAGCCCAAAGTAATTCTAATAAAAGCATTATAAAACCATTAGTGAGAGTAACATCATTATATTTAAAATACCCTACTAATACATCAAATAATAATGATATTAGTATATGATGCTAAACTAAGTGACAGGTATACAGCAGTTTATTAAAACTCAAATTTCACATGGAAATTTTATAAATACTAATAGATGAATATAATTACACTATTTTGTAAGTAATTTTTAAAATTTTTTAATTAAGACTAAGAATTATGGCTGAGAATAGTATTTCATCAGAAAATCATGTTGTAGAATACAATAAGGAAGAATATGCAGAGGTGCTGGAACATAGTTTTTCAGATATATTATCAATATCGGATGGGGATAGGGATTTGTTTGAGGAATTGTACTATAATAGAGAAAGAGAATTTATTGATTTTAGAAATGCAGCGGAAAAGTTGTATTTAAATGGAAATAATATTTTAGTAATTGGTTCAGCAGGTGTTGGTAAAAGTAACTATGTGTATAAGTTGTTTTATGACAAAGAATTACTTGAGAAGTCAAAGTTGTTTCCAATGATGTTTGATTATAGGAGTATATCTCCAAATAGTTTAATAGGTTGGAAGCTACATTTTATTGCAAAGTTTATAGATTATTTTGAAAAGATAGCTTATAATATTCAGCTAAAAGACAATACTGTAGACAATATTGATGATAATTTGTTTAAATTGCAAAAGGAGTTTAAACACACACAAAAAGAGTTACTTACAAAACACCCAATTATTTTTGTGGATGACTTGGATTATTCAGAGGAGAAGCAGTTATTTGAATTACTTGACTTTCTTTCGCCATATGCAAGAGATAAAAAAATTAGTATTCTTCTATCAGTAAGACCTCCACTTTATCTTGCTATTCAACATAATGACTTTAAATATCATTTTTTGTTTACAAATAATGTTAAAAAAATAAAATTGCCTCCATTGCATATACATAATATTATAGCAGTGAGATTAGCTCCAGTTCTGGCTATACAGGAAAAGCATAGTATTTTTGATAAGTTAAATGGATTAAAAGAGTCGGGATCAAAGTATAAGAAAATACTTAAAAAATTAGGAATATCAAATTTAGAAGAATTAAAAGAGTTTCAATACCCTTTTACAGATGATTATGTAAATTTTATGGCGAAAATTACTAATGGAAATTTGCGTGAAGTATTTGATATAGCAATAGATAGTCTTTCTTTTATTTTAGAGAATTACCATAGGCTTAAGGAATCTGTTGTTGATAATACATTAAGAAAGGTTATTAGTGAGGGACAAGCAGTTTCATTGTTTTTGAATAATCCAGAATCTCGTTACAAGTTGTTCGATTTACATTCAAATAAAAATAGGAAAGGGAATTCAATTTACTTTAATGTACTTGAAGCGGTATCTGCATTTGGATGTTCTTCTAACACAGGGTTTTATGAAGCATTAGAAGAGATGGGACATAAGAAAAAGGATGTAGATAATACATTAAAAGAATTGTAAAGAAGAAAACATCGGTTTTTAATATCACATAATTTTACATATGCAGTAGATAAGGTAAATGAAGCAAAGAAATTTAAAATTGCTGAGAAAGGGAGTTATTATCTTGAAGAAGTTGTAAAATGGGATGCTTATATTGAAAAATGCGGCAAATCAAAAGAATCTTTAATTGAAAAAATAAATAATGAGATATAAACTTAAAGATAAAAGTAGAACTTTGACAAGAATAGATATTCTTCTATATTGTTACTATTGCTACCAAATTCGGGAAGATAAGGATAAGAAGCATATTATTAGAATTGTTGATCTATATAATTGTCTTGTAAGAATTGATTACTACTATGCAGATTTAAATTATTTTCACTTAAGAAAGGAGATAATCGAACTTTTCCCATTATTAAAAAATAACCATCGAAATGTGAAGAATATAAAGATAAATAAAATGTTGATAGATTACTGGGGGAAGAAGTTTAGGATTAATTATAATATTCATCATGAAATCTATAATACTTTTAATAAATATGAAAAAAGATAAGCAGTGTAAGTTCATGATTAAAAATAGTTGCGTTTTAAAAAGAAATAGATGTTTTTTTTGTGTTTTCAGAATAGAATCTATTGAGGGTATCACTGAAATGAAAGATTATTTTAGTATTGTATTAAATAGAACTAGTACTCAAAGAGCGTTGTTTTTCGCAACAATGTCCCTGATAATATCAATCTGACTATTGGTTTTATCTATAATTGATGCATTTTAATTAGATTCAATATGTTGTCCCCCTGGCACATAGATTGAATTCAATTATACTTTTCTCTATCTAATTAGCCTGCATTTCGCAGGCTAATTTTTAATAATTTAATAGTTATACAATTTTTATTTGTTTGTTTTAAAACAAAATTGTATGTTTGTCGTATATAAACTACAAGAACTGTTATATTAGATTTAATATAAAATTGAATTAGATAGGTTGTTTTAGCAGAGAAAAGTTGAATGACCGGCAGTGGGATTACTAAAACGGATTTATTAAATCCGTTTTTTTGTTATATATACCTAAACCTCTCTTTAATCTCTTTCACATTTTTTTCTTTTGTTAATTGATCCATTCGTGCCGGTGGGTTAATTCCGTTTTGTCTGTGGTGCCATATGTTTTGTGCACATCTGGAACAGCAGGCAAAGGAATTAAGCCTATAGGATTCGTATGGAGATCCGCACATCCAGCAAAGTTTTAAGTATTTGGTCCTTCTGATATCGATTTTTCTGGGAGCATCACCAAGAGTTTGTTGGTAGCTCCTTTTTTGTTTTTCGATTTTAACACCTATTACGTTTCCGGAATAAAGATCTTGATTTGAAAGTAGTATTGCCATTTGTTTTTACTCTAATGTAAGTTAGAGGAAATTAGAGCTTTCTTTAATCAAGGCCAAAGCCATTTATTTGCTTGTAAAATCTTCTAATTTATTTCTATTGTAATTCGACATTCATTTCATTAAGATTCTATATCCATTCGATATAAATTCGATATAATATCGATATATAATCCATTATTGTTCGAATGTGATTTTGCAAAACTATTGGTATTACTTATGTTTGTCTGCAATTGGGTGTTAGTTACAATTAAAAGAATTTGCTTATAAATCCTTATTGAAAATAATGCAAGTTGTAGCATCTTCCACCTTACTTGTTTATGAGTATTTTGGCTGTTTCTATGAGATCAATGTGTGAATGGACTGCGGGTAGCAGTTAAAATCTAATTTTTTTGCTTGGTTTGGGTGAGATGCATGTTAATGCAGATAGGTCTGGGTGAAGCAAAAAAGGTCTGCCGGAGCAGACCTCAAAAAATTAAAACTGAATTTGTTTTTCAATCTCACTGATTTTGCCAACCAAAGTAGTATTGATAGCATCAACAACTTTTGTAAATACTTCTGAATTTGAAGTTTTAAAGGTGTTGCCGTTTTCATCGGTCAAGACAATGTTTTCACTAAATTGATTAGCGCCTACAACAAAAGATTGTAATTTCTTACGACTCAATTCAAGTCTTTCTCTTTTGTCAACTAAGGTTTTAAGGTTCTCTACTTTCTCGATTTTCTGTTCGAGAGTTAAAACAGGTTCTTCAGCCTTTTTTACAGGCTCTTCAATCTTTTTCTCAATTGGTTTTACCTGTTCTGCTTTTTTATCAGCAGTAACTTTCTTTTCAATAGCTTTGATACTAATTGAATTTACATTTGTTTCTTTTGTTGAAACTTTCTCATTCGCTTTTTTTGCAATAGCTGTTGCCATAATAATAAAATTTAAAGGTTAATAAATAATTGATTTATAAATTTTGATGTTTTAAAACTCGCAATAGGACTAATACAGATAATAGATTTGAAGCGGTGTTCGTTTCTTTTTAATTCTGATATTTACTGGTTTCTACACATAATTCTATTTTTAAGTTTCTTTACATCTAATGAGTTTTCTGCGTTTGTTCTGCAGCTGAACCTAAAGCCACAAACAGCGGCTACTCAACAGAGATAGTCATTAGTGTTTAGAAATACCACAACCTTCCCGGAGGGATTAAAGAAACCATTTCTGAACTCTTAGGAATATCTATTGATCCTCTGTTGTAGCAGTTGTTTTTGTTTTACAGCTTCGCAGATACAATAAGCAGTAAACTAATTTGATAAGAACTTTTGGGAATGGGTGGTGTAGAAAAAAAGGAAGTCAGATCTGAGGACAGAATTCCCCCATTTTATTGATATTTGGGCTATACCTTATTTGATAATAGAAGAAATTCTAATGCATTAATAATTGTTTTGAATGCTTTGGCAATAGAGATGTGTGAATAACGCTGTGTTGTCTTAAAAAGCTGTTAGAAATATAGAAAATGAATTTAAATAATAATAAATTGCATTTAATGGAATCAGAGAAGTTAATACAGAGTCTTATAAATGACATATTAAATAATAAAAAGATTATTTTTCTTATTGGAAGTGGCATGTCATTAAAAAGTGATCCTCATCTAAAAGAAGGAATCGGCGATTCTAGATTCTTTACTGAGAAATTTAAAGGGCTATTAAGGGATGGCTATAATACTACGAGAAAAGTTGAGTATGAGAAACTTATAAAGGAAGCAGAAAAAAGTGCTAATGAATACTCTTTTCTTGCAAAAAAGATTATTGAGAGTAAGCCAACTAAACAAGGGATTAGAGATATCAGCAAACTATTTAAGACTGAGATTCTTCCAATTTTAAATCTTAAAAATATAGATATTTCTAATAATAATAATATATCATATGCAATAAAAAACCCTGAAACTTGTAAAAATATTAGATTGAATCCTGGTTTTGAAGCATTTGGTAAACTTGGAAAATATTTTCAAAAATCGACTAGAATTATAACTGCAAATTTTGACCCTTTTATTGAAGTCGCATTAAGGAAGAACGATATTGATATTTATCAGTTTAGTTATAGTTATAACCTTGAGCATAGAAATGTTTTCTCACCAACAAAAAATGAAATTGTTGTATAGCATTATCATGGGTATTTTCTTTCAGAAACTGCTCATAATGATTTAGGTGAAAATTATAATAATAAGGATCAGTTTAAAGAAATAATAAAGGAATCTGATTGCATTTATGTATTTGGATTTGGAGGTTGGAAGGACGCATTTACTCAAGCAATAAGTGAATCAATAGATAACACATCGAACCAATGCGTTTTTCATTGGGCATTTCATTCAGGGAAGAAAGAGGTTGAAAGAAAAGTTGCAAAACTCGAAAATGAGCAATTTGCATTACTACAGCAGATTATTCAAAAAGAAACTTGCCAGTCGTATTTTAATATTAATACGAACAGATTTTTTCCTCAACTTTTGACTAAGTTTAGAGAAAAAATATTTGAAAACGCACTTGAAAACTACGTTAAAGAGAAAAGAAAGGAGTTAAAAATAAAGAACAGAAAACAAGTTTTTGAAAGAACACCATTTAAGGTAGGAAAGCTAAATGAAAGATATTCTATTGAAACGACAGAAAATATTACTAGATATATTTATAATAAGCTAATTAATAACAATAGTATAGTTGTTTGCTCAAAGTTTGTGATGGGTAAGACAACCATTTTGGAGAATGCTTTTTTGGACTATACAAAGGATCATTTTAATTACTCTTTAATAATAAACTTAGCATATCATGAACTTTCTCATTTGCTTGATGAGTCTCATTCATTTTGTCACACTATACTTAACGAGTTAGATTTTAAAAATCAGGATATAGAAAAAGAGGCATTTTTAGATATAATTGATAAATATCTACATGATAATGATAGGAAATTACTTCTTATTCTTGATGCAATTGATGAGTCAGTATTTAAAGACGAGGAGCTGAACCAGTTTCGAGAGAAACTAAAGAATTTAGATTATTCTATTTTAACATCAATAAGATTGGAATTTCATGATTTTATTGATAATGCTATAGAACTCATAAAATGGAATTATGAAGCAGTTGAACTTGTTGAGTGGACAGAAGGTATTGTCAATGAATACTTAATAAGCATTAATATTGAAGATGTTAAATCAAATAAGATTAAAGAATTTACAAATTTGAATAATAGACCTTTATTTATAGACATGATTGTCAAACTTAACAATGATTCTCTAAAAAATATTTCTGATAATATTGCTAGTTTGTATTATCATACTATTATTGCTGCTATTGATAATGAAATACGGAATGCCTTTACGAATGAAATAGAGAATAGATATTTTTATTTATCGATTAAAAGAGAATACTTTGATTTTTTAAATTCAATTGCGATTGCTATATATATGGAGTTTCAGCATTACAAATATGAGACTAACTATTTTTCTAAACCAATGGTTATATTTACAGATGAAAATATAAGATTATTAGTGAGCAAAAACAAATTTCTTGACTATGACAGAATAAAAAAGATCTTTGAGCAAACAGTATCTAATGGCATTAAACTAATTAAAGTAATAGAAAAAAAACAATCTAAATTTTACACTTTCTTTCATCGCTCATTTTTCGAATATCTTGTTGCAAATGGTGCCGCAGTAAAAATTTTAAGAGATAAAAGATGTTCTGAAGCATGGGACGTGTATCAAACTGACGAAGTCAGCGAGTATTTTGTTCAGGAGATTAAACGTGAAAAAGTACAAAAGTCTCGTGAAAAGAAAGATAGTTTTTTCGTGGCTTTTGATATTGAGTTTATTGGAATGAGAAATGAGTTAGATAAACTTAAACTCAACCGGTCTGAGGATGAACTCCAAGAATATATAAAGAATATTGAAAGTGGAGAAAAAGATAATGCAATTAAAGAATATTACAGTTTTAGAAGGAATATTAACGAAAGAACCGTAGTTTTTAAAAATCAATTAATAGAGTACTCTGAAAGACTAGAAGAAGCAATATATTATATTGGTAAATTTCAAGATTTTTGTACTGAAGAACAAAAAAGTACATTTAGTCATTATTGTATGATTATGTTCTTTAACTCAAGAGTCACTTATAAGGATGAAATCATAAATGAGTTTATCCCAATTATAGATCCTGTTTATTATAGAACTAGTAGTATTACTCTTAGTCGACTAATTAACAACTCTTATATTTTCGATTATATTTCATATTTATTCCTTGATTATTTAACAACTGACAAGAAATATTTTTTAACTCAAATACGAAAAGATACTCGATATTATGGAAAAGAACAACTTGAAGAAAAATGTATTTTAGCTTTTAATGAGATTTTAGAGATTAAAAATGATGTGGATTTAAAACCATTACAAATCCTGAAAGTATTTTCTTTATTCATTTCCTTATGGTATGATTCTTCTGATAAAACAAAACAACAAAGTGCTTCTCTTAACATTGATAAGTTTAATGAAGTAAAATATAGATTTGAAAATCTGAAAGAACATTGTGAAAAATGGAGTTTTACAAACACATTGGATATATTAGAAGGGATAGAATATATTTTAAGGGACATATCTTTTGAAGTTCGAATTCAAAATGTAAATGTAGAATTGCTTTTAAAGGAAGCTATAGAGAAAAGAAATCATGTTGAAAGAGAGATGTTTAGAATTGTAAATTAATGTGGAGATGGTCTTGATTATTTTGATGTTGATTATTATGCTGGACATGTTATTATTGATGCAAAGAAGAAATACTATTATGAAAATAGAAAACAAATAATAGAAATATTAACTAGTAATTTAAAGCAGCCTATTATTTCAATTTCATATAATAATAATAATTATGATGTAGACCTTAGATTAAAAGGCAAGGAATTTGAAACTCTATATGGTCAAAATGATTTTAATTCAAGAATTGACTGTAATGAGATAATAGACATAATAGTTAAACCAATTAATTTTCCTAAAACCGGGTTTTTTATTGACAATAGTAATATAAGAACATTTTTATCAAAAAACAGCGAAGGTAAAAAGGTACTAAACTTATGTTCTTATACCTGCACCTTAGGGGCTATTGCTAGAACAAATGGAGCCACCTCAGTAATTAATGTTGATAAAAATGGAGGCTTTCTTGAACTTGGCAAGGATATTTATAGAAAGCAAAAGCCAAAAATTGTGTTTGAGGATTCTGAGTTCATTAATAAAGATGTTAATGAATATCTTGATAGTATTCCAAAGAATGATGAATTCGACATTATTATTTTAGACCTTCCTGAAATTTCACCTATACCATGTAATTTTATAAACACTGAGAATACATATAGATCTATCAATAAGAAATGTCTAAAACGACTTAGTCAAAATGGTATTCTAATAACTTCTTGTTGTTCTCATGGTTTTAGAAGAGAAAGATATCAACGAGTAATTTCAAATGTAATTGCTGGTACAGATTTCTATATAGATAAAGAATGTGTGTTTGACAAGCTCGAAGACCATCCCATCAAAGTCGGGGATTCCAATAGTGATTATTTAAAAATCTACGTGTTAAAAAGAAAAATATAATCTTTTGACATATCACGCTGTTGTAGATGTTTAAAGAACTGAATTTAGTAGTGAAACTATTTAATCAGGTTTAAAGGAAATGAGTAGTTGTTGTGGAAAAACATATTTTGGAAATATTAGGACAGAAAAGTCGGTGTTAATTGCTGAAGTGGGCAAAACCACTATTAAAGAATGGACAAATAACTAGCAATAAGTAACGGTAAAATATAATTGAAAATAGAAAAATAATGAATTTCATTATAATGCATTAAATAGCACTCAAAAGTGTTGGAAATGAGCAAATTAAACGATAAGTTTGATAGGGCAAATCATGAGTTATTAAAAAAAATAGAAACAGAAATACATATCTAACTAAAACTTTAAAACTATGATGATTATTGAAGATTTTACTGGAGACGATTTTGAGAAAATGGCTCAAGAGATAAACGAAATTAGTGAATCAAACACTGAAGATGAGATTCTAAAACTAATTGGTAATGCACTACATGATAGCGGGATGACTGTTGTAGATAACAACTCAAAAGGTATTATTAAACCAAAAATGTATAATCCAGAAAAAGAGAAATTTAACATTGTGAAATCTTTAAACTTTGTTGCAGATACAAAATCATTAACACCTAAGGATGCTAAAAAAGAAGGGAAGAAATTCTGGAAAAGGTTTAAAGAAGAATTACAAGAGGCGATTTGTAGTGATGATAAGATTAAAAAGCTAATGGACGGTAAAGGGACATTAAAAGAATACTTAGTTGTTGGAATTCCTATGGTCCTCGCAGCCTTGGGCGTTGCTTTAAATCCGATTTTTCTTGCAATTATTGCAGCTGTTTTTGCATTAATTATTAAAGTTGGGTTCAGAGCATACTGTGAAACAGAATAGTTAATGTATTAAATGAATATGGGAATCATTGAAGATATTTTTCAAAACACATCTTTATGGGAAATAATGGCTTTTGTTATTGTCATTTATTTAATGTTTAATCCAAATTTACTGAAAAGGATAACTCGACTTAAAGTAGGTGATCTGGAACTTGAGCTAGAGACAATTAAGAAAGAAGTTAAAGAGGGTAAAGAAAAGATTAATGAGTTAGAATCTGATATAGAAAATGAGAAGAGGTTTTTAGATAATATTATTGAAAGTTTTGATCCCACTGCTCCAGTTTCAGAATTAGCAGCCGTTAGGCAGAAAATAAAATCCCATATCAATAATAGCAATGATATTAATTCACTGAGAGAATATTTAAAGATAGATTCTTCTCCAAGTGAGATGTATGTTGCAGCTGTAAGTATTAGAGAGAAAAGACCGGTTGCATTACTTCCAGATTTAATTTCTTTGTTAGGTGAAATATCAAATGATAAAAAGCTAGGAGGTTTTAGGTTAAATACTGTTTGGACATTAACAGATGGAATTCATAGGATACTCATTTCGTCCTTTCGTGATGGGATTACACCAATTCCAAGTCTTGAGCAGCTTGATGAATTAGAAAAAGTGCTTTATAAACTTGGAAGTAATTCAAGAGTTAAAAAAGACAGGCAAGATAACCCAATGAAAGGAATTCGTGGGCCGATAAAATTCTGTTTTGATTGGATTGAAAAAGGGAGAGAAAAATATAAAGGAGATTTTTTCAACAAATAAAAGAATATCAATTAAATAAATTTGTAACCATGTCAAAGTATTATGTAAACAAAAATGCACAAGCAAATGGAGATCATGAGGTGCATAAAGCAGGATGCAGTAGATGTTGCAAAAAATCCTTGAAATTCATAAGATAAGGTTCTCAGTAATGTCCAAATCCAGTTATGGTGATAATATATCTGGGAATTAGAAAGCAAGCTATAAGTATGGTACTTCCGAATAGAGTCTTCATTGTTTTACTTAAAATTTAAATAAATTATGAAAAAAACGTTATTAATTATCACCCTAATCACGATTACATTAACATCAATGAGTCAGAACGCTATTTACAACGAAAACAAGCAATTTGACTCGCACAATGTTTGCATATCTACTAGTGAAAACAAAATAGTTGCTCAAAGTCTGATTTCTGAGAAAATAAGCGAATCTGACAATGAGGAATACAATAAAAAAGAAACAGAATCTTCTGCGGACGACAAGGTGTATGTTTGCGGAGGAAAATATAGTAAGAAATTTCACAGCACATCAAAATGTAAAGGTCTTAATAATTGCAAATCTAAAATATATTATTACGACTCACAATCTGCTGCGTTAAAAGCCGGATATGAGTATTGTAAAATCTGCTGGAAATAATTTTATAACCCGAATTAGGTGAGTTCCCAACTTGTCAATCAGCTATTATTGTTGCAAAGAGAGCAACCTGCAATAAATTAACATGAGAAAAGAATTATATGATTTAATAGAAAATTCGATTGTTTATAGATATGATTTACCAAATCATCATCTGGGAATTGACAGGTCGATATTTTCAAATGTTGATGATAAGTGTTTTTCTGCGATAAGTAACGACTCTTTGGCTGAAATCATCTATAATTCAATTGTAGAATATTCGTTTAACGAGTTTGACATTGCAGGAAAAGATTATGAGAAATTGCATACAGTTGCATTAAAAACAAAGTTGAAATATAATCCTGATGCAGAGGAAACCACTAAAATAAGTTATGGGTTTCATGGAGAAACAATACTTTATTGCATGCTTTATGCTAAACTAAATGCAAAGCCTATAATTTCACGAGGTTACTTTTATAACCCTTTAGAGTCTGCAGAAACAAAAGGTTATGATTCATATCACTTAATCGAGAAAAATGGTGTAACTGAATTATGGTTTGGCGAAGTGAAATTTAGAAACACACATAGTTCAGGGATAAAAAGTGCTTTGGAGAGTATTGAGAAAGCAATATCTGATGATTACTTGTCTTCTAATTTTTTAGCAATCACGAATCACAAAAACAATCTTAATATTAGTGGTTCTAAAGTAGAAACAATTATAAGTCAATGGGAAGATAACCCTATAGTTGATATTATTGAAGAAATAAAAACACATGACATTAAACTTATTTATCCAATTATAATTCTCTATGACGAGAGCCCAAGAGGTTACGATAAAAGTGTCGAAAATGCGGTAAAATATATAGAGGAAAGATACGAACAGAAGGACTTCGATTTATCGATTCCTTTTAGCATTTATTTTATTTGGGGATACCTGTAAGTAAAGTTAGAGACATAAAAATTAAAGTAATCGAATGGATAGAGTCAAGGAAACCGCTGATTTAATAGTTGAGCTTAACAAATTTAAGAAAGGTGAATTGGAAGATTTTCAATTTATTAAAAACGTATGCGGTTATTTTGATAAAATCAAAGCAGAACAGATTTCTAAAAACGATTATAGATTTTTAAAATTTATTGCTTCTAGTTCAGGGATTCCTCACTTTTATTACATTTTAAATCAATTTGAACAGACACCAGATATTGAAGAATTTGATTTGAATACATTCTCATCATTGTTTTATGAAAGTATTCTACATACTGATGAAAGTAGTATGCTTCATAAATATAAAAAGGAAATTATAGATACGTTTGAAGTTGATAAAAGAAACCGATTGTTTCTTTCTGCTAGCACATCATTTGGTAAGACGCACTTGGTTTTTGATGTAATAAAAAAAATGAAATATGAGAATATTGTTTTAATATTTCCTACAATTGCTTTACTCTCTGAAAATCTAGAAAGAATGATTTCAGATAGTGAGTATTCATATTTTCACGAAAACTATTCGGTTCATACATTAAGCGAGGTAAATCAATTAGGCGACAAAAATCTATTTATTTATACCCATGAGAGATTCTTATCTTTTATTGAAAAATCAAATTTGGGGGTACAATTTGACTTTGCGTTCGTCGATGAAGTTTACAAAATTGATAACGATTACCTAATTGATGAAGAATTAAAAGAAAATGAAAGAGATGTAGCATATAGGTTAGCGGTACATTATGCTTTAAACGATAATACAGATGTGTTGCTTGCTGGTCCATACATGGACTTTGATACCCCAAACTCTTTGAACTACAATAGTTCTTTTGATAATTTTCTAGCAGAAAATGAAATCTCATTTTTTGATTATAATAATTATGAAATCGTAAATAAAACGTATTTAAATATAAAGAGAGCTAGAGTGTCATATCCTGATAATCAATTAGACATTCATTATTCTACTAGTGGCAAAACACAAAGATTGATTGAGACAGCAGAAGCGATTATTAATATACCTCAAAATTTAATTATCTATTGTGCACGGAAGAATGGAAATGGAGGTGTAGAATATTATGCAAGTTCTTTGATAAATTCGGGGATTATGGAAAATCATGATTCATCCGAATATGAAGATGTGATTTCGCATATCGAAAGGAATTTTACAAAAGAATGGATTTTAGTAAAAGCATTGAAACAAGGTATTGGGATTCATCATGGTCTTGTTCCAAAATATATTCAAAAGGAAATTATAAGCCTTTTTAACCAAGGTGCTTTACGAATCCTTATTTCAACAACGACAATTACAGAAGGAGTAAATACTTCAGCAAAGAATTTAGTCGTTATGCATTCAAAAAAAGGAAATAAAGACTTAAAGAAGTTTGATGCAAAAAATATAGCTGGTCGTGCAGGCAGATTTGGATATCATTACAGTGGCCGAGTTATTGATTTAAGTGGACAATTTATCAAAGTAATAAATGGAGAGGCTGAAATTATAAAGCATAAGAATTACGACGAAAATTCACCTAAGGACGAAATAGATTTATTCTATTCAGGCGATAAATATTTATCACAAAATGACAAACAAAGAAAGAATGAAATAGAAGCAGAACAGCTAAAGAGGAATATTCCAGAAGAAATATTGAATCAATATAAAGTAATTAGCCGACTTGATAAGATGCGTGTTTTTGATATAATGTCTAAACTCACAGATGAAGAGCTTGCATTGATAAAGAAATTAATCCGATTCATTAATTATAAAATGGATATAGATTATGCAGGTTTTCAAATCATTTTAAATGTTTTAGAGCCTATCGTAAAGAATCAAAAACTTAAATTCCTAATCTAATATAAAGGGGAAACTGGAGAGGGTTTCTCAATGTTAACGAATTTGGTACATTTCTATTTAGTTGGTGGGTTTAAAAGTTCTATACTTTATCATCATAGACAAAGAGGAGCTTCAATAGATGAAGCAATAAGAAAAACATCTGAATTTGTTTATAATACATTAAAATATCAAGCAGTGAAATACTTATGTGTATTCAATATAATGTACAAGTATTTTATCTCCATTAATTCTGTAACTAAGTTTGAAGATGTAACTGGTATTGATAGGTTGTTACTAAAATTTGAATATAACGCACTGACTGATGAAGGTCGAATTGCAAGTGATTATGGTGTACCATCAAGTATTGTAGATTATTATGAAAATCCAGAGCAACAATTGGACATAAAGGCTGGGTTTGATGGATATGAATTGATGACATTTAATAAAATTGATAAAATAATACGAAATGAATAAAGCACGAAACGCCAACAATATGTATAGTGCATAAGGGTTTTAGAGGTTTTCGAGTGGTATCACACGCATCAATTTTGGGTGGTAAGCTGATAAGTTTGAAGCCCGCAATCCCTTACGACACCATACACTCAACGTTATCGATAAGTGTGACCCGTCCTAAAATCTAATTACACCTCAACATCAAACTTCCCATTCAAATGCTGCATATCCTTACCAACTTTTTTATCAAGTAACCTTGCATAAATTTTAGTCATACTTATTGAGGAGTGACCTAGCATTTTTGATACCGTTTCAATTTGCACATTATTATTTAAAGTAACTGTGGTTGCAAATGTGTGGCGAGCAAGATGGCTAGTAAGTTTCTTTTCAATTCCACACAGGTCAGCAATTTCTTTGAGATATGCATTCATCTTTTGATTTGAGTTTACCGGTAGTAATACACCTTTCTCATTACAATAGGAGTTGTCTTTGTATTTATCCAGTATTTTTTGTGCTGCATTTAGAATTGGAATACTACTTAGGACTTCTGTTTTTTTACGTTTGATTTTAATCCATTTACCACCATCTGTTCCTATAACAATATGATCGTGATTGAGTTTTTGAATATCGGAATGTGATAATCCTGTAAAACAAGAAAACACAAAACAATCACGCACCTGTTCCAAGCGTTTAATCGAGAGTTTCAAGTTAATGATTTTGTTTAGCTCTTCATCAGTTAAAAAGCCTCTGTCAACTTTTTTGTAACGAACTTTATATCCTGCAAAAGGGTTAGAAGTTAAATATCCATTTGCAAGAGCCAGGTTGATTATCTTTTTCAGGTTTTGGATATACTTGCTGGTTGAGTTTTGAGAACAATTACAGGTAGTTTTAAAGTAGAATTCAAAATCAGTTACAAACTTGTGATCTAAATCTGATAAATAGAGATCTTTGGTACCATATTTTTGTTTTATAAAAGTCTGAGTGTGTTTTAGGGTTGTTTTATATCGCTTTAAGGTTGTTGCGGAATAATCTATGCCGACAAGTTGTTCGAACCTAGCATTATGTTCTTCGAAAAGTTCAATTAGTTTCATTCCTTTTTCTTCTTCAGGAACAATTCCAAGAAATGCATTTTTAACAGATTTAGCTGTTACTGATTTTCCTGTTTCACGAAGATATTTGTATTTTTCATAAATAGTAGAACGAGTAGACTCCAGTAATGAGTTGAGTTCTTTGGTCTTTTTCGAATTCCCTGTTGCACATCCAATATTTGAGTTCCAGTAGTTTTGGGCAACATCTACATGCATTGACATATCTGTTCTTTCTCCGTTAACTGTAATCCTCAAATACACAGGCATTTCATTGTTGTTTTTTGCTCTGTGTTTTTTGAGAAAGTAATGGACACTAAAAGTGTTTCTTTTTTCCATAATTTACTTAAATTTTAGTTCGTTAAATGTATTATTTATGGAATAAAAACAAGAATGCAAAGTGCTGTATGTCAGCGCAAAGACGTCTAAATGGTGTCCATTTTTCTGGAATTGTTGTGGACTCGATTTGGACACCGCAAAATCCCTAAAAATGCCGTATTTGACAGAACAAAATTAAAACAGAAAAGCCTGACTTCGTTAGAAATCAGGCTTTTACGTTTTTTTGCTTTCGCAATCCGTTGTCCGACAAGGATTCGAACCTTGACTGTATGAACCAAAATCACAAGTGCTACCATTACACCATCGGACAAAGAACTTTTGAGACTGCAAAAGTAAAATATTTTTTTTGTTTACAAAAATATTTTCTGATTTTCTGATATAAAAAAACCCGCCTCAAAAGCGGGTTCTTAATAAGTATCTAAATTTTATAAAAATATTAGCTGAGTGATAATGTAAAGAGGTAATAAAACTATTAGAGAGAATTTAAGAATATAACAAAAGAATCCTGGCATTGTAATCTTATTTTCTTCAGCGATAGCTTTTACCATAAAGTTAGGACCGTTACCAATATATGTCATAGCACAAAAGAATACAGCACCAAGACTTATTGCTTTTAACAATATTTCAGGTATTCCGGCAACATATCCAGCTCCTGTAATTGCTTGTGCTCCTTCATTCATACCTAATGCAAGATTATGAAAAGATACGGCTGTTGGTGCATTATCAAGGAAAGCGCTTAGTGAACCCGTGGCGTAATAAAAGTGTGTTGGACTTGTAATACCAAAAGAATTTGCATTTGCTGATAAATATAGAAGAGCTGGTATCATTGTAATAAAAATACCAATAAATAAATAGGCAACTTCTGTAATTGGAACCCATGTGAATTTGTTTGCCTCACGTAATTTTTTAGATGTAAGAACCAGTGATAAAACAGCCATTAAAACCATAGCTCCTTCACGAATAAAACTGAAGTAATGATTCTCATGAATAGCAGGGATATATTGTTCATTTAAAAATGCAACAGAAACAACAACACCAGCTAACCATAAGAAATTTAAATTCCCCTTTAGTTTAATTGGTTCAATGTTTTCTTTATCAAATTTAATATTTTCAAGAGGTTCTTTTTTATAATAGAAAGTATCGACTACAAAATAAATAATGAGCAACATTACATTAACAAATGCCCATTCTGGAATCATGTGAATAAACCAGGTAAATTCTGCACCACGTAAATATAATAAGAATAATGGCGGATCTCCTAAAGGTGTTAAAAGTCCACATGCATTTGCAACAGCAGCAATAAAAAATAAAATAGTATGAACTTTATATTTTCTTTCAGAATTTGTTTTGATTACAGGTCTTATCAAAAGCATTGCAGCTCCTGTAGTTCCCATAATTGATGCCAAAATAGCTCCTATTCCTAAAAATATTGTGTTAATCCAAGGTTTTGCTTCAATGTCTCCTTTTAAGTGTATACCCCCCGTAATAACAAAGAGTGATCCCAGTAGAACAATGAATGGTATATAATCAAATAAGATTTGATGTTGCAAGGCGTGTGTCAAATCTTTAGTGATTAACCAAACAGCTGTTGGTATACCCAGAACTAATGATACAATAAGTTTGTTTTTGTTTTCCTCCCACCAGTGATGGAATAATAGAGGTCCTACTGCGATCATCAGCAGCATTAATACAAATGGAATGATAGCCCAAAGTGGCATATCTACTACATGGTTTGCTGAACTTGATAATAATAACATAGCTTTATAGTTTTTAAAAACGACAAAACTAATGTTTTTTTTTAATTGTCAGAGAAAAATTAAATCAAAATTAATCTATTGAATTTGTGTTACAAAGCAGGGTGTTGTTTTTAAAGCTAAATAAAGATCGAGAAGTATTATTTTTCTATTGGTTCTGTTTGCTCTTTTTTAGCTTGGGCAAAGATCCTTTTATAAAAAATAATCATTAAAAAAACTGAAATGGTAATAGAAGAATCTGCGATATTAAAAACAGCTCTGAATATTTCTCTGCCTCCAACTTTAGGCACCCACTCAGGCCATCTGGTAGTGAAGTGGAGCATGTCTACAACACATCCAACAAGAGGCTTTGCATATCCAGGGCTTCCAAATTGTGATACGCCGCTGTATCCTACAACATCGCTTATAGTTGGATCATAAACAGATCCAGTATCAAATAAAACACCATAGAAAGCACTGTCAATTAAGTTACCAGTTGCTCCTGCAATTACCATTGATATGCAAACAATAAATATTGTGTTTTCATTTTTCTTTAGTAATCGTACAAGGTAATATGTTAATCCACCAATTGCAATGAGTCTAAAAATGCTCAGAAGAATCTTTCCAGTCGTTCCACTAAAAGCCATTCCAAAGGCCATTCCATAATTTTCAACAAAATGTAGCTCGCCAAAACCTTTTATTAAAGTAACGCTTTGACCTAATTCAAAATTTGTTTTAATATAAATTTTTAGAATTTGATCTGCAATTAAGATACCTAAAATCACAGCTATTGCTATTATTGCCTTTTTATTCATAGTCATATTATGTGATTGCAAACATACATAAAGTTTTTAATTATCACAATATCGACAAGTACTTTATGTATGAGAATATCTATTGAAATATGCATTAGCAAATGTTAATTATAGTTGAATCTTTATTAACTTTTTTCCTTATAATTCGTATATTGCAATAAAAACAGAAGCCATGTTAAATATTGCATTATTTGGCCCTCCAGGTGCTGGTAAGGGTACACAATCAGAGTTTTTAATAAAGGAGTATAATCTGTTTTATATTTCTACCGGTGACTTATTGCGTAAGGAAATTAAAAATCAAACAAAACTGGGTAAGCAGGCTCAGAGTATTATTGCTTCCGGTGGATTGGTTTCGGATGAAATTATCGTACAAATTATTGAGAAAACAATTACTGACAATCCTGATGCAAACGGTTTTCTTTTTGATGGTTTTCCCCGAACATATATACAGGCATATATCCTTGAAGGTTTGATGATAAAACTTAATACTTCATTGAATTGTCTTATAAGTTTAGATGTTACTGAAGAAGAATCTGTTAGAAGATTGCTTCACAGAGGGAAAACATCAGGACGATCCGATGATAATGAAGTAGTTATTCGTAATCGTCTTAAAGAATATCGTGAAAAAACATTGCCGGTGTTAAAATTTTACAAAGATAAAGGCATATGTTTCGATGTTAATAGCGAAAAACCAATTCCTGAAGTAAAAAAAAGTATTAATAAAATAGTAAAAGATGAGCTGAGCAAGCGCCTTTTAAATATTGTTTTGTTTGGATATCCCGGTTCTGGCAGAGGTTCTCAAGGTAGAGCGATTGCTAAAAAATACGGATTGGAATATGTCGCTACAGGGCCAATGTTAGGTGAGGAAATCGAAAAAGGAACAGAAATAGGCAAACAAGTTAAAGAATTGTACGAAAATGGTCAATTAGTTCCTGATGAAATTGTTGTTCAGTTGATTGAACAAAAACTTGAGAACTCAAAAGAGATTAAAGGTTTTATTTTTAAGGGATTTCCCAGAACTCTTGTACAGTCTTATATATTAGATGGGCTACTAAAAAAACACGGGTCATCTTTAGCAAAAATAATAGAGATAGAAGTTCCAACATTAGAGTTAATAAGGAGACTGGATGAAAGAAGCAAAACTAAAGATTGCATGCCATACGATACAAGTACTGCAAAAATTGTTAAACGTCTACAGGAACATGAATATAAGACAGTGCCTGTAATTGAAAAATATAATGAACTTCATGGTGTCGTTAAGATTGATGGAACTGGATCATTTGAAGAGGTGTTAGAGAAAATCAGTTTTGAAATTGAAAACGGGTTTAAGAATTTAAGATGAATATAGGTTTATAAACAAAATATTACTGAGCTTGTTTTTATTATAAATTGGAATTAATAATATGAGAACTAGGAGTTTTTTACCAATATTGTTTTTTATTCTTTATGTTAATGCATTAAGTTTTTCACAGAATATCCCCAATAATAGTTTTGAAACATGGTATACTGCTGCTGAGGGTCATGAGGATCCTGAATCTTGGAGCACTGCAAACCCAACAACAAACGTAATGCCTATTTATGTTTTAACTACAGAAAAAACAACGGATGCTTATGATGGCAGCTTTGCAGCAAAATTAACATCACAAACAGTTTTAACATTTGTTGCTCCTGGATTTGTAACGCTTGGTGACTTTGACATTGATATTTGGACGCAGGAAACAAGTATTACAGGAGGTATTGAATACAATCTTTATCCTGATAAATTAAATTTGTACTATAAATATTTACCTCAAGCGGGAGATAATTTTAGAATTGGTATGTGGATGCTTAGAGTTGATGGGTTTGAAGTTCCTGATACTGTTGCTACAGCATTATATGACGGTACGGAAGAGCAGACAGAGTATACCTATTTAAGTATTCCTGTCGAATATCGTAATGGTTTTGAGCCTGAGATTCTTAATATAATAGGAGTTTCATCAAATCCAGATAATCCTGTTGCAGGAAGTGTTTTGTATATTGATAAATTTGAGCTTGAGTATTCAACAGGAATAATTCATAATCAAGAAGGAGAAAAATTAGAATTTGCAAATCCTGCTAAGAATTTTATTTTGATTAATGATTATTTTACGGGTTCTGAGTTAAATATTTATACAATAAATGGTCAGTTTATTAAATCAATTTTTTTGAGAGGAGATAATTCTGTGAATATTGCAGACCTATCATCAGGTATTTATATTATTTCTATCATAAAAGATGGAATTATTCATTCACAAAAGTTAGTTAAGGAATAAAATGAAATATATTATAATATTATTATTATCAGTCTTTACATTTGTTTTTGTCGCTTGTGACCCGGAAGAGGAAGATCCACATATTGAGAATCCTCAGGAAACGATTGCATTAGCTGGTTGTGATTTTGAAACATGGACTGAGTTTGTGCAGGGTGAAGTTACATATGATATTCCTGCCGGAGATTGGTGGGATGGTCTAAATTATTTATCTGTTATTGGAGGTCCAATTACTTTTGAGAAAACAACAGACTCTTATAATGGTGAATATGCATTGAGGTTAGAAACTAAAACCTGGGGAGAAGATTTAACAATACCCGGAATATTAGCATCTGGTTATTTTGACCCGGAACAGCCAATCGGGGAGAATTTAATTATTGGAAAACCTTTTACTGATAAACCTTTAAGTCTTAATGGATTTCTAAAATACGCTCCAGCGGAAAATGATACCCTGGTAATATTTGTTGCATTAACAAAATTTGATTCTAATGAAAACATCAGGGATACTATAGCAACTGGAGAATATACCTATAGCGGGCTAATTGAAACTTATAGTCCTTTTACTGTTCCTATTGAATACACCGAGAGTATTAATCCGGATAGTGTTCATGTAATATTATTGGCCAGTGTCTCCGGAAAGGAAATGAGAGGACATACCGGTTCGGTTTTAATAGTTGACGAATTAAGCTTTACTTATGAATAAGATTTATGCAGTCCTGATTCTAATATTTTTGTTTTTTTCTGCATATTCACAGGAATGTACCACATCTTTTTTTGATGGATCGAAAACTACATTAAATGCTGGTTTAAATATTGGAGGAGCTATCCCAACAAAAGCAACAGAGGGTTCTTCAGCTTTATTATTGCCTGGTGGATATATCTCTATAGGAAGAGATTTCTATATAAATAGACGTGTGAAGATTCAGCCTTCATTATATGCAGAGTTTCAGCTTTTTGGATATGGAGCAATACAATCAAAAGATACTGTTGTGCAAACCGAAGTTGCCGGAATTATGGCAAATGTGCCTACATATTGTACTGCCACAGTTGATGGAATGGTAAATATGGGGAGAATAGGTGTGTAAGTACCAGTAATATTCCCTTTTCAGTTTTTTTCAGGAAGAACAAGCCTAATTACTGGAATTTATTGAAATTATGCTTTTTATAAGTCTGATAAAGTTGATATAAATGTACAAGTAGGAGAAGGAGGATTAATCCCGGATGTTGATACAAGTTATAATAATAGAAATAAAATCAACTCTTATGCAGCAGGTTTCTTGCTGGGGACAAATATACGTTTAAACGATCAATTTTCTATTAACTTAGTAGCTTATAGAGATATTACTCGATTCTTTAAACAGGATGCTGTTTTAGATGAAAATGGAAAGGATATTCCTTTCTATTATACAAACTTTAGAATAGGAATATCATATTACTTTAAACCTATGTATAAACAAATAAATAATGGCTGTCCTGCGTTTTAGAATTTTATTAGCTTTGTAGAAAGCTTAATTTATGATTTGCACCTTATGTAAAAGTCCGGATACCTATTTATTTGAAAATGTAAATGAAAGGGATTATCATAAATGTAATAGTTGCGATTTAGTTTTTCTCGATCCAAAACATTTTTTAGATACTGATGAGGAGAAAAGTCGATATAACTTTCATCAAAATAATATCGAGGATAAAGGCTATATTGAATTCTTAAATAGAGTTATACAACCAGCAAAAGAGTTTATTTCTAAAGATGATATTGGGTTGGATTTTGGCTGTGGCCCTAATCCGGTGTTAGCTCAAATGATTGAGAAGGACGGAAATAAATGCGACTATTACGATCCAATATTTTTCCCTGAAATACGAAAAGAGGATTATAACTTTATTTTTGCTACAGAGTGTTTTGAACACTTTTATAATCCAAAGAAAGAACTAAATACAATAGTTTCCTTATTAAAACTGGGAGGTGTTTTATCAGTTATGACTGAATTGAATTTAAAATTTCTTGATTTTGCGAATTGGTATTATATTAAAGACCCAACACATGTGTGTTTTTACTCGGAGAATACTGTAGAATTTATCTGTAAAACTTTTGGGTTTGAGAATATATTTTCAGATAAAAATCGAGTCTTTGTTTTAAAGAAAAAATGATTGATATATTTTCATCCCAAGTTTATCGTATCTGAGCTTTAAATCATTTTTTTATTGATAAGTTCTCACTATCTTGGCAAATGAGAATCTGTAATTATTAAAAAGAAAAATATTATGAGAAAAGCGATTGAGTTAGTATTGTTTATTGTATTTATAATAAGTGTTATATCTTGTAATAATGTTAAAGAAAATCCTGATAATAAACAATCAGAGAAGAAGAATGAGAACCTGAAAGAACAAACTGTAGAAGAAGATGCCAATTTTAATGAAGAACAAATCTTAGAATTAGGAAAACTACAAATTGGAGAGGAATATAATGATTTAATAGTTGCGGACTATGAGTATGATCCATATAATTCGTTTGGATTTACTTTGAAAGGAGAGTTTGTTATTAGCGGTCAACTTATGATAGATGAAATGTGGGGAGAATTGTCAGTTCTTTTCGATGATGAAAATAATCCACATAAGAATTTAATTTTGGATAACGATGGTTTCCAAAAACAATTGGTAAGCTTTTGTTTTTTTACCAATCTTGATGTGTTGATGAATTTACTTACTGAGGGTCAAAGAGCCCTACTGGATTCCGGAGAGTCTGTTTCTGTAAAAATGAAAGTGAAAAATTTCTCTATTGGTGGGAAAGTTGATGGTTATGCAGAATGTTATATCGAGTTTGTTGAGTTTGTTGATTAGTTTTCAAATAAACGCCTATAGTTTGGATTAATCTTCTCTCTTTTTGTTTAATTGTTAAGTTGACCTACTACTTAGATTTGGTTTGGAGATAATTATCATGCACTACAAGTGTTGAAAACAAATGGTTTTAGAAAAACCCAACTTCATATATAAAAAGTTTTCAAATATCGAAAAATTATATTAAATTTACAAGTGAAGAAAAAGCATTTTGTTTTATTTAATCTAAATTAATTTATGAAAAGAAAATTACTAAAACTAATTCTCTTGTGCATTAGCGTGTTTATTTATACGCTTGCCGGAGCACAAGAAAACTTTGGAGACCCCATAGATATTGGGGTTGTAAACGGCGTATATGAATGTGGTGCGATTTATTCGCATAGCGATAATTCATGTAACTATGTTGATGACGTTGCTGGTACTAATGGTGCGCCAGATGTTGTGTATCAGTTTGAATTAACTGCTGATGCAACAGTGTTGATGAGCATGTGTAATGGAACTAGTTATGACTCATATTTATATCTTTTTGATGGATCTGAGACATTGGTTACATCAAATGATGATGCCTGTGGTGTTTATAGCGAGATAGAAGCATCTATTACAGCTGGAACATACTATGTTGTAGTTGATGGATTTAGTACCAGTTGTGGGTCCTATACTCTTGAGGTATCTATTGCCGGGGAAGATATTACACCACCGGTTCCACAAGCAGGGAGTTTGCCTGATTTGTTGGATCCATGTATGATAGCCTCAGTGGTACCACCTTTTGCTGATGACAATTGTGTAGGATTAATTGTCGGGACAACTGAAACAAGTTTTCCGATTTATGGAAGCACTACAATTACCTGGTCTTTTGAAGATTTATATGGAAATATTTCGACTCAGGATCAAATTGTGATAATAGGTGATTCCGACCCACCGGTTCCTGACCTAGTGAGTTTGGATGATGTCGTTGGGGAATGTAATATTGATGACCCAATTGCACCAACAGCTACAGATGCTTGCGGAGGTCCGGTAACAGTAACGCATGATGCGGCTCTACCTATCGCGCAAGGAACAACTGTTGTAACCTGGACTTACGAAGATGCTAACGGAAACTCTGTGACCCAAACACAGAACTTTATACTTAATGATTTGGAAGATCCAACTATTACTTGCCCACCAGAGATAACACTTGAAACAGATGTGGATGCTTGTGAGGCAAGTACAACAAGTGAAAATGTATATTATATTTCTTCTGCACAATTAGTTGGTGTAGATTACAATGGTCCGATTTGTAATGGAACTCCAGATGCTTGGGTTTGTGGTGATTCGTTTGAACTTACATGGAATAGCGAGGAGACAAACATCCCAATAGGAGTTGATGTTGAGTTTTATCAATCATATAATGATAACTTTGGAGCACTTCCTTTATTCTTTAATGGTATTCCTGATGATAATTATGAAGGACCTATAGAGTCTTGTGTAAATAATCTTGTAAGCGTTACATTAAATCCGTCAAGTTATAATGTGGGAGGATTAAATTCAATTATAATTAACTCATTTGATGAATGTCTTGTTCTTGATCAGAATCCTGCATGGTGTATGGATGTTTATGCAAAAGTAATAGTTTATACTATAAATAGTAGTATCGGTGAACCTATCGCTGAAGATAATTGCGGGATAGAGATAATAGTAAACGATGTACTACCTACATTAACATTAGGAACACATACTGTAGAGTGGATGGCTATTGATCAGGTCGGAAATTTTGCAACATGTACTCAAGAGGTAACAGTTGTGGATGCAACTCCACCAGTACCTGATTTGGCTGTGTTGCCGGATGTTATGGATGAATGCGAAGTTACAGTTTTAATTGATCCAACAGCTACTGATGCTTGTGGAGGAGTTGTTACTGTAACAAATGATGCTGTATTACCTATCAACACACAAGGCACAACAGTCGTAACATGGTATTATGAAGATGAATTTGGCAATATTAGCAGTCAAACACAGAATATTGTTATTGACGACATAACTGATCCAATACAAGACTTAGCTGTATTACCGGATTTAAATGACCCATGTGCGATAACATCTTTAACACCTCCAACAGCAACAGATAATTGTGGAGGCATGGTAACAGTTACACATGATGCAACATTACCAATATATGGAAGTGGAGTAATTACATGGACATATGATGATGGAAATGGTAACACTGCGACTCAAACTCAAACTGTAATTGTTGATGACGTTGATGCACCTGTTCCGGACCTAGCTGTTTTAGACGATATTACAGCTGAATGTGAAATAACTTCTCTGGAAGAACCTACGGCAATTGATGCTTGTGGAGGTGAAGTTACAGTTACAAATGATGCAGTATTACCAATTACTGCGCAAGGAACAACTGTTGTGACATGGACATATACAGATGATAACCTTAATAGTGTAACTAAAACTCAAAATGTTATTTTAACAGATGTAACAGAACCTGTACCTGATTTAGCAGATCTCCCTGATATTACAGCTGATTGTGAGGTAACATCTTTAGTTGACACTAATGTAACAGACAATTGTGGGGGAACGGTTATTATTACTAATGATGCAGTTCTACCTATTACTGGAGAAGGAACTACAACTGTAGTAACCTGGACATATGATGATGGAAATGGTAATATAGCAACACAAACACAAAATGTAATTATTGAAGATTTAACACCACCTGTACCTGATGTTTCTTTAGGAGAACCTTCAAATATAGAAATTGTTATTGTTGATTTGTATGGGATTGCTGATGAAATTGGATGGGAGCTAAGAGATGCCTCTGATGTCGTTATTATTTCAGGAGGGCCTGGTGCAACAGGTACTTATATTGCAAGCTCAATGAATGGGCCTTATACTTTTATTGCAGAGACTCAAGGTTATTGGAATGATAATTCATTTAGTTTTGATTTGTCTTGTAATGGAACCAATTTCTTATCAGGTTCAATAACAGGAGGTCAATATCTTACTTACACTGACTTAGAAACCTGTGGTCAGGAGAGCTATTATGAATTGCCAGAATATGTTATGGAGTGTGGAGAAACTGTTTCTGCAATACCAACGGCTACAGATGCATGTACTGGATCTATTACCGGAATAACAACTTATCCATTAGAATATGCTGATCTTGGTACATATACAATTGCATGGGATTATGAGGATGGTAATGGTAATACATTAACTCAAATTCAGGATGTTATTGTTACAGACCTTACTGGACCAGTTCCAGACCTTGCAGTTTTGGACCCTGTAAGTGGTTCTTGTGAAGTAACGTAACTTATTGCACCTACAGCTACAGATAATTGTGCAGGAGCAATAACAGGCACAACAGATGAAGTGTTTCCAATAGAAGCAACAACAATGGTAGAGTGGACTTATGATGATGGCAATGGTAATTTTACTATTCAAACCCAATTAGTAATTATTGAGGATGTGACAGCTCCTGTACCGGATTTAGCCGTACTGGATGATGTTAGTGGAGAATGTGAAGTAATATCATTAGAAGAACCAACAGCTACAGATGATTGTTCTGCAGAAGTAATTGTTTCAAATGATGCTGTTTTCCCAATTACTACATTAGGAACAAATGTGGTTACTTGGACATACGAAGATGCCAATGGTAATACTGCTACCCAAACTCAAAATGTCATTATTGAAGATAATACCGATCCTGTATTTGCTACACTTGAAGATATTACTGTCTCAACAAGTTTAGCATCTTGTGATGCGAATTTGTCAGTAACAAATGTTTATTATATTCCTGTTGGTCAATTGTCTGGATTTTCTTTAGGTACCGGACCAGCTTGCGGTTTTGGAAATGAGGCAGATATTTGTGGAGCAAGCGGAAACCTTAGTTGGACATCTATAGAGTCTACTGTGCCAAGTAGTGTCGTTATTGAGTTATTCCAGGTTGCTAATACATGGGGAACTGGAAACCCAACAGAATTTAATGGGGTAGCTGCCGATACATACGACAGCCCGTTTGATATTTGTACACCAACAATAGTTGAGATAAATCTATCACCAGATGACTATATTGTTGGAGGAGTAAACACATTGATGATTTCTGCATTAGATTGTATAGCCATTAGTGAAAATCCAGATCCTGCATGGACCCCACTTTCATACGCTAAAGTAACAGTTGAAGTCACTGGATTACCTGAGCCTGATGTTACTGATAATTGTGGCATTGAAAGTTTAACGAATGATTTGGTTCCTCCTTTAGGAATTGGTGATCATGTAATTACCTGGACTGCAACTGATTTTGCCGGAAACTCAGCAAGTGCAACACAAAATGTGACAGTTGCTGATCTTGTAGGACCAACACCGGATGTTGCTGAATTGCCTGATGTAAATGAACCTTGTGAAATAATATCACTTACAGAACCAACAGCTACCGACAATTGTGGTGGAGTGGTTACTATAACATCTGATGCTGTATTACCAATTACTGAGAATACAACAGTAACCTGGACATACGAAGATGAAAATGGCAATATAACCACACAAGAGCAAATCATAATAATTGACGATGAACTTCCTGTTCCGGATGAACTTATTTTGACAGATATTGAAGAATCATGTTCTGTAGAATCAATTACTTATCCTACGGCAACAGATAATTGTCTTGGAACAATTACTGGAGTTCCTGATATTGCTCCTCCTTACAATGTGTCTACAACAGTAACTTGGACTTATGATGATGGACATGGAAACAATGTTACTCAGACACAGAATATTATTGTTAATGATATGGTTCCTCCTGCACCTGATATGCCAATTCTTGACGTTTTAACAGCAGAGTGTTCAATTGAACCCGTTGCCCCAACTGCAACCGACAACTGCTCAGGCGAAATTACTGGTGTGTCAAACACTGTATTTCCAATTGACGTACAAGGAACTACAGTAATTGAATGGAGTTACGAAGATTCTAATGGTAACATTAGCTATCAAGATCAAACGATTATTATAGAAGATGTAACACCTCCAGTTATAGAAGCTCTTGACGCTATTGAAGTTAGTACAGGAGAATTAACTTGTGATTGGGATGATTTTGCTAGTTTAGTAGCACCAACTGCAACAGATAATTGTGGAATGGGTACTGTAACTCATGATTTAGTTGATCCACTTGCAGTAGGGACTCATACTATTACTTGGACAGCTACTGATGCTGCTGGTAATGTAAGTACAACTACCCAAGAAATAGAAGTTTTAGACCTTACAGCACCTGTACCTGATGTCGCTGTACTTCCTGATCTTGAAGATAACTGTAAGATTACATCATGGACTGAACCTACTGCTACAGATGGATGTTTTGGTACAGTTACAGGTGTACCTGATGTTTCTTTACCAATTCTTGAAAGTACAACTATAACTTGGACTTATACTGATGATAATTCTAACGAAGTAACACAAACACAAACAGTAATTATAGGGCATGATATTCCACCTACACCAGATGTAGAGGAATTAGATGACTTTATTGCTTCATGTGAAGTAACTTCAATAGATCCTCCTACTGCAACTTCTGAATGTGCAGAGCCAATAGAAGGAACAACTGATGCGGTATTCCCAATTACAGAGCAAGGAAGTACAATAATAACATGGACTTATACAGATGAGTTTTGTAATGTTGCTACACAGAACCAGTATGTGTTTGTGATGGATTATAATGATCCTGTACCTGATGTATCAAGTCTTCCTGTAATAACTGTTTGTGATGAGTTGACTGAATTAACTCCTCCAACAGCAACAGACGATTGTTCTGGCAGTGTTACTGGCGTTCAAAGTTTTGGTTTACCATTAACTGCTTCAACAACATTGACTTGGACATATACTGATGCTAATGTAAATAGTGCAGTTCAGTTTCAATCAGTAGTAATTAACACAGCTGATGTTACTGTTACTAACGAAAGTCCAACCCTTATTGCGAATGCAGAAGGAGCAACTTACCAATGGTTAGATTGTGATGATGGCTATGCCCCGATAAGTGGTGAGACGAATCAAATTTTTGTTGCTACAGAAGATGGAAATTATGCTGTTGAAGTTACACAAAACGGATGTACAGATATTTCAGATTGTATTAGTGTGACAAATTCAGGAATAAACATATCTTCTGCTAATGGTATTAACGTTTACCCTAATCCAACATCAGGAATTTTAAATGTTGAATTAGCTAAACTTGATGAGACATCATGGAAGCTGGTTAACGTTACAGGTCAGGTTGTTTTGGAAGGAAATTCATCGGATGACAGGTTCTCTGTCAATATGGAAAATCTTTCTCCGGGAGTTTACGTTCTTAATATTCAGCAAAATGATAAGGTATTTACAAAGCGAATTGTACGCAAATAGATATTTTTAAACTACTAAATTAAGGGCGATATTATAATCGCCCTTTTTTTGTAATTAAAAAAGTGTAAATTTACCATGAAGAATAATCATTGTTAACCTAAATGAGTCTAAAAATAAAGTATTAGGCTAAGATTAATCTGTTTTTGTATGGATTATTATTGGTTATTACACCATTTCTCTTGCTCCAAAACTATCTACAGGATTTAATAGGTAAGCTCTCTAAAATTAGTTTTGTTTTTATCGGAAAAGAAATTCCATTTTTTTTAGTTCTGGTAGCAATAATGTTTATCGTAGTTGGATTTATTTTAGCGAAGAACTTTACGAAAAAAAGATTATATGGGACATTGGTTGTTGTATCAATGTTTATAATTGGATATAGTACTAGTGATTATTATTTTGGACATCATTTTTATGATATACAGCATAATTGGCATTACTTTTCTTATGCAATTTATACCTGGTTGGTTTGGAGGGCATTTAAAGAAAAAGGTTTATCCGTTGAAAAGATTATTCTTAGAACATTTTTATTAGCCTTATCTATTTCAATAATGGATGAGGTAATACAAGTTTTCATTTCTAATAGAATATTTGACCTTTCTGATGTGTCTAAGGACCTTTGGGGCTGTATGATTGGACAGGTATTTATTCATTCAATTATTTTTGATTGGAAATATATAGATATAAGTAAAGTGTTTCCTATATCAAGGAAAAACTGGTCAAAAGAACCGTCAAGATTGTTAATCATTGAAATTTTATTTGCTTGGGTTTTTATTAATGTTTCTGCAGTGTTATCAGATTCTGAATTTGTAACTCAGGTTGTATTTTTTACTGTTTTGTTCTTTTTTGCACTAGTTCTTTTATTTCAAATGTTAGGGAAGAAGAAACAAAGATATATTGCAATTGTAATATTTGGATTATTAATTTTATACCCTATAGCAAGAATTTCTTTTACAAAACCAAAAGTAGAATATATTACCGAAAATCTTATTATTTATAAAGGTGTTCCAATTGCATATTTTGATGTTATGGTTTATCCAAACGGTACATTCAGACCTGTAGACAAAAAATCAAGCTTTAACACACGTGATAAAAAGAAAATAGAAGAATTTGATATGGATATACTCCTTTTGGCAACAGGTTCAAAAGGGGATGGAGGAAAAGGTTTCAATGATCAGTTAAATGTTGAGCTTGTGTATAATTCAACAACAAAAAAGGTATATCAAATTATAAAATTGCCAACAAAAGAAGCCTGTAAAATGTACAATAAACTTGCTGATGAAGGTAAATGTGTATTAATGATAATTCACAATTCACAATTATGAAAGGAGATAAATATATAGCAGTAATTATATATGGGTTTTATACCTTTCTAATATTGTTTGGCTTAGCAAGTATTATGCGGCCAAATTGGCTTGAAGATTTAGCTGTCGATGGTCGAAAAACAGAAGCGCAAACTTATGTTGAAAAAGGGAACCAATTGATGTATCAAGGAAAGTTTATGGAAGCAATTCAACAATATCAGAAAGCCTTGGAGATTGATACTACAAGTAAAAATATTTATGGAAATCTAGCGATTGCTTATTTGAATATTGGGGATTTTGAAATGGCAGACGAGAACCTAAATGAAGTCGAAAAACGCTTAGAAGGATTAGATAGCATAGCAATGTTTTCAAGTTTGATTACTAGAGGAGATTTGGAAAAAGCAATTGGTTTTAGCAAAAACGGACAAAGGAAAAATCTCGAAAATGCATATTATTATTATGCGAAGGCGATTAACCTAATGCCATACGAGGTCAAGATTATTTATAAACAAGCACATCTGGCTATGCAAATGGGTTTGGACAGCATTGCTATTCAAGGTTTTCAGAGAGGGATACTATATTATTCAAGACTGGAAACTATGTATTATGCAGCATTATATAAAGAATATATGAAAGCTGCAGATGATAAAGATGAACAAAAACTTGCTGATTTAGAATCCTGTATATATTCAAAAGAACCAATTGATTGGAATAAGTATGATACTATTTCTTTAAGATCAACCTATATAGTGAACACGATGAAAGCAACAGCTTATTCTAATTTAGGAGAGTTGTATTACAGAAATGGTTATTTTGATGAAGCAAATAAGGCCTTCGAGAATTCTATTTCTATTAATTTAGGAATGTCTGCTGAAATCGAGAAAATTAAAGAAAGATATAAAAACCTGATTATAGATAAATAAAAAAAGGCTATCTATTGATAGCCTTTTTCTTTACATGTTTTGATTTATTATTTTCTAATATCCATTTCTTCGATTAAATTTTTAGCTCCTGCATATTTATCAATAATAAATAAAGCATATCTAACGTCAAGGTTAATACATCTTTGAAGATTTTCTTCAAAATCAATATCTCCAGACATCGCTTCGCTGTTACCATCAAATGCTAAACCAATTAAATGTCCTTCTCCATTAATTACTGGAGAACCTGAGTTCCCACCTGTAATATCATTATCTGTAATAAAGCAAGTGACCAGTTCACCATCTTTATTTGCATATTGACCGAAATCTCCGGCATAATAAAGCTCTTTTAGTTTTTCAGGTACAATAAACTCAGTTGAGTTTGGATCTTCTTTTTCAATAACACCTTTTAATGTTGTGTAGTAATTATAAGCAACGGCATCGCGAGGGTCATATTTTCCTACTTTACCATAAGTAAGACGAATGGTAGAGTTTGCATCAGGATACATTAAGTTTCCTGTATTGATAGCTAAAATACCGTCAACAAATAATCTACGACCTTTTTCAAGACCTTCGCTATTTGTCCAAAATAGGCTGTTTACTTCGCGATACTTATTTATAATGCTAATACCTGCAGTCATTATTAAATCTTTCTTCAGTTTTTTAGCATTTGGTTTTTCCAGAAAGGCATTGAAAGATTCCTCTGTTGCAAAAACAGACTTTTTAAATGCCGTTTCAACAAATTTATTGAAATCACCTTTGTATTTACTTTCAATTGTCTGAAGAATCTCAGGGTGGAACTGTTTATCAAGATTGTTGTATGTATATTCAAACATTGCAGCAATTAATTTATTCTCAGTTTCTGCATTGTAGTCTTTGTAGAAGTCTGCTGCAGCTTCTTTAACAGCAGCAATATTCTTATCTATTTTATCCTGATCTTTTGATTCTAAGGCACTAATTAAACCTGAACATTGGTACGCAAAATATGGGAGTTCAGGGCCACTGATCAGACCTTCGATAAGGAACATTCTTGCTATTGCATAATCTTTGCGATTTTTATATGCATTCTCGATTAATCCTAATGCTTCAGCATATGCTGTTGTTTTGTTATTTTTTGCCCATTTCATATATTGTTTTTCAATATCTTTTTTCACAGCCATCGTGTTAAGCTGTTTTAGGGCTTTATTTTGTTGCTCAGAATATTTCCAGTAGTTTGAACAACGTGCATATTTTGATGCATATTGTATTCTAACTTTTTGACTTGCTTTCATTTCTTCTCTTAATATGTTAATCTTAACAGTTCTAATCTCGAAACGAAGTTTATTTGTGATATTCATAGTTTCTTCAAGTCCGTATGAAGTAATGTATCTGTTAGTTGTTCCGGGAAATCCCATAACCATAGCAAAGTCTCCATCTTCAACACCTTTAACACTTACAGGAAGATAGTGTTTTGGTTTAAGTGGTACGTTCTCATCTGAGTAAGAAGCCGGGCTACCGTCAGGTGCAGTATAAATACGGAACATTGAGAAATCAGCAGTGTGTCTTGGCCATTCCCAATTATCTGTATCTCCACCAAATTTTCCCATTGCTGAAGGAGGAGTACCGACTAATCTAACGTCTTTATAAATAATATATACAAAAAGGAAAAATTGATTGTTATCAAACATATCAGCAACATATGCATCATACTCAGTATCAGCAGTAGCTGCATTTGCAATTTCCTTTGATTTTTCTTTGATTTTTGTAGCACGCTCATCTTCTGTCATCTCATCTGTTAGCTCTGCTAAAATATCATCGGTAACATCTTCCATGCTAATTAAAATCGAAGCTGTTGTTCCGGGATTGGATAATTCCTGATCTTTTGAATATGCCCAGAAACCATCTGCCAAATAATCATGCTCAACAGTTGAATGAGCCTGAATCATTCCATAACCACAGTGATGGTTTGTAAAAAATAAACCTTCATCTGAAACAATCTCACCTGTGCAAAAATGACGGAATGGAGCACCTTCGTTTCCTAAACCAACGATAGCGTCTTTAATACTTCCATTGTTTACATTGTAAATGTCTTCCGGAGTTAATTTAAACCCCATTGCTTTCATTTCTTCATAATTCTTACCTAACATTGATAAAAGCCACATGCCCTCATCAGCACGAAGGTTGAAATTAAAAAGGAAAGTCAATCCTAATAAAATTGTAAAAATCTTTTTCATCTTTCTAGTATTTATTCATATTTGGATAACAAAAATAATTTAAATTTTGTCTTCACCACTTTTTTTATGTTAATAAGAGCTTAAAATTTATTGGTTTTTATAGCAATGTAACCGATTTCTAAAGAAAATTGTTGAGAATTACACGAAATTTGTATTTGATTAGTTAGATAATAATGGGTTCTTTTTCTAAAAGATAATTTATAAATTTGTCTAAAACTTATTTTATGAAAAGAATACTCAGTATATTTATTTTTATATCGATTATTTCTACAATTGTAAAGGCACAAGTCAATGTGCCATTAACATCTTCTGATCTTATGGATATTCAAAGAGAAAGGGATATTATGAAGATGATGAACATTGACGTCTCTCAAACTTGGTTGTATCTTGTTAAAGACAATATGGTGTCTTCAAATAAATATCTTGTATCTGAGATTATTTATAATGAGTCCGGTTCTCCTGAAAAAATGGTGTTTTTTGACGAAGATATGCATGTTAAATCCTTTACAAAAGTGAAATACAATAAAAAGAACTTACCTTTTGAGGAGATACGGTTTACTTCAGATTCAAGCCTTTTAAATGGTATAATGTACATTTATGATAAAGATGATCTTCTTGAAAAACAAATCAATTATAATAATTCTGGAGATATAATATCTACATACAAGTATAGTCGTTTAAACGACACTGTGTTTATTGATGAATTCAATGGTTTGGATGATTTAGTAAGCAAAAGCTTTCTTATAATTGATTCAGGAGAAAGGACTGATTATATTAAAAAAATAGTTAAGATAAATACTTCAGACAATACTGTTGAAAAACAGATATTTGAATATGATGATATGTCTTTATTGACAAAGAAAACAATAATTGAAGGGGAGAGTAACACCGGATATAAGACATTTGTTTATAATGATGATGGAGCTTTGGTTAAATCGTCTTTTTACACTGAAAATAATGAGTTTGTCAATAGTACATCCTATGAGTATGATGATTATGGGAATGTTATTAGAATTATTGAAAGACAAGAAAAAGATAATAGCACTAAAGTTTTTGTTATAAATTATCTTACAAAAACACAAAATGAAGATTGAGAAGCATAGAAAAAGGCAAATTATAACATCCTTTGATACTAATCGAGACAAAAGATTAAAGCTAAACAGTTTATTTCAGCATCTTTCAGAAATTGCTTGGGAACATGCAAAGATTTTAGGTGTAGGGTTTGAAGATTTTCATAGTACAAACAGATTTTGGGTATTAAACAGCATATCGGTTGAAGTAAATAAAATGCCTGTTTGGCAGGATGAGGTTGAGTTGGTTACATGGCCTTCAGGCTTATTAAAGTTGTTTTTTACAAGAGAGTTCGAAGTGTTAGATAAAGATGGTGAAATTTTAGTAAAAGCTAGTTCAACATGGCTTATTGTTGATAGAAAATCGATGAGGCCTATAATCCCCAGAGATTATGATTATCTTGAGAAATATGCGTTAGAAAAGACAAGTCTTACAGGGCCGGTTAAAATTGAGATGCTTTCAAGTTTTGATAAAGTTGCAGAGATAAGGTCCGAATATACTGATATAGACATGCACCAACATGTAAATAACTCTGTTTTTATAAGGTGGATAGAAAACAGTATTTCTTGCGAAGTATTGAAAGACTCGTACTATTTTGGGATACAATTTATTAAAGAAATGAAAGTTGATAAAATTGCAGATGTATTACTTGATAAAAACAGTAATAAATTTGAAATAAAAAACTCTGACAATAAAACACATGTCAGAGCTATATTTAAAGTTTAAAACTTATGTTATTCCATCCACGATTTAAGCTTTTTTAAAACCATTTATTTATCATTTTCCGGCAAATTCATTATTCGGGTTGCATGAGTTCCTTCGGGCTTAACTACTTTAATGATATTTTGATTTGTTGAAACATCTGGAGCAGCAGCAGTCCAAGTGTCATACTCGCCATAAATCATAATTGTTCTTTTTGCCTTTGTGTTAAGGAAATTTAATAAATCTTGAGATGTTTGAGCATAAAAGTCTGTGCGAGTATCTTGGTCTAAGAATATTTTATTAAAATATCCTTTTGCAGAAGGAATTGTCAGGTATTCTGATAATGTTTCGGTTTCGTAACCATAATAACCTAGTTCTTTTGCTGCTTGAACTAAAAATGGGAATATTGGTTCTGCACCTTCAATAGAAAAATAGTCAGGACCTGACACCGCAATTAGATGTTGAAATATCTTATCATCAGTTGCTTTAGATTTTGGAATTCGGTCTGTGTTTCCAACCCATTGCCAAAATGCAAAAGAGTATTCAAGAACGCAATACTCGAAAACCTCTTCAACAGGAATACGGAAATTTAATTTTGCCAATTGAACATATTGTTGGAACATTGGTAATAAAGTTTCTCTTCTAGATAAAACTTCTATTTGGAATTTTGTTATTCTTTTTCTATCTTTTTTTGAACCGATATTATTGATAAAAGGCTCATGTCTACCATCTTCTAATGCCGTTGCCACAGGAGCGACGTAAGCAACAGTTACATCAACATCGTTTGGGTAGTACATTTGATATAATAAGCAGGTCTGCCCTCCTTTACTAATGCCGGTACTTACCCATTTGTTTTTATATAAATCACTAAATGCTTCTCTTATTATATGATGATCTGAAGCAGCCAAACTAGTAGTTAGATACCCCCATTCTGTTTCTTCAGGTGCTGAGCCGGAGAAAAAGCGATGTTCTACACATATCTGATTAGCATTTAAAATCCTACTTAGTTCATTTACATAATTTTCGGACTCTGCATAATCCGCACTATAGCCTTCGGTTATATATACAACCGGTGCGTCATCACTTTTGTGGCTTAAAAATACTCTTTGCTGAAAAGTTCATGCTTCTGGCACAGAAGGATCAAGGTATTGTTCAAAAATAATGAGGTACTTTTCTGCAAAAAATTCATTTGTTTCGAGTTTTTTTACAGAAACGACACCAGGAAGATTCTCCAATTGTGTTAAAAGTTCGGATGCGAAAGAATTAATTGAAAAAAAGATTACAAAAATAAATAAAGAGATGTTTTTTAACTTGTTCATTTTTAAATAATTACAATAAATTTATTAGACATAGCTTTCAAGCTGAAATATATATAAATACGAAGAAAAATCGCAATTTATTTTATAATACATGTACAAATTTTATACATTTTTTTATTGAGCTGTTTTTTTAATTTTAAAACTACTTAAAAACCCAAGTTTTAGGATTTTGATATTAATAATTCTAAAATAAAATTATAGCAATAGCAAAGTTTAAAAAAAAGCACCTCAATGGGTGCTTTTTTTTAATATAAAGGGTTTAATATTATTTTCTAATATCAAGTTCACTCATAATATGTTGACAGTCATATAACTCATCAACAACCCAAAGTACATATCTAGAATCGACATTGATAGTTCTTTGAAGTTCAACACTGAAAATCAAGTTACTACATAACCATTCCCAGTTTCCATCAAATGCAAGACCAATTAAATGACCTTCTCCATTGATAATTGGAGAGCCAGAGTTTCCACCTGTAATATCATTGTCGCTTAAGAAACATACAGGAAGATTACCTGTTTCATCTGCATATTGACCAAATTCTTTATTCTGAATTTTAGTTTTTAATTCAGCTGGAACAATAAATTCACTATTTGTAGGATCTTCTTTTTAGATAATTCCATCAGCATAAGTTAGATATTTATAGTGTACAGCATCTCTTGGATCATAAGATTGAACTGTTCCGTAAGTTAATCTCAAAGTAGAATTAGCATCCGGATAGAAAGTTCTATCAGTTTGGAATTCACGAAGACCTTCGATAAATAATCTTTCGTTAACACCAATGTTTTCCATTGCTCCTAAATATGCCATTTGAACACCCATAAGGTCACCAAAAACACCTTGAACATAGTTAAACATAGGGTCTTTATCAAGAACTTTTTTGCTAGGTTTAGCTAAGAATGCATCCATTCTGGCTTTGTCTGTAAAAATTGATTTCTCAAAAACAGCATCAACGAACTTATCTAATGATTCCATTTCTGTTTTACCTTTAAAGTTCTTGAAAATATAATCAGCAAAAACAGCATTTCTTTTCTCAGCAGGAACTTGTTCAATATAATAAACCAATAGAGCTTTGAAAACCTTTTTGTCGGTTGCTACATAGTATTTTTCAAACATTTCATCGGTTTCAGCTTTAAGATTTTCAACGGTCATGTTTATTGCGTCTGCATTACCTTTTGTGTCATCTAGTAAACCATTTAAACTCATAAATGATTGAACATTCATTACATGCTCGCCAGCTTGGAGTAAGCCTAAAGAAAGGTAAATAATATCTTCAGTTGCAGGACCAAATGCTTCGTAACTTTCTTTTAAGCTAGGTAATACGTTTCCATATTTTGCTTTTCTTGTTTCGTCGCTATCTACCCATTTTTGGAAATCAGCTTCGAGAGCTTCTTTTTGTTGAATAGCATCTGTATTTCTTAAAGTAAGAGCCTCACAATCGAAAAGTTTCCAACCGTTAGCATTTGAAGCGTAGCTGTCAGCATAAGCAAGACGAATTTCTTCACTTGCTTCCATATCTTGTTTTAAAGTTTTTAACTGAACGTCAAGAAGATTTACAATTGTAGGATTAAAATAATCTCTTTTGTAAATCATTCCATAATAACTTAGGTATCTTTCAGTTTGACCAGGGTAACCCATAATCATAGTAAAATCGCCTTCTTTAACACCTTTAATTGAGATTGGTAATGAATGCAAAGGAACGTAAGGTACATTGTCTTCGCTGTAACCATCAGTTTGTTTGCCATCAGGAGACATATAAACTCTAAAAATAGAGAAGTCACCAGTATGGCGTGGCCACATCCAGTTGTCAGTGTCACCACCAAATTTACCAATTGCAGAAGGAGGTGCTCCTACAAAACGAACATCACCAAATGCTTCATAAACAAAAAGATAATATTCGCCTCCCTGATACATTTCAGAAACAGCAGCTTCATAATGAGTTCCTTCGATTGCTTCAGCTTCAATTTCTTTGATAGCTTTACTTACAATTTTTTCACGTTCAGCTTCTGTTGTTTCATCGGTAATATCTTTTAATACTCTTTCTGTAACATCGTCAATTCTTACAACACGTGTAACTCTGATACCAGGAACAGAAATTTCTTCTTCCAAGCTGCTTGCCCAGTAACCATCATCAAGATAGTTATGTTCAGTTGTACTTAGACTTGTAATTGCTTCGTAACCACAATGGTGGTTTGTGAAAAGCAAACCTTGTTTACTTACTATTTCTCCCGTACAGAATCCCATACCGTCTTCTGATTGTAACTGAAAAATAGCATCTTTTAGACTTGAGTTATTAATACTGTAAATCTCTTCAGCAGTTAATTTACAACCCAATTTTTGCATGTCTGCATAATTCAGTTGAGCAACCTTGCTGTGGATCCACATCCCTTCATCTTGAGTTGCATACATTCCGGCAAAGAATAGTATACCGACAAATAGTAATATTAGTTTTTTCATAGTTTAAATATTATTAATTATTTTTTATTCATCACAAAAGTGCAAAAAATTATTTGTTTAGCATAGGGTGTTTTCTTAAAATAATCTTAATGATAATCAGAGTTTTATTAAAGAAGTCTGAAAATATAGGTTTTTATCAAATATTCTAATCATATATTTGCCAGGTAGGATATTTGAAACATCAAATTCAAACGTGGTATTATTTTTTGAGACTTCAAAAGTATCTTCTTTTATTTTTTCTCCATTTATGTTAATAAACTCTACATTAACTTTACATTTACGTTTTTCGCATGGAAATGTAATATTGATTTTGTTACGGGCAGGGTTTGGATAAATATTGCAGAATAACGGGTCAGAAAGAAATTCTTTAACCGGTTGGATATTGTAATCGATATAATATAAGCCTTGTGTATAGGTAAGGAATTGCTCATTAGTAAACCACAGCCTGTTTGAGTTTCTGAAAACAACTGCTTCTGTTTGACATCCATTAAGTTCCAGTTCTTTTCTAATAAATGTGCCAGAGAAAAAATCATCATTGGCAAAATCTGTTAAAATAAAAAATAAAGAAGGAGCAGGAATCCCATATTGATAACCAATCATCGCAATTGTGTTTGAGCTTTCGTCATAATCTGCACCACAGACAAGTCCATTTGTATTTAATGTATCTCTAGGCGAAATAATATAGTCTCCTGGATTTTTAGGTAGTGCGTACAAATATGACTGATTGTCTAACCAGTTTTTTGAAAAAAGGTATAGACTATCCCCAAAAGCAATAAAAGCCTCACAATCAAAATTTGTATTATTCCTGTTAGTAAATTTCCCTGAATATATTTCAGGATTATATGCGAAATTTATTATTTCTGCTTCGATAGATTCAGTTTCCGGATTTTCCAGATCATTGAGGCTTATTCGATATATTTTTAAATCATCTCTTGCTCCTGAGTTATTTCCAATATCACCAATATAAAGGTAGTTGTCGTCTTTGCAAATATCTTCCCAATCATTATTTGATGCATTGTTAATACTAACCGTTCTAATAATGCTGCCATTAGTAGTATCAATACTGTATAAAGCAGCTTCGCCCCCTGAATCGTTATGAGTCCATAACTCTCCATTGTGAAAAACTAAACCAGAGGTTTCATCAGTTTGAGAATCAATATTTGTAATTAAGACAGGATCGGATATTTGTGAAAATACACCAGTGCTAAAGAATATAAATACAATGTAAGAAAATATCTTATTCATCTCCGAATTCTTTCATAAATCCTTCAGCTTTTTCCACCATATTTCTTGATCCGGTAAAAAATGAAACTCTTTGATGAATGTCAGTAGGTTTTAAGTCTAGAATTCTGTTTCCATATCCGTCAGTTGCCATTCCACCTGCTTGTTCAGCAAGGAAAGCTATAGGGTTACATTCATATAATAGTCTTAATTTACCATTAGGTGCAGAAGCTGTTTTTGGGTAAATATATATTCCGCCTTTCAGTAAATTTCTATGAAAATCGGCAACTAGAGAACCGATATATCTTGATGTGTAAGGTCTGTTGGTATCTGGATCACTTTCCTGACAGTATTTAAGGTATTTCTTTACACCCTGAGGGAATTTAATATAATTACCTTCGTTGATAGAGTATATTTTACCGGCTTTAGGTGTCACCATATAATAATGAGACATACAAAACTCTCCAATGGATGGTTCATATGTAAAACCTGTTGTGCCTAGGCCTGTAGTGTAAACAAGCATAGTAGATGATCCATAAATAATATATCCAGCAGCAATTTGTTTATTTCCCGGTTGAAGAAAATCTTCAACAGTTACTTTTTGACCATGAGGAGAAACTCTTCTGTATATTGAAAAGATTGTACCAACTGATACATTTACGTCAATATTAGATGACCCATCTAGAGGGTCTATACAAATAACATAGTTTCCATCAAGAGAAAGCTCATCATCAAAAATTATAATTTCATCATTTTCTTCTGAAGCAATACCACAAACAATACCTGAAGCTTGTAACGCCTTTGTGAAAATATCATCAGCGTAGGCATCAAGTTTTTGTTGAGTTTCACCTTGTATGTTTATAACTTCGGTTTCTCCAATGATGCTCGACTCCAGACCGGCTTTGTTTACTTTATTATTTACAATTTTTGCTGCTAATCCAATATGGCTAAGTAGCCTTGAAAGTTCGCCTTTTGCATATGGGAATGCAGATTGTTTTTGGATAATTACTTCGTTTAATGTAAGGATTCTGCTTGTAGACATGTTTATTGTTTTTAAAAAGGCTAAATTAATATATTATTTTTTTATATCATTATTTTTTTTAATTTTACTTTTGTTATACAATAAATTAACTTTTAATGACAATGCCTATGAAAAAGCGAATTTTGAATTTTACAATTATTGCAGCAATATCTGCATTACTGTTTAGTTGTGTAATTAAACAGGAGATTTATTTTAATAAAGACTTTTCTGGAAGCTATAAATATACTTATGATTTTACTGAGTATGCAAGCTATATGGAAGGAGAAGAAGATAGCGATTCTTTAATGATGAAGAATGAAGATTTTGAAGAATATCTTCAGGTTGTAGTCTCTGAATTAAAGAAAATTGAAGGAATTAATGATGTTAAGTATCTGAATGATGCAGATCATGGGACGGTTTATTTTTCTTATAAATTTGATGATATAAGTGCCCTAAATAAAGGCTTAGTTTATTCATCATATATGGATCAGGAACCATTGGAAGATCCTCCTTATTTTGTGCAGAAAGGAAAGAAACTAACATTTATCAGACATGCAACACCATTAGAAGAGGAAGAAGGTGCTGAAGCTACAGAAGAAGACGATTCAATGAACGACATGTTTGCCTGGGAATTTACAATTGAGTTTGAAGGGAATGTAAAAAAGTATGATGTTCAAGAGGATACTACTGTAACAGTTTCAAGTAATAATAAAAAGTTTGTTGAAAATAGTAATATATTTGATGTTGCAGAAAAAGAAACAGAGTGGCTTTTTAAAACAAAATAGATTTTAATTTTACAATATTTAAAACCTGAGTTATGCTCAGGTTTTTTATTTTTGTGTAAACTTTTAGTTATGCCTTGATGTCCTGCTTGTAAAAAAACAGAAGCAAAAGAAATTATAAAGATTAATTCTTATTCAATCTTTAAATGTAGTAATTGTGGGTTGATTTTTACTAATCCATTACCTGAAGACAAGGATTTAGATGAATATTATCAGGGCTTTCTTTTTAATGAACCAAAACCGGACAAAATAAAAAAGCAAATAGAAAGCCGCACCAATGAATTAAATGCACACTTTATTCCAAAGTCTGACGATTTATCCCAAATTTCTTTTCTTGATTATGGTGGAGGTACTGGTGCAATGTTTGAAGCTGCCAGAAAAACAGGGTATGATGCCTTTTATTTTGATATATATAAAGAATCTGTCGGTTTTGTTAAAAACAATTTTGGACTGAGTGAGGATGAACAGATTAAAGATCTTAGTTTGAAAGGGAGAACATTTGATTATATATGGAGTGATAATGTAATTGAGCATGTTAAGGATCCGAGTCTGTTTATCAAAACTTTATATGATTCCCTTAATCCGGATGGGAAATTGATAATAAAAACACCTCAAGCCTCAAATACAGAAACTTGTTTTGTGTTTGCATTGTCAATGCTATCTTACTTTAAACGTGCAGTAAAAGAGAATTCACTTATGAAATCTTTGGCTTCTGTGTTAAGATATCGATTTTGGCATTGTGAACCACCTCGGCATCTTTATGCATTTAGTAAAAAATCTATTCTAGAGATAGCAGAATCACTAGATATTGATAAGTCAAGAATAAAAATGTCAGATTATTATATGTCAATGTTTTTGTACAGCTTGCCTTATACATTTTTTAAAATGCCGAACACATTGTTTAAATATGTTTTTGGATTAGCAATTATTCCATTTATAATACCTGAATTTTTTGTAATTCTATTAAGAGTATTATTATCGAAGCTGGGGCTTATTTCAGGAACAGGGCTAATAATAAAGATAATAAAATAATTGGTGGCATAATAATTGAAAAAGTAAAACGACTTTAAACAAAAAATCATAGATATGAAAACAAGACTAGTTTTATTAAGCACACTTATAGCAATATTCTTATTAAGTGTAATTTCTTTTTCATCATGTAAAAAAGATGACGATGATGATCCTCAATCAACAGATTATGTATTAGTAATTGAAAATGGTGCACAAAACATTGAACCGGGAGAAAGCATTTCATATTCAGCGATTTTAATCGATGAAGATGGAAATATTTCAAATCCAAGTGGAATTGTTTGGTATGTTACACCTGATTCGGTTGCAAGTATAAATTCATCTGGAGTGCTTTCAACTTCAGCTACAGGGAAAGCAAAAGTAACTGCAACTGTTAGTATTGATGGGGTGAGTGTTAGCGCCTCTGTTCCTGTTGGAGTTTATGCACCAGTTCTTTTTGCTGTTGCACCATCTGCTATTTTATTTGAAGCAGGTCATGACATTCAATTAGAGACTGTTTACTTCAGTAATTCTGCACCACCTACATACACATATTCATCTAGTAATACTTCTGTAGCAACGGTTAGCTCGTCTGGTTTGGTTAGTTTGAATGCAGCAGGTGAATGTGTAATTACAGTTACTGCTAGTAATCAACAAAATGCACCATTTTATGTGCCGGTACTGGTTATAGAAGCTCCTCAAGTTCCACTACCTGTAACAAGAGTTGAGTTAAATCATTATTCTAAGGACCTGTTTAAAAATGAAACGGTTCAACTTTCAGCAACAGCTTATAATATGGAAGGTGCAGTTACTGATGCAACTATTACATGGGCATCAATGAATTCTGAGATAGCTACTGTATCAAGTAATTGACTTGTTACACCTGTACGAACAGGAGAAACTTATATTACTGCAACATCAAATGGTATTGTTGCTCAATGTGAATTATTGGTAAATCCTGATACAGTGGTTTTAGTTACACCTTTCTATAGAGATATGGAGCAGGGTGAAACATATCAGTTTACGGCTACAGCATATAAGAATCAAAGGAGCGGACTAGGAGAAACATACCCAATTGATTTTGAATGGTTAATTCCTGATTACGGACCTGGTTTTGAGATGTTCAATATTGGAACAGTTGATAGTGATGGTAATGTAACAATTAGCAATTCAGCAATGATGGGAATGATGTCTTTTGTAATGGCATATGATCCAAACAATGAATATGTTTGTGGTGCTGCTATGATTATGATAGATATAGGATTTACCTGGTAGATAAATATTTTAAAAGATATAAAAAGGAGGTTATAAAAGTATAGCCTCTTTTTTTATCCCCACCTTTGAGCATCATGTTCTATTTCCAATAAATCCAAAATTCTGGATATAATAGAATTTATTAAGTCATCAATACTTTGAGGTTTCATGTAAAATGATGGGTTTGCGGGGAAGATTATACCACCTGCTAATGTAACTCTTTCCATATTTTTTATATGGATTAAGTTTAATGGGGTTTCGCGAGTTACCAGAATTAGTTTTTTCTTTTCTTTAAGAATAACATCTGCAGCTCTACACAGTAAATTGTCAGATGTGCCGTGTGCTATTCGCCCAAGAGTCCCCATGCTACAAGGCACGACAATCATAGCTTCTGCAACTGATGAACCGGAAGCAAAAGGTGCATAAAAGTCATCAATATTATAGATTTTGTGTTTCCCAAATGTTATATTGTTCCATTCAAGTTCGTATTTAATGACTTCTTCACCGGTTTTTGTTATTACAATATGAATATTGAAATTGTATTTTCTCTGTAATTCAGTAAGTTTATCAATTAGTGATTTTGCATAAATACTACCGGATGCTCCTGTAATGCCAATAACAATATTTTTATTTTCTTGAGACATTAAAATTCGTACTTAAGACTAAAACTCATATTGTGATTGTATTGTCCACGGTTAAACCAATATACCTGACCCCCAGGATGTTCACGAACAGGTAAAAATAAAAAAGTGTATGATAGTCTCCAGCATACATACCAATTTTCGGTAATTGGATAATTTAATCCAATATGATTTGCAATTTCATATTTTCTGAAGGGTCTGGTTGGAGGTGGTAATGGCCCGGAGCCAAAATCTTCAGTTCCATTTATCAGATATGAATATGAAACTCCGAAATCAAATAATAAATCATTTGGCAATGTGTATGAAAACAAACCTGGGATTCCAATTTTTTCGATAGAATATGTTGCCAGAACAGGGACTTCAATATAATCCATATTCATTGCATAATAAAAAACAACATAACCTGCTTCATTTTTTTGAACTTCTTTACTGCCTTTTCTTTTGTATTCAATTCCGGCAAACATTCCCCACTTATCGCTGAATGTGTTACGCACGAAAACTCCGGTTAATGGAGACACTTTATGATATCCACCATAATTGTCACCATCAACCTGAGAAATTGTCATACCGAGGTTTAATCCTCCGTAGAAGTCTTGTGAATAAGCATTTATGAAGCCAATGCAAAAGATTAATATTGCTAAACACTTCTTCATTTATTCGTGTAAGTGAAGGACTTCTGCTTGTAAGATCTCTTCAGTTTCTGTATCATAAACAAAAGCTACAATCAGGCAATTGTCGATTACCCAATCTTCACCTTTTTTTACTGAATATGACTTTGATAAAATGTCGCCTACAGCACTGTTGTTTGTATTGTCTTTAATTGACTCACCAAAAGGCCCATTCATTCCTACTCTTAGGACATGATTATGTTCGTAGCCTTCAATGTCTTCAGGTTCTGCTTCATAATCTTTTTGCCATTGCAATATGTGATCTTCCAATACAAAAACCGTTAACGAAAGATTTCGATTGTTTGCAATATAAGTTTCGACATCAACTGTACAATTAATCATACTATCTGAAGAGGTGTAAACACCGTCAATACTTACTAGAAATTCCGGATATAAAGAAGCATATTCAGCAACAGAGGCACCCCAGAGAGTGTGAGTTGTTAAGTCAGCCGCAGCATAAGAGTTTACCATACCTGTTGGCAGATACAGTTCTCCATAATAACCTGTGGAAAAATCTCTTCCACCTAAGTAGTCCCCAACGTCTGTTCTAAAGTCATAATGATAAGCTAGAGTTGTATCATCCTGAACTGTTGCATACCATGTTGAGTGAATTGCAATAGGAATGACAGCATCTCCGTATTTTTAAATTAAACCATCGATAGTTTCATGTGCTCTTGGACAATTTCCACATTTATGACCGGTAAAATCAAAAACGATGGATTTTCTTCCATTCCAAATAAAAGCGTCATCTTTAACGTAAGGTTCTTCCATTTTATCACAGGCATTAAGAAGGCCTAATAATATAATCCCGATAATAATTATATATCTTTTTTTCATCGTTTTAATCTTTAAAATGTACTGGAAATTGATAACATAAACCCATTTGAAGCAGGGACATTTCTACAAACACCACCTATACACATTACTCCTTCTCGTTGCTTTCCATATGATAATTGAATGCGATTTCCTCCACTTACGTAACCAAACCCAACACTCATATAATGGGGACGGTCATTTTCATCAGGATTCCCATAATTCCAATTGTCAAATACTGAGAAGAACCATTTGGGAATTGTCAGCTCTACTAAACCAAGTCCCCAGTTCCCTTCATACTGGTCGGTAAACAGACCTTGAAACTCTGTTCTTACAGCTATGCCACTTTTAATTTTGTATGTCATATCAAGGATTCCGATATTTGCATAGACATCATCATGACCTGCTACACCTCTTAATACGTTGTAGTTATAAATCAAATTTACGTAAGATATGTTTGTATAGAATTTCTTATTCCATTTTCTTGATATTTAAATCGTCATATCTTGATAAAACAAGTCGTCGCCTATAGAAAAGAAATCGCTATTGTAACCAAGTGTTCCTGGTGATAAAACCGGAATTGTGTCAGAGACTCTTAGCCTTTCGATATCGTGAACTCTTGAGTAATATAATGAAATTGTAGTGCCATATTTACCACCAATAAGAGATTTCTTAGGAATTTTATAAAACACATTTGCTTTTACTCCCCATTCTCCAACCGGTTGACTTGCATAAGGATAAAAAGCAGGTAAAGTATATGTGTGATTTCTGGAAATTTCAGGCATTAAATTAATTGTTAAATCTGATAGTGAAGCATTCCTGTCAGATCTGAATAGCATATTATCAACCCATTTTGTACCTAAAACAACGCCAAAACCTTTTTGGGAATATGTTGCATTTACTAATAATGCTTGACCGGGTTTGTAAATGTAGTTGTTTTCTGGTGATGGGTCATTAATCTTATACGCATATTCTGATGACAGATTGAATCCTTTAAAAGACATGTTTACTCTACATGCACCAGAACCGACATTTTGCGGGAGGTTATAAATTGGATTATCTTCTTCCTGGAATTTGCTCACAAAACTACCTCCTGCAGAAAATCTAAAACTACTTTCCGCTAAAGAAGAAATCAAATCATTAAATTGAATTTCACCATCAACACCTCTTATTAACCCTGGACCATAGTCCCAGTAATAACGTTGCTTGCCTATGATACCTTTAAGGTAAACACCCGGAGCGATGGTGTATTTAACTCTAAATCCCATCATTGCATTGTCAACTCCAAGTGTTTTTTCTTCATAGGACCTGAAAACTAATCCATTGCCAAACTGTTCATAGTAATTACCAACTGTAATTTCAAGGTTTTCATTTGAAAACATAGCCCATTTAATTGGTATTCCAATGCCATCATTTATTCCACCCATATTAGGATATCCTAATAAAGAGTTCATATAACCTTCGTATCTGAAACCTGCTGAGAAATTACCTTGTGAATAAGCAAAGTTTGCCCATGAATTTACCAATACATTTTCGTCAACAGCAACAGCACCAATATCTGTATCTTCTATATAGTATTGAATGTCGCTTTGAAAATTACCGGTTATTGTTGCTCCATTATTCTCTTGTGCATATAAAGAGAATATTCCTGAGCTTAATAAGCCCAGTAAAAGAATAATAACTTTTCTCATGTCTGAATTATCTTAATTTTATTACTGTCCGCTGTATTTTTTAATCATTTCGAAAGTGTGTTCTTCGTCACCTTCAAGGTATGAAGTGTGTTGCCAAACAACTTTTCCGTTTCCGTCAATTAAGAAAGTGTGCGGAACGTTTCCAACATTCATAGCTCTTTTAAAATCACCATTTGTGTCCAGATAAACATCAAATTCCCAACCTCTGGCATTTACAAATGGAGCAACACTGCTGCTGCTACGAGCATTGTCTGTTGAAATAGCAATGATTTTTACACCGGTTTCTTCTGCCCAGTCTTCGTATTCATCGTTAAATGCAGAAAGTTCTTTAATACAAGGTTTGCACCATGTAGCAAAAAAGCTTACTAATACTGGTTGCCCATCGTTGTCGATAAGAGATTTAGTATTAACAGTTTTTCCGTTAAGGTCTTTAATCTGCACCTGTGGAACATCTTGTGCGAAAGCGAAGCTTACAATTAAACTTGCTAATAAGACAAATAAGAGTTTTTTCATAATTTTGCTTTTTTTAAATCGTCATAAAAATATATAATTCAAATTAATTCTAGCAATAATTGAACCAAAATGTAAAAAAAGAGCCTGGAAAACCAGGCTCTCAATTTTTATATGACAATTATCTAGAGATATTTATTTTAAAAATTTCTTGATTTACTTTTACAATATAATTACCTACAGGTAATTTGCTAACTTCAATATTCTCAGTAGCGTTTGCATTTTCAACAGTCATTACTATTTCACCAATCATGTTTAAGACAGTGATATCTGAATTTTCAGCATTTTTTACAGTAATTATATCAGATGCAGGGTTTGGATAAACATGGATATCTTGAGTGATGTTATCTTCTACACCAACCATAGTTGTAAGAACCATATTATCTGTCATGAAAGCAAATGTATCTTCACCAACATATACAACAGCAATATAAATATCTTGGCCATCATAAGCACTTAAGTCAAGCGTTATTTGTTCCCAAGAAGCACCTGCAGTTCTTGTTCCACCAATAATAGTAAAACTTGCAGGATCGTTTGTTGTTGTTGAGACACCAAGTTTATATAATTCATTTCCACATGTGGTATTTGTTGATGTAACGTATAAACTAAAGCTTGAGCCAGTTCCTAAGGTAAATTGTGGGGAGATCATCCAATCATCGTTATATGAACCATTTCCAGATCCTGGGTTATTTGTCATAGCTAATGCACATTTGTCACCTGCGTAAGGAGCATAATCTGAAGCAGCCAAAGAATGACTATATACAACAAATGAATTATCAGCACCAATAAGTACCCAATCTGAATAGTTTTCCCATACTGTTCCACCATCTTCATCCGCGGTAGTCCAGTTATACGGAGCAAGACTTGATGGGAATTCTGTATTTACAATTATTTCTTCGAAAGTTACATTTTTATCATCGACAGCACCAGGATCAACAATTGAAACTGTTATTGATACAGGATCACTTGTGCCGTTTGCATTTGTTGTTATTAATGTAACTTGGTAGTCACCTGGAGTGTCCCAAGATACACTAGGAGATTCTACATCAGATGTTGCAGGTGTTCCGCTTTCAAATGTCCAAGCATAATCTGTTATAGGATAAACGCTGATACCTCCGGCAGTAAAATCTAATGTGTTTCCAACATAACCGGATGATGGACCTTCAATTTCTGCAACAGGAGCTTGTCCTGAAGCAGGGCATGAGCCTAACTCTGCATAAACAGTCGCAACACCATCCCAACATTGGTCTGTAATATCTTTATAGTAGCCAGATGGACAAACCATAAATACAGTTGGAACATATCCTTCATATAATTCACTAAAACCAGAAAGTAAAGAAGCGTTATCAATAATTGGAACAGGCCATGTTCCACCTTCTGTCCAGTCTCCTTGTGTGACATCAGCGTAGCTGTCACCGGTAGTTCCTGTTGTTCCGTAAATTTGATCAATTGTGTTTGTGCTTTGAACTTCAACCCAAAGAACAACTAATTCATCGGTTCCATCAGGACCATAAGCATCATGTAAACCATCTAGCACACCTGACTGGTGTAAACTCCAACATGGACTACACCAACAGCAAGAAAAGTCAATAATAACTGTTTTGCCTGCAGCTAAATAATCAAACAAAGTGTGTGATGTTCCGTCAATGTCAGTAGCTGTAAAATCGCTAGCCATTGCCCAAGTTCCTTTACTATCCACGGAGTGTTTTTCGCAAACAGGAGGAGTAGTTTTAATTTGCGCTAATGCAAATAATCCAATCATTAAACTGATTGTAATTAGTAATAGTTTTTTCATAACAGTAGTTTTAATTTAGTTAAAAATAATAATAAAGTAATTTATTGCTAATATAGATAATAAATCAATGATAAGGTTGCATTGACACTACAAATTTCTACTAAAAAGAGTTTCATGCTGATATTGAGGTGTTTTTATACTATGTGTAAAATTACCCTCTGTAAATAATAAAATATGCATATGTCCACCACATGGCGCAATGCAAGGACATAAAGTATAAAACAAAAAGCCTTTGGTATGAATGAGAAGGTTATTGGGAAGTGTTTTTTATTTTATAATTATCTTGCAAAAAACTATAAACCAAATTTTATGAAAAAACTCTACTTAATTATTTTATCTTTAGTAATTATTTCTGCTGCGATAGCACAAGAAAGAGATTACAATTATGTTGCACCTAAGTATAAAACAACATACAATAAGGTTCAACCTCAAAATTCAAATGCAACAAAAGGTGTTAAAGCCATGTTAGTTGATGAAAGTTTTGAAATTGCAGTACCTCCAACTGGCTGGACAGCACTAAGCCCTGATGGCGGGTCTGGATGGGATAGACAAACAGCGGGAACAACACCTTTGCCTGGATGGTTAGGTGGTGAAGTAACAGTTCCTGATGGAGGTGGAAATGCAATTGCATTTTGTACTTGGAGTACAGGTGGTTCAACATCAAATGACCAATGGTTAATTACTCCACAAATTTCTGTATCTACAGGAGACAACTTAAGTTTTTTTATTACTAATTTCTATTTAAGCTATGCAGATGAAGTACAGGTTTTACTTTCTACTACAACAGCAGAAACAGCTTCTTTTACAGAAACTCTTGGTACAATAACATGGGCTGGTGGAGGTTCTGGTGCAGATGCATGGACAGAATATGAATATTCTTTAGACGCATATGATGGCCAGGATGTATATATTGCATTCCGTGAAGTAATTGCTGATAACTATAATGATGGCGGAGCTATTGGACTTGATTTAGTCAGAGTAGGCTCACCGGTTGCACTTGACTTGGGAGTTGTGGATATTGATTTACCACCGATTTTTGGTACAGGTTTAATGGACATTTCTGGTACTGTACAGAATTTTGGTTCTAATAATATTACAGACTTTGATCTTGTTTATACAATAAACGGAACAGATGTTAGTACGACTTATTCTGTTAGTGGAATTGATATTGCATATGGGGAAACATACTATTTTACACATGATGTTCAGTATGATTTTGCAACTGCAGATACATATACTGTTGAAGTTGAGATTTCAAATGTTAATGGAGGTGTAGATGAGAATGCAGAAAATGATGTTTTATCTATTGATGTAGATGCTGCTGAAGGTGTAGTTCAAAGAAAACCATTAAACGAGGTATTTACTAGCTCAACATGTGGTTACTGTCCTGATGATAATGCAAATATTGATGCAATTACTTTAGATCCTGCAAATATTGATGCATGTACACTAATTAAGTATAAGGTATCATGGCCTGGTGATGGTGACCCATATCAGACACCAATGGCAGCAGATAGAGTTTCTTTTTATGGCATTACAGGTGTTCCTGCTTTTTTTGTAGATGCTAATGAAGATGCTGGAGATACTTACACTCAAACTGATCTGGATACATATGCCGCAGTTCCTGCCTTTTTTGAAATTGATGGAGAACATACTATTGTAGGTGATCAAGTTGACATTGATGTAACGATTACTCCTAATGTTAATTTTACTGGAGTTTGTCATGTTGTTGTTGTTGAAAAAGAAACAACAGGTAATATTGGAACAAATGGTGAAACAGAATTCCATAATGTGATGATGGCAATGCTTCCTACATCTGCAGGAACGACAGTTGATTTAACTGCTGGTGTCCCTTATAACTTTTCTGTATCAAAAGATATGTCAGATACATTCGTTGAAGAAACATATGACTGTGAAGTAGTTATGTTCTTACAAAATCCAGGAACACAAGAAGTAATGCAGTCGAACTATTCTGTTTTAAATAATACAGGTAGTGACTTAATTTTAACTGATGTTGAGGTTGTTTCAACAATAACAGACTGTGTTTATTCTGATGCTTCTGAAATTCAAGTAACATTATATAATTATGGTGTTGATGATATTACTGAATTTGATGTTCAGTATATAGTAGATGGTGGAGTTCCAGTAACCGAAACTGTAACTTATACAATTCTTGCTGGAGATACATATACTTACACTTTCCCAACAACTGTTGATTTGAGTGCATTAGGAGTTCATGAAATCACTGCAGAATGTTCATTTGCATCAGATGTTTATACAGAGAATAACTCAGGCGAAACAAGTGTGTTAAGTGGTGATGATGCTATTACTATTGATATTACTTTCGACGATTATCCTGGTGAAACATCTTGGGATTTAGTTTATCAGGCAACAAGTACTGTAATCGCTGAAGGTTCATTATATACCGGTACATCTACATCTGAAGAAATTTGTATTTTATCCACATCATGTTATACATTTACAATTTACGATGCTTATGGTGATGGAATATGCTGTTCATATGGAAGTGGTAGTTATACTGTAACAAGAGGTTGTGTTGTAATGGCTTCTGGTGGTGAATTCGGAGCTTCTGAATCATCTGATATTAGTATTCCAATAGACATTACTTTAGATGACATTACAATTTGTCCTGGTGAAACAATTACTTTCCCTGCTGTTGGAATGGGAACTTATGATGTTGACGCAGTATCTATTGATAATAATACACCGGCTACAACTACGGTAACATATACTATTGAGGAAGGTGGTGTTTGTGAGGTAAGTGAGACTTTTGATGTAATAGTTTTAGATGATGCATTAGATATTACTCCTGAAGATATTACAGTTTGTAAAGGAGAGGCAATAACATTCTTAAGTGGAGTTGGAACATTTGATACTGCTACAGTTTCAAATACTACAGTTGCCGTTACAACAGTTACTTATTCAATTAACGAAGGAACTACATGTGAAAGCAGTACTACATTTGATGTTACTGTTCTTGAGGCACCTGAAGCTGTAATTACCGAAGAAGCAGACTTTACATTAACTACTACATCAACAGATGATATCCAATGGTATCTTGACTATGTTTTAATTGATGGAGAAACAGGTCAATCTTATGTTTGTACTGCTGATGGCGATTATTATGCAATTATGTCAAATGCAAACTGTTCAACTCAATCAAATACTATAACAATTACTGGTACTTTTGCAGAACTATTTAGTGCTGAAGGACTTAACGTTTTCCCAAATCCAACAGACAGTAAGTTATATGTTGAATTTAAAGAGTATTCAGAACTTACAGTAAAAGTTCTTGATTATACTGGAAAAACTATATTGGAGAGAAATATCAATTCTGGTGAGTATATTGATGTTTCAGAACTAGCTGCCGGAGTTTATTTTGTTGATGTTAAAAATATGAACAATGAGGGTGGTATGTATAAAATTGTTGTTGAATAAATAATATTTAGGTTTTTCTGCAGATTTTTAGTTAAATTTGCAGAAGAACCTTTTAATAATTAAAGTATGAAAAGATTTTTTACATTTTTAATATTTGCAATTTTTACAATATCTACAGTTTTTGCTAAGTCTTTTGAAGTGTATGATCATGAGGATAATTTAATTAATGGGGAAACTATTACGGTACCAACTACTATTGGCGGACCGGAATTGTATTATTATTTTACCGTTAAAAACACCTCCGGATCTCAAAAGACAGTTAAAATTGGCATAGAATTGCAAACAACACAAATTGATGGTTCATATCATTCAATTTGTAGCCCAACTACTAATAATTCTACAGGACAATGTGGTATGCCTTGGGGTTCAACAAGTGCTCAATTCATTTTAGATCCTAGTGAAACTTCAGGAGATGGAGATTTTAGATTTACACAAGGCCCTAATTGAGGAATTACGACAATCCTTTATACTGTTTACGATATTAATAATGTATCAGATAATATTACATTTACTATTAGCTATTCAACTTTAACTTCTGATAACTTAATGGGCTTAAATGAATTTGCTGTTTATCCAAATCCAGCTGTTAATTCATTTGTAGTTTCTAATGATTTTGGACCTAATTCTTATGTTGAGATTTATAATGTATTAGTAATGCAAGTAAGCAGAGTTGATTTTTCTAGTAATGGCGAAACAGAAATAGATTGTAGTAACTGGGAAAAAGGTTATTATTTCTGTAGACTTTATAATAATGGTCAAATTGAGAAAACAATTAAATTGACCATAACACATTAAGAGACAATAATTCTTATTATATTTAATCCCGGAAATAATCCGGGATTTTTTTATGGCTGAACATAATAAACTTGGAAATAAAGGAGAAGAGCTTGCTTGCGAATATCTATTATCAAAATCGTATAAAATTTTAGATAAACAATGGAGATTTAAGCACAAGGAAATTGATATTGTTGCTTTGGATGAAGATGTTTTGGTTTTTGTCGAAGTAAAAACAAGAACAAATAATTACTGGGGCAATCCCGAAGAGTTTGTTACTAAAACGAAACAAAAGTATTTAATATCAGCAGCCGATAATTATATTGTAGAAAAAGACTTTGACCTTGAAGCTCGGTTCGATATTATTTCAATAGTTTATAATAATGAAGAACCTCAAATTGAACATATAATCGAAGCTTTTTATCCATAATATGATAGATTATAAAGACATAGAATTAGCATCACAAAGAATTTCAAAGCATGCACATCGTACACCTGTATTATAATCAAGCAGATTAAATAGCATGTTTAAGTGTAGCATGTTTTTTAAATGCGAGAATTTTCAAAAAGTTGGAGCATTTAAATTTAGGGGAGCATTAAATGCTATTAGTAATTTGTCTGATAAGGCGAAAGCAAATGGTGTTGTAACTCATTCAAGTGGAAATCATGCTCAAGCACTTTCCTTAGCTGCTTATATATTTGATATCCCTGCATATATTGTTATGCCTAATAATGCCCCAGATGTAAAAGTTAATGCTGTTAAAGAATATGGAGGTAAGATTAGCTTTTGCAAACCTATTCTTGAAGCACGTGAATCAACAGCAAAACAATTATTAGAAAAGTATAATGCTACATTTATTCATCCATATGACAATGATTTTATAATTGCAGGTCAAGGTACTTGTGGAAAGGAATTTATTGAGCAGTTAAACCTGGAGCCGGATATACTTATGGCTCCCATTGGTGGTGGTGGATTATTATCGGGAACAGTAATTAGTGTAAAAGCACTTAAGAAAAACACAAAAGTATTCGGAGCTGAACCTGAAATGGCAGATGATGCATTTAGATCTTTTAAAGCTGGCAAAATAATACCACAAATTAACCCTCAAACCATTGCAGATGGTTTACTTACCTCTGTAGGGGAGCGGAATTTTAAGATACTAAATAAACATTTAGATAAAATTCTTTTATGTTCAGAGAAAAGTATTTTAGTCGCAATGAAACTGATATTTGAAAATCTTAAAATTGTTGTTGAACCTTCTGCAGCAGTAAGCTTAGCATGTATTATTGATAATCCTGACGAGTTTAAAAATAATACTGTAGGTTTAATTTTAAGTGGTGGAAATCTGGATATTAGTAAGTTTAACTGGGAAATGAAATAAAAAAGGAGGGTTTGCCCTCCTTTTTTATTTATTTTGAACTTGGATTTGGATCGTTGTATAATATGTTAGACCAATTTGCATAACCGGTAGACTTCCATTCATCAAGAAAAATACCTGTCCAATCTGCAATGGCTGGTGCAGTTAAGGTGCCGTCACCATTTGTGTCTCCTAATAAATCGTCATCTTTTAGGGATGTGTAATAAACGCCGGAACCATTATAATTGTCTAAAGAGCTTTCTCCACTTAATAAGGTCAAAGTAGCATCATCAACAAACTTCAGAATAACATTGTTCCCTAATGTTAATACTATTCCAATACCAACATTCATATTGTCAGAAGTAATAACATATGCAACCTCACTTTCTTCCCAACTAGTATTTCTTTGTATGTTTCCTGATACAAATATTCCATTATATGAATTTCCTTCACCTCCGGATGAAAATGAATTAGAATTGTCTGTACTTATTTCTGCAGCGATTGTTAAGGTTAACACATTATTATAGAAGGTTGTATTGGTAATGCTTGTGTTATTACTTGCCTGGTCAGCATTTAAAGCTCCGACAAAAAAGTTGCCGTTTTGGCCACCTCCATTGTAGGCAAATGTACATCCTTCAATTGTTGCTTCTGCAGAAGCAGAAAGGTTTAAAGTTGAACTTGCAGTTGTGCCGTATCCACCATAAAGAAATTTACAGTTTGTGAATACAGAGCCACTAGTTCCATTTAAATCGATATTTCCCCAATCGCCGACTGCAGCAGTTGTGCTACTTCCATCTTCATTAGTATCTCCACCGTTAGTATCATATTTATAAGATGTAAAAACTACCTGATTGCTAGTTGTTCCGTTTGCAATAATTTTACCATCACCATAAAGTGATAAGTATTTGTAATTTGAAGGGAATTTAATTACTGTTCCAGCTTCTATTGTTAAGGTGCTCTCTACTCCAAAATCCAGCATACTTATAACATATACTTTGTCTGCTGTCCAGGTTGTGGGCTCCGTAATGTCTGCTGTTATTTCAACAACATTATTTGTTACAGGAGGATCTGTAGGGTCACATGAAGTAAAAAACAAAGCCGAAGCAATTATACCTATAATTAATAGCGATTCTAAATTTTTCATAATATGTGTATTTTATTTATGTACTTGATTTTACAAATATAATGCCTTAAATAATATGTTTTGAAAATACACATAATTAATTTTTCTTTTAATAATTCGAATAGGATTTTAATTTGACAAAAAAATATTAACAATAAAAAAAGCTTGCTTGTTTTAGCAAATTTTAATTTGCTCTAAATACTGGTTTTTGCAATGGAAAAATAGTTATTAACAGTTTGAAAAGCTGTTGAAAACAGAAATTAATAAAAAAAAATACCTCAACTATTGTTAATAAAAAAAAATAATCTACCTTTGCAGTCCGAAATTTTATTAAGTCGAAATTTAAATTTTTTAGGTTTTATGCCAACGATACAACAATTAGTAAGAAAAGGAAGGACTGTTACTATTGATAAAAGTAAGTCCCCTGCATTAGATTCATGTCCGCAACGTAGAGGTGTATGTACAAGAGTATATACTACTACACCTAAGAAGCCGAATTCGGCAATGAGAAAAGTTGCAAGAGTTAGATTAACAAACGGAAAAGAAGTAAACGCCTACATTCCAGGTGAAGGACACAACCTTCAGGAACACTCTATTGTACTTATTAGAGGTGGTAGAGTAAAAGATCTACCGGGTGTAAGATATCACGTTGTTAGAGGTGCTCTTGATACTGCTGGTGTAGATGGTCGTACTCAAAGACGCTCTAAGTATGGAACAAAGAGACAAAAAGTTAAAAAATAATATTTAAATAGTCAGAAATGAGAAAATCGAAACCAAAGAAAAGAACGATTTTACCGGATCCTAAGTTTAACGATTCAAGAGTAACAAGATTTGTTAATGATATGATGTGGGATGGAAAGAAATCTGTTTCATTTAAGATTTTTTATGACACAATGGAAGTCATAGAAAAGAAAATGAAAGACTCAGAAGAAACTCCTCTTGAAATCTGGAGAAAAGCATTGGATAACATTACTCCATCTGTTGAGGTTAAAAGTCGTCGTATTGGTTGTGCTACTTTCCAGGTTCCAATGGAAATCCGTGCCGACAGAAAAATTTCTATAGGTCATAAATGGTTAATTCTTTTTGCACGTAAGCGTAGCGGTCGTTCAATGGCTGAAAAATTAGCTGCTGAGATAATGGCTGCCTATAATAATGAAGGCGGAGCTGTTAAGAAGAAAGAAGATACCCACAGAATGGCTGAAGCTAACAAAGCATTCTCTAACTTTAGATTCTAGTATTGCTTAGATAGATGAACTCCAATTTAGAAAATACTCGTAATATAGGAATAATGGCTCATATAGACGCTGGTAAAACCACGACTACTGAGCGTATTTTATATTATACTGGTATTAACTATAAAATTGGTGAAGTTCATGATGGTACTGCTACAATGGATTGGATGCGCCAAGAGCAGGAAAGAGGTATAACAATTACCTCTGCAGCAACCACTACCTTTTGGGAAGCGGATAATAGTAGATATAAAATTAATATTATCGATACTCCCTGTCATGTTGACTTTACAGTTGAAGTTGAGCGTTCGTTAAGAATACTTGATGGAGCTGTTGCTGTTTTTTGTGCTGTTGGTGGCGTTGAACCTCAAAGTGAAACTGTTTGGCATCAAGCTGACAGATATAATGTTCCAAGATTAGCATTTGTAAATAAAATGGATAGATCTGGAGCAGACTTTCACTCTGTTGTTAATCAAATTGAGGAAAAGCTTGGAGCAAATCCTTTAGTGTTGCAATTACCAATTGGTGCTGAGGATGATTTTAAGGGTGTTGTCGATCTTATTGAACAAAAAGCATATGTTTGGGATGAAGATGACTCTCTGGGTGCCAAATTCACTATAACCGATGTTCCTGAAGATATGCAGGACGAAGTATATGAATATCGCGAAAAACTTATCGAAAAAGTTATCGAAGCTGATGATCATATGCTTGAACGGTTTTTTGAAGACAGGACTAAAATTTCGGTTAAAGAGTTTAAACAACTACTTCGTAAATTTGTAATCAATAGTAATTTTGTTCCGGTTTTTTGCGGTTCTGCGTTTAAAAACAAAGGAATACAACCTCTTTTAGATGCAATTTGCGATTACCTTCCCTCACCTGTCGATGTAGAAGCTATTACAGGGCACCATCCTAAAACAGACGAAATAATAAGCAGACATCCTGAATCAGACGGAGCATTTGCGGCTATGGCTTTTAAGATTGCTGACAACTCATATGTTGGTAAACTTACATACCTTAGAATATATAGCGGTAAAATTACCAGCGGACAAATGATTTATAATGTTCGAACTGGTAAAAAATAGCGAATTACCCGTATCTTCCAGATGCACTCAAATAAGCAAACACAAATTGACGAGATTGAAGCTTGTGATATCTGTGCCGTTGTTGGACTAAAAGATGTTATTACCGGCGATACACTTTGTTATGATAAAAAACCTATAGTTTTAGATAAAATGCAGTTCCCTGAACCAGTAATATCTATAGCTGTAGAAGCACAATATCAGGCTGATTTGGAAAAGCTCACTAATGCACTTGATCGTTTAGCACTAGAAGACCCAACATTTACTATCAGATATGATGAGAATTCTGGTCAAACTTTGATTAGTGGAATGGGGGAGTTGCATTTAGAGATTATTATTGACAGATTAGTCAGAGAATTTGGATTAAAAATTAACCAAGGTAAACAACAGGTTAATTATAAAGAAGAACTTCTTGATTCTGTTGTTCATAGTGTTGTATTTAAAAAACAAACCGGTGGAAAAGGTCGTTTTGCAGAAATTGCTGTAAATATTGGCAAATGTGATAACGACGAAGTTACAGGATTAGAGTTTATAAATAGTATTAAGGGTGGAGTAATCCCGAAAGAGTTTATTCCTTATATAGAAAAAGGGTTTAGAGAAGCAATGCAGAATGGACCTATTGCAGGATATCCTGTTCATAGCATGAGAGTTGAATTGGTTGATGGATCATTCCATTCTGTTGATAGTGATGAGATGTCATTCCAAATTGCTGCCGGTATTTGCTTTAAAGAAGCAAGTCAAAAGCTGTCAGCAGGGCTTCTAGAACCAATTATGAAACTCGAAATTATTACTCCTGAGGATTACCTCGGTGATATTAGCGCAGACCTTAACAGAAGAAGAGCTGTAATTGAAGGGATGGATAGTAAAGGTCAGCACAGAGTATTAAGAGCAAAGGTGCCTTTGGCCGAGCAGTTTGGATATGTGACAGCACTTAGAACATTAAGTTCTGGAAGAGCTTTATTTAGTATGGAGTTTTCTCACTATGAAGCTGTTCCTAATGAGATTAGAGAAGAATTGATAAATAATAGAAAGTTTATTTTTTAATTATAGTTAAATAGATTATGAATCAGAAAATTAGAATTAAGCTGAAATCTTACGATCACAACTTGGTTGACAAATCAGCAGAGAAGATTCTTAAGACAGTAAAGACTACAGGTGCTGTTGTTAGAGGTCCTATTCCTTTACCAACTCACAAGCGCATCTTTACAGTTAATCGTTCGACATTCGTAAATAAAAAGTCGAGAGAACAATTTGAGCTAAGCTCATATAAACGTTTACTTGACATTTATAGTACGACATCTAAAACGATTGATGCTCTTATGAAATTAGAACTTCCAAGTGGTGTTGATGTAGAAATTAAAGCAAGTTAAAATTTAAAAAATTATTAGAAATGCAAGGAATTATTGGTAAAAAAGTTGGTATGACTTCCATCTACAGTGTTGAAGGGAAAAACATTCCATGCACTGTTATTGAAGCAGGACCTTGCGTAGTAACCCAAATCAGAACAAATTATGTTGATGGTTATGAAGCGGTTCAGGTTGCTTTCGATGATAAAAAGGAAAAGCATACGACCAAAGCGATGAAAGGTCACTTTGACAAAGCCGGCATTTCTCCTAAAAGAAAACTAGTCGAGTTTAAAAACTTTGGCCAGATAAAAAAAGGAGAAGAATTTTCGGATGTTGAAGTGGGTGACAAGATCACTGTAGACATTTTCGTAGAAGGAGAATGGTGTGATGTAACAGGAACTTCAAAAGGTAAAGGTTTCCAAGGTGTAGTAAAACGACATGGTTTTAGAGGTGTTAATGATGCAACTCACGGACAGCATAACAGATTGCGTGCTCCTGGTTCATTAGGTGCATCGTCATGGCCATCAAGAGTATTCAAAGGAATGCGCATGGGTGGACGCACAGGTGGAGATACCGTTACAATTTTTAGTTTGAGAGTATTGAAAGTTATCCCGGAAAGCAATTTGGTTCTTGTTAAAGGATCTGTGCCGGGTGCAAAAGGTTCATATGTAATTATAGAAAGATAATGAAAGTATCAGTATATAATAAATCAGGTGAGGAAACCGGAAAGAAGGTAGAATTAAACAATTCTATCTTCCAGATAGAACCTAACGATCACGCCATTTATCTTGATTGTAAACAATATATGGCAAACCGTCGTCAAGGAACACATTCTTCGAAGCATCGTGGAATGATCGCCGGGAGTACCAAAAAAATAAAACGTCAAAAGGGAACAGGTACCGCCAGAGCTGGTAGTATTAAGAATCCTTTATTCAGAGGTGGTGGTAGAGTTTTTGGTCAGGAACCAAGATTATACCACATTAAGTTAAATAAAAAACTTAAGAGGTTAGCACGTAAATCAGCACTAACTTATCGCGCAAAGGACAACAATATTTTTGTTGTTGATAACTTTAATTACGATGAGATTAAAACCAAGAACATTATTGGCTTGAAAAATAATTTCAAGATTAATGATAAAAAAGTGCTTATAATTGTTGCAGAACCAAATAAAAATGTATATTTGTCTTCTCGAAATTTGGGGGATGTAAATATTGTAACTGCCACAGAATTAAGCACTTATGATATTATGTGGGCGTCGATTTTGATGATTGAAGAGAAGTCGATTGACGTTTTCGAGAATTTTTTAGCTTAAAAAAAAGGAAAAAATGGAAGTTTTAATAAGACCTATAATAACCGAAAAAATGACAAAGTTGGGTGAAACACTCAACCGTTATGGTTTTATTGTAGACAAGCGTGCAGATAAATTGCAGATTAAAAATGCAGTTGAAAAAATGTATGATGTAAATGTTGAGGCCGTTAATACAATGCGTTATGGTGGAAAGACCAAAACAAGATACACCAAAACAGGTGTCCAGAGAGGTAAAACTGCATCATTTAAAAAAGCTATTGTGACGCTTGTAGAAGGTGAGATTATTGATTTTTATAGCAATATTTAATAAAGAAAGATGGCTTTAAGAAAATTAAATCCGACAACACCGGGTCAAAGATTCAAGATAATTAGTGCTTTTGATGAAATCACTTGCACTACTCCTGAAAAATCTTTGTTGGTACCGAATAAAAAATCCGGTGGAAGAAACAATCAAGGTAGAATGACCATGCGCTATATTGGTGGTGGTCATAAGAGAAAATACCGTGTGATTGATTTCAAAAGAGATAGAGATGGTATGAAAGCAACGGTTAAGACTATTGAATATGATCCAAATCGTTCAGCTCGTATCGCATTAGTAGCTTATGAAGATGGACAGAAAAGATATATCATTGCACCTAACGGTTTAAAAGTTGGGCACGTGATTGAATCAGGTAAGGGAGTTGCACCTGAACTAGGTAACACACTTTTCTTGTCAGAAATACCTTTGGGTACTATCGTTCATAACATTGAATTAAGACCAGGACAAGGTGCTGTTGTTGCACGTGGAGCCGGAGCTTACGCGCAAATTGTGTCTAGAGAAGTGAAATATGCAATCGTTAAGATGCCTTCTGGTGAAGTGAGAAAGATCTTGGTTACTTGCAAAGCAACTATTGGTAGTGTTTCTAATTCTGATCACCAACTCGAAAGAAGTGGTAAAGCCGGAAGATCAAGATGGTTAGGAAGACGCCCAAGAGTTCGTGGAGTAGTTATGAACCCAGTAGATCATCCAATGGGTGGTGGTGAAGGTAGAGCAACAGGTGGACACCCACGCTCTAGAAATGGCGTTCTTGCTAAAGGTTTAAAAACCCGTAGTAAGAAAAAGCAATCAAATAAGTATATAATTGAAACAAGGAAAAAGTAAATAGTGAATTATGAGCAGATCACTTAAAAAAGGACCATTTATTGACTTCAAACTTGAAAAGAAAGTTGTAGCAATGGAAGCTAGTGGCAAAAAAACTGCGATAAAAACTTGGGCAAGAGCATCAGTTATTCCCCCAGAATTTGTTTCGCACACTTTTGCTGTTCACAACGGAAATAAATTTATTCCTGTTTATGTTACCGAAAATATGGTAGGACATAAATTAGGAGAATTCGCTCCGACAAGAACTTACAGAGGTCATGGTGGTAAAAAGAATAAATAATAAAATGTATTATGGGCGCACGTAAAAGATTAAGAGCAAATAGCATAAAAGAAGAAAAAAAGCAAAAGAGCTTCGCCGTACTTCGTAATTGTCCAAGTTCTCCAAGAAAAATGAGACTTGTTGCCGACCAGATAAGAGGTGTTGAGGTTGATAAAGCTTTGGATATTCTTAAATATTCTCCTAAAGTGGCCGCACGCGACATCGAAAAGCTATTACTTTCAGCTGTTTCGAACTGGCAGGCAAAAAACGAAGAGCTTAGAATGGAAGATGCAAATCTTTTTGTTAAAGAGATCTACGTTGATTCAGCAAGAGTTCTGAAACGTATTAAGCCTGCCCCTCAGGGTAGAGCTTACCGTGTCAGAAAGCGTTCTAACCATGTTACTTTAGTGGTAGATAGTAAAATTGAAAAAGAAGTTGTAAACGAAAACGCATAATATTCATGGGACAAAAGTGTAATCCAATAAGCAACAGATTAGGCATAATCAAAGGATGGGATTCTAACTGGTACGGTGGGAAAAAGTATGCTGAGAAATTAGCTGAAGATGCAAGTATCCGCAGATACCTGAATGCTAGACTTGATAAAGCAAGCGTTTCGAAGATAATCATTGAGAGATCTTTGAAAATGATAACCATTACAATCAATACAGCTCGTCCGGGTTTTGTAATTGGTAAAGGTGGTGACGAAGTAGATAAACTTCGCGAAGAATTGAAAAAAATTACAAACAAAGACGTTCAAATAAATATTTTTGAAATTAAAAGGCCTGAACTTGAAGCTGAATTAGTAGCTAGTAATGTTGCTCGTCAGATTGAAGGTAAAATCGCTTATCGTAGAGCTGTAAAGATGGCTATTGCTTCTACAATGCGTATGGGTGCTGAAGGTATCAAAATACAGGTATCTGGTCGTTTGAACGGCGCTGAGATGGCTCGTAGCGAAATGTACAAAGAAGGTAGAACACCTCTTCATACATTGCGTGCAGACATTGATTATGCATTGGTCGAAGCTTTGACAAAAACCGGATTAATTGGTGTGAAAGTATGGATATGTAGAGGCGAAGTTTACGGTAAGAGAGATCTTTCTCCAAATCTAGGTAAAAAGGTTCAGGGAAGATCTAATCAAGGTGGCAATAATAGAAAAAGAAGGAAGTAAAATCTGAAAAATTAGAGCTATGTTACAGCCAAAGAAAACTAAATTCAGAAGACAGCAGAAAGGCAAAATGAAAGGTAATGCAAACCGTGGAAATCAGATTGCATTTGGTTCATTCGGCATTAAAGCACTAGAGTCTTCATTGATAACAGGTAGACAAATAGAAGCAGCACGTATTGCTGTTACAAGAAAAATGCAACGTCAGGGACAAATCTGGATTAGAATATTTCCAGACAAACCAATTACTAAAAAACCTGCAGAGGTTCGTATGGGTAAAGGTAAAGGTGCTCCTGAAGGTTTTGTTGCCAGAGTGTCTCCGGGAAGAATTTTGTTCGAAGCAGAAGGAATTCCTTTTGATCTAGCAAAAGAGGCTTTGAGATTAGCAGCTCAAAAGCTCCCAATTAAGACTAAATTTGTCGTTCGTCACGACTATGATTTTAATGAATAATATTTGAGTTCATGAAAAATAAAGAAATATTAGGTTTAACAACTAAAGAAATCGTTGAAAGGATCGAAACTGAAAAGTTGAGTCTCACAAAATTGAGAATGAATCATGCAGTTTCTCCACTGGAGAATCCACAACGATTAAAAGAAGTTAGAAAAGTTATTGCAAGGCTTAAAACTGAGCTTCGTAAGAGAGAATTAACAGAGAATAAATAAGAGCCGACTATGGAAAACAGAAACTTAAGAAAAGAACGTATCGGGATTGTTGTTAGTAATAAAATGGAAAAGTCTATTGTTGTTGCTGTTAAACGTAAAGAAAAACACCCTAAGTACGGAAAGTTTGTAAATAAAACCAAAAAGTTCGTTGCTCACGATGAAACAAACACTTGTGATATAGGTGATTTAGTTCAAATAATGGAAACTCGTCCGTTGAGCAAAAATAAGAATTGGAGATTAGTAAGTATTATCGAAAAAGTTAAGTAGTCATGATACAACAAGAAAGCAGATTAAGCGTTGCCGACAATAGCGGAGCAAAAGAAGTGCTTTGTATACGAGTACTTGGTGGTACAGGTAAAAGATATGCATCAATCGGAGATCAGATTGTTGTTACTGTTAAAAGTGCACTACCAGCTGGCGAAATAAAAAAAGGTACTGTTGCTAAAGCAGTTGTTGTTAGAGCAAAGAAAGAGGTAAGACGTCAGGACGGATCATACATCAGATTTGATGATAATGCGTGCGTACTGTTAACTGCAACAGGTGAATTGCGCGGAACACGTATTTTTGGCCCTGTTGCCAGAGAGTTACGCGAAAAGCAGTATATGAAAATTGTATCATTGGCACAAGAAGTGTTATAAAAATTATTTGTCATGACTAAGAAATTGCATATAAGAAAAGGCGACACAGTTTATGTTATAGCCGGTGAATCTAAAGGGCAGCAAGGTAGAGTTCTTGAGGTAGATCGCAAGAAAGACAGAGCAATTGTCGAAGGTGTGAATTTGATCTCAAAACATCAAAAACCTAACGCTGACAACCCTCAAGGTGGAATCGTGAAAAAAGAAGCCGGAGTTCATATTTCTAATCTAATGATAGTTGACCCTAAAACAGGAAAACCAACTCGTATTGGAAGAAAAAGAAATGATGACGGAAAACTAGTTCGTTATTCAAAAAAATCTGGGGAGGAGATTAAGTAATGGAGAAGTATATTCCAACATTAAAAACACAGTATAAGGAACAGATTGTTCCTAATCTGATGAAAGATTTCAGTTATTCTACTGTTATGCAAGTACCGAAACTTGAAAAAATTGTTATTAATCAAGGTTTAGGACAAGCTATTGCTGATAAAAAGCTTATTGACATCGCTATTGATGAGTTAACTACAATTACTGGTCAGAAAGCTGTAGCAACTTTGTCTAAAAAAGATATTTCTAACTTCAAATTGCGTAAAAAAATGCCTATTGGTGTTAGAGTAACGCTTAGAAGAGATAGAATGTATGAATTCCTAGAGAGATTAATAGCTGTTGCATTACCTCGTATTCGTGATTTCCGTGGTGTTAATTATAAATTTGACGGCAAAGGAAATTACACATTAGGTATTAGTGAACAAATTATATTACCTGAAATAGATATTGATAAAATTAATAGAATTTTAGGTATGGATATTACATTTGTTACTTCTGCTGATACAGATGAAGAAGGTTATGCACTTCTAAAACATTTTGGTATTCCATTTAAAAACTTAAAAAAGAGTTAATATGGCTAAGGAATCAATGAAAGCCCGCGAAGTTAAGAGAGCAAAAATGGTAGAAAAATACGCGGAAAAAAGAGCAAAATATAAAGAAGAGGGAAATTACGAAGCATTACACAAATTGCCTAAAAATTCTTCTAAAGTAAGATTACACAATCGCTGTAGTCAATCTGGAAGACCTAAAGGTTATATGAGACAATTTGGTATTAGTCGTATCGCTTTCCGCGAAATGGCTTCTAATGGATTAATCCCTGGAGTAAAAAAAGCAAGTTGGTAATAATTAATTTAAATAATTGAATAATGACTGATCCTATTGCAGATTATTTAACCAGAATTAGAAATGCCGTAATGGCAGGGCACAAGGTTGTCGACATTCCTGGTTCTAACATAAAGCGCGAGATGACAAAAGTTCTTTTCGACAAAGGTTACATTTTGAATTACAAGTTCGAGGATATCGGTTATCAGGGAAATATTAAGATTGCACTTAAATATCATCCTGTAACTAAGGTATCAGCGATAAAAAAATTAGAGAGAATTAGTAAACACGGTTTGAGAAAGTATGTAAATACTGATAACATACCTAGAGTTCTTAATGGATTAGGTGTGGCTATATTATCTACAAACAAAGGGGTTATGACCGACAAAGAAGCTCGTAGAGAGAAAGTTGGCGGTGAAGTATTATGTTACATTTATTAAACTATTGAAGAATGTCTCGAATTGGTAAATTACCCGTACAGATACCTGAAAAAGTTACAGTTAGCGTAAACGCAGATAACCTGGTTACTGTTAAAGGACCTTTAGGAGAACTGACTCAACAAGTTGATCCTGCTATTACTGTAGAAGTTGAAGAAGCACAAGTTGTTGTTGGCAGAAAAACTGACGAAAAAGAGCACAGAGCAAAGCACGGTTTGTATAGATCTCTTATTTCAAACATGGTTATCGGTGTTTCTGAAGGTTTTGAAACACAACAAGAACTTATTGGTGTTGGTTATAAAGCCGAAGCCAATGGTCAAATGTTATATTTAGCTTTAGGTTTCTCACATACTATTTTATTTGAACTTCCTCCCGAAGTTAAAGTTGAAGTAAAAAGCGAAAAACGTGGAAACTCTACTGTGATTTTCAGAAGTATAGACAAACAATTAATTGGACAAGTTGCAGCAAAATTAAGATCTTTGCGTCCACCAGAGCCTTATAAAGGTAAGGGGATTAAATTTGTCGGAGAAGAATTGCGTAGAAAAGCTGGTAAATCAGCAAAAGTTTAATTCGTAAAATTTAGAGAAAATGGCTATATCTAAAATTGAAAGAAGACAAAAGATAAAACGCAGAATTAGTAGAAATATTTACGGTACTGCTGAAAAACCTAGAATGTCTGTATTTCGCAGCAATAAACAAATTAGCGTGCAAATTATTGATGACGTTCAGGCTAAAACAATTGTATCTGCAAGTTCAAAGCACAAAGATATCGAATCAGCTAAAGGAACAAAATCCGAAAAAGCTACAATGGTTGGTAAACTTGCTGCTAAACTGGCTCTTGAAGCAGGTATTAAAGAAGTGGTTTTTGATAGAAATGGTTACTTGTATCACGGTAAAGTAAAATCTTTAGCAGACGGTGCAAGAGAAGGTGGACTTAAACTATAATAAGATATGTCAAATAACATCAGAAAAATAAAAACCAGTGATCTGGAATTAAAAGACAGACTTGTAAGTATCCAAAGAGTTACTAAAGTAACAAAAGGTGGACGTACATTCAGCTTCTCAGCTATTGTTGTTGTTGGTGATGAAAACGGAATCGTAGGATACGGTCTGTGTAAAGCAGGTGAAGTAACAACTGCTATTGGAAAAGGTGTCGAAGACGCTAAAAAAAGTTTAATTAAAGTGCCTGTTCATAAAGGAACAATTCCTCATGAGCAAAGCGCTAAGTATGGCGGTGCGAGAGTATGGCTTAAACCTGCTGCATCAGGTTCTGGTGTTAAAGCTGGTGGTGCGATGCGTGCCGTTCTTGAAAGTGTTGGTATTACAGATGTACTTGCTAAATCTAAAGGCTCTTCAAATCCTCACAATCTTGTAAAAGCTACTATCAAAGCTCTTACAGAGATGAGAGATGCTAATGATGTTGCTTATCAGAGACAAGTAAATCTGGATAAAGTATTTAACGGATAATAATGTTTATTATGGCTAAAATCAAAATAACACAGATTAAAAGCACAATTGGCAGTACTGAGAGACAAAAAAGAACCATGGTAGCTCTTGGAATAAAAAAGCTACACAACCCTGTTGAGCTCGAAGCTACACCTCAGGTTTTAGGTATGGTGGACAAAGTACGTCATTTAGTTAAAATTGAAGAAATTTAAAAATTTTTAAAGAGATAAATTATGGATTTAAGTAGCTTAAAACCAGCAGAAGGTTCTGTTAAAAATAAGAAGAGAATCGGTAGAGGTCAGGGATCTGGTAGAGGCGGAACTTCTACAAGAGGTCACAAAGGTGCTAAGTCAAGATCTGGATATAGCAGAAAAATTGGTTTTGAAGGTGGACAGATGCCATTACAGAGAACTTCTCCAAAATATGGTTTTAAAAACCGTAACAGAGTTGAGTATAAAGGCGTCAACGTAGCTACATTACAAGAACTTGCTGATAAAAAGAAAATTGACAATATTGATCAGGAAACTTTAATCGTTAATTGTTTAGTTTCAAGAAGAGACCTTGTTAAAATTCTTGGAAACGGAGAATTGAAAGCAAAGCTTAGTGTTAAAGCACATGCTTTTTCAAAATCAGCAATCGAGAAAATTGAAGCTGCAGGTGGAAACGTTGAAAAAATTTAGTAATGAAGAGATTTATTGAAACCTTAAAAAATATTTACAAGATAGAAGATCTGAGATCCAGAATTCTTCTTACTTTGGGATATATATTGATTTATAGATTAGGAGCTCATATCGTTTTACCTGGTATTGATCCTAATCAATTGGCTGGTCTGCAGAATCAAACATCAACCGGTGTTTTGAGTTTGTTAGATATGTTTTCCGGAGGTGCATTTTCAAATGCGTCTATATTCGCATTAGGTATCATGCCGTATATCTCTGCTAGTATTGTTGTTCAGCTTTTAGGAATTGCTGTTCCTTACTTCCAGAGACTACAAAGAGAAGGCGAAAGTGGAAGAAAGAAAATAAATCAAATTACCCGTTACTTAACAGTTGCTATTTTGTTGCTTCAGGCTCCAACTTACGTTGCCAACCTGCATGCACAATTAATGCCGCAAGCATTTATTCTTAAAGGAACATTCTTTACTTTATCGTCAGTATTAATATTGACAGCAGGAACAATGTTTGTAATGTGGTTAGGTGAAAAAATCACAGACAGAGGTATTGGAAACGGAATTTCGCTAATCATTATGATTGGTATTATCGCTAGATTACCTTATGCATTTCTTGGTGAAGCTATCACAAGATTTGAAGAAGTTGGTGGTGGTTTAATCCTATTATTACTTGAAATTGTAGCACTGTTTGTAATCTTTATGGTTTCTATTGCTCTTGTGCAGGCTGTACGTCGTATTCCTGTACAGTACGCAAAAAGAGTTGTAGGTAATAAACAATATGGTGGTGTAAGACAATATATCCCATTAAAAGTAAATGCTGCTGGCGTTATGCCAATCATCTTTGCACAGGCACTAATGTTTGTCCCAATGATGTTAGCAGGATTTGGAGGTGAAAGTATGGGAGCATTTGCAGCGGCATTTGCTAATTATACCGGTTTTTGGTATAACTTTACATTTGCCGTATTGATTATCTTATTTACTTATTTTTATACTGCCGTTACAATCAATCCGGGCCAAATGGCTGATGATATGAAAAAGAACGGTGGTTTTATTCCTGGAATTAAACCAGGTAAAAAGACAGTAGAATTCTTGGATAATATTATGTCAAGAATTACCTTACAAGGATCTATTTTCCTTGCATTAATCGCAATATTACCTTCGTTGGTTATGTTAGCAGGAGTTAATGGACAATTTGCACAGTTCTTTGGAGGAACATCATTGCTTATTCTGGTAGGTGTTGTATTGGATACATTACAACAAATTGAAAGTCACTTATTGATGCGCCATTATGATGGTTTAACAAAGAGTGGCCGTATAAAAGGTAGAGGATCATCTTCTGCCATTTAAAAAGAAAAATGTTCTTTGATGATATTTTTAAAGTCGAAAGAAGAGATTGAATTAATGCGCCAAAGTAACTTGCTAGTGTATAGAACACATGCAATGTTAGCGGCTGAAATTGTTGAAGGCGTTTCAACTCTAAAACTCGACAAACTAGCTGAAGAATTCATTAGAGATAATGGAGGAATTCCTGGATTCTTGAACTATAACGGATTTCCAAATACTTTATGTATTTCGATTAATGATGTTGTTGTTCATGGTATTCCAAAAGGAAATCAGCTAAAATCCGGAGATATTGTTTCGATTGATTGCGGAGCAGTATTAAACGGTTTTAACGGAGACTCGTGCTATACTTTTGAAGTAGTAGAAGTAAATCCTGAAGTAAAAGCTCTATTGGTGTGTACAAAAGAATGCTTATACAAAGGAATTGAGAAGGCTGTAGCTGGGAATAGATTAGGAGATGTAGGATATGCTATTCAAAAACATGCAGAGTCACACGGTTACTCGGTTGTCAGAGAGTTGGTAGGACATGGAATTGGTAAAAACCTCCACGAAGAACCAGAAGTGCCAAATTATGGTAAACCTGGGAGAGGAGTAAAACTAAGTGAAGGAATGACAATCGCGATTGAACCAATGATAAATATGGGAAGGAAAGAGATTTATCAGGAGAGAGATCATTGGACAATCAAAACAAGAGATGGTAAACCGTCTGCTCATTTTGAGCATACTATTGCTATTTCAAAAGGCGAAGCAGATATTTTATCTGACTTTAGTTTAATTGAAGAAGTTTTAAATAAAAAGGATTAAATTATTTATGGCAAAACAACCTTCTATAGAATTAGATGGCACTATTATCGAAGCACTATCAAATGCGATGTTTCGTGTTGAGCTTGAAAATGGGCACATTATTATTGCTCATATTTCAGGAAAAATGCGTATGCATTATATCAGAATATTGCCAGGTGATAAAGTAAAACTAGAGATGTCGCCTTACGATTTAACTAAGGGGCGTATTACGTACAGGTACAAATAAAAAAGATTTTATAAAATGAAAGTTAGAGCATCTGTAAAGAAAAGAAGTGACGATTGTAAGATCGTTAGACGCAAAGGAAGAGTTTACGTGATTAATAAGAAAAACCCTAAGTTTAAAAAGCGTCAGGGATAATAATTAATAACAATTAAAACAACAAAAAGAATATGGCAAGAATAGCAGGTGTAGACATACCTAATAATAAGCGTGGTGAAATAGCGCTTACCTACATCTACGGTATTGGTCGTAGCAGAGCTAACAAGATATTGCAAGAAGCTGATGTTGATTTCAATATTAAGGCAAAAGACTGGAATGATGATCAGATTGCTGCAATTCGTCAGGCAGTCGGTCAATATCGCCTTGAAGGTGAATTACGTTCTGAAGTACAGTTAAATATCAAGCGTTTGCAGGATATTGGATGTTATCGTGGTATTCGTCATCGTATCGGACTTCCGTTAAGAGGACAGAAAACTAAAAATAACGCGAGAACTCGTAGAGGTAAAAAGAAAACTATTGCCAACAAAAATAAATAATTGAGATATGGCTAAGAAAGCAAGAGTTACAAAAAAGCGTGTAGTAAAAGTAGAACCTACAGGACAAGCTCACATTCACACTTCGTTTAATAACATTATTGTTACTTTAACAAACAACGAATGACAGGTTATTTCATGGTCTTCATCAGGTAAGAACGGTTTTAGAGGAAGCAAGAAAAACACTCCTTATGCTGGTCAAATGGCTGCAGAGGATTGTGGGAAAAAAGCTTTCGATTTGGGACTAAGAAAAGTTAAGGCTTTTGTTAAAGGTCCTGGTGCAGGTAGAGAATCTGCAATCAGAACACTTCATAACCTGGGTATAGAAGTTACCGAAATTGTTGATGTTACTCCATTACCACATAATGGGTGTCGTCCATCAAAGAGAAGAAGAGTTTAATATTCATATTAAATTAAAGAATTTAAGTAATGGCAAGATATAGAGGTCCACAATCAAAAATCGCTAGAAAATTTGGCGAGCCAATTTTCGGCCCTGATAAAGTTTTGGAAAAAAAGAATTATCCTCCAGGCTTTCATGGTTTGAATAAAAAGAGAAGAAAAACTTCTGAATATGGTATTCAGCTTAAAGAAAAACAAAAAGCTAAGTACACTTATGGAGTTTTAGAAAAACAATTTAGAAATGTTTTCGCAAAAGCTACAAGAGCTAAAGGTGTTACAGGTGTTGTATTATTACAAATGCTGGAATCAAGATTAGACAATATTGTTTATCGTTTAGGTGTTGCTCCATCAAGAGCTGCTGCCAGACAAATGGTAACACACAGACACATCTTAGTTAATGGCGATATTTGTAATATCCCATCTGCTTCTATTAAACCTGGTGACATTGTTGCAGTTCGTGAAAAATCAAAATCTCTCGAAATGGTAACAAACTCACTAAATGGGTTTAATCACAGTAAATACCCTTGGATCGAATGGGATGAGGAAGCTGTAGCAGGTAAATTTATGTCTGTTCCGGAAAGAGAAGACATTCCTGAGAACATTAAAGAACAGTTAATAGTTTAATTGTATTCAAAATAAAAGATAATTAAATGGCAATTTTAGCGTTTCAAAAACCTGATAAAGTTATAATGCTCGAGGCTGATGATTTTCATGGAAAATTTGAATTTCGTCCGTTGGAACCGGGATACGGTATAACTGTTGGTAATGCCCTAAGAAGAATTCTATTATCTTCATTAGAAGGTTTTGCAATTTCTTCAGTTAAAATCGAAGGCGTTGACCATGAGTTTAGTACTATCCCTGGAGTAATGGAAGATGTAACAGAAATTATTCTTCAATTAAAGCAAATTAGGTTTAAGCAGCAAATCGATGACGTAAACCAGGAAAATGTAAGCATTACAATTTCTGGTCAGGAAGAATTCAGAGCCGGTGATATCGGTAAGTTCTTATCTGGTTTTAAAATCCTTAACCCTGAATTACTTATTTGCAGAATGAGTGCAGGTGTTGAATTGAAGATGGAACTTAACATCATCAAAGGTAGAGGATATGTACCACCAGAGGAGAATAAACCTTTAGATGAAGTTATCGGTGTAATTCCTATTGGATCAATTTTTACTCCAATTCGCAACGTAAGATACTATATTGAAAACATGCGTGTTGAGCCAAAAACTGACTATGAAAAGTTGATTATTGAAATAGATACAGACGGATCTATTCATCCAAAAGAAGCTCTTAAAGAAGCAGCTAAAATTCTTATTCATCACTTTATGTTATTATCAGATGAGAAGATTACTCTCGATTCTGATGAGAAACATGATAATGATGAATTTGATGAGGAAGTACTCAGAATGCGTCAGCTTCTTAAGACCAAATTGGTTGATCTTGACCTTTCTGTTCGTGCTTTAAATTGTCTGAAAGCTGCTGAAGTTGAAACTTTAGGAGATCTTGTACAATTTAATAAAACAGATTTATTAAAATTAAGAAACTTTGGTAAAAAATCTCTTACAGAATTAGAGAATTTGCTAGATGTGAAAAATCTGAATTTTTGTATGGATACATCAAAATATAAGTTGGATAAGGAATAATATTGTAAGAAATGAGACATAATAAATCAATAAATCATTTAGGAAGAACAAGCGCACATAGAAAAGCGATGTTATCAAATATGTCATCTTCTTTAATAATGCATAAACGCATTACAACTACTGTTGCTAAAGCGAAAGCTCTAAAAAAATATGTAGAGCCTTTAATAACTAAAGCAAAAGAAGATACTACTCATAACAGAAGAATCGTTTTTAGCTATCTTGAAGATAAACAAGCAGTTTCTGAACTATTCCGTGAGGTTGTTGTTAAAGTTGGCGACAGACCAGGTGGATATACTAGAATTCTAAGAACAGGAACTCGCTTAGGTGATCGCGCTGAAATGTGTATAATAGAGCTAGTTGATTATAACGAAGCTATGCTTGAAGCAAAAGATTCAAAGAAAAAATCACGTCGTTCACGTAGATCTAAAACAACTGCTACTAAAACAGAAGCACCTGTTGCTGAAGTAAAAGAAGAAGTTGAAACTCCTGTTGAAGAAGTTAAAGATGAAGTTGTTGAGGAAGTTAAAGAGGAGAAGGTAGAAGAGTTTAAGGAAGAGAAGGTAGAAAAGAAAGAGGAAGTAAAGGCCGAAGTTGAAAAACCTGCTGAAGAAGTGAAGGAAGAACCTAAAGAAGAAGAAAACAAAGAAGACGATACTGAAAAATAATTCAGATCTAATAATATTGTGAAAAAGGGGGTAATTATTATCCCCTTTTTTATTAAATTTGGAATTCATAATTAAATCAAAATAATATGGGACAAATAGCAAATATTCATGCAAGACAAGTACTTGACTCCAGAGGTAATCCAACAGTAGAAGTAGAAGTTTATACTACAGGTGGTGCTTTAGGTAGAGCTGCAGTACCGAGTGGGGCTTCAACAGGTGTCCACGAAGCTGTTGAGCTAAGAGATGGTGACAAGAACAGATATATGGGTAAAGGTGTTAAACAAGCTGTATATAATGTAGTGAACACTATAGCAGAAAACCTTAAAGGCTTTTATGTTGACGATCAAATGGCAATTGATAGAGCAATGATTCAACTTGATGGATCTTCAAATAAAGGTGGTCTTGGTGCAAATGCAATACTTGCAGTATCTATGGCATGTGCTCAGGCAGCAGCACAGTAACACGGAATGTCATTATACAATTATCTTGGTGGTGTAAATGCAAGAACACTTCCTATTCCAATGATGAATATTCTTAATGGTGGCCAGCATGCCGATAACAAGATTGATATTCAGGAATTTATGATTATGCCCATTGGAGCTCCAAGTTTTAGTGAAGCTCTTAGAATGGGAACAGAAATCTTTCATAATCTTAAAGGAGTTCTTAAAAAAGATGGTCATTCAACAAATGTTGGAGATGAAGGTGGATTTGCACCAAACTTAAATTCTAATGAAGAAGCTATAGAGTATGTTCTTAAAGCAATAGAGAAGGCAGGGTATAAACCAGGACAGGATATTTATATTGCACTTGATGCAGCTGCTTCAGAATTTTATGATGAAGAGAAAAAACTTTATGTTTTTGAATCAAACGGTAAAGAGATGTCATCATCAGACCTCGTAACATACTGGAAAGATTGGACATCAAAATATCCTGTAATTTCAATTGAGGATGGTTTGGCAGAAGACGATTGGGATGGTTGGAAAGAACTTACAAAGAAAATTGGAAATAAAGTTCAGATTGTTGGTGATGATCTTTTTGTTACAAATGTTACACGTTTGGCTCAAGGAATTCAAAAAGGTGTTGGAAACTCAATTTTGGTTAAACTAAATCAAATAGGTTCTGTTTCCGAAACACTTGAGGCTGTTAATCTAGCTCACAGTAATTCTTACACATCAATAATAAGCCACAGATCAGGTGAAACCGAAGATGTATTTATTGCAGACTTATCTGTAGCTTTAAATACCGGTTTAATTAAAACAGGTTCTGCTTCACGAAGTGATAGAATTGCAAAGTATAATCAGTTACTAAGAATTGAAGAAGCATTAGGAGACAATGCATTCTATCTAGGACAAAACTTTAAATTTGTCAGATAGCGACATTTTGACACATTAATTTTTACAACGCTGCCTGATATTTACCATTTTGTCAGCTTTCTTAAGATGGCATAGTTTTGGTAAATCAGGCAGCGTTGAATTTTAATAATGTAAAACTAAAAATAAATAAAATTATGGCTAAAATCGGAAGACCAATGTCAGGTAAGGTACTTGTTCAGCCACAAGAGGCAGAACAAAAGACTTCAAGTGGAATTATTATCCCTGATTCTGCTCAGGAAAAACCACAGAGAGGTAAAATTATTGCTATAGGAAACCAAAAAGGAGACGAACCAATGGAGGTGAAAGTTGGGGATATAGTACTTTATGGAAAATATAGCGGAACTGAATTAAAGATTGATGATAAAGACTTCTTGATAATGAATCAGGCAGATATTTTATTAGTGGTAGAAGAATAAACATTGGTTAATTTTAAAACGAAATAATTATGGCTAAACAAATTAAATTTGACATAGAGTCAAGAGATTTGCTTAAAAAGGGTGTTGATGCTTTAGCAGATGCAGTTAAAGTAACTTTAGGACCTAAAGTAAGAAATGTTGTTATCGACAAAAAGTTTGGTGCACCTCAAATTACTAAAGATGGTGTAACAGTAGCAAAAGAAATAGAGCTAGAAGATCCATTTGAGAATATGGGAGCACAAATGGTAAAAGAAGTTGCTTCGAAAACCAATGATGATGCAGGTGATGGAACGACAACTGCAACAGTATTAGCACAATCAATAGTTAATGTAGGACTTAAAAACGTAACTGCAGGTGCAAACCCTATGGATTTAAAACGTGGTATTGATAAAGCAGTAGCGAAAGTTGTTGATGAGATTCGCAAGCAAAGTCAAACTGTTGGTGATGATATTCAGAAAATTGAGCAAGTTGCTACAATTTCTGCAAATAACGAAAATTCAATCGGAAAAGACATTGCATTAGCAATGGAAAAAGTAAAAAAAGAAGGTGTAATTAATATTGAGGAAGCAAAAGGAACAGCAACAGAAGTTAAAGTTGTTGAAGGTATGCAGTTTGACAGAGGTTATGTTTCTCCATATTTTGTTACTGATAGCGACAAAATGGAAGCAGTTCTTGACAATCCTTACATTTTGATTACAGATAAAAAGATTTCTTCAATGAAAGATCTTTTGCCTGTTCTTGAACCAGTTGCACAAGATGGCAAGCCTCTTTTAATTATTGCTGAAGATATTGAAGGCGAAGCTTTAGCTACACTTGTTGTTAACAGGCTTAGAGGAACACTTAAAATTGCAGCAGTAAAAGCTCCTGGTTTTGGTGATAGAAGAAAAGAAATGCTTCAGGATATCGCTATTTTAACAGGTGGTTAAGTAATTACTGAAGAAAGAGGATTAAAACTTGAAGGTGCTACAATTGAAATGCTTGGTACCGCTGAAAAAGTTGTTATCGATAAAGAGAATACAACAATTGTTGATGGCGCAGGCGCAACTGATCAAATTGCTGCCCGTGTTGGTCAGATTAAAAAGCAAATTGAAATCACAACCAGTGACTATGATCGTGAAAAACTTCAAGAGCGTCTTGCTAAATTAGCTGGTGGTGTTGCTGTAATTTATGTTGGTGCAACTACAGAAGTTGAAATGAAAGAGAAAAAAGACAGATATGAAGATGCTCTTTCAGCAACACGTGCAGCAGTTGAAGAAGGTATTATCCCCGGTGGTGGTGTAGCATATATCAGAGCAATTGATGCTTTAAGCAAACTAAAAGGCGAAAACGAAGATGAAAATATTGGTATTTCAATTGTTCTTAGAGCAGTAGAAGAACCTCTTCGTAGAATTGTAGAAAATGCTGGTAAAGAAGGTTCTGTTGTTGTACAGAAAGTTAAAGAAGGTAAAAAAGACTTTGGTTACAATGCTAGAACAGATGTATATGAGAACTTATATGAATCAGGTGTAATTGACACAACTAAAGTAGCTCGTATTGCACTTGAGAATGCAGCAAGTATTGCTGGAATGCTATTAACTACCGAATGTGTAATTACCGACCTTCCTCAGGAAGAAGCCGCTCCTATGGGCGCTCCAGGAATGGGTGGAATGGGCGGAATGGGTGGCATGATGTAATCCAATTCCGATTAAAGATAGTAGGACCTCTATGTTACGGGTCCGAAGCAATGTACCTATATATATCTAAGGCTTTCCTTTATGGAGAGCCTTTTTTTAATTATTTTTGTAAAAATTGTAATTATGTACAAATATCTATTTGGTCCGGTTCCTTCGCGTCGTTTGGGAATGTCACTAGGGATTGATCTTGTTCCTCGCAAAGTGTGTTCGCTTGACTGTGTATATTGTGAAGTAGGAGAAACAACAAAATTGACACTTGAAAGAAATGAATATATACTATACGACAAGGTAGTTGCAGAATTGAAACATTATTTTGATAATAACCCTGATCCGTATTACTTTACATTTTCAGGTTCGGGAGAACCAACATTAAATAGTAGAATTGGTGAAGTAATTGACTTTGTGAAGGAGAGAAAGCCTAATGTTAAAGTTGCAGTTTTAACAAATGGTACAATATTCTCAAATCCTGATGTTAGAAATACATTGTTAAATGCAGATCTGGTATTGCCATCACTTGATGCTGTTGATGAAGATGCTTTTCAAAAAATAAATCGTCCAGCAAAAGGCCTTACTGCAAAAGATTGTGTAGATGGATTAGTTAAATTTATCAAGGATTTTAAAGGGATTGTTTGGTTGGAGATATTTATCTTACCAGGATATAATGATAGTGAAGAAAACCTATTAAAATTAAAAGAAGCTGTTCATGAGATAAATCCTGATTTGGTTCAGTTAAACACACTTGATCGTCCTGGAACTATTGATGGTTTATTTCCTGCAAGTATTGAAGAACTTGAAGAAGTGATTAAAGTAATAGATTTTCCAAATACTAAAATCATTGCACGTGCCCCAAAACGTAAGGAACAGAAATCTTATCGTCAGGATGCTGAATCTGCTATAATTGGTACAATTGCACGTCGCCCATGCACTGCACAAGACCTATCCGACATTTTGGGAATGCATATAAGTGAAGTAAATAAGTATCTGGATGTATTGGAAGCTGATGGAAAGATTCAAGTGACAAGACAGGAGAGGGGAGTTTTTTATTCGGTTGTTGGGCCCGTCTAATTTGACAGGTTAGCAATGGCCAATGCAATGGCCAACCTGTCAGGTTAGCCTTTGCCTAAATAAATACCTTCCAATAAAAAACGCTCCAACAAGTCCAATTATAACAAAATAAATATCAGAACTTGTGGTTACAAAACTGTCAATTTCTGAATTTCCAAGAGATTGGTCACCGAGTTTATATGCGATAACTGCCATTGCGTTATTAAAGAAGTGGGCAAATATTGCAGGCCATAGTGATTTACTATAATAAACCAGATATCCGAACAGAGCACCTAAAACTAAGCGTGGGAAAAAGCCGTAAAACTGCATATGAACTGCTGAAAATATAATTGCGGATAAAATTATTGCTAAATGCGGTTTTTTTGTCCATTCAATCAAGTGTTTTTGAATTAATCCTCGAAACATCAGCTCTTCTCCAATTGCCGGGATAAGTGCCATGATAATCATATTTACTATAAAACCAAGAGTTCCGGAACCGGCAAGCATAAACTCTGTCATTCGTAAACCGGATTCTTCCATTCTTATCATTTCTTCTTCAATTCCTGACATACTAGCTGGCAAACTAATTGCCTGATTCCACATAATTATCAAATTCATGGCAGGTAAAATTGAGAAAATAAATAACGGAATCAGAATATAATATAAGATTTTGGGACTTTTGTTCAATAATAAAAAGGAGCTTAATTTGTCCCCAAATAGCAGAGCTATTATAATAGGAGGAATCACAAACGAAAACAGAGCATAAACAAGTTGTAAAACTTTTAGCAGATTTATCTCATAGTCCATATCTGCTGTAATACTGTCAATATTTTGCAATGCTTCAGAGTTTGTGTTGGCTGCAATAATACCGCCTATCATCTGACCAATCATTATGGAAATGAAAATACAGAACAGCATAATTGCTGATTTCTGAAGTGGGTTGAAATTATATTTCTTTAATGTATTCATTTTTATAATAAATCTCTAGCTTGCTGTTTCCATAGTTTTTTGTACGGCTTGGAATAATATTTAAGATTGGAGACTTTACTCCATTACCGAATTTTCTATCACCTGTAAAAACAAGAGCTTCGTCCCAAAAACCCTGGTTGATAAAGAAATCTAATGTTTGTGCTCCTCCTTCAATTACCACTGATTGAATTTCCAGACTGTATAGCACTTCTAAAATTTGCGGAATGATATTGATGTCAAAATTTATCTTGATACATTAGTAGTTTTTACCACTCTCATCTTTTAGAGAATTAAAGACAAGTGTGTGTGCCTGATTATCAAAAATCGCATAGGTTTTATCGAGTTGGCAAAACTGGTCAATTGTAATTCTTAAGGGGTTTCTACCAGACCATTTTCTTGCTGTAAGTTGTGGATTGTCTAAAATAACAGTATTTGTCCCAACCATAAAAGCATCTTCTTCTGTACGCCATTTATGTACAAGCGCTTTACAAAGATCGTTTGTAATCCATGCAGGTTTCAAATCAGTTCCCGGTTTGCGAATGTAGTCTATATAACCGTCAAGTGTTTTTGCCCATTTTAAGATAATATATGGGCGCTTCTTTTGATGATATGTGTAAAAACGTTTATTAAGCTCGATACACTCTTTCTCGAGTATTCCTGTTGTAACTTTAATCTTTGCGTTTTCAATAATTTCGACACCTTTCCCAGCTACCTGAAAATATGGATCAATGCTACCAATAACAACTTCGGGAATTCCTATTTCTGTAATCATTTTTGCACAACTGGGAGTTTTACCAACATGAGCACATGGTTCTAGAGAAACATAAATAGTAGACTCTTTAAGTAATGATTTATCCTTAACAGAATTTACAGCATTGACTTCAGCATGAGCTTCGCCACATTTTCTGTGATATCCTTCGCCTATTATTTTACCCTCATGAACAATTACAGAACCAACCATGGGGTTTGGCGAAACACGTCCAATTCCTTTTTTTGCAAGCTCTATGCACCTGCGCATATATTTTTCAGCATCAGCAGAAATCATAATACAAAGGTAAGATTAAATTTAAATGCCCAGTTTTCAATTGGTCTCGATCTGGAGTATGGTCCGTATCTGTAGTAAACACCAAGACCATATCCCTGAAAACTCATTTTCAAAATTTGATTTATCTGAATACCTGATTCAAAGTAGCCTTTATTCATTCTTTTTGCAAAATCTCCAGATTCTATATCACTAATTCTTGTATTGTCTCCCCATCCGGCAGCTGAAACTAAGACAATTTCAGGATCCCAGTTTTTTGTTCTTAATAATAAGCTACCAAAATCATGTCTGAAGAATACTGAAGCAAATCTGTCTGAAACAAATTCATTAATTCGCATTGTATTAAAGCTGTTATCAATATTTAACCATGAATATGAACCTGTACCAAAATACATTTCTCCATAAGGAATATTTCCATCCAGATAGCCCCCTGTTAAAGTAAGATAGGAGTCTCCAATGTGTCTAAAACTAAATTTCTTACTGATTTTTGCTTCTAATTTCAGATATTCATAATCTGCCTCTAATAGATTCGTTCCTTTAATAATATTGGCGTATAAAACAGGATATTTTGTTCCCATGCTTAGCAGGTTTCCTTTAGGAGTTTGCAGGTATTTTTCCTTATATGCATATCGTGCGTATAATCCAACTTCTGAAGTAGTATATTCAAAAGGGAAAGACTCGTAATAGCTGTATCTATTAGGGTTAATTATGTTTTTATGCTGATAGTCAAAACGCAAATCTCCTTTTAAATATCGAAATAATGAGAACTTATACGATGCGTAATACAATTTAATTGAATCCATTTCACTTAGAAAGAAATCTCTTGTAGATTGCAGACTTAGGCTAGCAAACTCATTATAAAAGTGGTGCTCATCACTAAACTCCAAATCTTGTTTGTAACCGAATTTTATTTTTTGAGTTCCTCTTTGATTCAGGATAAATTCAAGATGACCTCCATATTTTAAAGCTTTATCGCGAAAGCCATATCCTACATATCCTCCGATAGACATCCAGCTTAATATTTTGCTATTTGTTGCCATTGCCATACCAATCCGATAGCCTTCGTGCTGATTATACCATAAAATGGAAGATGGGTCAAGATTTAAAAACTTAATTGGAATATATCCTGCAGCAATTACCTCAACTAAATCCATTGTTCTGTCAAGGTTTGCTTCTTTACCTATGCTATCAATTACTTCGTATGTCCGAATGTCTTTTTACGAGAGGGGGTCTTTACGATAAGTATTCCAAAAAACACTATCTTTCTTTTCTGCACCATCGCTTACTTCAATGTCAATCTGGGTGAAATCACGGCGTTTGTAATCCGGATTCAAGCTAATGTCACTAAGGTAACTTTTCCCAACACCGATCAATGGCAAATAGTTTTCGTTTACTTCTCCATTTGTCATCATTGCTTCGTCTTCGCTAACCTGAAGCATATTCATCACTAGGTCAGTATTTAGTTGTACTGGAAACCATTGAACAGAGTCAATTAATTCATATTTTTGTTGAATATTTATATTAAAAGCGCCTGTTTGTTCGTATGGTTTTGCACTCACATTTTGTATTGCATATCCATTTGAGTTTATATGCAGTACGCCTTGCAGACCTTCAAAGTTCTTTCCTTTAAGAGGACGGTATGAAATTATAAAGATTGTATCAGCAGCTTCGTTATACATTGTGTCCTCAATGATGAAAAAGTATTTCTTAGTACTTCCTTTACTAATTGGACTTAAATATTTTTTATCCATCAGATTAATAAAGTCCTTGTAGAATGAAAATGATTGAAATTGTGTTGTTAATAACTAAAATGCCGGAGTTTGCAATCCTGACATTTTATGTGCTAATACCTCCTCATGATTATTTCCCGGATATCTGTATTTTCTTTCGGTTACCGATTCTGTAATAAAAAGATGTTGCTCTTCGAAAAATTCTCGTAAAGTTTTTTCTGGTGCTGCAGTATCGTTTGAAATACTGTCTTGCTGAGGAACAGTGTCCTTCATTATTTTATCAATATCCTTAGTGTCAATAGTAAAGTACATTTTATTGTATGATACATAAGAAAACGATCTCATTTTTTCGGGATTATTTCTGTCTGCATTGTCAATAACCTCATTTATAATTCTGTGAGCAGGGTTTTCTCCCGGTAATATTGTCACTTCAGCTAATTCAAAAGCCTCTTGTTCCAGCTTAATTTCAATATATTGTTTGCCTGCAAAATCAGATTTCTTAATTTCTTTTGGGACATATCCTAAATATGAGAGATTCAAGAACTCCAATACATCTTTTGAGTTAATAGCAAAATATCCGTCTAAGTCAGTAGTTGTCCCTTGGTTTGACGAATTATAAATAATATTTACAAATGCCAAAGGCTCGTTATTTGAAGCATCTATTACTCTGCCTGTTAATTTATTTTGAGCAAAAGAAGTTATAGAAGTAGAAGTAAGAGCCAGTAGAAATAATATTGTAAGATGTTTGTTCATATGTTTGCAAATTTAAGAGAATTTGTGAGAAAAAGGCAAGACTATATTTGTTTTGAACCGGGAATCTTGTTATCCGCAAGCTTGTTTATCATTGCAAATTGATCAAAATTCTATTGAAATTTTGTCATGCGTAGTTCAGGATTATCGGTAAGGTTCAGCTTAAATATGTTTTTTTAGATATAGAAGATTTATTTAATTCGTTTTTAACGGATAGAAAGTAATGTTCACTTGACAGGATTAAATCAAGACATAAAAAGGAAAATATAAGAATTTTAATATTTTTTTTAACAGAACGTTTGAAGGTGGGTGAATGTTACAGGAGAGATTTTTGATAAAAGCAGAACACTTTTACATTGTTCTTGGGACCATGAAAAAAATAAAAATTTTGCCTTTTGCAGAAAAAGTTGTATTTGATCATAGTCTTAAACAAGTATCTGCGGATTACAAAAGCTATTGCCCTAATTTATAGAAAGATAAAACTAGTCTTGTTACATATTTCCCACATCCCTCACACATTTAACATGGTTCAGTTTCTTAAATGAGAAATTACAGGCAATGGCATGCAAAATGATAATTTCTACATTTATTTACCCACCAAATTGCCCCCAAGCCATAAATTTTATATTTTAGAGATATAAAAATAACCATGAACAAATGAGTAAAAACGACATTGCATATTGTGGCCTTTATTGTGCCGAATGCCCGAATCATACGGGCGTGATCGCCGATCTTGCAAGAGACCTGCGTAAAGAACTGAGTAACTATAAGTTTGACAAAACTGCCGAAATGTTGTCAAAAATTTCCTTTTTCAAAGATTTTGAAAAATACGATGACTGTTACACTGTCCTCGGGGCAATGGTAAAAATGAGATGCGGAAAAACCTGTAGGGACGGCGGCGGAAACCCCTCCTGCAAAATAAAGAGATGCGTTATTAAACATAAGATCTAAGGATGCTGGGAGTGTACTGAATTTGAAAATTGCGACAAACTAAATTTCCTCTGCGGGAACCACGGCGTCGCCCATATCAAAAACCTGCGCATAATAAAGAAAAATGGCATTGAGGAATTCGAAAAAGGGGAAAAGTTCTGGTATAAGACGAAATGATGCTTGTTTGATGTAGAGTTTGCTCTGGCCTGTCGTTCAAAAAACTTGCGAAATTGAGGGTGAGGAGGTAGAAAAACGCCTTAATTTAAATAATGGTATAAAAACATTGTGAATTTATTTGCAAATTTGTGATATTAATTTAGTATATTTGGAGACGAAAGTAATTACAGCCATGAATTTCTAAAGTAATTACAGGTTAATTTAGTTATATAATAGCAATATGTCAATGAAAAAAATCATTGTAATAAATTCTCCTGTATTTGAAGAAAAGGATAATAAAAATAATGAGGATTATTTACCACCTTTGGGTATTGGAATAATTTTTTCATCATTAGCACAATATAATATCGAATTTATTGACTCTATTGCAGATGATTTAAGCCTCACAGAAATTTCATCTAAAATAATTTCATCAATACCAGATTTTATATTGATTAATATTTTTACTACCAACTTTTTATTAGTTAAAAAAATCGTAGAACAGGTAAATATAAAAACGCATTGGATAATCGGGGGAATTTCTACAAAATCTTTATATCAGGAAATATTTAAATGGGATACCCAAAATCAAATTGATGTTGTTTATGGTGATGGGGAATTAATCGCTTCTGATATTATCAATTCATCGTTAAAAGAGCCTCCCTTTGACCAAAACACAGGAAGAAGGTACTTTGTGATTGGTGAAACATCACATTATTATGTAAAAAATATTTCCAATGAAAAACTGAATCGGGAGATATTTAAAAACGAACAACAAAACAATGTATATAATGAGCTGGAAATAAGCATTTACACTAGTCGGGGCTGTCCGTATAATTGCGCCTATTGTGTTGCGGCAAGGAGTAGAAATAAGGAATTAGGTAATATAAGACGAAAAAAGACTCAACGGATCATCGAAGAATTAAATGATATCAGGACAAACTATCCTGATGTAAGGGCCATTCGTATTTTAGATGACTTATTTTTATCAAATAAAAAAAGTTTCGAGGAAGCCGTTTTGATTTTTGAAAAATTCAGTTTTAACTGGAGAGCTATGTGCCATATCAAATCAATAAATTCTATCGAAGATGATATGTTGACCAAATTAAAAAATTGTGGTTGTAACGAATTGTTCATTGGCATAGAGTCCGGTTCTCCGAATATCCTGAAAGCAATACATAAAACAGACAATACTGTTACGATATTACAATCTGTTAAGCGGGTTCTGAAAACTAGTATAAACGTAAAAGGTTATTTTATATGCGGTTTTCCTAACGAAACAATTGATGACCTTGAAAAAACTTACAATTTAGCGACAGAACTAGTTGATTTTGCAAAAAAATACGACAGCAATTTCAGGAATAGTACTTTTCAATTCAGACCATATTTTGGAACCGAACTATATGATAAAATTGCCATGAATAATGGAATTCCGAAAAACTCTATTTTATACAACACAAAAATATCAAGTCTCATTAATGATAATATTAGGGATAAATCTTTTAACTTTGACAGCGGAAACTATTCATCAGTTAGTGATGATGTGTTAAATTCTTACATAAAAAAGCTGAATAAATTAAACGATGGACTTATATAACTACATACGATCTTGTAACAAATGTGTACTTTGTAATAATCAGGCCCCCGTGTTGCAAAAAAAGGATAATACAGATGTTGATGTATTTTGGGTTGGCCTCTAGGCAGTTAGAATTTCTGACAAAAGAGATGTCCCCCTTTCAGATAATACCAATAGTGGAAAATTAATTAGTTCAATAGAATTTTTTATTCCGGAGGTGAGCTTCTATAAAACCAATCTTGTCAAATGTTTACCACTAAAAGATGAAAAAATAAGATATCCTTCCAAAAATGAAATGAAAACTTGTTTTTTTCATTTGGAAAATGAAATTGACTCTCTTAATCCAAGTCTCGTATTCTTACTTGGAAAACAAGTGGCCTCCTTTGTCCTGAATAAATATGGAATTAATGAGTACAGTTTAGATGATGATTTCTTTTACGAATCTTTTGAAGTTGAAAATCTTAAGTTTATTCCAATTCATCATCCATCGTATATTTTGGTTTACAAAAGAAAACGGCTGCAAGAATATATAAAAAACATTGAAAATATCATAAACGAATGCTTGTTAGAAAAGCAAGGAAAAACGATTGATAATCAGCTTGATATACAAACAAATATGAATAATCTTGTTCCGGCTTGACAACTATTTTGGTAATCTGCAAATATTCAAATATCTTAAAAAAAACAGTACGCTCTGCTATTTTGTTACTTTCTTAATGGTGTATGATTGTTTTTTCTACAAAGAAGATAACAACAAATTAATTATCAATAATGAAAAAAAGGGACATATTTCAGCACCTCTGAAATCAGGATTTTACCAAAGCTGCAATGCCTGCACAAATGAAAGCAAAGGCAACAGAAATCGCAATGATTTCTGCTAATTCGCCTTTAGCCTCAACACACAGGTCTCCTTTACAAACTTTAACATTATCCTTTTCTTGAAGATAAAAATGTTTCATAAAAGAAATTTTAATTAGTACTTGCTTTTTCAACTTATGGTCTGAAAAATTAACCATGCCAATTACTTGCTACATTTACCTTCGCGTTCTTTGGCTTTACATTCATTACACAACTCGCCTGTAGTTGGTTTTGTGTAACGGACATCATAGTCAGATGTCGGCCATTTGGAGCAATTCTTGCACCAGTGCCAGGTATCGCTACCTTTTTTTCTTCTATATTCCATAAAACAATAGAATTTAAAGAGTTAAACATTGATCTTCAACATCAGGGCGTGAAGTTTTCACCCAAAATATTATTTATTCCCTTTTTGCCGGTTGGCTTTCGTGTTTAAAGGCTGTAAATTATTCAAATGGTCTGTCCCCCCTTTTGATTGCGGTCTTGAATGGTCTATTTCCCATCCCATTGATGAATTTTTACCATATGAGTGGTAATACAATTCATTTCCCAATTTATCTTTTCGGTATAAATCAGGATTTTTACTCCTAATTTTTTTACCTTTGTTCCAAACATCATCTTTTTTGTTTTGATACGCCATTATGAAAAAATTTATCGTTAGTATTTACCCCTAATACGAAAATAATTACCAAGGCTTTTCGTATTGTTAATTAGAAAATGAAACTTTGGACTGGAAACAATTAGAAAATGAAACAACTGAAGATTTAATTCAGTATATTCAGTGGAAAGTTCAACCTGAATATAAGGATGTTTCTGATGCAGCATTTGTAGCCTTTTGTTTTCGGTTTAGATCAGATTTAATTAAAAAATGTGAGATAATCTGTCAAAGACACAAACACGACGTTGATGTAGCTAAAGAGATAGCTTGTAGGGTTTTCCAAAAATTTTGGCTAAACCCAAATTATGACGACAATAAAAGGAAGATGGCACAAACCTTTGATGAAGGAGTGAAATTTTATTTATATGGTATTGCCAATTATGAACTAATTAACTTTTACAGGGAACAGAAAAATCCTAATCCTTACACTGGTGATGAGTAAATTATTTGGGACTTTCCAGAAAATCTTGTAGAATTTGATATAGAGAGAAGAAAAGAACTTGAAGACCGAAGGGAAATTGTTGAAATGGCTCTTTCAAGATTAAGTCCAAAGCATAAACCAATATATTTGACATACCTGATTCATGGGAAAAAAGGGAAGAATTTACCAACACACCTTTTAAAACAGTTACGAAACGATTTGGGTTTAGCTCAAAACACGATATGTTATTATAACAATGAAGCAAAGCAACAAATAAATGACTATTTAAAAATATGGGACAAAGCAAAAAAATAGTAATATCAGAAGATGACCTCAGGGAGTGGCTTGCTTCAACAGGAAGTCTGTTCCCGGAAAATAAATTGGAATTAGCTCGGTTTGAGAAGCTATATGCTGATTTTCACTATACCATTGACGAAAGTTGCGTTGACCCTTTTAAAATAATTTCTGGGGAATATAAGCCTCAAAATTTTACACGCTTGAATGAGGATAGTGATAATACAGAATTAAAAATGGCAGCCCGTAATCTGGGTGAGATTCCTGAACACATAATGAAAAAAATCAGAAAAAATCAAAATGGATCTGGGTCAAAGGAAAAAGGCATATCGGAACAAGAAGATTAATGAATTGGCTAATTATATTGCTGAAAATTATATTGAAGCAAACCAACTAAATCTTGACCTTATTTTATCTGATGAGTCAATTCATCTATATTATGACAATTACGGGAACAGCTTTGACGGATTATTGACTTTTGATTCAGAATCCTTTCATATTCATATTAATGCAGAAATGGGTAATTTTAAGGGGTCTAAAAGAAGCCGATTCTCAATAGCTCATGAATTAGGGCATTATTTTATTCCGGAACACAATCAGTCAATTATTGATGGGACTTTTCCCCTTCATACTTCAAAATTTGAAGCAAACCATAATAATGCAATTTAACAAGAAGCCGATTATTTTGCAGCTTGTTTGCTTATGCCCTCTGTAATATTTAAAAAAGCATGTTATAAAAAAGTATTTTCATTAAATTTGATTGAAGAATTATCCAAAGAATTCAACGTAAGTAAAACAGCAGTTTTATTGCGATTTACAGATATTGATGCAGGAACTTATCCATTAATGATTTTCTTTTTCAGAAAAGGGGTGTTATCCAGTTTTAAAAAAAGTTCTGATTTTCCATTTAAAGACGTTCCTTTCAAAACAAAAATAGGACAGCCTCCTCCCAAAACAAGCGTAATCGGGGAGTATTATTTAAATAAGGAAACAAAGTTTAAAGAAGTGATGGAAGTTAGTGTAACCGACTGGTTTTGGAGAGACTCAAATATAAAGTTGAATGAACAATGTTTTTATTCAGATTATGACTATGATATTAGTATATTATGGCCGGATTAATAGCTAAATAAAAGCCACACTTCCGAACAAATAACATTTCATTTTTTGATATATTTGTAAAAATGTAAGATGTTGTTGAACGTAAACAGACAACATGCATTAATATAATTCCAATAACCCAATTCACCAACTAAAAAAACAAACACCATCAGTATTAACAACCCCGAACTTATCGACATTATTGCAAAAAAGGCAATATAAGCAAAGTTGCTATTGTGCATGGCGTTTGCAATGGCTTGTTTCCGGGTTTGGCAGACGGGATTGTCCCTTAGCATGGGCGACAATCTGACGTTCATGAGGAGGAACGCCTGCTATATGTTGCCATGACTCGTGTAAAGAATAATCTTTCTCTGTCATATGCTCAACAGGTAATGGCGTTCGGTAAAAGCCTAAGTATGCATGTCAGCCCGTTTTTGAAGCGTATTGATGAGAGATTAAAGGAATTGGAGAAAACGGAAAGAAAACAGAAGAAAAAGGATAAGGAGGACGGACAGTTGGACTTGTTTTAATTCTGCCTATTCATAATACTCAATTTCCTTAACATCAACAGAGACCAAACTGTCGTTTTGGAATTTTAAACTCTTGGTCCAATTGTTATTTTCATCAAAATCGCTGTATGAGTATTTTAAGTTTTTGGTAAGTTCCAGTTGTAAGTTAGATATGTTTTGCTCAATTAAAAATCCCTTATTATCATAAGTGTAAATATGTTTGCTGTAGTACTCCTGGTTTTCTTCAATATACTCCTTTTCAATTAGCTGGTCAAGATCGTTATATTTGAGTTTTAAGCTATATACATCAGTTTCTTCTCCACTCCAGAATTCTGTAACTTTTTCTTCAATTCTGTTTCCCTTATCATCATATTTACAATATGTTTTATTGATCTTATTATCATCAGGGCCGTAAAAGACATAGCTCTTCAGGGTTCCGTCATCATAGTACTGATAAGATGCCTTTCCTATCATTTCATCCTTAGGCTTATAATGAGTAACTTCTTTTAAAAGATCATTACTGTCGTATTCAAACTCAGATCTTCCATCAACAATATTTTCAAAATAAAAAAACTCTGTCTTTTCTATGAACCCATTTTTATTATAATATGATTTACATTTATTTTTAAATTTAAGAGAATCAGGATTTTCAGAGATCACATCATATGATTTTATGCTTATTGTTTTGACATTCCCTTTTAATCCGTCAATTTCAAGATCGCTTTTGGGAGGCGTAATGTTTTTTTGTTATTTGGGGCAGAACATGCAGTTATTACAAGAATAAATGACAGGAAGAATAGTTTATTCATTTATTTGATTTTAAAATCATTCATTAGGTTCTAGCTACGTGATGTTGGTTGTTGTTTGCCGCCGCTTAGACGTTTTACGCCGTCAAAGATGTATGTGCGAAGCTCTGAAACGGTGATCTCTTTATCTTCGTTTACGTCTGCACGGCCTTTTGAAACAGCTTCGATAAGGCAGTAAGTGAAAATACCATTTTCGATATCTTCGTTTTCAAGGGCATAACCACCTCCTGATGCTGCTGAAATTACAACAGTACCTGTTCCTTTTTTAAGATCAGCAAATAAGAGTTTCATTAGTTCAAATGAGTTTTGAAGTCCTGTTTTCGGAGTTCCGGTTGCTTTTGTGCTAAACATTGTTACCCCACGAGTATCATCACCATCAGTAACTGTGTTTACTGCAAAATCATCATCTTTGTCAACTTCACCTGAATGGCAGGCATCCATTAGTAAAAGCTTATTACGGGCAGGGATTCCGTCAAGAAGACCTTCAATTTCGTCATATTTTAAACCATTTCTTGAAGGATGAGCAAAGTTAATATCTGCAGTTGCAAAATAAAAATCTAAATTATCATCAAGCAAACCGTGACCTGCTATATGAACATAAACATAGTCGTCAACATCTGTGTTCATTAATTTGTCTTTAACAGCTAGTACATTTTCACGCGTACAACTTGCATTATAAAAAGTATCAACATAAATATGATTGAAATTTTTACTGTTGTTTTCTGTAAAGAGTTTGATAAAACCTTCGCCATCGTTAATGGTGTATCGTATATTATACTGTGAATCCTCATATTCGGCAACAGCTAATGAAATTAGATACAGGTTCGGTTTTGTGTTGTCGGAACTTTCATAATGTACAGAAAGTTCTTCCTTTAAAGATTCGATACCTTTTTCGTTAAGACATGAAATGTAAATTATATTGTCTCCTTTTGAAAGTGGGATGTCAATTTTCTTTTTGATATTTCCAGATTTGTCATCTTTAAGTGACATTCCTTTTGTTCCAAATAATGGAACGTCATTAACGTAAACATTAACCCTGTCCAGATCATAATTTTTATCAGACATCGAAAGGTCAACCGATATATTTTGTGTTGTTGTTTTTAAAGGAATTTCATTTAGATTATTAATTTTTAATTCAGGTAGATTGATTTTACCTTCCAACATTTCTTCTGTAAATCCCAGTTTTGAAATCCTTTTTAGATATGCTTTGTGATAGAGGTCAACCATATCTTGCTCAAAATAACCAAATGATTCAATAACATAATCAGGACGGTTGTATTTAATGTCGAATTGTTCAGCAGGGAAAACTTTGCCATCGAAGTTAAAACCTAAACCTGTCAAAGCATCACCTGTTGCCATATAATAGTTGTCAGGAGTAATGAAAATCAATTTACCCATATCTACAACATAAACACTTAATAATTTTTCACCTGTTTCAAGATTCCAGATATTCATAGATGCATCTTCAGCTGAACTAATAAGATAGTTTTTACCTGTGATTATTTCAATATCATTTATATAACCTCTATGACCTTTGTATGTTATTGTTTTCCCACCCGTTTTACGCTGAATTTCGAAACCTCTGCAAGTATATGTATCACCTGTTTTAGGATCTAACTTAATAAGGTACTCAGAATCAGGCGACTTATCATAAACAGCTTTAACAATCAGGTGATTATTCGGTTTGTTTGTGTTAAAAACATAGCTAAGGTTTACATCATACTTTTCACTGTATCCGGTAATAGTTGTATTAAATTTTATTGCTTTGTTTTCTTGCTCACCAAAACCATAAAATTGTTTATCACCATCAAAATACAATTGTCTAAAAATATGCTCGTTATTTTTTGACATAAGTCCGATCTCAGGCTTTTTCTCTTTACGTTCTTCTTTTGCTCCGTTAATATTCAGATTTGATATTGATGACACTTTAAGAACAGGATTTGTTAATCACCATTTACCTCCTGAATATGCAATTGTTTTACCATCATCACTAATTGCCACAGCATATACATTTTCATCAAACCAAAGTTTATCAGAATCTTCATTTGTAACTTTTTCCTGGATGCTTTTTATATTGAAAGTTTGTTTAACTTTTGATGCCTGAGTATGCAATCTGAAATATTGCAACACCTTTTTATTTTCAAAGTCAACAATAGCAGCCTTATTATCACTTCCGGCTGTTCCGACTACTGCAGAATTTGGAGAAAAACAGATATCATTTACTGTCCCGTTATGTCCGTTAACTCCTTGTACAGAAACTTTGTCTCCTTCAAATTTCAATTGATATACATAGCCTAGTTCATCACCAAATACTAAAATACTGTCTTCATGATGTGAATCGATTGCAGAAATATTAAAACTTCTAGGGATAACTCGTTTTTCAAATTTGAATTCAGGAAGACTCCAAATAGAAATAGATCTATCGCTTGAAGCAATGGCAACAAATTGACCATCTGAAGAAAAGTCAATATCATTTACGCTTAAGAAGTGAGTTTTGTCAAAGTCTTTTAGTTTTAGTTTTTCACTGCAAAAGTATACACAACCTCTTTCATCTCCGGCAACAATATATTTGCCATCTATCGAATTAGCTGCAAAAGTAAAATGAGTATATGCATCTCTGTTAAACAAAGATTTACTACCTTTTCTTAGTACAGCCCCATTAATTTTCAAGCCGTCTCCAATTTCTTTTTGTGGAATAGAACTTGATGTGTTTTCGAGTTCAAGAGATTTCATGTCAAACTTGTAGGACTGTCCATACGTCGCGACAATAATACTGTTTTCATCTTCAAAGCTAAGTGCTTTAGCAACGCTTCCACCGGGAATTTTTATTCGATAAAACATTTTTCCGGATATCAAATCGTTGATAACCAACTCATTATTGATGTCGATACTGGCAATATATCTGCTTGTTGGATCCCATTCGACAAATAATATACTTCCTGAATGGCCGGCTTGAACTACCGGGACAATATCTTGAGCAATTGCACTTCCGACAATGCTCGTAAAAACTATTATTATTAGAATTATCTTTTTCATTATTGGTTATTTTTATTGCTTATAATATTGTAATACTCTGGAATCGTCTTCTTTTCCAAATGGAATAAGATATGTTGCACCAACACCACAGTATCCTCTAATTGCAGGGTCGTCATTATATGTTGTTAAGGGTGATGTTGTATAGAATATATTAGTAACCAGAAACTTAGTAATGTAAATATCAAATCCGATGCGGGGATTAATATGAAATCCCAGTTCTGCTAAATTTGAATATACCGTATTTGGGTTAAAGACTAAATGATCTTCATAAGCTCCGGGAATTTCTTCATATTCGATAAGATCTGCCTTATCTTTTGTTGTAAGCGTTATTCCACTGGAAATTGGAAGTCTAAAGTCAAGACCCGCACCTAAAGCAAAATGGATTGATTTAACATAAAAATGATATTTATACATAATATCAATTTTTGGAATTACCATAAATGAGGAAAGCTTTAAACTATCGCTGTTTGTTCCGAAAACTGGTATGTCCTGCTCAAGGTCAAGCTCATAAGTTGAAGATAAGAAATCTATTCCAGGGGTAAACATTAACCTCGATCTGTTATATCCAACATCAAAAGGGAATCCAAGGCTTATGCACCCCCCACTTGTCTCACGAGCAGTCGCAGTATAATCAGTTCCACCATAGTTAATAGTAAAATCATCACCTTTTGATAAGATTCCATAGGCAAATGAGGCTGTGTATCCTCTGATAATCTGCTGACTAAAAGCGTTCGCTGAGATTAATACTGCAAAAATTATTATTGCTTTTTTCATAGTTTAATAGTTAATAGCAAATTCAAAAATAATGCAAACATGTAATTATTACATACAAAAATACATATTATTATCACAAAATTAAGTATAAATGTCCAATCATGGAAATAAATTCTTCATTACAAATTAAAATTAAATCTTTTTTGTTTATTTTGTATTATTAAACAAACCAAAACTAAATGTCATTAAAAAAGCACTTATTGTTACTGTTTTTGTTGCTCTGGCTGGAGTAATGTCTGCTCAAGGTCTGTTTTTTGGACCTCAAATAGGTTTTAGTAGAGTTAGCTTTATCGAAAAAAATGCTTTAGGAACTGTTGACCAAAATTTCAAATTAGGTTATCAAGTTGGTGCTGCTGCAGAGTTTGAGGTAATGAGCTTTATTTACGTTGGAGCATCTGTTTGTTTCTTTCAAAAGGGGCAAAAAATAGTAGGAGATGATTATAAATCAAAATTGAAGTTAGGCTATATTGATGTACCCTTATATGTAGGATATAAAGTACCGTTGGGTAATATTAGTGTTTTTGGAAATGTCGGCCCATACACAAGTGTTGCAATTGTTGGAGAATCTTACTATTATTCAGATATGGGAGGTATTGTTTTTGAAGAAACTCATGATGTCGAACTTGGTGGAGATACCGGATGGTATAAGAGATTTGATACAGGAGTGACAATTGGTGGTGGTTTTGAATTTAAACAATATCAGATAAAGGCAAACTATTCCTTAGGTTTTGTTGATATTGTTCCCGGAGATTGGGTATCTGCAAAAAACTCAGTATTTAACATTACAGCTACATATTTTATTGGACGAGATTATTAAAGAATGCAAAAAGTAATAATAACCGGTGGGACCGGATATATTGGATCTCATACAGTTGTTGAGTTTCAGAACGCAGGATACGAAGTCGTTATTATTGACAATCTTTCAAATTCAAATATTGAAGTTGTTGACGGAATCGAGAGTATTACAGGAAAGCGACCTCAATTTTATAAAGCTGATGTGGCATGCCATAAAGCGGTTGACGATGTTTTCTCTAAACATGATGATGCAATTGCTGTAATACATTTTGCAGCATACAAAGCGGTAGGAGAATCTGTGAAAAAACCTTTGCTTTATTATCATAATAATGTGCAGGGTATTGTTAATGTTCTTGATAAAATGCAAGAGTATAATATTCTAAATCTTGTTTTTTCATCTAGCTGCACAGTATATGGGCAACCGGAAAAATTGCCTGTTACAGAGGAATCTCCTGTTGTAAAACCAGAATCTCCTTATGGAAACACAAAGAAGATAAATGAGGAAATTATAGTTGACACTCTTAATTCTACACGGAAGCTAAAAGCTATTTCTCTGAGATATTTCAATCCGATAGGTGCCCATGAATCAGCAAAAATTGGTGAATTACCACTTGGTGTTCCTGATAATCTATTGCCATATATTACTCAAACTGCAATAGGTTTGCGTAAAGAACTTAGCGTTTTTGGTGACGACTATAATACTCCTGACGGAACAGCAATACGTGATTATATAAATGTTACTGATCTTGCAAAAGCACATGTAAAAGCGGTATCCAGACTTACAGAAGATCATGACAGGTTTGAAGTTTTTAATGTCGGCACAGGAAAAGGAAGTTCAGTGATGGAAATTATTCTGGCTTTTGAAAGAAGTACCGGACAAGAGTTAAAGTATAAAATTGTTGACAGACGTGCAGGAGATGTTGAACAAGTATGGGCAGATACCACAAAAGCCAACACTGTTCTCGGTTGGAAAGCCGAAAAAACTCTTGATGAAACCGTGAAATCTGCCTGGGAATGGGAGAAGAGAGTGAGAGGGGAAAGTGTCTAGAGCCCCTAAAGTACTTAGAGTTCTGAGTTCTTGTATTATGAAGAGTTTATAACAAACAGTTTCTACTCACATTACAGAATATAACTACCAGTAAAAATAAGTACAGCATAGTAAATACTATGTCCTACAAAAACGGCTGAAGCAAAACGATTCTTATCTATTTTTACAATACCGCAGATATAAAAAATTAAGTCTGAAGGAAATATAGGAATCAATGCCCATGCAATTATAAACCACCATGCATATTTTGAGTTAACTCTTTTTTTTATATGCTCGTACCTTTTACTGTTCTTTTTTATCAGGTAATTCTCAATATTTAGATAGGAGGAAAGGTAATAAATCATCATAGCTGTTATTACCGAACAGATGCTAGATACAATTAAAACCATTAATAAATTCTCTTTAAAAATGAGAGTTCCTGCAATGACAAGAATTGTCGGAGGAATAAATGTAACTCCTCTAACGAGAGATAAAAGAATAAAAACAACCCATAATGAACCCTCAAAACTAGATATGTAGTCTGCGATTTTTTCAGATGTAAACTTTTCCGGATTAAAAAGATAAAATACTAATGATGATATTAAAACTATAATCCAAATAGTTAAAACAGCTTTTTTATATCTGTTGTAGTTTATTTTCACAATTGACAAATATATCAGGAAAAAATTAATGTGACGATAATTGAGAAAAAATTAAATACTATTTAACATGTGAAGTCGTTTATTAAACAAATAAAACATATTTTTAGGAATTCATCCTTTTTTGTACTTTTACCTAAAATTTAAAATATAAATATGAATAAAACGATTTTCATTACAGGAGGAGCAGGATTTATAGGTTCGCATGTTGTGCGTCTTTTTGTTACAAAATACCCGGATTATAAAATTGTAAATATTGACAAACTTACTTACGCGGGCAATCTTGAGAATCTTAAAGATATTGATCAAAAACCAAATTATTCCTTCGAGAAAGCAGACATTGTTGATGCTCAAAGAATAAATGATTTGTTTGAACAATATAAGCCTGACGGAGTAATTCATCTTGCTGCCGAATCTCATGTAGATCGTAGTATTTCAAACCCAACGGAATTTATTTATACAAATATTGTCGGGACAGTTAATTTACTTAATGCAGCACGTACAATATGGAAAGATAATTCCGAAGAAAAACGATTTTATCATATTTCAACTGATGAGGTTTACGGCTCGCTTGGTGATGAAGGCCTGTTTACTGAAGAAACTCCATATGATCCACGCTCACCATATTCAGCTGCAAAAGCGAGTTCTGATCATTTGGTGAGAGCATATAACCATACATTTAAATTACCTGCTGTTATCTCCAATTGCTAAAATAATTATGGGCCAAATCATTTTCCTGAAAAGCTAATTCCTCTTGCAATAAACAATATAAAAAATATGAAACCGATTCCAATATATGGGAAAGGTGAGAATGTTCGTGATTGGCTTTATGTTGTTGATCATGCAAGAGCAATCGACATGATTTTCCATACAGGACGTGATGGCGAAACCTATAATATTGGTGGAAATAACGAATGGACAAATATTGATTTGATTCGAAAGTTATGCGAAGTTATGGATGGTAAATTGAACAGAGAGCCTGGTACTTCTGCATCATTAATTACATTTGTTAAAGATCGTGCCGGACATGATATGCGTTATGCAATTGACTCAAGTAAACTTATGAATGAGTTAGGTTGGGAGCCATCATTACAATTTGAAGAAGGTATTGAAAAAACAGTAGATTGGTATCTTGCAAACGAAGAATGGCTTAATAACGTCGTTTCAGGAGATTACCAAAAGTACTATGACGATATGTACGATAAGAGGTAAGAGAGCATAGTGTAATATGCACAAGAAGCCCCATGCCCCACGCCCTTTGCTCCATGCAAAAAGCCTTAGCTTTTTGTCTTTTCTTCTACTCTTATAATAAAATCACTTAGCACATTCATGAAATTAACAAATGCCTCATAAGGAGAATCGTAGGGATTAAAGTACTTGTGAACGTCTCCGTCTGAGAACCATTTTGTACACATATAGTAGAAATGGTCACTGGTTTGTAAGTATAGCCAGTCTTTCCAGATTTGCTCATCGTCAATCTCTTTAATTTTATCATACAGATTATAGAGTTTGTAAAAAGCTTCGTCCTGAAGTTCGTTACCCAGCCATGCTGTTAAGTCGCGTTCTTCATCTGCCCATGATATTGGATGAGGCACATGAATTGCTCCAACCGGATCAACCATATTAACTATATCCGATGGTGTTGAGAATGTAAAGTTTGAATGTTTGAAAACTGCGTTAGGAAGCGCTCTTAAGAAATCGAAAATCCCTGTTTCTGCCCATTGGTGTTCACCAAATGTTTCATAGTCCATAAACAAGTTTACTATTTCTTCTTTTGGATCAAGAGCATTTAACCATGATACAAATTTTTCTGTTGTTAAAGGAAACTCTTCCCAATCTCTGTTTGAGAACCTAAAAGCTATATCGTCAGAAAGTTTAAAGTTTTTAAGCAATACCTTTAGTTTTGGATTGATGGCATTATTGTATAAATAATTTGGGCTTTTCCATCCGAGAACATGTTTAGCACCTTCTGTAATCATTCCTTTATAACCCATATCGGCAATATATTCACCTATCCAATCAGCATAAATAAGCTCTGTATTACGAAAAACCTGAGGCTCTACACCAAAAACTTCTTTTACTTTCTTTTTATGCAAGATTACCTGACGTTCAAACTCTTCCTTGCTTTTTAAAGCAGCCAAAGAGTGAGAGTAGGTTTCAGATAGTATCTCAACACTGCCTGTGTTAACAAGCTTTTTAAAGCTTTCGAGTACATCAGGAGCATACATTTCAAACTGATCGATTGCAACACCTGAAATGGAATATGCAATTTTTACTTTATCTCCATATTCATTTATCAGGTCTAAAAATGTCTGATTTGTTGGTAAATAACACTTTTCTGCAACCTTTCTCATTATCGATTTATTATCGAATTCGCTAAAGTAATGATGATCGTTACCGATATCAAAAAACTTATACCTTTTTAATCTGAATGGTTGATGTACCTGGAAATAAAAACATATTGTACGCATAAATTATAAATTTATTTGAAATCTCAATAGTCAAATTACAATTCGCCGAGGCGAACAATTTGGCTATTATTGTTTCTATTATTGTTTTACATTTTTAATAATCGCTGAAAATATTTTTGTTAATTCTTTTGCTTCTTGTAACAATCTGTGAGCTTCTTTTTCGTACTCATTATCATTGGTTTCTTTTATTAGTCTCAGAAAAAATGCACTTTCTTTTGCTTCTTTTCGACAAATTTTTAACCTCATTAAGAAATCTTTTTCACCAAGATTTTCATTAGCTTCAATATAATTTGCGCCAACTGAACCAGATGAGCGCACAACCTGCTTGCTATCTTCAATATTTGCAGTAATTTTTGGTAACGTTGTTATGAAAAGTCGTGTATTCTTTGCAAATTGAAATGTGCGTTCTTCAAGATTATAAATTAATTCTGGTTCATTGAAATTTGTTATTTCTATATCTAATGAATCTGAATAATTAATGTTAGCCATTTTTTTGTTTTAACTTGATTATTGTAATTTGTGTTTTGTTATTTAATAATTGTAATTTGTTTATTGTCTTTTGTTTATAATCACTCTATGAGTGATTTATAAACTTCTTTTACTTTGTATGCAGAATTTTCCCATCTGAGATTTTCAACTTCTACCTTACCATATTTCTTAAACATTTTAGATAAGCCTTCATAATGAAGCATTCCATAAATTGCATCGGCCATATCTTCAATATCCCAGAAATCTACTTTAAGAGCATGTTTTAGTACCTCTGCAACACCAGACTGTTTGGAAATTATTACAGGCACATCCGACATCATAGCTTCTAATGGAGAAATTCCAAATGGTTCGCTAACAGATGGCATTACGTAAACATCACTCATGCTAAACATCTGGAATACTTCTTTACCTTTAAGAAATCCAGCAAAATGAAATTTGTCTGCAATTCCTAGTTGGGCAACTCGTTTAATCATCTTGTTTAGCATATCACCACTACCTGCCATTACAAACCTTACGTTTGGATCTTTGTCAATAACAAGTTTAGCGGCTTCAATAAAATAATCAGGACCTTTCTGGAAAGTAATTCTACCTAAGAAAGTTACTATTTTTTCCTTAACGCCTTTTGATATATTTATATCTGGAAGGCTGATCGGCTCAACAGAATTATGAACAGTTACAACTTTATCGGGATGAATACCATATTTGTTGATGACAATATTACGAGTTAGATTGCTTACTGCTATTACTTTATCGGCAGCTTCCATTCCCGTCTTTTCGATATCGTAAACTTTCTGGTTAACATTTTCACCACTTCGGTCGAACTCTGTTGCATGCATATGGACAACCAAAGGTTTTCCTGACACCGCCTTTGCAGCAATTCCTGCAGAATATGTTAACCAATCGTGAGCATGGATTACGTCAAAATCATTATTTGCAGCGATATAAGAAGCTATTAATGCATATCTTGCAACTTCTTGGTATAGGTCTTTACCGTATTTTCCGGAGAACTTAAAGTTTTTAGCAAAAATCTGTTCTGAAAACTCCGTGTTTTTCAGTATTTTACCTTCAAATATTTTTTTGAACTCTTCAGGATCCATATATGGAATAAGGTTTGAACCAACTTCCATATATCTAAAGTTTTCCCATAATTCTTTATTTGCTGTTTTACGTTCAGTAAGAACAACATCTCCAGCATCAGTAAGTTTGATATGCGATTGGTCTTCGTCACCATATGCTTTAGGCACAACAAAAAGCACTTAAACATCAAATTTTGAAAGACCTTTTGTTAGTCCATAGCAGGCTGTTCCCAGACCTCCTGTTATATGTGGCGGAAATTCCCACCCAAACATTAGAACTTTCATTTTTTTGCCTCCGTGTTTTCGTTTTTGTATTCTTTAATCATGTGATGAATTCTTATCAATTCTGCCACACTCCATGCTTGAGAAATTGAACCTCTGGGAGTGTGTGGTGGGTCTCCGTCATAAATTTCTGAAATTGAACCGATTCCTGCAACAGTCATTTCTTCTTCAAATCCATTAAATATTTTTTCGATAAAATGTAAGGCACTTTTACCATGTATATTCAGGTATGCTTTAGAAAAGTGTCCTAACAGCCAAGGCCATGCAGTTCCCTGATGATATGCACTATCTCTTTGTTCCTGATTTCCTATGCATTGGCCTTTAAAGTCTGGATTGTCGGGGCTCAAGCTTCTAATACCTTTAGATGTTAGTAATCCTTTACGAACAGATTCAAGAACTCTTTCTTGTTTTGTTTCGGACAATGGAGAGTAAGGCAGAGAGCATGCAAATATTTGGTTTGGTCTGATTTTGCAATCAACATAATCGTAGGTTACATAATCAGCAAGGTATTCTCTTTCGTCGCACCAGAATCTTTCGAGGAAAGAAAGCTTTGTGACTTCAGGAATATATGCCCAGTCATTTATAAACTTTTCGTCTCCTGCAACTTCTGCTAATTCGAGAGCAAATTTTACAGCATTATACCAAAGAGCATTTATTTCGACGGCAAAACCATGACGTGGAGTAACGGGTTTTCCTGCTACAACAGCATCCATCCATGTTAAAGCTTTTCCTGCCTCACCAGCCCATATTAATCCGTTATCATGCATCTTGATGTTAAAATGTGTTCCAATACGGTAATGCTCAAGAATATGCTTCATTTTTTTACCGTAATCTTTCCAGATTGTCTTTTTATCATCAATAAATTTTGAATATTCCTGAAGTGTCCAAAAAAACCATAAAGGTGCATCAACCGAATTCATTGCTGTAGAACCTCCTGAACCGATGTTTGGAAATAATCCATCTTTAAGATCAGAAGTCATGGTGTCAAGAACATCTTTACAGGTTTTTACATCTCCGTTGTATAATGTAAGTCCGGGTAATGAAATAAAAGTGTCACGTCCCCATCTCCCAAACCAAGGAAACCCTGCAATGATTTCAGTTTTTCCATGACGCTTGTATATAAATTGTTGAGCAGCACTTTTAAGGCAATCCTCATAGGTTAATCTTGGATCTCTTTTCTTTAATGCAGAATTGAAACTTTTGGTAATAGAAGCGGATTTTGCTTCTTTTAAACCTGCGGAGAAGATAATGCTTTCACCTTTTTTGATTTCCATCTCAAAATATCCCGGAACATATAAATCTTCCTGAAATTCATATCCTCGATTTTGTTCTTCAATGTATTCTACATTATAATACCAGTCAGGAACATGAATGTATTCAACTTTTTTGTTGAACTGCATATAAAGTGACTTATATCCATCATACATCCTGACTTTTATTCCGTTGTCAACAGATGTATATTTTTTATTGACAAACATGTTTGATTTACTAAGTTGGTGTACGTTTCTAAAAGCAAGAAATGGTTTAAGCTTAAGTGTTGTTTTTGAATGAGCATCCAATAAAGTGTGCTTAATCATTATTCGATCGTCTTCAGTTAAAATGCGTTCTACTTGCAAAACAACGCCGCCAACTCTATAAATAACTTTAGGTATTATATCGACTTCAAAATCTCTGACATATTTGTGTCCTTTTGGTTCGTAAATGCCCGGATATTTTCTTATTCCAAGATTAAAAGAAGCATCATGTTGAGTTACTGTTGCATCGAGAGCTGAAAGCATGACATGGTTTTGGTCATCAATATCTTCCATAGGGCATACTAATAAACCATGATATTTACGTGTATTGCAATTGATTAGCGTTGTACTGGCATATGTGCCTGCACGGTTTGTTCGTAAAAGCTCACGACTTAATGAATATTCCAGATTTACAAGTTGTTTCTTGTCAAATTTTATAATGCCCATAACCAAAATTTTTACAAATTTAATTTATTCGCAGCTTTAATAATGTTAATATACATTATCAAATCTTTAAATTTAATTAAAATTTTCCCTGTCTCTCTCTTAAGATTTGTGATATTCCCTATTTTATAGCAAGCGCAACAAAATTACTAAAAAAATCAATATTAGGCTGATTTATGATAAAATAAAACAATTATTTTTACAAAAAAACTTATTATGGCCAAATTTTTAGCAAACGAAGTCCGTAATTCGGAAAATTTTATACACACATTTGAATGCGAAAGTGATAATGAACTTGCAACATCAATAGCAATGTTTATGAAAAGCAATGGTTATACCTTATTAGAAGGAAATGTAATGAATGCTACCTATGAAAAAGGGAATCGTACCATGCGTTTGCTTTTTGGAGCATTTGTAAAGTATTACAAGATAAGTGTAGATGTCCAAAATGGTAAAGCAAATATTGGATCCGCATCAGCAGGCTTTTCTGGTGGACTTATTGGCGTTAATCAGGTTAAGAAAGAGGTTTTAAGAATCTCTAATGAGTTGGAGAAGCTGTAGTTAAATAATCCCCCTCGATTTTATCTCAAGATATTTATTAATAACATTAACAGTAAGGTTCTCGGGTTTTGTGAGAATTGAAAAAACACATCTTTTCTCGAGTTCTTTTACGATTAATTTTTTCTCGTAAGCAAACTTTTCAGCAATTGTCTTATCATAGATTTCACGAGTGGTTTTAGCAGGTTTGTTGATTAGCTTCTGAAGCTCTGTGTTTTCAAAAAACACAACAACAATAACATGCTGTTTTGCTATTGCCAGAATATAATGCAATTGTCTTTCTAAACCTTCAATGGTTTCAAAATTTGTGTATAAAAACAGTAAACTTCTTTGACGAATATTAAGCTTAATATCTGCATAAAGCCTGCTGAAATCAGACTCTTTAAAATCGGTTTTAATATTATAAAGAGTCTCGGCAATTAATGCCATCTGACTTGTTCTTTTTTAAGCTACAACTCTGTTTTCTACGTTTTTAGAAAAACAAAATAAGCCTGCTTTATCATGCTTTTTAATTATAACATTACTAATAACTAAAGCAGAGTTTATAGCATAATCCAAAAGGCTTAAACCATTAAATTGCATTTTCATAACCCGGCCTTTGTCAATTATTGAGTAAATAGGCTGCGCTTTTTCATCCTGAAATTTATTTACCATTAACTTATTTCTTTTTGCTGTAGCTTTCCAGTTTATTGTACGGATATCATCTCCACGCACATATTCCTTGATATGTTCAAACTCCATTGTATGTCCAATTCTCCTGACCTTTTTTAAGCCTAGTTCGTTTCTGTAGGCAATAGCCATTAGGTCGAATTTGCGTAATTGGATAAATGACGGATATGTAGGAACCATTTCGTCCTGGTAAAAAATAAACCTTCTGGAAACAAGCCTTAAAGGACTCTGAACATAAATAAGAAGTCGCCCAAATGTGTATTCACCTCTTTCTGTAGGATGAAGAAAATACGAAAAACCAATTTCAGAGTTTGCTTTGATTTTCTTATTAATGCTAAAATCACGTTTTTGAAATTGAAATGGTATTTCATCGATAATATTTAAATGAATAGGTAATGTGTAATTATTTTTCACATAAATATTAATTGGATTATCATCTCCATTTGAAAACTTTTCCGGCAGGTCTCTTTTGGCAACAATCCCTTTACTAGTGTTAAATAATACAAGAATATCAACAAGAGTAAATACAACTAAAGCAAGTAAAAGTGCGATACTAAGATTGTATAAGGGAGCGTAAAAGAATGATAATACAAAAAGAATGATCAATGCAATTATTGCATAGAAAAAATAGAGTTCTATATAAAGGTTTTTAATTCTCAATTATCTAGGGATTTCGATGTTTTCAATTATCTGATTAACAACTTGTTTGGCTGAGATTCCTTCCATTTCTTTTTCAGGAGTTACAATAACCATGTGGTTGAGAACAGGTACAGCACTTCTCTTAATATCTTCCGGGGTAACGAAGTCGCGACCTTGCATTGCAGCAAAAGCCTTTGAAGCACTCATTATTGCAAGCGACGCACGAGGAGAAGCTCCAAGATAAAGAAATGGATTTTCTCTTGTTTGAGTTACAATCTTTGCAATATAACTGACAAGTTGTTTTTCAATAAGTATTTCCTGAACCTGATTTTGAAACTTTTGAATCTGCTCAGCATTAATTACAGGTTTTACATCGGATAGTTTGTCTGCATTTTTTCTTTCATGATGTGTTTCGATAATTCTAATTTCTTCTTCCAGATTTGGATAATCAACCTCAATCTTGAAAAGGAATCGGTCTAGTTGAGCTTCAGGTAAACGATAAGTACCTTCTTGTTCAATCGGATTTTGAGTTGCAAAAACTAAAAATGGGGATTCCATATGATAGGTTTTGCCGTCAATTGTTATCTGGCGTTCTTCCATCACTTCGAAAAGTGCTGCCTGAGTTTTTGCAGGAGATCTGTTAATTTCATCTATCAAAATGATATTTGAAAAAATTGGTCCGTATTTGAAATCAAATTCGCTTGTTTTTAGATTAAAAACTGAAGTTCCGAGTATATCGGATGGCATAAGGTCCGGGGTAAACTGAATTCTACTAAAATCAACACTCATAGTTCTTGCAATAAGTTTAGCGCTTATTGTTTTTGCAATTCCCGGAACACCTTCTATTAAGGAATGTCCATTTGCTAAAATTGAAGCAATCAAAAGATTAATCATATCTTTTTGTCCAATAATAACTTTATGTAATTCTGTTCTGATTGCAGCAACTGAATTTTGTAATTCGGAAAGATCTATTCTGTTTTGAAAGAATACCTTTTCCTCTTGATTCTCGGCTTGATTTAAATTTGGATCGTTGTTCATATGCTATGTCAATTTTTACAATTAAAGTGCTTTACGGTTAAAATTATCAATAAGTCTGTTTAAAGTTATAAGGAATAGCTCATCAATTTTATCTTTTTTACTTAAAAAGACAATATAGTGAACTAATTTATCAATTTCTGCCTGATCAACTCCTGATTTTTGATGTAATCGTTTCTTGAAATCCTCATTAAGATTACTAGTGTCAATAAAATAAGTTGTTCTTAATTTTTCTAGAAAGAATGCAATCTTATTATTAACAATATCTTTTGTTTCACCTTCGCTATAATACAAATCGCCTATAGTTTTAGCAAATTCAATAGATGAGTTAGGTAGTTTTTTTATGACAGGAACAATTCTTTGTCTTCTTCGTGCCATAAAGAAGATAAAGAGCAATAAACCTGCTAATCCTAAGCGCCATGCAAACCTTAATGATGGTTCACTCATAATATAACGTAGTGTGCTTTGTTGCTCATCCAGGCCTTCTTGTCTTTTTCCGTCCAAGAATATGTTTTTATTATCAATATATGCAAAAACTCCACTTACATAATCAGCATGATTATTTTTAAGCATATGATAATTAGTGAATGCATATGGTTGTGTGTGAAGAAAAATAAATCCATCACCATAACTTACTTTTATAAAGTTGATGTACTCCTCATTGTCAAAACTATGTAAGCCTAAAATCACTGTTTTAGATGTGTCAAATGCGCTAAAATAAGACCGTGAAAAACCTAGGTCATATTCATATTTATTTGTGAGTTTTTCATGAGTAAAGTACAATGGTTTTTTTAAAGTGTCATTGTTTAAATTATATGAAAATTGAACATCAATATTTATATCCAGTTTATCAAGCAAGTCTGTAGAAATATGTTCAGCTGAAATAAATAATTTATTTCCGTCATCAACAAAGTCTAGTAATTCTTCTATCGATTCAAAATCAAAATCAACTATTTCATCAATAAATATATAAGTAGTATTGTAACATCTACCTTCGTCTTTTAGTTTTTCGTAAGGTGTATTTAAAGCATCTTCAATATCTGACTCAGGAAATAGATTTTCTAATTCTGAATGTAAAACATATGTTCCCCATGGCTTTTTGTGTATTTCGTTAAAAGTTGGGGTCCAGTCGATAGGTTTAGGAATACTACTTTCAATGATAAACAGTATCACTATTAGTAAAACAAAAACGCCTATATAAATCCAGGATCTTTTCATTTTCCGATTGTTTTAAAGAATGAAATAAATCTGGATTCAGCCTCATTAAATGAGCTTTGGTCCAATGTAAACTCTCCGTACCAGCAATAGTCGTATATGTATGAAATCTTTTGAAACAGATTCTGAATATGAGTTTTATCGATTTCCATTAAATAGTCCAGATTAGTTTTATCTGCATCCCATTCAATAATCTCTTTTTCGGTCAGGACTTTTAATGTTTTAAGGTAATAATATCTAACAGCCAGGTTATAATTATTTTTTAGTACAGCATCATTTATAAGCCGGTCAAAATCTGTTTCCATTAAATCAACTTCGATGTTTTCAGTAGCAATTTCCAGCTTGTCAGATTTTTTCCCGAATATCCAGTATCCTTCTTTTCGGATTAAGGATCTGACAATTAGAAATATTATAAGAACAAGAGCAATATAATATAGTGCTTTGATTATATACTGTGTGATTTTTAAACCTTTTTGTGTTGGTTTAAAATCAAATATTTTTCTCAAAAGATTGTAAAACCATCTTGTTACTCTTTCGCTCCAGCTTAAACCTTCACTATCTGAGTTGTACTCATATTTAAAATCCTTACTGTCATAATTGTCTTTAAAATCATCAGGAAGATAATTTACAGAGATATCGCTGTTTTTATCAATGTTTAGACTATCTCTATCAGTGGGAAAAGCTTTTATTGATAAAAGAAAAAAGAATAGGATTATATATATTAGTTTACTCTGCACCTAAGCCAATTTGATCGATTTCATTATAAGTTGATGTGTTTTCCTTTTCTTCAACAAGACTAAAATATACAATGCCTTGCATGAGTTGTAAGGCGATTTGTAAAAAGAAATTTACAATTTGGTATAGTGCCATCGAACCAACAAGTAATATTATTGCAAAGACACCACTACTTTGATTGTCCATGCCTAATGTTGCAAGATTGGTAAATATAGAGACAAAAGCATTAAATCCCCAGCTTAGCAATAATATCATTAGTGTAAAAATGGCAAGAGAGCCAACATTTCTCCAGAATTTGTTAAACATTAAATTCCAGGCATAACCAAAACTACTTCCGACAGATTTATCATCTTTAAGATAAGTAAAATAGGCCATGGTGAACCAAAGGTTAAATGCCGAAATAGGAATTAAAACCCCAATAATTGTTAATAGGAAGATTAAACTTACAATACCAAACAGTAGGCCAACCGGAATAATTATTACCATTACAAAAAGAATATAGATAATTATTTTTCCAATTTTTTCTTTAAAGATAAATCTGAAAATGTCTTTAAAGTCAAAATCTTTACCTTTTTCATTATATAAAATTAGATATGCGGGAGTGTAAGTGTATTGTATAATTGAGAAAATAATTGCAATAATTCCAACAACAGCAGCCAATAATATAAAAAGCATAGCGTATTCATGCATAAAGTCTTCAATTACATTGTCAAAGCCTGTACGATACGAAGCCATTCTTACAATTGTAGAGCCAAAAGCAAAAGATATAATTGTCATTATAGCAATAGGGATTCCCGTAAGGATAAAGTAGTGTTTAAAATAGTGTTTCCCGTTTTGCTTTATAAAAGTAAAAGTGTCATTAAAAAAATCACCAAAACTTCGTTTCTTTAGTAATTGCATAGTTTAAATAATTAATGTCAAACATTAGAAACATCAGATTGTCTTATATTATTTTCTCGTAAAAAAACTCACTTTAAATTGTTCTTCCTTTTTAATGTTTTCTCTGTGCACAACAGCAGGATAAACGATATAATAAAAACTTATAGTTCCAAGAGTGAACAGGATGATTCCCACAGATAACCAGTTTGGCATAACATTACTGTAACGGGTTACATAACCTTCGAGAAATCCTGCAATCAAGGTAAATGGGATAGTGCTGAAAAATATTTTCACAGAGACACGTATTCCTCTTTTTAAAGATTCATAACGTGAATAAGTTTTAGGAAACAGAATACTTGCTCCCAAAATAAGGCCGGCCATTGCTTCGATAACAATAGCAAAAATCTCCATTGAACCATGTATCCAGATCACTCTGACGCTTTCCCAGAAAACGTCATATTTAAAGAACATATACTGAAAAGCTCCAAGCATTACGCTGTTTTGAAAAAGAATATAAATTGTTCCAAGACCACCGAGTATTCCACCAATAAAATTAAGCACTCCAACTCTAAGATTGTTTATTGTAATGCCTATATGTGAGCCCCATCTTGATCCACTTTTATAAATGGCAACGGGGTCACCGTCCTGAATGTTTTCCAGTGTTGTGTTTACATATGAATCACCAAGAACAAGCCGAATAAAATTGTCATCATATCTTGCAGAAACTACTCCAATGAAAACAAATGCGAAAAAAAAGACAAAAGCATAAAGCATATATCTGCGATATTCATAAACAAGTAGAGGAACGTCAGTTTTAAAAAAGGATATTATTCGATTGCTTTCTTCTTTTTTTGTTTTATATATTTTTTGAAATGCTCTTGCTGCAAGGTTGTTAAGATATAAAATTGTCTTACTTTTGGGATAATAAGTTTGTGCGTAAGCTAAATCATTCATCAGCTGAATGTATAATTTAGATAACTCATCAGTATTTGTTTTAGAATTTCCAAAGATTTTTGTTTCAAATTCTAACCATTTTTCCTTATTTTGTTTTATGAAAGCTGCTTCACGCATATAGCGACTAAAATAATACTAATATGAGTACCATACAAATAAATACAACACAAAATGTGAACATAGATTTTAAGCTTGCAAGCTTTGGTGAAAGTTTCCTTGCAGGTCTTATAGATGTGTTTGTTATTTTAAGTTATGTCTACATTGTCTCGACAATACTTTCCAGTCTTGGAATTAATGCATATAATATGGATTTTTGGTCTTATGTTGCTATTCAGAGCGTATTAATGCTTCCTGCATGGATGTATACCTTATGGTCAGAATTGTTTTTTCGTGGGCAAACTCTTGGGAAAATGGTTTTGAAGATTAAAGTTGTTAAAGTTGATGGGTATAGCGCATCATTTATAGATTTCTTTATTCGGTGGATAATACGGGCAATAGATGTCTGGTTTCTTTTTGCTGTTGTAGTAATCGTTTTTATTATCAGCTCAAAAAATAGTCAGAGATTAGGCGGTTTAGCCTCCGGAACAGCAGTTATTAGTCTGAGAAATAAATATAAAATCAGTTCAACAATATTAGAAAACCTTGAAAGTAATTATGTTCCGACATATCCATCAGTAATAAATCTAACAGATAAGGATATGCAACTAATAAAGGATTTGTTTCAGACAGCGCGGAAATCAAATGATGCTGCAATGATGGAGAAATTGAGAATAAAAGTTGAAAATGTAACAAAATACTCAAAACAAAACCTCTCAGATGCTGCTTATATATCAACTGTAATTAAAGATTATACTCATTATACACAGGATATGGTATAGGTGAAGTGAAATTTTCATCCTCTTTGTTTCATCATTCTTTTTTTCTATTTTTGCAGACTAAATATTTTCAAAATGAAAAGGGTAAAAATTGTTGATGTCCTTAAATCAGAGGACTATGGAAAAGAAATCCTTGTAATGGGTTGGGTAAGAACCAAGCGTGTAAGCAAAAATGTATGCTTTATCGCACTTAATGATGGTTCAACAATAAATAATCTTCAGATTGTTGTTGATGTTAATCCTGAAGTTGAAGAAATTCTTGCTAAAATCCATACAGGTGCATCAATTGCTGTAACTGGAAACACAGTTGAGTCAATGGGTAGTGGTCAAAGCACAGAGTTACATAGTTTAAATCTAGAAGTTTTAGGTCAGGCTAATCCTGATGAGTATCCATTACAGCCTAAACGCCATAGTCTTGAATTTTTACGCGAAATTGCCCACCTAAGATTTAGAACCAACACATTTGGAGCAGTTTTCCGTATTCGTCATGCAATGACTTATGCGATTCACAAGTTTTTTAACGATAAAGGATTTTATAATATACATTCTCCTATTATTACTGGTTCAGATGCAGAAGGTGCTGGTCAGATGTTTCATGTTACAACTTTAGATTTAGAAAATCTTCCACATAACGAAGAAGGGAAAGTTGATTATGAAGAGGACTTTTTTGGTAAAGCAACAAATCTTACAGTTTCCGGACAGCTGGAAGCTGAACTTGCAGCATTAGCACTTTCCGAAGTATATACTTTTGGACCTACTTTCCGTGCAGAGAATTCAAATACTGCTCGTCATCTTGCAGAATTTTGGATGATTGAACCGGAGATGGCATTTTATGATATACATGATAATATGGATCTTGCTGAAGAAATGCTACAGTATCTTGTAAAATATGCACTTGATAATTGTCGGGAAGATCTTGAATTTTTGGATAAACGTCGTACAGATGAGCAAAAGAATAAGCCTCAGAACGAACGTGATGAAATGGGCTTAATTGATCGTTTAGAATTTGTTGTAAACAATAAATTTGAGCGTTTAACTTATACAGAAGCTTTTGATATTTTAAGGAACTCAAAACCAAATAAGAAGAAAAAATTTGTTTTTCCTGTTGAAGAATGGGGACTTGATCTTCAAAGTGAACATGAGAGATTTTTAGTAGAAAAGCATTTTAAAAAGCCGGTAATTCTTACAGACTATCCAAAAGAAATAAAAGCTTTTTACATGAAGCAGAACGATGATGGGAAGACTGTTAGGGCTATGGATGTTTTATTTCCTCAAATAGGAGAGATAATTGGTGGTTCACAACGTGAAGAAAACTACGAAAAACTTCTAAACAGAATAAATGAGATGAATATTCCGCAGGAAGAAATGTGGTGGTTCCTTGAAACAAGAAAATTTGGCACAGTACCACATAGTGGTTATGGACTTGGTTTTGAGAGTTTAATATTGTTTGTTACAGGTATGAGCAATATTCGTGATGTAATACCATTTCCTCGTACACCTAAAAATGCAGAATTTTAATCATAATAATTAAAATTTTTGTACTTTTGGAATAAGAGAATGAAGATATGTTAAAACAGAACTTACAGCAGAAACTACTGCAAAAATTGTCTCCTCAGCAGATTCAGATGATTAAGCTTCTGGAACTGCCGACATTGCAATTGGAGCAGAGAATAAAGAAGGAGCTTGAGGAGAATCCTGCCTTGGACGAGGGTGTGGATCATGATGATGAATATTCTGCTGATGAAGTTCAGGATAATGATGATAATCAGAATGAAGAAGAGGAATTCTCTTTTGAAGATTATATAGGTGATGACGATGAAATTACATCATATAAACTAAGTGCAAATAATACCTCTAAAGATGATGAACAAAGAGATATTCCCTATTCATCATCAAAATCATTTCACGAGCATTTAAGCGATCAGCTAATTTTAAAAGACGTTAATGATCGTGAGAAATTATTGGCAGTTTTTTTAATAGGAAATATTGATGAGGATGGTTATCTCAGACGTGAACTTGACGCTATTGTTGATGACATTGCTTTCTCACAAAATCTTGAAGTTACAGAAGAGGAACTTCGTCAGGTATTAGATGTTGTTCAAGATCTTGACCCGGCTGGAGTCGGAGCTCAAAGTCTTCAGGAGTGTCTTATGTTACAGTTAGAAAGAAAAGAAACTGTTAATGAGAATGTAGTTTTAGCACGAAGGATTATTGCTGAGTGTTTTGATGAATTTACAAAAAAGCACTATAAAAAGATAATGTCGAAATGCAGTGTTGATGAGGTGCAATTGAAAGCAGGAATTGATGTTATTCTAAAATTGAATCCAAAACCCGGTAGTTCTTTTGGAGAGCCTCAAACAAGATCAGTACAATCAATTATCCCTGATTTTATTTTAGATGTTATTGACGGTAAGATAGAGATAAGTCTTAATTCAAGAAATGCTCCTGAACTTAAAATAAGCAGAAACTTTGCACAGATGATGGAGCAATATGCGAAAAATAAAAATGCGAGCAAATCCGATAAGGAAGCATTGGTTTTTATAAAGCAAAAGCTGGATTCTGCAAAATGGTTTATTGATGCTATTGTACAACGTCAGAACACCCTTTTGTTTAGTATGAATGCTATTGCAGAATTTCAAAAAGAGTTTTTCCTGACAGGTGATGAGACCGATCTTAAACCTATGATTTTAAAAGATATTGCAGAAATTACTGATTTAGACATCTCAACAATTTCCCGAGTTGCAAACAGCAAATATGTAGCAACACCTTATGGGAATTATCTTCTCAAGCATTTTTTCAGTGAGGGTATGCAGACAGAATCCGGTGAGGAAGTTTCTACCAGAGAAATTAAGCAAATTTTAAGAGATTGTATAGCAGAAGAGAATAAATCAAAACCTTTAACTGACGATAAACTTGCAGAAATACTTAAATCTAAAGGGTATCAAATTGCCAGACGTACTGTTGCAAAATATCGCGAACAACTGGACATTCCGGTAGCCAGATTGAGAAAGGAATTGTAATGCAAAAGTCCGACTTCTACAAAACAATCGCACAGGTAATAAGTTATGCTTTTCATCCATTATTGATGGCTAGTGCAGCAGTATTTATTTTGTTTAACTCAGGTCATTATTTAAGTGTTGTAAATTCTGATATTCGTGATACAATTTATTCAATATTTTTAATTCTGACTTTTATTTTGCCGGCTCTTTTTATCCCGGTATTATATTATTTCAGAATAATTACAAAACTTGAAATCGATCTTAGAAAAGAGAGGCTGTTACCATTGGTAAGTATACTGATAATATATTCATTAGCATATTATTTTATGCAAAGAGTTAGTATGCCTCCAATTTTATTGAAAGTTATCCTTTCTTCAGTTGTTATATTAGCAATGAGTTTGCTAATTACAGTTTTCTGGAAAATAAGTCTACATACAACTGCTTTGGGAGGCTTGCTTGGATTTGTAATTTATATTGGGATAAATAGTAATCTTAATGTTCTTTTTATAGGGTTTATTATAATTATTGTTTCAGGTTTTGTCGCTACATCGAGATTATATTTGTGAAGGCATAATCCATTTCAGGTATATGCTGGTTTTTTAGGTGGGATTGCCGCCGTGTATGTGTCAATGCTTTTGTTTTAACATATGGGATTTTTAAAGTTTCTACTTGGATTATTAATATTTTATCTATTGGCGGTATTGTTGTTTCGCTATGTAATCACTTGGTTATTAAAACGATGGGTAAGAAATGCGGCACGAAAAATAAACCCCGATTTTGACAAACAGGAAAAACAAAAAAACAAAAAAGCAGGAGACGTTAGCATTGACTTTATTCCTGAAAAAGATGAAGAGTCAGACAATGATGATGGAGGAGAGTACGTTGATTATGAAGAGATTAAATAAAATGCAATGAAATTTTTTAAGCTTTTACTTTATAAAATACTGGGATTAAAAAACTACCTAAAATTAGTAAGCAAAACCTATATTACTTATATCGATAGTGGTTTCGGTAAGGAGAAATATTCAGAATTACATTACTTGAAAACACTAATTAAGCCAGGGTTTACATGTTTAGATATTGGAGCAAATTTGGGCTATTATTCATATTTTTTGGCACAATTTAGTGGTAAAGATGGTAGAGTTTTCGCTGTTGAGCCTGTTCCAGTTTTTAGTGAAATATGGAAAGCAAATTTGCGAAAATATAAGTCAGCAAATCTGGTTCTTTTTCCTTACGCACTAGGGGATTCTGAAAAGCTAGTTGAAATGGGTATGCCTGCTGTCGAAGGAGTTGTTCATCATGGAATGACAAGAGTTGTTAAAGAAGGAGAAACCGGCTTTGAAAAGAAGTTTAGTGTTGAAATGAAAAATCCCGACCTTCTTTTCGCTGAAATTGATCAAATAGATTTTATAAAGGTTGATGTTGAAGGATACGAGAGTGAGGTATTTGACAACATGCAACAAGTTGTAAAAAAGAATATGCCAATTATTCAAACTGAACTAAGTGGTGATGGAAATCGGAAGAAATGTATTGAACTTTTGAGTTCCTATGGATATCAAGCATTTGTTCTTAAGAACAATGATATGATATTAGCAGATGAGAATTTAATTGATTCTAATGATGGTGATTTTTACTTTTTTACCGATAAAAACCAGATTTGATAAAACTTACGATATGAGAAATATATTATGCATATTTACTCTGTTATTATTCATAAGCATTTCTTTTCAAGTAAATGCACATAAGCGTGCTAAATACAATATTGTTATTGATACCGATGGTGGTGTTGATGACTTTCGTGCTTTAACATATTTTATGTCATCTCGAGAGTTTAATATAAATGCAATAACAACTGTAGATGGCGTTTTGCCTCCCGATTTGTCAGCTCAGTATATCCAACAGTTATGCGACTTATATCATCATGAAGGGATTCTGGTTGGTGAAGGGAAAAATGGAAAAGCATCAAAGCAATATCAATCTCACGCAATGCCAGTTTGGGAAAATTTATTTGGGGATATTGAATTATTTAGTTTTGATGAGTCCGTTAAACTTATTCAGGAGGCTGTTAATGGGGAATCAAAGAGAACGATAATTATTGCTTTGGGACCATTAACAAACATTAGCGATTTTGTTGAATTATATCCTTCACTAAAACCTAAAATTGAGACAGTATTATGGTATTCGGATTATGATAAAAAACCGGTAGGATATAATTACGAGCAAGATAAAAAAGCTTATAGCAGATTAGTAAAAGCTCAAATCCCTGTAAAGATGATTTCATCAGATAACATTGCTTATGGAAAAGATTTTCTTGAGATTTGTTCTAAAATGAAGTCAGTTTATGCAAATTCAATATATAAAGCTTTTGATAATACAGGTTTTGCTGAAGGTGAAATGTATTATTGGGATGAGTTAATACCATTATATTTGTTATATCCAAGTATGTTTGTTGAAGAGAGTGTTGGGGAATATTCAAAAATCATAAAGCCGGGAGGACAAAATTTATTTGACATTTTAATAACTGGAGTTTTGAATTTTGATAAGCCTGACCAGGGAGTAGTGTTTAACGAAGTTCCCACTTTTGGTTTTATGCTGCGTAATGATGTTTTAAATGTTGTTGATAGCCTTGTTGCTAAGCATGGATATGCCGAATTTAAAATTGCAGCACTAACTTCAGAGATACATTCACATATGGGGATCTATTCAATACTTGGAGCAAAGACCGGTTTAAGAATAATGGAATATTTACATGCCGGACTTGACGAGATTGAGCTAGTTTCTTATGCCGGTTTTGATCCTCCATTAAGCTGTTTTAACGATGGATTGCAAGTTGGTACAGGATCAACTATTGGTTATGGAACAATTAGTGTCGACACTTTGGGTAATTTATCCCCATCTGTTTTGGTCAGATATAATCAGCGAGAGATTTTATTTAGTATTAAACCCGAAGTTGTAAAAGAAATAGAATCAGATATTTCTCAATTAATTAAATCTTATTGTTTACTTAGCGATATGTATTGGTTAAAACTCCGTGAAATTGCAATTTACAAGTATTGGTTAGGAATGAGTCGATACGACATTTTGGAGGTGGAAGAGAAAAACTGTTTGATGAGCGATGACCAGTGACGGATGTAAGTTGTTGATTGGTTAAACGGTTAATTAGTTCCCAGCTTCCTGTTCTCCGTTCTTGAATTTTGATTATTATTTGCCCACAGGCAAATTCTTATTCTTTAATAAACCAACAGCTCAAATACTCTCCGATAGTAATAATTTTTCGAAGTATTGCGAAAGCGTAGGACTGAGCGAAGCGGAAGACACAAAAAAAACAGCCGAACGCTGGTTAGCATTCGGCTGCACGAACAAAACTGCCGGACTCGTTTTATATCTTTATAAATCCGGACTTTATCACCTCTACTTGTTTTGTTATTATCTGAATATAATATGCGGCATCAGGCCAGTTTTTAACGTTAATTCTAAATGTGCTTTCTGTTGGAATTGTTTCAAACACAATTTTTCCGGTAATATCGTATATCACAATATTGTCAATCTGAGTATCTGATTCGATTATGACATAATCGGGAGCTGGATTTGGATAAATGCTAATTTCATTAGTAGAGTCAGAATCTATTCCTTCACAAACATCGAAGTGAATGTAAATTGTATCAGAGAAAGTACAATGTTCAGATTCTGTCTCGACATAAATAAATTGTGGATTATTTCCCATATATCCAATTTCTGGATTTTCTTCATTCCATACTGTTCCTACTCCATCTGTCCAGTAAATATTGTCATAGACATAAGAGTTTTCAATGTCTAGTATAATTGTTTCATCCAAACAGATAGTTGTGTCTGTTGGTAGTACAATATCTTCATCAGGATAATTGATAACAGCAACAGAATCAACAGATTCACAACCAAAGCTATTTGTTACTGTCAGGTAATACAAACCTTCATCAGGTGTTGTCATATAATTATCTTCATCTCCATTCGACCATGCATAATCAGCATATCCTGTTGCTTCGGTAACGCTTGTCCATGAATCCATACACTTATAGACCGTGTCAGGAATAGTTAATCCCGGTGTATCATTGACAGTAATATAACTTGGTATTGTATCAAAACATCCATTAGTGCCCGTTACAGTAACAACAATTTCAACATCATTATGTACGTGATCGAAACAATGAGGACCAACACCTGTATATGAAAGAGTTTCTACAGAATTTTCACGGACTACCCAGTCAACACTTGAGATATCTGTCATTGAACCATCATAATGGAAGCAGATTTCATTACTCATACATGTACCACCTGTTGTTACCATACTGGCATTAGGAACAGGCTCAATGTTTATGTTAATATGATTTGATTCTGCAGTTGGTGATGTTGCACATGAAACAGTGTTTGTTACAATACAATATATTTCATCATTGTCTTCAAGGGTAGCAGTAACAAATGTATCTGAATTTGTACCTTCCGGGTTTCCGTTCACATACCATTGGTAAACAGGATATGCACCACTATTAACTGCAGCAGCTGTGAAAATAACATCATCATAATAGTGACAATATGTAGCAAGCTCATCAGTGCTGATAGTTACTGAGGGTGTAATGCTCGGAGATAAAAGTGGGTTTACAAATAATGCAGTATCAGTACATCCATTTGCATCATATGCTGTTACACCAATTTGTAGATAGCTGCCTCCCGGTGTATAGCAATGTGGTCCTTCTCCAGAGAAATTAGTTGCTGGTCCCCCGTCTGTTACTTCCCATTCAACATGGTCTAATCCTGTAGTTTCTCCTGAATATTCGAAGCAAACTTCTTCAGAAGTACAATATCCTCCACTTAGAATTGTATAATTTGCTTCGGGTGGAGTTGAAACATCTGTAGTAATATGATTTGATTCGGCAGTTGGAGATGTTGAGCAAGCATAATCCGAAGTAACAATAACATAAATTTCTTCACCATCATCAAAATCGTCTGTTGCATAAGTGTCAGAATCTGTTCCAACTTCTGCACCATCTCTATACCATTGGTATGATGGACTTGCTCCACAATCTGTTGGTGTTGCAACAAAAGTGATTGTTTCTCCCGCACATGCTACTCCAACCGGAGTATTTACTATTGAAACAGAAGGTGTAGTATTTGGTAAAACAGTATGTGCAATTTCGTTTGAGATTACAGAATCAGGGTCAGGGCAGATGTAATCACTCCAAACAACAGCATAAACAGTGTCTGTATCAGTAAATCCTGAATAACTAAAGCTGTCAGCGTTCACACCTTGAGGTATATCATTATAATACCATTCTATAGTTGGACTTGCTCCGGCATCACCAATTGTTGCGTCAAAAGTAATTGTTGTTCCCTGACAAATCGGGTAAATACCATCGGATACTATAGATATTGTTGGAGCAACTAAAGGATGAACAGTAATTGTTATTGTTGTATCTAACCATGTTTCGCATAATGTCACAGGATCAGTAGCTAGAAACATAAATTCTGTAGTTTCGGTAATTAGTTCGCCACCAATAACTAGGTCATTTCCATTTCCGGTTTCAGCAATTGGATAGAATGCAGAAGTTGTATTGTTCCAAAGCTGATATTCTATTTCATTTTCAGCATTTTCGATAGTAAAATATGCCAAGGTGTTGTCACAATAAGTATCAATCCCGGAGGTAATTTCAACATTTAATTCGGGATCTGCATCAAGGTAATTTCTGATACCATATTTTGCTTCACGAATTACCATAATGTCATCTAGCATTCCATCATAGAATAATGAAGTTGGCATATCAAGAACATCTGCAGGCAAGTATTCTCCGGCAAATGTCCAATAGCCATCAAATGTTTGATGAGTGACTTCTGTTGCAACACTTAAATGCTCTACAGTTTCATCAATTTCCATGAGTATGCCAAATCCGTGCAAAATAAGTACATTATGCCAGTTTCCATCATTATAAGCATTCGTGCTTACTAATTCTTCGGGGGTTCCACCATTACTCATATAGAAATGCAATTTTCCATCATCTGACATATAAAGAACTGCATCCTGGCTAGCGCCACCCCAAGGACTATCAAGGAATGAAGCCATCATGCCTCCTTCTGTAGTAGTTGTGTTAAACCACAGGCTTATAGTAAACTCATCAGGAATTTCAGCATAATGTGATGCATATCCAAAATAATCACCTGTCGAGAAATCTCTTGCCTGCCAGAAATTACCATCTCTATCATCAGCAGGAACAAAATCACAACATGAGAAGGAATAATTATTAATAATATCATTATTATCTTCATTAAATGTAAAATAGAAATCTATACTATCTGTGGGTAGAGGAGTTTGTTCATAAATATCTGTAGGATTGTTATTTACATGAACTTCAATTATTGTATCAGATTCTACTGAACATGAAGCATTTGTTGTAAATAGTGAGTAATTACCACTTTCTGTTACAGTTAAAGTACCACTGGTTTCACCGGCAATAAGTTCTCCGTCTTTTGCCCATTGATAAGGATATGAAATAACATTATCAAGTTGTAAGTCAACACTACCACCATCGCAAAATTCTATTGGTCCCAGACTTACTATAGTTGCAGTATCAGGAGGGAAACTCATTGATACAGTAAACGTGTCTGAACTTGCATCACATCCGTTTTCACTTATCATAACATAATAATCACCTGGTTGTGAAGGAGTGTATCCATTCCAGGTTTCACCTTCCAAGGCTAAACCATCTTTATACCATTGATAATTTGAATATCCCCATTGAGCATCAAAGTTTGGATAAAAATCTCCATCACATAGTTCCAGTTCCCCCCAAACATTTACGTCAATGTTTGGACATTCTTCGGGCAAATCAATTTTAACACCATATTCACCTTGAATTGGTAGTTTTGAATCGACAACAACAAAATATTCAGTACCAGCTGTGACATAGAAAGTTTCTGTTGCCAAAGTATCTGTTAGTTCAGCAAACCATGTGGAAGCAAGCCAGGTGTTTTCGTTGCAAATTGGATAAACCATACAATGCATTTCGCCTGCAACCTTCTCGGTAAAAGATATTGTAGCCATGCCATCATAAGGAGAGATAAAGCTATGGACAATTTCCGGAGCAGTTTGCTCCCATGCAGCCCAGTGTGCTTCAACATTATTGACGCCGTTTAATTCGGTATTATCATAGTACCACACACCATCAGTTAAACTTACAGATGAAGAACAATCTAATAATCCCGGATTTGGAACTTCTGCCCATGCAAAAAATTCATTTTGATCGTCTGCCTCCGGAACAATATTGGATTCGTCTGCTACAAAAACTATATAAGCCGGGCCTGGTATTAATCCTGCAGGCATGGTAAGATTGGTAATTATATTTGTTGACGATCCGGGTGTGAGTTCAGGAATTACATCATTTCCAAGATATGTATCTACACCAAAATCATATACATTGTCAGTAGACAGATAGTAGTTAATAGTATTTGCCGCTGCAGTAGTATTACCAATGTTCTTTATGTTTGACGATGCTATAACATTAGTTTGTAAATCCGTTAGATACTGTGGGTTTACTTGTCCATTTGTGAAAATCAATTCAGCATCAATAGTAGGGCAAATAACTTCGATATCAAATGTTGGTTCCAAAGCCGAAACACTTTCTATAGAAATGTAGTAGGTTCCGGCATCGGTATCGTCAATAATTAAATCGTTTGTTGCATAGGTAATAAGTGAATCCTGATGAGGGTGTGAAAGAAGAAATATTCTTAAATCTCCGTCAGAAATATTGGTTGTTTTAATTCTAATCCTACCGGGTAATGTTGTTGTAAAATAATAGGTTAACTCTTTTCCGGGACAAGCAGGATATGTATAACTGTAATAGTTAATATAATCGTTACCTGTACTAAGATCTTGACTAACAGCTGTCGCGCAGGATAATTCTAAAGCACCTGAAAAATCAAGATTAGTAAACAATGTTGATGGTATTGCTCCAATGACAGCTTGTTGGCTATTTGTATAATCAGCACTACCAGGAGTAAGGTCATCCAGATAAAAATGTCCGTTGTATGAACCTCCCCATCCCCAGTTAAAGTGGAAGTAATCGGTACCTTGATAACCATCGACAACAAACGCGTGTCCACCAGAGCCACTTCCTGAATAGTACATAGGTCTGGAATTATCAATTTCATTAATCAAAATAGAGCACCATACCGTTGGGTCGTAAGAATTTTTGGATAATATTACAGCGTTTTTATAATCGAAATGGTCATTTAAAGCTCTTGGGACTTTATATGAATATGAACCTGAGCCAGTAGGAGAATAATTCATGTCAACCGAAACTCCACAATGATACATTAATTCTGCTACTTCGGCATTGCCACTTCCATTCGGCATGCTTGCATAGTCGTAAGTTGCAGCAGCATAATCAGCACATTGTTCTCCATAAACATAATGAGTATAGCACTCGTCACCAACTCCATGAATAGGATATTCCATATACCGGATAACCTGAGCCATTGCAGTAGCAACACATCCGGTGTAAACATGTCCACATGGACCTGAAGCATCTGCCGGACAATCTGCATTATATCCACAACCCTGATTCCAGGTGGTTGACATTAAAGGAGCAACATCTTTTGCCGGTCTAAGACCTAAATCCTGACCGTTATCAAGTTTGCTTCTATACTCAACAGCTTCAACGCTTGCTGGTAAATCGTTTTCTCGAATATATTCAATTTGATCAAAGTACGTTTGCATCCAGAACGCAAAATTTTCTTCCCATTCTGATTCATCAGTTGCAATGTTACCATTGTCTGAATATGCTAGAATCGGTATAGTTCGTTCCTCAGCAGATACAATAACAAACCCACCATCTATGGAATTAAAAATATACGTGACAGGTTGTTCATTTATGTTTTTCACATAAAAATCATCATTAAATGAAACAGCTTTTGCACTTACATTACTTATTTCAGCATAAGCTTTCTGGGCAATTTCTTGAGCTTCCTCAACTTGAATAACCTGTGCATTTATTATATTAAAAAATGCAAGTGTTATTGTCATCGTTAGTAATAAAATTATCTTTTTCATGTTTAACATTTTTTGTTTTTCTTATCTCAATTTCTCAAACTAAAAACGTTGAACTTGATAACAGGTTGCCAGGAAGAAAGTGTTAAAGTGTCGAATTCTAAGTACAAAATGCATGTTGAGGTCTAATAATTGCAAGGCTTTTATGGTAATTCAAAATATTAATAAAAAACACATCCTTTAGAAATAGGATGGTGATTTTATATAAAATTTGGGTTAAATTTCTTAGTACAATACCAAAGGATTATCAAATATTTAACAAGAAGAAAACAAAAAATTTGTATTGTATAAAGAAAGATCTAGTTGCTTATGATTTTTGAGATTTCATCTCTGCTTTCTTGCGAAGTAAAATAATCTCTTACTAGTGTATAGTTTTGTGGATCCAGAGTGTAGGCATATGCAAATTTAGCAAGCTCTATTTTGTCTGCTTCTAAAGATAATAATCCAAGTAAATATTTTACTTGTTCTGAAGATATGCAATTATATTTAGGTATTAGTTTTTTAGAAATTGCTAATCTTGTAGTTGAAAATGATTCTTTTCGAACTTCAGATTTTATATTTGTAAAGTCTTCTTCAGACAACACGCACTTTTCTTGAATCTCTTCTTCTTCAATGCTTACAGGATGAGGCTTTTCTCCTTGTGGAACTTCATAAATATTATTTATACCAAAAATGAATTTGTCATTTTGTAGTAACTGCTTTACATAAAGATAATTGTCCTTGTCATATACTTTTTCGTAAGCAGTTTTAAAGAAAATATAACGTGATGCTTCATCGCTTATAATAACACCAAGTTTCATTACCTGTGCGGTTGTAAAACAATAAGTATGTGTGTATTCCATGCAAATAGTAGCTTTTTCTTGATCGTCCTCAAATTGAGCTACAGTATTTGCAAATGCAAGGAACTGTTTGTCATCCAGATAGTTGTCACAACCTTTGTTTAATCCAGAATATGTTGCAGCATCAGGAAAAATTATAGGATTATTATTATCATGAGTGTTGTTATCCTTTTCTGAATCTGAATTTTTCACTTACTGATCAGTATTATTTTCTTTAGAGTTTTCATTAGCAATAATTTCAGATTCATTATCATCTGCAATATCCAAATCTTTATCTTTATCCTTGTTTTTATCGTATTGCTTATCTTTCTTACGATCTTTCATTTCAAGGTACTCTTGGTATGAAGCGATATCAGGTTCTTCAATACCATACTTTTTGTTTTCAGCTTGTATGTAATCCCATAGTATTGTCTGGTTTGAGAATTTTTCAAAGCCATCGCAAACAACTATTGCATTTGACTTATCTGTTATGCTTGGGTATACACCTTTAACAAAACCTAAACGATATTCTTCTTCAGAAAATAATAAAGATAATTTATATACTTGATTAGATGAAATGTGTTTACGCTTGATTATTCTAACACCTTTCTTCATTCGTTTTTCATCATTTTTTTGCTTTTCTATTCTTTTTGTAATATTGTTGTATGACCAACGCCCCATAGGTTTATGAGATTTTATTTCTTGAGAATATATTAAGCCACTGATTAAAACGGCAGACAAAATTATTATTAACTTTTTCATCACAATTTTATTTAATACGAATATATGAAAATAATTCCAAAAAGGGTGCCAAGAAGATTTTGTATCTTTGCCCTAAGATGGATAAAGCTGTTTTATTAGAATTTATTTCAACAAGAATGCCTTACGGTAAATACAAAGGCAGAAGAATTTGTGATATTCCCGAACATTATTTGGTTTGGTATCATAGTAAAGGTTTCCCTGGAGGAAAGTTGGGAATGCTTTTAAATACAATGTATGAAATTAGATTGAATGGGTTGGAAGATTTGCTAAAACCTTTGAAATGAAAGATAGTATTATTGTAATTGGTAGTTTGGATTCTGAAATTGAATTTAGTTTCTCAAGATCCAGTGGGCCCGGATGTCAAAATGTTAATAAGGTCAATAGCCGTGTTGAATTGCGTTTTGATGTACAAAATTCAAATATTTTAACCGAAGCACAAAGAGAGAAAATCGTAAAGAAATTACATTCAAGAATTAATAACGAAGGAGTCCTTCATTTATCCAATCAAGATGAGCGATCTCAACTAAAAAATAAGGAATTAGTTCTTAAAAAATTCTATAAACTAATTAATAAGGCGCTGTTTGAACACAAAAAAAGAATAAAAACAAAACCTTCAAAGGAGTCTGTTGAGAAAAGGTTAAAATATAAAAAAGAAAATGCAGAAAAGAAACAAAGGAGGAAACCGAGTTTTGACTAAGCTTTCTCAAATGCTCCATTGTCAATCATTTGTTCGAAGAAGTCGTTAACAGTTACTTCTAATGGTCTGTATTCAATTCCAAGTTTTTCAATACTTTTTCTATTATCAACAGTCCATGGGTAGCCTACATTTTTGGTTACAAACTTTCTTTTTAGGCCTGCTGTAGGAGCAGCTAACCAAACCACCCATTTAGGAAGAGTTTTAGTTTGTAAAATTACTTTATCTCCATAGTTTTTACGTACTAAATCTGCAATCTGTAAAAAGGTTTTGGATTCTGCATTAACAATATGTCTACCTTTAGCTTCGGGTGTAAAACCTGCCTTATAATGTGCTTCTGCAACATCTCTTACATCAACAACACCAATTTGAAAATCAGGGACTCCCATCTTCATACTTCCATCACCCAGTTGTTGCATTAATTTATAGCTTTCTGATGTTATTGCAGGGCTGATGCCGGGACCTAAAACAAGTGTTGGGTTTATCACTACTAAATCCCATTTATTTTGTTTTTCATTTATGTTCCAAGCTTCCTTTTCTGCTAAGGTTTTTGAATAGCTATAAGGTTGGTGAGTAAGACTTGAGGAGATGTTCCAGTTTTCTTCGGTTGCAATTCTATTAGGGATATCTAATAAGTCTTTAGTATCACCCATTATAGCAGCGACACTGCTTGTTAAGACAACTCTTTTGACTGTTTCAGATTTGTTAACAGAATCAAGTACATTTCTTGTTCCTTCAAGAGCTGGATCAATTAATTCCTTTTGAGGATCTTTTACCCGATTGCTAAAAGGTGAAGCAGTATGGAAAACCAATTCACAATTTTTAACAGCATCATCATAGGAGCTTTTTTCTAGTAAATCTGCTTTAAAGAACTTAATTTGTCCTTTTGAACTTGCAGCAAGTAATTTTAAATACTTGATTTTTTCTTCATTATTTGGATTTCTTACTGCAGCATGAACTGTTAATCCTTCATCCAGTAATTTTTTTACAATCCATCCTGCAACGTAACCAGTTGCACCTGTTACCATAACAGGTTTGCTTTTATCAATTTCAACCATAAATTATTTTTTAGTGACTAGAGTGCCTAAAGTTCATAAAGTGCCTAAAATTATTAGTATTTTTTATTTAGGTTAAATTCAAGCACAATTCATAGATCTTATAACTTTAGTCACTCCAGACTGTTAACTCCGAACTAGATGTTTTCTATCCTTTAAAACCTGCTGTCATATGCGATCCATCACAAAACGGTTTATTTTTTGAATGACCACATCTGCAGATATATTTGTCTTCATTAACTTTTAGTATTTTACCATTTGCGTCAACAACATCCACGTTTGCGTGGATATGCATTGGTCCGTTCTCAAAAATTTTAACTTGAGCTTTTTCTTTATTTTCTGCCATTTTAAAATATTTTTTTTCTGTTTTACGATTTGAGTCATTATACCACCAAGTTAGAGCATCCGTTGGGCATGCTTCAACAGTTTCTATTATTTTTTCTGTAGATGCAGCATTGATTTTTACCCAAGGTCTCTCAGCAGGTTTAAACACTTCAGGAAGCATTTTAAAACATGTAGTGGCATGAATACATTCGTCAGGTTTCCACCTTACAGTGATTTCTCCATTTGTGTATTCTTTGACAATTTTTGTTCTCATTTGATTAAGTTTTAGATTATAACAAAAAACAGACTTTTTTTGTTCTGAAATCGTGTTTGTTTGATAATTTTCAATTTGTTATTCTTACAAATATACTTAAAATCTATGGAACGTATAGTACAAAATATTATAGAAAAATTATCGTTTACACATATATATATTAGAAAATGATTGAACAATTCAATATGTTTTATATTTTTGCAATCTATAAATCGAATTTTAAAATAAATGTTTGAGTATATCAACGGTTATATTGCTGAGATCACCCCAACATATGTTGTTCTTGAGAACAGTGGTATAGGTTATCATATAAACATTAGTCTGAATACATATGGTCAGTTAAAAAAAGGACAGGAGTGCCAATTGGTAATTCACGAAATTATTCGCGAAGATTCCCGTTCACTTTTTGGGTTTTTTGATAAGCAGGAAAGAGAACTTTTTCGTTTGTTGATAACAGTAAATGGAGTAGGTGCAAATACTGCAAGGCTGATTTTATCTTCCGTCAATTCGGGTGAATTGGTTAATGCGATATCTTCAAACAATGTAGATGTTTTAAAAAGCGTAAAAGGTATTGGAACCAAAACTGCTCAGAGAATAATTATCGACCTTAAAGATAAAATCTCAAATACTGATGCAGAAATTAATCAAATTTTTGGTGAACAAAGCAATACTTTACATAAAGATGCGTTAAGTGCTTTACAGATGTTAGGTTTTTCGAAACCTGCTATTGAAAAAGTATTGAAAAAGATTTTGAAGGATAATGCCGGTCTTTAATTGGAAGAAGTGGTAAAATTGGCATTAAATTATTTGTAAAAGTACAAAGTTGGTAGGAAAGATATTTAAATATACGTTTTTTGGTGGACTTATCATCAGTTTGATTTCTATTATATTTCCATCAAATGCTAGTATAAACGACTATATGGGAGGATATGCAATTCCTGATGATGGGAATGTGTATGTTGATGATACAATTAAGGATAATAATTTACCATATCCAATACCGGATGATAACGTTAATCCAACACAAAATAATGATAATAGCCCTCTATATGGTGAAGATCCAAGTCAGATAGAAACAGAAATTATATATGATGCTGAAACAGATCAGTATATTTTTGTAAAGAAACTTGGTGATGAGGTCATTGAAACACCTTTCGCCGTAACATTTGAAGAGTACCTTGAATATGACTTTGATAAGGCCATGAATGATTACTGGCGTCAGATGTCAAAAAGTGATATTTCTGAAAGTCGCGAAACTTTAATCCCTAAACTTGAAGTAGGAGGTGAAATATTTGACAGAATCTTCGGTGGGAATGTTATTGATATTAAACCACAAGGATCAGCTGAGTTAAGCTTTGGGTTAAATATTTCTAAAGTTGACAACCCTTCTTTACCTGTTAAAATGCAGCGAACTACAACATTCGATTTTAACGAGAAGATTCAGATGAACGTTGTTGGACAGATTGGAGATAAAATGAAAATAAATGTACAGTATGATACTGAGGCTGCATTTGACTTTGAAAACTCTGTGAAATTAGAGTACACAGGACACGAAGATGAAATAATCCAAAAGATTGAAGCTGGTAATGTATCGTTGCCATTAACAGGAACACTTATTTCCGGTAGCCAAAGTTTATTTGGTTTAAAAACAGAAGCAAAATTTGGTAAGCTTACTGTTACAACAATATTTTCTCAGCAAAAAGGTGAATCATCAACAATTGAAGTTGAAGGCGGCGCACAAACGAAAGAGTTTGAGCTTAAAGCAGATGAATACGAAAGTAATAAGCACTTCTTCCTTTCACATTACTTTAAAGAAAATTATGACAGATCATTAGCAAGCTTGCCGGTAATTAATTCAGGAGTAAATATTACAAGAATAGAAGTTTGGGTTACGAATAAGACAGGTAATTTTGAAAATTCACGTAATATTGTTGCATTTGCCGACCTTGGTGAAAGTAATAGTAATGACCTTCAAGCTCAATATGTTATAGATAATAATTTAGGTAACATTACAACTGTACCTCCTGATAATGATATAAATATACTTGGTACAATAGATGAAACAGTTCCTGATGTTAGAGACATTAACTTGGTTGGTAATGCATTGATGTCATATGATATGACAGGAGGTATTGATTATGAAAAAATAGAGTCAGCCAGACTGTTGACATCATCCGAATATACTGTAAATGAGAAACTCGGTTATATTTCTCTTAATTCAACAATTAGTTCAGATCAGGTTCTTGCGGTTGCTTTTGAGTACACTGTTGGAGGTCAAGTCTTTAAAGTTGGGGAATTCTCAAACTCTGCAATTGTTGCACCAGATGCTTTAGTATTAAAACTTATAAAAGGAACATCATTTACTCCTCAGCAAAAATCCTGGGATTTGATGATGAAGAATATTTATAATATTGGAGCATATCAATTGAGTAGCGAAGACTTCTGGCTGGACATTATGTATAATAATGATAAAACAGGAACAGAAATTAATTATCTTCCTGCAGGGGAAATTGATAGCACAAGATTACTAACCGTAATGAATCTGGATAATCTGAACTCTCAGTTAGACCCTTATCCAGACGGCATTTTTGACTTTATTGATGGATATACAGTAAATACATCTAATGGACGAATAATATTTCCGGTTAGAGAACCTTTTGGCTCACACCTTTTAGATGAGATTACAGGAGGTAACTTTGCTTTAAATGAGGAGGCAGAGCCGTATGTATTCCAGGAATTATATGATAGTACTCAGTCAACAGCAAGACAGATTGCAGAAAAGAATAAATTTAAGATTCAAGGTAAATATAAATCCAGTGGTGGTAGCGATATCTCACTTAATGCGATTAATATTCCTCAGGGTAGTGTAACTGTTACTGCCGGGGCACAACAACTTACAGAAAACGTTGACTATACTGTCGATTATAATCTTGGTAGAGTTAAAATTATTAATCAAGGTATACTAGAAGCAAAAACCCCTATCAGAATTTCTCTTGAGAGTAATTCAATGTTTAATATTCAAACAAAGACTCTAATAGGGTCGCATTTGAACTACGAGTTATCAAAAGACTTTAATGTTGGTGCAACAATTCTGAACTTAACAGAAAAACCATTGACCCAAAAGGTTAGTATTGGAGATGAACCGATTTCAAATACAATCTGGGGTGTTAATACTTCATATAGATCAGAAGTACCGTTTCTTACAAAAGCAATAGATTTTATTCCGTTTATTGAGACAAAGGAAATGTCGACGATTACAGTAACAGGTGAATTTGCTCATTTAATACCGGGACACTCAAAGGCTATTGAAAAAGAAGGTAATGCTTATATTGATGATTTCGAAGGGACTAAAACCAGTCTGGATTTAAAATCATATATTGCATGGACAATTGCAAGTACTCCGGCTGATTCTGCCATGTTCCCCGAAGCAACAGGAATTGATAATCTTGATATTGGATATAATCGTGCAAAACTAGCTTGGTATGTTGTCGACCCATTCTTCCACAGAAGTACCTCGCCTGTTAGTATCGAAGATCAGTCGAGTCATTATGTAAGAGAAATTTACGAAAAAGAACTTTTCCCAAATCGTGAAAGTACTACAGGAATTCCTAATAATATGGTTGCACTTAACCTTGCTTTTTATCCAAGTGAGAGAGGGCCATATAACTATGATGCTGTAAATATTGATGAAAATGGAAATCTGACAAATCCAAATACAAGGTGGGGTGGGATAATGCGCCAGCTTCAAACAACAGATTTTGAAGAGTCTAATATTGAATATATTGAATTTTGGCTGATGGATCCATTTGTTGAAGACTCATCAAATAATGGTGGAGATTTGTATTTTAATCTTGGAGATGTTTCAGAAGATGTTCTTAAGGATGGTAGAAAATCATTTGAACAAGGTTTACCAACACCATTCAGTGACCATCCAATTGATTCTACAAGTTGGGGATATATTCCATTAATGCAATCATTGGTTAATGCGTTTGATAATGATCCGGAAGCTCGTATTGCTCAGGATGTTGGTTTGGATGGTTTGAATGATGATGATGAAAGAAGATATTTTGAAGATGTGTATTTAAGTGCAATAAGAAGTTCTTTTGGAGAAACATCTGTAGCTTATCAGAAGGCTCTCGAAGATCCATCATCTGACAACTATCATCATTACAGAGGAACCGATTATGATTGTGATGAAAAGAATATCCTTGAAAGATATAAGTTGTTTAATGGTTTAGAAGGCAACTCTCCTCCAGCAGAATATTCAGAAGAGTCTTATTCAACAAGTGCACAAACAACACCTAACGTTGAGGATATTAATAAAGATAATACACTTAGTGAGAGTGAAAATTACTTCCAGTACAGGGTTTCTATCAGAAAAGGGGACCTTGTTGTTGGAGAGAATTATATTACTGATAAAGTAGAAACATCTGCAAGCTTTGCTAATGATGAAACTTCTAAAGTAACCTGGTACCAGTTTAAGATTCCTGTATATGATTATGATAGAAGAGTTGGAAATATCTCAGATTTCAAATCTATTCGCTTTATGCGTGTATTTATGACAGGATTCTCAGATCCGACTATTTTGAGATTTGCAACATTAAGTCTTGTTCGTGGTTAATGGAGAAAGTATAATGCTAGTTTCATGCAACCTGGAGAATATATCGTTGACGAACTTGCAGAAACTCCTTTTGATGTAAGTGCTGTAAATATTGAAGAGAACGCATCAAAGAGTCCGGTTAACTATATTTTACCTCCAGGGATTAATAGGCAAATTGATCCGATGAATCCTCAGATGAGACAGTTAAATTAGCAGTCAATGTCACTAAAAGTTTGTGGATTACAGGATGGAGATGCCAGGGCTGTGTACAAGAATGTAGATCTGGATGTAAGGAAATACCTGAAATTAAAGATGTTTATTCATGCCGAAGAGGTTCCGGGTGAGGGTTCTTTGGCAGATGGGGATATATCTGTGTTTGTAAGAATGGGTACTGATTATCAGAATAACTACTACGAATATGAAATACCTTTAACCATAACACCTGCAGGTTATTATGACGGAACGCTTGATGAAGAAGCCCCTGACAGATATTTGGTTTGGCCGGAGGCTAATGATTTAGATTTAGATTTTGAGTTGTTACAATTAGTCAAACAGGAACGTAATGATCTAATTAGAGCCGGGAATCCAAATGTAAGTTTAACACGTTTGTATACCGAGTTTGATGGAGACCGAAAAGTAAGTGTTATGGGTAATCCTAATTTGTCAAATGTTCAAACCATTATGATTGGTATTCGAAATCCGAAAAAGGTTTCACAAACAGATGATGATGATGGATTGCCAAAATGTGCGGAGGTTTGGGTAAATGAATTGCGATTAACTGATTTTGATGAAAAAGGTGGATGGGCAGCTAATGCGAGGATTACTGCTAAACTTGCTGATTTCGGTTCAGTAACAGTTGCAGGAGCAACTAGTAAACCAGGTTTTGGAGCGATTAATCAGAAAGTTAGTGAAAGACAAAAAGAGGAAATTAATAGAATTGATGTTTCTTCTAATCTTGAATTGGTCAAGTTCTTCCCAGAAAAACTAAATGTGAGAATACCAATGTATGTTGGGTATTCACAAAATGTTGCAAATCCTGAGTACAATCCTCTTGATCCGGATATTCCATTTAAAGTTGCATTGAGTGATCCTACTCTTTCCGAAGAATACAAAGACAGTCTGCGGCATATTGCTCAGGATTATACTCAAAGAAAGAGTTTAAACTTTACAAATGTTAAAGTAAATAAAACTCAAGGTAAACCTCACATTTATGACTTGTCAAATTGGTCGGTTAGCTATGGATATAATGAAACCTTCCAAAGAGATGTTAATACAATTTATAACACCAATAAGGTCTATACCGGAGCTGTATTCTATAACTATAATGCAACTCCTAAAATCATTGAACCATTTAAGGACGTAAAACTCTTTAATAAAAAAGCATTTAAAATAATTAAGGATTTTAATTTTTATTTTCTTCCTTCGCAATTATCTTTCAGAACAAACCTTAACAGAACATATGGAGAAACGCAATTAAGGAATATATATAATTCTTCATTACCATTACCTGTTAGTGTGAGAAAAGACTTTAACTGGATTCGTCAATACGATTTAAAATACAACTTGTCAAAGAATTTAAAGTTTTATTTCAAAGCAACAAATAATGCCAGAATTGATGAACCTCAGGGTAGAATTTACAAAGAGGATCCTTTCTACGAGCAGAAACGCGATACAATATGGGACAACTTAAGGAATTTTGGTAGAAATACTCAATACCACCATGATTGGAATGTTACTTATAACTTGCCAATAAATAAAATACCATTGTTGAATTGGGTTACAGCGAATACACGTTATTCCGGAACTTATGACTGGACTGCAGGACCAATTACTGCAGATACCCTAAATTTGGGTAATATGCTGCAGAATGGGAATTCAATGTCGCTTAACACACAGTTTAATTTGTTAAGTCTATATAATAAAATAGATTATCTTGATGAAGTAAATAAAAAATACCGGGGTAGGCGATCGAGACGTAGTCCTAAAAAAGAAGTAGAGACAGTGACATTTGAAGAGCAGGGAGTAAAACTTAAAGCCGAAAAAGAAAAGAAATTTACTCATAAGTTAAAAACAGAGGATGTAACAATTAAAGCAACAGGATCTGACGGAAAGGATGTGCTTGGAGATTATCGTGTAATTGACGAGAATAGAGCCGCATTTACACCAACTGTAGATGCTGAAGAGGTAACAATTCTTATTACAGGCAAACGTGAGAAGAAAGAGTCAATTGCAAAAATAATATTTGACAATACTCTTGTAGCTGTTATGAGTGTTAAAAATATTTCAATTGGTTTTACTGAGACTAATGGGACTTTACTACCTGGTTATATGCCATCAACCTATATTATGGGTATGTCAAATTATGTTGCAGATCCGGAAATGTTTGGAAATCATTCTGCAATTCGTACACCTACAATCCCATTTGTACTCGGATGGCAAGAAGATGGTTTTGGAGATTGGGCAATCAGAAATAATGTTGTTACAAGAGATACGACTAATATTCAGGCATTTATGCAAACACATAATCGTAGCTGGAATGTTAGAGCGTCTTTGGAACCGGTTAGAGATTTGCGAATTGACCTTAATCTAACCCATTCATTTAGTCAAAATAGTAGTCATTATTATAGATATGGTTATGATACTATCTATGGTGATGATAGATTTATGCAGATGAACCCAACTACTAGTGGTACCTTCTCAATGTCAATCATTTCGTGGGGAACAGCATTTGAACCAATGAACAGTGACGGGGATTATTCTTCGGCAACATTCTCGCAGTTTGATGCTAACAGAATTGTTATAGCAAATAGACTAGCATCCGAAAGACCTGGTTATAATCCAACAGATGTTGACACCTATGGGTTCCCTTCAGGATATGGAAAAACATCACAAGATGTCCTTATACCTGCGTTTATTGCCGCATATACTAATAAGTCCCCTGAAGTGGTTAGTCTTGAGACATTCCCGTCAATTCTTAGTGCACTACCAAACTGGAGGATTACTTATGATGGCTTATCAAAGATTCCAAAGCTTGCAAAGATATTTAGATCTGTAAACTTGAACCATGTTTATCGTTCAACATTTAATATCGGATCTTATCAAACAAGGCTCTCAAACGAATATTATGAGCAAGATGGGTTTAATATAATAAGAGATGAGCTTGAAAACTATTACTCAAAGTATCAGATTAATGGTATAAGTATAACAGAACAGTTTTCACCACTTATCTCCATTGATATGACCATGACAAATAGCTTTATTGCTAAAGTGGAGGTTAAAAAGAATCGTAACCTTAATATGAGTTTTAGTAATAATCAGCTAACAGAATTGAAAAACGATGAGTTTATTATTGGGACAGGTTATAGATTTAAAGATGTTGAAATTACAATAAAGACTAGTGGAAGACAAAGAAATTTCAAGAGTGATCTAAATGTTCGTTTAGACTTCTCAATCAGAAATAGTCTTACTGTTATCCGAAAACTTGAAGAAGGATTTAATCAACCTACAGCAGGACAAAAAACATTTACAATTAAAACTTCTGCTGATTATGTGCTAAGTAATAGATTTAATCTCAGACTTTTCTATGATCAGGTAATTAATAAGCCAACACTTAATATTACATATCCAACATCCAATACTAATTTTGGTGTTAGCTTGAGATTTACTCTTGCAACTTAGAAAAAAATGTATTTACTTTGAGTGTTTTAAAATAATCAATAACATAAAAATATTTGCAATGAACTTTCCAGAAAATTTAAAGTATGCTGAATCACACGAGTGGTTACGTATTGAAGGAGACGAAGCAGTTGTTGGAATTACTGAATTTGCTGCAACTCATTTAGGTGATATCGTTTTTATCGAAATCGAAACTGAAGGTGAAGAACTTGATAAAGGTGAATCTTTTGGTACTATCGAAGCGGTTAAAACTGTATCAGATTCTTATATGCCTGTTGCTGGTGAAGTAATCGAAGTTAATGAGGCAATTCTTGACGACCCAGCATTAGTAAACAAAGACTGTTATGGAGAAGGCTGGTTGATTAAAATCAAATTAGCAAATCCAGCTGATGTTGATGAACTAATGGATGCAGCAGCTTACGCAGACGTAGCAAAAGACTAATAGATACTTTTAGGAAAGCTCATTTTTGAGCTTTCTTTTTCTTTTAACTTATCATAAATTTTATGAAAGACAGCATAGTTTATGCTCTGATATTGTCGGGAGGCTCAGGAAATCGCTTTGGTAATAATATGCCAAAACAGTTTGCTGATGTTTATGGTAAAACAATTCTTGATTATTGTATTTCAAACTTTAATAATCATCCGGGAATTGATAAAATTGTTATTGTTAGCAATGCAGAACATATTCAGAGGACTATGCAAATCGCAAAGCCATCAAAGTTTAGCAAATTAGTTTCAGTAGTAGAAGGTGGAGGAACAAGAGGAGAATCTTCATACATTGGACTAAAAGAAATTGCAGAAAAAGAAAAAAGTTTCGAAAACGTAAAAGTTCTAATTCAGGATGCAGTTCGCCCAAATACAAAACCTTTTATTATTGATAATGTTATCGAAAATTTAAAAAGTTTGAGAGCCGTGTCTGTTGCCCTTCCAACAACAGATACAATCTATATTACTGATGGAGATAATCAGTTAGTTGCAATTCCTGACAGAAATAAACTATATAAAGCTCAAACTCCACAAGGCTTTGATTTTGAGTTAATCTATTCTGCATATCAAAAACTTGAAAAAGTAAACAGATTCAAACAAACAGATGATTGTAGTATTATTAATAAGGTATATCCTGATGAGAAGATTAATGTAATAGAGGGAGATATTAATAATATTAAGATTACATTTTCAGAAGATATTGAGTATTTTAGACAAATCCTAAAATCTAAAGTTTAAAATTTTAAATTCTCGATTTCGCAAATCTGTCATCGGTTTTTCCCAAATCCTGTAAATAAAGTAAGACAGTATAATTGATATAAGAATATATCCTATGAAATCAATTGTATTTATTCCTAAACTTATCTGATATTTTGTGATAAGATATAATACAGGCATATGAATTAAATATAATGCATAAGATATAATACTGATAAAACTAATGGGTTTATTGATTACTGATTTAGTCTTTTCTATCCTATAAATAACAGGAATCCATAACAGAATAAATAATGATTGTAAACTATAATAAAATGTTTGTCTAAATAATGTATTGCTTTCAAAACTGTATGTCTTTAGGAAAAAGATACCTACAATTCCCAGTGCAAAGAAAATAAAAGAGTACTTTTTAAAGAAATTACCAAAATAAGTGAAAATATAGGCACCCAGCAGGCCAAATGCAATTGTATCTAAACGATAAATCACAATCTTTCTAATGAAAAGATCCACATCATTTGCTCCGAATGATGAGTCAAACTGTATTATGCGTAATCCTAATGGTACAGTAAGAAACAATATGCAAATTAGCAAATAACTTTTTTTGTATGACTTAGGTTTAGAAAAGATGAGAATTATAGAAATAAGTAGTGGGAATAATAAATAAAACCATTCTTCCACAGCAAGACTCCATGATTCCCAGAACATAAGGTCGAGAGGTTTTATAAAGTTCTGAAGGAATACAAAATATGCAAGGCTGTTAATGTTTAGAATCCCATCATATACCCCAATTTTAATCATTATTAGGTTAATAACTAAAAATAGTAAATAATTAGGTAATGTCCTAAACCATCTGCGTTTATAAAAAGTCAGAGTATTGAGAAAAAAACTTCTGTCATTTGTCTTATCCTGTTTAAGTAGTATCCTTCCGATTAAGAAACCGCTCAAAACAAAAAACATGTCAACACCATCTACTGGAAACCATTAATTAACTCCTATGTCAATAAATTCGCTTCCATGACCCAGAACAACAGCTAATACAGCAATAGCTCTGAACAAATCAAGTCCAAAATTTCTTTTATTTATATTGGAAAATACTGTTCCCAAAGTTTATAGTTCTGCAATCAACTCATCGGGATTAATTGGAACAACACCTGTTTTCTCACAGACCAAACCACCTGCAATATTAGAAACTTGTGCTATTTCAGTCAATTCTGCTCCTGATGCAAGTAGTAAGCTTGCTACACTAATAACAGTGTCGCCTGCTCCTGAGACATCTGATATGTCACGTATTTCAGCTGGAAAATGATGCATATTCTTATTGTCTGCTATAAATACACCTTTTTCAGAGAGTGTAATCATTAAGATTTCTATATCCTGATTATTAATAAAAGTTTGAGCATGACTTTTTAACTTGTCGAGCTCATGTTTATCAATATCAGTTTTAACGCCTTCACTAAACTCTTTTAGATTCGGCTTAAATAGACTTATATTTCTATAATCAAGGAAATTGTTCTTTTTCGGATCAACAGTTGTAAAGATATTCTTTTCCTTATCAAGCTTAGTTAGCTTTTCAATAAGATGTTGACTTAAAACTCCTTTATCATAATCTTCGAAAATAATGACATCTATAGTGTACTTATTAACAAGACTTTTAATCCTGTTATATAGTTCTTCGCTATGTTTTGAGTCAATTGGGTGAGAGTCTTCTTCATCGACTCTAAGTAAATGTTGACCACTACTAATGATTCTGGTTTTAACAGTTGTTTTTCTTAATGTTGATTCAATAATGCCTTCACTGCTGAGCTTTCTTTCATGAAGTAAGTCTTTAAAAACACTACCTTTTTCATCTTTACCAATCACAGAACACATTATAGCTTCAGCTCCCAGAGCAGATACATTTAAAGCAACATTGGCAGCCCCACATAAACGACTGTCTTTTTCCTTAACAGAAACTATCGGAATGGGAGCCTCTGGTGATATGCGGTTTACTTTTCCCCACATATATTCATCAACCATTACGTCACCGACTATAAGAACCTTCTTATTCCTAAATACTTCTATTTTTCTTACTATTGCTGATTTGTCAATCATTTCTTTGTTTTTTGTGATTACAAAAATAAGATATTATTGGTTTTTCTTTAAAACAAATTTAATTTTCACGCTTTGAGAAAACTGAACAACAGGAGTTACAGCGTCAGGATTAATAATTATATCGTAGTAGTTATATGGTAGCTTGTCATAGAAGATATTTATTTTCTCATTTGGATTTACAAGATTCATTTCTGAGTCATTTCCTGTTATTGGATCATAATTAGTTGGCATATATGAAGAAAAATATGAATATCTTGATATTGGATATGTGCAGGAGTTGGTTTCTTCCATTGATTTATACATTGCTTCGAAGTTTAAGCCCATAGTTTTGTAATCTGCAACATATTGATTGATTAGTTTAATGCACTCTTTACGTAAAGTATCGTAAACCGCTTTATGGTCGTTCACTATATAGTCAACTTTAATAATATCGTAAATTTCGTTTTTAGCTGCCAACTTAAGGTATTGATCTGCTAGTTTACTGTCTGTAAATCTAATATGAATATTTTTCTTGATCTCGAATCCTTTCGGAACTTCCACATATTTTTTGCTAAAAATCTTTTTTTCTTTCTCTCTTGCAAAAATTGGAGTTTGAGAAATGAAATCTACATATACATCTTCTTGGTTAATCTCTCCTTCTGAAATAAAGCTTGCTATTCTTTGGTCTATTAGTTCGAAACAAGTTTCTAAATTTTCAGAAATCTGAGATAAGCCTAGAATTAATATATATGTATCTGGTTCAACATTCATTAAAGCTTTTACATCTAAATAAATAACAGTGTCATTTGAACCGTAGTTACTCCAATTATAGGTGTTAGTTTGATAATAACCCGAGTTATCTTGTTCAAAACCGCCGTAAAGTTCTGAACTATAATCTAAACCGGTACTAACTTTTGCTTTATTTTGGTAAGTCCAGTTGCCTGCTCCTTGAGCAAATATTCCTAATGAAATAGTAAATGCTAGTAGAAATAAAATAGATTTTTTCATAGTTGTTTGTTTTTAGTTTTCTCAAAAATAATGAATTATTACTTTATTAAACAATAAAACAAACTAATAATTGTATTTGGTTTTCAATAATCTTATGAAAACATGTGGGTGGCTTGCAATAATCCAAATATTAAAGAAACAAGGGCTAAAGCTATTGTAATATAACCTATTTTATGCTTTTTAATAATAGAGAAAATTCCGCCAATTAGTCCAATAAGCCCACCAAATAGTGCAAAATAGCCTAGATTCATTGAAAGATCATGATAATAAAGCCAATCTCTTTGAGAAAGAATGTCAAGTTCAGTATATGGAACAAACTCTACTTGGTTATAAATTCCAATTGCAGCGCAGACTAGCGAAACTACCAGAAACAGATAGTTTAAAATTTTCATGATAGCGTAGTTTTATTAGTAAATGATAACTTGCTTGATAAACCTTTTTTCATCTTTACCTTTAATATTAATAAAGTATGTGCCGGGGTTTAAATCTTCAATATCAATATTAGTGTTTTTATTGAATGTTGATTTAAAAACTGTTCTTCAACAAATGTCTTGAATACTTATTTCTTTTACTTCAGAATCAAAATTAGCTTCAATTGAAATAGAACTATTTGCAGGATTTGGATAAACAGTAAAGTATGCTTCTGTTATTGTTATATAACTTGGGTTATAATCAGGATCCCAGATTGCATCAGCGTAAGTTGGATTATCAATAAATGGGTTTCTATTGTGTTGATAATCATAATAAATAGAGTTATTTCTATAAATTTCTTTTTGAGAAACCGGGTCATCATGATGCCATTCCAATAACATTTGTCTAGTCCAAGTGGATAAATTATTTCCACTAAATGATGCACAACCTGGCCAGCTTCCCATTACATCCATATAGCGGGTTGCCATATAAAAATATATTCTTGCAATATCTCCTTTATATTCATCTGCAGGCTCGAAAACTGTTCCGCTATATCCAGAATATGTACACGATCCTAATTTTCCTGTTCCATATGTTGTCCCATTACATTCTCCAAAAGGGTAATTACTTCTGTATCCGTTTACTTTTCCATCTGTTGGGATAACATGGTGAATATCTGTTACCATTGGGTTGGCATCATTAAACCAACTTTGAGGCACAGAGTGTTCACGATTATAACAATCGCAAATGTCAGAATAAGTACCACACTGATCTGAGCCAAAAGTAAAATTACAATTTGAGTACATATCCCATACTTTACCATCAGATCTTTTATCTGTATCTTCATAAGCATCCCAAAGGTCACTATATGATAATGTAGTGTGATCATCAATGATATTGTGTAATGCTTGTCTTAAAGTTTCACCTTCCAGCCCTTCGGTTCCGTCGTAATAACCTGCCGGCACTTGAGCTATCATTCCTGTTACTGTAAAGACAGTAATTCCAATGCTGATTATTAATCTATTAAGTAGTTTCATAAAAAATATTTTGATTTCGTTATCTATTTTCTTAACGAAAAGTTATCTCACAGATTGTGTTACAAATTTAAAGCAATTTTTTCAATAATTGTAGGAAAAAACATGTATTCTAGCTTGTGAACTTTGTTGGCAATAGAATCAATAGTATCATTTGAGTCGATTTTTACACTTTCCTGGAAAATTATTTGACCTTCGTCATAATGTTGATTTACGTAATGAATTGTAATGCCCGTTTCTTCTTCCTTATTTTCAAGAACAGCTTTATGTACATTCTCTCCATACATTCCTTTGCCACCATATTTCGGTAAAAGTGCAGGATGAATATTTATTATTCGGTCAGGGAATACCTTAATTAAGTTGTCCGGAATTAACCATAGAAAACCTGCAAGTACAATTAAATCGGTGTTTTTTTGCTTTAAATAGTCTAAAACAGTATTGGAATTGTAAAAATCATCCCTGTTAAATAGTAAATAATCTAATTTTAGCATTTGTGCTCTTTCTAACACATATGCATTCTTTTTGTTGCATAGGATACAGCAGACTTCAACTTTGTCATTATTGGTAAAATACTTATAAATGTTTTCTACGTTAGTGCCTGATCCTGAGGCAAATAGGGCTATTTTTACTTTTTCTTTCATGTTTTTACAATATTACTTTAAAATGGGTGCTGATAATCAGACACTTACGCAATTTGTTGATAAATTTATTGCCAAAAATTTTGACTGTAATAAATCATTTTCGTTAATTTGCATCGCAAAAGTAATGAAATTATTAATTTTAAATTACGAATTATGTCAGACATTACATCAAGAGTAAAAAGTATCATCGTCGATAAATTAGGCGTTGATGAAACAGAAGTAACTCCAGAAGCAAGTTTTACAAACTATCTTGGAGCAGACTCATTAGACACAGTTGAATTGATTATGGAATTTGAAAAAGAATTTGAAATTTCAATTTCTGATCAAGATGCTGAAAAAATCGGCACCGTAGGTGATGCGATTAGCTACATGGAAGAAAACGTAAAGTAATTATTTGTTAACTAATTTTTACTAGTATGACTTTGAAAAGAGTAGTCGTTACCGGTCTTGGCACTATATCACCGGTTGGTTCAAACACAGAAGAAACTTGGGAGAACGTAAAAAATGGTGTTAGTGGTAGTGACTGGATTACCCACTATGATGCTAGTAAATTTAAGACAAGGTTTGCTTGCGAAGTAAAAAATTATGACCCTGTAAAATACTTTGATCGAAAAGAAGCGAGAAAAATCGATAGATTTACTCAATTCGCTCTTATTGCTGCTGACGAAGCCATTAAGGATTCAGGTATAAAGCTTGAAGGCATTGATATGGAACGTACAGGAGTGATTTGGGCATCAGGTATTGGTGGAGTCGAAACTTTTTATCAGGAAGTAAAGGGCTATATCGAGGGTGATTATACCCCTCGGTTCAGTCCTTTTTTCATTCAAAAGATTATCTCTGATATTGCCGCAGGTCACATTTCTATGAAATATGGATTTATGGGACCAAATTATTGTACTGTATCTGCTTGTGCATCTTCAACAAATGCAATTATAGATGCTTATAACATTATTCGTTTAGGAATGGCCGAAACTATGCTTAGCGGAGGTTCTGAAGCTGCGATTAATGAAATTGGTATGGGTGGTTTTCAGTCAATGATGGCAATAACATCAAATAACGAAGAGTATAAAACAGCTTCCAGACCATTTTGCAAGACGCGTAGTGGTTTTGTTATGGGTGAAGGTGGTGCAGCTTTAATGCTTGAAGAGTATGAACATGCTAAAGCAAGAGGCGCAAAAATCTATGCAGAAGTTGTTGGTGCTGGTATGTCAGCAGATGCACATCACTTAACAGCTCCACATCCTGAAGGAAAAGGTGCTGCTATCGTAATGAGAAATGCTATCAAAGATGCAGGTATTAATTACGATGAAATTGATTATATCAATGTTCATGGGACTGCTACTCCTCGAGGTGACATATCTGAATTATTAGCAATAAAAGAGATTTTTGGAGAACATGCATACGATATCAATATCAGCTCAACAAAATCAATAGTTGGACACCTTTTAGGTGCTGCTGGAGCAATTGAATCAATGTTTTCTATTCTTGCAATGCGTGATGGAATAGTTCCTCCAACTATCAACCATCAAGAACAAGATCCTGATATTGACCCAAAATTAAATCTTACTCTGCACAAAGCACAAAAGATAGAAATTAAGTATGCATTAAGTAATACTTTTGGATTTGGTGGTCATAACACATCTGTGATATTTAAAAAATACGAATAATCCATATGCCGTTTTTCTTTTTTCGAAGATTAACTAAAAAGGATAAGATACTATTCAAAAAACTAGAAGAGATTATTGGGTTTAAACCCAATAGTCTTTTTTATTATAAACAGGCATTAAGACATGCTTCAGTAATAAGCAAAGACTCAGAGAGATATTCAAATAATGAACGTTTGGAGTTTGTTGGTGATGCAATAATAAGCGCTATTGTTAGTGATATTTTATTTGAGTATTATCCAAAAGCAAATGAGGGGAAATTATCAATTTTAAGATCTACGATTGTTAACCGTAAATCATTAAATCAGATTGCAAAAGATTTGGGAATAACAAAACTTCTGGAATTTAAACAGTCTCCGGTAAATAATATGAAAAACTTAGGAGGAAATTCTTTTGAAGCAATTGTTGGTGCAATCTACTATGATAGAGGCTATAAATATTGTATAAAGTTTTTAAATCAAATAATAGACGAATATTTTGATTTAAAAAACCTTATAAAGCAAAATACAGATTATAAATCAAAGCTTCTTCAATACATACAAAAACATAAACTAAATTTGGTTATTGATACTGTAGAAAATGTTGAAGTAAATGAAAAGAATCAACATTTTATTTCAGAGATATGTATTGATAATGTTTATATGGCTATGGGAAAAGGGTGGTCGAAAAAAGATGCAGAACAACAGGCTTCCAGGAATGCATTAAGGATTATCAAAAGCAAAAGTAAATCCGAAAAATAGCCCGAGCTGGGACAATTTATAAAAAACTTTATGTAAGTTTGTATAAATGAAAACCAGGAAGCTGAAATATAAACCTGATTACGATTTTAAACTACTTGGTTTATCTTCAGTTGAAGAAGATTATAAGCTTTCATGGGAATTATCAAGAACATTAAATACAGGATTTGTAAAATCCATGGAATTAAGAATTATTGATCCTAAATTCTCTGACTTCTTATTGTTTAGCGTTTTTGAAAATGAAGACAAATCAGGTTTTCCTGATATTCGTTTGGTATCTAATAAAGGTAAAGAAGGGTATTTAATTGAGGAACTCAAGAATATAGATTTTTTCATCATTATTCACGATGATGAAGATACTAATTTTTATACTGAGTTCGTTTCTAAACTTAAAAAGAGCGAAGTGATTACTGCTGTCTTTCAACTAGAACCTAATAAATTGAAATCCAAAGAAAAACTACTGTTTTAACTTGTAAACAATGGGGATAATAGCACGACAAACAATAAAGGGATCAATATATTCCTATTTGGGCGCTTTTATAGGCTTTGTTAATGTCGGTTTAATTATGCCTCAGATTTTTTCTACCGCAGAAATTGGATTAACAAATTTATTAATCTCCTTGGCTGCTATTTTTGGTCAGTTTGGAAGTATGGGGTTTATGAATGTTACGATTAAAATCTTTCCTTTCTTTAGAAATCATGAGAAAAAGCATAATGGATTTTTATTTCTAATGCTTGCAGCCGGTACACTTGGATTTATGATTTGTGCGGCAGGCTATTATCTATGGAAACCACATCTCATAGCACAAAACATTGAAAAATCCCCATTATTTGCAGAGTATGTATATTTATTACTTCCACTCTTATTTGTAAGTGTCTTTCATTTATTGATGGATTCTTATAACAGTATCCTTTTTAATGCTTCTTTTGGAATTTTTGTAAAAGAATTCTTATTACGAATATTAAATTTGATAGGAATTGGATTATTCTATTTTAATGTTTTTGATTTTCATGCTTTTATATTGTTTTATACAATTGCATATGGAGTCCCGTTAGCATTAATAAGTTTATTGCTTTTGTTTAAGCACGAGATATCATTTAAACCATCATTTTCTTTCCTCGATAAGAAACTGGTTAAAAGTATCTTTAGTGTTGCTGGTTTTGGCTTAATATCAGGATTTAGTGGCATTGCCGTTTTTCAAATAGACAGATATTTAGTGAACCATTATTGTGACTTGAGTGCTACCGGAGTGTATTCAACAGCTTTCTTTTTTGGGACTATGATATTGTTGCCAGCCAGAGCATTGATAAAAATTGCTAGTTCTGTGATTGCAGAATCAATAAAATCGGATAAATGGGAAAACATAAAAGATATTTATAAGCGAAGTACTCATAATCTTTTATTATTAGGAGTATTTACATTTTTAATTATTTGGGGGAATATAGATAATATTATGAGTTTTCTTCCACCAGAATTTGAAACAGGTCGGTTAGTTGTTTTGTTTATTTCTATAGCTTTTCTTTTTCAGTCTTTTTCTGCAATATCCGGAGTGATAATCCAATACAGTAATTATTACCGACAACATTCATTAATAATGATAGTATTAATTCTTACTATTGTTGGTTTTAATATTCTGTTATTACCTGATATGGGAATAAAAGGAGCAGCATTGGCATCTTTGTTTTCATTTATAATTTATGCTGTTATACAGGTAAGTTATGTAAAGCTTAAATTTGGGTTTCAACCATTTAAACTTAAGCATCTTGTAATTCTGATTATCGGAGGTATATCATATTTTATTTCAAGTCTCATTCCGCAATTTGATTGTATTATTCTTGATATTTTAATTAGAAGTGCCATACTGTCATTGTTGTTTATTGTTCCGGTTTTACTATTGGGATATTCAGAAGAAACTACTAAATTATTGAGGAAATTAGCTAAAAGAATCCATAAATCATAAGCAGATTAGTCGAATTTCTATAATTAATAAAATAAACCCGATTCATTAGAGTTTAATACTTACAGACATATCTAAAAAAATGATACTTTTGTAAAAAATTAGTCTTATGGGTGTAGGAAGTTTTTTTAAGTTACCACAATATAATGTTTTTGATTATAAACCAAGGTTCTATGATCCTGAGAAAGAAGCTCGTGAAGAGAGAAGAAAAGAGTTGAGACAAGAGCAGGGAAAACCTTTGGTAGATAAAAATTCACCGGATTATAAACCCGGTAGCAGTATTAAAGGAAGTTTTAGACCAAAAATGCCACGTAAAGCTTTTCGTAGTAGAAATTCAACAATAAGATTATTTGTCATTATGGCAGTTTTATTCTTTTTGGCATACATTTTACTGGTATCTGATTTAACATCACTAATTAAATTTTTTAGTAGATAATGTCAGATGTAATAAAACTACTTTCGGATGCTGTGGCTAATCAAATTGCTGCAGGTTAAGTTATTCAAAGGCCAGCTTCGGTTATTAAGGAGTTGGTTGAGAATGCTATTGATGCAGGAGCAAGTGACATTCAAATTATAATAAAAGATGCCGGAAAAACTTCAATACAAATAATTGATAATGGTTGTGGGATGTCTCAGACAGATGCAAGAATGGCATTTGAAAGACATGCAACATCAAAAATTGCTAAAGCTGAAGATTTGTTTTGTATCAGGACAATGGGCTTTAGAGGTGAAGCCTTAGCTTCAATTTCTGCTATTGCGTCCGTTGAATTAAAAACTAAACAAGATGGTAGTGAACTGGGAACACATATTTGTATTTCTGGTTCAGAAATTTCATCACAAGAGCAAGCGACATGTACAAAAGGAACTAATTTCTTAGTTAAAAATCTTTTTTATAATGTGCAAGCAAGGCGTAAATTTTTAAAATCAGACAGGGCTGAATATAGACACATTCTTAATGAACTCCATAGGATTGTTCTGACAAATCCTGAAGTGTCATTTACATTCGTTTCAGATAACAAACAGGTTTTTAAACTTCAGGCCGAGAATATCAGACAAAGAATTATCAGCATATTTGGTAAATCAATTAATCAGAACTTAATAAATCTGGGAACAGAAACTTCTATAGTTAAAATTAATGGATTTATTGCAAAACCTGAACGTTCAAAGAAATCAGCTAGCGAGCAGTTTTTCTTCGTTAATAACAGGTATATGTATCATCCATATTTTCGTAAAGCTGTTGAAATGGCGTATGGAAATTTGATACCAGAAGGAGAACACCCAAGCTTTTTCATTTATTTTAATATTGACCCTTCAAATATTGATATTAATATCCATCCGACAAAAACAGAAATTAAATTTGAGGATGAACAGGCGATTTTTCAAATTGTAAATGCGGCAGTTAAGGAGGCTCTTGGTAAGTTTAACATTGTTCCTAGTCTGGATTTTGAAGAAAATATTACTCGCGATGCACATTTTACCTCTACTACAAGTGTCAGACCGCCAAACATTAAAATAAACCCTGATTATAATCCTTTTGAACAGGGGAATACTCAAAATTACAAAAGAGAGACAATACCGAATAATTGGGAATCTTTATATAATCCAACGCAAAAGAAAACTCCTGATGATTTCTTTTTACCAGAAGAGACTCAGGTTGAGCAAAAATCATTGCTTGATGATAATGCTATTAAAAGCGAGGGAAAAGGAATATTCTATCAGCTCAAGAATAAATATATTCTTACTTCAGGTAAATCAGGTTTGATTATCATTAATCAAAAGAGAGCGCATGAAAGAATTCTGTTTGAAAAGTTTCTTAAATTGTTAGAAACCAGAAAAGGAGTGGTGCAAAAGACGCTGTTTCCAGTAATTTATGAGCCAGCACCTTCAGAAAGAGCTATACTTGTTGAAGTTATGAGTGAACTAAACAATATCGGTTTTGAAATTGTTATGATGGGAAAGGATAAGTTTGAAATTAGAGGTGTTCCTGGCGATTTAACAGATGTAGACCCAAATAAGATACTTGATCAGATGATTTATGTAATGGGTGAAGTGTCGGGAAGTGCTGAAATGGTATTACATGAAAAAATTGCACTCTCACTCGCAAAAACAGCTGCTTTTAAAATCGGAAAGCAATTTCATGAACAGGAAATGGAAGATCTTTTCTATAGTTTGATGTCCTGCTCTAACCACAACCATACCATTGAAGGGAAGAAGATTTTAGAGATCATTAGTGTAGATTAAATAGAAAAAAAATTGAATTAAATGTATTATCAACGTAAAGGGTTACTTGACCTTCCACCGGTTGTAAAAACATTGCTTATAATAAATGTGGGAATGTTTTTATTAAGTATGGCTTTTCCTGAAATGAAGCTCTATTTATCTATTTTTAGTTTTAAATCAGAGTTTTTTAAGCCAGTGCAATTAATAACGCACATGTTTATGCATGGAAGTTTTGGACACCTTTTCTTTAATATGTTTGCCCTTTATATGTTTGGTAAAATTCTAGAAGATGTTTGGGGACCAAAGAGATTCTTTATTTATTATTTTGTTACCGGGTTAGGTGCAGCACTATTACATTTAGTTGTCGTTCAGCTTGAAGTTAATTCTTTAATTGGTGAAATGTCCGCAGATAAGGTTCAGCTAGTTTTAAGTGAAGGAGGAAATTTATTGATGAGCGGAAGAAATTATGTTGATCAACAAATGAGCGATTTAAATCTTATGATTAATACTCCAACAGTTGGAGCATCGGGTGCAATTTATGGATTACTTTTAGCCTTTGGAATGATGTTTCCTAATGTCTTATTGTATGTTTATTTTGCAATTCCTATAAAGGCAAAGTATATGGTAATGATATTTACTGCTATTGAAATCTATTTAGGATTTATGAACAGAGCAGGAGATAATGTCGCACACTTTGCACACCTTGGTGGTATGCTTTTTGGCTTGATTTTCTTATTGATATGGAAGAAACACAAGTTTAATCGTTGGCAATAATATGAGTATAATAGATGAAATAAAATACAGTCTGCGAGGACGTAATAATTTCAATACTCTAATCTATATAAATCTTGGAGTGTTTCTGCTTATCACTTTATCCAAGATTATAGTCTTTTTTGGCGGATTTAGTGGATTTGATATAGTCCCATATTTAGCTGTTCCTGCAGACCCAGATACATTAGCAAACCGTCCCTGGACTGTTATAACTTATATGTTCACCCATACTAGTTTTATCCATATTTTGTTCAATCTGATGGTGTTTTTCTGGTTTGGCAGATTATTTTTACAATTTTTATCACAGAGACAAATGCTTGGGGTTTATATTATGGGTGGAATCTCAGGTGCTGCATTTTATATTCTGGCTTATAATCTTATACCTGCGTTTTCATTTGCAAGTTTGTTCGCACTTGCTTTAGGTGCATCAGCATCAGTAATGGCAATTGTAATTGCTGTTGCAACGCTAGTTCCAAATCAGGAAGTATTTATGCTTTTCTTTGGTAAGGTAAAGCTTAAATATCTCGCTTTAGTGATTATTGCAATAGATCTGATTAGTATTCCAATTGGTAATGCAGGTGGGCATATTGCTCATTTGGGAGGTGCGCTTCTTGGATATCTTTTTGTTAGATATTATCGAAAAGGAACAGATATTACGATTTGGCTTTCAAGATTCTTATATGGAATTAAAGAATTCTTTAAACCATCAAAAGAAATGAAAGTGAAACCAAACAAAAAGAAAAAGAAAGCTAGTACACGACCCGAAACAGATATGGAATATAATGCTCGAAAGAAAGCAGAACAAGACGAGATTGATAAAATTCTGGATAAAGTTGCACAGTCGGGATATTCCAGCTTAAGTAAAGACGAAAAGGAGAAGCTTTTTAAAATGAGTAATAAGTCATAGTTTGAAAATCATTAAGAAAATAGTTTTTGTGTTGAATATCATCATTGCTCTGATGCTGATTATGGTATATTTTTCTGCGCAAATATCACCTGAAAAAACATTAGCTGTTGCATTGCTACCGTTTGCCTATATTGCTCTTGTTATTATTAATCTGGTTTTTGTGATCTTTTGGCTAATATTTAAATGGAAATACTCTTTCATTTCATTCTTTTCAATACTTGCCGGAGTGAAATTTATAAATTTGATTTTTCCTTTATTAAGTATTTTTCATTCAAGTGAAGAAAAAGCTGATTTTACAATAATGTCATATAATGTGATGATTTTTGGGTTTTACGATTGGGATAATAATCAACAAATTAAAACTGATATTATTGAATTGATAGATGAGGAGAATACTGATATTTTGTGTTTGCAGGAAGCATATTGGAATAAACAGAATCAGAATTTTGTTACACTTACACCAATAATGCAAAAGATTGAAGCAGAGTACATTACTCAAGCGTCGATGGCAACAGCTGTAGGAGGACAGAACTTTGGCTTAGTGACAATTTCGAGATTTCCTATAGTTAATTCATATTCACAGACATTCGAAAAATCATTTAATGGGTTTATTTATAGTGATATCGTTATTAATGAAGATACAGTCAGGGTTTATAATGTTCATTTACAATCAATTCAGCTTGACCAAAACGATTATACAATGATTGAGGAGTTTACGGAATCAGACGACAACACCAAAATGAAAATTGTTTTGAAAAAATATCTGTCATCATTGACAAAAAGAGCAGCACAGGCAGAAATTGTCAAGGAATCAGTAGATTCCAGTAAGTATCCTGTTTTTATTTGCGGTGATTTTAATGACGGTCCATTAACATATACTTATTTTACAATAGCAGAGGACCTAAAAGATAGCTTCGTTATTCAGGGTAAATATCCCGGATATACCTGGGATAACTTTAATATTAAGCAAAGAATAGACTATGTTTTATTTGATAAGAAGTATGATTGTGTATCCCATAAAGTTGTGGAAAAGGAACTTTCCGATCATTTTCCTGTAATTGCAGGTTTTAATATTGACGATTAAACCCGGGTTAAATTTTGCTTGTTAGTTCTATTCGGTTTATTACTTTTGTAATCAATAATGGAATATCTGGATAAAATACATTGTCCAGTTTGTGGAAATAAAGATTCAAAAGAGTTTTCTCTTAAGTTTGAACGTAAGGATTTTAATGTAGTGGAATGTGAAAAATGCGAGTTTGTATTTATCCCTCAATATTATCGCGAAGATATTCCTTATGAAGATTATAGAGATGAAGAGGTTCTTGCATCAGTTCGAAAAGGGAATAATTATATTAAATATCGCAGGCATAGACTTAGGATAAAGTTGATTAAAAAATTTGTTAAGAGCGGTAAGTTATATGATATAGGAGTAGGCTGGGGACACTTTTTGCATACTGCACATCGAATGGGTTTTGAAACCGAAGGTGTTGAGATATCAGAATTAATGCATCATTATGCAACAGAGGACCTTCAATTAGAAGTTGTAAATGGTAATTTTTATAATTTAGAACTTCCTGTCGAAAATTGGGATGTGGCCACTATGTGGGATGTCCTTGAGCATTTAGATGAGCCTGATGTTGCAGTTAAGAAGGCGTACACAATGCTAAAACCTGGTGGTTACTTTGTTTTGCAGGTCCCTCAAATAGATAGTAAAGTCGCAAAAAAACAAAAAGAAAAATGGAGCATGATGTCAATTGAACATGTTAACTATTTTTCGAAGAAAACAATAAAAAAGCTTTTAGAGGATAATGGTTTTGAAATAGTAAAATATAAGTCTTCGTATGAGCTTAAACTGTTTTTGATGTTTACTGTTTTGCCATGGTTAAAGGGTCGGAAGAATAAAAACGCAGGGGATGGGCAAAAACAGACAATTTCTAATACCGAAAGACAAAACTTCTTCAATAAAGTAACAAATATTCCAAAGTTCTTTATTTGGATAGGCTTATTTTATCATGATCTCATCTACAAAATACTAAGTCTTTTTAATTTTGGCGAAGAGATGATTGTGATAGCTAAAAAAAAATAACTATTTCATAATAATTAATTATTAGGAATTTGTAAATTTGTTCTAAAGACATTCGTAAATGGCTAAGAGCAAAACCATAATATTCGACTTCGATGGCACTATTGCCGATACTTTGGAGATAAGTGCCAGAATATTTAATCGTTTTGCTGCTGATTTTAATTGTAAACCTATAGATTTTGAGCAAAAAGAGAGATTTCGTTCAATGAAAACCCATGAATTCTTTCATGCATGTGGAATCCCTTTAATCAAAGTTCCTGCTATTGCATTAAAGCTGAAGAAGGAATTACGAAAGGAAATACAAAACATTCCATTAATTGACGGGATTGAACTGGCTTTGAAGGAAATTAAAGAAGCAGGTTATTCCTTGGGAGTTATGAGCTCAAATAATAAACAAAATATCAAAGCATTTCTAAATCATCACAGACTTACTCATGTTTTTGATTTTGTCCATTCAGGAAAGAATATCTTCGGTAAAGACAAGGCCGTTTTGAGACTTTTGTATAAACATAGATTAAAGCGTAATCAGGCAGTATATATTGGTGACGAAACTAGAGATGTGGAGGCGCTAAAGAGAATCAAAGTTCCTATTATTGCAGTAAGTTGGGGGTTTAATTCAAAAGAAGTATTGAAAGAATTAAATCCTGACTTTTTGATAAATAAACCTGAGGAACTTTTGACTACTATAAGTTTAGTTTAAGTTAAAGAGATTACATAAATGATTTTATCTAATCTAAGGACTTTATAACTAATATCCTTGCCTTTGTATTTCCTGGATTGTTAATGCAATGCTCACTTCCGGCAGGGCAATATTGAAAATCGTCAATGTCTGCAATTACTTTTTCATTATCTACTAGAATTTCCGGATTTCCTTCAAGTGTGTAAAAATATGCAGGGACATCTATTTTAACTTTTGCAAGCATTTTCCCTGCTTCCAATTCTAGATGTAGAAAATCAATTTTATTATCAGAAAATAGTACCCTGACATCGGCATTAAATGGATTTGGCCTTAATTCAGCTTTTTTATGATTCGTTGTGTACATAATGGACTTTTTTTATGCTAAAACAAATTTATTATGTTATTCTATACTTTTAACAATTATCTAATTGCTTTTGTTATTAGAATAAGTAGTTTAGAATAAATAAAAATAAAAACGAGGAATCATGAAGAAAGTATATAGTTTAATAATTGCAGTTTTAGTAGGTTTGAGCTCATTTGCTCAAATGCCTATGTTAGGTGATAGAGCACCAGAATTTGAAACAAAAACAACTCAAGGAGAGCTTAAATTTCCGGGAGATTATTACGGCAAGTGGAAAATATTATTTAGTCATCCTGCTGATTTTACTCAGGTATGTACTACAGAAATATTGGAGTTGGCATATCTGCAAGAGGAGTTCAAGAAGTTAAATACACAAATAGTTATTTTGTCTACTGATGGTCTTAATAGTCATTTAGATTGGATAAAATCTATGGAAACAATATCATATAAAAACAGAGGTCCTGTAGAAATAGACTTTCCTTTTGTTTCTGATATTGGTTTAGAAATTTCAAAAAAATATGGAATGATACATACAAATAGTAGTTCAACGAGAGATGTAAGAGCTGTTTTTATTATTAATCCGGATGATAAAATTAGTTCAATTAACTATTATCCTGATAATGTAGGAAGAAATATTGATGAGATTTTAAGAAATCTAGTAGCTTTACAAGAAGTTTATACAAATAATAATTTAACTCCTGCAAACTGGACTAAAGGAGAAAACCTACTTGTTCAGAGTCCGGGTTCCAAGGAAGAAGCAGAAAAATTGAAGACTAAAAAGAACTTATACTCTTTGACCTGGTATTTGTGGTTTCAGAAGTAAAAAGATTTAAATAATAAGATCCTTTAAGGTGCAATTTTGCACCTTATATCTTTATAATAGTCTTGTTTTTGAAGTTGGCTTAGGAGCCTTGACAACTAAAATTCTGGCAGTTTTGTCAGAATTATTATAAATACAATGGACAATATCTTTTGGACTTTCTATTAGAGAGTCCTTTTTTACTTGTACTTTTTCATCACCAACCATTATTTCAGGAGTCCCATCTAGTATGTAAAAGAAAACATCGACAGGAGTAATATGTGGCTTTAATGCTTCACCCGGGTGCAAAGTTATTTGGATAGCCTGTGCACTATCTTTATCATACATTTTTCTAGCATCCACTTTATGTGGTGTCTCAATTATAGGACAATCTTTATATTCTGTTATATTCATAATATTTGTTTTTTTATCTTAATGTAAATACGCACGGCTGTGCGTATTTACATTAAGCAAATTATTCTTCTATTGCATTATCCAAAATTCCTTGAATAATTCCCTGACACCCTCCGCATACTGTTCCCGCACAAGTGATATCACCAATTTGTTCAACAGTTTTACATTTCTCGTTTTTAATTGCATCGATAATTTCTTTTTCTGTAACATCCATGCACATGCAAATAATCTTTTCGTTTGAATCCATAATTTTTAAATTTTTAGAAAAGCGGAAGACAGATATAAGATCTGACTTCTGACCTCTGTCTTCTGCTTGAATAAACCACTTAGTTCAGAAAAAGTTCCATATCTTTATCTACAGTATCGATCCCTGCTATACCGAAATTCTCGACAAGTACTTTTGCTACATTTGGAGAAAGGAATGCAGGTAGTGTTGGACCTAAATGTATGTTTTTAACACCTAAGTAAAGTAGTGCAAGTAAAACAATAACTGCTTTTTGCTCATACCATGCAATATTGTAAGCGATTGGCAACTCGTTTATATCATTAAGTTTGAAAACATCTTTTAATGTTAAAGCAATTACAGCTAATGAATAAGAGTCATTACATTGTCCTGCATCAAGAACTCTTGGAATACCACCGATATCACCTAACTCAAGTTTATTGTAACGATATTTTGCGCAACCTGCAGTTAAGATTACTGTATCATTTGGTAATTTGTTTGCAAATTCAGTATAGTAATCGCGGGATTTCATTCTTCCGTCGCAACCAGCCATTACAAAGAACTTACGAATTGCACCGGTTTTTACTGCATCTACAACTTTATCTGCTAAAGCAATAACCTGATTATGAGCAAATCCGCCTACTATAGCTCCTGTTTCAATTTCTGTAGGAGAGTCACACTTTTTAGCATGCTCAATAATCTCAGAAAAATCTTTTGTTTTTCCGTCTTCTCTTGCTGGAATATGTTTTGCTCCTGCTAAACCAGATGCGCCAGTAGTATAGATTCTGCCTTCATAAGATGCTCCTTCTTTCGGTGGAACAATACAGTTAGTTGTGAAAAGAATAGGTCCGTTAAATGTTTCGAATTCTTCTTTTTGTTTCCACCATGCATTACCATAGTTTCCAACAAAATGTTCGTACTTTTTAAAAGCAGGATAATAGTGCCCAGGTAACATTTCTGAGTGAGTGTAAACATCTACACCTGTTCCGTCTGTTTGTGCAAGAAGTTCTTCAAGATCCTTAAGATCGTGTCCACTTATTAATATTGCAGGATTGTTTCTAACTCCTAAATTGACTTCTGTAATTTCAGGATTTCCATAGCTTTCTGTATTTGCTTTGTCAAGTAAAGCCATTACATCTACACCAAATTTTCCACACTCAAGAACCAATGCTACTAACTCATCTGCAGTTTTATTCTGAGTTGTTGCAACAAGAGCTTTGTGCATAAATGCAAAGATTTCTTCGTTTTTATAACCAAGGTTAAATGCATGCTCAGCGTAAGCAGCCATACCTTTTACACCATAGGTTAAAAGTTCTTTTAATGAGCGGATATCTTCGTTTTCAATTGATAAAACTCCAATAAGTATACTTTTATTTTCAAACTCCTCTTTTGAAGAAGCTGTCCAACTTGTACTTGAGTGTAAATTTTCGGGAATATTTATTCCGGCATCAATTATAGCTTTCTTAAGATTATCACGAACTTTCAGACCTTTATTTACTTTCTTCAGAATTGCTTCTTCATCGAAGTTTGCATTTGTTATTGTAACAAAAAGTGCATCAAAAACAAACTCATCTGCTTTTGATGTGTCTAAATTTTCTTTTTTTGCAATTTCGGCAAAAGTTGAGACACCTTTACTTACAAAGATTAATAAATCTTGCATATTCGCAACTTCGTCTGTTTTTCCACAGACACCTTTAATAGTACAGCCTGTTCCTTTAGCTGCTTCCTGACATTGATAACAAAACATTGACATAATTTTTTCCTCCTTATTTTTAATAATTTATAATTTCTATTTTTTGCATCGGTCATCGGTCACCCGTCATAAAACCTATAGCCATTCTTCGTTTAAGATTTCACCTGAAGCTGATACAACAATTCCTTTTACTGGCACTTTTCTGCTTGCTTTTTCTAATGCCTGTCTAACAAAACTTAATAAGCCTCCGCAACATGGAACTTCCATAATTACTACGGTAATTGTATTTACTTTAGCATCGTCAATTAGGCTGGTGATTTTATCCACGTATATTTCAGTTCTTGTATCTAGTTTTGGACATAGAATTGCAAGAGTTTTTCCTTTAAGTAATTTTTGATGAAAATTTCCCATACTAAATGCAACACAGTAAGCAGCTAAAACAAGATGTGAGTTTTGAAAATGTTGTGCATTTGGATTAATTAAATGCATTTGCACAGGCCAGTGAGTTAGTGCAGAAGGCGTATCAAGAATACTTGAATTGGTTTCTTCTGTACTGCAATTAAAAGTCCGCTCTGCAGAACCGGCACATCCACATCCTGATGAATTGTGTATTGTGGACTTATGCACTTCAGTCTTAACTTCATCAAGATTAAATGGGAGTGCTAATTTATTAATCTCAAAATATGATATAGCTTGTTGAAAGAATTCATTTTCGTTATGTTCTTTTAAATGCTTTAAATGAGCAACAACTACATTTTTTCCTTTAGGAACCATATCTTTAATAACCTCCACTTCATCATAAGGAGCGGCCTCACGTTTTTCAATTGAAATAGCATCTTGAGGGCAGTGTCCAAGACAAGCACCTAAGCCGTCACACATTAAATCGCTAATTAGTCTGGCTTTTCCGTCTATTATTTGCAGAGCTCCTTCGTGACAATTTTGAACACATAATCCGCATCCGTCACATTTATTTTCATCTATTTTTACTATTTCGCGTATCATAATTCTAAGTTTTATTGTTATTATCTGAAACAAAATTATGTCTATTATCGTATTGATTTGTGTAACATATGTTACAAAATATCAATAAATATGTATATTTGTACTAAAATGCTTAAAAATGAATAAATTATTGACAAACTGTCCTCTTTTTAAGGGTCTAGAGGCAAAAGAAATAGATGAGATATTTAATGAAATCTTTTCTAAGGTTCGCATATATAATAAAGGTTATATTATTGCTTATCAGGATGAGGAAGTAAAGAACTTTATGATAGTTGTTGAAGGAACTGCCAGGGGAGAGATGGTAGATTTTTCGGGAAAGACAGTAATTATTGAGGAAATCGTGAGCCCACGATCTTTAGCTCCGGCTTTTATGTTTGGAGCAAGGAATATATACCCTGTTAATATTGTTTCTCAAACAGATACTAAGATTCTGCAAATTCAAAAATCAGAATTTATAAAAATGATGCAGTTAAATGAGAAGCTTCTTGTTAATTATCTAAATAATGTTTCCGGAAGAGCACAATTCTTAACTCAGAAATTGAAGTTTTTATCTTTTAATAGCATAAAGGGAAAACTGGCTTATTATATTCTAAATCTTGCAAAGAAAGGAGAGTTAAAGTATGTTGTATTACCTGTGTCTCAAGCAAAGTTAGCTGAATTGTTCGGCGTAACCAGACCATCTCTGGGTCGTGCATTAAGAGAAATGCATAATGATGGAATTATTGAAGTTAAAGCAAAAGATGTTAAGATTGTTGATAAAAGGGCTCTGGTTGAGTTGTTGAAGTAAAAGAAGACCGATGCTTGGGCAGGCTCAACAACCTAGACTGAAGATGGTGTTTTTGAAAAGATTGGCAGAAAGATTATTGGGATAGAATTATTAGGTCAGATGAGCAATACTATAATATAAAACAATACATAATTAATAATCCTAAACATTGGAATCAAGAAAATGGATAATATCTATTTTATTGATTATATTTGTAATCAATGAAGAAACTTCATTTAATATTATTTCTCATTATTCCTGTATCATTTTTTGCTCAGGATTATCCTTTAACTGGTCATTTCCAGAACCTGAATGAAGAGGATATTTATTACAATGATGTTTCAACACTAATTCGACCAACAACAGGAGTAGAAAATCAAGTTTTTGATAGCCTTATTTTTACAACACAAAAGTATGAAGATGTTTCATGGTTAAAGCGTAAATTATTTCACGAACATTTGTTGGTTCAGGAAGATGAAAGGTTTAAAATTATTCTCGATCCTATTTTTGATTTTAGGTTTAATAGTACAATTAGTGGTAAAAATGATGAATTTGGTTATTTGAATACAAGAGGAGTTCTGTTACAAGGTAATCTTGATTCAAGGATATATTTTAACACTTCTTTTTATGAAAATCAGGGAGTCTTTCCTGAGCATATTGAAAGGTTTTATAATACATTTAATATTATTCCCGGATATGGTAGGATTAAACCCTTGACTGTTTACAACGGATATGATTTTTCTGCTGCTTATGGAAATATATCTCTTCGAGCAACAGACAAACTGAATTTCACTTTGGGATATGATAGATTGTTTATCGGTGATGGTTATCGATCTGTGATATTATCAGACTTTTCTGCTCCAATGATGTATTTTAAAACTAATGCCAGAATCTGGAAATTTGAATTTAACAGTATTTATAGCAAGGCTTTAAATCAGAACTTCAATAATGTGTCCAATTTGCTTGAGGAGACGAGTATAAACAGTCGATATCCGGCAAAGATAGTTTCATATAACACACTAAGTTATAAGCTAAAAGGATGGAACTTTAGCTTGATAGAGATTTTGTTAATGACTGAGGATATGCCCGGATGGCAAAAGTTGACAAATTATGCCAGTCCTTTCTTTAGAGGATTTTACAGTAATATGAATACAAGTTATGCAAATGATCTGGCCGGACTAAATATTTCATGGCAATAAAAAAACAAAGGCATTGTGTATTCTCAGTTTTTAATTGATAGATTGGATGGTTTTAAAGACAGTTATGCCTTTCAGATAGGATATAAAGATTTTGACTTTTTAAATGTTAAAAATCTTTATTTTCAAATGGAATATAATATGGTTGGAGCTGATACCTACACATTTTATGATGGAGAATTACATTACTCACATTACAACCAGGCATTGGCACATCCTGCCGGAAATGATTTTAGCGAATTCCTTGTAGTAGGAGCATATTCATATGATAAATTTCAGTTAGTCGCAAAATTAAATTTACTGAAAATTGGCAATCAGAATATTTTTGATTTCTATGCAGAAGATGGATATTATAATCTTGCAACTGCTTCTAAACCATTAATTATTAGCGGAGATTTGCAACTTATTTATCATCTTAATAAGACAAACAGAATGCAGGTTTTTGTTGGAATAAGTCCTCGCATTGATTTTGAAAGAAATGATGACTCATATTTTGCTCAAATAGGATTCAGAACAGCAATACTAACGAATTATTACGATTTTTAAATGAAGAAATTACTAACATATTGTCTTTTTATTGGTCTGGCAGTTTCGCTTAAGGCTCAGATTCTTCCTGTAAGGGATTTGTATCTGAAAAGGGAGATTGAAAAGGCGGCTGTTAGTTCTGAAAATAAAACACATTCATCGTTTGGGAATTACTATTTCTCTGATTATAAGGATATTATTAGTCCTGAAACTCAGTATAGTAATTTGTTTACACTAATTAAGGACACATCTAAAAATAGTCGACTCTTTATCATGCCTGCTTTTGAAATGATGTTTGGAAAGGATATATCTAATGCAAATGAGAGTTTAAGTTATTTCAGATTAGGCACATTGATTGATTATTCTTTTAAAGAAAAGTTTGCAATAAGCTTAATGCCATATTTTTCTAGCTATAAATTGCCTTATTATTTGCAGTACACAAATGCATCATACGGATTTAATTATTTTCCACAGCAAGTCAGAGATAATAATGAAATAGTTCCTGATTTTAGAATTACATACAGACCATTTGAATTTTTGACTTTAGAATTAGCTAATGGTAAGAATAAATATGGGGATGGTTATAGATCTTTTCTACTTTCAGACAATGCATTAAATTATAATTACTTTAAACTTGAAACTAAGTTTTTAGATATTAAATATTCTTGTATATGGTCTCAACTAAAGAATGAAGCGTATAGTTCAGGTATGGTTTATCATGTTCCAATGGTTGATCAGTTAAATAAATATACTGTTTTCCACTATTTTGATTGGAGTATTTCTAAAAGGTTTAACTTAGGCTTTTTCGAATCCATAGTTATTAAAAATGGTACGATTTTTAGCTTTGAATATCTAAATCCGATTATTTTCTTCAGACCGGTTGAGTTTAATTTGGGGAGTGAGGATAATGCATTATTGGGAACCAATATGAGGTTTTCAATTAATAATACAAGCGCTGTTTATGTACAATTTATGCTTGATGATATTATTGTTGGACAGTTAATTAATGATATTAAACATAGAGTAAATCCAGATTATACAGGAGAATATGGTTGGTTTGCTAATAAGTGGGCAGCTCAACTGGGTTATAAAGCTTATGACATGTTTAAAGTGGACGGATTGGACTTTTTTACTGAAATTAATATTGCAAGACCATATATATATTCTCATGCAAATCCCGATCAAAGTTACACTCATTGGCATCAAAGCTTAGCACATCCTATAGGAGCAAACTTTTATGAATCTGTAAGTGGAGTTTCGTATTTGCATCAGAAGTTTAAAGTAGATTTTAAAATGATGTATGCTCAAGTTGGGATGGATACTACAAATACACATTTTGGACAGAATATCACTAAGCCAACTATGGATGGTAATCAGGGATATCCATATCAGGTTAGTTCATATTATAATATTATTTTGCAGGGGAATAAAACGGATATTTTAACTGCAAGACTTGACATTTCTTACTTCCCAATTAAAAACAGATTGCTTTCAGTAAATGGCGGGATATTATTCAGAAGCTTTGTGCCTGAAGTAGGTACTTCAGAGACCTTAAACTATTTTTATATAGGTTTAAGGTCGAATATCTTTAATAAGAGAATGCTGTATTAAAATAAATTTCAAATTTCAAAGTACAAAACTCAAATTATGGGTTAGGGGACCGAATACCGGAGACAGAAGTAAGACAATGTCTTAAGTTCAAGTATGTCATTAAAATTCTATGTTTTAGAACTTGTATATCAGTGATACCCTGCTAAAGAAATCTGATATGTTTACATGATATGTAGTTTTTGTGGTATTGTTTTCTGGAAATAAAGAATGTTTATGATCTTCGTATCTAATACTAAAATAAGGCATAAATTCAGAGGAAATAGATAATTTTTCTGAGACATTAAATATTAAACCGAGATTTAGTGGTAAAAGTCCTGAGTAAAGAGATCTTGTGTAAGAATCAATTTGGTCATCTCTTATTGTTTCTGTTACATAAAAACTGTACTCTGCACCTATGCCCATTCCATAAAATAGAGATATGTTTTTATTTATTTCATTTCGTCTTTCTATTCCAAAACCTATACTTGCACCAATATAATAAGAGTTGAAGTCATATTTGTCATTGGCAGAAAAACTGCCTGTAATATTGAAGAGAGAGTATCTGAGGTATGTTTTATTACCAATTTGTGATTTAAAGTCAATTCCGGGGGATGAGGAATTATTTATATTAAAAGGAATTGAGAAATAAATCTCTTTGTTTTTGGAGCTTTCTTGACTAAAGGATAAAATACTAAAAGTAAAAAATACGATAAATAATGTAAGATGTTTCATAACAAGTGTAAATTTGATTATGTGTATCTAACGAGTAAGAATAGAATTTATTATTTGATAACACTCAGATTTTTAAATGTCAAAGCATCGGTCATCCATCACCGGTCATCAGACATCTTAAGAGTTTGCTTTTCTTAGAACCTTTAATCTTGAAAATGAAAGACTTTTAAAGTTCTTTTTTAGCCAATGGAAATAGAATCGTATTTTCTTCTTAGGTGAGTGGTCCCAAGTCATTTGGCATGAATAGCAAGCTTTGTCATCACAAAGAAAAAACTGAGGATTTTCTTTAAGGACATCCATTTCAATTTCGAGGGTTTTCTTCATTGATGTGTATAAGCCGTTTGCTTCACCTATTTTATCGTAACCAATTACTGCACCTCTTTCATGATATAGTGGAATGAACTTTGGAAATCCATGTGCGCACCCACCATTCCAGTTAACTTTTGCAAGTTTAATGTCACCATCATGATCTTTGTACATAGTACCGACATTGGGTAATTTCCTTTTTAACCCAAGGAGGTCAATGGCAACATGAGTAGTTCCAACACCCGCAACTTTTTTCCCGATTGTTAGATTAACGGCATCGAGTTCACACATTTTTTCAAGTAATTCGTAGCCTCCGGATTCAGGTGTATGAGCTTCGCAAAGTTCTTGTGCCATTTTCCCGATTGCAGCAAACTTTTGGATTGGGTGCTTACTTCGAAACATGTCGGGGTGTTTAATCATTTCGTTTGCAAATGCACCTGCATAGGAGGGAGTATGGTCATCTGCAATTTGTTCTTTTTGTTCATCAGTTAAAGGGAGGGCAAAGACAGAAACAAAAGCATCTGAGATTAGTGTTCCTTCAGGACCAACAACTTCTAGTAAAGCATCTAATAGCGTTTTTGCACCACCATCAACTTTGCCAATATAACGCATCGAAACTTTTAGGTGTAATAAATCACCTGACTTTACTCCAAGCTTCTTAAGGTCTTTTATCAGATCATCCTTTGTGAATACTCTTTCCATGGTGCAAAAATAAAGAAATGTTGCCACTAAAGCACAAAAACATAGAAAATATTATTAGCCACAGATTCACTAATTACAATAAAATTATTCGTGAATTCGTGGTGACTTTTTAGCACGAAATTTGCATTCAAATAAAAGTTAATAAGTAAATCATCCATGAAGATTAAGCACATACTAATTGTATTCACCTTATTGATATCATTAAATGTTTCTTCTCAGGAAAGAGGAGATTTAAGGATTGGTGCGTTTGGAAAGGTAAGCCTGTTTGATAATGTTATGATTAATCAATATGGGGTAAATGGTGAATGGTTTGTTGCTGATAATTTCAGCTTGTTGTACGCCTATGGTATGGGAACAAATGCTAATGGAGATATTACTGCACATATTAATACAGCACTTTTTCTTTTACCATTTGCAGCTAGTTATCCTCCTGCTGTTTTGGGTGTATTGTTAATTTCCGAAGGTATAAGCTATCATGTTTCCGTTAATGAATTTGTTGAAGTTGCACCTTATTTATGCCCATTAGGCACAGAGATAAATTTATATGAGGAACAGGATTTGATATTATCTGGAAGTGAAGGTGTGAATCTGATATTTAAACAGTTTTCTCCAATTAACAAACTAATTTTGTCTTTCAATTTTGGTTCAACTGTGATTTATCGTGATATGAATGCACTTCCATCTGTTGGGGTTTCACTTCAATATCAGTTCTAATCAACAACAATTAGTCACAGGATTCCCGCAAAGCCAAGTAGTCTCAATCCAACCGGATATTTTTTTATTATTCTCATCTATGAAGAAAACATATGCAAAATCACCATGAACTTTTGTTACTTTTAATGAGGTTTCATAGATAATTTTCCCACATATTTCAGATTCTGAATTAGGTAAAGAGTATAAATTTAAAGTTTGATTTCCATAGTTTCTAGAACTTACTCCAACAACAGAATAATGAATCCACAACTCAGATTTTGGAACATCGATTTCAATTCCTATCCCTTCAACAGAAGCAACTCTAAACCATCCGTCTAATTGTGCATCCAGGTAGATAATATATTCATAATCATGTTCGAGTTCACCTAAAATTTCACCATTTGGTTCAGACATTAAATTTGTAACACCTTCAACATCCGGATCACTAAGATATACTCGTAAATCTATTGGTTCCGGTTCTTGTTCAGTTTCTTCTACAGATATCGTTAAAATAGTATCTTTTTCTGATAGAATAGTATCATTAGTTTTTATTTTAATTTCTTGAGGTGTATTTTCATTCTTTTTAGAAACAGTATTGTTTTTGCATGATAAGAATAAAATCAGGCAAAATATAATACTCAATATGGCAGGGGTTTTCATATCGCTATTATAATTTTATTTTTACAAGAATTGATATTAATATTATCTGGTGATTCATCAAATATCCCATAAATCGCACTCCCACTTCCTGACATTTGGGCATAAATCGCACCTTTTTCGTAAAGTTCTTTTTTAATTTCAGCAAGTATAGGATGTTCCGGAAAAATTGATTCTTCAAAATCATTCTTGATATTGTCTTTCCAGTTTTGAACTGGAAGTTTTAATAAATCTTCAAGTTTTTTATCCGGGAAATGTGGTTTGCAGTTTTTATATGCATTGGCAGTTTTCACAGCAACATCCGGAATGCAAAGAACTAGATAATATCCTGTTAAATCAATATTGGTGTCCTGAAATTTCGTACCAATATCTGTTGCAAGAACTTGTTTGTTTTTGATAAAGAAAGCACAGTCTGCACCTATTTGAGAAGCATATTCAATAAGTTTTTCTTCACTTAGCTGCAATTCGAACATTTCATTTAACATCTTTAAAGTAAATGCCGCATCCGAAGATCCGGAACCCAGACCTGTTCCAAATGGAACATTTTTATAAAGAATAATTTTAACTGGTCCGATTTTGTGATTGTCATCAATAAGTTTCCAGGCTTTATAACATAGGTTTTTTTCTTCAGGGGAGTCAATGATAATCCCTTTGTTTATTAATTCAAATCTGTCATTAGGGAGAATTTCCAAAATGTCGGTGTAATTTACAGGATAGAAAAGTGATTCGATATTGTGATAGCCATCAGAGCGTCGTTCTAAGATATCTAATCCGATGTTGATTTTAATATTTGGGAAACTAATCATAATGTAAAGATAAATTACAAAACTCAATATGCAAAACACAAAACACAAATAACAATTCGCTGCGACGAACAAATAGCAATTTTCAAGATAAATAAATGCTAAAACAGAAAGTGTTAAACAACATTTTTTATCCTCGATTATGGTAAAGTTTTTGTATCTTGCTGCGGAGTTATTTTGTTTAAAAAATCAAATTATTATGAAGAAGAGTATTATTTTTATTTGCATGTTAGCTATTGCTAACTTTTTATTTTCACAAAGTATTACAGTAACTTCTCCAAACGGAGGCGAAGTTTTACCGGGATGTACAACACATACTATCACATGGAATTCAGTTGGAACAACCGATTTTTATTCCATTGATTATTCTACCGATAATGGTGCCACATGGACATCCATTACAAGTTTTTATAATACTGTTACTAAAACCTATAACTGGACTGTTACAAACACATCTTCAGGAACATGTTTGATAAGAATTATTGATTCGAATAATTCGGGGATAAGCGACCAAAGTGATGCTGTATTTACAGTTACTTCGCCTTTAACTCTGTTAACACATAATGGAGGTGAAAGTTGGGAGGCAAATACAAGTCAGAATATTACATATAATGCTACAGGTACGTCAAATTATTACGATATCTCCTATTCAACTGATGCCGGTTCCAGTTGGACAACAATAGCAAATAATACTTATAATACTTCAGGAACATATAATTGGAATGTTGCTAATAGTCCGTCAACAAATTGCTTAATAAAAATGACAGATCACTCAAACTCATGTATGTCAGATGTTAGTGATGGCCTATTTGAAATTACTCCTGCCAGTTATTCTATCACAATAACAAATCCAAATGGTGGCGAAATATGGTATGTTGGACAAAACAAAACAATAACATGGAACGATAATAATACAACCGATTTTTACAATATTGATTACTCAACAGACAACGGATTAACATGGACATCTTTAGCCAGTTCTTATAATACTACATCAGGTCAGTATTCTTTCGTAGTGCCAAATACACCATCAACACTTTGCTTAGTAAGAGTAATTGATGCAAATAATGTTTCTGTGGAAGATATTAGCGATGCAACATTTACGATTGCAGACCCTTTTATTACTGTTGTATCACATAATGGTGGAGAAACACTTGAGTCTTGCGAGGATGAATACATAAACTGGCAATGCGGAGGTACTACAAATTATTATAAAATTGAATATTCTGTCGACAATGGTGCTACTTGGACAACAATAACTTATTCTTTTTATTCATCCAGTTCAAATCCTTCATATCTATGGAGCACAATTCCTAATAACGATTCCGGAAACTGCTTGATTAGTGTAACAGATAAGAACAATACATCTGTTTTAGATCAAAGTGACGCTACTTTTACAATATCACCAAACGAAGACATAATTATCACAAGTCCAAATGGTGGAGAATCATGGGAAGTAGGTTCTTCTCAAACTACAACTTGGGTGTCGGCTCCTACTACAAGTCGTTATTATGTTTATTATTCTGTAAATAATGGTTCCAGTTGGACAAACTTAACTAATACTTATTCAAATTCTTATAACTGGACAATTCCGGATAATGAATCAACTCAGGCTTTATTTAAAGTTGTTGATTATTACAATTCATGTATTATGGACATTAGTGATGCTAACTTTACAATTGCACCTCCAACGCCTGTAATTACTGTTAATTATCCTAATTCAGGAGGAAGTTTATATCAAAACAACTCTTACAATATAACTTGGTCATCAGACTATATTACCTCTCCATTTGTTACAATCCATTATTCAATAAACAATGGGACAGACTGGGTTGAGATAGTAGATGTAACTGAGGATGATGGATCTTATAGCTGGACTGTACCTGAAGAACTAAGCGATCAATGTTTAGTTCGTGTTTCAGAGTATGGAAATCCGGCAGTATTTGACGTAAGTGATGTAAACTTTAGTATTATTGAACAGTTTATTACTGTAACTTATCCAAATGGTGGAGAATCATGGGAAGGATGTGACTCTGAGATAATTACCTGGACTAGAGGTGGGGTTAGTTCTTATGTTAGAATAGAATATTCCGAAGATAACGGAGCAACATGGAATCTGATAACATCAAGTACAAGTTCAGCAGGTTCTTATACATGGGATCCGATAGTTGACCTTAGTTCCTCAAATTGTCTAATCAGGGTTTTGGACAAATACGATTTAGGTATTTATGATGATAGTGATGCTGTATTTACAATAAATGAAAATACTGATTTATTTGTACTGACACCAAACTGTGGTGAGTCTTTGGAAGTTGACAACACTTATACTGTCACTTGGGCTGCTGCACCGGAGTTAAGCAGATATTCATTCTACTACTCATTGGATAATGGATCAACATGGACTTTTGTGTCAAACAGTATTTATAGACCATCATATAACTGGACTGTGCCGAACCTACCATCTACAGAATGTTTAGTTAAAGTACAGGATTATTATAATTCGTGTATCTACGATGTGTCTGATGCTGTCTTTAGTATTGAACCTCCTCAGCCCGTTATAAACATTACCTATCAAAATACAGGACAAACATTATACATTGGTAACAACTGTAATATCACATGGACTCATGAATATGATGATGTGAATTTTGTTAAGCTTGAATATTCTGTTGATAATGGTTCAACTTGGGCCACAATAGTTGATGTTACTGAGAATGATGGATCTTATTCATGGGTCGTACCTGACAATGCATCTACAGAATGCCAAATCAGAATTTATGATGTTGGAGATATGTCATTTATTGATTATACAGATGTAAACTTTACAATTACACCACCATATATTATTCTAACTAATCCAAATGGAGGAGAAGCAATTACCGGTTGTGAAGGCTTTAATATGACTTGGACAACACAGGGTACAGGAAATTACTTTGACATTGATTATTCTGATGATAACGGTGTTACTTGGCTTAATGTCAATTAAAGTTATTATGCATCAGGAACAAGTTGTTCTTATGCATGGGATCCAGTTACTAACTTGAGCTCAAATCAGTGTTTGATAAGAGTTCGTGATAAAAATAATACTATTGTTGGCGATACCAGTGATGCTGTATTTACAGTAAATCCAAATACAGATATAATCGTTACCTCACAGAACGGAGGAGAAAACTGGGAAATTGGAGATTCTCATCAGATTACCTGGGTATCTGCATCAGGTTCAACATATTTCAGAGTCTATTATTCTATTGATAATGGGTCAACATGGACTTCTTTAACAAATACAACCAGTAATTATTATAACTGGACAATTCCAAACAATCCATCCGACGAATGTCTAATCAGGGTTGAAGATTATTATAATTCATGCATAAAAGATTACAGCGATGCTGTTTTTTCAATATCAGAGCCGGCAGCGAATATTACTGTAAATTATCCAAACAGTGGACAAACATTGTACTATAATCAGAATTGTAATATCACATGGAGTAGTGAGTTTACTGTTTCAGAATTTGTAACAATTGAATACTCAATAGATAATGGTAGCACATGGAATACAATTGTTTCGCCAACTGAAGATGATGGTTCTTATTCATGGACAGTTCCGGAGACAGCTTCAACCGAGTGTCAAGTTAGAGTTAGTGAATTTGGTAATCCTGCAGTTTATGATATTTGTGATATGAATTTCACAATTGCTGAGCCGTATATTGTTGTAACTTCTCCAAATGGAGGAGAGATATTCGATGGCTGTAGTAGCGAAACAATTACCTGGACTAAAGGTGGAACTACAAATTATTATAAAATTGAATACTCTTTGGATAATGGAGCAACATGGATATTGAAAAATTCATCATATTATACAACCGGAAATTCGTATACATGGGATCCTGTTTATGATTTTGGTACCACTGAGGCTTTAGTAAAAGTAACAGACAAAAATTACTTGCCTGCTACTGATGAAAGTGACAATGTATTTACAATTGTTAAAAATACAGATATTGTAGTTATTTCTCCTAATGGAGGTGAAAGCTATGAGGTTGGAACATCAACTCAAATCGACTGGATATCAGATCCGTCTGTGTCACGTTATTATGTTTATTATTCAGTTAACGACGGAGCTTCATGGTCTTTAATAAATAGCACTTATTCAAGTTACTACAATTGGACTATTCCTGACAATGTATCAAATAACTGTAGAGTAAAAGTTGTTGATTATTACAACTCATGTGTTAATGATATTAGTGATGATGTATTTGCAATTACACCTCCAATTCCATACATTGATGTAAATTATCCTAATTCAGCTACTACAGTATATATTGGCAGAAGTATTAATATTACATGGGATTCAGACTATTTAACTTCTTCATTTGTTAATATTTCATATTCATACGATGGCGGAGTAAGCTGGAATTCAATAGTTTCTGCCACTGAGGATGATGGTACATATCAATGGACAATACCTGAAACACCGTCTACAGAATGCTTGGTAAGAGTAAGTGAATATGAGAATCCTGCAGTTTATGATGAAAGTGATGTTTTCTTCACTATTGATTATCCTTGGATTACAGTATCAACTCCAAATGGTGGTGAAACATACGAAGGCTGTCAGGAGATGACAATTAACTGGACTAGAGCAGGTGTAAGTAATTATTATAAGATTGAATACTCTACAAATGGTGGAGTCGATTGGAATATTATTACAAACTCTACTTATAATACAGGAACATCTTACACATGGTCAACAGTTGCAGATTTAACATCTTCTAATTGCATTATGAGAGTTAGCGATGTAAATTCACCATCTGCAATTGACGAAAGTGATGCTCCTTTTACAATTACAAAAAACAATGACATTATTGTTACAACACCTAATGGTGGCGAGTTCTTGCAAGCAGATGGAACAGAGACTATAGAGTGGGTTTCTGCACCAACTTCTACACGATTTTATGTTTATTACTCCCTAGATGGTGGAGATACTTACACAAATGTAGCAAGTACATATAGTAATTCTTATAATTGGAGCATTCCTAATGTAGAATCTTCTAATTGTTTAATAAAGATTAGAGATTATTATAATTCTTGTATTAGTGATGTTAGCGATGAGTATTTTGCAATTATTCCACCTCCATTTGAGGTTTCTTATCCAAATGGAGGACAGGTTTTTTATTATGGCTCTAGTTACAATATCACTTGGACAGACGAATATATGTATTCTGATTATGTGAAAATAGAGTTTTCAGATAATAATGGAGCATCATGGATTACTATAGAAAATGTTGAAGATAATGATGGATCATACTCATGGTCAGTTCCTGATAACTTTAGCGATGAATGTCTTGTTAAAGTAAGCAAATATGACGATCCAAGTATTTATGACATTAGTGATGCTACATTTGAAATTCGTCCTTCAATCGTTCTGAATACTCCGAATGGTGATGGCGGTGCTGAAGTTTGGAGAGTATGTACTGCAACAAGTATTGTTTGGAATGCAAATGGTGATAGCAATTATTTTAAAATTGAATACTCAACAGATAATGGAGTAACCTGGACAAACATCGAAACAAATTATTATAATTCTTCATCAACAGTTAGTTATGACTGGACATTACCAAATACTCCTTCAACAGAATGTTTAGTAAGGGTTACTGATAAAAATAATACTGTTAAGACTGATATTAGTGATGCTACATTTACAATAGCACCTGCCATTGAGTTAACCCAACCTAACGGAGGAGAAAGCTTTACATCAGCATCTTCCTATGATATTACCTGGACTTCTGACGGAGTGTCAAACTATTATAATATTGATTATAGTACTGATGGAGGATCAAGCTGGACAAATATCTGTTACAATAAGAATATAGGAACTAATACATATACTTGGACTGTTCCCGGTGTAGTTTCTCAAAACTGTTTAGTAAAAATTACTGATAATGTAAATACTTGTAAAACAGATATGTCTGAACAGGTATTTGCAATAGGTACTGCTGCAACTAATATTTCTGTAACTGCGCCTGTCGGTGCTGAGACATGGAGTGGCTGTACTGATGAAACGATAACATGGACAAGTACCGGAACATCTTACAATTATGATATTTATTATTCTATAGATGCTGGAGATTCATGGATATTAATAGAATCAAATTATTACACTTTGACAAAAGATTATACATGGACAATTCCAAATCTTGCATCTGCAAATGCAATGGTTAAAGTAGCTGATGCTGCAAATAGTAATTTTTATGGCACTTCACCTGCTATATTTGAGATTGCAACAGTTGTTGCCGATGCAGGAGAGGATGAGGCACTATGTGCTGGTAGCAGTGTGAACTTAAATGCAACAGGAGGTGTATCATACACATGGTTACCAACGACAGGATTAAGTGATCCAAATATTGAAAACCCGGTAGCAACTCCTGGTTCAACAACAACATATACAGTTTATGTAACTGATGTAAACGGGTGTACACAACCTGACGAAATTGTTGTTACTGTTAATCCTATTCCGGCAGCGCCTGTTGCATCAAGCAACAGCCCGGTTGACCTAAATGGTGATATTGAGCTTACTGCAAGTACTGTAAATATGGCATTTTATACTTGGTCAGGACCAAACGGGTTTACTTCTACTCAACAAAATCCAATTATTGAAGATGCAGATCCTTCAATGAGCGGCACATATTCTGTTTACGCAACAGTTGAAGGTTGTCAGAGTTCTGTAGCTACGACAGATGTCACAGTAACAGGTACACAGGCGACAGTTGATCTTCTAGGTGGAGTTTATACATCATCAGGTATTCCTGTATCTGGTGTTAGCCTTAACCTTACAGGTGATGGCACTGACTTATATGAAACTACATCAACAGGCTTGTTTGAATTTACAGTTGATAATGGTGCTGCATATGTAATTACTCCTTCAAAGAACAACGATGTTGTTACTAATAACGGTGTTAGCACATTAGACATTATTCTTATGCAAAGACACATTCTTAATGTTCAGAGTTTATCATCACCATATAGCATTATTGCTGCCGATGTTAACAGATCCGAAGGAGTGTCAACATTAGATATCGTATTAACTCGTGCATTGATTCTTCAAACAGAAACTTCATTTCCTGGCGGTGACTTATTGACATTTGTAAATAGTGATTTTGTATTTGCAGACCCTGCAAGTCCATGGCCTTATGAGCTTACACGCTCTTATAGCTCTGCAAATGCTGCGGAGGATCAGGATTTTGTTGGAATCAAATTGGGAGATGTAAATAATACATGGAATACCAATATTGCAAAATCTTCGGATGATGGATTAAATCTTATACTTGGAGAAAATAATGCAGTTTCAAATCATATTCTTAGCATACCTGTAACATCTGATAACTTTAATGATATTAGTGGTTTGCAGTTAACTTTATCATGGGATGGCCAATATTTTGAATATGTTGGTGTTTCATCACCAATAGAAGGATTTTATTTTGGTGAGAACTTTACAAATGATGGACATCTTACTGCTGTTTGGAGTACAGGTGACCTTAGTGGTATGAATTTCACATCCGAAGATATTCTTTTCACAATTGATTTATTGCCAATTAGTGATATGGATGTTTCTACTCAACTGGATGTTTCAGCTCAGATAACCCCTGCAGAAGCATATGATACAGAACTTAATGTTCTGGAACTTGCTTTAAGCAATCCTGAAATCAATATTCAGTCAATGTCAACAAATATTAAAAATGAATTGTTTGATTTCAATCTGAACTGTCATCCAAATCCATTTTCAGACCTTGTTTATATCAACTTTGTTTTAAAAGATGAGGATGTAAGTCTGAAGATATTTAATAATCTGGGACAGCAAGTTTACATCAATAACAGCGGGTTTACAAATGGTAAAAATAAATTTGTTTGGGACGGATGTGATATGTCTGGGAATAAACTGCCTTCGGGAACATATTACTTAAAACTATTTGCCAATGATGGCTGTGAAACAGTCAAACTTGTGATATTTTAAGATAGTATTAATTCCTGAATGTTTTTAAAATGAAAAAACTAAGTTTAATAATAATTTTTCTGTCGCTTTTTGCCATGCTTAAAGCTCAGGCAGTCTATTTCAGGATTGGATCCGAGACTGATGCACAGGGAACAGAGGTTGTGATTCCTGTAAAAGTTGAAGATTTTACTGATATCCTTTCAATGCAGGGAACAATAAGTTTTGATCATTCTGTGGTAAGTTTTGTTAATACCGAAGATTATGCACTTACAGGTTTAAATGCTACTTGTTTTGGAACAACAAATGTTGGCTCAGGCAAGCTTACTTTTAGCTGGTATGATGCTAGTCTTTTAGGACAAAATTTAGCTGATAATGATACCGTTTTCAGTATTAGATTTTTAATTGCCGGTGCCCCCGGCACTTCTACAAGTATTCAACTTACTGATGACAGTACTACAGTTGAAGTGGTTGATAATACATATTCAACACTTATTGTTTATGATCAGACCGGTTCAGTAACTGTTTCGGAGGAATCTCCTGTTTCTGATGATGTAACCTTCTTGATTTCAGATTATGAAGGTGAGAACGGAGCAAGTATCGAAGTTCCGGTTACAGTACAAAAATTTGAAGATATTATTACAACACAAGGAACTATCGAATTTGATGAAACAATTATCTCTTATTCCGGAATCAGTTCTTTTGGTTTACCTTCAATGAGTCTGGCAAATTTTGGAACAGGTTCAGCAGCATCAGGTATTTTAACATTTTCGTGGAATGATCCTACGCTGGCCGGCGTTACAATGGCTGATGATGCAGTAATATTTACTATTGAGTTTGATATTATTGGAGCTGAAGGTCAAATAAGTCCTGTAAATGTTATAAGTACACCTACTCCAATAGAAGTTGCGGATGTTGGTTTAAATATTTTGGACTATTCCGTAAATAATGGTTCTGTTACAGTTGGTGAAACACTTGTGCCAGATGGGTTTACAATTCTAGCAGACAGCGTTGAAGCTGCAATTGGACAATATGTTGAAGTAACTGTAAGGGCAACTGACTTTGTTGACCTGATTACTGCTCAAGGAAGCATTACATTTAATACGAGTGTTGCTACATTTGATCAGATTACATATTTTGGACTGCCCGATTTAAGTGCTGCAAATTTTGGACTAACACAAACGGCTTCAGGAATTATCAGTTTTTCATGGAATGATCCAAGTCTTGTTGGAGTTACAATGGCAGATAATGATATCTTATTTACCTTACAATTTCTGGTTGTTGGTGCTATTGGCGAGGAAACTCCGCTTACCTTTGGAGATAGTCCTACCAGCTTAGAGTTTGTAGATAATGATTTTACTGTAATTACATATGATACTGAGAATGGAAACATTAAAGTTATTGATCTTTATGAACTTTAAATTACTTCGATTTCCGGTACTGAATTCTGTGCCGGAGAAGAGATAATTGTTGACTATTCTGCAATAGGTTCTTATACAGGAACAAATGCGTTTACTGTTATGTTGTCGGATGAAACCGGAGATTTTACTAGTGCTACAGATATTGGTTCTGTCGTTTCAGCCGTTTCTGGTTCTGTTACAGCAACCATCCCATTAAATATTCTGGAGTCATCTCTTTATAAAATTAAAATAGTTGCAACTGATCCGGTTTTTGAAAGTGATGTTTATGGAACAGATTTGACTTTACATCCAATTCCACTTGCCAATGCAGGTACGGATGAAGATATTTGTATTGGCAACTCTGTAACACTAACCGCAACCGGAGGTGATGATTATGAGTGGAGTTCCGGACAGTTAGTTGATGTAATCACAGTAAGTCCATTAGTTGATACAGAATATATTGTAACAGTTACTGATTCACACTCATGTGAAAATACAGATACAGTAAATGTAATTGTTCACGATTTACCAATAGCTTTTGCTGGTGACGATGAAGATATCTGTATAGGAGAATCCGTAACATTAACTGCTACCGGAGGCGACGATTACGAGTGGAGCTCGGGACAGTTAGTAGATATAATCACAGTAAGTCCATTAGTGGATACAGAATACATTGTAACAGTAACCGACACATGGATGTGTGAAAATACAGACACTGTAAATGTAAATGTCTTTGAAGTTTTTGCAGATGCAGGAACTGATGAAGAAATTTGTATCGGAGGCTCTGTAACATTAACAGCAACAGGCGGAACAGGTTATGAATGGAGCACAGGAGATTTTGTTGACGCAATAACAGTAAGTCCAACAATAGATACAGAATATATTGTAACCGTTACTGGTGTAAATTCATGTACAGATACCGACACTGTTAACGTAATTGTTTACGATCTTCCACTTGCCAATGCAGGTACGGATGAAGATATTTGTATTGGTAACTCCGTAACATTAACTGCAACTGGTGGAGACGATTACGAATGGAGTTCCGGTCAATTCGTAGATGCAATTACTGTAAGTCCACTGGTTGACACAGAATATATTGTTACAGTTACTGATTCACACTCATGTGAAAATACTGATACAGTAAATGTAATAGTTCACGATTTGCCAACTGTAAATGCGGGATCTGATGAAGATATCTGTATTGGCGAATCAGTAATATTAACTGCTACCGGAGGCAATGATTACGAATGGAGCTCGGGACAGTTAGTTAATGTAATCACAGTAAGTCCATTAGTGGATACAGAATACATTGTAACAGTAACCGACACATGGATGTGTGAAAATACAGACACTGTAAATGTAAATGTCTTTGAAGTTTTTGCAGATGCAGGTACAGATGAAGAGATTTGTATTGGAGGTTCTGTAACACTAACTGCAACAGGTGGAACAGGCTATGAATGGAGTACTGGTGAATTTGTCGATGTAATAACAGTAAGCCCAACA
>PKTB01000010.1:179486-179999 GCA_002869385.1 Marinilabiliales bacterium
TCTTCCACTTGCCAATGCAGGTACGGATGAAGATATTTGTATTGGTAACTCCGTAACATTAACTGCAACTGGTGGAGACGATTACGAATGGAGTTCCGGACAGTTAGTTGATGTAATCACAGTAAGTCCATTAGTTGATACAGAATATATTGTAACAGTAATCGACTCTCATTCATGTGAAAATACTGATACAGTAAATGTAATTGTTCACGATTTACCAATAGCTTTTGCTGGTGACGATGAAGATATCTGTATAGGAGAATCCGTAACATTAACTGCTACCGGANCACAGTAAGTCCATTAGTGGATACAGAATACATTGTAACAGTAACCGACACATGGATGTGTGAAAATACAGACACTGTAAATGTAAATGTCTTTGAAGTATTTGCAGATGCAGGAACTGATGAAGAAATTTGTATTGGAGGTTCTGTAACACTAACTGCAACAGGTGGAACAGGCTATGAATGGAGTACTGGTGAATTTGTCGATGTAATAACAGTAAGCCCAACA
>PKTB01000024.1 GCA_002869385.1 Marinilabiliales bacterium
ACAACATTAACAGCTGTCGGAGGTACTAGTGGTACAGGTGCTACATACCAATGGTATGCAGGTGGATGTGGTTCAGGCGCAGTCCTCGGAACAGGAGTTTCATTAGTCGTTTCTACTGCAAGTACAACAACTTATTATGTACGACGAACGGGAACTTGTAATACAACATCCTGTGCTAGTGTTACTGTTACCGTTAATACAGAATCCACAGCACCAACATCAATATCCGGAACAACGACAATCTGTCCGGGAGATAATACGACACTTACAGCTGTTGGCGGAACTAATGGAACAGGTGCTACCTACCAATGGTATGAAGGTGGATGTGGTTCAGGTGCAGTATTAGGAACGGGAGTTTCACTATTAGTATCTCCTGCAAGTACAACAACATATTATGTGCGTCGTACAGGAACATGTAATACAACTTCATGTGTTAGTGTAACAGTTACAGTAAATACAGAATCTACAGCACCAACATCAATATCCGGAACAACAACTATATGTAATGGAGATAATACAACACTTACAGCAGTGGGTGGGACAGATGGAACCGGAGCCAGTTATCAATGGTACGAAGGAGGTTGTGGTTCAGGTTCCGTATTAGGAACAGGAGTTTCGTTATTGGTTTCTCCTACAAGTACAACAACATATTATGTCCGTCGAACCGGAACATGTAATACAACTTCATGTGCAAATGTAACCGTTACTGTAGACCAATTACCTACAGCTTCAGCCGGTGGTTCACAAACAATATGTGTAAATGGAACTGCAACAGTAAGTGGTGCATCTGCATCTAATGGAACAATATCCTGGACAGAGGATGGTGCTGGCTCAATTACATCAGGAGCTACAACATTAACACCGACATATACACCTGCAGTAGGAGATGCAGGAGGATTAGTTACTTTGACTATGACAGTAACTAGTGATAATTCTTGTATTAGTGAAACAGCTCAAGCGACTTATACTGTAAATGTAGATCCATTACCAACAGCAAGTACACCAGTTTCACAATCTGCATGTATCGGTTATACGACTGAAATTCTTGGTGCATCCTCATCAAATGGAAGTATTTTGTGGACTGGTGGTCCAATTAATTCAGGAGCAACAACAATAAGTCCTGATATTACTCTTCCTGCTGGAACGACTCCTGCTTCATATGAATATGTTTTGACAGTAACAAGTGATAATGCATGCAGCCCCCAAATAGCTCAATCAACTATTACAGTTTATTTCATAGCACCGGCAGAAGCTCATATCTCAGGATCAGGTTCTCAGACAATTTGTATAAATGAAACCGCTACAGTAAGTGGAGCATCTGCAGTTGGATCAATATTATGGACGGAAAATGGCGCAGGAACGATCACATCAGGAGCTACAACATTAACACCAACATACACACCTGCAGCAGGAGATGAAGGAAATACAGTTATGCTTTTAATGACAGTTACAAGCGATATTGTATGTAGTCCCCTAAATACAGCACATGATACTTATTATGTTTATGTTGATCCATTACCAACAGCATCAGCCGGAGGTTCTGAAACAATTTGTGTTAACGAAACAGCAACCGTAAGTGGAGCTTCTGCATCAAACGGTACGATATCATGGACAGAAGATGGAGCAGGTTCGATAACCTCAGGAGCTACAACATTAACACCTGTTTATACACCTGCAGCAGGAGATTAAGGAAATACAGTTACTTTGACAATGACTGTAACAAGTGACAATGCTTGTAATCCTCAAACTGCTCAGGCAACTTATAACGTAGATATTGATCCATTACCAACAGCATCAGCTGGTGGTTCAACATCTATCTGTTCTACTGAAACAGCAACTGTAAGTGGAGCATCAGCTTCAAATGGTACAATCCTTTGGACAGAAGATGGAGCAGGCTCAATAACTTCAGGTGCTACAACACTAACACCAATATATACTCCTGATGCTGCAGATGAAGGAAACACTGTGACACTTACAATGACAGTTACCAGTGATAACTCATGTACAGGAGAAACAGCTCAGGCGATATACACTGTTGATGTACTTTCTGCACCAACTGCACCAACCGCAGGATTCCCAAGTTCAAATAATTTCTGCGAAGATGATCCTGGAAATATTGATCTGATTGTTAGTGGTGGTGGAAGTGGAACAGTTCATTGGTTTGATGATGCATGTGGTGGCAATGAAATAGGTACAGGAAATCCATTAACTATTGCTTCTCCAACAGCTACAACAACCTATTATGCCAGATATGAATCAACATGTGGAATATCTCCTTGTTATAATTTTGATGTTACAGTTGTAGAACCTCCTGTTGCACCAATCAAGGCTGAATCAGATATTAATGACATATGTGCTGATCATTCCGGAAACGTTGAATTATATGTTACAGGCGGTTCAGGTGATGAGGTACAATGGTTTACAGGATCTTGTGGAGGAACTTCGATTGGTACTGGAAATCCACTAGTATTACCATCACCAGATGTTACAACAACATATTATGCACGCTGGGCTAATACTTGTGGTGAGTCTTCATGTGTTCAGCATACAGTTACGGTTATCCAATTACCAACAGACCCAACAAGTGCAAGCAGCGATATGACAGATTTCTGTTCTGACGACGCAAATAATATGTCATTAGAACTTGTAGGAGTAACAGGTGACGATGTTTATTGGTATACCGAATCATGTGGAGGGACATCAGTCGGAACAGGAACACCATTGTCAATAGAAACTCCAACAACAACGACAACATATTATGGAAGATGGGAAAATTCTTGTGGTGAAAGTTCATGCGAACAGGTGACAGTTAATGTTATTGATTTACCTGAAGCTCCATCATCAATAATTCCATCTGCAAATGACATCTGTTCAAATGATGCCGGAACAATTGATTTAGGAGCTGTCGGTGGAACTGGTACGACATTACATTGGTATACAGGTTCGTGTGGAGGTACAGAGATAGGTACCGGTAATCCTTTAACAATAGATTCACCCGAGTCAACAACAGAATATTTTGCTGCATGGGAAAATTCGTGTGGAACATCAACATGTGCCTCAGTTTTAATAAATGTTATTGATGCACCAACAGATCCAACAGAAGCACAAGTAGATATCAGTGAAGTTTGTTTTGATGACGCAGGAAATATAGAATTAACACTTATTGGTGGTGCAGGACCAACTGTAGAATGGTATTCAGGTTCATGCGGAGGAACACCGGTAGGAACTGGTAATCCATTAATTATAGAATCACCAACAGTAACTACTACTTATTACGGTAGATACGAAAGTTCATGTGGTAACTCAGCTTGTGCATCAGTTGAAGTAACTGTAAATCCAATACCTGTTGCGCCAACAGAAGCGATTGTTGATAGAACAGATTTCTGTGCTGACGATGCAGGAGATATTGAATTGTCTGTCACCGGAGGTAGTGGTGATGAGTTAATTTGGTACACCGAATCATGTGGAGGAACACAGGTAGGTATTGGTAATCCATTAATAATAGAATCACCAACATCAACTACAACTTACTATGCACTTTGGTCAAATGATTGTGGAGTAAGTACATGTCAAAATATAACTGTAACAGTAATTGATGAAGCTACAGCTCCAACTTCAATAATACCATCAGATAATAATGTTTGTGTTGATGATCCTGGGACAATTGATTTAGGAGCAGTTGGAGGAACAGGAACAACATTACATTGGTATACCGGTTCATGTGGAGGTACTGAAATAGGAACAGGAAATCCATTAACAATTGATTCACCTACAGTAACAACAGAATATTTTGCTGCTTGGGAAAATTCATGTGGTATATCAACATGTTCATCGGTAACTATAAATGTAATTGATGCACCAACAGATCCAACCGAAGCTCAGGTTGACATTAACGAGGTTTGTGTTGATGATGCCGGAAATATTGAACTAACACTTGTCGGTGGTGCCGGACCTACAGTTGAATGGTATTCAGGTTCTTGTGGTGGTACACAAGTAGGAACAGGAAGTCCATTAACAATTGAATCACCTACAGTTACTACAACTTATTACGGAAGATATGAAAGTTCATGCGGTAATTCTGCATGTGCATCTGTTGAAGTAACTGTAAATCCAATACCTGTTGCGCCAACAGAAGCGTTTGTTGATAGAACAGATTTCTGTGCTGACGATGCAGGAGATATTGAATTGTCTGTCACCGGAGGTAGTGGCGATGAGTTAATTTGGTACACCGAATCATGTGGAGGAACACAGATAGGTATTGGTAATCCATTAGTAATTGATTCTCCTACAGAGACAACTACTTATTATGCATCATGGTCAAACGGATGTGGCGTAAGTACATGTGCATCTATTGTTGTTAGTGTAATTGAAGCACCGACAGCACCAAGTTCTATTACACCTTCCTCAAATAATGTATGTGTTGATGATCCGGGAACAATTGATTTGGCAGCTGTTGGAGGAACAGGAACAACATTACATTGGTACACCGAATCGTGTGGAGGTACAGATATTGGATCAGATAATCCTTTAGTAATAGATTCTCCAACAGAAGATACAGAGTATTTTGTTGCATGGGAAAATTCATGTGGTATTTCATCATGTACATCAGTTCTTATAAATGTTATTGATGAACCAACAGATCCAACAGGGGCTCAATCAAATGTTACTGAAGTGTGTTTCGATGACGACGGAGATATTACCTTAACTCTAATTGGAGGAGAAGGTCCAACAGTAGAATGGTACTCAGGCTCATGTGGTGGCACACCTGTAGGAACAGGCAACCCATTAACAATAGAGTCTCCAACTGTTACAACAATGTACTATGGACGCTACGAGAGTTCTTGTGGTAATTCAGCTTGTGTTTCTGTTGAGGTGAAAGTTAATAAAATTCCGGAACCACCTGTTTCTGCAGAGGTTGATGTTAACGATTTATGTTCAAATGATGACGGTCAGATAAGTTTATCTGTAACTGGTGGTGATGGACAGGATGTATATTGGTACACAGAATCTTGTGGAACTACTCTTGTTGGTAATGGTAACCCTCTTGTAATAGATTCTCCTGATGAAACAACAACATATTATGGCAGATGGGAGAATGCTTGTGGAGCATCAGTATGTCAGAATGTTACTGTAAATATTATACAGGGAGCTGATGCAACTATTAATCCAACAGGACCATTCTGTATAACTTCTTCTCCAACAGTCGTTACAGCTGCAGAGACCGGAGGAACATGGAGTGGTGATGGTATAAATGAAACTACAGGTCTTTTTGAACCATCAGTAGCTGGAGTTGGAGATCATATCATTACATACACTATAACAGGAACTTGTGGTGATACTGATGAGATAACAATTACTGTATTGGATATATTCGATGCAACCATTGACGATGTTGATGATATTTGTGAAAATGCTTCGCCAATAACTTTAACTGCTGCAACTGAAGGTGGAGTATGGAGTGGAGATGGCATAATTGATACAGACAATGGAATATTTGATCCATCAGTTGCAGGTGCCGGAAGTCACACGATAACTTATGAATATACCGGAACTTGTGGTGGATTCGATGATGTAGTGATTATAGTAAATGCTGCTGCTGATGCAACTATTTCACCAGTTGGACCATTCTGTGAGGATGCCGATCCAGTTGTAGTTACTGCAGCAGAAAGCGGTGGAACATGGAATGGTACAGCTATTGATCCAACAACTGGTTTCTTCGATCCGGAAGTTGCTGGAATAGGAGATCATGTTATAACTTATACTATTGATGGTGATTGTGGTGATACAGATCAAATAACCATCAGTGTCCTTGAGTACTTTGATGCAACTATAACATCTGTTATTTATTTGTGTTATCGTGATAGTTTAGCATTATTAACAGCTGTTTCAGATGGTGGAACATGGGAAGGTGCTGATATTGTCTCTATTGAAGATGAAACCTATTTGTATTTGACAGATATTGGTGCTGGAACATACGAAATAATCTATCATTATGATGGACTTTGTGGTGATGCTGATACTGTTACAGTCACTGTTTATCCTGATGTTGACCCAACAATAACAGCAGTTGATACCTTAACCGACGAAGATGATCCTGTTCAGTTAGTTGCAGCACAAGGTGGAGGCATCTGGGGAGGTATATTTGTTGATGAACTTGGAGTATTTGACCCGGTTGAAGCAGGGATAGCCTCTCATCAGGTGATTTATACGATAGAAGGTCCTTGTGGAGATGCAGATACAGTAAATATTATTGTAATTGATGCTCCAATAGATGATCTATTAATCCCTACTGTTATTACACCAGATAATGATGGTTATAATGATAGATGGCGGATTCAGGGTATAGAAGCTTACAATCAAATAAGTATTAAAATATTTACTCGTTGGGGAGATGAAGTTTTTGTTTATGAAGGAAGTGGATTGAATTACACTATGCCAATTAATCAATGGGATGGTAAACGAAAAAGTAAAGACTTGCCTACCGGTTCATATGTCTATATTTTAATACTGGAGAATCAAGATACTTATAAAGGAACAATAAGCTTGATACGATAGATTTGTGTAATTATAAATTGTAAAACGTTAAAATGAAAATTATGAGAAAGTTAATAATAGTAATAGCAGCAATAGTAATTACAGGAACTATCAGTGCACAGCAAATCCCTTTATACAGTCAGTATATGTTTAATAAAATGCTGATAAATCCTGGATATACAGGAAGTGAAGCAGATATTCCCGTCCAATTGGCAGTTAGACAGCAATGGGTAGGTTTTGAAGATGCTCCATCAACCCAAATTCTTAGCGGACATTATTGTTTCGAAAACTATAATATGGGTGTTGGAGCAGTTCTATTTGTTGATAGATTTGGACATGAACGTCGTATAGGATTTCAGGCAAATTATTCATATATCCTGGAAGTTTATGAAGGAACAAAATTAGGTCTTGGACTAGGCTTACAGGTTTTTCAATATCAATTAAACTATGACCAGTTAATTGCCTTGGATGATGCAGATCCTAATATCATTGCAAATGTTCAATCTAAGATTGTTCCTGAGTCTGATTTTGGAGCATTCTTATATAATGATACTTATTTTGCCGGGATTTCTGCAAATCAAATGATAGGGATGCCAATAAAGATAGGAGGAGAGGAAATGCAGATGTCAAGATTAGTACGTCATTATAATTTAATGGGAGGTTATAAGTTTACATTGAGTCCTGAGTTTGAGCTTGAACCCTCAATTTTAGCAAAAACTTCTTTTAAAGCACCATCGCAGCTTGATGTAAATTTGAGAGGAATTTATCAGAAAAACTATTGGTTGGGATTGTCATACAGAACTGCTGGTGACATTGTCACTTTCCTTGGACTAAGATTTAATGAGTTTGATTTTGGCATAGCAGCAGATTTTGCAACATCAGATATTGCAGGATATGAAAGTGGCTCGTATGAGTTGATGTTAACTTATAGGATTCCGGTTGCTCCAAAGAGTAATGGGACTAGTAAATATTAAAATGTTACCAGGGTTCTATCATTTGAATGAGGAGGGAGAGATAAACGAGGTTTAAGGAATTATTTCCCTGGTAACACTTAATTTGGAAATAGTAATATTACAAAAGAAATAGAGAGGTTTCTTTTATATTTTAAAATTAGTAATAATAGATTGTCTTAAATAATTTTTGTGACGAATTGATGATTTTTGGGTTGGACAGATTATATATTCTTTAGATTCACTTTAGCGCTTCTAAAAAAATAGTAGAATAAGTATTATATTTTCGCTTTAATCTTTTGAATGATTGACTTAGGGAAACTTCTTGAAACAGGTATTTCAATATCTGTATCTTCAAAATGTAATTTATAACCCTGAGCATTACCCGATATTTTTTTGATATTATGAATATTTACTATATAAGATTTATGACATCTGGTAATAAAATCAAAGTCTTTGAGTTGATCCTCCATACGTTTTAAAGAACTGCGAAGAAGAAGTTTCTTTATTTGATTATCATGCGCTATGTATATGCCTGAATAATTGTCGTTTGCTTCAATAAATAATAGCTCGTTTAATTTAATTTCAAAGTAGTCTTTTTCATTTTCAGCAAATAAGTCTATTTGTGCACCAGTATCAGGTTTATCAAGTTCCTTTATTTGCTCTGAAAGATTTTGAGCTGTTTTTAGATGCTTATTTAATAATGCTCTTTCAAAAATTATTACTGTAGCGAAAACAGGGAGACTTATATAGGTTAAAACATCTAAAATTATATCACCAATACTTAACCAAAAACTCGCATCACTCTTATTCAAATAATAAATGATAACACTCACAGCAAATACAGTAAAGATAAAGACTATGCTATATACAATTATTCGTTTAGCTCTTTGAAGTATTTTACTCATATTGCTTAAGGTGAGAGCAATAGCGAGAATAAAACTTATTATTAGATAGAGCCTGTTTCTTTTTTCAGTTTTATTTTTTTGAATTTGTAGTTTTTGCTGTTCGTTAAGAAAAACAATTTTTTGTTCCTTTTTCTCTATCTCATATTTAGTTGACAATTCAAGAATCTTATTACTAATTTCAAGATTATTAATTGAGTCATTTATTGCCATATGTAAGTTTAAATACTCATAGGCTCGCCCATAATCATTCATCAATTTATACGTTGAAGATAGTTCAAAATATGCTTCAGTAATTTCAGATAGATAATTAATGGAATCAGCGTACTGAATACTCAAATTAAATGCATCAATAGCTTTTTTGTATTTTTGTTGTTTTTTATATAGCTTACCTAGTTCGATATTACATCTTGAAATCCCTGCTAAATCATTCATGCTATAGCATAAATCAATAGCTCTATTTATATCTCTAAAAGCAGATTCTAAATTACCTCTTTTAATATCAACACCTGAAATCCCATAAAGCGCAAAGTAAATACCTTCATTATTGTTTAATTCTTCTTCTATTAAAAGAGAATTATAGTAGTAAGTATAAGCTTTATCAAGGCTGTCTGTAATTTCATAAATAGTCCCAATATTAAATAATCTTATAGATTTCTGTTCTTTATTACCTAAGTTTTCTTCTATATTTAAAGACTGTTTATAATACTCTAAAGCTTTTGTGTAATTCTTCTGAGATTGATATATGCCACCAAGATTACTTAAGCATGATGAAATCTTAGCTTGATCGTTTATTTCCTCAGCTATTTTTAAACCTTGCATGAAGAAATCAGTTGCCTTTTCGTATTCTCCTGTATTTTTATAAATAATTCCAAGTACAATATACGATTGTATTTCACCAGATCTATAATTGATTTTTTTGCTTGTTTCTAGGGCTGATTGAGCATAGTCAAATGATTTTGAGATGTTTGATTGTCTGTACAAGAAACCAAGCTCATTTTTAATGTCAACAATTTCGTTTTTAGAACTTGTTTTGCTTAATTTGATTTCCAGACTATCAATGATTTCATTTTGACAAATAGCAATATTGCTTACTAATAGCAAGATTAGAATGTGTCCGAGCCATTTGAAATATTTATTTGAAATAAATTTCATCTCTTCATCGTATAGTATGCAAATATACACTTTTTTTCAATCTTATATATTTAAAACTCTTCAGTTTTGCTCTTATTACAGTTGTATAAAGGCTTTGACACTTTATATGAAAGCTACAAATTTTATTTATTCAAAGCTTATTTACATATTATTAAATATTTATTCTAAGAGCTTACCATTAGCCCCTGAAAACTTGCAATACGCCCCAAAATTCGCATTATAGAATATATAGCAGCACTTCAGCACATTCAATTTAACATGGCTACAATTCGACCGTATATTTTAATAACAAAAATGATATGTTTTGATTAAATATTTCTACTATGCGCAAATTTTTCTACAACATTTATCAAACATTTTCAGTAAGAATTTTACTTTTTCTTATTGTTAGCCAATTCTCATTTTCATTGTTTTCTCAGACAAATCATCTTATAAGTACAGGTGTAACTGTATATGTTGATAGTGGTGACAAGTTTTATGATGCCGGTGGACCTAGTGGTGATGATGGGAATACATCCTATACTATGACAATGTGTCCTTCAACTCCGGGAGAAAAGGTAGCTGTTGACTTTAATTATTTTGTTTCAACATGGGATTCAATGTGGGATGATGAGGATCGTTTAGTTATTTATGACGGTCCGACTGCCACTGGACAAGATATTGGAGATTTAAAAGGAGATTATACAATTAAGTACAATACAGGTGTTACGCCACATGGAATGGGTGTGGAGGCATTCAATAGTTTCCCATTAATTGGAACACCAACAATTTTTAGTGCAACAAACTCAACAGGTTGTTTAACATTTGAATTTATAAATGGTTATTCAGAGCAGAATGCAGGCTGGGAAGCAGAGATTCTTACTTATACTTCAATTGATGAGCCTGGATGTAACATTGGAATAACAGCATCAGATGATTCAATTTGTATTGGAGATCCTGTTACATTAACAGCTAACGGAACTGTCTCAAATTCACCAATAAATAATGATTTCAATTCAGGTTCTATTGGTACTGGCTGGTCAGCAACATCGTCTGCATCATTTGTTAATAATGCTTGTGGATATCCAAGCTTAGATGGTAGCTTGTACTTATGGATGCAAAATGCCGCAGGCCCCAGAGGTTTAGTAACAAATGTTATGGATGCTTCAATGGGTGGTTCAATTAGCTTTGAATACAGACAGGCAATAAATAATGGTAATGCTTCTCCATGTGAGAGTCCCGATCAAGGTAGTGGAACATTTGAAGGAATTTATTTACAGTATTCAACTGATGGAACAAATTGGACAACCTTTAAATATATTTATCCAAATGGTACAGAAGGTAGCTTTGGAGCAGAGATGGGCTTAACAGGTTGCGGAAACTATGTTAAGAGATGGACAAAAATGACTTATCCGATACCTGTTGCTGCTCAAAGTACAACTACCCAGTTCAGATGGGTACAAGCTAAAGTTACGAGCTCTAGCACTGATAACTGGGGATTAGATAATGTTGTTATTGCCATTCCTACAGGATCATACACCGTGTCAATTGAAGACTTGTCAACTTCTACAATATTAGCATCCCAAGTAGATGGAGAAGCAACTTGTGTTGTCAATCCTTCATCTACAACTACATACAGAGCTACAGTTGATGATGGTTCTTCATCATGTTTTGAGGATATTACTGTCTATGTTGCCGACCCATTTGTTTTATCATGTGGAACATCAACAGCTACGAGTGTCGGTTTTGTTTGGACAGTTGCCAATGGAGCAACATCTTACGATTACTCATACTCAGTTGATGGAGCACCTGCAGTCTCCGGAAATACAAGTGCAAATACTTTATCTGTAGGACCAGTTACCAGTGGTAGCAATGTTGAATTAACAGTAACTCCTGTTAGTTCAATTTGTACAGATCCTCAAACAATTATATGTACAACAACAGGTTGTGTTTCCCCTGTAGCTGATGCTGGTTCACATATTACTATAGATTGTAATACTCCAAGTATAAATCTTGATGGTAGTGCTTCCTCTACAGGAGTTGATTTTACCTATTTGTGGTCTACGGCAGATGGAAATATTGTATCAGGCGCAGATACTCAAACTCCAGTAATTGACCTAGGAGGAACATATACGCTAACTGTAACTAATAATAATGGAGGCTGTATCGCAACAGATAATGTTGTTGTAACAGGAGATTTCGCTACCCCAACTGCTGGAATTACAAATAACACAGGGACAACAGTATTGGATTGCACAAACACATCAATTAGTGTTACGGCAACAGGTGGTGGTACATATTCATGGAGTGGTGGATCAACACCAGGAACTGCAAATAATACTTTAACATCAGCAGGAAACTATACAGTAACTGTTACAGGAACAAACGGCTGTACAGATACCGAATCTATTAATATTACTCAAAATGCTACTCCACCAACAGCTGGAATAACAAATAATACTGGGACAACAATATTAGATTGTAACACAACTTCTATTAGTGTAACAGCAGCAGGTGGAGGAACATATTCATGGAGCGGAGGGGCAACACCCGGGACATCCGGAAATACACTAAATTCTGCTGGAAATTACACTGTTACAGTAACAGCTGTAAATGGTTGTACCTATACTGAATCGATAAATATTACTCAGAATATTACACCACCTAGTGCAGGAATTACTAACAATACAGGAACAACAGTATTAGACTGTAATAACACATCAATTAGTGTAACAGCAACAGGTGGAGGGACGTATTCTTGGAGTGGAGGAGCGAGCCCTGTTTCTGCTTCTAACACATTTAATACAGCAGGAAACTATACTGTATCAGTTACAGGAGCAAATGGCTGTACAGATAGTGAATCTATTAATATTACACAGGATATTAGTTCTCCAACAGTCAATATTACAAACAACACAGGAACAACAGTATTAGATTGTTCAACAACAGCCATTAATGTAACAGCAAGTGGAGGAGTCTCTTATTCTTGGAGTGGAGGTTCAACACCTGGCATGTCTACAAATACATTTACAAGTCCTTCAAATTATTTAGTGACAGTTACGGGAACAAATGGTTGTACAAATACTTCATCGATAAATATAACTCAGAATATTAGTGCTCCAAGTGCTGGAATAACAAATAATACAGGTACAACAGACTTAACATGTATTATTACATCAATTAGTGTAACAGCAATCGGAGGAGTTTCATATTTATGGAGTGGCGGAAGTAATACAACATCTGCTAATAATACCCTAACAAGTCCAGGTGCATATACAGTAAGCGTAACAGGATCTAACGGTTGTACAGATACAGAAGTAATTAATATTACCCAAAGTGTAACTCCACCTGTAGCGAGTATTACTAATAATACCGGTAATTCAGAACTAGATTGTAATAATACATTTATTAGTTTAACAGCCGGAGGTGGAGGAACATATTCATGGAGTGGTGGTTCTTCGACTACAATGGCAAACAACGTAATTACTAGTCCTGGATTATACACTGTTACAGTGAGTTTGGTTAATGGATGTACAGACTCTGAAGTAATAAATATTTCTCAAAATATAAATGCACCAACTGCTGGAATAATTAATACTACCGGATCAGATATTTTAACTTGTAACTTGACTTCAATTGATGTGCTTGCAACAGGTGGGGGTACATATGTTTGGAGTGGAGGCTCATCATTAAACTCTGCTAATAATACATTTAATACTCCTGGGAATTACACAGTAACAGTAACAGGTTCAAATGGATGTACAGATACAGAAAGTGTTAATATATCTCAGAATATTATAGTACCTACAGCAGGGATTACAAATTTAAGCGGGACAACAATCCTTACATGTCTAGATAATTCAATAGACTTGATGGCAACAGGTGGTGGAACTTATTTGTGGTCAGGTGGTACAAGTCCTTCATTATCAACAAATACTATAAACTCTCCTGGAAATTATACGGTAACTGTTACATGAAGTAATGGTTGTACCGATACTGAAGGAATATCAATTACTGAAAATGCTGTTTATCCAACAGCTGGAATAACAAATAATACTGGGACAACAGTATTAGATTGTAATACAACTTCAATTAGTGTTACAGTAAGCGGTGGCGGAACATATTCATGGAGTGGAGGCTCAACACCATCTACATCAAACAATACACTTTCGTCAGCTGGAACTTATATAGTAACAGTAACAGCACCTAATGGCTGCACAGATACAGAAGCTATAAATATCACTCAAAATATAACACCACCAACTGCTGGCATATCAAACAATACAGGAACATCAATACTTGATTGTAACACAGCATCAATAAATGTTACAGCAAGCGGTGGCGGAACATATTCATGGAGTGGAGGGGCAACACCTTCTGCATCAAACAATATACTAATTTCAGCCGGAACTTATACGGTAACAGTAACAGCAGCTAATGGATGTACAGATACTGAGCAAATAAATATCACATCAGATACAAATCCACCAACTGCCAGTATAAATAATCTTACAGGAACAGATGTGCTTACATGTACTGTTAATATTATTAATGTTACAGCTTCTGGTGGAATCTCATATCTATGGAGTGGTGGTACTTCAACTTCTAGTTCTTCGAATAGTTTTACTTCTCCTGGAAATTATGTTGTTACAGTTACTGGTAACAATGGCTGTACAGCGACTAATCAAATAAATATCTCCGAAGATATTACATCACAAACAGCAATAATTACAAATTTAACTGGCAGTACAAGTATAAATTGCCATAATTCTCAGATACAACTTCAAGCTTCAGGTGGTACATCTTACCAATGGAGTGGAGGAAATTCTCCAAATACAGCAAATAATACTATTACTTCAGGTGGAACTTATATAGTTACTGTTGAAAGTAACAATGGCTGTACAGATACTGAATCTATTACAATAGCAGAGTCACAACCATTGAGCTTAAGCTTAAATCCTGTATCTGCAAACTGCGGTGGTAGTGGAGGCCAAGTTACATCTAGTCTCTCAGGCGGTGTTGGAACATATACTTTTATTTGGTCAAATGGAGATTAAAGTCAGGATATTTCAAATCTTTCTCCGGGAACTTATACTTTAAGTGTAACTGATTCAGAAGCTTGCACCATTAGTGATCAGGTAAGTATTACAGCAAGTGGATCAATAAATGCTACTGTTGATCAGATTCAAACATTAGGTTGTAATGGGGATGAAACCGGAATTTTAGAAGCAAACTCAAATAATGGTCAAAATCCTTTGACATTCGTTTGGAATACAGGTCAAACATATCAAACAATATCAAATCTCGGTGCAGGAGATTATTCCGTTACAATAACAGACGATTGGGGCTGTGTTGGTACGGACCAAACAAGTTTAGTTAATCCAAATAATATGAGCATCAATGCTGATGTGAATTCTGTAAGCTGTTACGGAGATATTGATGGTAGCATCTCTTTAGTTGTTAGCGGTGGAAACTTCCCTTACGATTACTCTTGGAGTAATTCAGAAACTTCATCAACAATTACAGACTTAAGTCCAGGGGACTATCTTGTTACTGTAACTGATGATGAAGGCTGTACAATTTCCGATAATTATACAATTATTAATCCTGAGAAAATTAACTTGAATTTGATAGTTACTGATATCGAATGCTTTGGTTTATCAAATGGAAGTATTGAAATGTCAGCTGATGGGGGTACTGAACCATATACTTTTACTTTAACTGATGGTTATAATAATACTCTTGGTTCTCAGCAAACAGGATTAAGAGCTGGGAATTATACAGCAATGGTAACTGATAATAATAACTGTATTACATCGATAGATGCTATAATTCTTGAACCTTCTGAATTGTACTTATCATACGAAGTTTATAATCCTTCCTGTAGAGGAAATGATGATGGATATGTACAAATTCAAGCTATTGGTGGAACAGAGCCATATCTCTATATGTGGGATACATATGTTCTGGATACAGGAATGATTACGGGACTTGAAGAAGGCTTATATAATTTTGAAGTAATTGACGCTAATAACTGTTCTAAAAAACTGAATTTAATTAGTTTAAATGATACCGAAGTTGACTGTATAAAAATTCCAAATGCTTTTACTCCAAATTCCGATGGAATCAATGATGAATGGTTAATTCAAAATATAGACTTATTCCCTGATGCTCAAATAAACATCTTCAATAGATGGGGACAAATGATGTACAGTGGTCGTGGAAATTCGGACCCATGGGATGGACAGTATAATGGGAAATTCGTTCCTGCTGGTTCTTATGTATATACAGTAAACCTATATACCAGCTAAAAAACTTACAATGTTGTTGTAACTGTTGTTTACTAGATAAATTAAATTTTACTACGCAAATAAATATATTTAATTATGAAAAAATCAATTTTAATTTATTTTGCATTTCTGTTGATTGGATATAATTATTCGACTGCTCAAATTAGCATAGATAATTATACTGCCATGTCTAATTAAGAAATTGCAAATGCTTTAGTCGATACACTTATGGGTAGTGGTATCAGCTTTTCAAATGCCGAATTTTACGGTGTACGAAATTCATCCGGTTCTTATGGATATCAAATTACCTATTTTACAACGACAGGCACAACTGAAACCACAATGCAAATATCCAGAGGAATTGCTTTAACAAGTGGTAATACTAATCTGATTTCTATCCCTTTGGCTACTGACCCAGGGGCAACTAATTAATTTTCAAAAGGATATATCTCGTCTGCCCCGGGTGAATTGAGGAAATCAACAGCTGGTTTGCCCGATATGGATTTATTGGCAAATGGTGTTAATTGGTATAATGGCGCTGTTCTTGAATTTGATTTTATTCCTACTGGAGATTCTGTTGTTTTTAGGTACGTATTTGGAGGCGAAGAATACTCTGACAATACCAATTTTACTAATTATCAATGTTCTCAGTTTAACGATAAATTTGGTTTTCTTATTAGTGGTACAGGGATTTCTGGCGGAGTTGGATACGAAAATGATGCTTACAACATGGCAAGACTAAATAATGGTTCCGAAGTAGGTATAAATTCTGTTAATGATGGTGTTGTTGGTAGTAGTGGGACACCAAATGGCGCTTCATATTGCGAAAGTGTTAATGCAGATTGGTCAGAGGGAACGCCTAGTCCCGAATTTCTTGGCACAATCCCTGGTACTGCACTAAATGGAAATACAATACCTTTGTATGCTTCAGTAGGTGGATTAACTACAGGCGAAACATATCATATTAAACTGCTTATATGTGATGCTACTGATGGTGCATACGATGCAATTGTTTATATAGAAGCCGGTTCATTTTAAAGTCCGCAACCTAACATTGCGCTTAGTGCCGATAAAACTGAGATATGTGAAGGCGAAACAATTGAATTGGTTGTTGAAACAAATGAATTAACAACTCCGATAACATATGAATGGAGTGAAGGGACAACTAATGTGACTTCATTTGAAAATGATACAATTTATGTGAATCCAAATATTAATACAACCTATACTGTTACTGTGACAGATGATTTATCCCAACAATATATAGAAAGTATTGATATTATTGTAAATCCATTGGTAACACCAACGTTTAATGCGGTTGGTCCTTATTGCGAAGGCGATGCAATACCTGCTTTGCCAACAAGTTCTCTCGAAGCTATTACAGGAACCTGGTCACCGGCAATAGATAATACGGCTACAACTCTGTATACCTTTACACCTGATGCTGGGCAATGCGCTACAACTACAACATTGACAATTGACATTACACCGCAGGTAACACCTACTTTCGATGCTGTTGGACCATATTGTAATGGCGATGCTATTCCTGCTTTACCTACAACTTCAACAAATGGTATTTCAGGAACTTGGTCACCGGCAGTAGATAACACTGCTACTACTCTGTATACTTTCACACCTGATGTGGGAGAGTGCGCCACAAATCAAACACTAACAATTGATATTACTCAACCAACAGTTACTAGCTTTGATCCGGTTGGGATTTATTGTACAGGCGATGCTATTCCGGCATTACCAACAACTTCAACAAATGGTGTTACTGGTACTTGGTCACCGGCAATAGATAATACTGCTACCACATTATATACATTTACACCTGATGCAGGCTTATGTGCATCGTCAACCACTTTAACAATAACTGTAAATCCTCCGGGAGTTGTTCCTACTTTTGATCCAGTAGGGCCATATTGTAACGGTGATGCTATTCCTGCACTACCAACAACTTCTACAAATGGTATTACTGGAACTTGGTCACCGGCAATTGATAATACTGCTACTACATTATATACTTTTACACCAGACATTGGTCAATGTGCTACAACAAATACTCTTACAATTACAATAAATGATCCTATTGACCCAACATTTGATGCTGTTGGACCATATTGTAATGGTGATGTGATACCTGCATTACCTACAACCTCTAATAATGGTGTTGTAGGAACATGGTCTCCTGCAATTGATAACACAGTAACAACTGAATATACTTTTACACCTGATGGTGGTGAGTGCGCAAATACCACAAATCTTACTATAGATATTACTCAACCAACAGACCCTACTTTTGTCGCTGTTGGACCTTACTGTAATGGTGATGTAATACCTGCATTACCTACAACCTCTACAAATGGTGTTATAGGAACATGGTCTCCTGCAATTGATAACACAGTAACAACTGAATATACTTTTACACCTAATCCTGGAGAATGCGCAAATACAACAACTTTAATAATTTATATTACGCAGCCTACTGATCCTGCATTTGATCCTGTAGGTCCATATTGTAATGGAGATGCAATTCCTGCTTTACCAACAACTTCTACAAATGGTGTAGTTGGATCATGGTCTCCTGCGATTGACAACACCGCAACAACTGAATATACTTTTACACCAGATGCTGGTGAGTGTGCAAATACAACGACATTAATAATAACAATAGATAATCCAGTTGACCCAATATTCGATGCTTATGGCCCATATTGCCAAGGAGAAACACCTGTAGTTCTTCCTGGTTTATCTAATAACTCTATTAGTGGAACATGGAGTCCTGCAAGTATTTCAACAACAAATGATGGTACATATAATTATGTTTTTACTCCTTATTTAGGAGAATGTGCAAATACTTTCGATTTTGATGTTATAATTGATCCGACAATTGATCCTGTTTTCAGTGATTTTGGTCCTTATTGTGTTGGTGAAACGGCAGATCTACTTCCTACAGTTTCCGACAATACTATTAATGGAACATGGTCTCCTGCATCAATATCAACAACGAATGACGGCACAGAGACTTATACTTTTACACAAGCTATTGGAGTTTGTGCAAATAACTATAATACCGATGTTACTGTAAACCCAAATCTTATACCGAGTTTTAGTGATTTTGGTCCATATTGTGTTGGTGATAATGCAGATATACTTCCTGCTGTATCTGAGAATAGTATGAATGGGACATGGTTACCAAATGTAATCGATACAGAAAATTCAGGAATGCAAACATATATATTTACTGCAGAAGGTGTCGATTGCTTTGAGATATATTCTACAGATATAACAGTTTATGATTATCCTGAGGTTTCAATTTTTATAACTGATAGTGTATTGTATTCAGGAGAAGAAACTACAATTGAAGTTAGCGGTGCGGACACATATTCGTGGATACATTCAGATTTATTTCCTTGTGATAATTGCAGCTTAGCAATTTTTACAGCTCCTTCAGAACAAGATGAGGATGAAGTCTTTGAGTTCATTTTGTTCTCTGAATCTAATGGCTGTGAAGTTGTTGATACTGTCAGAGTAACAGTTCTTGGCGATATCCCGTTGATGATTCCTGAAGGATTCTCTCCAAATGGTGATGGCAATGCTGATACCTGGGTTATTCAGGGTATTGAAAGATTAAGTAATAGTGAAGTTCAGATAGTTAATAGATGGGGTAATAAAGTCTTTGAGACTGCTCCTTATAATAATGATTGGGGAGGAGAAAATATGTCTGGAGGCAAGTTGCCGGCAGGTACATATTATTACATTTTTAAACCTGACAGAGATGGAGATGAGTCTCATGCAGGGTATGTTTATATTAACTATTAAATCTGAACGTCATGAAACAAATAATTATAACAATAGGAATTTTATGTGGTCTTTTGATAACAAATAGTTTGTATTCGCAACAAGACCCAATGTTTTCACAATATATGTTTAACACTTTGAGTGTAAATCCTGCTTATGCGGGGAGTGCTAATTGCATTACTACTAGCCTTATTTCAAGACACCAATGGCTGGGTTTAAATGGAGCACCTCAAACACAAACTTTTGTAGTTCATGCTCCTATGAAGCATCAAGTTGGTGTTGTAGTTTCAGTAATAAGGGACCAGGTGGGCCCAATGAAGACCTTTTCATTTCAAGGGAATGTGTCTTATCATTTGAAAATTAACGAGGAGAATCTGATGTATTTTGGTTTAATGGCAGGACTTAATAGTTTTAACGTAAACTTATCAACTGTCGATGGCGTTAATACAGATGATATCTCATTTAAACAGGACTTTAAGGCTGTTAAACCGGTGTTTGGTTTCGGTCTTTATTACAGACATCCAAAAGCATACGCGGGTTTTAGTATCCCAAATTTAGTTGAAACTAGATATATCGGCGAGAATGCTGAATGGGAACATAAACGACACTTTTTTGGAATAGCAGGATATTTATGGGACATAAACGACGATTTTAAGTTCCGACCAACTGCAACATTACGATATACTAAAAATTCACCTGTCTCTGTAGAGTTTACTGGAAGTATGATTCTTAAAGATTTGCTTTGGGTAGGGATGCTATATAGAGTTGGTGACGCTGCCGGAGCATTATTTTGCTTACAGGTAAATCGACAAGTTAGAATAGGCTATTCATATGATTATAGTCTAAACGTTTTAAGAGGTCATCAATCAGGTTCGCATGAGATTATGGTAAGTTATGATTTTAATAACTTCCCTAAGAAATATGCTACACCTCGTTATTTTTAGTAAATCTTTAAAACTGTAATTATGAAAACAAATAAAATAATAATATTGTCGTTTTTCTTATTGATTGCTTTTTTACTACAAGCACAAGAAGACAAAAGTATATATTCTGTTGAGCCTGCTGATTTTAATACCGAAGCATCTGATTTTTCTGCTTCATATATTCATACGGATATAGTATGGGTTTCAGATACTAAAATAGGGCCTCCTCTAAGTCCTAAATATTCTGAGACTGGACGTAGTTTCTGTAATTTATATACAAATTCTGAGATATATAAAGTCACCAGTCTAATCGAAAAAATAAATACGAAATATCATGAGGGACAAATTTGCGCTACAAAAGATGGTAATACGGTGTTCTTTACACGAAATGCCTATGTAAACAAAGAAAAACGCTGGTCTTATGAATATAAAATGAACCTTCAGATATTTTATGTAAAATTTGAAAATGGAGTATGGACTGATGAGATGGAAGTTCCAGTAAATAATACTGAATATTCTGTTGGTCATCCAGCTCTAAGTGAGGATGAAAGGTATCTTTACTTTGCTTCAAATATGCCAGACGGATTTGGTGGAAGTGATATTTATCGAATTGAATATAATAAAGGTGAATGGGGGCAAACTGAAAATCTAGGACCAGTTATCAATACAAAATATGATGAACTATTACCATTTATTGCAGAGGATGGTAATTTGTATTATTCTTCAAATGATTCTACAGGAATAGGAGGTCTGGATATATACATGGCAGTAAAATCAGGAAATGATTTTATCGAGAGTTCAATAATGCCATATCCTATAAATACAGTGTATGATGATTTTGCATTTATCAAACAGCGAGACAGTGGTGTTGGTAAAGGTTTATTTAGCTCTAATCGTCCAAATGGTAAAGGCATTGATGATATTTACTTTTGGGAATACATGGTTAAGCCTTTTGCAATTAAGGGTACAGTATAAAATACTAAAGGTGAAGTCGTTCCTAATAGCACTCTAGATTTTACAGCCTCGGATGGTACTAAACAATCTGTTATTACTAATGGTGAGGGACAATATAGAATACCTGCAGAGCGTAATGAAAAATATCATATAGATGTAGATCATAAGGATTACTTTAATGATTACTTCGACTTTGATGCTGAGGCAGATTTACTGACAGAATTTCTTGTATTTGATGTTGTTCTTGAAGATTTTCCTAGCTTTAAAATTCGTCCTGTTGACGAGCAAGGTGTTCCTATTGTAGATATGAATGTTAGGATAAACTGTGATGATGAGGACATGTTTACCGGTTTATCCACTCAAGAAGGAATTTTTTGGGAATTCCCTTATAAATATAGGAGAGGAGATAGCATTACTATTTTAATAGACTTTAATAAGCAAGGATATCTGAACAAAAAAGTTACTTTTAATATGGTTATTGAAGATGGCGGAGATGTCGTTATTCCTCGTGAACAGCTAGTTTTTGTTAAAGCGGAGGAGAAACTGGAAATATCTAAGATTATAGACCTAGAACCAATTTATTACGACTTTGCTAAATGGGATATACGTGATGATGCTGCGATTGAGCTGGATAAAGTAATCGAGTTCTTAAACAACAATCCAAATATCTCTATTGAATTAAGTTATCATACCGACTGTAGAGGTAGCGATTATAGTAATCTTCAATTATCAGATAAGAGAGCAAAATCTGCTGCTGACTATATTAAAGCTGGAATCAATAATCCAAATCAGATATACGGTAAAGGTTATTGTGAAACAAAACCAATACATAAAGACTGTGCTAGTTGTACTGAAGAACAACATGCTGAAAATCGTAGAACAGAGTTCACTATCGTAAAAGTTAGTGAATAATGTTTTTATTTGCGTAGTAGCTAAGCTGCCCTTCGGGGTGGCTTTTTTTTAACCAATATGAAGAATCTAATCAACCAGCTGGATATCTTATCAACAGATAAACAATTAACAAATAAACGGTACAACAGATTAACATAGAACTGATCAACTTAGAAGGTGACTGAGGAGTTCGACGATAGGAGGACGTCTCGAAGTCACCGATCAACCATTACCTAACCCTTAACCTCTGCCCAATATTCAAAGTGGTGTTTTCTGTAATTCCGTTAAGTGAGCAGATGTAGTTTATAGAAACTCCATAACGTCTGGAAATTCCCCAAAGTGTATCTCCACTTGAAACAACATGGTATTCGGAACCAACAACTTCTTTAACATGTCCAAACTTTTCTGGCATTAGATAAAGGATGTCTGTTTTAAGCTCTTTAGTTTCAAAATCTATTATCCATTCAGGATCAAAAGGATTATCCTTAAATCTTATTTCAAAATGTAAATGAGGGCCATAGGCACGACCTGTACGCCCCCCGAATCCGATGCACTCACCAGCACTTACGCGTTGATTATCTTTACAATTTAAAGCATTTAAGTGAGCGTAATATGTCTCAAGTCCGTTAAAGTGTCGGACAATAACTAAATTACCATATCCGCCATTATTCCATCCGGCAAATCTAACTACTCCGTCAAATGCAGACACAACAGAGTCTCCGGTTGCTAGATCAAGGTCTATACCATTGTGCATTTGACCCCATCTCCAGCCAAACCCAGACTGCTTATATCCCGGAACGGGAATGTGAAACTTTCCAGTATCTCTCAGCAGAGGAATTGCAAAAGTATCCAAAGCTCTTTCATAGTTTATATAACCATAAGCAAATATGTTTACCGTATCCCACTTCTCTGAGAATACTGTTAAGCTATCAGGGGTATACAACTTTTCTCTTAAGATGTAGGCATACACATTAATTGAATCCTCAAGATGAATCAAGGCCATTACGCTATCATGATTTACATATTCCCAAGTGTTGTTATCAAATAAAACTATATCAAATCTACCACTGTGAACAGTGTCCATAGCATTCTTGATAATTGTATCTGTTTCTTCTTGTGCTGAAATACTATAAAATGCAAGGGCGAGGGCTAAAAAGGCAATTATTCTTTTCATTTCTAATTATTAAGGCTGCAAAAATGTGAAAAAATTGGGTTTTATGCAAGTTTTTTAGAATGGTTCTACTTTGTAGTAGTATCTTATTGGGTTTTGAGGTTTAGTAGTTAAGTATAAATCCTACCATTTTCTCTTTATCCATTTCTATATGTTTACTCTTTATATATCTTCTTTTTGAGTGTTTCACTTGTTTTTGAAGATGTTTTATGAGTTTCAAAGTATACTTCCTTATGGTATTATTCGAGAATAACACATATGCGTCTTTATTAAATTTATTTATTGTATCTAAATACACAATTCGGTTTTCTTTTTTGTCGTAAATAATTAAACTACAGCTTAAATGAGTTGTGTAAAAGAACTCAAATGCATTCAATCCCGGGTTATAATATGCATGATTATATGATTTGTTATTTCCTTGACGTATTGCTTTTGATAGTAATTCGGAGGATGTGTAACCACTCAAAGCAATGAAGCTGACATACCTTTCATTATAATTTGTAGATAATTCTGATAAAAAGAGATTAGCCTGTTCTTCGTTTTCGGATAGTTTATTAAGCAATGGAATAAATTCACTGTAATTAGTATTGGTAATTGTGTTTTGTTTAGTTTCTGATATATAGTTATAGCTTTTGAGTAAATCTTTTATTAGAAGAATCGAATTGTTGGTTTTTTGATAATCAAAAGACTCTTTTTGTTTTATATCATGATAATCGATTTTTACAATATGAGTATGATAAAAAACAATTTCAGTTGAATCAGGTAGCTTAATCGTTTCATATTGATAAGTATCTTGTTCTTGAATTTGATTGCTAAAAAGGAGTATCGGTAGAAATAATATTAATAAATATTTCATAGTAAATTTATAAGTCAAGCTATATTACACGCACAAATTTATAATAAAAAACGAAAGTAATAGCATTATTATATAAGAATCAGAACAGATTAACACTATCTAGATTAAGCGGATTTATATCAAAAATGCCTATTATTCCTGCCAAAACCTTGTTTTTTTAAACTATCCTTTATATCAATCTCATTGTCAGGGTTAAGATTGCTACCAACTGCCTCAATTAAGCTTGCTTCATCATTCTGGGGAGATTTTACCTTATCAGAAATTGGGTAAGCATCCATTAAATTAGCATCAAACGGATAAAGCATATCTGTAATATCTGTTAATGCTGTTCGTGAACTCAACCATTTCTTTTCTTGGTAGGGAGTAAGAATAACCGGTGAACGATGATGAGGAATTTTTTGCATCAGTTCATTTGCAGTAGCAGTAATAATTGAAAAACTGCGCAATGTCTCACCTGTTTGTGGATTAATCCAATCATCATATAATCCTGCAAAAGAAAAAGGCCTTTGTTTGTTTTTAAGGAAAACCAGATATTGTTCAGACAGACCGTTTTTTGTTGTACCTTCGATAAAGGCATCTGCAGGAACTAAACACCTTTGCGAGCGAATTGGCTTACGAAATGCGGGTTTATTTATAATATCTTTAGCACCTTTGAATTTGGGGTCGTTTTCTTTATTTCTATCACCTTCTGCACGTGCATTAAATAAATACATAGATTTTTTTGCCCAAAATGGAGTTAAGCCAAAAATTGCCGGCATTATTTTTTCAGGAGCATCACCGGGAATTATTAAACTTGATTTTCCAGGAGAAATATTAAATGAAGGACTATAATCTATACCTTCAACAGCGGTAGCATTATATCTGGATTCCAGTTTTTCTAATTTCTGAACAAGTATAAATCGTCCGCACATATTGTCATCTTTTTCGGTAAATGCTAATTAAGTTTCCTAATTTACATGATTAAACTTCATTGTTTTCTTTCGCTTCGTATGAGCTTGGAGCTTCATCTAATAAATCCGTTTTTGTTTTCTCATATACTCTCATATAATTTGGTGCAGTTTCGTAATATAGGGTAAATTTTGCTTTAGTAAATTCCAATAGTTCATTTGCATAATTTGAATAAGAATTAAATGTGTGTAAGTAACCTTCAACGATTTCAAATGATCCTGAGTACAAAATTAGTGTATCTGTTGGTGTTACAGATAAAATTACAATTACATCTTCTTCAGCGGCATCTTGATAAACTTTATTGTTTTTATAAAAAAGCATATACCTTGTGTCTTCAGAAGAGTATTCAGATTTCCACGCACCGTACATGTCCTTTGTTTCTACTTTATCTAATGGAATAATTCTGTTTTTACATCCTGTTAACAAAGCAGTCAACAATATTGCTGAGATGAATACATACTTTAAATTAGAATAAGTTCTCATATTTCTGACTTTTTGGTTGATAGCGCAAAGATAATAAAAGAACTCAAAATTTGTTCTTATAATTTGACAATCCCCAATAACCAACAACCAACAACCGATTAACTGATTAACTAATCAACTGATTAACTTATTAACTAATCAACTGATTAACTGATTAACCGATTAACTGATTAACCGATCAACCGAAAACCGAAAACTGAAAACTGCTTATCGATAATAAAAAAAACTAATTTTGCTTCTTAATAACAATAAGAACGTGATTAAGCAAAAATTCATATACACTTTCAAATATAACCATCACTACGCTGATTTATGCAAGCTGGAAACAAGGCAAATATTTGGAAAAGAAGAGCAAAATAATCTTCTATTCACAGATGTAGAGTTTGACCCAACAATAAGTCCGTTTATAAGAGAACGATTTGAAATTTTATCATCTTCACCTGATTATTCACAACTATTACATCAAATTGAATACAATAATATTAAACTCGAAGGATTTAAAGTAGAATATTTAATTCTGGAAGGCGATGATACAGGATATAAAGAAAGACTAAACAAACTCCGTGATATTGGCTTCAGGATCGAAGGAATACCTAATTACAAAAGTCCATCAAGAATTTACTCCATTTGCATATATGAGGATGTTTGGTATTTCGGGATTATGAAAAAACACGATATAGGATGGCATAAACACAAGCAAAAACCGCATTCGTTTAGTTATTCTATTGGTATGGTAACTGCTAAAGCCTTGGCGAGTATTGCTGCTAAGGGAGATAAAAGCAACATTCTTTTGGATGCGTGTTGCGGAGTAGGCACCATTATGTTGGAAGCTTGTTTCTCAGGTTTTAAAATAGATGGCTGTGATATAAATTGGAAAGCCGGAAGGCATACACGAGAAAATCTGAAACATTTTAATTATTCTGCAGATGTATTTAAATCAGATATCAAAAATTTGGATATTAACTACGATGCGATTATTATAGATTTGCCTTATAATATTTACACTACCTCAAATGATACGATTAGCCAAAATATCATTGATTCAGCATCTAAACTCAGCAATCGAATAATTATTGTATCTGTGTCTGATATTAAACAGCAAATAGAAAACTCAGGTCTTAAAGTGAAAGATTTCTGTATTGTTGGTAAACGAGGTAAATCGAATTTCGAGAGGAAAGTTTGGGTGTGTGAGAAATAGAACTTATATTTTTAGGATTACCTACATCATTATTTTCAACCGAAGTCCACAGGGCGATTATAACAAGGTTAAATCCAAACTAACAAGTATTATTTGTATTTCCTGAATTTTCCGAAGCTATCCTAAGCAAGTAGAATTGTAGTATAATATCAAAGATTTTAGCAGATTTCAAAAGAACAAAACTTATGAAATTTTGTTTAATATCCATATTTATGTTATATTTATATAATCGAAAGAGAAACAAACTATGAAAAAACTAATTCTTCTAATAATCATTTCAAATCTAACTTTATTTGTTTTAAATGCACAAGTTACATTGACAATTGTAATTAAAAGTCTTGAAAATAGTAAAGGGACTATATACCTTGACTTTAGAGACGGAAAAGATAAATCACTCAAACATTATTCACAGAAGATTATTGATAATCAATGTAAAATTGTTGTTGATAATTTATCTCCTGGAAAGTATTATTTTAAATATTTTCATGACGAAAACAATAATGTAGAGCTTGACACTAATATACTTGGAATACCAAAAGAAGGGTATGGATTTTCAAATGATGCTGAGGGCAAATTTGGACCACCCGATTTTGAAGAAACTGTTTTCGAAATCATAGATAATGCAACTATTGTTTGTCATCCTAAATATATTTATTAATATGTTTTGATTTAGTTCGAAAGAATATGATGAAAAAGCAAAATATAATCAAAGTAATTATTCTAAGTGTTATTGTTTTAATAATTAATGGATGTGCTAAACCATTATTATGGCCCGAATCTCCATTATATGATTTTTCTGATTACGAGAGTGAGAAAAGCCTAATTACTGATGTAGATTTAGCAAAACAGGAAATAGTTGGACACTATGCTCATTATGATGTTGTAGCATATCAGGATTCTTCAACAAAAACACCTATGCTTACCTTTATAATATCTTATGGTTTTACTGACTTTTATTTGGATAGTGCCGGTAATTTAATTCAATCCGATAGATTTGTAAGGGCTTCTCATAAGATAAATCAAGAGAATATAACATCGCATTTTAGCGATGAGGCTGTACAGGCAATTAAACCAAGAAATCATATGGTGGAGATAAGTAAGCAAGATGGGAAATGGCATATTTATAGACCTCCAACACCTAGTTTATTAGGTATTACTGGCGACCCTTCCAAACCATTATCACAAGATCGGAACGATCCTAATATAACCGATCCTGATAATGACGGTGAGCCCGTAGTGACAGTGAAAATAAATATTGGGACAATCATTAAAGGAGAAATATATATAACAAGAAGGGAAATATTCACAAACTACATGACACTTAATAATGATGGTACGATTACAGGCTATGTAAAAGACGATTCCGAGCAATTTGTTGTCGGAGCATCTCATAAAATATTGGACCAAGAATCAAATAATACTCAACATCCTTCCAAAGGGATGAATCCTATCATTCTAGTGCCTATCGATGATGAAATCGATACTTTGGAGGAGCTAATGGAAATAAGGGATGAGATATTTCCAAAAGAGCCTGAATTTATTACACAGTAGAAATTTACTATGTAAATAATTAAGAAAATGGATAAGGATAAAAACACAGAGCAAGAAAAATATATTATCGAAGATATTGACAAAGTAAAAGAGCTTTGGTCAAAAACGTATAATACTGAAGGAAAACCTGATTGGTCGCATATTTTGCCATATTATTCTGATGATATTACATTTCGGGATTCAATTCAAACTTTAAGTGGAAAAGAGGATTTTACAGCTATGACTGAGCGACTGTCTAAACGCTCAAAAGAGCTTAAGATGGAAATTAAGAATGCAACTAAAGAAGGAAAATTAATTTTTGTTGAATGGGAAATGACCATTAGTTATAAAAAACGTCCTAGCTCAATAATCTATGGTGCAAGTAGGCTATATCTGAATGATGCCGGTAAAATAGTTTATCAAAGAGATTATTATGACTTATGGTGTGATATTTTTGACAACATCCCTCGATTCAATAAAATGTACATAAAGTTTATGCATCGTAAATTTGGTTAGGATATCGCAATGGCAAAAAATAAGAAATTCTGGAAGTATTTTAAGCAATATAAGGTGTCACAAATTATTGCTATGATTAGAAATGGCAATAAAAAACAGCTTACTTGTGATGATAGATTTGATAATAAACTTGTTGTAATCACAGGTACAACATCAGGAATAGGTACATATACTGCTAAGAAATATGCTTCAATGGGAGCAGATTTGCTGTGTATTAATCGTAACGAGGCAAAATCAAAAAAACTAAAGGAAGAGATTGAATCTCAATACAATATTAAATGCGATTATTTTATTGCTGATTTAAGTAAGCTTAATGAAATCCATGAGGTCGCTGATAAACTTGTTGCTCTAGAAAGACCAATAGATGTTTTAATTCATAATGCAGGATTAACACTATCGAAGCAACAACTTACTGACGAAGGTTTTGATATGGTTTTTGTTGTTCAGTATATGGCACCGTTTATTATGAATTACAAGTTGATTAATAAACTAAAAGGGCAGGAGAGTGCACGAATAATTATGAATAATTCCGAAGGACATCGTTTTGTGCCATGGGGCTTAATATTAGATGATCTGCACTGGAAAAAAAGACGATATTCTGGATTAAAAGCTTATGGCTCTGCTAAGCTTGCTCAATTACTTTCAATGCATATATTTAAAGAAAAATTTATTGGATCAAACGTGACGATAAATTCAATGCATCCCGGAGCTGTTGAATCTGAAACCGGTAAAGATAATTGGAGATTGTATAAATGGTATAAAAAGAACATATTGGGTAAATTCTTAAGGCCAACCGACATTGCTTCGGATTCTCTTTATTATATGGGTGTTTCAAAAGAAATTCAAACCGTCACTAGTAAATTCTTTAGCCTGACAACCGAAGAGATTCCTTCACCTCCAGCTTGGGATGTGGAAGAAGCAAAAAAACTATGGGATTTAAGCATCGAAATTTGCAACTTGAACTGATATAACTTAATGCAAAAGAATCACTATAATACTATTATTGTTGGAGGCGGTATTGCCGGCCTAACAGCTGCTGCTTATGTTGCCCGGGACAATAAACAAGTGCTCCTGATTGAGAAAAATAAGGAATGTGGCGGATTAGTCAATTCTTTTAAGCATAAGGGCTTTCAGTTTGAGGCCGGAGTGCGTGCACTCGAAGATGCCGGAATTATTATTCCCATGCTTCAGGACTTAGGTATCGAACTTGAGTTTAAGAAAAGCCCTGTTACTGTTGGTATTGGGAAAGATGTTCTTCACATAAAAGATAAAAATAGTCTCAATGATTATGGTTCACTTCTAAAAAAGCACTATCCCGAAAGCGAAGATGAGATTGATGAGATCATTAAGATTATCCGAAAGATAATGAAACATATGGATGTGCTTTATGGTGTTGCAAATCCTTTTTTTAAGTACTTGAAGAAAGATTTTAAATTCATTTTTACTGAGCTTTTGCCATGGTTGCCAAAGTTTGCTTTTACAATCGGTAAGATCAATAAGATTAACATGCCTGTGGAAGATTATCTCGAAACGGTAATATCAAACCAATCTTTACGTGATATTATCTCTCAACACTTTTTTAGGCAAACACCAACATTTTTTGCCCTTTCGTATTTCTCTTTATATCTTGATTATCAATATCCTGTGAAAGGTGTAGGATCTTTGGCTGATGCTGTTTATGAAAAAGTTCTTGATTTAGGTGGAGAAGTTAAAACAGAAACTATTATCACTCAAGTTAATGCTTCTGAGCAATGGGTAAAAGATGAACAAAACAATATTTACTACTACGATAATCTAATATGGGCAGCCGACTTAAAATATTTCTATAGCAACACTGATATTAAAGGATTATCTGCTGATATTCAAAGTAAATTTAATGCGGAGAAAACCCAAATGCTTAGCAAACGGGGTGGAGATTCTGTATATTCTTTATTTATAGAAGTTGATGAACCTCTCGAAAGCTTCGAGAAAATTACTAGTGGTCATTTCTTTTATTCGCCATCCAGTAAAGGCTTGGGGACTCTGCATACTTCAGACTTGACTCAACTAATACAAAATTGGGATAACATAAGTAAAAAAGAGCTGTACGATTGGCTAGATAAGTTTACAGAACTAAATACTTATGAAATCTCCATTCCCGGACTTAAAAACGCGGACTTTGTGCCACAAGGTAAAACAGGTATTATTATTAGTTTTCTAACAGATTATGATTTGTTCCAGAAACTAAAAGAGAAAAATTGGTACGAAGAGTTCCGTAAGGAATTAGAAGCTAGAATCGTAAATGTTATTACAAACTCAATTTATCCTATGCTTAAAGAAAAGCTGATGGACAGTTTTAGTTTCACACCTTTGAGTATTCATAACCGTGTTGGTAGTTCCGAAGGAGCAATTGTCGGCTGGTCTTTTCAAGAGTCTGTACCTGTACCAAATAAAATACAAGATACCCAAAAATCTGTTGTTTCTTCTATACCCAATATCTTTAAAGCCGGGCAATGGACTTACAGCCCTGCAGGAGTTCCAATGTCAATTTTGACAGGAAAACTGGCTGCTGATAAGGTTTGTAAGTTATAATAATGTGCTGTCTGATTAAAAAACTATAAATACATTTACCCTCAAATGTGAACTCAGAACTTTCCACTATCAAAAGTACCTAACATTCAAAATCAATTAAATTGTTTATATTTGATATCATAATCAACATTCAAAACAAATGAAAAGAAGTGTTTTTATTCAGCTTGCAATTATTGGAATAATGCTATTTAACCTTTCCTGTTCCAATCATGAGACAAACAAAACATCAGAAGACAACTCAATTAAAAAATCGGCACAAAAAGACAGTGTTGAGGTTGTAGATACAATAGTGATTTCAGAAGATGTTTTGGAGAATGACTCCTTAATTGAAAATATAGGTGACTCAACTTTGGATCTCGATCAGGATGTTATTGATTTCTTAACTTCACTTATTGGAGAATATTCTTTAGAGTCTGTTGATGGATATATTGGTGCCAGTATGATGGATTTCTTGAAAATTGAAGAAGGGGCATGGAAGGGTACAGGTTATGTCTTGTCAGATGCCGGTTATGAGGATAAAACATTTGACTTAACTGAAGATGAAATCAAGGAATTAGAGACCATGAAAATAATAATTGACGATGATTTTAATTTAAGTTTAGTTTGCAAGGGTGAAAAACTTATTGAATCTTGTTTGTATTGCTCGGATAGTTATCTTGAAAGAATAAGCAATTTATATAAATATGTATATTTTTTAGAAGATGAGATAGTAGATGCAAATACTGCTAAAAAACTAAATATACTAAGTCATTATGGAGAGAAAATTACAATAGAATATCACGATAGCGAATTTAAAATGCTTATTACAGATAAAGGATACCCAGAAACAGATGTAAGTGTTGCTACTTATTACTTTATGAGTAAAAATTAGAGGCATTTATTGGTGTTTTTCTATATATTAAACTAAATAGCTGAAAACTATGAAAACTAACACATTTTACTTTTTTTTATTCATATAAACCGATTAACTGATCAACTGATTAAACAGAGAACCAAGAACCTAAAACAGCAAACCGAGAACCAGATGCCCATGAAAATCCACATATATCAAATATTTACCCGCCTGTTTGGCAATAAAAACAGTACAAACAAACCCAATGGAAGCATTGAGGAAAATGGCTGTGGTAAGTTCAATGATATTACAACAAAAGCTTTGCAAGAAATCAAATCATTGGGAATGTCACATATTTGGTATACAGGTATTATCGAGCATGCATCTCTGACTTCATACGAGGAGTTTGGAATAAACGCTGACCATCCCGATTTTGTTAAAGGTAAAGCAGGTTCGCCTTATGCAATCCGTGATTATTATGATGTTTGTCCCGATTTGGCTGTAGATGTAAGTCATAGAATGGGAGAGTTCAAAGAACTTTTGCAAAGGACACATAAATCCGGGCTAAAGGCAATTATTGATTTTGTCCCAAATCATGTTTCACGAGTCTATAAGTCGGATTCAAAACCTCAAGGAGTATTAGATTTAGGTGAAAATGATAATCCTGAGCTCGCATTTTCGCCACAAAACAATTTTTACTATCTGCCAGGCGAGGAATTGCACCTACCTAATGCAGATAAGCAGAATCCATATCAGGAATTCCCGGCTAAAGTTACCGGAAACGATTGTTTCTCGGCTTGTCCATCAGAGCACGATTGGTACGAAACTGTAAAACTCAACTATGGTGTTGATTACCAAAATGGTATGATAAAACATTTCGACCCAATACCTGATACATGGAATAAAATGACAGATATCTTGTTATTCTGGGCAGAAGTTGGAGTGGATGGTTTTCGCTGCGATATGGCTGAAATGGTCCCCGTTGAGTTTTGGAATTATGCAATTACAAAAGTAAAAGAAAAGTATCCTGACATATTGTTTGTTGCTGAGGTTTACGATCCAAAACAATACAGAAATTACATACACACAGGTCGTTTTGATTTGCTTTACGATAAAGTAGGTCTTTACGATACATTGAGAGGAATAATTGAAGGACATAAGTGGGCAAATGATATCACTGAATGTTGGCAAAGTGTAGATGATATAAAAGAGCACATGCTTTACTTTCTTGAGAATCACGATGAACAAAGAATAGCATCTGATTTTTTTGCAAAAAATCCGTGGAGAGCAATTCCTGCATTTGTAGTTTCTACTTGCATGGAAAAATCCTCTTACATGCAGTATTTTGCTCAGGAAGTAGGAGAGAATGCTCTCGATGCTGAAGGTTTTAGCGGAAAAGACGGCCGAACAACAATATTTGATTATTGGGGAGTAAAAGAACACCAAAAATGGATGAATAATGGCGAATTTGATGGTGCTTTGCTATCGGAAGAACAAAAACTGTTACGTCAATCTTACTCAGAGATTCTAAACCTGGTTTTAAACAACTCTACAATACAAAATGGTGCTTTTTACGACTTACAATGGGCAAATAAAGATAACCAAAATTATAACAGCCAATATATTTATTCATTTTTAAGATATAGTGAGAAAAAGGTAGTAATATTTGTTTTGAATTTTGCTGACTCTGCACAAACTATAAAGATAAATATTCCTGATGATGCTTTGCGATTATCAGGACTTACCTTGGATTCTAAAGGAAAACAAGTAATTGCTGTATCTTGTGATGTAGATTTATTATCTTTAAATCAGACTTTTGAGATTGGAGCGAATGGTGTATTGATTTTTAATATTGATTTGCCATGATATAGAAATAGGTAATTGATAACAAAAAATATTGAAGTAATGAAAAACATAATTAAAATTGGACTAATATTATTAATCACTGTGTCATGTTATATTGGGAAGAAGGGGGTTTTTTACAGTGAGATGACAAAAAAGCCTACTGTTCAAATTGCGGACAAAATGATAGTAGTAAATACAGATAATTCAAACAAAAATTCTGCACTTTTGATTTATAAGATAGATTATTCAGTTGATACTGCGCAAAAGATTATTGAGTTAAAAGCATATCAGGCTGCGAATAAGGATTATAAAAACAAATTTGAAATACAAATCAAAGAATTGTCAAAATCGGAGCTTGCTAAATACGAATATTTTTGGTTAGACCCTGACAATAATAAGACAAAAATTGATATAGTTAATTAAAAACCTGGATACAACAAGTAATATAATGCATTTGGATTTCAGATTAATTCCATTTATTTTCACCAAAACATCGCTAAGGCAAGCGCAAATTTGTTCGTCAAGCAAAAAAATATCCTACTAAATTGAAATAAATATGAAAGTATTACATATAGGAGGAACAGGTTTTTTAGGTTCATATATCGTGAAAAAGTTGATTGAAAGGAGTCATGAGGTAACAATTATTACAAGAAATCCTGATAATGAAATGCCTTTTGATAAATCGAAAGTTAAGTTTTTAAAGGGAGACATTTTAGAGCTTGATAAAATTGATGTTTCAGATAAATTTGATGTATTGGTTTATACAGCAATGGTACCTTTTAAACCAGGTCGGATTTCTACCAAAAAATTCAATGAGCTTGAGATAATTACCAGGCAATATTTTCAAAACACTATTGATTTTGCTATACGACAATCTTGTCCTCTGATACTGACCTCTGGAGCTAGCTTTGAAACAAAAGGAGATGAAATTGCAGATGAAAGCTGGCAAGTAGCACGAAAAGGAATGGCTGCACTTGGAAAGTGTTATGATGAAATAATTCCAAACATTAAATCTAAAAATTCTATACCTCTTATTGAAATGCTGCCTGCACAAATTTATGGAAATGGTGGAATGTTTGATAAAATGATTAATATGGCAAAAAATAATAAAATTGTAATACTTGGAGGAGGGAAGAATTACTTACAGAGAATACATGTAGATGACTGTGCTGACGCTTTTGTCTTAGCAATTGAGAAATTACCAATTGGAAAAAGATTTATCATAAGTGATGATGAAAGTGTTAGAGTAAAGGATTTCATGTTACAATTGGCTCGATTATTTGGAGCTAAAAAGATTAGAAATATTCCAAAACCTATACTGAGAATTGTGATTGGTAAGCATATATTCAACACATTGACTATGAACACAAAGGTTTCAAATGAATTCATAAAAAAAGAACTTTGTTGGAAACCTAAATATTCATCATATCGTGAAGGATTAAAAACATTAACTTAGTGAAAACACAAACGCACAAAAATGTATAAAATAATAGCTGAGACAGTTGTAAATTCAAGTGCTGTAGTCCGCTTCAACTTTCTTATAACTTGACAGGAAAGTGCCACGCAATCGGCTACCATTCTAATAATCAACCATATGGGCAGGCATGATTCGTTTTAAAATATGACTATGAAATTTGTAGTTAATTAAGAAAATCTTTAGCCCTTCCTAGTTCGCTCGGATTTATAATCCGGGCGTAAAAGAAATCCTACATTCTCACAAATCCCCCACTAAAAACTCCATCTTTGGAGTAAATTGTAATTGTATATGCTCCATGAGGCAAAGTGCTTACATCAACTTTATTATTAAGATAATAAATTGATACTTCAAGTAATTTTCCACTCATATTATAGATTTGGATTTTCTCTATTTGTTCAGAGAAATCAATATAAATGAAATCTGTTGCAGGGTTTGGGTAAACTGTAAGTTCACTTGTTCCCATAAATTGTGGAATCCCTAAAATAACAGTCTCGTGCACACCAATATCAGGAGCAGAACCGGAATAGTCAACATCAGCATAATCAATAATCACTTCGCTATCGTATTCATAATAGGCAACTCCTGCGTTAACAAGAGGAGAGGTGGCTTGTAAATCAAAATCCCAGGAAAATGCATCAGCAAACAATGGATCTGTATTAAAATTGTTTGCTGCATAGTCTAGATTTGCATTTGAGTTAGTTATAACTCCCGGTTCGCCACCCATAATGTCTGTATAAGCTATGTGGATATTGCTTGGGTCGCCCATTTCGTGGGCAATTATTTCATTTGTAGCATTGTCCCATAAAATAGAGTTTAAAGCAATAAAATTACTTTGCTGAAGTAGAAAACCTCCAGTTGCTGCTGTGTTTTGTGTAATTGTTGAGGAAATAATCGCAATGTCGGAGCCATAGGAATAAATAACGGAACCTTCATTTGCTGAATTACTCACAAGTTCGCACTTAGTCATCATTAAATCTGATGTCATCAAGTTTATAGCACCACCTCTGCCTGATGTGTTGTTCACCATAAGAACAGAGTCCAATATTAGATTCGAATAACTTGCAAATATTCCCCCTCCTTCGTTATAAAGCTCTTCAGGAAGACAATGGTTATATGATATCTCAGAATTGCTAATATTTACATCAGATTGATAAATTTTAAGTCCTGCAGCTTCTCCTCCAATTCCCGACTCTGAAATATTTCCGGATACAACACAATTGTCAATATATATTTCCGAATTTGAGATGCTTATTGCTCCGGCACCAAGCCCTGAACTATTGTACTCAAAATCAGAGTTTGTAATACTGCCAATAGTATTAAACAAGCTAAAAGCACCTACATTATTGTTTGTTGGTGATGAATTACCAAATACTGTGATTTCATCAAAAGATACTGGTAAGTCAGTGTCATTATAAACATAAATTGCAGAGGCTTGTGTAGCGTAATTGTTGGTAAACTCGCTATTGTATATTTCAACTTCTGTGTTTTTTGTGTAGATAGCTCCTCCGTTAATGTTTTTGTTTAAATTAAATGTACTATTTCTAATGTCCAGCTCTGAGTTTTTAGCATAGATTGCACCACCTTCGCCATAGGCAACATCAGAGATATTATTTTCAAATTCACAAGCATCAATAACAGCTTCCGACTCGTATAGGTATAAACCACCACCTTCACCAAAAGCACTGCCTCCCTTAATTGTATTATCCGAGATGTCAGACATGTAAATGCTAAGAAAACAGTTGTTGCACATTATTCCACCTGCACTATTGTGTTCGGTAAATATTTCATTGCCTTCAACAAAGCAATGCTCAATTTTAACAGCATTAACAGTATCTATAAATAAGCCTCCACCATGCATTACATCTATTTCTATACCTTGCGGATCTGATAGTGTGCCACTACCTCCGGTAATTGTAAGTCCGATAATTCTTACTGTATCAGTAAATATATTTTCAATTGTGATAGTGGTACCAGTTACATTTCCATCAATAATTGTATTACTAACAGCAGCAAAATCCAGATTGTCAAGAATAAAATCAGACGCAAGTGTCAGTGGTTTATCAATTACAATATTTGTCAGATACTCTCCTTGAGCTACAATTATAGTATCGTTATCATTTACCGAATTTATAGCTGTCTGGATATCCGCAAAATCACCAGGAACATTATAAATCTGCGCTTTTGAAATGTAAACAAAAAGCACAGCTATTATTATCAGAGTATATCGTTTCATAATTTAAAGTCTTGTATTACCTAAATAAAACAGAAACAGGGCAGGAGAGTTCAATGATTATGGGAGTTTCTTTTGAATAAGCGATACATTTTAATTAACACTAAAAGTAATGTCGAAGTTAGTTTGACTTGATGCAATGTAAAGTCTTTGTGCTTTTAGCACGCATTTATGACCCTAGGGTCAAATATTTGTAACCCCACATCCATTTTACAAAATGGATGTGGGGTTGTAATACAAATACTATCTGTTTTTGGCGAAATTTTTGATAGAAAATTGTGCCAAAAACGTTTTTATCAGTAAATTTCAGACCATTTTTACCATAAATCCCTTAACATATATACTTTCATGATTTTAATCATAAAATTGATAAATTTTCCTTATCTTCGCAGGTTCTAAATTAAAATTCAATAATATATGAATGACATTATTCTCAAAATCAGAGAACTCTCTGATCGATACAGTGACTTTACAGCTGAAAACCTATCAAAACTTGTTAAAATAAAATCACTTAGTTTAGGCGAAAAAGACGTACAACTCGAACTTAAACGTCAAATGGAAGAAGCCGGATTTGATGAAGTAAGAATTGACGGGCTTGGAAACGTTATCGGACGAATTGGTAATGGTAAAAAAGTAATTGCTTTTGACGGTCATATGGATACTGTTGATCTTGGTCAAATGGAAAACTGGGATTTTGATCCACTTGGTGGTGAAATTAAAGATGGTTTTGTTCATGGTCGTGGAACAGTTGACCAGGAAGGTGGACCAGCAGCATTTGTAACAGCTGGACGCATTCTTAAAGAACTTGGTTTCGATAAAGATATGACTATCTACTTTGTAGGTTCCGTTATGGAAGAAGATTGCGACGGTCTTTGCTGGAAATACATTGTTGAGGAAGAAAAGATCAAACCTGACTTTGTAGTAAGTACTGAGCCAACAAACCTAAATATTTACCGTGGTCACAGAGGACGTATGGAAATGCACGTACATTTCTATGGAGTATCATCTCACGGATCAGCTCCTGAGCGCGGTAAAAATGCAATCTATATGGCATCAAGAGCAGCATTGAAAATCGAAGAACTAAACGAGAACTTAACTTATGATGAGTTTTTAGGACGTGGTAGCGTTACAATTTCTGAGATAATCTCAGGAAGTCCTTCACTTTGCGCAGTTGCTGATTACGCTCGTATTCACCTTGACAGACGTTTGACATGGGGAGAGACAAAAGAATCTGCTGTTGCTGAAATTGAGAAAGTTGTTGAGGGAATGAACGCAAAAGTTGAAGTTCTTGACTATATGGAGACTGCTTATACCGGATTAAAGTATGGTATGGAAAAGTACTATCCAACATGGAAAATGGAAGAGAATCACGAAATAGTTCAAAAAGGTGTAAGTGCATTTAAAAAGGCATTTGATAAAGATCATAAAGTTGATAAATGGACATTCTCAACTAATGGTGTTATGACTTGTGGAACATATGGTATTCCCACAATAGGATTCGGTCCCGGTAATGAAGTGCTAGCACACGCTCCAAATGAAAAAGTTCCTGTAAGTGACCTTGTTGCTGCAACAGCATTTTATGCGGCATTCGCTTACGAAATGGCAGAGTAAGAAATAAATTGAAGTTAGTGATTAATAAATGTATATGGTAAAGAGCATAAAGTAAATTGAGGGCAATCTGCCCCATGCACCATGCTCTTTGCCCCATGCAGTATCAGTAATAAAAGAATGAAATATATATGAAGACAAACGAAAAAATTGAGGCATTAAATAACATCAAGTCAGACCTTTACAAAAAAGACTTACTATTGACATGGGAGAAGAGCGAGCAAGATTTAAAAGCGATTATCGAAGTAGCTGAAATATTTAAACAAATGCGTGATCAAAATATCTCTACACGAGTATTTGATTCAGGATTAGCAATTTCAAATTTTAGAGATAATTCTACTCGCACACGATTTTCTTATGCATCAGCCAGTAATATGCTTGGCCTTGCTGTTCAGGATTTAGACGAGGCAAAATCACAAATTGCTCATGGTGAGACAGTTAGTGAAACTGCAAATATGATATCATTTATGACTGATTTTGTCGGTATTCGCGATGATATGTATCTAGGCGAAGGAAATAAATATATGCGCGAAGTTGGTGCAGCTCTAGACGAAGGTTTTGCAGAAGGTGTTCTTCCTGCTCGTCCAGGAATTGTTAACTTACAATGTGATATCGACCATCCAACTCAATCGATGGCAGACTTAGCTCACCTTAAAAATCAATTTGGTTCTTTAGGGAACTTAAAAGGTAAAAAGATTGTAATGAGTTGGGCATACTCACCAAGTTATGGTAAGCCTCTTTCTGTTCCTCAGGGAATAATCGGTCTTATGTCTAGATTTGGAATGGATATCGAACTTGCATATCCGGAAGGATATGACTTGATTCCTGATGTTGTTGATATGGCTAAAAAACAAGCTGTACAAAGCGGAGGCTCATTTAATATTAGTCACGATATGAATGAAGCAATGAAAGGTGCTGATATTGTTTATCCAAAGAGTTGGGCTCCATATCATATTATGCAACAGAGAACTGACTTGTTAAAGAATGCTGATGCTGCTGGTTTAAAAGAATTGGAGAAAGTATGTCTTGCAAATAATGCAAATTATAAAAACTGGGAGTATAATGAATCAATGATGAAATCAACAAAAAATGGTGACGCACTTTATATGCACTGTTTACCTGCTGATATTTCCGGTGTTTCTTGTAAAGAAGGTGAAGTTGAATGTGATGTTTTTGAAAAATATCGTATCAGAACCTATCTTGAAGCATGTTACAAACCATACATTATTGCAGCAATGATGTTCACAAACAGATTCGAAAATCCTTCACAGATTCTAAAACAATTAATGGAAAGAAATCGCATTCGTGTTGGTGTGTAGTAGTAATAATCATTCGCTGTGGCGAACAATAAACAATATTCAAAAAATCCGATTTTATATCGGATTTTTTTATGACTTGTAATGGGTTACTAATATGTAAATACATGTTTTGGCACGAATTTTTGATGACGTAGATTTATCGAAGTCAAAAATCGTGACAAAACAATTGTCTATAATTCTATCGTTTTAGCAGTTTGCCAAATTCTATATTTTCAAACATTTTCGCATTTTCAATCACAATCTCCCCATTTCTAATTACAGTTTCTGCCTGTCCTTTAATTTCAAAGCCTTCAAAAATATTTTAATCACAGTTTTGATGATGGTTTTTTACAGAGATTGTCCTATCAATATCTGGATTCCAAATTACAACATCAGCATCAGAACCTTTTGCTATTATACCCTTTGCAGGATACAGCCCAAAAATCTTTGCAGAATTTGTTGATGTTAGCTCAACCCATTTATTTATGTTTATTCTATTTTTTAATATTCCGAATGAAAATAATAATTCCAATCTGTGTTCAACTCCACCTGCACCATTTGGGATTTTACGAAAATCATTAATCCCAACTTCTTTTTGATTCATCATAAAAGGACAGTGGTCAGTGCCGGTAGTTTGGATAGTTTTATCAGCTAATGAATTCCATAAAGCATTTTGGTCTTCTATTTTACGAATAGGTGGACTTAGAACATAAGGAGCAGTGTTTTTGAAATCTCCAAGATATTTAGAATCGTCTAAAAGAAGATAATGAGGGCATGTCTCCGCATAGACTTTTTGTCCTTTCTGTTGAGCATCTTTTATATGTGTTAATGACAATGCTGATGAGACATGTACAATATATAATGGGCAATTGGCTTCATCTGAAAACTTAATAGCTTTTTCAACAGCGATTGCCTCAAGTTCGGCAGGGCGGGATAGAGGATGAAATTCAGGAGAGACTTTACCTTTATTTACAAAATTATCTCTAAGTTCATCAATCTTATCTCCATCTTCACAGTGAACAGTTACAATTCCTCCTGCTTTTGCAACAGAACTAAGAACTTGTTTGAATTCTTCATCATTTAAACCAACAACATTTTTGTAGGCTAAATAAACTTTAAATGAAGTGTAGCCTTCTTTAATGCATTGTTCTATTTCCTTATTTGTATTTTCTGTCCATTCTACCGGGCTTACATGAAAAGAATAGTTTGATAAAGTATCTTTTGCTTCAGATTTTCTTTTCTCAAGAGCAGTTAACATACTTTCGCCGCGTTCAGGAGTTACAAAATCAATAATTGTTGTTGTTCCACCATAAAGAGCAGCTTTGCTACCGGTGTAAAAACTATCTGATGAATTTCCTGTAGGATTTGGAAGACTCATATGAACATGAGGATCAATTCCTCCTGGAATAATGTATTTGCCTATTGCATCAATTAGTTTACAATTCTTAGTTATATCAATTTTATCTGAAATCTCAACTATCTTATCGTTTGATATTAAAATATCAGCTTTTCTTGTTGAGTCAGAATTTACAATTGTTCCGTTTTTAATCAAAATGTCCATAGGAATCTCTTTGATACAAAGTTAGTAAAATCAATTTATTTTTTGAATTCGTTTTTGAAATCTTCTTCCCAAGGCTCGGACGCGATCGGAGTCGCGCCCGAGCCTTGGGAACATAAATACTAAAGCGTAGTAGGGCTTTGTTGTAATCTCTAAAGCTTATGCGCAACTTCAAAGCACGGGCGCGACGGTTGTTGAGGTACTCGAAACACCGTTCGTAATGTACGGGCGCGACTCCGTTCGCGTCCGTCTAATTATTCATTCTTACGCAATCATTTTCTCATACATCCCATCTTGATTTTTGTGAAACCCAAGTTTTTCAAGGTATTTGATGTATTTATGACTATCTCCAGCCGCAACTATCTTGTTAATACCCTGACCAATGAATTGTTTTTTTAGTCGAAGATAAATATATCTCCCATTTTTAAAATCACGATATGCAGGTATTACATAATCCAATCCAACACAGAGCGTATGTTCATCAATCTTATGAGCCAGAAAAATGCCTGCAACAGACATATTCCTAAGAACAAAAAAACTAATTGTATTCATTTCCGGTTGATATTTAAATCCAGGGAAAAATTTCTGGATTTCTTTATCATGAAAGTTAAGAAATCTCAGGAGATATTTATTATCTGAACGTATTTCTAGGGTTTCGAAGGTTTCTTTTTTTGAATATATTTTGACAAGGTAGAAAACATCTACTGATAGGATAAATGTATTAAGTATCCCAACAGGAATAGCTCAAAATATAAATCCGTAAGTTGCCATTGTAGTTGCTCCAACAAGATTTATCCATCTAAATTTCACAATGGAGTTCATTGTCATAGATACAGCAACAATCAATGAGGCAGTATATCCAATTATTTGAATAGTTGTTAATTCCATAAATCAAAAATTAGCGTGCAAAGTTAACAAAATAAACTACAGAATGTTTTCAAGATTATGTCCATGTGTTGCTCCCGAAGTGCCGAAGAACCCGTCACTCGTCATCTGTCACCCATTACCTGTCACCCATTACCTGTCACCCGTCATCGGTCATCGGTCATCGATCACCCCTCCATCTTCCTCCACAACTTCCTCGCTACCTCGTGTGATTCAGCAAGGATTTTGTCTTCATCAACAGTTTGTACTATTCTGTTTTTGACTATGATTTTTCCATCAGAAATAACATCTGTTACAATAGCTGAATTAAAACCAAAAAGGAAGTGTCCGTAGAAATTATCTTTTGTTAATGGAGTAGGGGATTTATAATCAAGAACTACAAGATTATTATTACCATCACCTTTAAAATTATTTTGTTTGAGATATTTGTGCACATTTCTAAAGCGTCCGTAGGCACTATCATATCCTATAATGTCAGTATGTTGGCCAGCAAAGAAAGCAAACTTGGCACTTTGTAACATATCACTGTGCATTCCATCTGTACCCAGCATCAGATTATTGCCAAGTCCTGCACCAGAAAAGTATCCTACTTTATTATTTAAATTACTTTCCATATTTTGAACAACCCAAACAGGTGAGTTATTTATAAGTTTTCTCTCTTCATCACTAAGGTGCAGACAGTGTCCAAGTATTGTTTTTGAAGATTCAAGTCCACCAAAATCTTTTAATCTGTTTACGACTCTCTTACAGTAATTTTTCTCACAATGTTCCTGATCAGATTTGTCTTCAGCAACATGAATATGAAGTCCAGAATTATATTTATTACTTAATTCGACAGCTTTTTTTAATGTGTCATCACCAACAGTAAATGAAGCGTGTAATCCGACAAGTGCTTGGTTTGATTTTAAATATTTTTCAGTTTCATCAAGCCCTTTTTGTGCTTTGTCTAATCCATCTCTATCAGTAATTTCATAACAAAGTAAATGTGAAACACCAACTTGTTCAAAGGCCTCAGCAATAATATCCATTGAGTTTTCAATATGGAAAGGCGAAGCATGGTGATCAATAGCAAATGTAGATCCTGCTTTTGCACAAGCTATTGCAGTTGTAAGTGCAGAATATCTAATCATTTCTTCATCAAGGCATTTGTCTAATGTCCACCAGATATACTCAAGAATTTCAACAAAATTCTCAGGATTCTTTTTAGGTGCACCCATACCTCTTGCGAGAGAAGAATATACATGATGATGACCAACTCCGAATGATTTTGTTACAAGTTTACCTTCACAATCAATAATTTCAGAGTTTTTGTAATTCTCTAATTCAGAATCAGAAATAAATTTAATGGATTTATCTATACCTTCTTCAACAAGGATATTAGTATTCGAAAATTCCAGACTTTCCCAGTCAATATATGTAGCATTTTTTAATATAATCATATCTAATGTTTTTAAGTTTCAAGTACTTAAAGTGACTAAATTACTTAGAGTTTATGTTATTTTTTGATTTACGAATCATTTAGATTTAAAGACTTAAGAAATATTGTCATTGTTATTACCATATGATTTCAACTCTAACTTCAAAGGTTAGCTATTTAGGAAGTTTGCCAAATAAACCTTTTATCGCTCGATGAAATTTATGTCCCCCTTTTACTTGTTCAAGAAACATAAGTAGGCATTCTTTTATGATTAAGTTACAATCATCAGCTAATTTAATTGTTTTTTCATTTTCTGATTTTTGTTGTACCCAAATATTCTTAATTCCTTTGTTTTTAGCTTCTATTACCAATCCGTTTGTGTCTGCCTTGTTTGTTGATATATGAATTGATTGTATTTGTTCTGGTAATTCGCTAAGTTTAGAATAGCATTTAAAACCTTCTAATTCGTTTGCAGTTTTATGTATAGTATAAACTTTGAAACCTTTCTTATCTAACTCTTTAATTACATCATTGCCAAACTTTTTTGATTTAGCTGAAGCTCCTACAACAGCAACGTGCTCAGATTTGAAGAAATTTATTATATTTTGTTTTGTAATATTCATATCCTACTTATTATTTTTCCAATTCTTTGTTTTAATAGTTAAGCAATTCTTCACTTTCCACTTATAACTCCGAACTCCCCACTCTTTACCCTGAGGCTCTCGAAGGGTAGTCACTTCAAACTCATTTCCTCTTCATCGGTAACTTTGTTCTTTTAATACCATCATAAGCGTAAAATGCGTTAGCTACTGCAGCAGCAGTAGGAACAAGTCCAATTTCTCCTACACCTTTTGCTCCATATGGTCCCACAGTATCTTTTACCTCAACACCTTTTACAATAATTTCAGGAGTCTCGTGTGCTCTTAATATCTGTAAGTCTCTCATTTTATCACTGACAAGGTAACCATCTTTCATAGGCAGGTCCTCTGACAAAGCATAACCTAATCCCATATGAACACCGCCTTCAATTTGTCCTTCAAACAGCATTGGATTCATAATTTTACCTGCATCGTGAGCAGCAATCATTTTCGTAATGTTTCCATCATCGTCGAGAATGCAAACTTGAGTTGCATATCCATAAGAATAATGAATTATTGGCTCTTGGTCTGTAACTCCGGGTTTTGTTGTCCAGTCACAAATGTATTGTCCGGAATAAGTTTTGCCAACAAGCTCTTTTAATGGTTGAGACTTCAAGTCATTAATCAGATTCTTAGCTGCATTTATTACTGCCAGTCCTACAAGTGCTGTAGCTCTTGAGGATGTTGTCATTCCTGTTTTGATTTGTGCATCAGTATCAACAATTACCTCTATAATATCAGGAGATATATCTGTTTCTTCACATAGTGTCTGAAGTGCCATATTATGAACTCCTTGACCCATTTCTGTCCAGCCGTGATGCAATCTTATTTTATCTTCAGCCAAGATTTCAATTTTGACTTTAGATTCATCTATCATAACATTTCCGACTCCTGAATTTTTAATTGCACAAGCAATTCCAGCGAATTTTGCACTATTGAAATCTTCTTTAACAGCTTCTAATGATTGTCTTATTCCAACACCAAATACTTTTTGTCCAGTAGAAGTTCTTAAACCATCGACAAGAGCATTGTCATATCTAAATTGCCAGCGATCAAACCCGGCTTGTTTACAGATATCATCTATACAAGTTTCTATTGCAAAAGCAACTTGATTTGCTCCAAAACCACGCATAGCTCCACAAGGGATATTATTAGTGTAAACGGTCTTTGCTTCAATATCTATTTCAGGAATATAGTACCCTCCTGCAGCATGTCCTGCAACACGCTCAAGAACTTTAGTTCCAACAGATGCATAAGCTCCTGTATCGCCAACAGCTCTTAACTTTAATGCTGTAAGTTTTCCATTTTCATCTGCACCTACTTCAATATCCATAAAAACAGGATGACGTTTTGGATGCAATCTGATAGATTCCTCACGAGTAAGTGTGATCTTCACAGGTTTATCCATCAAAAATGAAAACAAGGCAGTATGCCCCTGAATGCTCAAATCTTCTTTACCACCGAATCCACCACCATTAGGAACAAGAGTAACACGAACTTTCTCTTCGGGAAGGCCTAGAATCATTGCAATTTGTCTGCGATCTTCATATACTCCCTGACTTTGACTAAAAATCTCCATTCCACCTTTGCCATCAGGACGAGCAACTGTTGCCTCCTTTTCGAGGAAAGCATGTTCTATTCTTTGTGTTTCATAGAAGTCCTTATATGTGTATTTGGATTCTTTAAGTGTTTTTTCTGCATCACCTAATGTAAATTGAGTAGTGTTGAAGTTGTTAGGCTTGGATGCATGCACTCTTTCTCCATCAATAGCTTTATAGACATCAGTTTCCGGCTTGTAAACTTCATAATCTATTTTTATAAGCTTAACAGCTTTACGAGCAATTTCGTCTGAATCAGCAACTACTCCTGCAATTACATCACCAATAAAGTGCGTTGTTACACCTTCTTCAATCATCACATGCCAATCCTGATATATCAGGCCAACTATTTTTTCGGCAGGAATATCTTTTGCTGTAAAAACACGATGAACACCTTCTAGTTTCTCAGCTTCAGATGTATTAATCTTAAGAACTTTTGCTTTTGGATGGTCACTAAATTTTAATGCACCAAATAGCATCCCTTCAAGAAAAATATCATCTACAAAGTCTCTGTTCCCTAATGCAGTGTTATATGAATCGTATTTTGGATGTGAAACACCAATTTTACCAGATGTTTTTGTAATTTCTAACTTTTCATTCTCACAAATACATTCACCGGCATGAATAATGGCTTCTTCTATTTTATTGTATCCTGTACATCTGCAAATATGAGGTTTAATAGCTTTGCGAATATCTTCAATTGTAGGTTTTGGATTGTTTTCCAATAGAACTTTTGTTCTTGCTACAAAACCGGGAGAACAAAATCCACACTGAACAGCACCTTTGTTAACAAATGCTTTTGCAATAGTGTCTTTAACATATTCAGGAAAACCTTCTGTTGTGAAAATTTCAGCACCTTCTAACATTCTCATTTTCTGAACGCAAGCAAGTTTTGCTTTACCGTTTATTTCAACTGTACATGCTCCGCAAACTGCTTGTCCAGAACATCCGTCTTTAGCAGAAGTTATGTGTTTGTCTAGTCGTAGATAGTTTAATAATGTCTTTTCAGGATCACCTGTATAGCTTTGTGCTTCTCCGTTTAGTGTAAATTTAATCATAATAAATTTTATCAAATTTATAAATCACAATTATCAAATCACAAATTTCAAAAGTATTGATTATTGTTATTTGTTTTTTGATTATTCTATAATGCTTTGCAATATAGTAAAAATTTAAATTTTGTTGAAGAACTTTTTAAGGTTCTCAGTATCTGGTTTTACAGATTCAGGAATGTCAAGCAATTTATTTACAGCTTTTAAGTCTTTTAAGCCGCTACCGGTTAGTAAAACAACATTCTTAGATTTATCTTCTATTTTATTGTTCTTTTGATATGATAAGAGCCCTGCAAAAGCAGTTGCTGCTGCTGGTTCAGAAAAGATTCCTGTATTTTTACTTAGTTTTTTTGAAGCAATAAGGATTTCATTATCTGTTACAGTTATGTATTCACCTTTAAATTTTTTGATATATTGCTTTGCCAGATTAAAGTTTCTTGGTATATCTACAGAGATTGAATCAGCTATTGTAGAACTTGATTTTGCTTCAAAACTCTCTCTATCCATATTGCGAACAATATTATCACTTCCTTCAGATTGTACCATTACAATTGTTGGCATTTTATCGATATAACCAAGTTCTAAAAGATCCTCAAAGCCTTTGTAAACTCCAGAAATAATTACACCGTCACCAACTGGAACAAAAACTCTATCTGGAATATTCTCATTCAATTGAGAGAAAATTTCAAACGAAACGGTTTTCTTTCCTTCTATTGTAAATGGATTATATGCTGTATTTCTATTATACCATCCAAACTCCTCTGTTGCTTTAAGACTTAAGTCAAATGCATCATCATAAGTTCCTTTTACCGGTACAATTGTAGCACCGTACATAATTATTTGTGTTAGTTTTGCAATAGGAGCAGCCTCTGGAACCATTATTATTTCTTTTTGACCTTGTGCAGCACATAATCCTGCAAGAGAAGACCCTGCATTTCCTGTTGATGCTGCGACTATAGTTTCAAATCCTTGCTCTTTTGCATAAGCTGAAACAACATTTGATGCTCTATCTTTAAAAGAATAAGTAGGATTTTGTGAATCATCTTTACAATAAAGCTCAAAAGAAAGCTCTTTATTCTCCAATTTTTCAAACTTATAAAGAGGAGTATTGCCAACTTTTAGTTTCGGTAAACTTTCTAATTTCTTTATAGGTAAAAGTTCAATAAAACAATTGCTTTCAAGTTCTTTAAAACCTGAGGTTCTATCTTTGATTTCAGAATAATTATAAATTGTTTTTAATACTCCTTTTGGAGGTTGATCTTCAGTATTTGATTTACTGCAGATCGGACAAAGATACATAGTCTCAGATCCACTGTATTCTTTTCCGCAATCTGTACAACGATAATTGAATTTGTTTTTATTCATATTGTAAAAATAATAAAAAAATGGAGCATAAAATCTAGAGTTATAAGTTCAAATTATAGACTCTATGCTTTATGCTCCATGCTGTATACTAAAATAATGTTATTTCAATAATCCTGTTCTTTCGTTAAAATCATTGATAAGTTCATCCCAACGATCAATCTGAGCAAATATTTGTGCCCAAATTTCACGGTCATACCACATCTGATTTAAGTCTTCAAGATCTTTTTCTTGTTGCTCTATCCATGTGTAATATTTTAAGTTGTGAATAGCTTTACGATCATTGTATGTAAGTTCTTTCATGTTATCAGTTCTTTCACCTAACAAACATTTTTCGAAATCGCGAGCTGCTTGTAATTCATTATAGTTTCCTCTTTCGGCAGTTAGTTCAGCAATTCTTGATTGATACATATCAGCAGAATCAGTAGCGACTGTAAAAATTACATCTTCACCTGTCATTTCGTAATATTTAGCTGTTTTAATAGCTGATAACAAGTTTCCAATACTTGAAATTCCCAGTAAATGAAGTTCGTTTATTACTTCTTGAGCTATACCTAAAGATTTTAAGTACTCGTGACCTTCTTTTTCATTAAATAAGCGAAGTATTCTCATGCAATCTTCATCATCAATAGCTGTAACAACGTCAGTATTTTTAGCATTGTGAATCCAAGGGACGTGTTTATCACCAATACCTTCGATTCTGTGACCACCAAAACCGTTCAATAATAGAGTAGGGCATTGAAGAGCTTCAGAAGCAACAACTTTAATTTGAGGTGCTAAAGTTCTTAAATAATCGCCTGCAGCAATTGTTCCTGCTGAACCTGTTGCTGAAACGTATGCAGATAGACTGCTCTTATCGGTTTTAATCTTGTTATAAACCTCTTCAATTGCTTTACCTGTAGTATTGTAGTGCCATACTGCATTTCCAAATTCATCAAATTGATTAAAGATTACGCATTCTGGTCTTGTTCTGCGAATTTCCCAGCATTTGTCATAAATCTCTTTTACATTTGATTCACAGCCAGGAGTAGCAATTACTTCTGAACCAATTTCATCACGTAACCATGTAAATCTCTCCTGAGACATTTCTTCAGGAAGAATAGCAACTGATTCTGTACCCATGAGTTTTGAGTCAAAAGCTCCACCACGACAATAGTTACCTGTTGATGGCCATACCGCTTTATTATATGTTGGATCAAATCCACCTGTTGTAATTCTTGGAGCAAGGCAACCATAAGCTGCACCAACTTTGTGAGCTCCTGTTGGGAACCATTTTCCGACTAATAGAACAATTCTTGCATCTACACCTGTAATTTCCTTTGGAAGTTCGATGTAGTTAACATCACCATATAGCCAACCTTTTTCCTTAGGCTCGTTTTTCCATGTAATTCTAAATAGGTTTAAAGGATTAATCTCCCAAAGACCAATGTTTTTAAGTTGTTCTTTGATGTTATCAGGGATTAAATCCGGATTTTGTTGTTGTTTGAAAGTTTGAAGGATAATACCTCTTTCTTTGTAAACTTTGACAGCATTTTCTAATGCCTTTTCGTTGGTTACTTTGTCTACTAACTTAATCATAATCAAATATTTAATGTTTTAATATTTAAAATAAAGATAACAACACCGGGGTTATAAACTAAATAACCTATTTGTAATCATTATCTTATATCTGGTATGGTTTCCTCCCGCTGGATAAGTCCTTCGCGTCTTGTTTGCATACAGATGGCAAATTTACAAAAAAGTTTGTAAATCTGTATCAATTATTTTTAAATACTACCTGAGGTAGAGGTTTTTATACAGAAGTGATGATTTAATTATTTTTTTGGTTTCCAATTCTTTGTATTGTCTTTGATGTATTGTTTTATTCGATCATATTCATATTTATCATAAATTATCACATCATAATAATCGTTTTGCCAATTTTTTTGTCCTGGTGTATTTCGTTGGATGTTTATTTGTTTGGACGTTTTCATTTGAAATTTCCCCATGATTTTGGGGATTAACATGTTACGTCGTATTGTTGAATATGATTTTGGTTTCGTATGTAGGTTCGATTCATGAATCGAACCTACATGGATCGAACCTACATTGGTATCGATATTTGATATCCCATTGTCAAAATCATAATCCTCCAATTTTATAATAAAATGCAAATGGTTCGGCATTATAATCCATTCGTCCAAAATTACACGTTTATGATATCCGGGAATTTTTAATAATTCGTTTTTAACAATTTCACCATTTTCGGATAAAATCATTTCATTATTTAAAATTTCACCCAAATACGGAACAGAATTTTGTGTGTTTAATGTGATATAATATACCCCTTTTTTTGAATAATCATGATTTACATGACGATTCGTACGACATAAATGTAATTTGGGATTTGATTTCATCAAATTACAAATTATAACACCCAACCATCACAACACTCAATGTCGCTGCCAAATCTAATCCTATTAGCTTTTTGTTCATATTCCCTGTAACTTCCATCACATTGAAATCCTTATCAAGGCTAACAATTGTTCCTTCAATTTCAAAAACAAAAATGTTATTTACTTCTGTTAATGATGCAGAAGTTTCTTCGTTTTTATAATAAATGGTTTGTTTTTACTTTTCTAAATAGAAACCGACCGGTGCATTATCGAATGAATCTATTGTAATATGTACTTTTGGTTTCTCTTTATATGGAGCAGAATTAGTAGGACAGAAGGTGTTGCAATTACCACATTCGTTGCAGAAGTTTGCAATGTTTAAAATTTGATGAGTTTGTTTTACTTCAAATACAAAGTCATCTTCAAGTTTGTATGATCCCTTGCCGTCAAATTCGATTTTCTGGAGCTCATATCTAACAGGATCAATATCGTAAGAATAGTTTGCAAAGTTAGGGCAAACAGTTGTACATATATTACAAAGCTCGTCACAGTAGAGACAACGACTAGCTTCTTCAACAATAGTTTCCTGATCCAGTGTTTTGCTTACAAGTTTAAAGTTTTGTCTGTCATTTGGATTAGTTTCATGAATCTCTGGAGCTGCAACTCTTTTAGCTTTTTTAATGATTAGATCCCTTTTTGAGACTTTCTTGTCATTTATTTCTCTTGGGATATCAAGATTTAATTTAGCTTTTTCGATTATTTCTTCTGCTGTTCTTCTGCCGTCAGATATTGCTATAATTGCAGTTGCTGCATTTCTTTTTGCATCTCCACCAATAAAAATGTTATCAATTTTAGTTTGATACCCTGATTTATCAGATTTTAATAAGTCGTTATCCATAAAATCAATGTCAATTTTTTGTCCTAAAGCAGGGATAATAGTATCACAAGTGATTTCATATTCAGAGCCTTCAATTTTTACAGGTCTTGGTCTGCCTGATGCATCTTTACCTTAAAGCTTCATTTTGCTACAGAGAATTGCTTTGACTTTACCGTTCTCGGCAATTACTTTCTCAGGAGAAACAAGTTCTATGATTTCCATTCCTTCTTCGATTACTGCTTTTATTTCACCTTGATCTGCAGGCATTTCGTTTATAGTACGACGATATACAATTGTTACTTTACCATCTTTTCCTACAAGTCTGTATGCCGTACGAGCAGCATCCATTGCGGTATTACCACCGCCAATTATTACAACATTTTCACCTATTCCTGTATCTTTATGCTCTTTCGCATTGAAAAGGAAGTCAAGAGAATCAAGAACACCTTCTGTTTTGTTTCCATCTAGTCTAAAGTCTGCTGCCAATTGTGCACCGGGAGCAAGATATATGTAGTTATAATCTTTACGCAGTTCTTCGAATTCCTTTGTCTGAATTTTTGTTTCATATCTTATGTTTACACCTAAATCAGTAACTCGTTTAAAATCCTTATCAATAGCTTCATATGTTAGGCGGAATCCAGGAACAGCAAATTGTACCATACCACCAGCTTTGGATTGAGATTCAAATACGTCAACTGAGAACCCTGCCAAAGCAAGGTAATAAGCACATGATAAACCACTTGGCCCAGCTCCAACAATAGCTACTTTTATTCCATTCTTAATAGCAAAAACCTCTCTTTTTACTTACTCTTGTTCAGAGATAAACCTTTTTACTTCACGTATTAGCAATGAACTGTCATAATTTACACGTGTACATTTGTTTTGACACAAATGGTCACAAATCATACCTGTAATTGCAGGGAAAGGATTTGTTTGTAAGATAGTTTTGTAAGCACTTGCAAAGTCTCCTTTGGCTGTATGATACATGTAGTTTGGTATGTCTTTATTAGTTGCGCAGGTATCCTTACAAGGAGCAGCAATACAATCAAAATATCCAAGATTTCTGTTTGTTTTTATATCAGGAGAAACAATGTATTCTCGTTTGTATTTTTTTTATTCTAATACTTCTTTTGCATAGTTTTCTAGGTTTATTGCTCTGGCAGAATCCAGATTTTCATTTTTAGCTGCAGTCGTAATCAGATTTTGTATGTCTTTCGCATTTGTTTTATCCAGACTTTTTTGAATTTCTTCAAAATACTGATTTAAGCGCATATATCCACCCGGTTTAAGAAGATCTGAACTTACAGTTACCGTTTTAAAACTGCAAGCAAGAACATCTGAAACATTGAAAGCATCAGCACCTGCAGAAAATGAGAAAGGAATCTCACCTTTTAGGTCTTTATTAAGTTTGTTTGCCATATTTATTGATAGTGGATGTAAAGAACTGCCACTCATATACATCATATCAACATCAGAACCAAAGACATCTTTATTATTTGCAGATTCGAGTGTGTTTGTTAGTTTTAATCCAAACTGTAAATTTTCCTTTTTTGCAACAGATTGTAATGCACTGATAATATTTAAAGCATCGGGATATTTAAGATCGTGTTCAAATGCAATATCAGGAACATTAGTTTTGAAATTTGAAGTTTTATTCAAGATGTTTCTAAGCATTTCAGGACCTAATAGAGTAGGATTTAACTTGACATAAGTATGAAGTTTCTTTTTGCTTAGTAAATAGCTTGCAATACTTTCAATCTCATCTGCAGGACATCCATGCATTGTTGATAATGTAATATTATCAGATATTTGAGAAGGAATATCAATATTTTTTATTTCAGGATATATGTCTTCTATTTCTGAAATCTTGGCTTTTAACTCTGATTCACAATTATTCATCTTTTCAAAAAACCATTGAACATTGTCTTGCAAAATGCCTTCAAGATTATATCCAACACTCATATTAAAAATTGTATCGATGTTTCCCTTAAATCCAAATTTATGGTGTAAAATATGAATTGCAATCCAAGCATTTAGATACTCATTGAAACTTTGCTTTATTTTAAGCTCCTTAGACCATTCACAGTTGTAGCCTTCATCTTGCATGTCGATACAAGGTTTGGCAACTTCAAGTTCGTCAAGAGTTTGAACTGTCTTAAGTTCGATATATCTGCCACCCATTAACCATGCACCTATAATGTTTTGGGACATTTGTGAGTGTGGTCAGGCTGCAACTCCTATTGGAGTGGCAATTTTCTGATTAAAAACTTCTGTTTGAAATGGATTGCTATCTGAAGGTTTAAAGAACATTTCGTCAGGAATTCCAAATATTGATTTATTATTTTCTAGTTCCTTGAATATTATCTGTAATAATTGCTTTAATTCGATAGGTTCAAATCTGTCTGTCATATCTTCTGATTTTCAAATGGACAGCAAATTTAGTAAAAAAATGCTAAAATTTTTATGACATAGGTTTTTTATCCTTAGGAATTTAAAGGAAAACTGTTATTGAAATTTTATTATATTCGCAAAAAATGTATTATGCTTAATAAGTTTTCAGCAGTTATCTTAGCAGCAGGTTATTCAGGTAGGATGGGAGCCCCTAAATGGAGCCTGATGTTTGATGAGAACAGTACATTTGCAGAAAAGATTGTTGATGAATTCGCTTTGGCAGGAGCAGAGAAAATAGTTCTAGTATTAAACGAATCTGGTAAAGAACAATTTGAAAAGAAGGGGTGTCAAATGCCTGAAAACTTTCAGATTGCTTTAAATGATAATCCTGACTTAGGAAGGTTTTATTCTTTACAAAAAGGTTTAAAATTATGTAATCCTGAATTGCCAGTGTGTTTTACAAATATTGATAACCCTTTTATTAATGCAGAATTGGTTAAAAGTCTTTTGAGTTATATAGATTCGGCAGATTACATTACACCGTCTTATCATGGGAAGGGAGGGCATCCTGTATGTATTTCTACTAAAGTTTTCCATAGTGTTATAGAGTCAGATCAATATGAAACCAACCTTAAGAAATTTTTATTAGAATTCAAGATGGAGAAACTGGAAGTGGAAGATAATAAGATTTTACTAAATATTAATACACAAACGGATTATCAAAAGGTTTTTAATTAATGAAACAACAAACCAAAGCATATCTTTTTGCAGCATTTGCTGTTTTATGTTGGTCTACAGTAGGATCTGCTTTTAAACTTGCTTTACAGGAGGTTGATTTTGTAAATCTGCTGTTTTGGTCTGTTTTGATTTCACTTTTTGTTTTTATTGTATTTGTGAGTTTCGGAAAAGAGTGGAAATCAATGAAATCACAATCAGCAAAAGATGTATTAAGCTCGGCTTTGTTAGGTTTTCTAAATCCCTTATTTTATTATTTTATCTTATTTCAGGCTTATGATATTTTGTTGGCTCAGGAGGCTCTAACATTGAATTATTTGTGGCCGGTAGTACTTGTATTATTATCAATTCCTGTCCTGAAACAGAAAATAGGTTTTTTAAGTTTTGTAGCAATTCTGATTTCTTTCCTTGGGAGTTTTGTTATTGCAACTGGTGGAGATGTATTAAGTTTTAAATTTACAAATGCTTATGGTGTCGCTTTAGCAGCAGGTAGTACCGTTGTTTTGGCTGTTTTTTGGCTTGTTAATGTTCGTGATAAAAGAAAAGAATCTATTAAGCTTTTTATGAATTTTGGTTTTGGTTTTACTTATATTCTTATATATGGATTAATAACAAACTCAATAGAATTCCCAAATATAAATGGTATAATAGGAGTATCTTATGTTGGCGTCTTCGAGATGGGAGTGACCTTTTTCTTATGGATGAAAGCACTATCATTATCTAAAACAACTGCAAAAGTTAGTAATTTAATCTATTTTGCTCCATTTATCTCTCTATTTATCGTAAACCTCACAATAGGAGAAGAGATTAAAATCGCTACTATTATTGGTTTATTACTGATAATTAGCGGAATTTTGATGCAGAGAGTAGTTGGTAAAAGAAGTTAAATCACAATAATGTAATAGTGATTTCGTGCTTTTTTGGCAATATTGATTTGTGATTCTTAATAATGTAAAGTTTTACCTTTCATCAAATTTGCAGTTAAACAAGAGTGGACAGGAATTATTTCAAGTAAATCACCAATCTTAAAATTGCTAACATCTGTATTTGCAAGTTTAATAATACCATGTTCCTGAGAAAGAGAGTAAATGTATTCCTCAATATCAGACTTTTCTCTGCCAATATGCTTTACTACTTTCCCAAATACTTTATTGCCATTAATATCAATAAGTTCTTTACTAAAATGGATAGCTCCTCCATGAATTACAAGTTCCTTCCTCTCAGGATTAATATCAACAATCTGACATAAAACAGTAGCAGCAACATTATTGATTGTACAAACACCTTTTTCTAGCATCATAAGGTCATAGTAAACAAAATTTCCAGGTCTTATTTCATCAATCCCTTCAAAGCTGGTCAAAAAGCTGCATCCCGGAGTATCTCCAATAGAAATTTGCGCATTGTATTTTGAAAACTTGTTTTTAATCTCAAGCATTTTGCGAATAGATTCTTTTGTAGATTTTAGTATCTCAGATTTTTCATGTAAATAGTATGTTTCTCCATTATGATTTATGAATCCTAAAAATTTTAAGTGTTTTGTATTATGGATTATTTTAATACACTCTTCAATATTTTCATAATTGTCCCAACTTATTCCTGATCTTTTGTATCCTGTGTCTATTTCAATCCAAGCACTTGCTTCAATAGTTTGCATTTTAGATATAGCTTTAGCAGATTGTATATTTGATATAGTAATACCCAACTTCGTGTTAGAACACAGTTTATTCAATCTTTTATGTTCTCTTGGATTAAAAGGGAAAGCAATAGTAATATCTCTAAAACCAAGACTTCTAAAATTCATTGCCATTTCAACTGACGATACAGTAATTTTATCTATTCCGAGTTCTTGGAATATTTTAGCTGTGAATTTGTTATTGTGTGTTTTGAAATGTGGTCGAAAAGTACAACTATTAGGTAATTTTGACATCATTCTTGAAATATTCTCTCTTGCAATACTTTTTTTAATAAAGAAAGTAGGAGATTTTATTTTAGAATATTTTAGCATGTGATTATTTTTTGTAAAAGTACAAATTAATCTATTGATTATTGATATTTTTGTCAAATACAAATATAGATATGAAAGCATCCATAATTACAATAGGAGATGAAATTTTAATTGGTAAAATCGTTGATACAAATTCTGCATGGATGGCTAATGAGCTAAACAGTATAGGTATTCAAGTGCATGAAATTAGGTCGATTAGCGATGATAAGCATCAGATAATATCTAGCATAAATGAACTTTTACAAGTTTCTGATTTTATCTTTATGACCGGGGGGTTGGGACCAACAAATGATGATATTACTAAAAATGTTCTGTGTGAAATGCTTGATTGTGATTTGGTGTTAAACGAAGATGCACTATCAAATGTTAGAGAGCTTCTTGGTAAACGCGGTTACGAAATAAATGAGAATAATTATTACCAGGCAATGGTGCCCGAAAAAGCAAAAGTTTTTGTTAATAAGTTAGGTACAGCTCCTGGAATGATGTTTAGAATTGGAGAGAAACTTTTGTTTTCTATGCCAGGAGTTCCATTTGAGATGAAGTACATTATCGAAAATAAATTCATTCCGTATTTAAAAGAACAGTATAATTTTGAATCAATTTTTCATAAGACAATTTTAACATCCGGTTTGCCGGAAGCTATGCTGGCACAGAAGTTATCTGTATGGGAGAACTCACTTCCGGAAGAAATAAAGCTGGCATATTTACCATCGCCCGGGTATATTAGGTTAAGGTTGAGTGTTTATAATGCAAATAATGACCTCGTTAATTTAGTTGAACAAAAGGTATCTGAACTAAAAACAATAATTCCGGAAAACTTTAAAACAGATAATGACCTTAAACCTGATGAGCTAGTTGCAGATATTTTAGTTAAAACGGGTTTAAGTTTGGCAACAGCAGAAAGTTGTACTGGAGGTAAAATTGCATCAATGCTTACCGCCAGACCAGGTAGTTCTGTGTATTTTAAAGGTAGTGTAATTTCATATTCTAATGAGGTTAAAATAAATGTTTTAGGTGTGAGCCCGGAAGATTTAGAGGAATTTGGTGCTGTGAGTTCTCAAGTTGTCGAGCAAATGGCAATAGGTGCGAGAAAACTACTAAACACCGATTATGCACTTTCTACTAGCGGTATTGCTGGTCCGGATGGTGGCACACCCGAGAAACCTGTTGGAACGGTTTGGATAGGATTAGCTTAAAAAGATAAAGTAATTAGTGAAAAACTACAATTGTTTAAAGAACGTGAGTTTAATATCTTGTGTTCAGCTAATGCAGTTTTGATGATGTTGATAAATGAAATAAATAAAATATGAGAAAAATAATACCATATTTGAATGTGAAACTTATGGTTTTTGCTTTTGTTTGCTTTATATACTCTTGTACGAATAACGAAAATAGAGTAAATAATCAAGTTGTTGATAGAGTTCAATGTGAAGAATTTCAACAAATAATTGACTCAGCTAATGTTAACGGATCAATACTGTTTTATAACGCTAATACAGATAAGTTCTATTCAAACAATTTTGATTGGGCCGAGAAACAGTTTCTTCCTGCTTCTACATTTAAAATAACAAATTCAATTATTGCATTGGAAACCGGATTAATAGAAGATGATAGTACCCTTATTGAGTGGGATGGAGAAGAACGTGCGATGGAAATATGGGAACAAGATCTCATATTTAGAGATGCATTTCACTATTCATGTGTTCCTTGTTATCAGGAAATTGCAAGAAATATTGGCGTTGAAAGAATGAACGAATATTTAGAAAAATTCAATTACGGCAATATGATTGTAAATGATGAAAGCATTGATATCTTTTGGCTTGAGGGTGAATCCTGCATCTCACAGTTTGAGCAAATTGAATTTTTAAGAAAACTCTACAATTCTGAATTACCTATAAGTGCAGACACAGAAAAAATTATGAAAAGGCTTATGGTGATTGACGAGAACTCTGCCTACACCATCAGTGGTAAAACCGGTTGGTCAATAAGAAATGGAAACAACAACGGATGGTTTGTCGGGTATTTTGAAACACAAAAAAATGTATGTTATTTTGCAACGAACATAAGCCCTTCTGAAGAATTTAATATGGACTTGTTCCCTGTAATTAGGAAAGATATTACTTTTAAAGCATTTGAACAGATAACGAAATAACATGGAATTTTTAATAGATAAAAATATCGTAATTCGTAAGTTAATTGAATCTGATACAAAAGACATATTTAATACTATTGATTCTCAAAGAGAATACCTTGGCGAGTGGCTTCCATTTGTAGAAGACACAAAAGAAATATCTTACACTCAAGACTTTGTTGATTCGGTAATTGAAAGTATGGATCGGACTCAAGATTATATTTTCACCATAAGATATGATTCTAAGTTTGCTGGAATAATTGGTTTTAAAGGAACTGACTCTCAAAACAAAAAGACAGAAATTGGATATTGGCTTGCACAGGAATTTCAAGGTAAAGGACTGGTAAGTAGAGCTGTTAAAATTCTAACGGAATTTGCTTTTGGTCCAATGAATATGAATAGAGTTCAAATCAAAGTCGCTGTAAAAAACTATAAAAGTAAAAATATTCCTGAGCGACTTGGATACAAACTAGAAGGTATTGAACGTAATGGGGAACTTTTGACAGGAGGAATATTTACAGATCTTTATGTCTATAGTAAATTAAAAGCAGATGGATAAGCTTATTGCTTATATCGAGAGTATTGTATTGCTTACTCAGGAGGAGAAGGACCTTGTTTCAAATCTTGCAGAAATTGAAGTTTATAAAAAAAACGATTTTGTTTTAGAACATGGAAGTCGCTGTAATAAGATTTGGTTTGTGAAAAGTGGAATGCTAAGAAAGTTTCACCTTTTTGAAGGTAAAGAAATCACAAGTTGGATACACATTGAGAATGACATAGTTACTTCCCTTTCTGCCTATGCCCAACAAACTGTTTCGGAGGAATATATTCAAGCTTGTGAAGATTCAGAATTAATAAGTATAACAAGAAGTAATAGCGAAAAACTGGCAAAATACGATTCATTTAAAGAATTTAGCAATACTTTAATGGAAAAGGAATTTGTAAATATTGATATTCATACTAAAATGCTTAACCAACTTGAGGCAAAAGGGAAATTCGAGTATTTATGTAAAATAGCTCCTGAGATTATCAAAAGAGCCAAACTTGGATATATTGCCTCAATTCTGGGAATAACGCAGGAAACACTTAGCAGAGTGAGAAAATGATTTTTTGATGTATGTCAAAAATATTCTGATTTTTTCAATTTAAATTTGTGAGAAAAAAGCACATGACAAAAAATTAAGTACTGAGAAATACACACACTTATGGAATTTATTGAACATAAAACTAAAAACGGACTCGTTGTAGAGGTAAAAACAGATTTAGTTTTAAAAGAACTTCAGGATTTTATTGATATTCTTGGCAATGCGTATTATTTAGGAGCAAATGGTATTGTCGTACAGTCTCAAGATCTTCATAATGACTTTTTTGAATTAAAAACAAAACTTGCAGGAGAGATTTTACAGAAATTCTCAAATTACAGACAAAAACTGGCGATAATCGGGAATTACGATAATATTGAAAGTAAAAGCTTAAATGATTTTATACGTGAAAGTAATAAGTTCGGTAATATACTATTCGTGAGTTGTTTAGAAGATGCATTTGTTTCTCTTCAATAATGAAACACTTAATCGGAAATACAGATTTTAAAGGTTTACTGGGGGAGCTTATTGATAAAGCTATATCCGGCAATTATTATTATGTTGATTATATTATGAAACATTTAACATGCGAATCTTATTTTGCAACAACGAGATTTGTTGATTTTGCTTTAAGTCTGGTTAGTGATCAGAAAGGAATTGACAGAATTGAGTATTATCTTTTTAATGGAACACAGATACAGAGGAACTATGCATGTCTGTATTTAAATAGAAATACAATTTTTGAACCTGTTTTAAAAGCTTTTGATTTGGGACTTATTGATGAGATCCAGGCATATTCGAGATAGGTATTAAATAAAATAATGATAGGTAATTATTAAAAAGATCTTAAAAGAATATAATAATAAATCTTTTTAAACAAATTTTACTTATTTTTGGAATACATGAAAAGATTTACCATAATATTGTTCTTCTTTATACTGACTTTAAGCCTGCCTGTCGGTAAGCTTTTTGATATTTTCTCATGGAATAGCATTATAATAAAAACTGAAATTACCTTAGATCGTAGAGTTCGTAGTAATAGAGGGATATGTTATTATAAACTTTAACTTGGAAGAATTGTCAATAAGGCAGAGTCTGCAAAACAATACAGCATAGTTAAAAGAATATCACTTCTTCAGAGTATAAAATATGAATTAGACTTTCAGTATTTCCAATCAGTGTTTGCAAGTATCAAACCTCAAATAAAAGAGTTTTTATTTAATTTTAAACTATGTAAGGATAATTATATAATTGCTGCTTAGCTTTTATGTAAAAGTATAATTACCTAAATATTAATTTAAAATTTAAGAAATGAATAAAATAGTTTACAGGACAGGAATGCTGTCCTCAGTTTTATGTTTAATATCTTTTGTTGTATGGATTATTGCATTTGTAGGAATTACTGCAATATCTCCACTTTTTTTGTGTACAAATATGACAGATTATATTGATTTTGTAAACTCTTATAATCAGTTTTTTCAGTATCTGGCAAAGTCGTTTATGATAATATTTAGTCTTTCATTTATTATTCTTGCTTTTGTTTTTAACGAAATAGTTGAAGTAGAAAGAAAACTTTTATCAAAACTTGCACTTGCTTTTGCAATAATGTTTGCAACATTATCATGTTTGCATTATTGGGTTCAAGTTACATCAGTCAGGTGGGCATTAGAAGAGGAAGTTTACGCAGGCCTTCAGCATTTTTTACAATCTTATCCACGTTCATTTTCTTCATCAGTAAATATGTTTGCATGGACAGTGCTTTTAGGACTTTCAAATTTGTTATTTTATATAGCTTTTAAACCGGAACGAAATTTTAAATCTGTAAAAATAGCATTACTTATTATTGCTTTTAGTTGTTTAATAGCAACTATCGGTTTTTTATTGCAAATAGACTTCATAACATTTTTGTGTATAAACATAGGACTTGGATTAGGTTTCTTTTGGTTAACAATCTCCTCAATCAGGTATTTTATAAAGATCAAAGTTTAGTTTTATTGTGGAGCAGTTTCATAGCTGCTCTACTTTTATTATTTTTATAGATATCGTTTTAAACATTTGTCTAAAAATGTAGTTTAATGAGTAAGATAATAAAACTATGCTAATACTAATTTCACCGGCAAAATCACTTGATTTTGACAAGCAAAATATCACAGAGATAAAAACAAGACCTGTTTATCATTCAGATGCAGCAAAATTGATTAAAACTTTAAAATCTCTTTCTGTTAATGAGATTCAGGATTTGATGAAGATAAGTTATGATCTGGCAAAATTAAACTACGATCGTTTCAAAAACTGGAAGTCCAGACCCAGTGATGAACAAACGAAACAAGCTTTACTTGCTTTTACAGGAGAAGTTTTTCGTGGGCTTCAAGCCGACAGTATGAATGAAGAAGACTTAATGTATGCTCAGGATCATTTGAGGATATTATCGGGACTATATGGCGTACTAAAACCACTTGATGCTATTCAAGCCTACAGGCTTGAAATGGGTACAAAACTTAATCACAATGAATTTGATAATTTATACAAATTCTGGTGATATAGAATAACATTAAAAGTAAATTCAGCGCTTGATGAATCCAAAACGATTATAAATCTTGCATCTAATGAGTACTTTAAGTCAATAAATAAGAAGAAACTTAAAGCCAGAGTTATAACTCCTGAATTCAAAGAATATAAGAACGGAGTAATAAAAATGATAACAGTTTATGCAAAAAATGCAAGAGGGAAGATGACGAACTTTATCATAAAGAATAGAGTTGAAACACCTGACGAACTCAAAGCATTTGATGCAAATGGATACGAATTTGATGCTAACTCATCAACTGATGATAAATGGGTTTTCGTTAGATAGTTTATATTTAATAATATATTTTATTTTACAAATTTCCCTCTATAGATATTTTCGTTAGCAATAACCTCAATTATATAGCAGCCCTCTGATAAGTTGTTAATGTCAATCTCAGTAATTTCGCCTATTAAAGTTTTTATTAGCTTACCGTTTAAATCAAAGATTTTAATTTCGGATAGTTTTTCATTTGTAAGTACCTGTATATAATCTTTTGCCGTGTTAGGATAAATTGAAATTGTATTAAAACTATTATCAGAAATAGCTGTAGGGTTAAGAACTACGATATCAGACTCATATTCAAAAACATTATCATCACACCAAGCATTTGATGCCGTTAAACTTACAGTATAGTTTCCTTCGGTAGCATAATAATGATAAGGATTACTGTCATTAGAATTTTCTCCATCTCCAAAATTCCAATAATAAGAATCTGCATTTTCACTCATATTTGTAAACATAATAGCAGCATTTGGCAAGTACACTTCATCAGAGCTTACTGTAAATTCAGCTATTGGGGCATCGTGTACTATGATATAATCATCGAGATAAAGTAAATCATTTTCAACACTTCCATGAGCTTGTAAGTTAACATCAAAAGCACCTGGTACATTATATGTAATTACAGGGTTTTCATCCGTACTACTAGTTGTTTCTGCACCGGGAAATGTCCATTCATAAGTTTGTGCATCTGTTGAAATGTTGGTAAATGTAATGCTTTCACCAACACAAATATCCTGAGATTCTACTGTAAATGCAGCCACCGGTGTAGGAATATAATCGAATCGAATAGCATCATATGCTATATTTTGACCGGATGTCCCTGTGGCGTCACCAATATAAACAAAGAAGTCTGATCCGGATTGATATCTGAAAACACCTAATTCTGCCCATTCGTCACTGAAGTCACCCTGATTTATTAGCACAGTGTGTTCTCCGTCAGCATCTGTTATTTTATAAGGTGCATTTTCCGCATCAGCATATGAGGATGGAATATATGCAGCTAACTGATAATAGCCTTCATCTTCGACTGTTGGAGTCCATGTTATCCAACAAACATCACCTGATTCTTCTGTAATTGTATACCAAAAATGACCATTATAACCAGCATTAATATCTCTGTAATACCTTTGTGTACTCCCGTCTTCGCTATTATTCATGTAAAACCCATGATTATAATAAACATCATCTATAATTGTATTATCGTATGAAACTTCTGATGTTCTTGCTGTTACAGTCCAAGCAATAATTCCATAGCTGCTGTCAAAATCAAGGTTTTCATAACCATTATTGTATCCCGGCCAATCATAATGTGCATTATATCCATCATAGCTTGGCCAGCTGGGAGTGTTTTTATCACCATAAGGTTCACTGAAAATAAGCGTGTGTTGGTCATGAATATACCCTTTAGTAAGGACTAAGTGTCCTGATGAGGATAGCATTGCACACATAGGTAATGGGTAATCTGCATCTATCTCTGTCAAAACACTTTCCCATGTTACAGATCCTGACCATAATTGAGATGATTCCATATAGTGTAATTCCATATAGTTTCTCATCTGTGAATTCGGTGATCCTAAGCCCCACATATAACCATATCCTCCATAAGCAACATCTCCACCGGTAGTTGTAGTGTTCTCTTCAAAGTAGTATTCATTTAGACGGTATCTTGTATTTACGTATGAACCATAATCACTTGTATGAGGGAAAAGCTTGGTAATATCTGTAGACCATTTTGGAACAATATTATAATACGATATAGCCATTATTGCACAAGTTGGGGCACAAGAACCATAACCGTAATGAGCATCCGGAGTGTCATAAACCTGATGTGTATAAGGAACTGTTCCGGGAATTAAATCCTCGGATTTTGTTGAACCTAAATCAAAGTGTTGAATTTCCGGATTAGCATCAAAGCTATGAATTTCTTGAATCTGTCCATTTGTTAGATCAATCTTACAAACTTGCTTTGAAGAATATGTGTCAAAAACTATTTCATTTTCCGAGATAAACGATGGGCGCATTTCCAAAATGTAAGGAGTTTGTTTTATCAGCTTATGTTCACCTGTTTTATAATTACAAATAAAAATGTCAGATTCAATAAGAGTATAGTTCTCGGAATGTTGTTTTGTAAATACTATTTCTTCAGAATTTGGTGACCATTTTGGACCAATACCATTACCTAAATTATAGGTTTCCCCTGTTTCTATTTCATAAACATACATTTCTCCTGACTGATATAGTATTTTTTTCCCATCGGGTGAAAATTGTGGGTAAATATTTAGCTTATCAGGTTGAGAGATAATCGTCTTTTTAAAATCATCAGTTGTTAGAAGAACAAGTTGATCATTTGGTGTAGAATAAACAATATTGCTATAGTCTTCAGATACCGTAACTATATTAGAATAGCTACCAAGCTTGACCTTTAAAGTTCCTGGCTCTTCAGATTCATTTTGATATATTAAAGCATGCAGCCATTTCCCTTTGGTGTAATAAACGCTATTTGCAGTAAAGCCTACTTGTCCACAAAGTTTAGTCTCTTCATCGAGCTCAATAATCTGGTTTGTTGTTAAATCGTAGTAAACAGGAGTTTGACCTGTTTTTGAGATTAGTTTAAATCCTATCTTTGTCCCGTCAGGTGAAACAGAAAAATATCTCCCACAACCAGGAGCTGACAATAGAGTTATTAGTTCACCATTTTCGAGATAATAAAGTGAATTGCAGTAATTATCTGTAAAGACATAGCCATTTAAAGCAGGTTTGAAATTTATATAATATCCCTGTTCTTCGGCATAATATGAATCTTGAGGCCTGTCTTGTGCAAGTATATTTATGCTAATAAGCACTAAAACCGTTAGTAAAATATTTTTCATAATTAGCTAGATTTTTTTTGTATTGTAATTAGTTAATCTTCTTCTTTTTCAGCTTTCATTATTGTTGTGTTGGTAACACCTCCTGTTGTTTCAACTCTTCGAAGCCATAGCTCTTTATTTGTTAAACGAATGATTTCAAATGTTTGAACATCTCCCATTACTGTTATGCTTACATTTTCTTTGTCATCATCAAAAGTCCAAGTCATACTTTCATTTTGAGTAAATGGAAACATCATATAAGAAATTGAAACGGCTAAATTACCTGCTCCACTTTTTTCAAAAGTTAGCATAACTGAATTTACTGTAATTTCGCTAATATCGAATTCAAATTCAGACATTGAAGTATCCATTGGCATTTCACCAAACATATCGAGCATATCATTTACATCAACGACTTCGTCATTTAAAAGAGTTTCTGTTAGCTCCCAGGTCCCTGTGATTCTTTTTGTAGCACTAAGCAAACTAAAAGAAGGTCCTTCTTCATATTTATTACAAGAATTAAAAGTAATTCCTGCTGTAATACTAAAAAGTACTACAAGTACTGTTGTAATTCTCTTGAAATTTTTCATAAAATTTGTTTAAAAAATTGCCCGATGCTAAATTAGTAAAAACTTAAATATTAAATGCTAAATTTGTGTAAATAAATTGCTTAAGTTCTAAAAATGATTAATATTCAGGATATAAAATTTAGTGCTATGAAAAATATTGTAAAATCAGGTATCCTTGTTGCTTTAATATTTTGTTTGACAATTGGAATAGAAGCTCAAGAAGATAGATATGTTTATCATTTAAATGTAAGTATTGATATTGGTGCAATAGAAAACCTCGAGGTTTATTTTGTAGTAGAAGATGAAAAGGAAGAGCCTAATGCTTTGATGTATGTTCCTGCTCAGTTTATTTATGAAATGCCTGCTCATGTAATTCGAAATAGTGAAGATAGTACGGTTATTTATATTAAAAGATTGGGAGCAGAATTTATTGGTTTTTGGGATCACACAATTGATAGTTATGTTGGTATGTGGAAGCAGGGTAATCAAGACTTTCCGGCAGTGTCAACACAAATAAGGACTAGTGAAATGTCATTTATTGAAAGACCTCAAACACCTCAACCTCCTTACCAATACATTCAAAAAGATATTTGTATTGAAAATAAGAAAGGAGACTGTAAACTTTGCGGTACTTTAACTATTCCGGATACTTTAAATTCATATCCTTTAGCTATTTTAATAACAGGATCAGGAGCTCAGGATAGAAATGAAGAAATTGCCGGTCACCAACCGTTTAAAGTCATTGCTGACCATTTAACAAGAAATGGTATTGCTGTTTTTAGATATGACGATAGAGGGTTTGGGGAATCAACGGGAAATATTATGAAATCAACAACATATGATTTTATGACAGATGCAGCAGCTGTTATAGACTATTTTGGCAATTATCCAAATATTAACGATGATGGAATAGGTGTTATTGGTCATAGTGAAGGAGGAATGATTGCATGGATGTTAGGAGCCAAGTATAAAAAGAACCTAGCATTTATTGTAAGTTTAGCAGGACCGGTAGTAGATATTAAAGATTTAATGATACAGCAATATATTGATGTTAGTGCTGCTTCCGGAATTGAAGATGAAAAGCTTGAAGTATTAAAGAATATGCAGACAGAAGTATTTGATGCTGCAATAGATTCAAAAGACCAATCGGAATTAAGAAGGAACATTCAAGATATATATGATAAATATGCCGTTTATTTTGACGAAGAGGAGCAAACAGAATATAGATTAAACCAACAAGGGGTAAATATTGCTGTGTCTCAATTGTCGAGTGATTGGTTTAAGTACTTTTTAAAGTTTCAACCATCAAAATACATTAAAAAGATAAAGTCACCTATATTAGCAATGAACGGCACGCTGGATATCCAAGTAGATGCTGAACAAAACTTGGATGCGCTTAGTAAAATGATTAATTCAAATAAGTGTTATAATCTCGAAATACACAAAATGAATTGATTAAATCACTTATTTCAAAATGCTGAAGAAGGAACAGTAGAAGAGTATTATTATTTAAACGAAAGCTTTTCACAGGAAGCTTTAGATATTATAACCGAATTTATCATTAGGTTCACAAAGAATGAAAAGGATAAATAATAATTTTATTGAAGATTATAATATTCAAAATATTAATGAAATTTATATAATAAAATTAAACTCAGAACGTTATAAAGGCAATTACGAATAAAATTCAGATGCCTATGCAAGATTGCTACATTTACTATTACATTTTAAACTCAAACAATAGCAAGGATTCAGACGAATTTCTGATTGATTTTAATGAGTTACAGGAATTTGATGAGATGCTAAATGAGTTACCTGAATTTGAACCATCAGATTCGGTTATGGAAAAAATCTTTAAGTCAATTTGACAAAGTTAAATGCTTATTTGTGTTTCCTGGAGGCTGTTATCAGCCTCTTTTTTTATATACGACCTTCGACTTGTGCAAATTTCTTTTCTAAAGTCTTTTTAGATTTACCATCAACAAGTACAACTAAATAATCATTTTCGTTTATAGTCATATTATGGTCAGGGTTTTTAAATAAATGATAAGTGTCTTTTTCCTTTCGGCTTAGGCCCATTAGAATCGCATTCATTGACTTCTTTAAATCAACAAAAGCCTCAAAGTAATTCATATTTAAATATGGATTTTTAGGATTTACTAAATATTCAACAAGATCATGGTCATCTTCATGTTCTGCAGATGACATTATGTCTTCTGTGAAATATGCAACATCCGGTTCAAAATTATAGCTTGCAACAAGCTTTGAGGCTACCTCTAGATTAGATATTGAGAATGTTACGCCGGCAGCATGAAAAGTATCTTTTAATTCAGGATTGTTTAATGATACAATATAATTTAAATCGGGATAAATTCGTTTGATATTTAACAATCTAACCAGTGTTTCTGAATCATCATGGAAATTAATAAAAACACTTGAACTTTCGGTAATATTCAAAAGTTTATATGATTCAATATTTGAATATTCAGAGAATAATGCAAAAATATTCTTATCACCAAACTTATTGTAAATAAGGTCTAAGTCGTTTTTGTTGTTTGTTACAACAGCAACTTTTTTACCGCTTTCAAGTATCCATTTAGAAACATTCATTGAAAAGCTATCCCATCCGATAATTACACAATGGTCCTTCATTTTAGTACCCAAGTATCCCATTTTCTTATTTTCCATTAGTTGTCTGATTTTGTTTGTAAACTGACTTATTAAAGTTCCCATTAGTGCAATACTGCCAAGAACTAACACACTTCCCAGAATTTTGCCAATTAAAGTTACAGGAACCATGTCTCCATAACCAACAGCAGCAAGAGTAACTATACCATACCATAAAGAATCTGCAAATGTTTTGATACTGGTATCAGGATTTTGTGACTCAGCAATGTAAACACCAAATTGGAAGATAAAGAAGCAACAAATAATAACTGCTCCCCATATTAGCCAGTTTTTAAATAGTTTTTTTCTGAAATTTATCATTTATGGTTGTTTGATGCCAAAATTAGTAAATTAAGTTAAAAACTAGGCAATAAGTTTTTAATAAAAATGATTTTTTATTGAAAACATAACCTATCTTTGACGGCTGATTTAAAATTTATACTATGGCATTTAGAGATTTATTATTCAGAGGGTGGTATTGGTACGTGAACAAAGCAGATAAGAATGCAGAGGTGCTTTTTATGAATTATGGTTATAACGACACAAATGAACATGTTGAACTTGACCAGGAAGATGAACCAAATAGATATTCAATACAATTATATCACAGATTAGCAAAAAAAGTTGATATTGCTGATAAGGACATTCTCGAAGTAGGCTGTGGCAGAGGCGGAGGCTTGTCATATATTACAAAAACCTTTAAACCAAAATCAGCATTAGGTATTGACTTAGATGCAAGAGCAGCAAAATTTGGCAATTCTTTTTACAGTTCAACACGACTCAGATTTGAACAAGGTAATGCTCAGGAACTAAAGCTTGAGGATCAAAGCCGTGACATTATTTTTAATGTTGAATCATCACATCGTTATCCTCAGATGGAAAAATTTCTCGCTGAAGTATATAGGGTGTTGCGTCCCGGAGGTTATTTTATGATAACTGATTTCAGATATACTCACGAAATGCAAGAATATCATCAACATATTGAAAAATTTGGATTTACGCAATTTGATGAACAAATCATTAATCCTAATGTAGTTAGCTCATTGGAGCATGATACACTACGTAGAGAAGATCTTGTGAAAAGATTATCTCCAAAATTTCTTCATAAAACTGCTTTGAATTTTGCAGGCGTAGTTGGTTCACCCACTTTTGAACAAATCAAGAATGGAGAATATACTTACTTTGTATATGGTTATCAGAAAAAGTAGATCTAACTAAAAAAAGGATTATATTTTTTCTCGTCACCAATTGTCGTATCCGGGCCATGTCCCGGCCAAACAACTGTATTATCAGGTAAAGTAAATAGTCTTTTTAAGATACTATTCATTAATTGATCGTAGTTTCCTAATGGTAAATCAGTCCTTCCAATACTTTCCAAGAAAAGAGCATCGCCGGTAATAACAAACTTATCTTCAGCATTATAAAGTGCAATACTACCAGGAGTATGTCCGTGTATTGAAATCACTTCAAGTTGGGTGTCACCAAATCTAATAATATCATGATCTTTAACGTATTTGTCAGGTTTTGGAGGTTGTTCAATTGCGTATCCAAATTGTTTAGCCAACTGTAAAGCATTATCTAAAAAGAAGTCATCATCTTTATGGGATAAAATAGGAATACGTAAATGAGATTCCAGATAATAATTGCCACAAACATGGTCCAAGTGACCATGAGTATTAATAATATATTTTGGAATCAGATGGTTTTCAATTAAGAAATCATCAATTTCTTTTAATCCTGCATGTGAATTAGCAGCGCCATCAATAATTACAGCCTCATACTAACTATCATACAATATATAACAATTTGTCTGAAAATCATTGAATACAAATTTCTTAATTTTACACATAATTTAGTTTTTAGTTTTTACATGCTTCCACCTTCTGTGTGACCAAAGCCAATACTCAGGTTGATTAATAATGTCTTTCTCAAAACGCTCGAAATATATTTTGGTTATTTCACCAGCTTTACAAATATCGGGATTTTTTATCAATTCTTCAAATTCCAGAGTATAATATCCACGTTTTAGTTTAGAAACTTTTAAATACAGCACAGGCATATTTGTTTTTTTTGCGTATGCTTCAGGTCCATGAAGACATGCAGTTTCGATACCAAGGAAGTTTGTCCATATTGCTCTTTCGATATTCGAAGGGCTTTGGTCTGCTGCCATAATAACAGCTACTGGAGATTTTGGAGGAGGATTAAAAATTGATTTTGTTTCCTGAACGGCAACCATTTTCATTCCAAATCTTTTACGCCTTTTTAAACCGTATCGCTCGGAGTATTTATTTGTTAATGGAAGGTATAATGCAATAGCCTGATGTTTTATCGGTCTATCAGTTGCAAGAATTCCATATTCCCAATTTCCATAATGACTAGTCAGACATAAGACTGATTTGCCTTCTTCAAAAAACTTGTCAGCAATTTCTGTATTCTTAACTATATATCTTTTTTGGATTGTCTTTTCTCTAATGCTCATGCCTTTAACAGACTCTAGTGTAATATCACTAAGATGCTTAAAAAACTTTTTACATAGTTTTCAAATTTCTTCATCAGTCTTATTAGGAAAAGCCTTTTTCAGATTATCTCTAACAACTTTTTTTCTGTATCCAAAAACATGATAAAGGAGAAAATATGAAAAATCAGAAAGAATGTAAAGCTTCCAGTACGGAACAAGCGCAAAAATTGCAACCAATATTCTAAAACTGATAAATTCTAGTAATTTCATTATAGTTCTTTTAGCAAGCATGCAAATTTAACAGAATTTTGTGATATTTTATTTGATTAGGCTTTTATTCTTCGGAGCCGAAGACTTAATCACAATTTATTTCCTTGGCTATGTTAACACTTTATTGCTTATAAATTCTTTATTTAGTGTAAATATAAGTACAAGTTTTGCTGTAATTTTGAGAAAAACATAAAATGAAAAGGAATACAGTAATATTTTTATTTGTTTTACTTGCTTTTGCTTCTTGCACAAAACGAACCTATATAAGTGAGGAGGTTATTTATTCTGTTAACGGAAATAACGAAAATGTTATTGATCCCGGCAGTAATACTCCAAGTTCCAATGCAACATTTACAGATGAACAAAAGCTGATTGGTTCAGTAATCGAATATGCTCATTCTTTAGAAGGAACTCCATATAAATGGGGGGGGGCAACACCTGACGGATTTGATTGCAGTGGCTTTGTGCAGCATATTTATGCTCATTTCGGAGTGAAGATTCCTCGTATGCCAGCTGATATGGCAGCAATGAGTAAGAAAATCGATAGGAAAGATGTACGTGCCGGTGATTTGGTTTATTTTAAAGGTAGTAATATTAACTCTTCGGATATCGGTCATGTTGCTCTTGTTATTAGCTCAACAGGTGATGATTTTAAAATGATCCATGCAACTAGTAAAGGCGTAATGGTAAACTCATTTTCTCAATATGATTATTGGAAAACTCGTTATCTTTTTGCCTCAAGATTTGATAGAAGTACTTTGATACAAGACAATTAGAAAAACTTTTTATCTTTGACACATAAATTTAAAAGCTGACAGATTGAAAACATTCGTTAAGATATTTTTAGTACTTATAGCACTGATAATAGTAAACAAAGGTTTTTCACAACAAGACTCAATTCCTGAACCAGACTCTTTGAGTTATCAGGTACCTATGGATTCAATTACATTTCGTGCATATCAGGATTCATTAATTCTTAAACGCCAGATTGATTCTTTACGTGAGATAAGATATTCATCACTTGATTCAGTAGCTGAAATTCGTGCACGTTTAATCGATTCAATTATTGATTACGGAAAAACTTTTGTTGGTTTAAAATATAAATACGGAGGTATAACTCCAGCAGGATTTGATTGCAGCGGATTTATTTTTCATATACATCGACATTTTAACCTTCCTTTACCAAGGGTTCCAAATGAAACCAGTTTAATGGGTAGGGTCGTACCAATAGATAGCTTACAGCCCGGTGATTTGGTGTATATTCAAACTCGTGCTGCATATGACAACACTATCGGACATGTTATGATGGTAATTGAGAAAACCGAAGACTCATTTTATGTGATTCACTCGGCTAGTCATGCAGGATTAGTTATAGAGAGATTCCATGATGCTCCATATTATGTGTCCAGATATTTGTTTTCTAATCGTTTGCCGGATGAGTTTTATACACGTGAATGGAACGATAGTTTGATGGCAAAATATCGATATGCAAATGCTGATATATACAAGGAGTATATCGAACCGACTATCCCTGCAGAACAGCCTGAAGGTACAGTAGAATTATTATATACTGTAAAGTAGGGAGATGCTGTTAGTCTTATTGCATCATGGTATGATGTGAAAACAGCAGAGCTTATGGCCTGGAATGGTATGGGGTCTTACAATCTAAATATTGGACAAAACCTAAAAGTCTATGTTAACGAAGCACTGTATTCGACATATAGCAATGTCAATAATATGTCATTCGAGGAAAAGCAAAGACTCGCAGGCATTGATACGCAATGTACAGGTCCATCTGAGCAAAAACTTGACCCTGCTTGGGAATATTATACAGTAAAATCAGGCGATAATCCTTCAGTTATTGCATCAAAATATCCTGGCATCAGTTCAGATGATATTATGAAAAACAATGGGATTACAAATACTTCATCCATACAAATTGGTCAGAAGCTGAAGATAAAGAAGAAGTGAGGATGGATGACCGATGATGGGTGATGGGGGTTACGGATGTTTGGTGACGGATGACCGGTGAGTGGGCACAAAGTATTTTAAAGTTCCATAGTTAAAGTCTTAATATCAGTAAAATCAGATTTAGATAGCTGCTTTCCATTGTAGGTAAGGGTTTCGCTAAGTTTAAGGCTGTGTTTCTTGATACCGTTGCTAAAGTATAGGGTGATATTGATGTAATCTTTCATGAAAACGTCAATGTTCTCCATATTAACAGCTATTTTCCCTTCGATCATTGTAGAGATTTCCTGCTGGAATAAGGGATTATTACCTTTTTGACCAAATACAACATGTGAACCATCATGTCTGATAAATAGTGCTTTCAAGGGCTGAAAACTCTCTTCAAATAAGATTGCAGGGAAAGAAATTTCGATTTTATAATCTTTTTCAACTATGTTTCCTGCATTTCGAATTAAAAATTTAGGATAGAAACTCATAGAAGAGTATTTACCAGCACTCAATACCGGTAATCCGTTAGTGTTGTATACCCCAAGAAATTCTAGTTCACATTCGCTTAGTTTACCATATAGCATTCTTACCTCTGATTCATCTAATACAACAGCTTTGTTTTTTTGCCATTTGTAAAACTTTGAATCGCTAAACATGTGAGGTTGTGCATTATTAGTAGGAATTTCAAATTGATAGAGGAATTTCTCTGGCTCTATTTCAATCGGAGTGATTTTTAATTCCTTTATTGGAGAGTCAATTTGAGATTGAATCTCATGAGTTAGCCAATCAAGACTTTTATTGAAATTGGTAATAAAATCAAACTTCTCAGCACGGCTTCTTTTAGGATAAATTCCATAAATGATTTTACCACCTCCTGAATTTGCCAAAGCACATATCTTTTTTGCCATACGGCTCATAGAACCAGGGCTCGCATCGAATTCACTGCCTTTAATAAAGACAAAACTTGAATGCATACGGGTTTTATCAGTAATCAGGTTTTTGTAAAACTCAATATTAATATTATTTGGCATATTCATAATGCAAAAATAAAAAAAATAGCGGATTTTATGCTTGTTGAAAAATAATTTCCCCATTAGCAAATCCTATTGTTAATTTTCTTACTTTTGTCACAAGATTGGTTCTTAGCAGATTAAAAGGGAATCCTGTGAGAGTCAGGAACTATCCCCGTAGCTGTAATCCCGATGCTTTGGCATTGTATTTTCAACAAGAACCACTGTTCAAACTCAAATTGAGCGGGAAGGTGTTGAAAATCGGGAAAGTCAGAAGACCTGCCGATCGATTGTTTTATGGCTTTCGGGTGGAAAGGCAGGAGTAAATAAAACCTATTCTTACAAATCTCCTCGTTAGCATTTATGAATATGTAACATTTAGGTTCTTTGGTTGTTTTTTGTTAATTAGTTAATTAGTTAATCGGTTAATCAGTTAATCGGTTTATCAGTTAATCAGTTGATCGGTTAAACAGTTTGTGGCTCATCGGTCACCTGTCATCTATCACCTGTCAAACTATTTGCATAAAACTCCAATAGATCTAAGTAATTAAAAATTAAATGAAAAAAATAACGCTATCTATTATCATTACTGTGATTACCGGGTGTAGTATTTTTGCACAGTATATTTCGGAGGTTCTTGAGTATGTTCCCGCACCGGGACAATTTATTAATACAACACCATGGGGTGATTCAGATTCTCCTGCGAGTATTATAGGAGGAGTAAATGGGACACTTTCGCTCGGAGCTTTTGGAGGATATGTGATTTTTAAGTTTGAAAATCCGGTAGAAAATGATAGTGACAATCCTTATGGAATAGATTTTACAATTTTCGGGAACTATGCGGGCAGTGTTTCTGAACCTGCAACTGTTTATATAATGAAAGATGAAAATCAAAATGGCATTGCTGATGATACTTGGTACAAACTTGCAGGAAGTGACTCTTACTTTTCAAGTACAATCAATGATTACTCAGTAACATACACAAATCCAAAGACAGAAACAGCAAACGATATTTATTGGACAGATAATTATGGTGGTTCGGGTGCTGTTTATACAAATATTTATCATACTCAGCCATATTATCCGGATGAATCGATGTTTCCGGATATATCAGAGGATGAATATACATTGACAGGTGAAAAAATTGTCGGGCGAATGGATAAAAGTACACCTTCGTTTATAAAGTCAAAAAAACGAGCTTTCGGGTATGCCGACAATAATCCAAAAGGACAAGAACCATATACAATCCCTGATAATCCTTACACTGCTGAAAATGAGAATTCCGGTGGCGACGCATTTGATATTTCATGGGCAGTAGATTCAGAAGGTAACTATATCGAAATAGATGAGATCGATTTTGTGAAAGTTCAGAATTCTATGCTGGAAGATGCTGGCTGGTTGGGTGAAGTGTCAACAGAAATACTTGGAGCAATAGATGTTGAGCCCAATACAACTATTGACGGAAATATAGATTTGTTGGTGATTAAAGATTTAGCAGATACTATTCCGGCATCTGATTATCAACTTGAAGTTTATACCTTTAAGTCCGGTAGAATCAAAGAAGATATGGAAATTGATTGGACAACCATTAGTGGAGATGTTTACGTTGATGAGAATAATGTTTTAAAGATAGATTCTGAAGGAGAGATTAGTGTCTCGGGTAAAATTAGTGGTAACGAAGAGACAATTGTTACAATTGAAACTTATGCCTTTGGTGAAAATGATATAATTGATTATGTTAAAGAAATCACATTTAGAGTTTATCCATCACCTGTAAAAGATTTTATTTCTGTTGAAACAGAAACTCTATTCAATATTTCAATATATAATACATCAGGTCAGTTAGTTTTTGAGATATCTGACCAAAATCCTGGCGAGAAAATCAATATTGAAAGTCTGGCATCAGGTATATATCAATGCAAAATCAGTTGTAAAGATGAAATGTCAACTGTTCGTATTGTTAAGATATAATGTTTCGAAAGTTTGTTTTCATATTATTTGTAGTAATTTCTATAAAGGGGTTTACTCAGGGTATTCAGGATTCTGTTTATATGTTGCCATCTGCTACTGTAAGTGCTGAGAAAGTATTTCAGAAAGAGCAAGCAGGTATGAAAGAGACAAAACTGGATACTTTGATTCTTGCTCAAAAAATTAATTTATCATTATCAGATTTATTATCAGAAAATACTCCGGTTTTTATTAATAATCATGGGAGAGGAGCACTTTCAACTGCATCATTTCGTGGGACAGCACCATCACATACTAAAGTCGTCTGGAATGGAATGCCTTTAACAAATCCCATGGCAGGAATGGTTGACTTTTCTCTGATTCCGGTATATGTTATTGACGAGATTTCGCTAAATCACGGAACTGCATCAATTGTTGATGGTAGTGGAGGATTAGGGGGCTCTGTCAATATTTCTAATTCGGTTGACTGGAACGATAAGTTTAATCTGAAATATCTCCAGTCTGTTGGTTCATATAATTCTTTTGATGAGTATCTGAGTGTTGGTGCAGCATGGAAAAAAATAAGTTTAAAAACCAGACTATACCATACTTATTCAAAAAATGATTTTACTTTTATCAACAGTGGAATCGGAGATATTAATCCTGAAACCGGTGAAATAGTTAACCCACTTGATACGAATTCAAGTGCTGATTACATTAAATATGGTGTTCTTCAGGAATTTTACTACAGACCCAATATGAAAAATCTTATTTCAGCAAAGTACTGGGGGCAATTTTCAGATCGTACAATCCCAAGAGCAACAAGTTATGAGGGCCCAGATAATTCAAACCTTAATTCACAACAGGATATTGACCATAAACTTGTGTTAAATTGGACATATTTAAAGGAAAAATCTAAGTTGAGCATCTTAGGAGGTTATTCCGGTAAAGATTTGTTATATACACTTATGAATAATGTTTCGGGTGTTGGATACTATCCAGCAATTTATTCTGTAAGCCATAATGATACATATTCTGGTGATGTAAAGTATCAGTATCAGTTTAACGAGAATTATAGTTTTTCAGCAGGTAGTAATTATTCTTATAATTCAGTGAGTTCAGTTGACACAGTAGTTAATGGTGCTTATGATGTATTCCGTTCTGAGATTTCGAGTTTTATTAATTTGTCAGCAAATCCAATAAACAAATTGAATATTAATTTTCTTATCAGACAGACTATTGTCGATACTGATTTTATTCCGATTATTCCATATTTTGGTTTAGATTACAGGATTTTAGAGGATCATGATTTGATATTTAAAGCTAATGTCGCCCGAAATTATAATGTTCCATCTCTTCATGATTTATACTGGCAACCGGGAGGTAACCCGGAGCTTTTACCTGAAGAGGGAATAAGCTATGAGGCTGGTATAGAATATAGAAAAAATTTGGATAAATTCAGTTTGGCTTCAGAAATTACGGCATATCATTCCGACATTAATAACTGGATTTTATGGCTGCCAAGTTTTAGGGGTTATTGGGAACCCAGAAATATTGATAAAGTTATTTCTCAAGGATTTGAAACTAATGCAAAACTTGATTTTAGAATCAAGACGTTCAAATTTAGCATTATCGGTGCGTATTCGTACACAAGTTCAAAGAATTATGGCGACCCATTAGTATGGGGCGATGAATCTTATGGAAAACAATTGGTTTATGTTCCTCTTCATTCCGGGAATTTGTTAGCAAGAGTTATGTTCAGAGGTTTTTATTTTTCATTTCAGCATAATTCATACAGCGAAAGGTTTACAACATCAACCAACAATATTACGCAAAGAGATTGGCTTTATCCATATTTTATGAACGATATGATTTTTGGTTGGCACGGGACAATTAATAAGATGAATTTTTCTACGGAATTTAAAATTTATAATCTTTTTAATGAGACATATCATTCTGTCCTTTATAGACCAATGCCTGGAAGAAATTATGTCTTAAGTTTAATGTTTGAGTTTTAATTTGAAAAGAAAGACGCACATATTATTGTTTTTGATTATCATGATATCTGTATTGTCATGTATGAAAGATGATGAACTATGGGAAAATACAAAACCTGAGATTAATACCCCATACAAAGGCCTATATGTTATTAACGAAGGGAATTATATGTATGGAAATGCATCTCTGTCATATTATGATATTGAGAGTAGGCAAGTTCATAATGATGTTTTCTTTAATACAAATTCGCTTCCTTTGGGTGATGTAGCACAATCTATGGTGATTCGTAATGGATTGGCTTATGTTGTATTAAATAATAGCGGTAAAATCTATATTCTAGATGCAAATACATTTGAATATAAGGGTAAAATTACTGGTTTAACATACCCAAGATATATGCATTTTATTAGTGATATAAAGGCTTATGTAACAGATCTATATGGTAAATCTATTGCAATAGTAAATCCTCAAAGTAAGGAAATTACAGGTAGTATAGATGTTTCGACTAGTGATAATCAGTTTTACAGGCATTCAACAGATCATATGGTGCAATTTGAGAATTTAATCTTTACTAATTGCTGGAGTTATGATAATCAGATTTTGGTTATTGATTCTGATACTGATGAAGTCGTCGATTCAATTCAGGTACAGGAACAACCTGTAGCATTGGTTATTGATGATTTTGGAAAGATTTGGACAATTACTGATGGCGGATATACAATTAATGGGACAACAAGTACTCCCGCTTTAATAAAGATTGATGCAGAAACTCGCGAGATTGAAAGAACAATTTATTTTAACAATACTGACCATCCAATAGAACTAAAACTCAACGGAGCAGGAGACAGGTTATATTTTTTAAATAGTGATGTCTATACAATGGATGTTATCACTGGCTCGGAACCTGAGTTATTTGTCGAAAGCCCATATGAAACTGTTATTGGCGGATATTACGGTCTTGCTGTTGACACTATAACGGATGAGGTATATGTTGCAGATGCTATTGATTTTGTGCAGCAGGGTGTTATATATCGATATACTTCAAATGCAGAACCTGTTGACACGTTTAAAGTTGGAATTGTTCCTTGTGAGTTTTGTTTTAAGTACTAATTAATCATCGGAACATCCATAATAAGTACTTTACTTCCTTTTGATATTTTCAATTTGATTTTATCTGTGTCCCAGATACCAATTCCATCACGTTTCTCGAGCTTTTCGTCTTCAATAATTGCACTTCCTTCAATAATAAAAATGTACGCACCATTACCTCTGTTTTTAATATAGTACTCTATTTCTTTATCAGAGTCAAATTCGCCGAGATGAAACCAAGCATCCTGATGTATCCATGTTCCTTCGTCTTTGGGGTCAGGAGAAACGATTTGAAGAAATTTGTTTGTCATTTCTTTTTTATTCAAACTAATTTGCTGATATCTAGGTTCGACATTTTTTGTTTTGGGAAATAACCATATTTGTAAAGTGTTTGCATCAATATCTTGATTTGCATTGAATTCGGAATGTTGTACTCCAAAACCAGCACTCATTACCTGAACATCACCTGCATTAATTACACCATGGTTTCCCATACTGTCTTTATGCTCTAATGCTCCTGAAATAGGAATTGTTATTATTTCCATATTGTCATGTGGATGTGTTCCAAAACCTGCTCCACCAGCAATAATATCATCATTTAGTACTCTTAAAATTCCAAATCTCGTTCGGTTTGGGTCATAATAACTTGCAAAACTAAAAGTATGAGTTGCTTTTAACCATCCATGGTCTGCAAAACCTCTTGTGTTTGATTTATGAATTGTTTTTTTCATTGCTATCTGTTTTATATAAATAACAATGAGAGGGAGGATTAGTTTTTAAAAAGTCTTAAAATTAATTTAATTTTATATCTTTTGTTTTTATTTCAAAATCCTGATAGTCAGTATATGAAATAGTAACATAACCTGGCTTTCCTTTTGTTTTGCATATTACATCAGTACCTTTTTTCCATTGACTAAAGTGAGTATCTATAGGATCAACAAGATATTCCCATTTCCCATTTTTTAGAGTGTAAACGTAGTATGCTTTCCAGTAGCTAGTCCACCAGTAAGGTAAAATGCCAATTTCATAAGTTCCGTCTCCATCAAGATCTCCCTCATTAACGGGATATCCACCAATACACATTTCAATTTCAATAGGAGGGATGTTTTTATCAGAGAATTTGATTACGCAATTACAATCACCAACACATTCCCCAAATGACTCTTCGTTTTTCGGGAACTCAGGTTGCTCTAACCACATATATTCTAGTGCACCGTCAGAATTAAAATCACCAGGTATTGCATATTCCGGAGAATTCATTTTTGCAATATTTTCATCTGTTATTAGATCGCTTTCTTCAGATATTTTCCAACCTGACTCTGTTTTTACTACGACTAAATAGGAAGGATATTCATGTGTATCTCCATTTACTTTTACAGTTTTATTGAAGCTACATTTATATTCATCATCCTTAATCTTTTCAAAATCTATTTTACCAATCGACTGTTGAAAATCTGAGTATTTTTCAAGCAAATTCTCTTTTTTTTGAGCGCATTCAGTTCCATCAAGGCTTGCCTTATAGAATTCTACATTTTCATTATAAAGCTCTATAAACTCATCAAAATCTTTGTTGTTGTGAGCATCATTCCAGGCAATAACTATAGATTTTATAGCGTCTTCTGTGTTTTCAACTTTTTTATTTTCATTTCTTTCAGCATTTTTCTTTGAACCATTATTGCATGACAGAAAAAATGCGAATAGAAGTATAGCTCCGGAAATGAATAATACGATTTTTTTCATGATTATAATTTCTACAAAAATATATAAAATATTTATGAAGTATGCTTTTAAAGATTTTTGACTATTGTCTTAATTTTGTTTCTGACAGTTTCAGCAATATCCTTTAACGACTCATTATTTACAGAGGACATTGATGCCGCTGGGTCAACAGCAGATATTTCTATATCCCCTGATTCCAATTCCTGAACAACAAAATTGCAAGGTAACATTGTCCCTATTTTATTTTCAAAGCTTATAGCTTTATATGCATATTCTGGGTGACATGCTCCAAGGATTCTATATGGTCTAAAGTCTTTGTTTAGTTTGTTTTTAAATATTTCATTAACTTTAATTTCGGATATAATCCCGAATCCCTGTTCAGCGAGTTTTGAGTTTAATAACTCAATAGCTTGATCAATACTATCTTGCTCTATAATTTTTGTAAAGTAGTAACCTATATTTATTATCTTTAATATGAGTAAGTAAGACAAATTGTTTAGTAAAAGGTTTAATTAGAATCTTTTATATTTTTATATTCATCCAAAATGCTCTCGAATGTTTCTTGAACGGAAATTATCTTACTTGCCAAGTATGCATTTGTTCCAGCAAAAGCATAGCCAGTGTTGAATTTGCCTTTAAAAGCACTATATAGTGCAGATATTATACAATATGGACTAGATGAAATATCGCAAGATCTGATACATTTATATGGGCATTTTAAAGGAGCCTTTTTCCCAGATTTTACTTTATCAAGAAAGCTGTTTTGTATTGCTCTTCCCGGCATACCAACCGGACTTTTTATTATTTGTATGTCATCCGAACTAGCGTCAATATAACTTTGCTTAAACTCATCAGAAGCATCACATTCTGTTGTTGTTACAAAACGACTTCCCATTTGCACTCCTGATGCTCCAAGTTTGAGAAAATCTGCTACATTTTGACCGGAGTATACGCCTCCAGCTGCTATTATAGGAATTTTAATTTTATACTTATCTTCAAAATATTTTATTGCCTCAACAACTTCAGGTATTAAGTGTTCAAGTGAATAGTTATCATCTGTGATTTGCTCTGATTTAAAACCTAAATGCCCACCAGCTTTAGGACCTTCTACAACAATTGCATCAGGCAAATAATCATATTCTTGTTTCCATTTGTTACAGATAAGCGTTGCTGCTCTTGCTGAGGACACAATTGGAACTAGCTTTGTTGTGCTTTCTTTTGTGAGAAAAGAGGGTAGATTTAAAGGAAGTCCGCCTCCACTAAAGATAATATCAGCTTTTTCGGCAATTGCTGTTTTAACCATATCAGCAAAATTTGACATGGCAACCATTACATTTATCCCTATTACACCTTTAGATTTTTCTCGAGCTTTTTTCAACTCTTCTTTTAGACCAGTTATACTATTCTCCAAAAAATCTGCACCCGCTTGTTTGTAAAGCATGCCTAAACCCGCACTTGCAATTACTCCAACACCACCTTGATTTGCTACTGCTGCAGCCATTCTTGATAAAGAAATTCCAACTCCCATTCCACCCTGTATGATTGGAATCTTGATTTCTAGATTGCCAATCTTTAATGTATTTATCATCTAGCAATTATTTGAACATTAAGAAGTATTACTTAATGTTGCAACAAAGGTAGTATATTAAATAACAAAACAAGCTTAAAACAGTTTTCATTTGTCGATAATATTAACTCTTTCGGTATTGCATTCTGAATTAGTTTGTATTTTCAAAAAATACTGACCAGGTTTTAATGAACTTAAATCAATTTGTTTAGTGTTTTTATAAATTGCTATTTGTTGTCCATCTATTGTAAATACTTGAATAGATTTAATATTATCTGATTGAATATTTATTATTCCTGTTGATGGGTTAGGGTAGATTCGTGTTTTTGAAATATTAAAATTGTTGATATTTGTTGGATCTTCAGTTAAAACTATTTGTTTTACAACTTCCAGTTTATTTTCATCCACAGTATTATCTGACATTGTCAGCCTAATTGTGTATGAACCTTGATCAAGTCCTGTAGTATTCCACTGACAAATTTCATTGGAAAAGACTTCATTAAAAATGGTATCAGCACATGCAACCCATTCCTCAGAACCTTCAGCTTGATATTCTGCAACAAGCCATCCAAATTCGTTAGGGTAGTAGTCCGATGCTTTTTCAATCCAAGCTGAACCTAAAATAGGAACCATGCTTTCTACATACAGATTAGTTGCATTATCAATTTTAAGATACCACATCATAGCATCATCATGATATTCTGGTTCTTCGAGAAGATTAGCCTGAACAATGAACATAATTGATTTCTCAAATGCAATGCATCTACCCATATTTTGTCCGCCATAAGCCATAATTCCTAGTGCATTTCCACTAGCTTGAAAGTTGCTGTTAAGGTAGGTAAATGCACTTGTTGCGACAGTAGTATCAGTTGCAAAAAGATAACCACCCGATCCATCAATCAGACAGTTTTCTGCTGTACACTCACTATTGCCCATTGTTCCTATTTCACCAACTATACAGCTATTTACAACACCTGTAGCTCCACTGAAAAAATATAGACTCCAAGTTTGAACATCGGTATTTATTAAATGAATGTCATGACTGCTCATTGGTGCATTAAAGTCAGTATAAGATGAGTTATTTACTAGTCCGGAGACTGCAAAATCTTCAATATCTTTAAACCATACACCAATAGTTCTTATGCTGGAGTTTGAAATCGTAATGTCGCTGCCGGGCTCAGGCATTAAACCCCATTTTACATCTGTACAATCTGCAATTGTATATGAGTAATCAATGTTTGTAACTCCTGTATCAGCATTACTAAAACCAAAACTCGTCATACTCTCACCATCGGGGAAAGTGTAATCTAGAATACCACCATCCGGGATATGGTGCCATACAAGAACGGTTTCGCTATTCATAAATAATCCACTAGCGTTGTCAGTCATTACAAATTCTCCGGCTTGATTAGAGTTGTCGATATTTATCGATCCATTCAACGAAAGACCACAGGTAGTAAATCCAATATTTGTAATGTCAGTTTGGTTAACTACAGCGTCTTGAGTGATTACCAAATCATGAGGAAGACCATTATAGTTGAGTGTAGATCCGCTTATGTTTATTACACCATTATATCCTGCAATAATTGACCTTTGATACCAAAAGCTTTGTGGGAAGCTTAATGTAGAATTTGTAATCCATAACTTAGCATCTGTCCCGTAGACTAAAATGTCCCCAGTAATAGTTCCTGTACAATCTTCAAATACCAGTTTCCCTTCTCCAATAACAGCAATTGTTCCATCATAAAAATAATCGCCGGTAATGTAAACTGAGTCAAATGGTGTGTCACCTATATAAAGGGTGTCAATTGATTTGGAAAAATCTGTTGGGATTGCAATATTGTCTATTAATTTTTGCTGTCTTAATATTGTTTCCGAAAGTAAATCCTGATCTGCATTTGCTTGGTAATGAAAAATATCTTTTTCATTTTGAGCCATTGCATTATTGGTAATATTGTCTAATTCATCTTGGGGGAATTTCCATTGTGCATATAAATTATTAGAAAGAAGTAACGTACTTGCAATTGCAATGGTCATTAGTGATTTTAAGTAATTCATTTCTCTTCGTTTTCGTTAATACAATCATTGTATTTATCCTCATAATCAATATCTGATGCAGTAATAAAACTTACTACAATCGTTGCTATTGTTGCAAATATGAAACCTGGGATTAATTCATAGACAATACTTTTTAAAGCAGGAACCTGATTCCATATTATTACAGTTACAGCACCAGTAATTACACCTGCAATTATTCCTTGTTTTGTAGTTTTTTTCCAGAATAGAGCTAAAATACTGGTTGGCCCTAATGCTGCTCCAAGTCCAGCCCAAGCAAATAGCACTAGCCAGAAAATCAGATCTTTTGCAATAAAACCTAGTAATAAAGCTAAAATAACGAGAATAATAATTGTTATTCTACTGTAATTAACAAGCTTTTTCTGAGGTATTTCGAGGTCTTTCTTTATCAGTTTCTGGTAAATGTCCCTGACAGCAGATGATGCAGCCACAAGTAATTGCGAATCAGCTGTTGACATTATAGCAGCAAATATTGATGAGATAATAATGCCAAAAACAATAGGATGAAACTTAACCGCAGCCATAACCGGGTAGATGTTTTCTGGATCTGCATCAGGTAACGCAGCAATCTCAGGAAAGTATATTCTTCCTGCCAAACCTGTGAAAACTGCTCCAAGAGCCATTAAAATATTTGTAATAGTTCCGATAAATGCTACAGATTTGAGGTTTTTTGTTTTATTTATTGACATATACCTTGCAACAATATGAGGGTTTCCTGCAGAACCAAGTCCAATACCAAGAAATCCTATTAGTGCGCCTGCACCAATTGCCATTATATTGGTGTGACTTCCATCTCCTGCAGTTTTTGCAAGTGACCAAAATTCGTTAATCCCTCCCAGATTGATTATTGCAAGTATTGGTAAGGCTAATAACGCAAAACTCATAATAATTCCTTGAATAGTATCGGTTAGACTTACAGCCAGGAAACCACCAAGAACTGTGTAAAGCAAAATAATACCTGCTGTAATTAGTAATCCTGTATTTTCTGTTACAGGAAAACTCGTACTAAAGGTTTTACCACCTGCAACAAACTGAGCAGATAGGTAAGCTATCATAAAAAGTAAGATAATAAATACAATTACCATTCTTAAAACACCTGACTTATCGTTAAATCTTTCTGCAAAGAAATCGGGAATGGTAATACAATCATGTTTCTCGCTAAATCTTCGTATTCTTGGAGCATAGGAGAAGAATAACCAAAATTCAGCTAAGATATATCCAAATGTGGCCCATAATGCAGAAATTCCCATAGTGTATGCCATTCCTGTAACACCAAGTAATAGCCATGCGCTACGCCCACTAACAACAGATGAAATAGCTACCACTAGTTTACTCATTTTACGACCTCCAATAAAGAAATTATTGATTCCGGCAGATGAAAACTTTGTTGCAATAATGCCAACGAGGACCATAATTGAAAGATATGCAATAAATGCAATTAATGTTGTAGTATTAACTTCTGAAGAAAATGAACTGAGGTTTTCCATGAAACATCTTAATTTTTATAGCAAATTTAAGAAAATGACTTAAGTTTTTCAATATTTATAAAGAAATTTAATAAATGTGCAGTTCGGAACAGTTTTTGGAAAGTTGATAAATAGTTTAAAAATTACATATAATTTTTTTCGAGTTTTTTTGAAAATAATTATATTGTCGAAGAAATAAATAGTATTATGAAGAAACTGATTTTAGTCTTATTAACAGCAATTATCATAGTGCCAACATACTCGCAGGTTGTTGGTGGAATACATACTAAACTGGCAAAATATTATGCAGCAGAACAGTGGGAGGATTGTGCATTTAAAGCAGACAGGATGATTTTAAAAGATAAATATCGCAATGATGCAGAAGTTTATCTATATCTTGCAGCTTCTTATAATAAAATATTTTTACTTGGATTGGTTGATACAACCTTATTAAAAAAAGTTCCTGAATATGCTGATGCGTATAAGAATGCTTTGAAATATGCAAAATATGCTCAGAAGAAAGATAAAAAAGCCGGTTTTTATTTCACTGAAAATAACCATATGTTGGAGGAGATAGCTATATCTGGTATTTATTATATTGATCACTACATTTCAGAAGGAAAAGTTGCAAAATCCGGATCATATGCAAGAAAAATGATGAAAGCATATACTGATTTAAATATCTATTTCTTGCATGGTGTTCTATGTGCTATGTCAGGTGATGCTGAAACTGCAAACGAAGTTATTGACTCTGTTTTTACTACTATGGACAATCAAGCACCTAACGGTTTAGATAATACTAAGTTTATGATGCTGGATGGTTTTGATCATTATGCACATTATTTAATGAGTCTCGAAGAACCACTTAAAGATAGTGCTATTAATATCACCAATAAAGGATTAAAGTATTTTCCTGATAACGAATTATTAAAATGGAATCTTGAATGGATCAAAAATCACGAGTTAGAAACTCCGAAACCTAAGAATTCATTAAAAACTGCTATGCTTAAAGATATTGCTGTTACATTACCAGGAGATGATAGTGATGACGAAGAAGATGACGAAGAGGAATACGACGAAGACGAATAAATATGGCTAAAATAGGTATTATTGGTGGGACAGGACTTGAAAAGAGTAATCTTTTATTAAATCCTCAAAAGAAAAAGTTAACAACAAAATATGGAAATCCTTCTTCAGATATTTTGACAGGACAAATGCATGGGCACGATCTAGCAATCATTTCGCGACATGGGGAGGAACATACAATTACACCAACTCACGTAAATAATAAAGCAAATATTTATGTTTTAAAAGAAATAGGTTGTGATTTTATTATTGCAACTACTGCCTGTGGTAGTCTAAGGGAAGAAATTAAACCTGGAGATTTTGTTCTAGCGGATCAATTTATTGATTTCACCAGACATCGTGAAATTACATTTTTTGACGAGTTTACTGATGGTGAGATGAAACATACACCTATGGCAGAACCTTATTCTAAGAGTGTTGGTTCGCTAATTAATATAGCATCAGAAAACTTAAATATCAAGCTTCATAAAAAAGGAACTATTGTTACGATTGAAGGTCCTAGATTTAGTACAAAAGCAGAATCTCATATGTTCAGACTGTGGGGTGCAGATTTAATAAATATGAGTACAGCTCCCGAAACTATTCTTGCAAATGAAATTGGAATTCCTTACGCTGTAATTGCAATATCTACCTACTATGATTGCTGGAAAGATGATGAAGCCCCTGTCTCAATAGATATCGTTTTAGAAAACTTTAAAAAGAGTGTTGCAAGCTTGTTAGATTTATTAAGTGAGACAGTAAGTTTGGTTTAATATGACAGAATTAATAAATGTTTATGAAGTTGTTAGAGTAATTAACTCTAAACCATTGTTTCTCAGGGAACATTATATAAGGTTTGTAAATTATGTTAGATTTCTGGGTGTAGATAACGTTTGTGAAAACGATTTTTGTGAGAATATCATAAAGTATATTAAAGAAAATCATATTATTAATGGCAATCTCAGAATTGACTCTCATCTTAATGAAAATCAATTGTCTTGCAAAATAGAGATAAACGAAATTCCTCATAAATACCCTTCTGATAATCAATACAATCAAGGTGTTAATGCAATTACATATTTGCACGAGCGCCCAAATCCACAAAAAAAGATTTGGGATGCAGATACTCGAAAAAAAGTTGATGCAATTATTAAAGAAGGAGATATTTACGAAGTTATTTACTGTAATTCTTTGGGGAATTTAACCGAAGGAAGTCGCTCAAATCTATTTTTTATTAAAGGCAACAGCCTCTTTACTCCAAAATCAGACCAAGTCCTAAAAGGAGTAACCAGGTATAAGATAATTCAGCTTGCTTATATTCTTGGAATAGAGGTAAAAGAAATAGATATTAATTGTGGCAGAATCCATGAATTTGAGTCTTCTTTTATTTCCGGAACTTCTCCCAAGATCTTGCCTTTAAAAACAATCGATAAAAATAAGTTTGACGTGTCAAATGAGCTATTAAGGAATTTAATGGGCGAATTTGATAATCAGATAAATAAGGATATTATAGCATTTAAGGGATGTACAGGTTTGTACTAATATTATTTATTTTTATTTCAGGATCCCTATTTTCTCAATCTGAAGAATGGTATTCTTGTGATGATTGTGAGTACGGTAAAATTGCATATAAGATTATCGATCCTTTTAACTTTATCGTTACAGCAAAGGTGAGAATAGATGCTAATATATCTACTGTTTTTTCTGTTGTTACGGATTTAAATACTTATCCAAAATGGATTTATAATGTATATCAAGTTGACATAATTGAGAATAGAGGTGACTATGCAGGATTATATTACATGCTAATAGAGGCACCTTTTCCCTTGAATGACATTGATGCAACTATGGAATATGAGGTGAAATCAGATACATCAAATAATTCATTTAGTTTAGTTCAGTCATGTATACCATTCTATTATGATTTTCGTGGAGATTTCCAAAGAGTTACAAGGTATAAAGCAATTTGGAAGTTTAGACCAATGAATGAAAATACTACAGAATTGATTTATATCGTCAAGTTAGGTGGACCTGAAAATCTGCCTGGATTTCTGTTAAAAGTTTTTCTTTGTCAAAGCCCTACAAAGACGATTGAGAATTTAAATTCAATATGCTCACAATCTGCAGATAATTAGACAATTAGCTGAAAATGTTTGTCCCCAAAAGTTAATAAATAGTTAAATACTTAGGATATGATATTTCTTTGGTTTTTTATCTGCAAATAAGATGTACTTTTGCGCTCCGAAATTATTAACATTTAAAGCTTTAAAGAGATGAGTATAGTTACAAAGGAAAAGATATTCTCAGTTAAGTGGTTTAGGGCTATTGTTCTGATTTTGTCAGGAACGTTTATAATGGCTGCCGGTTATGTTTATTTTATATCTCCATATAAATTAGCTCCGGGTGGTGTATATGGTATTGCAATTGTTCTACACCATTTATTTCATTTGCCAACCGGTATGACAGCATTGGCTATGGATATCCCTTTAACTTTAATAGGAATTAAGATTTTGGGGCCTAGATTTGGCTGGAAAACTGTACTGGGATTTGTTTCTATGGCAATTTTTGTTGATTTGTTGACATATATTCAGGGAGATGTCCCTTTAGTAGAAGGAGATGCCTTGCTTTCTGCAGTTTTTGGGGGTGTGTTAATCGGACTCGGTTTAGGACTCGTTTTTAAATCTAAAGCAACTTCAGGTGGTAGCGATATAATTGCTATGACTATTAATAAATATACTAAAATTCCTTTAGGACAATTGATGATATATGTTGATTCTGTAATTGTATTAATTAGTTTAATTGCATTTAAAGATTGGAAAATACCTCTTTATTCATGGATAGTTATTTTTATTACAGGTAAAGTTGTCGACATTGTTCTACAGGGTACAAGCTATAATAAAGCCTTGTTTATAATTTCAGAAAAATACGATGAAATTAGACAAAAGATTATTACTGATGTTAACAGAGGTGGAACAATTTTTAATGGGGAAGGATTATATAGTTCTAATGAGAAAAAGATTATCTATACAATTGTAACTCGTCGTGAATCTGAAATCCTAAAGGAATATATCTATGATATTGACCCGGATGCATTTATTTCTGTTTTGGATACACATGAAAACTTAGGGCATGGATTTAAACCTTTAAAGGAGTCGGTTACTGATAATTAATTAAGACATTTGCACAAATTATATAATGGCTGTTAGCTTCCGTCTAATAGTCATTTTTTTTGCAAAACATTTGCGACCTGTCACCTGTCACCTGTCATCGGTCATCAGTCCTCGGTCTTCATCTATTCTTGTCATGAATTGTCAAAAGGCTGCGCCGTCATTCACTGTCAAGTATAGATCAAGCAGCAATTCTGCGCAAACCCTTCGGTCACCCGTCCTCGGTCTTCTTCCAGCCTCCAACTTCTAACCAAAACACCGGTCTTCCGTCTCCTGTCATATAAAACACTCAATATTCAATAACTGAGAACAGAAAACAGATTAACTGATTGACAAACTTACACCCGTCTTCGGTCTACTTCTAGCTTCTAACACCCAACTTCCGTCAAAAACCCTATCTTTGCAAAATGTCAACAGAAATAATACATAGTTTTGGATTGCAATTGTGGCATGTTTATTTGATTATTCTTGTTGCAGGTATATTGCAAGGATTCATAAACACTATGGCAGGATCCGGAACAGCAGTTATGTATTCTGTTCTTTCTCTCTTTGGAATGCCGGTAACTATGATAAATGGAACTGTTAGACCCGGAATATTATTTCAAACAGGTGCATCGTCTATTAAGTACTATTTAAATAAAAAACTTGTTGTAAAAAAAGGTTTGCTTTTAGGAATCCCAATTATTATTGGTTCTATAGTTGGTGCCGAAATGGCTGTTAATATCAATAAGGATTTATTTGAAAAAATTGTAGCTATAGTTCTTTTGTTGATGCTAGTTTTGATGTTCTACAATCCTAAAAAGTGGTTGGAGTGTCAGTCATCTGAAAAGCAAAATAAAACGGGTTTAATACAGATTTTCTTGTTCCTGGGGATTGGGTTCTATGGTGGATTTATCCATGTTGGTGTTGGTATCTTTCTATTATCTGCTTTAGTTCTAAATGCTGGTTTTAATCTTGTTCAAGCTAATGCGCTAAAGGTTTTTCTAGTTTTTCTTTATGCTCCTGTTGTTCTGATTATCTTTTTAATTAATGGAAAAGTAGACCTGTTTGTAGCGCTTTTTGCGATAATTGGAAATACAATTGGAGGGCTTATTGGAGCAAATCTTGTTATTAAAAAAGGAGCAGGTTTTGTACGTGTCTTCTTAGTAATAATAATTCTGTTATTTTCTTTCCATTTATTAGGCGTTTGGGACTATCTTTTTGCCTTATTGTCATAATAACTACTCATACAGGAACAATTCTACTTATTTATATACAGATTATGTAAAATCCCTTATTGACTACTGCTGTTTAATGCAATATTTTTGTCATAAACAATTTTGAAAATGATAAAACTTATATTATTCAGTATTTTATTAGGCTTGGCAGCGAGCATTTCAGCTCAAATTGTATTGCCATGGACAGAGGACTTTGAGGGAGCAACCAGCTATACTTATAGCTTTACTGAAGATTCAATATTTGGACTTTACGATTGGAGTTTTGAGAATGCATCAGATGGACAATTAAGAACATTTTGGGGGGCTTTTGCACCACACTCAGGTACAAAGATGGCAACTTTAGATGTTATTTCAACTGGTCAAACTGATATTGCAAGTATAATTATTGAATTAGACTTGAGCTTATATGTTTTTTCTAGTGACTTAACATTGTCGTTTTACTATATGCCACATGGTGGTGATTCTGACCCTGAAGACTGTGTGTCGATATCTTGCGGAACATCCCCTGAATATAGTATTTATGATTTGTATAATCTTGAAAATGAGCCAATAGATGGCGTGTGGAATTATGTAAGTATTGATTTAGATAGTGCTTTATTATCACACTCTTTATTCCCAGATGAACAAACTACTATAAAGTTTTCAGTCAAGTCAAGGAATTGTGCAGTAACAAACGATCAAAGTGATGGAATTACCTTTGATGATATTTCAATAACCGGAACTTCGCCTCAGGTCATGTTACCATGGATTGAAGATTTTGAAGGTATTAAAGATGAATTAACTTTTATATCAAATCAGACTTCAATAAATGGAAGATCATATTTGAGTTATGAAAAAACTCAGAATGGTCAACTAAGGTTTAATGTTGGACCAAGTTTTTGTCATTCTGGAAGCAGAGCAGCAACAATGGATTGTGATATCAATGGAGCTCCTTTATCTCAGAATATGTTGATAATGACATTAAATTTTAGCAGATATGTCGATTATGATGATTTGGAATTGTCTTTTTATTATATGCAACACAGAGAGAGTTCGCATCCATCAGATAAGGTATATATTCGTGGATCAAATTCAGATGTATGGATAGAAGCTTATGATTTATATGCAAATCGTGCAGCAGATGGAGTTTGGAAAGAAGTGAAGGATATTGATATCGATGCTTTGATTGATGGTGCAGGTCAGGTAATAACATCTACATTTCAGATTGGGTTTTCTCAAGAAGATATAAATAATGCTATGACAACAACAAAGAAATCGGGGATAACAGTCGATGATATTGCAATAACTACAAACGACAGGTATTGGATTGGAATTGCTGACAATAGCTTTCTAAATGATGAAAATTGGTATCCAGCGTCACCAAATTACTCTTCTGAACTAGACCTTGAAGAGAGAACAGTTATTTTAGATACTGTTAGATATAGTATTTCAAGAATTGATAATAGTAATGATACTACTATCTACATTAATAATCTAATTGTCGAAGAAAACTCATATGTTGTGTTTAATCAAAATACAACTTGGTATTTAGATCTTATTGTTAATGAGAATATTCAAAATGATGGTGATTTGGAATTTGACTTATATCCTTATGGCTCATCACTAACAGTTTATGGTGATGTAATTAATAATGGTAATATTTATTGTGGCGAGTTTGGTCATATTTCAGGTGAGTATGCTCCAATGTTTTTACATTGAAATTTTATAAATAATTCAGATTGTGAAGGAAATGGAATGGGATCGCTACAGTTGTGTGGAAATAGTCATCAATATATAGGTGGTGCTGAGACATCAATATTTAATGACTTAATAATTAATAATAGCCTTGTTGGTGTTGAGAATTCTGTAGAATTAACTAGTTCGACAAATGAAATTTTAATTTGGCATTTAGAAATATGGGATGGTAGTTTTGAAATAAATTCAGGAAGTTCAATTACTATTGGAAATTTGAAGATAGAGAATGGATCAGGATTGAATTTAGATGATGGCGACATTGTTTGTACAGTACATGGGAGCATCGCTAATTTCAATACCAGTTTTTCAAGCACAAAAGGTCTTACCACCTCTAATACGACGGAAATTATCATGGATGTTTCGATATTGTCTTCTGAGTTTGTTGCTAATGAATCTTTAGACGGGCCATTTTTAATTCTTGGAAATGATACATATCTAGGTTCAGAAATCTATAATTTGACAATAAACAGGTCTTTACCTGATGATAATGTTTATGTAACTCTCTGGACAGATCTGTTGATTAAAAATAGATTAACACTAATTAATAGCGGCATATTTGTTATGGATGAGTTTTGGGAACCTACTTTTCCTTGTGGATTAACAAACCTTACCCCTCAAGTAATTGTTGAGAATATATCAACAGATGCAATACAGTCTCATAATGAAAACGCATTTATTCAGGGAAGACTGTGTAGATATGTTAATGTTGGAAGCTATGATTTTCCTCTTGGCATTCAAGAAATTTCAGATAATAGATATTTGCCAGCAACAATTGACATAAGCTCAATAAATGGAGGGTTATCTTTTATAGAGGCACAGTTTACAACATCAAATACTCAAATACCACCTAGCGATCTGGAAGTATATGGAGATGATATTACCGAATTTCTAAATTATGGTTACTGGACTCTTACCCCAAATGTTGGTAGCGCAGATTATGATATAACTCTGACTTCAACAGGTCATACTAATGGAGGAGAGGTTGCTGAGCAACATGCAATTTTTAAAAGAAGTGGAGTAGGAGATTGGGAAAGTCTAGGTACTCATGATAACTCAACTCAATCTGGCTCTGGAAATGACCCAATTACTGTAAAAAGGTCAAACTTATCTGGTTTTAGCGACTTTATTATTGGAAAAGGAGAGCTTCCATATGCATTACCTGTAGAACTAGTAAGCTTTAATGCTAAATGTTATGGGGAATATGTTCAGCTTGATTGGGAAACTGCCAGTGAAAAAAACAATCGCGAATTTATCATTGAGAAAAGCTCAAATAGCAAAGATTTTTATAAAATAGGTAGTATTCCGGGCTGCGGTAATTGTAATGCCAATTCATATTATGATTATCAAGATTCTAATACATCTGAAAATGCTGCATATTATCGTCTGAAACAAATAGATTATGATGGTTCTTGTAATTATTCAGATATAGTTAATTCACATTGCACAAAATCTGCAATTGAGATATCTTGTAGTTTTGAATATGATAAGCTAATTATAAACCTATTAGGCTCAACAGAAAGGTATACATTTGTATTATTTGATTCATCCGGAAAAATGATTTACGAAGGAGAATTATTAGACCCAGGTGTGAATGAGTTTGCTATCCCTGATTTAAGTACTGGTGTGTACTATTTAAAACTATTTAATAGTTACGAATCTTATTCCCGTAAGTTGTTTTACAATAAATTTTAGTATTTTAGTAGCATAAAAACCAATGCTATGAAAAAATACATTATTATTTTCATTTCTGTCTTGTGGAGTTTAAATATATTTTCACAAACTGTTAATGGTGTAATTGACTATGAAGATCAACAATTTAAGATTGTAAAAGTATGGGGGACACACGAGGAAAGAGGATATGCAGTTGGTTATCTTCTAGGAGAAGGAACTAATGATCTTATGGAAAACTACCTATTGCCTGCATTTGGTTCATATTATGATATGGCCAGAAATTTATTGCTAACAGATGCACATCTTAAAATAGATTCAGTATATATTTATGAAGCAATGGCCATGGCAGAAGGCTTAAATGACTCTGGTGAGATGAGTATGGAAGTTGATTATATTGATATTTTATTAGCGAATTCTTTCCTTGATTTTGAGAACTTCCTCAGTAAAGGTTTGGGTTTGGAAAATGGTTGTTCTTCACTAATAGATTGGGGATTAGCTACAGCAGGTACTGACTTGGATTGTAAATCTGTTATTTCCCGACATCTAGATTGGGATGATCAGGATGTAATAATAAGAAATCAGGTTTTGATAATTCATTTTCAATCAGAGGTTGATGAGCAACCATGGGCATTAATAGGTTTCGAAGGACAGATGTCTGTATTATCTGGTTTCAATCAAAGTGGAGTTGCTATCATGCAGCATATGCTATCTGATGAATATACAGCTGCATCGTTAAATCAGGGATACGAACCTGTATGGTTTACTATGCGTAAAGCAATTGAAACAAATGATTTTAACGGAGATGGAAACAATAACTGTCTGGATATAAATGCTGCAGTAAATATTAATACAAACGGATTTGCTGATTCATATATTATTACCGGTGTTGCTCCTTCAACATTTGAAAATAATAATGAAATTGCTACTATCATTGAACTCGCTCCGGCAAGCCCATACATAACAATAAGAAATACTGATTATGAAGATGGAATACCGGGTGATAATTTGTATGCTGCAAACTGGACAATTGCAAGAAATGACGCATTACATTATTGTACTCGTTATAATGCAATAATGACAAATTTTGGTGATGGTACCGGAATTGGCAAACAAGAGAATTGGGATTTAATGATAAATCATAGTAGTGCTTGCGTACCTGGTGGTTATGGGAATATACAATTTATGCAATATGTGCCGGAGGATAATTATTTTAAACTTGCCATTCATACCGTTGGTGGTGTGCAGGCTTGTGAGAATGTTCCTGTTGAGTATAATACACTTGATTTATTTGATATTCCAACAATAATAGATCATTCAAAATCAAAACTTAAAATCAAAACATATCCAAATCCAGCTGCTGATAATGTGACCTTTTACATTCCAGGTATTGCGGACGAGGATGAACTGGTTATATACAATAGTATTGGGAAACAGGTAAAGAGACTAAATGTAAATGTTGGTAATACAAATATTGATATATCAGACCTTGAGCAGGGTGTATATTTAATTAGATTGATTAATTCCGGCTTGCAAACAAAACTTATTGTAAAATAATACCTGGTATAAAGATTTAATTAACTTTCGTAATTATAAGTTTTAAGCAAAATGTCACAAGCAAAAGGCTTTTTTCATAAGTTTCATCTTTGGAGCATTGTAAATAGAAATGACAGGAAGTTTTTTCTTTTCTGTAGTCTTGTTGTTGGTTTGATTGCAGGCTTTCTTGCTCTAGGTCTGAAATCTGCAGTATTTTATTTACGTGACTTTGTCATTAGTGAGAGTTCTAATCATTTTAGAGCACTTTTGTTTATTTTACCAGCATTAGGTATCCTGATTACTTATGCAATGAAGAAATGGGTAATTAGGGATTCAATACGTCACAATGTTCATTCTATTTTACATGCTATTTCTCGGAGAAACTCGATGATGAAAAAGCATAAGATTTTTAGTTCTGTTTTGGGTGCTGTTTTTACAGCAGGACTTGGTGGTTCTGCTGGTTTGGAGTCCCCCGTAATAAGTTCCGGAGCAGCTTTTGGTTCTAATTTAGGGCGTTGGCTTAGAATTAACTATAAAGAAATGACAGTTCTGTTGGCATGTGGTTCTGCTGCAGGTATATCAGCAATTTTTAATACTCCTATTGCAGGTGTAATTTTTGCAATAGAAGTACTAATGATTGACTTAACAAGATTCTCTTTGATTCCCATACTAGTAGCATCTACAACAGGTACAATAGTTACCTATGTTTTTTATGGAGAAGGTATTTTATTTGAATACACAATTTTACATTCATTCTCTGGATCTGACATTCCGTATTATCTTCTCTTAGCTGTGCTGATAGCATTTGTTTCTTTGTATTTTACTAAAACGTTTTTATGGATTGAAAAGCTTTTCAGTAAGATTAAAAAGAACTTCTTGAAAATAGCAGTAGGTGGTTTAATCTTTGGGGTACTGCTTTTTATTTTTCCTCAACTATATGGAGAAGGTTATTTAAGTGTAACACATCTGCTAAGCGGTGATTTAAAGTCCTTTAACGGAGAAGCATTTATGTTTGAAGAAATTGGCACTTCAAGAACTTTGTTTATTACATTAATGGTTGCTCTAATACTTTTAAAAGTTGTTGCAACAAGTATTACAATATCTTCAGGAGGAATCGGTGGTGTTTTTGCGCCTTCTGCTGTGACAGGAGCAATGACAGGTTATTTATTTGCATTTTCTGTAAACTATATCGCAGGAGAATATGTTATTTCTCCCGGAAACTTTGCACTTGTGGGTATGGCAGCATGTTTAAGTGGGGTTTTACATGCACCACTGACAGGATTGTTTTTAATTGCTGAAATTACCTCAGGGTATGAGCTAATTGTACCACTTATGATGGCTGTGACAGTTGTGTTTATTATTGTAAAGCTTATTGAACCTCATTCAATATTTACTTTTCATTTAGCACAAATAGGAGAACTAATTACTCATCATAAGGATAAGGCAGTTCTTAATTTTCTTAAGATTGAAAATGTACTAGAAAATAATCTTCAAAAAGTGCCGGTTGAAGCTAATCTAGGCTAATTGGTTAACTATATTTCCAAGTCAAAACGTAATATCTTTCCAGTAATTGATAGTGAAGGTATTCTTGAAGGATTGATTTATGTGGAGGATATTAGGGATATAATGTTTCATCAGGAGCTATATGAAAATACCTGGGTGAGAAATTTAATGAGAAAACCTATTGTTGTTGTAAATGATAATGATCCTATGCAGGAAGTAATGAATAAGTTTAATACAAGTAATTCATGGAATCTGCCTGTTGTACAGGATGGAAAATATATTGGTATAATAAGTAAATCAACTCTTTTTTCTGCATATCGTAAGCAATTAATAAATATTACAGAAGAATAGCTTATTTTTAACTCTTATGATTATTTTTGTCACTTGTGAGAAAAGTGGTATTCATAATTCTAGGAAGTTTATGTGTTATGCTTGGAGCTATTGGAATTGTAGTTCCAGGATTGCCAACAACACCATTTATGCTTCTTGCAGCTTGGTTTTACTTTAGATCATCTGAAAAGCTATATAAGAAGCTTATCAATAATAAGTATCTAGGTAAGTATATATGCAGGTACGAAAAAAACAAAGCTATTTCTTTAAAGACAAAGCTATATTCAATTGCTTTAATGTGGATTATGATAGGAGTCTCTGTTATATTCTTAATTGATTCTGATTTAGTTAGAATAATTGTCATTTCAGTTGGACTATTAGGCACTATTGTAATGGGATTTATTATTAAAACTCTAAAATAAATTCACAAATAGTTATTAATAAGTTAAAAGGTAGTTTTCGCTAAACTGATTTTGGTTTTTTATGTTACCTTTACAAAGAATATATTACAAACTAAAAACTATATTATTATGGAAATGCAATATTATTTTATACTAGGCGGAATTTTAGTCGCTTTTTTATTATCAGGCATAAGAATCGTTAGACCAACTCACCGCGCAGTTATTGAGCGACTTGGTAAATATCAAAAGCTTGCGAATCCAGGTTTCCACTGGATTATACCTGTAATAGATAAGATGTACAGAGTAAATGTTACTGAACAAATGGTAGATGCACAACCTCAAGAGATTATTACTAATGATAACTTAAATGCAAGTGTCGATGCTCAGGTTTATTTTAAAGTTAACTCTGATGAGGAAAGTGTAAAAGCTTCGCAATATAATGTTAACAATTATCAATGGCAGATCGTAAATCTTGCTCGAACAACTTTAAGAAATATTATTGGAACATTAACACTTAAATCTGCGAATAGTGAAAGAGGTAAGATAAATGCCGAATTACATTCAACTTTATGTGATGAAACAAAAACATGGGGTATAGATATTGTTCGTACTGAACTAAAACAAATTGACCCTCCACGTGATGTTCAGGAAACAATGAATAAAGTTGTAAAGGCTGAAAATGAGAAAATCGCAGCTATCGATTTTGCAACAGCAGCAGAAACAGCAGCAGATGGAACAAAACGTAGTAAAATTAAAGAAGCTGAAGGTGTTAAGAGATCTACAGTTCTAAGAGCTGAAGGAGAAGCTGAAGCCATTAAACTTGTAAACGAAGCTGCAGATAAGTACTTTATCGGTAATGCACAAGTCCTTAAAAGATTGGAAACTCTAGAGGAGTCTCTTAAGAATAATGCTAAAATTGTTGTTCCTACTGGCTCAGACCTTGTTAATGTTATTGGCGATATGGCTGGTGTTTTGCCACTAAAGGATAAAGATAAAGAAATAATAGAATAAAGTGTAAATTAGAAACAAAAGCAGGAACTTAAGTTTCTGCTTTTTTTATTTATTTTACGAAAAGCATATTAGAAAAATATAATTCATGAATTTACTTGAAGCACAAAATCAGATTACTAAAGATATCCAGAGAGCAATAAATGATAAAATCTTTGGAAAACTAACACTATCAGGTTATATCTGAACCGAGATTGATTTAAAAAACGTTTATATTAAACTAATTGAAATAAAATCTGGCTTAAAGTTTAGTTTTATTTATAGATATAAGAAGAAAGATATTACTAAAAACTTTGATATTGATAAAGGACTAGATGTAATTACAAAAAAGATTGAAAATGAATTTAAGATAGCCACTCTGTTAACTTTAGAGAATGATATTGTCTTTGAAAGAATCTCATCAGATAAAGCAAGAATCAGATATAATAAACCATCATTGAAGAAGCTACCTAACTTATCTCATGATAAAACTAAAAAAAGACTTTTAGAATCAAATAAATCAAAACAATACTTACATTTGTTAGGAATATCTGATGAGGAAGGAAATATCAGACCAAAATCTCAAGATAAGTATCGACAAATAAATAACTATATTGAATTATTAAAACCTCATTTAAACAAGTTTTCTAAAGATACTCTTTTAAACATTGCAGATATGGGCAGTGGTAAGGGATATCTTACATTTGCTTTATATGACTTTCTAATGGATAACAGCTTTAAGGATGTAAAGCTTACTGGTGTTGAATACAGACAGGAGCTGGTTGATTTGTGTAATGATATTTCGATGAAGTCTGAATTCAAAAATCTTCTTTTTGCTCAAGGTAATATTGAGGACTATAAGGCTGAAAAGCTTGATGTTTTAATTGCTTTGCATGCTTGTGATACTGCAACTGATGACGCAATTTTTAAAGGGATTAAAACTGGAGCTGAGCTAATTATTGTAGCACCTTGTTGTCAGCATCAAATTAGACAGGAAATAGAAAAGAGTAATCCTCAAAATATTTTTAGTCAGATAAACAAACATGGAATCTTCCTTGAACGTCAGGCAGAATTCTTAACAGATGGTATTAGAACATTGCTTCTTGAATATATGGGTTATAAAACCAAGGTTGTGGAGTTTATTTCTGATGCTCATACTCATAAGAATCTTATGATTATCGCTGAAAAATCTTCAAATAAAAAACCGGAATATATTGAACAGATAAATAGCATAAAAACAATGTTTGGGATTGAGAAGCATTATCTGGAAATGAAGTTAGGAATATAACTTATTATTTATAAGTTGTTTTAGTTTATCTTTCTTACATTGTAGATATATTGTTGATAAATTAACTATTTGAATAATAGTGATTTACCATAAATAGCTACCTTTGTGAGATGAATTTGCAATTAAGAGAATGGAAAGTTGAGGATGCCAAAGAAATGAGTGAGTTGGCAAATAGTCGAAAGATATCGGATTTTATGTCGGATAGCTTTCCGGCACCTTTTTCCTATAATGATGCAGTCAATATTATTAACAACGCAAGCAATGATTTAAAGAAATCTTATTTTGCTATTATTGTTGATGATAAAATCGTTGGGTCAATTGGTTATACAATTCAATCAGATATACATAAACTAAATGCAGAAATTGGATATTGGATTGGTGAGCTATTCTGGGGAAATGCTTATGCAACTAATGCTCTGGACCTATTGATAAAAAAGGCTTTTAGCGAAACGGAGGTTACAAGAATTTTTGCTCGTCCATTTTCAAATAATATCGCATCACATAAAGTTTTATATAAGTGTGGTTTTAAATTAGAAGCAAAATTTAAAGATGCGATAATTAAAAATAATCAGATTTTGGATGAATATATTTTTAGTATTAGAAAAAAACAGTATTTGTTTCGAGTAAATCCTATGTAAAATTGTCTAGGTATTTATACCTATCTAAAGTGGTATTTTATCTCTTTTAGAATACTAATATTACCACTTATTTTGTAACTTAATCGAAAAGTGTATGCTAGAAAAGAAAAATAGACCAAAAGAATCAGTTGAAGTAAGGGAAAGACCCGTTAAAAGTATTGCTAAAACTATAACTTGGCGAGTTATTGCTTCTGCTACTACATTTGCTTTGGCTTATTTTTTCTTTCAGGATGATCCACAGGCAACTGAAAAAGCTACCGGTGTTGCATTGACTGAATCTGCAATAAAAATGTTTCTTTATTTTCTTCACGAAAGAGCATGGAATGTTGTTAGATGGGGTAAAATGAGAGTTTATGTTCGACATTATAATATGATTAGAAGGAGAGTTGTAAGAAAAATGTTAATTTCGCTGAATTCTACTAAAGATTGATTTGATGATGAATGATGAATTGTTAAAAGAGATTGAAAATCTTGATTTAATTGGAAAATTAAAATATATCGCTGATAAATTCAGTGGTAAGGTTGTTTTTACAACGAGTTTTGGTGTTGAAGATCAGGTTATTACAGATTTGATATTTGCTAATGATATAAACATAAAGATTGTAAGTCTTGACACAGGACGCCTGTTTGAAGAAACATATAAAGTTTTGAATTCTACATTATCAAAATATAATAAGCCAATTAAGGTTTATTATCCTAATACAGAGGTCGTAGAAAAATTAGTTTCAGAAAAGGGACCATACAGCTTTTATGAGTCGATAGAAAATCGTAAGGAGTGTTGTAATATCAGAAAGGTTGAACCTTTAAAGCGAGCCTTAGAAGGTAACAAATGTTGGATTACCGGAATTAGAGCTGATCAGTACCAAGGTAGAACAGATATGGAAATGTTCGAAAACGATGAAGGATATGGATTGCTTAAAATGAATCCTATTTTCGATTGGACATTAGATGATGTAATGAATTACCTTAAAGAAAAAAATGTTCCGTATAATCAACTTCATCACAAAGGTTTTGTTAGCATAGGTTGTGAACCTTGTACAAGAGCTATTAAACCAGGTGAAGATTTTAGATCCGGTAGATGGTGGTGGGAGAATAATTCTGGTAAAGAGTGCGGATTACATACACATGGTGAATAATTATAAAATTAAATAAATAGATGGAGAATTTTAATATTAGTAGCGAACATTTGCAGCAACTCGAAGATGAGGCGATTTTTATTATGCGCGAAATTGCTGCTCAGTTTGAACGTCCGGTTTTACTATTTTCAGGAGGGAAGGATTCAATAGTACTGGTACATCTTGCTAGAAAAGCATTTTGGCATGCAAAAATTCCATTTCCTCTAATGCATATTGATACTGGACATAATTTTGATGAGACAATTAAATTTCGTGATGACCTTGTTAAAGAGATAGGTGCTGAACTTATTGTTTGTTATGTTCAGGATTCTATTGACGAAGGAAAAGCAGTTGAAGAAACAGGTGTTAATGCAAGTAGAAATAAACTGCAAACAGTTACACTTTTAGATGGAATAGAATCACATAAGGTTGATGCAGCAATAGGTGGTGGACGTCGTGATGAGGAAAAAGCACGTGCAAAAGAGAGGTTTTTCTCCCATCGTGATGATTTTGGGCAATGGGATCCAAAAAATCAACGCCCGGAATTGTGGAACATTTTTAATGGACGTAAAAATATGGGAGAACACTTTAGAGTATTCCCAATTAGTAAATGGACAGAACTCGACGTTTGGCAGTATATAATGAGAGAAAATATCAAATTACCTAACTTGTATTTTACTCATAAACGTAAAGTTTTTGAACGTGATGGTGTTTGGTTAGCTCATGCTCCTTTTATGGAGTTAAAACCAACTGAGAAAGTAATGGAAATGGATGTCCGTTGTCGTACTATTGGTGATATCACTTGTACAGGAGTAACTCTATCTACTGCAAATTCTCTTGACGAAATTGTAGCTGAGATTGCTTCATCACGTATAACTGAAAGAGGAGGTAGAGCTGATGATAAACGTAGCGAAGCTGCAATGGAAGATCGTAAAAAAGAAGGTTATTTTTAGTGCCTAGAGTACTTAGAGTGCCTAAAGTACTTAGAATTACTAAAGTTAAAAGTAGAATAAAATGGAGAATAACAAACCCGAAATAGGATTATTAAGATTTACAACTGCCGGTAGTGTTGATGATGGTAAAAGTACATTAATTGGAAGATTACTTTATGATAGTAAATCAATTTTTGAAGATCAACTTGATAATATTACAGAAACCTCAAAGAGAAAAGGGAATGAAGAAGTTGATTTGTCTTTATTAACCGATGGTCTTAGAGCTGAGAGAGAGCAGGGTATCACAATCGATGTAGCTTACAGATACTTTTCTACAACAAATCGTAAGTTTATCATTGCTGATACTCCAGGTCATATTCAATACACCCGTAATATGGTAACAGGAGCTTCTACAGCTGATGTTGCAGTTATTCTTGTTGATGCTCGTAATGGTGTTATTGAACAGTCTATTCGACATACTTACATTGCTGCATTACTTAATATGAAGCATATTATTTTCTGCATTAATAAAATGGATTTAGTTGATTTTTCAGAAGAAAGATTTAATGAAATCAAGAAGGATGTTGAAGAGTTATCTGCGAAACTTAAAGCAGAGAATATTCATATTATTCCAATTAGTGCAAAGTTTGGTGATAATGTTGTTGAAAAGTCAGAAAACTTACCTTGGTTTAAAGGTGAAACTTTCTTACATTTATTAGAAACTGTAAGAATTGCAGATGATTATGATAGTAAGTTTGCAAGATTCCCGGTTCAGTATGTAATCAGACCTCAATCAGATGAATATCATGATTTTCGTGGTTATGCAGGACGTTTAACCGGAGGAAGAATGGTAGTTGGTGATTCGGTAACTATTTTCCCATCCATGCTTACATCAAGAATTAAAAGTATCGAAGATTTTGGTCAGGATTTATATCAAATAAAGTCTGGTGAATCTGTAACATTAACCTTAGAAGATGATATTGATATTTCTCGTGGAAATATGATAGCTCTTACAGATAATCAGCCTAAACCAGCTAAAGAATTTAAAGCAACTGTTTGTTGGTTTAACGAAAGACCATTGCAAATAAGAGGAAAGTACATTTTAAGACACTCCACAAATGAGGTCAGAAGTATTCTTTCGTCTGTAGATACAAAAATAAATATTAATACCTTAGAAAAAGATACTATAGATAAAGAGGTTAAGATGAATGATATTGCAAATGTCTCTATTAAAACTTCTTCACCTATTTTTATAGACAACTATAGAAATAACCCGGTTTCCGGTAGTTTTATCCTTATTGATGAAGCAACAAATGAAACAATGGGAGCAGGTATGATATATGATTAAAATTTAGCGATTTTTTCAGTAAGAAACTCTGGTGGTATCGCCGGAGTTTCTTATTTTTGGGATATGAACAGAAAACAAGCATTAGACTTACTTCAAAAGTACGTTAAAAATCCTAAAATGATTTCTCACAGCATCGCCTCTGAGTTAATAATGCGACGATTAGCAAAACATTTAGGTGAAAATGAAGAGGAGTGGGGCTTAGCCGGTTTACTTCACGATTTGGATGTCGAATTTACTGAAGGTAATCCAAAGACTCACGGACAGGAATGCATCCCAATTTTGCGTGTGGCAGGAGTCACAGAAGATGTGATTGATGCAATCTCAATGCATAATGAGGATTCCGCGCCAAAAGAACGAAGTACAAGATTTCAGCATGCATTGGCAGCAGGAGAGACAATAAGTGGTTTGATATTCGCAACAGCACTTGTATATCCTGATAAGAAAATATCTTCAGTTAAAGTAAAGTCAATTACAAAACGAATGAAAGATAAACGTTTTGCGGCTTCTGTTAAACGTGAGAATATAATGGAATGTGAGAAAATAGGGCTAGAACTTAATGAGTTTGTTGCACTTTGTTTAGAGGCTTTGAATGAATCAGAAGTGACCTTGCTCTGAGTTTGATATTATTTCTGAATAGCAACTTCTATTATATGGGCATCCATATGAACATATGATAATGATAGTTTTATCCATCCTAATTTGTTTCTAATTTTGATTCCGATATAAACTTCTTCGTCTTGAGGAAGTGTGTGGGAACAATTCCATTTAGTAGTTGCCCATAAATTAAAAATAGTATCTCCGCTTGTGTATGTTTCCTGAGGCTCATACATACCTTCTCCTCCTCCAGCAGAATTATAAACAACTATACTGTTTGATTTCCAGCTTTCTTCAAAAGAAATAATATCTGAAGTACTATATTGCTTAATCTTTTCGCTTTGTGTCGTTTTTAGGAATTCGCTTTCTTCACAATATCTACCACAGGTTTCGTATGGATATGTATTTTGAATATACTTTCCGGTTTGTTCATCAAAAAATGTACTAACTGATTCATGTGTAAAAATAGAATCAACAAAGACTTCAGTATTTATAAATGCATTATCATGAAGACAATTTATCTGAAATAATCTATATGTTCCTCCAACACTAGTAGTATATGTACAAAGCAGCTCAAAGTCTTTTTTTAAGTTTCTATCAATATCAATCTTGTAACTTGTCGGACTTTGATCTCCCCTGACTATTGTGTCAAGTTCTCTCACACTCATTTTATCATATTCACCTACTTCTATATCGTCAGACCTATTTAATGAACAGGAATTAAAAGCAATTAAATATAATATAAACATGAATATAATTTTTATAAGCTTAGATTCTATATTCATTATAAAAACAAGATTTAATTATTTATCAAAGATATTGAAAGTTATATAAATAAGCAAGCAATATAATAACTAAAATTAGCTAAAATTGGCAAGTTGTATAATTGTATTTGTGTAAATAAAAGATTATGTATGCTTATTTCCCTGAGTCTGAGAAATACTTCATAAACTGAGCTCTTTGATATGCTTGCGGGTTATTAATCTTTTATTTGTTAGCAATGCCAATTATTTCATTAACAGATTTGAAATTGTTTTTTTCAAGATGTTTTTCTATTTCCTGAAGTATAATTGTGATATCTCCAATTCCATTTTGATAAAGAGCAGTAACTATTTGTACTGCATTTGCACCTGCCATTAAATTCTTAACTACTCCTTCGCCATCATGTATTCCTGTTGTAGCAGCTATGTCACAATTTAGCTTGTTTGCTAAAATTACTGTCCATCTTAATACCATTGAGTTTTCATCAGGTGTGCTGAAAACATTGCTTGATCCAACTTTTTTAGAAACTATATCAATATCAGGTGAGAAGAAACGGTTGAAAAATACCATCGATTCAATTCCTGTTTCCGAAAGTTGTTTGGCAAAGTTTGCAAAGCCAGAGAAATAATAACTCATTTTAACGGCAATAGGAAGCTTTGTGACAGCTTTAACAGATTTAATAATATCAAAGTATACTTGTTCGATTTCTTGTCCTGTCTTATCTGTGTCAGATGGTAGGATAAATATGTTTAATTCAATACCATCAGCTCCAGCCTCTTCAATTTTCTTAGCAAAATCAACCCATTCACCATCTGAATCACAGTTAATGCTTGCAATTATCGGAATACTGGTTTTCTCTTTGGAATCTTTTATTAGCTGAAGGTATGAATTGATCTTATGTTGCTTTGTATAGTAGCCTACATAATTCTCAACATCAGAATATGAGTCAAATATATTATTCATTCTTTTACTGTCAATATCCATTAATATCTGTTCTTCGAAAAGAGATTTCAAAACAACTGCAGCAGCGCCATGTTTTTCTAATTTGATAATATTATCTACATTTTCTGTTAATCCTGAACTTCCGACTATAATAGGATTTTTAAGTGTTAATCCCATATATGATGTTGACAAATCTATACTCATAATTATTTCTTTTTCTGGTTAATATAATTATCAATTCCAATTGCGGCTTTATGCCCATTTGCTATTCCGTGAATTACATCAGGACCTTGAATAATATCTCCACCTAAGAATAGCCATTCAAGACTTTATTGGAAGTTTTTATTTACTAATACCCTACCTCTATTATCCATTTCGAGTTTTGATTTAATATCTTCTGATAAATAAGACAAATCCATTCCTTGTCCAATAGATTCAATTACCATGTCAGCCTCAAAGAAATCTTTGATGTTATCATCAAATTTAGGATTAAAACGACCTTCTTCATCAAAAACAGAGATACATTTAACTACATGAAGTCCTTTAACTTTGTCTTCTTTAATCTCTATTTCTACTGGTCCCCAGCCCGGTATAATTTGGGCTTGCTCTTCTCGTCCTTCAACTATTTCTTCGCGGTCAGCAGGCATTATGTCTTCTGATTCAAGGGATGTAGCAATTACATTTACTTTGCCATATTTCTGATTTTGAAGACGTGCCATAGAACGGGTTATATCCATTGCAACATTACCACCACCAATTACAACAACTTTTTCAGCAACAGGAATTTCATTTCCTAATGATATTTCACGTAATAAATCTGTTGCAAAATGCACATCTTTATGTTATGTTCCAGGAATTCTAGTACTTCTACCTAAGTGAAGCCCTGTGCCTGAAAATACAGCATCAAAATCTTTCTCTAGTTGTTCTAACTTAATGTCCTTGCCAATTGTAACATTGTATTTTATCTCTACTCCAAGAGAAAGGATATAATCAATGTCTTTGTCAATTTGATCATAAGGCAAGCGATATTCTGGAATACCATAACGCATCATACCACCAGCTTTTGGGAGTTTTTCGAATATTGTACAAGAATAACCCATTAGAGCTAAATAATGAGCAGCAGACAAACCAGATGGTCCAGAACCAATTATTGCCACTTTTTTACCATTTTGTTCTATTGTATCGGTACCAAGAATCTCTTTGAATTTTTCAGAAGGATTTTGATCAGCAATATATCTTTTTAGCCATCTAATTGATAATGGATCTCCATTATGACCAATTGAACAAACAGTTTCACATTTATGTGTGCAGATACGACCACAAATTTCAGGTAGTGGGTTAGTATCATATAATATTCTTAACCCTTCTTCAAGGTCATCATTTCTAATTGCTTTGATATACTCAGGAATTCCCATATGAGCTGTACATGTTGCAGTACATATACCACATTCAACACAACGATCAGCTTCAGCAAGAGCTTGCTCTTTAGAGTACCCTTTGACGATCTCAATAAATGATTTGTCTCTTTCTTCAGGATGTAATTCTTCCATATCGACTCTATCTGGGTTATATAGGTCGTAATTAGGCTTTTTCCATCCTTTTTCTGCGTTATTCCATGGTTTATCATCAGCACCCGGAACAAATAGGAAGTTATCTGCATCTTCGTCAATCCATTTGAATTCATTTGACATTTACAAAGAGTTTGTAGTACAGATATCTACACAAAGTGCACACCAGCAACATCTTCCATAATCAATTTTTGGACGTAATCCGCTATCGCCATCTTTTGTCTCAACTCCGTCAACAGGAACAAGATCGATAGCTGCATTTTGACAAATGTCTTCACATGTTCCGCAACCGATACATTTATCGATTTCATTTTTATGAAAACCTCTATATCTGTCAGCACCTTCTCTTTCCAAAGGTTTCTTTACTGTCAAAGGTTCCTTTGTTACATGTTTCCATGCTGTGAAGGGCGATAATATGTCGTTAATTTTTCCCATTTCTTATATTCTATTTTATGCCTTTGTTTTTTTGTTTATTGTTTAATCGTTTATTTGTTTATTTGTTTATTTGTTTATTTGTTTATTTGTTGAGTTGCGTTTCTCTGAGTTTGTTAAGTTTGTTTCCAATTTCTTCAATGATTTGTCTTTGTTCGTCAACAATATTTGATGAAATATAGCCTAAGTCGGCAGCTAATATTAGTTGATTTAAGACTTCTAGTAAACTACCATAAGATATTTCTGTAAATCTTGCTTGATCTTTACCTGATTTTCTTGACGTTCCTTCTGCAATATTAGAAGAAACAGAAATACTTGCTCTTCTAATTTGAGATACTAATCCGAATTTTTCTTCGTCTGGAAACATATTACTAATCTCATAAACATTTTTTACTAAAGTTCGAGATAGTTGCCATACATTTAATTTTTCAAACGAATACAATCTCATATTAAATCATTCTAAAGTCTAACAAATAAACAGTTAAACAAATAAACATTTAGTCATTTTATCTTTCAATCTCCGGTGGATAAGTATGTAATGAAACCATCAAACCGGCAATGTAAGCTATATTTTCGTTAATAATCATTTTCTCTAATAATGCTACCGCGTGAGTGTAGCTAGGACCTCTAACGTTCACTCTACGAGGGTATTCAGTTCCGTCGGAAACCATATAGTAACCAAATTCTCCACGTGTACACTCAGCTTTTGAGTACGTTTCTCCTTTTGGAACTTTCCAATGTAATACATTAGGAGTCTTAGCTCTAATTTCACCTTTTTCAGGCATTTTTGACATTATTTGTCTGATTAGATCCACACTCATCAGTAAATCACGACGTCTAACATCAGCTCTATTATAAATATCAGAGTACTGTGCAGTTACAGGCTCAAAATCTAATTCAGGATACATTAGGTATGGATTATCTTTACGAACATCAAAAGGAATTCCGGCAGCACGAGCATTAGGTCCAACAATTCCAAATTTTGTTATCCATTCTTTTTCTATTACGCCCATATCAACAGCTCTTTTCTTGAAAACAGCATTGTTGAACATAACACGATCGACATCTTTCATCATTTGTTCAATGAATTGAAGATTTTCTTCCATTCGTTGTTTGAATCCAGATGGGAGTAAACCTCTAACTCCACCAGGAATTATATACATATGATAAATACGACCGCCAGTAAGTTCTTCAAATCTGTCAAGTATAGAATCTCTAAGATAATTTGCCCATTGACCAACTATTCCCATACCGAATGCTCCGGATTGTCCACCAATCAACATTAGATAGGACTGAAGACGAGCCATTTCCAGAACAAGAGTTCTTAACCATTTAGCTGCTTCAGGAATTTCAATGCCTGCAAGTTCTTCCATAGCAGAAGCAAAGCAATATTCGTTAAAGTCTGGCTCTGGTACTGCAACACGGCAAACAATTGGAAAACACTGAATGTACTTACGTCGTTCCATTAATTTTTCGAAGCCACGATGAAGATAACCAACATGAGTCTCACAATCCATAACTTCGTCGCCTTGCATTGTAATCTCTAATGACATATTTCCTGTAATACCCGGATGCTGTGGTCCGTGCCACAACTTCACGAATTTGTGAGAACTAAGATCAACGTCTATTTTGCCGTCTTTATTAGTTTCAGGAAATAAACTTCTGTCTTCTTTTATATTTATAAGTTTACTCATCTGGATACAATTTTTGTTTCATATACTCTGAAGGATCATTTTTAGTTCTTCCTTCTCTAGGGAAATATGTTTCTTCTGAATACTTTTTTGTTTCAAAATCTCTACGGTAAGGAGGGAGGTCGTCCCAGCCTTCTAGAATGAAAGGTTTATCAACTCTTGGACTACCAGGGAAGTTAATTCCAAACATTTCTTTTAATTCTCTTTGATATGTTGCCGCCTGCTCCCAAAGATGATGAAATGATTCCATTTCAGCATTTTCTCTGTCAATAAAAACCTTTACAATTAGGCTTTCTTTTGTTTCAGGATTATTTACGATGTATGAAAGTTGAAATAAACCATCTTCAAGCCAGTCAGTAGCGGTAAGCAGTGAAAGATGTTTAAATCCTTCATTTTTTTGTAAAACTGTAAGAAAGTCTATTGCTTTTTCTTTTTCTACAGTAATTAAACCAGTATCAGCTTTTTGTTGTTTAAAATCACTGATAGGATATAATTCTTGTAATCTATTAATTATTTCTTTAATCTGAACAGATTTTACCAGTTATAATCGGGCATATCCCAATCTTTAATAATTTTTTTCTGATTTGATTTATACCAATCAAAGTTTTCAGCGTAATCGTTTGATTTATATCCTCTACCTTCGCGAATAATCTTCTTTAGCTGATCGAAACCTGCCAGAAGTGCTTCAGGACGAGGCATGCAACCTGCAACATATACATCAACAGGAAGATAATGGTCCAGTCTATTAATAGTATTATAACTATCCCAGTACATTCCTCCATTTATTGTACAACTCCCAAGTGCCATTACATATTTTGGCCCCTGCATTTGTTCGTAAGTTCTTATTACTCTCTTAAGAGTTTTTACAGACAAATATCCGGATATAACAAAAACATCTGCTTGTCTTGGAGTTGGTCTCCATTGAATTCCATATCGATAAGCATCAAATTTTGGAGTCATCAAAGGACGCATTTCTATTGCACCGCAACCTGTACCAAATCCAAGAATCCATAGCGAACGACTTCTTGCCCAGTTTCTAAAATCTTCAATTATTTTAACCGAAGATTTTTTCTCAACCTCAGGTAGGTCTTCGCAAAAGTAGTCCTTAATCGGATCAACTTCTATTGGTTCTCCCTCAGGAGAATATACTGTTCTTTTTTCTATATGTTCTTTATAATCTTTGCCCATAATTATTCAATTAGAAAAATTTTGAAACTACTACTGCAGCCACACCAATAATGAGTGGGACTCCTAAATACCATCTTACTGATTGGTCAACTCTGAATCGTGGGAATACAACTCCTACAAATACAGACCACATATATATAAAGAAGGTTTTTATTATTAATTCTCCCCAATTTGTTGCTCCACCAAATAGTAAATTCATGAATAGTACAAGCTTAGCAATCGGGAATATTGCTCTGTTTAATTGTAGTACCCCAAGGAAACCAGAATGAAATTCAGTTGGAGGTCCAATTGGAATTTCCTGAGGAGCTAAAACTACGCTAAAAGGACTACGTCCCATTGATGCAAGGAAAGCTAATAACATCGCAATACTTGCTAATGGGTTAGTAAAAATCGACCAGTTTAAGATTCCTCCTTGTTGCGCAGCAACTATTTCAGAAACATTTAATGTATTGTATTGAACTGCTAAAGAAAGAACTCCTAATGTTAAAGGTAGTTCATATGCAGTAACCTGGCTTAAACCTCTTGAAACTCCTATAGCAGAGTGGGGGTGACCACTTTCTCCTGCACCTAAGGCCATACCAAGAACTCCAAAGAATTGGAAGTATAAAATTAACAATAAGTCCCCACTAAATTAAAAGTTCTGAAACATTGGATTTCCGAAAATAACCGGGATAAATAGCAATAAACCAATACCGCCAGTTAATCTGAAAACCGGAGCAATATAATACATCACACCATGCTGAATCCTTGTTCTCTTTGCATAGTTTTTAATTATATCTATGTAAGGTTGATAGAATGGAATTCCATATCTGCGTCCAACACGGGCACCAATTTTCCTTACAATTCCCTGCACTAAGAGTCCATAGTTTAAGACTATGAAAATAGTTAAAAGTGCAAATAATATTTGTTTAAGTATTGGGTCCATTAAAATCCTCCGAATGATATTAAGTAAATAACTAAAATGAATGCCACTATATGTATAAGGTAAGACTGAGCATTACCATTATATAATTTTGTAAATTTATCTGATAAAGCATGAGTGCCTTCATCTACTCTGTTCCAGAAATTTGTAATTCCGGGAGCAACAAGAAATCCGACAGCTTTTTTGTATGGTGCAAAGAAATTATATGCAAAGTGAGTGGTTTCGGGTAGGAAAGGTCTCTCAGCAGCATAACCAATATTAAATTGTTTAACTTTTCGAGCTCTTGGGTTCATAAAGAATAACCAGCCAAAAACTATTGCAAATACACCGATAACAATGTACATAACCAATTTTCCGTTCCAGTATCCCATTGCTGTAGTTGCCATTTGTCCATCCCATGTTATTGAACCATCAGGGAAATAAGGCATAATCATTTCACCAATAGGTTTAAGTAATGAATTTGGGAATACGGAGAAAATCATGATAACCATTAAAATAGCATATTGTGGAACCAATATCCAGAATGGTGCTTCTTTGATTTTTCGATGCTCATCCTTAGGTTGACCTAGGAAAATTGTATGAATAAGTCTGAAGCAATACAATAAGGTAATTATACCGGAAAAGAATAATATAGCTCCTTGTAAGAACCATTGTTTTTCAACAACCGCCTGGAAGAATAACCATTTTCCTGCAAAACCTGTTAATGGTGGCACTCCTGCCAATACAATAATACCAATCAAGACAGAGATAAATGAGAATGGCATTCTTTTTATTAAACCACCCATTTGGTACATGTTTTTGGTTTTAGTTCTCCAAACTACACCACCTATGGCTAAGAACAATAATGCTTTAAACATAAAGTGTGTAACAGAGAATGAAATTGCTGTTAGCCATCCTAAATGTGACATTAACGCTAAGCCAAATAAAACATAACCAAGAGCACCAATACTTGAATAAGCTAATAGTCGTTTTGCATCTTCCTGGAATGCTGCCATCATATTACCCATCAGAGCAGTTATTACACCAATCCATCCTAATATATATCCATAATTAATCGGTCCGATGAACTGATCTCCCATAGCAAGGAATAGTGTTATCAAACCAAATACACCTGCTTTAAGTAAAATAGCTGAAACCATTGGAGATACATCTGCTTCTGCTTCTGCATGCGCTCCAGGCAACCAAATATGTAAACCAATAGACGCTGTTTTAGTCATAAATCCCACAGCCAGTAATCCGAATATCCAGGGCGCATATTCTGCCATTGTTGTTGTTAGAATATTTAGAGATATGTCTGATTGGCCAATTGCAGCCAGTCCAAATCCTGCCAGGATTAAATAAGCTCCGCCAATCGAGAATAAAATATAACTTAATGCGTGTTTGATTTATTTTTTACCACGCAGGATTAAGAAATATGAACCAATTGTCATTAATTCCCATGAGAAGAAAAACTCAAGAGTTGTGGATGCTTCAATCAGTCCAATTAGACCTGCAAACATCAATAATGCAAATGGATAGAATCCTATACGTTTACCTTTGTAAGCATATCCGGCAATTAGAGTTAAAATACCTCCAATCATAAATATAGCTGCAAATATGCTTTGGATTTAAGTATATGATTCATAATTGAAATAATAATATGCTGCCATTGCAACAATAGCTAATGTGTTTTTAATAAATGCAGGTAAGAAATCGATAAATGCAAATCATAATGCAACTGCTAGTGGTAAGAAGTTAATTAAACTTGCGTATTGATGCTCGCTGCTTACATAGTAACCTGCGCCAAATGCTGCTGCTGCAAATATGATTATAGGTAATATCTGATGAAATTTTGCTTTTACTTTTTCAGTTTCAGGCATATCTAGTTTAACAGTATAGCCTAACCATCTGAACATATAAACTATTTCAAAGAATGATCCGATTAACACACCTGCAATCCAAATAAAGTTTTTAGTTTCTGCTAAATGCATTACTAATTCCCACTTACCGAAGAATCCGGGAAAAGGAGGGAGGCCTGTTAATGCGAATATAAAGATTCCGAAAAGTACAAGTAAGACCTTATTGCTTCTCAAAATAGACCAGTTTTTTATTGAGTCTTGCTTAACGATTCCTGCAATCCAGAAAAGACCTGATTTTGCAAAGAAATTACTTAGAAGAATTGAAATGACAATAAAATATGTAAATTCTCCAATTACTGATGATAATCCAATAACTGCTGCAAGTAATCCTATTTGTGAAACCGATGAATAACCAAGCATTCTGTTTGGATTATCCTGTTTCATACACATTAGGTTAGAAAGAATAAAGGTGAAAATTCCAATGTCTGCTATTAAAAACTGCAAGTTTTCAGGTGCAAATGGTAGAAGTTTCATTAAAACATAAACAGTTGCTGTAGCATAAGCCGATGATAGTAATGAGCTAACTCCACTTTCTGCTGATGAATATACATCAAGGCCCCAACCATTTGCAGGGAATGGTTTTAATTCGAGAACAACAGCAATCATTATAAAGAATATAGCTATTGATAAACCTTTTGCAGCTTCGAGATTTTGTGACAGAATTACATCAATATTAAGTGATCCTGCATAATAATATATGAAAGCGATACCCAATAATAGTATCCCAGAAATTATCCCGGTAGCAATCATATACTTAAATCCTGCTGTAATACTTTTGGTTGTTTGTGTTGTAATTATCAAACCTGCGACTGCTATACTGCTAATCTCAAGGAAAACAAAGAGGTTAAACAGGTCTCTTGTCATAACAACTACATTAAGTCCCATAATCAGCATCAACAATGCAATAAATGAGTTTTTACCGGCTTTTTTTAGCTTATCAAACATGTAAAAACCACCAAACAAACCAATTGCGTTTATCATAAGGGTAAACAAAGCTTCGTCTCTGCACATCATTAGGTTGATGGAGAAAGGAGGTTTAAAGGCTGTTGTGAAAATCTGATAAGTTTCGATATCTGAAGTAACGAAATTATAAAACCATTGTGCAGAAACCAGACTTGCAAAACCTAGTGCCAAGAGACTCATGATTCCTGCAATGGATTCTGACTTCTTTCCAAGAAAGCCTAGTGAGAATGCGATTCCCAATAAAACGGCTACAATATAAATCGGATCTACCATTTTGTGTCTTTATAATCGTTAATAAGTAATGTTTTCTTTTGTTTGTACATTTTTAATGCATATACAAGCAATAATGCTGTAACTCCAAGGCCAATTACAATTGATGTAAGTACAAGTGCCTGTGGTAAGGGGTCAACAATTTTTTGTGCTGTATCAGTCTGCAATTCTTTTGAATCAAGAATTGGTGCAGTTTTGTTGCGGATATATCCAATGGCAACAATAATTACATTCAATCCGGTTTCAAAAATTGTAAAGGCGACAATAATTTTCAGGATATTCTTTTGGTATAACATTCCCCAGATTCCTAGCAAAAGCAGGATAAATCCAACTGCAAGACTGATTTGTTCAATTCCGATGTTTTGCATTATTCTTCGTTTTGAATTTCTTTTAAATTTCCAATAATTCCTGTAAGCTCGGTACCAACTTTTAATCCAATAAGGATATAAATTACAGGTACTGCTCCGGCGCTGAGTATCGTTCCGAAAGTCCCAAGACCTAATATTTGATTATCAAGGAATCCGGCAGCAATAAAAACTCCCAGTAAGCCAATAATTACATAGCTTAGTCCGGAAAATGATTCGATAAATGATAATACTTTATGATTCAAAGCAGGACGAGGCAGTGCAATAAGCATTAGCACAAACGCCGACGCAATTATTGCTCCTCCCTGAAAACCTCCACCGGGTGTTAGGTGACCGTTTATAAATACATATGTCCCTAGTAAAACAATAATAGGTACTAGTATTTTAGCTCCGGTTCCTAAAATCTCGCTATACCTTTTGATTGTTGGTATCGAATCATTATCACTGTGTTTGATTTTTAGGAAGAAACCGATTATTGCTGCTGAAAGGAAAAGTATTGAAACTTCACCAAGAGTATCTAAACCTCTGTAAGTTACAACAACAGCTGTTACAAGGTTTGCTGCACCAACTTCATCTTTACCATTATCGGCATAGTGTTTGGCAACAGGTCCGAGTTCTTCTTTTGGAGTGTAGTCAACAAAAATGCTGAACATTATTGCAGCTAATCCAAGTATTAGTATAAATATAAGACTATTCCTCAACATGTCTGTGCTTTTTTATTTTGTTAAGTACATAAAAGAAAATAAATGTTGTCAAACCACTTCCGATTGCTGCTTCGGTTAATGCAACATCAGGTGCTGCAAGAAGCAGATATAAAATTGAAGCGATAAGACTTACACCACCGGCAGAAAGAATCGCAATAGTCTTCTTTTTATGGTGTATAGCAATGACAGACATAGCTATCATAACTAAACCAAGAACTGCCGAAATAATTATCCATATCATAAGCTTATTCTTTGCTGTTGTTAGTTTCTTCTTTTTCTTCTACACCATCATCTGCGAGTTGGTCGGTAATGGTTTTATCAGACAATCTGATTTTGCGGAAATGTGCTGCACGTGCAAGTACGTGTGACGAAATAGGGTTGGTTATCAATACAAATAGTATTAAGATTACCAGTTTACCTGTCCAGTCAGGATTTAAAAAGATAATTCCCAACAAAGTCAGCATTGTTCCAAGAGTTGAAGCTTTGGTACCTGCCTGAATTCTGTTAAACAAATCCGGCATTCTTACTAATCCTAAGGCTCCTAAAAATAAAAATATGGAACCTAAAAGGACTATAATAGCACCTATAAGTTTTAATGTTTCCATTTATAATGATTTTTCCTTGTATTTTGAAATGATAATTACTCCCAGGAAGCTTAAAAGTCCGTAAACAATAGCAACGTCAATGTAGATCATTCTGTTTGTAAGGTATGTGATAATACCAATAAGACCTATCATGGAGATGGTCATCGTGTCGAATGCCGCTATCCTGTCAAATGTTGTAGGCCCTTTTATAAACCTGAACATTGAAAATAATACTGCCAAAAGTATTATTACTACCGAAATATTTAATAACTGATCAACCATATATTTCTTTTAAATATTTTTCAAATTTCTTAACAATTGCATCTGTCGCAGTGTCAATGTCTTTTCCTTCAACATCAATCCAGTGCACATAAATAAACTCATCTCTGATATCAACACTAAGTGTCCCCGGTGTTAATGTAATAGAGTTTGCAAGAATCATTAGACCGATTTCTGTATTTAATACAGTCTTTACCTTTACAATACCAGGATTGATAGGAAGTTTAGGACTAATAACTCTATAAGCTACATCTAAATTGGATTTTATTAATTCAATAATAAATACAAATATGTATGCTATTGAGAAAAATAATGATTTAGGACTTAGCTTAATCTGACTAAAAACTGAACACTTTGTACAGAATAATAATGCAATTAGAATTGAAACCCCTGCACCTATAATTAATAATACAGGATCAAGGGAATTGTTTAATAATATCCAAATGGAGAATAAAACAATTGTGATTATAAAAAAGGATTTAATTTTCATTAAAGTAACTTTTAAATCTCGTTATTAATTTAACAATACAAAAATATCGAATTCATGCTTAATTCACAGTAAAGATAATAAAACAATGATTTAGATTATAAAGAACATTGATTTATTTAATATTTATCTTGGAATATAAATAAAAATAACATAATTTTATTTTTTGATTAACATAAGTTTATAAAAATAGTAACAATGGATAGTGATTCAATAATTAAATCGTGTGGTGAATGTCCAGAGAAGTCAATGTGTTTCAATAAATTGACAAATGAAGAACTTGAAAGAATAGATAAAAATAAAGTTGTTCTGAAATATAAAAAAGGCGAAATTATTGCAAAGCAAGGTGCCTTTGTTCCTCAGATATTATATCTTCAAAAAGGATTAGTAAAAGTTTATAAGGAGATAAATGATACCGAAAATTTGGTTCTTACTATTTTTCCTAATGGTAGTTTGATTGGCTTGCCATCATTATATAGTACATCAAAAATGGAATATACTGTTTCAGCATTAGTTGATTCAGTTATTTGTGCTATGGATAAGCAACTTTTTGAGGATTTTATTAAGCAAAATGGCGAGTTTGCTTCAGCAGTTATAAGTAGCATGAATAGTTGTTTACTTTACAACTTTAACAGAATTAAATCCTTAACACATAAGCAAATGAACGGCAGATTGGCAGAGACTATCTTGTTCTTAGCTGACTCAATTTATGGAAGTGATGAATTTAAACTATCATTATCAAGAAAAGATATGGCAGAGTTCACTGGAATGTCTGTTATGAGCGTTGTAAGAGGAATGAAAGATTTTAAGGAAAGTAATCTCATTTCTGATGACCACGGTTATATTAAGATCCTTAATAGAGAAAAATTGATGAAGATTTCGGTGACGGGGTGACGGATGATGGATGACCGAAGTTTGTGTGCAAATTCATGTTGAGATGCTAACAGCCAACAGCTAACAGCCAACAGCTAACAGCCAATAGCTAACTGCTAAGGGCCAATTTTTCAAAAAAATAACTACATTTGCTATCACAAACCATGAATAACAAAAATGAAAAGCAAAATAAAATTTAGTATCCTAGTTTCACTTTTGGGATTAGGTCTTTTTATCATTGTAGTTTCTTGTAATAACAGTAATCTGAAGTCATCAGTAAGTAGAATTGATGAACAAGAATCGTCACCAGTAAGTGAGGATACAATTAATGAATCGTTACCAACAGAAAGTGATTTTGAGTCCTTTTTAGCTCTTTTTGATGATATTACTGAAGAGAAAATACAGATTGTCAATATGGGAGAGGTAAAATCCGGACCGGAAATAGGAAAATCAGATATTAAAAAGTATTTTGAACTAGAGGTTACTGAGATATATGAAGGTTGTGTTTTATACAGAGTTTTTGCTTTAGGTAAGTTTGAAGTTTCAGACGATTATATTGCATTGTTAACTCAAGAAAATCATTGTCCTGTTTCAAATGTTGATTGGTTATTCCCATTGTATGTGTTTGATAAGCAAGGAAATCTTATTTCTAAATTTAATGTAGCATATCTTAGTGGTGACAGTGAGGATTTTACCGAATGTAATGTTACAATTGAAAATGGAGTAATTATTCAGGATATTACACACACTTGGAACGAATGGCCTGAAGGTCAGGGCTACCCAACTCCTCACGAAGAAAAGTACACAAATAAAGTGCATTTTGACTTGGATGCCAAGGAATTTATTGAGGAGAGAAGGTGACCGATGACTGGTCTGCCATCCGTCATCGGTCTTCGGTCATCCGTCAAAAAAAAATATTACTTTTACATCTTATCATTTAAAATTGTATTTATATGAAATTAAAACCGGGTTTTTCTGAGAGAATAAGGTACAGGTTTGATAATCTAATGAGTAAAGGACCTGGAGCAATGATTGGATTGCTAGGTGTTTTGTCGCTTATTACTGTTATTATTGCAGGTGTAGTTTATTGGGGATTTAGACTTACCGAAGTTGATGGTGAACCAATGGGTCTATTCGAAGGTTTGTGGCAGGGTTTAATGCGTGCGATGGATCCTGGAACTGTTGCAGGTGATATTGACTGGGTCTTTAGATTGTTTGGTCTGTTTATTACTCTTTGTGGGATATTTATTTTATCGACTTTGATTGGTATTTTAGGTTCAGCTATCGAAGGTAAACTAGATGAGTTACGTAAGGGGAAAAGTCGTGTGCTTGAAACAAATCACACATTGATTTTAGGATGGAGTAGTAAAATATTTACAATTATTTCCGAATTGTCTATAGCCGGTGAAAATCAAAAGAAACCCAGAATAGTAATACTGTCAGAAGAAGATAAAGTCGAAATGGAAGACGCTATTCGTGAGAAAAATATTGATATGAAAAACATGAAGGTTATTTGCCGTTCCGGCTCGCCAAATGATTTAGATAATCTTGCAATAGTAAATCCGCATGATGCAAAATCGATTATTATTCTTTCACCGGAAGATGGTGATGCAGATTCTCAGGCAATTAAAACTATTCTGGCAATTACAAATAATCCGAATCGTAAAAAAGAACCTTATCATATTGTTGCAGAAATTAAAGACCCCAAAAATCTCGAGGTAGCAAAAATGGTTGGTGAAGACGAGGTTGAGCTTATACTTACAGATGATATTTTCGCACGTATTATGGTGCAAACATCGCGTCAGAGCGGTCTAAGTCTTGTATATCAGGAGCTTATGGATTATGACGGTGATGAGATGTATTTTGGACATGAGAAGTCACTGTATGGAAAGACCTTTGGGGAGGCTATTTTCGCTTACGAAACATCATCTGTAATGGGACTACAATATGCTGATGGCAGAGTTGAAATAAACCCTCCAATGGACTATGTAATTAAAGAGGGGGATCAGGTTATCACAATAACTGAAGATGATGACACTATGATTGTTTCTGGTAAAACGGAATTTAATATTGAATACGACGCTATTGTAAGTAAAAAGGAGCAGGAAGCAGGACCTGAAAGAACTTTAATGTTAGGATGGAACCTTAGAGGTCCGATGTTAGTAAGAGAATTGGATGAGTATGTTGCTTCGGGATCGTACATAAAAATTGTTTCGGATTATGAATTTAATCAAGAGTCAATAGATTTAATGAAGAAAAACCTAAAAAACACTACAGTTGATGTTATGCTTGCTGAAACTACCTCACGTGAGGTTATTTATTCATTGGATGTAACATCATTTGATAATGTTCAGGTGCTATGCTATGACGATCGTCTTGAAATTCAGGAAGCAGATTCGTTAACACTTATTACACTATTGCATTTACGTCGAATATCAGCAGAAAAGAATAAAGATCTTAAAATTGTCTCTGAAATGCTTGATATGAAAAACCGTGATCTTGCAGCCGTTACAAAAGTTGACGATTTTATTGTAAGCGACAAGCTGATAAGCTTGCTAATGAGCCAGATTTCAGAGAATAAGCACTTGATGAGAGCCTTTGAAGATTTATTGCAATCAGAAGGGAGTGAAATATATCTAAAACCTGCTCAGAACTTTATTAAACTCAATACAAAATTGAACTTCTACACTCTTGTAGAGTCTGCAAAACGTGTTAATATGGTAGCGATAGGATACAAAATTGCAGCTGATGCACACGATGCTTCTAAAGGTTTTGGTGTTGTAGTCAATCCTGATAAAAATGAGATTGTCGAGTTTACAATAGAAGATAAACTTATTGTTTTAGCAGAGGATTAGGCTTAGGAGCTGGAAGTAGGATGATTTAGGAAGACCGGTTTCCGAGGATGGAAGACAGGTGTATTTATACAAATTTCAAAACTGAGTTGCTAAAACCAACAGTCGGTATCTAAAAGCCAAAGGACAAAATCTAAAGCCTAAAGGCAAAAAAAATAAGTAAATTTGTTAGCTTGAAATTGGTTTTATTAATCTGCATATGAAGAAACTTTTATTATTATTATTATTTAGTGTTTTATTAGGTTATTTATTACTGGCGCAGGAAGAAAGTATTCCTGATGTTCTTACAGTTATTCACTCAAGAAAAAGCGTAAGAAGTTACACAGATCAGAAAGTAAGTAGAGATCAGCTTACTACCTTAGTTAAGGCTGGAATGGCAGCACCAACAGCAATGAATAAACAACCTTGGTTTTTTGTAGTAATTGATGATAAGGAAATGTTGAGCACATTAGCTAATAAAATGATGTTTGGAAATATGTTAAATTTTGCTTCTGCCGCAATTGTTGTATGTGTAGATATGAGGAGAGTCCCAGACGCATTACCGAAATTTTGGGTACAGGATTGTTCCGCAGCTTCACATAACATTTTACTTGCAGCTGAAGGTACAGGCCTTGGTGCAGTTTGGATCGGAGTCTATCCAAATAAAATTGCAGTAAGAAAAGTAAGAAAGTTTTTAAACTTGCCTCGACATTATGTACCCTTAAATATTATTTCAATTGGTTATCCTGATGGTTCAGAGAGGCCTAAGAATAAATGGGATGAAAATAGAGTGATTTGGAATAAAAATGATTAAATTTGTTAAATGTAATCCGTACCCTTTTTTATAGGATGTAGATATAAAATATTAAAAACGATATTATGAAAATAAAATTCATTGGAGCAACTCATGAGGTTACAGGGAGTAAGCATTTAATTACAACAGATTCTGGAAAGAAAATTCTTCTAGACTGTGGGATGTATCAGGGTAAGGGAAAAGAAACTGATAGTTCAAACCGTTCATTGGGCTTTTCTCCAAGGGATATTGATTATGTAATACTTTCGCATGCGCATATAGATCATTCAGGGCTTATTCCGTTTATTTATACACTTGGTTTTGAGGGGTCTGTGATTTGTACTGATGCAACGAGAAATCTTTGTTCTTTAATGCTACCAGATTCAGGTTTTATACAGGAGCATGATATAAAATGGTATAACAGAAAGCTTGCAAAAAAGGGGCTACCACCTGTAAAACCTATTTACACTCATGATGATGCAGTTGAATCAATGAAGCTGTTTGTTGCAGTTGCTTATGATAGAGTTTTTCAGATAGATGAGAATATTTCTGTGAAATTTACAAATTCTGGCCATATGCTAGGAAGTGCAATTGTTAATCTTAGTATATTTGAAAAAGGTAAGGTGACAAACATTGCTTATACAGGTGATGTTGGAAGGCCCTCAAATAGAATTTTAAAACCACCTCAAGCATTTCCACAAGCAGATATTCTAATTACAGAATCTACTTATGGAGATAGAATTCATGATCCACACCATGAGTCTGAGGATGCTTTATTAGATATTGTAAAAAATACATGCGTAAATAAAGGTGGTAAGTTGATTATTCCTTCATTTAGTGTAGGGAGAACTCAGGAAATCGTACATTCTTTAAATAATTGGTTTAATGAAGGACGTTTGCCTAGAGTACCGATTTATGTTGATAGTCCTTTATCTGTTAATGTAACTGAAGTCTTTAGAATGCATCCCGAATGTTATAATAAGGATGTCCATAAAGTTATGCAGACAGATCCGGACCCATTTGGCTTTGAAAGTTTACATTATATTAAATTAGTAAATCATTCAAAGCAGTTAAATAAACTTAAAAAACCTTGTGTGATAATTTCTGCATCAGGAATGGCTGAAGCCGGACGCGTAAAGCATCATATTGCGAATAACATTGATGATCCAAAAAATACAATTCTGATAGTTGGATATTGTGCACCCACAACACTTGGAGCAAGATTGCAACAAGGAGATGCGAAAATCTCAATATTTGGTCAGGAACATTATATAAATGCTGATATTAAACGTTTGGAATCCTTCTCAGGACATGGTGACTATGTTGAAATGGCTGATTACTTATTAAGTTGCCAGGATCCAAAGCAAATACAAAAGACATTTATAGTTCATGGCGACCTTAAACCTGCTGAACATTATAAATCATATCTGCACGATAAAGGTTTTAGAAATATCGAAATCCCGGAACGTGATTATGAGGTTGAGATATAGGTGATTGGTGACGGATGACCGGTGACGGATGTTTGTGATAAAATAATAATGACATTGTTATTGCAGAAATCTGAAAGCTGAGAACTAAAAACAGATTAACAGCCAACTACATCACCTCCGGAACTTCTATTACTAACAATCCCATACCAGATTTTATAGTGTTTGCAACTTGCTGAGATAGATGTAATCTGAATTGAAGGATTTTAGAATCCTTTTCTTTTAGAATAGAATGATCGTGGTAAAATTGGTTATAAGCTTTAACCAAATTATAGATGTAATTTGCAATCATTCCTGGATCAAGTTTCTTTGCAGCGTCAGATACAATATTATTATACTCTGTAAGTGCTGCAACAAGTTCTACTTCGCAATCAAGTAAGCTGGTTTCATCAGACACTTTGCCATTAAATTTGATTTTCATCTTTTCAGCTTTGCGAAGAATTGAACATATTCTCGCATGAGTATATTGGATAAAAGGACCCGTATTTCCATTAAAATCAATAGATTCTTTTGTGTTAAAGGTCATTTGTTTTTTAGGATCTACTTTGATGATGTAGTATTTCAATGCACCCAAAGCAATCATCCTTATAATTTCTTCCTTTTCGTTTTCCGGTAAATCATTAGCTTTTCCGCTTTCTTCAGAAATCTTACGGGCAGTACTAATCATTTCATCCATTAAGTCATCAGCATCAACTACAGTACCTTCACGCGATTTCATTTTACCTTCCGGTAGTTCAACCATCCCGTAAGATAAGTGCTCTATACGTTCTGAATATCCAGATTGAAGTTTATTGAGAATACTTTTAAGTACTTTAAAGTGATAATTCTGTTCATTCCCAACAACATATATAAGCTTGTCAGGATTAAATTCTTCAAACATTTGGAAAGCAGTTCCAATATCCTGAGTCATATAAACTGTTGTTCCGTCGGAACGTAATAAGATTTTTCTGTCAAGACCTTCATCAGTTAAGTCAATCCAAACATAATTGTCTTCATCTCTGACAAAAATTTTATCATTTAAACCACGCTTAACAATATCTTTACCGGATAAGTATGTGTTTGATTCGTAATAAAGTTTGTCAAATGAAATTCCAAGACGATTATATGTGATGTCAAAACCTTGGTATACCCAAGTGTTCATCATTTCCCAAATTTTTCTGATTTCAGGGTCTCCTGATTCCCATTTTTTAAGAATTTCTCTGGCATCCTGCATTAATTCTGCTTGTTCTTTGGCTTCATCTTCTTTCATTCCATTCTCAACAAGCATTTTAATTTGCTCTTTGTACTTTTGATCAAAAAGAACATAAAAATCACCGACGAATTTATCTCCTTTAATACCTGTATCTTCCGGAGTCTTATTTTCTCCCCACTTCATCCATGCTAGCATGGATTTGCATATATGAATCCCTCTGTCATTAATTAGATTTACCTTAATGACATTATTCCCAGCAGCATTCAATATCTTTGATACAGAATCACCTAACAAATTATTTCTAATATGCCCTAGGTGAAGCGGTTTATTGGTGTTAGGAGAGGAGAACTCAACCATTAAGGTTTTGGGATTAGTGATGACTTCTTTTTTGTCAGTTATCAAATCATTTAGCCTGTTTATCCAGTACTCTTGGGTCATTTTAAGGTTTAAAAAGCCCTTGATGATATTATAAGCTGCAATATCTTCAAATCTTGATTTTATATATACCCCAAGGTCTTTAGCTGTGTCTTCGGGCTTCTTTTTACTGAATTTAACAAATGGAAAAACAACTACGGTGAAATCTCCATCAATTCCTTCTCTTGTTTTTTCCACAGAGATATTTAATTTCGTCGTATCGACAGAATAAATAGTCTCTAGGGCATCCTTTATATATTTAACAATGTTCTTTTCCATAATTTAATTCCGAAATGCAAAAATACAACCAAGAATGATAAGAAAACCTATCTTTTATCATTTTGTTGATAAAATTTACAAAATTCTGATATTCCGCAACTTGTACATTTGGGGGATCTTGCTGTACAAACATACCTGCCATGTAGAATTAACCAGTGATGTGCATCTGGAATATCCTCAGGAGGTATATATTTTACTAATTGTTTTTCGGTTTGTAAAACAGTTTTTGCATTTGTTGATAAGCCTATTCTTGCAGAAACTCTGAATACGTGAGTATCTACAGGCATCTTAGGCTGACGAAATAGAACTGCAGCAATAACATGAGCTGTTTTACGTCCTACTCCCGGAAGTCTTTGTAATTCTTCAACATCATCAGGTACAATACCATTATGTTTTTCCATTAGCATTCTCGCCATATTTGCAAGATGTTTAGATTTATTATTTGGATATGTACACGATTTAATGTATTCGAACAACACTTCGGGGGATGCTTTGCTCATAGTTTCTGCATCAGGATAATCATGAAATAGGGCAGGTGTGATGATATTAACACGCTTGTCTGTGCACTGTGCAGAAAGTATTACAGCTACTAATAACTGAAAATGGCTGCTATAATCCAATTCTGTTTCAGCAAGCTTCATGTTTTTACGAAACCAATCTAATACCTTTTCGTAGCGTTCTTTTTTTGTCATTTTGAATCTCTAATATTATCGCAATAAATAGGGGCACAAATCATTATGCCCCTATTTTATTTTGTAATTAAATTATTTATTCATTTTCTGCTAATAATCTTTCAGCATCAATAGCAGCCATGCATCCTGATCCTGCAGCTGTAACAGCTTGACGGTAAGTGCTGTCCTGAATGTCTCCTGCAGCAAATACACCAGGTAGTTTGGTTTTAGAAGAACCTTTTTCAGTTAGGATATATCCAACTTCGTCAGTTTCTAAATAATCTCTGAATATCTCGGAGTTTGGATTATGTCCAATAGCAACAAAGAAACCGTGAATATCAATAATTTTCTCCTCGTTTGTTTTATTATTGATTAGTTTTGCTCCTGTAACACCAGAGTTATCACCAAGGATCTCATCAGTATTATGGTTCCAAAGAATTTCAATTTTCGGATTTTCCATAACTCTTTTTTGCATTGCTTTATATGCACGAAGCTCATCGCGACTAACTATCATATAAACCTTATTACAGATTCCTGCAAGATAGCTAGCTTCTTCAGCAGCAGTATCACCACCACCTACAACAGCAACATCTTTACCTCTGTAAAAGAACCCGTCACATGTAGCACATGCTGAAACTCCAAGTCCTTTGAACTTCTCCTCAGAATCAAGTCCCAGATATTTAGCTGATGCACCTGTAGCAATAATAACAACATCTGCTTCCATTTCGTGATTGTTATCAGCAATAACTTTATAAGGTCTTTGAGAAAAATCTACTCCTGTAATAATTCCAAATCTTACATCTGTACCAAAACGTTCAGCCTGAGCTTTCAGTTGATTCATCATTTCCGGCCCTGTTACTCCCTCAGGATACCCCGGGAAGTTTTCAATTTCGGTTGTAATTGTTAACTGTCCACCTGGTTGTAAACCTTCATATACTACAGGATTAAGATTCGCACGAGCAGCATAAATAGCTGCAGTATAACCAGCAGGTCCTGAGCCGATTATCAAACATTTAATCTTTTCACTCATGTGTAACTAATTTAATTTAAATATCTGTTTTAATTTGTTTTACTTGTTGATTTCAATCAATTCTACCGGAATTGTTTCGTAAACCTGCACGCAGCTTCCGTCTTTTTTATTACATGCCTGACCGTCAATAATCAGATTTATTTCTGTAATATCAGTTTTAGGCACGAACTTACATTTTATTTCAACTTTTTCGAAATAACTATTGACAGTCATTCCAAAAACATCATCATACATCTCTTTTGGTTTGCTAATCTCTATAAAGCTATAGGCACTTACTTTGTTATCAGCATCTTCTATTCCCATATATAATGGTAAAGGACCTCCCTCGTCCATATTAATACCATAAATGTACCAATCGTGTGGTATTTCAGCTGAAATAGTCATAATATGTGCACCTGTATCTTCGATTGATTGATCAATTTTCCAAGTGACAATAGATTCTTGAGCAAAAGTGAAAACTCCTAAGAAAACGAATAGACTGAGAGTAAGTATCTTTTTCATAATTGTGAATTTTAAATTTAACAACTGTAAATATAGCAAATTGTTTGCCTAAAATTCACGTAGAAAATGAAATTCTAAATAAAAAAGTGATATAAGTGATTAAAATATAGAATTTTAACCATATTATTATAAATTATATAGTAATTAATTTAGAATTTCAACATTGGCAGAGTCAACAATATAGAATGTGCAATTGTATGATGCTCTTCCGATCCAGAAGCCATTAACATTTTCTCCTATGATGTTTGTTTTTACTGATGCCGGATTTGTAAAAGGATTCCCTTCCGTCATCATATTGCGATACCAACTGTTCCAGAATTGATAAGAGTTTTCGTCAATTTTTGCCAATTTGACAGTTACCGTGTCACCTATTTTATATGCAACCTGATATAAAAAGCTGGATGTTGTGTCGTTCGGATCATCAAAATCATTATAATAATCATTTCTTTCATAACCACGTGTAACAGGGTAGAATTCAAAAGCATCTCCATTTAATAGTTTGTCATCACTTACGTGAGTACTAAAAAATGGACGATAAAACCATTCTTGAACACAAACGTGTTTTGTGTATAGTGAGTAGTAATCACCAATACTTGCTGGATCCTGCCATCTAACAGTAATAAACCCGATACTGTCTAAATCTCCAAGTACATCAAAACCTACGGAGTCGATAGCTACCGTATCTAAAATATTTGTTGTTGAGGTGTATTCTTTTCCATTGTAGATGACTTTTAATTCATAGCTTGAGTTTAATTGTCCCTGAAATTTTGATCCCACAAATGCATAATACGGCCATCTTGGAACATATTGTTGAGTTAAAGTGTCATGTGTACCATTATATGATACAATTACTGTTGCTACGTCCTCATTGATTAATAAGTCGTTTACATATGTTGTATCAACTGCATCGAAATAAGCCTGATTTTTAGAAAGAAAGACAATGGGATATTCGTTTAGTTCTATAGTTCCCTCAATTGTTAATTTTTCATCAGGACGAGGTAGTTCAACGGTAATATCTTTCTCACACGATATTATTGAAAACAAGATTAGACTAATAATTGCTATGGATATTATATATTGCTTTTTCATTTTTCTAAAATTTAAAATTCCAGGTTATTGCAGGTAATATTGGGAATAAAGAAACTTGCTTTGCAAATGTTCGATATGTACCATCTTCGACATTACCTTCGCTATCAAAGTAAATGAAATAAGGATTTTTTCGGTTATACGCATTGAAAACTGAGAAATTCCATGATGACTCCCATTTATCAGTTTTTTTGTGATCATATGTTACAGATAAATCTAATCTATGATATGGATCCATTCTGTATGAATTTCTATCACCATATTCACTAACAAGTTCACCATCTATCATATATTGTCCGAGTGGGAGAGTAGTTGTATTTCCTGTAGCATATACAAAAACAAGTCCTGCAGTCCATTTTTCATTTATTTTATAACTTGCAGTTATAGATAAATCATGTCTGCGGTCATATTTCGCTGGGAAAGGATTTCCATTATCAACATCATCAAACATTCTTTCAGTCTTTGACCAAGTGTATCCAATCCATCCGGTAAATGACCCGGTTCTTTTTTTAATAAACAATTCTAAACCATATGAATATCCATCTCCAAAAATAAAATAATTGTCGGCGTTATCACCCACATCATCACCATGCATTGCACCATCAGCATATTCAATTAGATTAAAAATGTCTTTATAATATGCTTCAACAGAAGTTTCATAATGGTCGTTGGCAAAGTTTCTGAAATATCCTACTGCATATTGTCTTCCTTCCTGAGGTTTTACAACATCACTACATGGCACCCACAAGTCAGTTGGTAGAGTGGATGCAGATAAAGATGCCAGATGCAAGTATTGTTTATTTTGCATAAAGCTAGCTTTGACAGACGATTTATCATTTATACCGACTTTAATAGAGAATCTAGGCTCAATTGAGTTGTAAAATGCAATGCTTTCACCTTTTTCGTAAATTATTGTATCTACATTGTGAATTAGCAAGTCATCTTTTACATATCTTGTAAAATGACCTCTTTGATTGAAAATTGAACCTCTTAGTCCACCGTAAACTGTAATTCTGTCATTTATTTTGAAATCATCACCAATGTAGATTGCAGCTTCGTGAGCATACTGTTTTCTCGCAGATGAGTAATCGATGACTTCTGTGCCAAAGCTTGCACTTATAGAGTTTGGTGTGAAAATGTGATAAATATAATTTCCTCCAAACTTGACAGTATGTTTCGGATTCGGAATCCATGTAAAATCTTGCTTAATATAATAATCTCTTATGCCTTAATTCTGAACGAACTGAAAACCTCCGTCAGGATCTTCTTCATCTTCCATTTTAACCTCAGTTCTAAATTTGTAATCGGATGCAACCAAAGTTGTGTTTGAAAAGAATTTGCCACTAAACAAGTGATTCCACCTTAGAGACGCCATACCATTACCCCAAGGTATATCCATTTGAAATCCAGCATCAGAACTGGCAAATGTGAAAACATCTTCACCATAATACCCGCTTAAGTATAATCTGTCTTTATCGGAGAATTTATAATTGAATTTTGCATTAATATCGTAGAAGTGATATCCTGACCCTCTGAATGGTGATGTCTTTTTAATGAATGGCTTTACTAAAATATCGATATATGTTCGACGGGCTGAAATTAGAAATGAGGCAGTATCTTTTTTGATAGGCCCCTGAACAGTTAATCTGGAAGCAATTGTTCCAATTCCCCCTTCTATATCAAATTCTTTCATATTCCCGTTATTCATTGTAATGTCGAGAACAGAACTAATTCTACCGCCATATTCGGCCGGCATTCCACCTTTGTATAATTCCATGTCTTTAATAGCATCTGCATTAAATACTGAAAAGAAACCAAATAAGTGTGCAGCATTGTATATCGTTGCTTCATCAAGTAATATGAGATTTTGGTCAGGACCACCACCACTAACATAAAATCCTGAGTTTCCTTCACCTGAAGATTGTACACCAGGTAATAATTGAATGGTTTTTAAAATATCAACTTCTCCCATAAATGCAGGTAGCGTTTTAACAGTTTCAACAGGGAGCTTGATGACACTCATTTTACTATCTTCAATATTCCTTTTTTGTTCACCACTTACAATAACTTCTTGTGTTACAAAAGCAGAGCTTTCAAGTTCAATATTTATACTTTTATTACCGTTTAGGTTAACATCAATGATGTGTTCCTTATACCCAATAAAGGAGTAATTTAAGTTATAGTTCCCTTTCGGTAGGGATATTGTATAAAATCCGTAAGAGTTTGTTGTAGTTCCTGTCTCACAATTATTTACAATTACATTTGCTCCGATTAATTCCTCACCGGTGCTTTTGTCTTTAATATAACCGCTTATTGTTACTTTTTGAGCAAATAAGCTAAGGTTAATAAAGATTACAAGTAATATTAGAAGTTTTAGTTTCATCTGCACTTGAATAATAAACAAAGATATTTTTATTTTTATATATAATTAACTAATAACATTAACAGATTATTAATTGTTTTATTTTTCGTTCGTAAAAGTATTATTAAGAGATTTGTTAATATCATAGATTTCGGTGAAAATGTGAAATCTGTCGGTGGATGATTTGTTTGCTTTTTTATCAAATGGTTATTTGAAAATGTTTAATTTATTTTATTTTTGCATTTTTGAATTATTTTCGGGGTGTAGCTCAGTTGGTTAGAGTACTGGTCTGGTGGACCAGGAGTCGGAAGTTCGAGTCTTCTCACCCCGACTTTTTTATGCTTTCATAAGAGTAAAATGATTATCTTGTACGGCATAATTCTTGTGCAGATTTATAAAAAAGCATTAACTTCTAATTTCAAAACTATGAAATCAAAAATAAATTTACTTCTCATTGCCGGAATAAGCCTAATGGTTTATTTATCTTCTTGTTCAACAAATATGCTGACAATGTCTGTTAAAGAGCCTGCATTGGTTGATATACCTAATGATGTCAAAAAAGTAGGTATTATCAATCGAAGCCTACCTGGCGAAAAGACTGAGAAACTTGACGATGCAGATAAGATTTTGTCTTTAGAAGGTAAAGATTTTGATAAAAATGGTGCTGAAAGGATGATTAATGGTTGTTTCAACGAGCTAATTGCTATGGAAGTTTATGATGAAATTAAAATAATTGAAGATTCAACACTTAGAAGTCCTGGTTTAGGTGTTTATCCAGCATCATTAACATGGGAGGAAGTTGAGCGCTTATGTAATGATAATGGAGTAGATATTATTTATGTTTTATCGTTCTATGATACTGACACTAAAGCAGAATATCATTCTAGTAAAGAGGGTAGTGTTGGTATTGGTGATTTAGCTGTCCCGGTAATAAAGCACCATGCAACAGTTTATACTAATATAAAATCAGGTTGGAGAATATATGATCCGGTAAATAAGCTAATTCTTGACGAATTTATAAGTCATCAAAGTGTTGTTTCAAAAGGTTCAGGTATCAATCCATTGAAAGCTGTTGAAGCAATTAAAGGTAGAACTGAGGCAGTGATGGAAGCAAGTTCATATTTAGGAATAGCCTATGCTCAAAGAATTTTACCATATTATATTCGAGTTAGAAGAGATTATTATGTAAAAGGCTCAAATAATTTTAAAATAGGTAAGAGACGTGCTCAGACAGGCGATTGGGACGGTGCAGCTGAAATGTGGGAAAAAGAACTTGATAGTCCTAAACGTAAAGTTGCAGGCCGTGCTTGTTATAATATGGCTATTATAAATGAAATAAATGGTGATTTAGATGCTGCATTGGAATGGGCATCAAAATCATATACTGATTATAGAATTAAAAAGGCTCTTGATTACGTTAATATTCTGAAATACCGAATAAATCAGAGAGCTGTGCTTGAACAACAATAGAAAAAAATACAAAAACCTTTTATCTTATTTGATAATAAGTCCTCTTTAAATATAATAAAAAGGAATTATTATTTATCTAAGGATCTGATTTCTTGTCGAATATCATTTTTTTATTTTTAAGATTATCTTTTTTATAATAAAAAATAATTATAATTTAGTCTTCAAGAATTTAAAACTAATAAATCAACTAAAAATGAAGACTAAACATCTTATTCTATTTGCTTTTTGCATAATATTAAGCCTATTTTCTTTTTCGCAAGGAGTTGCAATTAATACTGATGGTAGTAATGCAGATGCATCTGCAATATTAGATATTTCATCAACTAACGGAGGTGTATTGATTCCTCGTATGACAACTGCAGAAATTACTTCAATTAGTAATCCTGCTACTGGGTTAATGTTGTATAAAACAGATGGCATACCAGGAATATATTATAATTCAGGTACATCAGCAAGTCCGGTTTGGACTAAAGTGATTATTTCATCTGATAGTTATAATCTCCTGACTGATGCTGATAATGATACAAAAATACAAGTAGAGGAAAGTTCAGATGAAGATATTATTAGGCTAGATATAGCCGGAACAGAGAAGTGGGTATTTACTCAGAATAGGTTGGAGCCAACTAATAATGGAGGTTCAGTTTTTATTGGCGAGAATGCCGGCTTGAATGATGATTTATCGGCAAACCATAATATTTTTATTGGATATTTATCAGGTAAATTAAACACAACAGGTTATGATAATACATTTATTGGTCAGAATTCAGGAGCTCAAAATGTAGATGGTTACAACAATACCTTTATTGGGCGTAGTTCAGGGTATTCTAATAGTGATGGTCATTCGAATATTTTTCTTGGCGAAGGTTCTGGATACTCAAATGTCAGTGGCTATGGGAATGTGTTTATAGGTCGTAGTTCTGGGTACTTTGAAACAGGAAATGATAAATTGTATATTGAAAACTCAAACTCTGCATCACCATTAATATATGGTGATTTTAGTTCAGATATACTTCAGGTTAATGGGACACTTGAGTTTGCAACTGGTACTTCAGTTTATGAGTTTTCTATTGATGGAACTTTAGCAGATGATAGTGATGATGCAGTTCCAACGGAGAAAGCTGTCAAAACTTATGTAGATAATGAAATTTCAAGCTTAGCTTTCGATGAAATTATTGACGTAGATAGTGACACAAAGATACAAGTAGAAGAGACTGCTGATGATGATATAATCAGGTTAGATATTGCCGGAACAGAGAAGTGGGTATTTACTCAGAGTAGATTGGAGCCAACTAATAATGGAGGTTCTGTATTTATTGGCGAAAATGCAGGTTTGAATGACGATTTATCTGCTAACCATAATATTTTTATTGGTTATTTGTCTGGTAAATCAAATACTACAGGTTATGATAATACGTTTATTGGTCAGAATTCGGGAACTCAAAATTTGGATGGTTATAATAACACTTTTATTGGACGTAGTTCAGGTTATTCTAACAGCGATGGTCATTCAAACATCTTTCTTGGCGAAGGTTCTGGATACTCAAATGTCAGTGGCTATGGGAATGTGTTTATAGGTCGTAGTTCCGGTTATTTTGAAACAGGAAATGATAAATTATATATTGAAAACTCTAACTCTGCAACTCCATTAATTTATGGTGATTTTAATTCTGATTTACTTAAAGTAAATGGTACGCTTGAGTTTACAGCAGGTACATCAATTAATGAGTTTTCTACTGATGTAACACTTTCTGGCGATAGTGATGATGCAGTCACAACAGAAAAAGCAGTTAAGGCGTATATTGAAAACAGTATTGCAAATATAGATGAATTGGCAGATAGCGATAACGATACAAAAATACAAGTAGAGGAAAGTGCAGATGAAGATATTATTAGGCTAGATATTGCCGGAACAGAAAAATGGGTAATTACAGGAAGTAGGATAGAGCCTTCAAATTCAGGGGGATCATTGTTTATTGGAGAAGGAGCCGGAAATAGTGATGATTTATCTAGCAATTATAATTCATTTATAGGTAGGGATGCCGGTTTTTCAACTATTACAGGATATTATAATACAGCTCTAAGTGGAGATGCATTAAAAGACAATATAACAGGTTATGAGAATACAGCATTGGGTCAGGGAGCATTAAAGTCAAATGTTGCAAATTATAGTTCAACTGCTGTGGGTTATTATGCTATGTATTATGCGAATAATACATCTTAAGGAGTTGAAACATATAATACTGCTGTTGGTAAGGATGCATTAAGAGGAAGTAGCACTCCAGCCAGTAATACTGGTGTTGATAATACTGCGATTGGAGCATATAGTATGCAGAATAATACATCAGGCACAAGTTGTACAGCAATAGGCTCTAATAGTTTAATATCAAATAGTACAGGAGAGAGAAATATTTCAGTAGGGGGATCATCAGGTTACTGTAATACTTCAGGATCAAACAATACTATTTTAGGAAAAGATGCGAACTTTTATAATCAAACAGGGAATGATAACGTAATAATAGGTTGCAGAGCAGGTCAGGGAACAACGTATCATAGTAAAACAGGAAATATTTTTATTGGTTATGAATCAGGTTATAATGAAACAGGGTCAAATAAACTTTATATTGAAAACTCAAATTCTGCATCACCTCTAATATATGGTGATTTTAGTTCAGATATGCTTAAGGTTAATGGGACACTTGAATTTCCATCAGGGACATCTATTAACGAGTTTTCTACTGATGCAACAATGGCAGACGATAGTGATGATGCTGTCCCAACAGAAAAAGCAGTTAAGGCGTATGTTGATAATAGTATTTTATTGACAGAAAATAGTTGTAGTGTTTATAGAGGTTCTGGATACGTGGGAATAGGAACTTCTAGTCCAAACTCAAATTTGTCAATTTACGCGATTGCGAATGAGGATGTTGAATTAGAATTAAATAGTAATCAAAGTAATTACATGTCTAGATTAAAGTTAGTTAACCCAGCGAGTTCTGTAGGAGGTTCTGGAAATGAGATTCTTTTTGTCGAAGGGAATGGAGATGGATCTAGTGGTAATAGCTTCTATGGATTTCATCATTCTTCTAATTCTGAATGGTTTAAACTGAGAACGAAAGACTCAGGTGGTAGCTATTTGGATGTTTTTCAGGTTAAAGAGGGCAGCGCAGACTTTATTGTTCCTTCTGGAAATGTTGGCATAGGAACATCAAGTCCGCAAAGAGTACTACATATTAACGATGTAATGAGATTAGAACCACGTGCTACTGCACCTTCAAGTCCATCAGAAGGAGATATTTATATGGATAGTTCTACTCATAAACTCAGAGTTTATGATGGTACAAGCTGGCAGGACTGTTGGTAGATATGTAAATAATCAGGTAAATGATACTTAGCTTAAATGTCAATTAGTGTTTTGAATTTATCAAAACTAATAGGCATGTTAAGAATTTTATATGCTCCTTCTATTGTGTAACAAAACTCTCTCTTTGCATCAAGGTTTTTAAAGAATAGTGCAACTAAAGCAGTTTCCATAGGCTTATCAACGAGGTAAACTCCAATTTTTTGATTGTCTTTATCTTTATATTCATTTACTAAAGAAATCATTTTATTGATTTCATCAGATTTAAAATCAAAAATACATTCACGCAAGTCAGTTAGTTGATAATGTACTTTGTTAAAGTTCTTGTCCAAACGGAATTCTTTAGCAATTGCCAATAAGTCATTAATTGATGTTATTCCGGGGGATAATTTGGAAACACCAAAATTTACTTCAGGATATATGACAAATCGGTTTTGCATAAAACTTAATGATTTATCAAAGATAGTGGATTTTTGGAGAATAATCAAGGAAAATGTGAAAAAAATTGACGTTTGTAGAAAAATATACAGTTATTATAGAAAATTATGCAAAAAATACCCTGCCGAAATGGCAGGGTATTCACACATTTATATAGATGATAATTTAAATCAAATTCAATTTAACTTCCACATTGTTTCTTGTTGCTTTTGAATAAGGACATACTTGGTGAGCCTGATTAATTAAGTCAAGAGCAACATCTTTTTCAACACCTTTAATTTCTATATCAAGTTGTACAGCTATAGCCAGACCACCGTCTGCTTCTTTGTTGATACTAACATCAGCAGTTGTTTTACTTTCAATACGATGTTTAGCCATTTTTGCAACTAAATTTAGAGCTCCATCATAGCATGCAGAATATGCAGCACCAAAAAGAGACTCAGGGTTTGCGTATGCACCACCTTTACCACCTAAACCTTTTGGCATTCTTACATCCATATCAATTACACCGTCATCGCTTTTTACATGGCCATTTCTACCACCACTAGCTGTTACTTTTACTGAATACAATTTTTCCATTTCTTTTTTGTTTTTTTAGTTTTACTTGCTTGATAAACTGTTATTATGATAATTTGTTTTTAGATTATTGAAAATTAGTAAAAAAAATATTTGTTATATTAAAAAATAAAATACTTTTGCACGATTTTTTAAATTTACAAGAAATGGAATTTGATTATTTTGCATATTTATGGTTGCCATTGATGATTTTCTTTGCAAGAATCTTGGATGTGTCAATTGGCACAATTCGTATTATTTTAGTATCTAAAGGTCAAAAGAGATTAGCACCATTGTTGGGTTTTTTGGAAGTATTAATCTGGATAATTGCTATAGGTCAAATAATGGAGAATCTGGATAACTGGATGTGTTATTTGTTTTATGCTGCAGGATTTGCTGCAGGCAACTATATTGGAATGGTTATAGAGGAAAAAATAGCCTTAGGCATTGTTGGTTTGCGTTTAGTTACCGGTAAACCGGCTTATGAACTTGTTCATGAACTTTCCGAACGAGGATACGGAATAACACATATGTCAGCTACTGGGGCACAGGGACCAGTTAATGTTTTATTTATGACAGTAAGTCGTAAGAATTTGTCGAAACTTATCGATATCGTTAATGAGTTTAATCCTTGAGCATTTTATACAGTCGAAGATATTAGATTTGTAAATCAGGGAGTATTCCAGGAAGCTAATAAAAGACGTGTGAATTTTTCTCTTAGAAAAGGGAAGTGATTTTCCACTATTATGTACTTGCATAATTTTTACTTACTTTGTAGATAATTAAGAAAACTATATTAGCTTTAAGTAGTTATAGATATTATTTTAGAGCTATTTTTCAGCGAATATATAATTGCTATTCTTTTTTAATCCGTGTCTTTTTTGCTCGTGATCTATATAATAGACGTTGATGACGAATTATAATATAGATTTATGAAATTTAATGAACTAAAAATATCAGAAGATTTATTAAGTGGGATTGATGCTTTTAATTTTGAGACTATGACTGAGATTCAAGCTAAGTCTATTCCTGTTGCATTAAGTGGTAAAGATCTTCTGGCATGTTCACAAACAGGATCAGGAAAAACTGCAGCATTTTTAATTCCAGTAATGGAAAAAATTTCAGGTTTAAGTGGAGACGGAATAAAATCACTGATAATTTGTCCGACGAGAGAGATTTGTATGCAAACAGAAGAGCAGGTTAGTGGTTTAGGTTATTTTACAGGAACATCATGTATTGCAATTTATGGTGGGAATGATCAGGATGGTTTTAGTCGCCAAAAAGCGGCATTAACTAATGGAGTTGATGTTGTTGTTGCTACACCCGGAAGATTAATTTCACATTTAAGTCTTGGGTACGTCAAAACAGAAGATTTAAAGTTTCTAGTTTTGGATGAAGCAGACGAAATGTTGGATATGGGGTTTTATGATGATATAATAAATATTATTTCATATCTGCCTCATAAAAGACAAACCTTGATGTTTTCAGCTACTATGCCGGATGCAATACGTAAACTAGCTTCAAAAATCCTTTATCAACCTGAAATCCTTGATTTAAACTTTTCCAAACCGGCTGAAGAAATTGATCAGAAAGTATATTTGGTTTATGAAAAGGATAAAGCTTCAATTTTAGCTAATATACTATATTCATATAAGGGGCAAAGAATAATAATTTTTGCAGGTACAAAGATTAATGTGTCAAAAGTTTCTTCTCATTTAAGAATGATAGGAATAAAAAATACGGCAATAAATTCATCATTTAGTCAGCAGGAGAGGAATGAAAAAATGCTTGACTTTAAAAATGGCAAAACAGATATTGTTGTTACGACAAATTTGTTAGCCAGAGGAATAGATATTGATGATGTCAATCTTATTGTAAATTATGATATCCCTGATAAAGCTGAAGATTACGTACATCGTATTTGACGTACTGCCCGTGCAGGAAAGTTAGGACTGGCAATTAGTTTCATAAGCGAAAAGGAAATTTTAAATTTTAATCGTATTGAGAAACTTCTTGGGAGAGAGATTGACAAAGAAAAGAACCCTAAGGGAATCCCAACAGGACCTGAATACAAAATTATTCAGAAAAAGAAGAAAAGATACTATTCCAAGAATAAAAATAAATCATATAGAAAAAACACAAAAAAGAACTAAGATTCATTGTCATTATCTTGATTTTCTTCAATAGACTTTCTGAGTTTTCGATTAGCTCTAGCTTCTTTAAATGTCATGGCATGCCAGAACTTAGTGAATAATTCGCCTAAAGTATTAAAGTCTTCAGTGTAGAAGATACCAACACCATTTGTATATGGGCCGAATTCTGCTTCCAGGTCATCATTTGCACGTGTAAATCCTTTAAGTCTGAAGGAACCTTTTTTATTAACTTTAAGCTGAACTTCAATATCTCCAACCAAATTACTGGTATTAGCATTATTTTCACCAATTCCTACATTCCCATTAATTAGTACTCTGTCATTTAATATTTGTGTTGAAAGAGCTACTTCAAGTTCTTGACCCGACACCTCTGTTCCGGGTCTATAGTTAAAGCCGATATCAAAATCTTTACTGATTTGCGATAACCAGTTGCTCAATTGATTTGACAATAATTCACTTGAAGTGACTCCAAATGCATTTGTTGTTGATCCCATATCATTTCCAACAGCTGTTCCCTGGTTTGGATTGTAAAATCTGTTTAGAATAAGTAGATAAAGAAGTTGCTTATTAATTTCGTCTTGTGTAAGGTTTGCCAATTGAGCTTTTGCTTTATCATTTGCATTAGGAACTAAAATACTGAATTGTATGTCAGGTGACATTAGACTTCCTGACATATGCATATGACATTCTACATTCATTGGCTTATTATACATGTCGCTTGAATCCGCGACAGCTGCCATTAGGTCTTTTAAAGGTGCACGAGCGTAGTAAACCGCATCTAAATCAAGAATCGCTTCATATTCATCCCCAGACCAAACTATTGTTCCACCTGGTTTTATATGGAACTTTTTATTAATAATGTTTTCCAGAGTAAAAAGATAATCACCGTCAACGACAACAAGTTCGCCATACATATTGAAGTCTTCGTCAGAGGTGTATTCCATTTTAAGATTACCACTACAATATCCTCTGATAAGGTCTCCAACTTTGGGGTCAAATACTATCTGTGCCTCGGCATCTGGCGTAACCTCAACGTCCATTTTGAAGTAATATTCCATTTCAGATTCGAGAGGTTTAACAGTCTGCATTTCACTTGAGTCAACAGCTGGTTGAATAAATGTTATATATGACAGGTTTCCGCTTTCATATGATTCAGTCATTGGAAGAACAAATACTGTATTAGGCTCTGTTTTAGCAACCACATCAATGCCAAATTTATCAAGTGTTCCTGTAATTCTGACATTTCCTGTTCCGTAAGCAGTTCCATAGTAAAGGCTGTTATCTTTTGATGTAGTATTTAGCAGTTTCATATTCTCTGCATCAATTCTGAGGTCTACAAAAATATCTTCAAAATTGTCATGATATACTCCACCATTTACTCGTCCTTCGCTAAGATTTTCGTCATAAACTTTAAAATTATCAAACAGTATAGCATTGTTTGTAATAATGACTTTGTCATTTGTAAATGCGTGTATTTTAAGGAAATCATAAACAAATTCTGCTTTTTCGAATTGAATTTCTCCACTTATATCAGGTTTTTTTAGGCTTCCTTTTATATCAAGGTTTACATCAACAGCCCCATTGAGTCCGCTTACTTCATAATCCAGCATGTATGGTCCAAGAATTTCTAATTTGAAATTGTCCATTGTAAAGTTTGCATCAAGGCTATCTGTTTCGGGTGAATAAGATCCACGAATCTTCATATATTTATTTACTCCGTCAACTTTAAATCCATTACCTTCACCTTCCCAAATTGCAGACAAGTCAAATCTCCCAAAATCTTCATCATTAATTTTAAAGTCTTCAATGCTTAGTGAGGATTTAAGACTTGGAATTTCATAAATATTGGCAATCCTACCGTTTCCTGATAAAATTCCTGAGAACTGGTATCCAGTATTGCTTATATAAGAGTTAAAATTGCTTATGTCAACATTGTTTATCAGGAAACGCAATAGTTTTGTTTTATCAGTTGAAATATCACCATCTATATTAAGAACCTGATCGTCATGTGTTAATGAAAAATGGTCTATTTCTATTTCACTGCCATCAACAATTACAGGAGTTCGGCTTATTTCCCATAGTCGATTTTCAACAATAACTTCGGAATAATGAATTAAGTTTTCTATTCGTGGAATTTGTCCTTTGCCTTTATTAAAGAATCTTGTTCCAATTAGAAGGTTTCCTGAGTTTCTTTGTTCTTCAAAATTATCCCAGTTTAAAGCTAATGTTACACTATCTTCTACAATATCTAAATCTAAAGCAATGTTTTCAAACCAAGGGAAGTTTCTAGTACTAATTTCCTGCATCTTTAGATTTATGTCTAGAGAATCTTTATAACCTTTAATATCAAATTCGTTACCCCATAGATAAATACTGTCGTATTTTATCACCGGGATACTGAAAATTGCATCAAAACGTTCATCGGCACCATTAATCATACCTTCAGCGAATACATCACTTTCAATATCTAGTTGAGGTAAGTAGATATCAGTAATATTGTTAAGATTCTTTAATCGTACATCAAAGTTAACTATATTGTCACTTTCTAGTTCCAGTTTTTTAGGCTTGCCCAGGAATGATGGAGTATAACCAGCAACAATATTATATAATTGTTCAGCTAACTCAGTATATTCAAATGTTCCATAGAAGTTTAAGTCTATGTAATCAGAACGCAATGTTAAGTATTGTTGATTGTACTCATCAATAAAACTATTGAAATTAAATTGCTCAATTTTAAACTCTTTGCCTTTTGTAAAATATTTGAAATGGCTTAAATAAATATCTCCCTCAGGTTTATTTAATATGTCGCCATGAAGATCGCAAGCTAATACCATTTTTATTTCAGATCCTAGACTATCGTTGGTAATGTTTAATTCATTAAGATTAGCCCAGATGTCAGTAGAAAAGTCAAGATATTGATCATTTACACCATATTTATATTTTCCAAAGAACTCAACTTCAATATTTGGATCTTTTACCATTAACTCTCCATCAAAGAATACATTAGAGACATCACCTTTAAGGCTTATCCCAGTATATGTATAATCCATCAGTCCAAGTTCATTAATTTTACAATCAATACTTGCCTGGAAGTTTCCTGTTGAATCCACAGTTCCATTAATTTGTGATTGCATGCTTAATAAGCCAAAATTTTTAGGGTCTCCAGTAATTTTACCAAGATCGAATTTATATGCATCTAATGAACCACTGTAGTCAATATCAAAAGTTTCGAAATCTGTTATAATAGCTATATCTGTTTTAATAGAACCAAGACCAGTGTTAAACTCTCCATAAGCAACAAGGTCATTAAATAAGCCCGTAATGTTTCCATTAAATGAAATGTTACCTATTTCATCTATAGTTGGAGGTAGATATACATATTCGCCCGGAGAACTTAGGTTTATTAATTTTCTTATATCATTATTTGACGTTGTAAACTCTGAGACATCACCAAAAATGAAAGTCATTTCGTAATCAGGAAGGCCATCAACAGATAAGTTAGCGAGCATTCTGGTGTCGTCGCCGTAGGCAATATTAAATTTCTTAAATTTAAAGTTAGATAACTTTCCTTTAAATACTCCTGACAAGTATAGTTTATCGTGAAAGTTTTTATATTCTGGCATAAATGGACCCAAGTCAGCAACATCGAATATTAGTGTGTCAATATTTACTTCAATTTTTGATTTATTTAAAGGGTCAGCAAGATAGTCAGCATCATTACCAATTATTTCAAGAAGTGAACTTTTAAATTGTGAGTATTTTGTTTCTATTGCGAAATTACTTACGCTTATTGCAGTATCACAATATTTCATATGTCCGGAAATCTCTTTAATGTCAATTCCCGATTTTTCTGCAAATGTAAAGTTGTCAAGATTAAGCTCTATACTATCAGTGTAATATTTAAAATCGCTAATACTTAAACTAAAACCATCAATATCTATATCTGAAGGATTAAATAATTCGTTTTAAGGTAGATCTCGTAAGTCTCTGTATTTTAATCTGGCATTTAAGATTTCAAAATTATTACAAAATATTTCAAATTTTGTTGATTATGTTGTGTCGGTATCTTCAGATGTAAACTTATTTAGAATGTATTCGTAATTAGCAACTCCATTTGTGTCGACACAAACATTAATTAATGGTTCATTTATCAGTATTTTATCAAGATATAATTGATTATCCCATATTTTTATCGCTGAGATATTTGCAGATATCTCCTGAGAAACAATTAGAGTATCTCCTATAGAATCCATCATGCAGATATCATTTAGAACAATAGTGTTTGGTAATTTGACATAAACATTATCAACTGTAAGTTCAATATCGTAATGACGTGCAAAAAAAGCAATCGTTTGTTTAGTCAGGAAACTCTGTAGGAATGCTGAATTGCTGATTATAACCAATAATAAAATGTCTCTTAGCAGAAGCAAAGAGAGCAATATTATCAGTCTTTTTAATCTAATTTTTAGCAAAACCTATAGTTTTTAGTTATCCTATCATACAAATATTATGAAAAAAACCATTAGAATATTATAAAAAATGTAATTTTGTTCACAATTATGAGTTTAAAAATATTAGGTATAGAATCATCATGTGACGATACTTCTGCAGCTGTGCTTGAGGATACCATGATGTGTTCTAATGTTATCAATACTCAAAAGATTCATGAGAAGTATGGTGGAGTTGTGCCGGAGCTTGCCAGTAGAGCGCATCAGCAGAATATTGTATTGGTTGTAAAGGAAGCTTTGGAACAATCTGGATATAAACTTGAAGAGATTGATCTAATAGCTTTTACTAAAGGCCCGGGTTTGCTTGGTTCTTTAATGGTTGGGACTTCTTTTGCAAAAGGCTTATCGCTATCAACCGGGAAACCTTTGGTTGGGGTAAATCATTTGCATGGTCATTTGTTGGCTCATATGTTAAGAAAAAAAGGAGAAGAGCCTTTTAAGGCAAAATTCCCTTATTTATGCTTATTGGTATCAGGAGGTCATACTCAGATTGTTTTGGTAAAAGATTATCTCGATTTTGAAATAATTGGTAAAACAATTGACGATGCAGCAGGAGAAGCATTTGATAAGTGCGCAAAAGTTCTTGGGTTACCATATCCAGGTGGTCCTGTAATTGATAAACTTGCTCAAGTCGGTGATGCTCAGGCATTTGATTTTAATAAACCGAAAATAAAGGATTTAGATTTTAGTTTTAGTGGATTAAAAACATCATTTCTTTATACAATAAGAGACAACCTAAAACATAATCCTTCGTTTATCGAAGTGAATCGGGATGATTTAGCAGCATCGCTGCAAAGAACGATAATTGAAATATTACTTGAAAAGCTTATAAAAGCTGTAAAATTGACAGGTGTTAGAGAAATTGTCATATCCGGTGGCGTTTCAGCAAATAGTGGTTTGCGTCAGGGACTGACAGATTTGGCACAAAAAGAATCATGGAATATTCATTTGCCTGGATTGCAATATACAACAGATAATGCAGCAATGATTGGTTTAGTTGGACATTTTATGTATCTTAGCGGCAAATTATGTGATTTAGATGTCTTACCACAGGCAAGATTAAATTTTACAGACTTTTAAATTTTATATTATTTTTATATTTTGGAATAATGTTTGGTCTGAATTTTGTAAATACAGTATCGAAATTACTAATTTAAAATATTTACACTTATGAAAAAGATATTATTATTTGTTGGAATTGTGACTATTTCTACTTTGATCTTTGCACAGCAGAGTGGACCTGCAATATCTTGGGATAAAACAGTTCATGATTTTGGAAAATTCAATGAAGCAGACGGAAAAGTTGTTGCTACATTCGAATTTGTTAATACTGGTAATGAGCCTTTATATATTACAAATGTAAAAGCTTCATGTGGTTGTACATCACCGGAATGGTCAAAGGAACCTGTAAAACCGGGAGAAAAAGGGTATGTTAAAGCTGCTTATGATCCAAATAAGAGACCTGGCAAGTTTAATAAATCAATTACAGTTACGACAAATGAATTTCAACCTACTTCTATACTAAGAATAATGGGAGAGGTTATTCCTAAAGAACAATAAACGGTTTAGTTAATTAAAATAATATTTACTATGAAAAAATCAGTATTACTAATTTTTGGATTACTTATTACGTTTGCGGTATTTTCCCAAACACAGGAACCAGCAATTTCCTGGGAAAAGACAACGCATAATTTCGGAGAATTTAAAGAAGAAGCTGGTCCTCAGGCTGCTACATTTAATTTTACGAATACAGGAAGTAAGCCGCTATACATTACAAACGTAAGAGCTTCTTGCGGTTGTACAGCGACTGATTATACTAAAGAGCCGATTCAACCGGGAGGCAAAGGTTATGTTAAAGCTACTTATAATCCTAGAAATCGCCCTGGTAAATTTAATAAATCTGTTACAGTGACCACAAACACTGAGAATCCAACAACATTACTAAGAATTGAAGGTACTGTTATCCCTCGCGAAAAAGGTATCGAAGATTACTATCCAAAAGCATTTGATGATCTTAGATTGAAGACATCTCATATGGCATTTAACAAGGTATTCAATAATAAAGTAGTTGAAGATACACTTGGTATTGTTAATATGAGCTCAGAGCCAATGACAATTACTTTTGAGAATGTTCCGGATCATATTAAAATAACTTGTGTTACAGAAACATTAAAAGGTATGCAGCCAGGTGAAAAACATGGTGAAATTGGTTATATAAAAGTTGTTTATGATGCAACTAAAAAGAAAGACTGGGGTTTCTTAATGGATAGAGTCGATTTTATTATTAATGGTGAGAAAAATACCAGAAACAGACTTTCTATTAGTGCAACAATCGAAGAAGACTTTACTCATTTGACAGAGGAAGAACTTGCTCAATCACCAAAAATTGAATTCAAAGATGTTCAATATGAATTTGGTTCAATGAAGCAAGGTGAAAAGTCTACACATAACTATGAGTTTACTAATACAGGTAAAAGTGATTTAGTAATTAGAAAAATAAAAGCTTCATGTGGTTGTACAGCAACAAATCCTGAAAAAATGGTTATCAAACCAGGTGAAACTAGTCATATTACTGCTACATTTAATTCTGCCGGTAAGAGAGGTCGCCAAAATAAAACTATTACAGTTATAACAAACGACCCAACTCAACCAAGTGTTGTATTAAAAATAACAGGTAATGTTGAAACTCCTGAAGGACAATAATATCTAACTAAATATTTTAAATGGTCAGCAATTTGCTGGCCATTTTTTTTGTATATTGCAAAAAAAAGCTCTTATGAAATCTGTATTTTTAATACTTGCATTTTGTTTTATTTCATTATACTCATTTACTCAAAAAGATGTTGATAAACCTTATTATGATGGACGTTTAGTTTTTAAAGTTAAACCACAGTATAAGAGTGAATTCAAATCTGACCAAAGCTTTATTAAATTTTCTAATCAATTTAATATTACTGAAATAGAACAGATGTTTCCAAATTCTCCTGTACCACAAAAAGAATACAATGATTATGGTCAGGAAATGGTTGATATAAGTACAATTTTTATTTCAAATACAGATATAAATATTGATATAGAGCAACTAGCTAATGTTTTATCAGCAAACAAAATGATAGAATATGCAGAGCCATTATATAAAGTTGAACTTTTGTATGTTCCTGATGACCCATTAAATGCGACAGATCAATATTGGTTGGATAATATTCGGGCTTATGATGCCTGGGATGTTCATCAGGGTGATACTAATATTGTTATTGGAATTTCCGATACAGGATGTGATCTAGCTCATGATTATTTGATTTATAATATTAAAAATAATTATAATGATTTGCCTGACGGAGTTGATAATGATGGTGATGGATTTGTTGATAATTTTAGAGGATGGAATTTTGGCGAAAATAATAACAATGTACAAGCGGACGTAAATAATCATGGGATTTGGGTTTCGGGCATTGCAGGGGCATCTACAGATAATGGGGTAGGAGTTTCAGGTGCAGGTTTCAAATGCATGCTTCTTCCATTAAAAATTTCGAATTCAGATGGAATTCTGGAAAACTCTTATCAATCAATTGTATATGCTGCCGAACATTGTGTTGATGTATTGAATTGTAGTTGGGGGGGGACATATTATCAGAGAATGGCACAAGATGTTGTTGATTATGCTGTTATTAATCATGATATGTTGGTAGTTTCTGCGGCTGGAAATACAGATTCAAAGGTAGATTATTACCCTTCTTCATATAGAAATGTACTTTCAGTTGCCGGTACAACCGAATTTGACGAACGTTGGTCACCAGACAATTCTCCTACTGCGCCTAACGGTTCAAGTTACAGTTATTATGTTGATGTTTGCGCCCCTGCAACAATGTTTAAATCAACAGGAGCCGGATCTACATATGCGCTGATGTGGGGTGGCACTTCATTTGCTGCTCCAATTGTAAGTGGGTGTGCAGGAATTCTTCGTTCTGCTTATCCTGATTATAATGCCAATCAGATTGCTGAATTACTGAAAATTTCAGCAGACCTAATAGATACAATTGAGTATAATATTCCTTATGCCGGGATGATGGGAACCGGCAGAGTGAATCTTTATAATGCACTTACAATGGAAATAACTCCATCTATATTATTACAAAATTATACTGTTGAACAAGGTGATGGTTACTTAATAATGGATGCAGAGTTTATAAATTATCTTGCTGATGCTTCAGGATTAACAATAAACGTAAGTACTGAATCTGAATATGCAGGAGTTGAAACTGAAACTATTTATACCGGAGATCTAAATACACTAGAAACATATTTGAGCGAGGATGAGATTGTTGTTTATTTTTTAGAAGAGACACCAAGAGATTACCTTTTACGATTGGATTTCGCCTATACAGCTGATGATTATTCAGGTTCTCAGTCAATAGAGCTCTATATCAATGAAGGGCATAAAAATATTAGTACTCAGAAATTAGAAATGTCTGTTGCAAGTAACGGTCGATTAGGTTTCTCAGATGTAAACAGTACTATTGGCGATGGTCTGATTTTCGAAGAGTATTTTCCTTTATTTTATGATTGTGGAATAATATCTGGTACATCAGCATCACAGATTTTCAGTAGTGTGCGTCAGTCTACTGATTTTGGCAACATTGATTATCCGGCTGTTGTCGCCAGCCCAATGTTTAGTGATAGTCAGATAAGTCTAACAATTGATGATTCAAATGATGTCGAATCACAGGATATAGAAGTCATACAGGAGGCTTTTGCATGGAATGATGAAGATAAGAGTAACTTTATTATAGTGGATTACTATATTGTTAATAATGGTATTTCAGAAATTGAAGACTTTTATTTTGGCTTGTTTAATGATTGGGATTTAGTTGAGGCAGCAAATAACTCTTCTGAATTAATGGAAGAGGAAGAGTTTCTATATTGTTATAATAATGGTGCTCAGAATCTTTATGCTGGAATTAAATTGCTTACAGATCAGGAAGTAAATAATTATGCTTTAGCACAAGTTACTGATGGTGATGGGATTGTTGATATTACTGATGGCTTTGCAGATATTGAGAAATTTTATATGATTAGTAATACCGCTATTCCCGAATCAAGTGTGATTTATGATATGGTTCAGTACACAGGAGCAGGCCCATTTGATATTTCTGCTAATGATACTGTAAGAGTGGGTTTTGCGATTATTGGAGCCGATAATTTGTATGATTTGGAGCAAGCTGTTGATATTTCCGTTAATACCTATAATAGTGAGCTCCATTCAAGTGGGATAGAGGCAACAAACAGTAAAAAGTCTTCTGTTTTTCCTAATCCTGCCGGAGATTTTGTGAATATTGCATTGCCATCCACCACTAGTAATGATTGTGAATTAAGAATTTATAATCTTAGTGGTAAACTTGTTTATGTAGGAAATGTTAGAAACAACACAAAATTAGACATCTCCTTTATGGAAAACGGGCTTTATAAATTTGAGTTTTACTCAGGCGATTTAAAGTTTGTTACTGATGTTGTTGTAATCAAATAATCAAGCGTCGCGTTATCGATATGATTATTGTAGCAAACAAGTCAAAACTTTGCTTTCTCAACGCTTAAACTGCTACAGGAAGACATCTAATCTTTCTTATACCTCTTTAAAATTCTTTCAGAGTCTTTAATGCTAGTTTTTAGCCATTCAAAGAGAATATCATTCTTTTCTAATTCTGATAATTGCCATTTTATATCTGAATTTCTTAATCTGGAAGTCAAATCATAAAGGCTAAGTGCAGCAGATACAGAAATATTGAAGCTTTCTGTAAATCCAACCATTGGAATTCTGACAAATTCATCGGCATTATCCATAACGATATTAGATAAGCCAGGAAGCTCCGAACCAAAGAATAAAGCAATTTTACCTTTCTTTAAATCTAAGTCTTCAAGCAAGCAGTCCTTAGTATGTGGAGTTGTCGCAACTATTCTATATCCTTCTTTTCTCAGGTATTCAATAGTTGAAAGTGAGTTGTTCTCATGCTTATTATGGTGAAATAAACTTAACCATTGTGATGAGCCCATTGCAACTTCTGGGTTAGTAAGAAATTCATTACTATTCTCGATCATATGAATATTCTGAACACCAAAACAGTCGCAACTACGTAAAACAGCCGAAGCATTATGACCTTGAAAGATATCTTCCAGAACTACAGATATATATCTTGTTCGTTGATTTAGAACTCTGTTAAATGTATCGAAACGTTTTGCTGTAACTAATTCTTTTAAGTAATCAATTAAAGCTTGTTTATTCATTTTTGCTCTATTTACATTACAAAAATAAAATTAAGTTTGGAAAAAACTAACTTACAAGCATAAAAAAAGGGAACCGTAGTTCCCTTTAAATGAATTTCTATGACGAAATTACTTAACAGCGTTTTTAAGTTCGCTACCTACTGAGAATTTAACAACATTCTTAGCTGGAATATTGATAACTTCGTTTGGTTTTTGTGGGTTACGGCCTTTTCTTGCAGCTCTTTTAGTAACACCAAATGTACCAAAACCTACTAAAGCGATTTTGTCACCTTTTTTCAAAGTATCAGTAGTTGTGTCTACTAAAGCGTCTAATGCTTTTTTTGCGTCAGCTTTTGTTAAGTTTGCTTTTTTAGCAATTGCGTCAATTAATTGTGCTTTGTTCATTTTTTCTAAATTTTTAGGTTAGTAAAATTATTAACGTATAGGTTACAAATATAGATACTATAAGCGTTTCAGCAAGTTTTTATCAAAAAAAAACATCATTTTGTTAATATCTTGGTGTATTTGTTAATAAACCTCACTGTTTTTAAGGGTTTCAGCCATATTGTATAGTAACAATAAACAAAAAAATAAACAAAATGCTAAGTTAAGAACTTTAAAATATTCAATAAATGCCGTTAAATAGAGGGTTTCGGGGTGTTTTTAATGGTATTTGTTTGAGAAAACGTCATTTTTCACCATACTTGTTGATAAAACACGAGATTGTTGGTATTAGTGCAAAGTAGCATTTTCTACTGTTTATTAAGTGTTGAAAAGATGGGGATAAGTATAAAAGTAATTATATATAAATGTGAAGAATTGTATGACGTAATGCAAAAAAATATTTTAAAATATTTTTTGAAAATTCAAATCGCAAAATTCAAAATGAAAGCAATGAAAATATAAAACTAATATTTTGAATTGAATTTGGATGCTATTTAATTTGCATTAAGATATTATAGAAAAGGCTTATTCTTATTACGAGAAGTTCTACATGGTTTAAATAGCATTAAGATTGTCTTACCTTTATTAATTATTAATATATGTAATAGATACTAAATCAATCTATTAGCTGAAACGGTAAGAAAAGAATAAAAAAAAGTTAAAATTGTTTTTGCAGATAATTAAATTAATTCTACTTTTGCAGCGGAGAAATGGCAGAGTGGTCGAATGCGGCGGTCTTTAAAACCGTTGATCTTCACGGATCCGGGGGTTCGAATCCCTCTTTCTCCGCCAAGCGTAAAAGCAAAGTGAAGCAAAGTCCTGAAATTCAATGTTTTCAGGACTTTTTCTTTTTACACTGTTCTGCAAAATATCGCAAATTTAGGGCTTTTGCGTAGTCCTAAAGGTGTCCACAAATAAATTTTGAAAAAGGACACCTAACTTAGCCCGATTTCTCTGATTGACAGCTCTTTGCATTCTTTGTTTTGATCCATAAGTACTATTTTTATAACAGCTTAAAATTTTAAGATTTATGGAAAAAAGAAACACTTTTAACGTCCTTTTCTATCTTAAGAAACACAGGATTAACAATTTTGGAGAAGCTCCTATTTATTTAAGAATCTCTGTCAACTCCAAAAGAGTTGAAATGTCAATGCATTTAAACATTGAAGAACGTTATTGGAATTCTAAAGCCGGAAAGGCTATGGGAACTTCCAAAAAGAATAAAGATATTAATTCTTATTTAGATTCTACACGTTCTACTCTGTTTGAACATTATAAATACCTTCGTGAAACCGGCAATCCAATTACACCAACAGCCATCAAAAACGCCTACCTCGGAATTGAACCTGAAGAAGATAAGGGTATTAGCGTTTTAGAACTATTCCAGGAGCATAACGATAAGATTAAAGCACTTGTTAATATTGACTACTCTCCCGAAACTCATGAGCGTTACGAAACTTCATTGAGACATACAAAGAATTTCATAAAACAAAAGTACAATCGTGATGATTTGTATTTCTCTGAACTTGATCATGAGTTTATTGTAGATTATGAAATATACTTTAAGACTGTTCGTAAGTGTGCTCACAACACTACAATGAAATACATTAAAAACTTCAAGAAAATTATTCGACTGGCAATTACAACCGGACACCTTGATAAAGATCCTTTCGCTAATTTCAAAATGAGATTGAAAAAGGTGGACCGTGGTTTTCTCTCAGATGAAGAACTAAATACACTTATTAATAAGAAGTTTCACACTATGCGCCTCGAACAAGTCCGTGATTGCTTTGTATTCTCATGCTTTACCGGTTTGGCTCATTCTGACTTAAAACTATTGACTTGTGATAATTTGGTAATTGGTACCGATGACCAGTATTGGATAAAAACTCATCGTAAGAAAACTTGTAATAGTGTTAGTATTCCTGTTTTTCCTGTTACTCAACGCCTTATTGACAAGTATAAAGATCATGAGATTTGTGTGAATAAGAATGTTTTACTTCCAGTACTATCAAATCAAAAGATGAATGCATACTTAAAAGAAATTGCAGATGTATGTGGTATTGATATGAATTTAACAAGCCATATCGCCAGGCATACTTTCGCAACTACTGTTACACTTAATAATAATGTATCAATTGAAAGTGTTTCTAAAATGCTTGGCCATTCCTCAATAAATATGACAAAGATTTATGCTCGTATGCTTGACAAAAGAGTTGCTAATGATACAAATCATTTACATGATAAGTTTGATATTGCGATTTAACGATTGCAGCTATGTACCGTGCGGGACAGTTGTCCTGAGACCAAGGTCAGATTAGCTGCGAAGTCAAATTAACTATTTTGATTTTAATTTATTCATTCGTAAAAGCCAAATTGTGAATTTGGCGGTAGTTCTGAAAAGCGACTGCCTTACTTTTACATATATACCCCGCATAGTATATAGGTATTGTTACCAAACGTATTTTAAATATTCTCTTTCATTTTGTATATTCCATTTGCTGTACCTATCCATAAGTGGCCATCATTATCATTTGCAAAGCATAATGGATATGCCATGAAATCTGAATTATCTGTTTCATCAATTTGGACCCAAGAGTTGGAATTAAATCTAATTAGATGTACACCATTCCCAGACCATACTTTACCATTGGTATCACAAAAAATTGCTCTAGATTGTTGTGAATAAGTACTCCATGTTGTCCCATCAAACATTTCTATTTTTTCAGTAAAGGTATGAGCACACCATATATTATCCGATTGGTCAAAAACAATTTCTGCAATATCATTTGCAAAAATATTTGAGTTACTAGTATTGTAAATTGACCAATTAGTGCCGTCAAACTTTACTAACCCTTTGTCAGAACTTGCGTAGATATTATTTTCATCATCAAATATTATTCTACTATTTCCATAAGTAAATGACACATTTTCAGTGAACTGATTATTTGAAGAGAATTCAGACCAAGTTGTACCATCGTATTTGTATAAGGTTGACGCGTATGATGTCCATATGTTGCCATCATTGTCAACTTCAACTGAACCAACATAATTTGAAGTAAAAGGAGTATTCTCAGAATTATAAAGTGTCCATTCGGCTCCTGATTTTTTATACAAACCTCCAGGATATGTACCTAACCATAGATTATTATCATTGTCAAATACAATTGATTTAATAATATTTGACTGTAAGTCAGAATTTTGAGTGTTATAGACGGTAATTGTACTACCATCTATGGATGCTAATCATTCTTCTGTAGCTACCCAAACAACACCTGTATTATCAACCGCGATATCATTAATGTTATCATTTTGTAAACTTGAGTTAGAATTAGTATAATGCTGTAATACGATTTCTTGAGGTACTACTTCTGGTTCAGTGTCACATGCAGAGAATGCAGCGACAAATAGGATTAATAGTGGTAATAATTTAAATGTTTTCATAGTTGTTTATTTTTAGGTTAGCCATTAGCTGATGATATGTTTGTTAACGGTTCGCTCGCATTTGCGTTATTCCATCCAAGAATATTCTTCAGGAAATGGGTATCTAATCAATATAAAACACTCTTTTCCATTAATAACAAAGCTATCTTCTTTTGATTTTTTTTCATTTAACGTCTCATATACTTTATATTCTTGAGGTGTCAAATACAAACTATAGAAAATAGAATCACGTTTTACAGTGTTTGAACTATTGAAATCAGGCAGACTATCAGGCCATGTTACACCCTCGTTTCCATTTTTTGTCTGAACCATAAGTTCAATTAATTCTGGAGTCCATTTTCTTGCATTATCTGATTTATAATATGCTAACTTGTCATATAATTCAACTACCTTTTTCGATGCTTTTTTCCTTGACTTCATATCTTTCCTTAAACTACCATAATAATAGTAAGCATGACGATTATTCCCTTCAAAGAAATAGAAGTAATTTTGAGGTTGACTCGTATAATTTACTAAAGTATTATTGTATTCTTCTTTTGATAACACTTCTTTATAATCCAAATCTTTTAGTAAGGAATAAAATGATGATGAATCCAAGACTTCATATGAATAATCAGTAGTAAAACCGCTTTCTTTTTTATTTGAAAAGATTACTGTTCCATCGTCATATAATGCAAAAACAGGAGATTCTGAATGAGGATAAAATGTCCAATGGTTCGCTTCATACAATACAATCACAGGTAACCTATCTGCATTTTGTGCTTTTGACAAACTAAAAGTCGTTACTATTAAAATTCCAAGTATCAGTTTATTCATTTCGTTGTTTTTTTTAATGCAACCCAACGGTCATATATGTATAAAATAAGTCAATACTATATTTCCTACATCTCTATATAAGTATCTAATAACAATACATATTTATCGTTCAATCTTCCTGTAAATATACCAACTTCAAATAAAATTACAAAACAATTGGATTAGTTTATTACTTTACAACTCCAATATCTCAAAAAGCTTTCCACACCACCCATTCCCAAAAGTTCCAATCTAACAAGTTTACTGCTTATTGTATCTGCGAAGCAGTAAAGCAAAAACAACTGCTACAACAGAAGATCAATAGATATTCCTAAGAGTTCAGAAATAGTCTCTTTAATCCCTCCGGGAAGCTTATGGTGTTTCTGAACACTAAGGACTATCTCTGTTGAGTAGCCGCTGTTTTTTGCTTTAGGTTCAGCTGCAGAACAAACGCAGAAAACTCATTAGATGTATAGAAACTTAAAAATAGAATTATGTGTAGAAAACAGGAAATATCAGAATTGAAAAGAAACGAACACCGCTTCAAATCTATTATCTGTATATCTCCTTTTGCGAGTTTTTACACATCAAAATTTATAAATCAAATATTTATTAACCTTTAAATTTTATTATTATGGCAACAGCTATTGCAAAAAAAGCGAACGAGAAAGTTTCAACAAAAGAAACAAATGTAAATTCAATCAGTATCAAAGCTATTGAAAAGAAAGTTACTGCAGACAAAAAAACAGAACAGGCAAAACCAATCGAGAAAAAGATTGAAGAGCCTGTAAAAAAGGTTGAAGAACCTGTTTTAACTCTCGAACAGAAAATCGAGAAAGTAGAAAATCTCAAAACTTTAGTTGACAAAAGAGAAAGACTTGAATTGAGTCGTAAGAAATTACAATCTTTTGTTGTGGGTGCTAATCAGTTTAGTGAAAACATCGTTTTGACCGATGAAAACGGCAACACTTTTAAAACTTCAAATACTGAAGTATTTACAAAAGTTGTTGAAGCAATCAATACTACTTTGATTGGCAAAATTAGTGAGATTGAAAAACAGATTCAGTTTTAAATTTTTGAGGTCTGCTCCGGCAGATCTCATTTTAATTCATTGCTATGAAAAAAGCTAAAAGAAATAAAATCAAAACTCAGGAACAAAAGGTCCTTAAATCTATGATTAAGGAGAACCCCAATATTAAAACCTTAGTGAACACATTTAATTTACAAATTGATAAAACAATTCAATATGAACACACAACAGATATACGATAAAATCACAAATACAATTATTGAAATGCTTGAACACCACAAGGAAAACAATTTTTCCGAGAGTTGGATAAGTCTTTCGGGAGATTCTGTTATGGCTAAAAATGCAGTTTCAAAGCATGTTTACAGCGGTATAAATCAACTCTTATTGAATTACTATGTGCAAAAATTCAATTTCTCATATAACTCATGGATGACATTTAAACAGCTGTCTGGCTTAAATGCAAAGATTCGTAAAGGTAGTAAAGCCGCTTTTGTTGTTTTTAAATCTGTATTGTACTTTGATGCAAAGACAAATAAGAATATTACAAAGTTTGTTGAACACCTAATAAAGAACAATGAAAGTCTTGAAGGACTTGACCTTAAGAAAGTCGGTTACATGAAAGGCTATAATGTGTTTAATATTTCACAAATTGAAAACCTACCTGATGAATAATACAAGCATATTGAATTAGAAGATTTGACAGAGTTTGAAAAAAATGAAAATGCTGAGAACCTAATCAATAACACAAGTGCTGACATTGTATATTTACCACAAAACAAAGCTTTTTACAATCATTTAGAAGATAAGATATATTTACCACAAAGAAAGCAGTTTGTTAGCTCAGAGGCTTTCTATAATGTATTATTTCATGAATTAGGGCATTGGTCTGGTCACAGCACAAGGTTAAACCGTTCTTTAGGAAATGTATTTCAATCAAAAGAATATGGATTTGAAGAATTAATAGCAGAGATCAACGCAGCATTTATTTCTGCACTATTAGGTTTCAAAACTAAAATTACAGATAATGTTGACTATATAAATTCATGGCTCCAGGTAATGAGAAACGACAAGAAATTTGTTGTCCAGGCTGCATCCCAAGCACAAAAAGCAGCAGACTATATTCTGGCATTTTCAGAAGTCAAAAAAGAAGTTGCATAGCATATTAGTTTCTTTTCTGTGATCTTTTGCAGGAAAGAAATTCACTTCACCCAGACCTCGCCTCCGAATACTTTCGGAGACTGCACCCGAACCTGTGGTTTCTCTTTCCTGCAAAGGAATTTTAACTGCTCCCCGCAGTCCATTCACACTATAATCTTCTGAAAATAGCCTAAATACTCATAATTAAGTAAGGTTGGTGATGCAGTGAGTTCACTTCATTTAATTATGCTTTGAAAAACACGCTGTAAAAACATTTTATAAAAAATTCTTTTCCCCATAGCAGAGAAGCCTTGCTAAATCAACATTCCTTTAATGTTCAATTCATATTTAAGTCATACAGAGGTCATATAGAAGTCATGCACAAGTCATAATGAGGTCATGCAGTACTCATGCAGTGGTCATAATAAACTCATGCCAACTTCATAGTGAACTCATAGTTAATATTTAGAGGAAGTTAAAACCATATTACTCATTTTAAAGGAAAATGGGATTCTTGATGATTTTATATTTAAACTAAAAAGCTATGAAAAAGCAATTATCCATTACTACAAAAGAAATGTGCCGGCAGAATATCATAGGTGTTAAAGTTGAAGACTCGACCAGGAGCTTTAATAACACACTTGGCGGAACAGTAACAAAACCGATCCGCAGAACGAAATACTTAAAGATCTGCTGGATGTGTGGATCACCATATGAGAGCCATAAATCAAATACTTATGCCTGCTCACAAAGGTGCTCAAACAATCTGGTATACGCTCGTAAAAATGGTTATTTGCCACCAGCTAATATGGAGCAGATGACAAAGGAGAAGAATGTAAAGGAGGTTAAGCAGAGGTTTGGGTATGTTTAAATAATAAGGCAGGAATATAATAATAACCCTGCCTTAAACTTACTGTTAAGTATTTCTATTCCTTATCAAAACTCAGGCTGTAACTTTCATTATCAGTAGTAATTTTCAATATATAATTCCCACTTGCAAAATCCGAAACATCCACAGCATTCAATCCCTTGTGAACTGAAACGGATTTAATTAACTGTCCAGCAGAATTATAAATCTCAGCTGTTTCAGCGGCCATAGCTTCTGGAATGTCTAAATACACCTTATCTTTTGCAGGATTAGGATACAATTTTACAGGGCAAACACTTTCGCTTTCAATGGCATCGTCGCAATAAACTACATGAATGCTTTTTGTAATAGTTTTACTTTCCCCATAAGCATCGGTAATAGTTATATCAACATTATATGTTCCTTGGAACTGTGGTGTGTGAAATTCAATTGGTTTAGCAATGCATTGTCCCCATTCGTGGTTGCTAAGTGTTGCTTCGGTAATTTCTTGAGAGTATATTATTTCCCCTCCGTACTCAACTTCAGAAGTAGATAATCCAATTTCTATTGGCACAAACAGTGCTGGATAATAAATACTATCGACAACTTGTCCTGTGCTAAACTCAATTGTGTATGGTGCTGATTTTCCTGCAATATACACATAAACCTGCATAGTATCATTTATACATAGCATTGTTGGGAATTCTATATCAAAATTGAGTTCCGGTATCTCTGAATTACATAAACCATCTAAACCTAGGCTGTCAGTTTTAACTAACCAAGCTTGTTGTGCTGGACTATAACCATGTGTGTCAAACTCATTCCCATAACCAGCTAGAATAAAACCATTGTCTGGAGTATTTTGAAGAGCAATTAAACCTAGATTGTTACTACTATAATCTATAGCATAATATTCTCTATTCCAACAAATTTCGCCATTATCTGTGATTTTTTGTAGATAACCTCTATATCTTCCAACCTCACTTCTCCAATTTCCAAGTACAATTACTTCTCCATTCTTTAATAATAATGAAGACACAGTGTTTTCAAAAAAGTCTGTGTCTGGATTAGCTAATTTTGAATAAGATCTGTATTGCTTTTCCCACATAAGTTCCCCATCTTTTGAAATTTTCCTCAGACATCCATCCCAATATGTGTCTGTAGCACTTTTAAATGCTGGATAGCCTCCACAAGCAACATAATTATAATCAGAGGTTTCGATTAAGCCTTTAACAGGTCCATCGTAGTTTAAAAAACCGGGGCGCCCAAAACCATCTTCCCAAATAACATTACCAGCTGTATCCACTTTAATCAAATACCAGTCTTCATCTGTTACTCCTGTGGGGAAACTAAAAGTACCTCCTCCAATTAAAATGTTACTATCGGATGTTTCTATTATTTGCTCTCCATATTCATAACGTTGTCCATATTCTTTTTGCCAGCAGAAATTTAAGTTAGAATCCATCTTGACAAGTAGTAAATAGGCATCCTCAAGTTCTGAGTTGTCAATTTGTCCAACAGAATAAAAATCTTTTGATGAAGATTGTAGTGTGTTAAATGCTTTTTTCTAAATAGTATCATCACAAATAATTGATTGTTCGATCATTTCTAGATTGTCATTAAAAATACTTAAATGAATACCTTTTGTATTATTTGTCATATGATTATAAGAACCTGAAAAATATAGATAATTACCTTTTGCTTTTAAATTATTATTATGACCTTCCCAATATTCATTATAGCTATCACCATATACTTTTTTCAATAATTTATTGCCGTTATTGTCAATATATATTAATGAAAAACACCTGACACCGTATTCATTGTCTGTTCCTGTTAGCATTATATATCCTGTGTCGGTAGCGATGATACTATTAGGAATATGAGAAATAGTATCTTCCACAATAACATTAAATCTATTTTGAGACCAAACAGAATTTGATAGAATGCAAATAAATATTATTAGGATAATTCGTTTCATTACACAAATATACTAAGAAAAGCAAGCTGAAAAGCTTGCTTTTCAAATAAACTATTGTGTTTTAGTTATTTTCTTTGTCCTTTTATCTCCGTAACAGTTGTCAATTTCAATGAGATATACCCCTGGTTTATAACTTTCTATATCTATTGATAGAGTTCCAGTTATAGATTCTAGAGGAATTGTTTCTATCAACTTTGCATCACTAGTATAAATTAAAATTTCACCGAAACTACATCCTTCTTGTTTCTTTTTACCTATAGTCTCGTAAAGAACTTCATAACCATCTTCACAAGTAGCAGATAGGTCAAAATATATATTAAGAGTGTTTAAAACAGGATTTGTGTAAATGTCAAAATTATTTACAACATCCTTTGTAATTTCGTTATTGATTTGGATACTTCTTGACCCCATTTCATTTACAGGCAAAGGTGTATACTCAAAATAAGAGCTATCAGTAACAATAGAGTAAAGAATTTCAGCTGTAACAGAATAGCTTGGCGATGTGCTTCGGGCAGCTTCTAGTAGAAATTCTCTATTATCGTATAACAGGCTATAGTTAGCAGTATCATTCAGTGCAGAAATATACAATTGATTTACATCACAAAACCTAATTACCTCTATTGCTTCGTCTTCTGATAATGTATTCGCAATAATTCTAAGGTCACTTAAGGAGTTTTCTGCTGTTGTGTAGTCATTGCTTGATATGCTTAAATTATAGATGGTTTGCAAATCTTTTACTAGCTGAATTGGCTTTGAGTTGAAATAATTTATAGCAATCTCTTTTACGCCAATAATACTATCGTTATTAATAGCATTATTTACTAGTTCGCTTTCAAGATATATTATTTCTTGTTTGACATCTGCCATTTCGTATTCCAGCAAAAGGCGTGGATTGGTTCCTTCTTGATATTTTAGTATTTTGTTTTTATGTCCATTGTCTAGATATGTCGAATTGTTTACTTCATCGAGAATATCTTCAGGTAAAGGAGAATTTGCAATAAGAATTGCAGCAATTACTGGCTTTTGTGCTACATGGTTATCAAGTAAAGTTAAAAATACTTGATCGCTTAAATATCCATCGTTACTTAGTATTGTGGTGTATTGTCTGAAATTATGTGGGTCTAGTTCTTCTGCAACTGATATCATATATTCAGTATCTCCTCTGTCAATAATTTCATCGTATTGATTTTCTAAAGTTTCTAAAGTATTTGTTTGAAAAGAAATGTCAAAAATTACCACATCTGGGTCATGCACTACAGGTAGTGAGTAATGCGATTCGCAAGCTTCAGATTCATAAAATCTCTTATCATCCTGAGTTTGAGGATCTACCTCCAAATCTGAATATGTTAATAGTCTTCTATGATATCCATTTTGTTCTGTTCCTGAGGCTCCATCATCATGCTGATAATAATTATACACGCCTAAATCCAAATAGGAAAACTGACTTGGAGGTCCAAATATGTTTTCATGTATTTGAACCTTAAACTCTGTGCCGTTTGTAAAAGAAGAATGAAACTGGTTGCCTGCAAGTTGATCTGTATTACCACCTAACACACCTTGATTTTTACGCATGTTTCCGTTTAAAACAGAGATTGCAGTATTGTTTGCAATATAATTGTTACAACGAATTTCGAGACCAGTATTTGTAGTAGGTGGATTTGATGCATCCCAGTTTGAATTTCTGCCAACAACAATAGTAGCAGCTTCCATACCCATTGTTTGGTAATTAGGATCGCCAAACTTATTTCTATAGTATCTTGTACCTGAATTTCCAGTGCTAAATATATAGCTTCCTGCCTTTCCATTATAAATTGTATTTTCTTCGAACAAAGTGTTAAGTCCACGATCTATATATACACCATAAGAGACATTGCCATTAATTGGGTTATTATGAAGTGTTAAGTTGTTTGTTTCGAAGCCAACATCGGCATTTGTTGTATTAATCTCATTAAATAAAATCCTTGATCCGTTTGTGCCTCGAAAATGTATCCCGCGGAAATTATTAACAAAGTCGCTATGATATACTTTAGGTGCATAGTTTTTTTGTCCTCTTACATCAATAGCATAGAAGAGTCCTTCAAAATAGTTTTCACTATTATACATCGGTGCAACATACTGTTTGTTTGAGACAGGAGTTACAATAAAACTACTAAATACAGCTTCGATTCCTTTTCCTCGTTTGTCAACAGTGTATTCGTCAAATCCGAACTCGTTAGGAATCATCACTGTTGAATTAATAAATTCATTATTTTTAAAAGTTATGTCACTTGCCCATTTAAGGTATACATGTGCTTTTGGATAAACCATAGAGTTATTTAGTGAGCGTGTCGTTTGGAAGATATTGTTATTAATATATGTGTGGTCGAAATTTGCTATCCCCCACCCCCACTGGTTAAGGTTAATATCAATCCTATTATTTTCAAATGTTGAGTTGTCAGCATTTAAGTGTACATTTCCCCATAGCTTAATTGCATGCATTGCATCTGATATTTTCGAATCTACTATGTCAATAAGCATAGTTTCACAATTTACATTATATTCGCCTCTAGCTTCAATTCCTTGCCACATTTTATCAGGACAACCACTTTCAATGGTAGTACCATTGATAATATGAAGATGTCCTGATTCCATATTAATTTGGTCATCATAAAAAATCTTCCAAATAGTGTAATGAGTATCATCACTTCCCTGTGTGTTTGTATATATATGACAGTTGTTAAATGTAACATCGTGAGAAATATTTAAAGTTTGGTCGTTTGCATTACCAATACAAATGATCATATCTTGATATAATTCTTCTGTTAAATTGTATGTAGTATATACATTGTATGGTGACCATTGGAAATGCATTGCTGGTTGAGAAGAAACATAGACATCTGTATAATAAGAATCACTATCATTCAATATTACACTAAATGCATGATTAGGGTTAAAGTCGTCATTAGTTTCAATTATATAAGTTCCTGTTTGAGCAAAAGTGTATATTTCAGAAGCAATAGCTCCATCCTGACCTAGATACACTTCATATGGAGGAGTTCCACCACTTATAGTAACCTCAACAGTCCCATTATATGGGTAAGTACAAGTGCCAGGTATTCTAGTAACATCGATCTCTGGACATGCTTCTGGAATAATAAAATCGTGAGTATATTCGCATCCATTAACACTTGAGATTAAATATAGTGTGTATATTCCTGGATCAATGGGGTTCTCATTCAAAGGTAAGGTTTGAGTAGGTTCATCAATAAACCAATGGCTATTAATAATTTCATCTCCAAACTCATTAAAGATGTTTGCACTGAAACTTCCACCAGGTGATACTGTGAAATATACTTCTCCCGAACAAAGATTATTATTTGGAAATACTGTTGTAATTTCATCTATTCCATCTGCGAATTCAACAAAGAAGTCATCTTCTGCTGTACATCCGTTCTCATTTGTTACGGTAACAAAATATGTATCGGTTACATCAACATTGATTGATTGCGAGTTAGCACTAGTATTCCATTGGTAAATAATTCCACCAAAAGCAGTTAATTAAGTACTACTTTCACATACAAAACTGTCTCCTCCAGTTATTTCAGCAATTGGGTTCTCATAAATAATAATATCTTCAGAATAATGACATAGTTGCTCTAGTCCATTATTGACATGATAATTTAGTGTGTAACTTCCAGCATCAATGTGTGGAATGCTCAAATTAATTTCACCTACAGAATTAACAATATTACTCCAGTAAATGACACCAAACTCATCAACTACTTCAACATAGCTTGACAGTCCTGCAGGATTATATACTTGAATTGTCATCTCACCTTCGCAATATGTATTTGATGAGGGATTGATAATTGGGTCTGGAATAAAAGTAACTTCTATTTGATCTGAATTTGTACACCCATGGACATCTTCAACAGTAACACTGTAAGAGTCTGTAGAGTTTATTTGGGTCCAAAAATTAGTCTCACCATTACTCCATTCGTACAATTCAGCAGTTGCGGAACTAGCGGTTAATATTGTTTCATCTTCGCAAACATAGTTGTCGTCTATCAATATAGTAACATTAGGCGCACTTGTACTTACAATATCGAAACCATCAGATGTTGTACAACCAATATAGTCTACAACTGTAAGATTATAGGTTCCAGTCATCAAACTACTTATTGTAGATGATGTTGAGCTAAATGATTCTGGCCCTTCCCAATTGTATGAATACGGTGGGACACCATCAGTAGCTTCAACAGTCAATAACCCAGTTTCATCATTTTCACATGAGGAAATATTTTCAATAAGTGCGATTGTTAAGTTACTTTCTGGTACTTCAATTGAAGCTATTGTGTTACAATTTTCATTATATACCGTAACTATATAAGTTCCTCCTGAACTTATAGTAGTTGTAGCATCATTACTTTCATTACTCCATTCATAATCTATTCCTCCGAAAGCAGTAATAGAGATTGCTTCATTTTGGCAAATTCCTGAAACCTCTGAAAAAGTAACTTCAGGACTTTCGTGTACAGTCAGATTTCCAGAAGCAGTGCTGCTACAGCCAGTTCCAATGTCTGTTACCGTAACAGTGTATATCCCTTCCATATTTATTTCTGCATTGTCAATATTTACTATATTGCTTGTTGAAGTAATAACTGTTGGTGTTGACCAAAAATACGATTCGCTAGATGTACTTATACCACTTAACGTAAACATTGTAGTAGCATCTCCTACGCATACTTCATTGTCTGAGACATTCGCGTTTGGGATGTCATTAACTGTAATAGTGATTTCATCTTCGTCTGAACACCCGTCTATGTCAACTGAGTAGCTTATAGTGTAATGTCCGGGGCCCACTAAAGGTAGATTTACCGCTGATGGATCAAATTCTCCTGTTGAAGCATTTATAATACCTTCTCCTGACCATGTTCCACCAGGCGTTACAGCTTGTAATGTTACTGGACTATCATTTATACAAAATGGACTAACATGTGTAATTGTTGCATCTGGACCGTAGACCGTTATTCTTGCAGTTCTACATGCATAAATAATCATACCCTCATCATCACAATCCCCACAGCATGTAATCGTATGAGTCCCTATTCCTGCCTCAGATGCCGTGAATGAAATAATTTCATCGTGACCACTACTTGTTATTTCAATGCCACTGCTTGTGTAATACCACTCATGTTGGATATCGTCGTATAAACCCTGAGTGACCTCGTGTATATATAGTGGGGTATCGTCATTTACGCAAATAGAACACTGAATTTGCACATTCACATCACGAGGTTCAGGATATTCCTGTTCAATTTCATCTAAACCATGGTCGGAAGTTATCCAAAAACATCCTTCATCACACTCACAAGGGTCTTCGCCAGAACAACATCTCAGATCTGGTTGGACATTAGGGTCATTTACCCAAAAATTATCAACAACAGGTTGCCCGCTATTTGAAGGATAAAGTAATGGAATACCTTGATAGCAAGTATTTTTTGCATAAAATCTAGAGAGATTAGAAGTGTTATTATCTTGTGTTGTTTGTATCCCGACGTACCCTATATTTTCTGTACTTACTTCAACACTCCAATCCCCATTCCCATCAGCATCAGTACTAACTAAATACTCATTTGCATTCTCTTCACCTGTACTTCCAAAAACTTCAATTGTTGAATTTGGTAAAGCGGTTCCTGATAATATTTCATCAGTATACTCATTAATTATTGGAGGTTGTATTCCATTATTTGAATTATTTATCAATTCTAATGCGATGTCATTGTCATAAATTAAATTACCAGACATTTTTATTTCCTGGCTATTGTTTAACAATACTCCAAAATTCCCACAGTTTGATATTAAATTTGATAGTTCAGGTGACTGTCCACCAATAGTACAGTTGTTAGAGTTTTGAATATAAATACCATATCTAGCTGCAGATTGAAATGGCAACATTGTATCAATTTTTGTGTCTAAATAATTGTTGTAAATAATAGCATTATTACATCCTGTTAGATATAATCCCATAGTTGGAGTCTCTCTAATAACTAACGTCGGATTAGTCATTATTTTAGTAATTTTATTATCTGAAATTTTAGAGTTATCACTTCCTCTTAGGGTAATGCCCCATTCGAAGAAATTTGTAATATGTAGACCTCTTATAGTAACAGTAGCATTATCTACATATATTCCATGTGGCCATTGATGTTGTCCATTTATAATAATAGTAGACTCAGTACCGTCATAGCCACTTTGTGTTGTAGCATCAATGACTGTCGGTGTCGTTATTCTTGGTAAATAAGAGTTGAGTAGAATTTCGTGTAACCCTTCTCCTGGTATATAAAACTCTATTATAGATTCATCTGAGTTATAATTTGCTTTGTTTATTGCCCATTGCAATGTTCCGTACATTTCTGGGTCGCAAAGATTATCGTCAAAGTTAAATGGATGTTAAAAAGGGTCAACATCAGTAGATTTTGTAACAGTGAAAATACTTTGATTAAAAGCTGTAATACTAATCACCATAATTATAGTAAATATTAAAATCTTTTTCATAATTGTATATTTATTTGGTGAATACTAAATGATTACTCTCTTGATTCTCTCCATCTATTGCGTAAACCGAAATGTAGTTGTAGGAATCAACTTCTATTTGATTAAGCTCAACAATAACGGAAATAACATTGCCATTTAACATTGTTGTTTCACCATCTTGAGTTAAGTAGTAGATTCCGCTATCTTCTGAAATAATGCCTTCGATAACGGAAATGTCTCCAGCATTTTCGCTTGTGCCTACTAAAATCTGTATAGTTTCAACTGAAGAAAGATTGTTTATTTTGCACATTACGGCAAGTTTTTCACCTTCTGTTTCAACTGGTAGATTAGTAATTGTATCTACAACCATTACAGGAGACACTAAAATGTCCTTAATTTGCACGCTCGATTGCGCTGCCATATATCCTCCTATCAGGAGAAAAATAGCCAAAATAGTTAGTTTTGTTTTCATAGTAAGATATTGTTTAATTTGCTTTTCAATGCTTTATAAAAATTGCATTAAACTTAGCATAAAACATTCATTAGTGTATAATAATGCAAATTGAAGTTTTTAACAATAATTGAAATCTTTGGTTAATAACTCATATTAAATACTTTATTTTTATGTCAAACAGCATTTTTTTTTATCTCACAAAAAAATGACGAATTGTATTCGTCAAGTGAAAGGATATATAAAATGATTCTTTTAAAATATTTATGGTTACTATGGAAACATAAAATTCAGGTGAAAAATAAATATTAAACAATGTATATTATAATATAAAAATATATTCTATGCCAAACTAACTCCTTTTAGGCAATACGGTACTGTTAATAACTTAGAGAATCTATCTATAAATTAGTGTTCTTTTAATATTAAGTACATAATTTGTCAATATTTCGATGGAAAAATCAAATAAATTCGAAAAAAAAACGAAATAGCATTAAAAAAGAATCGAAGAAATTCGATATGGTTATCGAATTATGTCCAAAGTCATCATTTTTGACTTGAGCAAAGTATTTTTTAGTGCCTCTTTTCAGCAATTAAATAAATACCAATTATTACAAAAGTGCAGAACACTCCGAAAAATGCCTAGAAGAAAACCTGTAAGGACCCATGTAAAGTACAAAACAAATGAAATTATTTTACTAATACATGCAATTTACAATAAAAAGCTGTTTCGGGCGAAACAGCTTTTTAACTTTTATAAGCATTATTTTGCAACAAAACAAACATTGCAAAGATGTACAAGGATTGTACATTTATTTTTCAAATATAATATAATAAATAATTTTTATTTCTTTCATTTTGGAAATAATATCTCATTTTCAGAGCAGCTATTCCAAAAATATAATATTTACTATAAGTATTAAAACAAAACAAAATCCATTTAAATTACTCCTTAATAAACTTCCCCGTAAACAATTTACCCGATGCCCAAAGGTTTATGGTATAGATCCCGGGTTTAAGACATTCGATATTGATTGTCCCTGAATCTGTGTCAATCTCTGTTTCTGTCGTTAAAAGTTTTCCAGTAATATCGTAAATGCGTAAAATATCAATTTCTGAGCTTACGGGTAATGGTAAATTTATTATTTCACTTGCAGGATTTGGATAAATATCAAGTTGCTCCGAGCTTATGGTTTGAATATTTACTCCCATTCCGCAATCAACATTGCAACCTTCCTCCAAACAGCCGCAGGAATCTACTTTTATGACCAAACCTTGCTGAGTACCAGCTGGAAACAAATTGCCGGCATTGCTAAAATACTCACCACCCATTACAAAACCACCGTCCGGGGTTGGTGTTAAACCATATAGCTTTGTATAAACCAGATCAGCATCATTCTCAGGAAAACATTCATATTGCTGATACCATAAAGCCTCACCTGAAGGATTGATCTTAAAAAGAAAACCCATTTGTTCATAATAGATCAACTCACCAACAAGGTACATGTTACCTTCTTCATCCTGATAATAATCATTTAACAGAATATGTCCATTTGGAAACCCTTCAATATCTGACTCTACTTTTCTTTTATTACTAATGTTTCCGCTATCATCCATATTGGCCAACCATAAACTTCGATTTACATTAGGATCAGGATTATATGGTGAGTTCTCAAAGTCAGCAAGATAAGGATCGCTCCAACTAATTAAATACTCATCAGTACCTTCGAGTAAAAATGCAAAAGGATGGTAACAAAGAGTATCTTCTGTTGCTGTGTATTGACGCCATAACTCATTACCTTCGCTATCGAGGCGTAAAAAACAGGCTCCTATTGTCTTTGCTCCTGACGGAGTAGAACCAAACTCATCCTGACAAGATAACAAATAACCCCCGTCCGGTAATGGCAATAACTGGTAAGGATATACCCTGTGACGTAATGGATCAACAGGTAAAAATTCATATTTTTGCGTTGATAAGGTATCACCTGTTTCATCAGTAAATATAATCATAGGAAACGAATTATAAGTCGCATATTCATAATCAGAAACTAATACAAAACCACCGAGAGTGGTATCTATTAAATAATTCATTCCCTGAACACCTGAACAATAATTATAATTAATTATTGTATCAGCTTCATACGAGGCAATATTGTATTTAAACAAAATAGGATCTATAATATAACTTTTACTGTAAAATACTTCAGACATAGAAATGTACAGAGTGTCCTCACATTTATAATATGACCTGCTTCTTAGAGATGTGAAACCATCTGTTGTGTCATTAGTATAATAAAAACTATCTGATAATAGCCCATCAGGCTCAATGATATTAAATTGTGGTAAAGCAGCAGGTGTTTCTGGATGTCCTATACAACCGCAAGTAAAATACCCCTCAACTCCATCTTCCACGAAAACTTTATTTATACACCAGCCATCGTATAAGTTGTAAAACCTTTCTTGACAGTGAGATATTATACCTAAACCTAATATAAAAACAAATATGCAGAATGCTTTTTTCATTTTTAAATCTTTGTTACAATTTGTTCTCCAAAACTCTTGCTTTTAGAATAAAGACGTATTATATAGGTGCCGGGTTGCAAATCTACAGTATTTATAATTACAATATCCTGCTTATACTTTAATTGTCGGGTATCAACCATTTTCCCATCAGCATTAAAAATACTCATATAAATCATATTTTCTTCACTCTCAGTATTATAATCAATGTAAATATGATCCTTACACGGATTAGGATATACTGTAAAATAAGATGCTTACTTTAGTTTGTCAATACCTAAATTTCTGTCACCAGGATAAATATCTACCGAAGGCAAAAATACAGGTTCTTTATATACCATATATCCGCTCCAGCTTAGCATCCCTTTTGCATAAGCTGCAGCAGGCCCGTTACCGGCAGCAATTTCAAGTAATATTTTGTCTTTCCCGGTAAGATCTTTATACTCAGACTCGTCACTATTAGTGAGCTCAAGCTCGATCATCACATTATACAGGTTAGACATATTGGTAAGTATTGCCTGTTGTTCTTCAGTTTTTGCAACAATGGTATTAATAATTGATTTTGCAGTATTAAAATCACGATTTAAGGCATAATATTCTGATGATATAAGTTGAGACTGGAAATCGGGATTAAGATCAAGTACCTGCATAAAGTCTGATTCACCGTAAATTTCAGTGTCACGTATGTATTTTCTCAGTAGTACTGCTGATTGCCTGTTAAATTCTGTTTCGAGTACTGATATCTGTGCTTCGAGATAATCTTTGGCTGATACCAGTTTTAATCCTTGTTCAATTTGTTCGAGCATATAATCCGGCAATACATCTATACGTTGTTTTAAGATCGTTTTTATCTCGGGATCTTTAGCCGCATGAGGATTTTTTACCAAAATATCCCTTATCATCGGTACTGTTAGCCCATCCTCTTTCATTGCAATCTCTATTAGTGATTTTTTACTTAAATACGGAGATTTTGCAATAAGGCCGAGATAAGTTTCATAAGCAAAATAATCGCTTGCAAGAATAATTTCTGCAATAGTCATATCCGTATTTCCACCGTCAATAAGATATTCAAGTGTATTTTCCTTATTTGTAATATCCAGGACAAGGCTGTTTAATGCATGAATACCTGTCTGTGTTTCTGAACTTTCGGTATCGGTATAATCGGGGCAACTATTTTCGTCATATATTACATTAGTCTCAACCAGTGTCACCAGACCAATTACAGAATCTGGTAAAACACGAGTATTTTCAGAAAGATCATGATAATAATAATTAAAGCTTTTAGTATCATTAATAACATTTATATAATTTTCAATGACTTTTAAATCATCATGTGGGTTTGGGTCCTCTCCTGAACCTGAGTTGTTTTCACCAGTAAAAAGATTTCCGGCCGGATATTGCAAACTACCCTGATTGCCTGCAATACCTATAGGGTATTCTGATGGATAAGGATTATTCAAGTTATTTGTTACAAAAATATCATTATAAACAGAATTAAGAGTATTACAACTTATCTGTAAACCATCGTTATAATTTATTATATCTCTGTTAACCCCAATTGCTTCCATACCAACACTAAGTTTTCCAATAATGTTTCTATATATTTTATCTTGAAAACCACCATTATCATTAATAACAATACCACAAATATAATCTGAAATAGATTCCGTATCATAGTATCTTATAATATTCCTTTCTAATTGATAATCATGGCAATTATCTAAATATATTCCATAAGGTATTTCGTTTGCATCTGATGTTCTACAAAGATCATCATCAAATTGTAGATCGTTATGTATTATAATACTTCCATGAGTTTGCAATAAATAAAACCCACGATAATTATTTATAATAGTATTGTTTTCCAAATTAACAGGTAAATATAAAGAGTTAATAATTTGTGCAGCATAAGAATTATGTGTAAAAGTACATTCAGTTGCATTAAATCCGGAATGATATGTCTTGATCGCTGTCCTGTTTTCCATACTGAATTTATCAATAACTATACCTTGATCCTCAAAAAAACAACTATTAAAATTAACGTTCTTAACATATTTTAAAATTATATTTTCTTCAATGCTTTGATTATGCCAATTGTGGCTAGTATAAAACATACAATCGTTAAACTCAGAATTATTTCCTATCGTAACTTCACCATAAAAATTTGTATAAATACTAGGTTGTAGTTTTAAATCACATAAATTGTCCACAAATCTTGTATTATCAGCTCTTATTATCGAGTGCACGTCACCGGATATTGCACATTCTGCATTTTGAATCTCTGAATAATCAGAAATAAGCATTGATCGTCCTGTCTCTCCAAGTAAAGGATCAAGATTCGAAATGAGTCTTATTCCTTGCCATGTTGTTCCGCATATGCTCATAAAAGTAGCCCCGTCCAAATCAATTGTTGAACCTATTTCTGCCTGAATATAAACATTCTCAGCACAATGAAACTCACCAGAAAGTTTAAGAGTTGAATTATTATCAACTACAATAGGTTTTACTAGTTTATCTCCATATATTGTAGTATCATTGTTAATATATATAGGTTCATCACTCATCATACTTGCTATTAGATCACAATCATAAGTACAAAAATAGTTTTCGTCATAATATATGCGCTGGACATCAAAATCATCACAATCTTCAAGATCCGGGCCAGGACAACCTGCTGGTTTAGGTCCTAAACCCCAAAAGTAATAACCGTCACCATCCCAATAATACCAATCAGGTTCTATCATATCGCAATAACCTGGATAGTCAAAAGCAAAGAAGCCTCCTCCTGTAATAATATCTCCAGAGGTTGCCAATTTAATCAAATATCCATTTTCTCCTCTATTTATTCCAAAATTCTCTTTAAAGATCCATGCTGTTTTTCCTATAAATGGATGATTTTCCGGTACTTTAATAAAATCAGGGATAGTATCTTCACCGACAATTACTCCATATCCATCATTTATATTCAGTGAGTCTCCGGCTTCAAGATATTCGAAACCAACTAATGCACAAAGATGACCTGGCTTAGGACAAGCTGTTATATGACCATATTGAAGCAATGCTCTTTTCACAGAATTTGCATCATCTGCAATATTTATCATATGAGCTCCATGAATTTTAACATCAGCATACAGTGCATGTTTACAGAATGAAATACTTCAACTCATACTATCAAGCCATGGTAAGTATTCCTCATCAATAAACATGTACCCATTATTAACAGTTTCCATTACATTGTTATGATTCGTACAGCTACCGCCATAACAGTCTGCATCATTGTCATATGCATGAACACATTCTACTAAATGTTGCTCTGAAAGATCAAAATCTATTTGTGTGTTATAATACAATTTAAATGCTGCTTCCATTGCACTAATCGGAGCAAATATAAAACAACCTCCTGCGCAATCTCCATCATATCTGTCCTGATCTTTAACTTTTGTCATCCAACCATTTCCTTGTTCGGTAACATTACCAACAACTGTCCATATCATATTACCATCTTGCTCCACATGTCCATATATATCATGAGAATCTGGATCATCGTCCCAATAATAAGAGGCCGGATTATTTGCCCCGTGTGCTTTTCTCCAATCAAAACTTTTTGTCTGCACTAAAGGAAAAGTATCAGTCGTAGATTTAGTAAATCCATTTATACCAACATTATAAAACTCAGAATAATCTGAGAAAATACCTCCGGCATAATAATCATAACCTTGTAAATTAAACATATCATTATGCCATAATGTGACTTTATGCTCATATTTCATTAAACATAAGTCAGTAACTCTTGCACGCCACAATAAACCTCTTTCTTCTAAGTTTTGATTCATTATTGCTACTTTTTGCCTTTCAATATCAATTCTATGTTGATATATCGTAACACTATCAGCAATTTCAGATCGGGTTTCAAAAACAATATCGTTGATTTGACATTCAGCATCAATTGTATATACCTCAAGGTCTATTGCTCTAGTATTTTCAGGAAGATACATTGACTCATTTGCATAATCAATGAAATTTACTGTCTCACTTGTGCTGATCAGAGGATATGATTCAAATACAAGATGCCGTAAGCCGTGATCATCACGTATTACCACTCTTACCAAAGCAGAATCTGAAAGAAAATTAATTTCAGAATTCAGTTTAAAACAATTACAGGTTCCACCAAATTTTGCTTCAAGATTTATCACTGTATCTGATGTAATAATCTCGTCCAGAGAAACGCTTTGCGCAATTGAATTGCTAACAAAAGCTACTATCAACAAAAATAATAACAAATAGTACTTCATCTTTTTCATGATTTTAGTTTTATATAAATTAATAAATATTTTAATTAACTCTATTGATTATCAAGATGTTATATTAATTATAAATAATTTCTACACTTTATTATTTAATTTGCTTTTCAATGCTTTATAAAAAGTGCTTTAAACTTAGCATAAAACATTCATTAGTGTATAATAATGCAAATTGAAGTTTTTAACAATAATTGAAACTTTTAGTTAATAACTCATACAAAATAATTGATTTTACTGTCAAACAGCATTCTTTTTTATCTCACAAAAAAATGACGAATTGCATTCGTCATGTGATAGGGTATATAAAGTGATTTCTATAAAACCTTTATAGTTACTATGGAAACATAAAACTCAGGTAAAAAATAAATATTAAACAATGTATATTATAATACAAAAATATATTCTATGCCAAACTAACTCCTTTTAGGCAAAATGGTACTGTTAATAACTCAGAGAATCTTCTATAAATTAGTGTTATTTTAATATTAAGTACATAATTTGTCAATATTTCGATGGAAAAACCAAATAAATTCGATTGAAAAATCGAAATACCATTAGAAAAGAATCGAAGAAATTCGATATGGTTATCGAATTTTGTCCAGAGACGTCATTTTTGACTTGATAGAAGTGATTCTTAATGTCTCTTTTCAGCAATCAAATAAAAGCCAATTATTACAAAAGTGCAGAACACTCCGAAAACTGCCCAAACCCATTTTTTATTTAGGAAATCATCGAGTTTTGAGCTTGTTGTGGTAGGTTTGGTCGTTTGTAGCTTCTCAACCGGAATGAATTTTTCTATTATTACAGTATCTGCTGCATTTTCAGCTTCAAGATAAACTGTGTCATGTACTTGATGAATTTTTACTGTCAGCTTTTCTTTTGTAATTATTACAGTGTCTTTGAGTAAGCTTTCATGGAAGGCTGTGTCAATTCTTATTTCAGGAATAATTGTGGTGTCAACAATATGAATTGTGTCGTTCTTTACAAGCTCAGGATGAAGAGCAACAAGCCTGTTTAATCTTTTTTGTGGAGTACAGGATAAAGCTGTTACAATCACTGCTATAACAACTATATAAACTTTTACTATTTTCTTAAAATTTCTCATAACATACCTTCATCTGCAAATGAATAATACCGGTCTGTGGAAATTATTATGTGATCCAATAACTGAATATCCATAACTTTACCGACTTCTTTAACTTTTTTGGTCAAATCAATATCTGATTGGCTTGGGATCATGTTTCCTGAAGGATGGTTATGACTCATAATTATACTTGTAGCAAGTGAGTTTAATGCTACACTATAAAGCAATCTGATATCAGCAACAGTTCCTGTAATGCCTCCCATGCTTAACATATCATATCCCAAAACAGAATTAGACCTGTCCAGAAGCAATATGATCATTTCTTCCCTGGTTTCAATTTGCTTACTCCAGATATCCTTTAATAATTCATAAGCTTCACTGGAACTCGAAATCTTAATTCTATTTCCGGATTGTTGATTTTTGCTGTAAACTATCCTGACTTTTGGAGGTTTTTCAGGAATATTTAATTTTCCTAAACCTTCAGCTTTTTTCTGAATCTGTTTACGAATAATCAGACTTGCAACAGCAATGGAAATACAAATAAATACTATTACCAGGTATTTTTTCATCTTACAGATTTCTGAATAATTCTAGATTTACATTTCGTCCCGGACAAGCAGTAGCATTTCCCGGAATTTCTTTATGCCCGTAAACAACAAGCTTTTTACCTAATTTCCCATTCAGATACTTGATAAGTTCTTTGAGGGATTTTACCTGTGCATTGCTTGGATTTTCAGTTTCGAAATTGCCATTCAAGACAATTCCTATACCGGTAAAATTGCCGTTTATTGTATGCCAGCCGATAGAAGTAAGTTTATTTGTCTGGTAAATCTTTCCATCAGGCTCGATGCAAAAATGATATGCTATCCTGGGAGCTTTTAAATATCCGTTTGGATTGATATGCCATCTTGCAAAATCGTAAACATTAAATTTTCCTGAAGGAGATGCAGAATGATGAATAATAATCCTATCAATGCTGCTGATGTTTCTTTGCTGATATTCCCCGTTGTGAGGAAGGTCTTCTATAATATCTTTTATCATGCGTAAAATTTTTAGTTTTCGTAAAACAAAGATTATCACCAATAATAATATTCCGATGATAAACCACTTTTTGTAATTCTTTTTATTTGCTATCAGTAAGTTTGTCATACGAGCGAAAGTCCAAGCTTCATATATTCAGAAACTCTTATCTCTTCACAATAACCATTGTTTATTAAAGCCATTTCAGTTTGTGGGCCGAAATATCCATCTTCACTAATTCCTGCATTATGTAAACGATTTAAAGCTTTCTGAATATGTTTAATACTTTCACCTTTGCAACCTTTCTTAAATGGAAATGCATTACAACTAACATAGTTTATGGCTGCTGTCTGAACAATTGGTGAGGGAGAAGGTGCAGGGCTAACATTATTCCCTTTAATTCTTTTGTTTACCGCATTGGCTGCAGAACTAAAACCAAGTCTTTGTTTAATGCTGTCTTTTTTCCACCAGATTAAACCTCCTATAACTGCTACTATAATAAATCCTATAATTCTTTTAATTCTCATATTTGTAGTTTTAGTATGATATTCCACTTCCTCTAAGTATATCTCTGACTTCCTGTAGCTCGCTGCCGGTAAGATCATCTGCAAGCCAGCTTTTTAAATCCCCTGTGAGATCTGCAAAGAATGTCCCACCATCTTTTTTTCTGGTTCCGAAACACTTTTGAAGAAAATTCCAATCATCTTGGCTTCTTAATCTTGTCATCACATCATAAATGCTGTCTTCCTTAGTTCCGGTTCCATTCATTGCAGATTCAAGAGTACTGCACATAGAATAGTATTCACCTTTCTCATAGCTCAGGTTTGTCTGGTCAACATCGATTTTCTGAACATCCCTGTGCATCATTCTTTGAATAAATGCAGCAAGCCTGTTTTTGAAAATAATCAAGACAATAACAATAAATATTATTGTCCATGTCCTACGTCTTTGTTCGATAGGAATGGAATTGTACTTTTGCTTTGCCTGTAATGCCTGTGCTAGAATTAATTCGTACATTTTCTATGATTTTAAAACTGTTAAAACCCTGCGAACATATTTTGGTAATCTCATTAGCATTTGTGATTCACTAAGCTGTTCGCCTTCCTCAATCATTTCCTTTACAACCGGTATTAACTCAGGTTTTTCGTCAATCATCTCAACAGTACTCATAAGATCATCATGACTTATTGCTTTGTTCAAAACCGAAAGTGCATTTAGCTTCTGCGAAAGTTCTTTTGTGTCTTTTGCCTCAAGCTCTATCTCTTTATTTAAGATGCGATCATTCTCCTTTATCGTTATCGCCAGTTTGTATGTTTTCATCGTTTTCAGATTTAATTGTTCCTACTGTATTTTGATTTTCAAGATTTTCGTTTTCATCAATCTCCTCTTCAGGAATAAGCACGTCCATCAATTGCATTTTTTGCTCATCCGACATTTTCTCAATCATACCGATAAGATCCTCGTAAGAAATTCCATTATTTGAATCGTTTTGCTCTGTACTTTCTTTGAAATCACCATCATTAAGCTTTGATGAAGTCCCTTTTAAATCTGCTGCTGCACTTGCCAGGTCTTTCTTTTTGAATGATTTTTTGACTAACTCATCAGCTTCGTTTAACCCAAAAGCAGATTTGCCTAATTCAAATAAACCACCAGCAATTGTTTTGGTGTATTCATTGACGGTTCCAAGTCCTTCAGCTTTCTTTCCTTCTAATTCTTCAAGTTCCTCAAGTAATTTTCTTTCCTTTTCCTCTATTTCTTTTGCGCGAAGCTCAAGTTTATAAAGCTCCATTTTCATTTCAAGCTCTGCTATTCTTTTGATGGAGTCAGTTTCACGTTTTGCAGAAATCTCATCATACTCAGCTTTAATTGAGAGTGTTGCATCTGATACATTTTTATCAATAATACCCTGAAGGTCCTGGTAAGAAAAACCGCCAAAACCTCCTTGATTTTGAGGCCTTGATGGAAAACCTGAAAAACTTAAAGGCATCATATGTTCCTGACCCGTGGGATAGGATGGTGCAGAACCTAAAAATAAAGGCTGTCCGATATCATTTCCTTTATATTTGTAAAATTTGAGTTTAAAGTATTTTCTTGTAGAATTGAGCATATTTCCCGGATTGCCTTTTTCAGAATTTCCAATAACAATAAGCAGTTCATGAGGAAATTCTTTAGCAGAATGATCAATAAGAAAATCTCTGAGTTTGGCTGATTCTTCAGAAGTTCCTGTAATCATTTCTTTCATCTGATTTTGCAAAGGACGTACACTCCAGAGATCATATATCGGAATAGTTGAATTGCAAAACCTTTCTGCAAAGTTTTCATCGTAATCATGTATGTCGAAAATATGCTGCATTATTTTACTATTTTGATTTTTACATATTGAACTTTGTAATCAAAAGCATGAGATTGTGAGAAGTTTATCGACCCTTTGTGACGGCTTATAATATCATCTTCAATAAGCTGGGATGAACTAAGTTGTTTTTCAATTAATCTGCTGTCTGTTGCAGAATGAAATTCAAGCCAAAAATCAATCGAAGCCTGAACGCTGATATTATGAATGAAAACTGTTTCATCACGGGCAACATCAATCCTGTTAGGGTTTTCTGCCTGATGATGTGATATTACATAAGCCCGGTTTTCACCAAGCTCGTTTTCTATCATGCTTTTTAATATGCTCTCAGTAGTTCTCATTTATTCCAGTATTAAATACACTGATGATTGCTTTCCCATTTCTCCGCTCACAACTCCGCTGATTATCTCTGCCTCAATAGCCTCGTCAAATTCTATTACTCTTTTATTTTGAGGACAATCTTTGTTTTTGTTAAACTCAAATCCATGAAGCATGACACTCTTTTCATTATCGAAAACCAATGAAAGATCAATGCCATCTGAACAAAATGCAGCTTTAACCTTTTTATAATCCTTAATAGTTAATCTGAAAGACTCAGACCCCTGATTTTGTAATTGTCCCTGATATATTTTATGCAAAGAGTACATTTACGATTTCTCCCGGATTATTAGTTAATAAAACCTGAATTTGCAGTTTGTAAACCCTGGACCAGTCAGGATCACGAAAACGAATAAACATTTCATCTCCGGAAACCGGAACAGGACGAAACCAGGAGAAAAATCTTTTGTTAGGAGCTACTCCCGATGAACTCATTAAATGAGCAGCTTCAAACTTTTCGGGAAGAACATCCATACCTTTAATCTTTACCTGTTCCAAAACAGAAAGTGCACTGGCATTTTTGTCTGAAATGGCTATTCCGACTACATATTTGTAATCTTTATCAAGTTCGTCCCTTAGCTCATGCATCTGATCAGACAAGATGTCCGTTTCGATACACTGAATGATAAAATCGGTTTTGCTTAATTCTGTCATTGCTTTTTATCTCCTTTGTTTCGTTCTGCGTTAATTTTAATTTCCTCAATTTCCTCACGATGCTTTTCGAGTATTTTCTCATGAAGTTCAATGGATTTACTCAGAAACTCAATATCTTTCTGACTGCCTTTTATTGCCAGTGCAAGATCCTGTATTATTTTCTTCAGGTCTCTCACGTTTGCAACAAAAAACGAAAGTGTTACACCGTTCAATGAGAGTAGTACACTTATTATTATTCCGAATATTTTTTCATTGCCCATTGTTTTCTTCCTTTTTAGTGTTGTTTTTATAAAGTGTTGCTTCAGCGAACTTTTGTAATGCTTTAGGAGCAAAACTGGCTGTGATTAGCAGAGCATCGAGTTCGAAATAAATATTCCCTTCAATCATCTGCCAGGTGATAATTACAAAGGCGAAAATGAGTGTTGCCAATGATTGTAAACGAATCAAAGAGTCAACACCCTTTCTCTCTTCAAGATATCTTTTTAGCCAGTTCATATTGATTATACTCCTGTATCGTCTCCGGTTCCGTCACCGGTATCATCACCTGTGCTATCTCCGGTATCTGTTTTATCACTTGAATCACTACCTTCATCTTCCTTTCCCTCACCAAAATCCTGATCAAAAACAGATGTTTTACCATTTAAAATTTCGACTTCCTGTGAAACAGGTGTCTCACCATATAGAATCGTTACAGTGTAATTGCCCTCGCTTAAATCGATTTGATAATAACCAAATTGATTCGTATGTACTTTTACATCTGTTTTACCACCAACGCTATATGCAATTTCAACTCTTGAAAGTGGTTTTCCATTTTCGGTTATTGTTCCGATAAGTCGGCCATGAGATGCACTTTCACACAAGCCACCTATTCCGCTTATTACATTCTGGAGCTCGGGATCGGTACGAATGTATTTTGCCAATTCCATTCTTTGCTCTTTTGACATTACTTTTATCTGACTTAGTTCCATTTGTCCTGTTTTTTAATTTTATGAAACAAAGAGGACCGGTTTCCCGGCACCTCATTCGCTAATAGCTTTTTACCTCAGTTCCGATGAGTTTCAGTTTTATCTGTCCGCTCATTCCTGCAGGAGCATCCTCAATATCGAAAGCAATGGTTTTCTTTGGGATGATCAGTTTAGGATTGTTAAGGACGATAATTCCAAAATCTCTGTTGGTATTGTAACCATATACCGGTGATTGAAACATGTCAACAGGATTTTTACTCATTATTTCGCGAGTTGCGATTTTGAAAGTAAAAACTGCATTTGCAAGAAAGTCTGGGAAAAGCTCATCGAAACGTCCTGTTGAACCGCTGCGATACTGAAGACTGATGGCTGACAAAAGAAAATACTGGTTTTCACCAAGCTCTGCATCATCAATATTTATAAGACCTGCTTCGCTTTTTTCGTTTTTCTTAATCACATCAGTACTTGTACCGGCTAGTTCACGTATCACAAAATATTCCTTGTCGGAGATTTGCGCACGATCTTCTTTAAGCATTTTTTGCATGCTTGCCGGAAGATTAGGAATCCTTTCGATCATTTGTTTTCTGAACATGCTTGCACCAAGTTTTGAAAACTGTGCTGCTTTTTTTCTGCTTTCTGCACCTGCTTCGATGCTGCCGTTTAATCCGCTGAGGATGATTTCCTCGTTTGTCATTTCGCTCATTTCTGTAATTATTTAATTTAACATTAGTAAGTCACTTTATCTGTAAAGCTCACTTGAAGCCTGTTTGATGCAGTTTTTCCATTTCATTTTCGGATGAGCTTTTCTGATTTTTTGAGCTCTCTCGGTGATCATCTTAAACCTTGCTGATGCTTCACCGTTTTTTTTACTGCCTGACAGTGTTTTGTACTTCTTTGGCTTTGCCTGTTTTGTTTTTCTTTTCATTCCGCTTACAGTATTTGCAGGTTTAGCTACGCTTTTTTTTTTACTGTTGCCCATGCAGCTTTCCAGGCATCAGATCCACCACCATTTGCTTTTGCAAGTTTTCGGACTTCACTGTACATCTTATTGTAGTTTTGGGCTGCATTAACCTGTTTTGTACTCAATGGTCTGCTAAATGCATCGCGAAATACTTTTTTATAGTATGATTTTCGGTTTGTTGTGTTGTAAGGCTTTTTATCCTTTTTGATTTCTTCACGAACTAATGAAGCATAAGCCCGGTTGTTTAATCCCTGACGACGAATGTAGTTTTCCTGTTTTCTGGATAGTCCCACCTGTCCAAGACCATGCAATGAATTTTGACCTATTTTCCAGATGATTAGAGCTGCAATTCCAACAGTTAAAACAATTGCCACAATAATCAGCATTGTTTTATTCTTTGTCAGAAAGTATTTGAATTTGCTGATCTCATTTCCATCCTTATCACGATAAACTTTTGTTTCTGTACCGTTCTCGTCAGTAACAGTTTCAACGCTTACACCGCTTTTCTCATCAACTTTTAGATTTGGATTTTCTGTATCTACAGTATCGGTAGTTGTTTCAGTTTCAAGATTTGTTTCCATACTCTTAGTTTTAGTATTTAATGTTTTATTTGCAGTCTCAGTTTCTTTGGATTCATCGACAATGCTTCCGTCTTTTCTGCGAAGTTTTAGATTCTTCACTATCGCTATTATCCCACCAAAAACTTTTGTAACAGCAGCAATAACAGTAGGAGCAATTCCAAGCTGACCTTTTAGTCCGGCTTTCTTTGCTCCACGGCCATTCATAACCATTTTTTTGAAATATGCTTTGTTACCACCCAGAGAATGCCATTTTTGTTCAGCTTTATCTTTTGCAGCAACAAATTGTTTCCATTCAGCATTGCTGTATCCAAGCTTTTTAGCTTCAGATTCGTTTGCATATCCAATAGCAAGCTTCTCGGCCATACGGAATGTATTAGCCCTTAGAAAGGCTTCCATTGACTTCCTGAGAGTAAATGTTGCAGGATTGTACTTGTTAAGTGCATGTCCGACTTTTGCAATTTTGGGATGTTTTTCTTTAAACTTCTGAACTCCTTTCTTGACTTTATTCCCAATCTTTTTAAGTAGTCCTCCTGATTTTGGTTTTCTATTTTTTCTTTTAAACAGTTTTATTGCTGCAAGACCTTCAAGATCATCTTCACTGTACTTGTCGGAAATCAGCTCTTCGAGCATTCCGTTTTCTTCCATCAGCTTAAGATAATACATATCATCATCAGCATCTCCCGCGAGTCCGTTGATAGCATCATCAAGACCATATTTAATTGCCTTGTAGAAGTTCTTGAACAGAGTATTTCTGTTGATTGCTTCATCAACTGCCTCGATACATGAATCTTCATCATCAAAGCTTGCAATAATGTTGTTTGTCAGTTGCAAATCGACTTTATTGTCGTTTAAGTGGGAGAGGTCTGTTGGGTTGTTGATCTCGCTTTGCAGAGAGTTTCTTGCATCAACAAGTTGTTTGAGGATAATATTTCGTTTAAGTTCCGAACAGCTTATTACTGTATCGTATTCATCGTATTCGTCAACTATGGCAATATTGCCAAGAATCCCTTGAATTGTTTCAAGAGAATCATTCTCACTGTATGTTCCTGACAAATTATTTATGTCGAAATCTTCTGTGAGCTCACTGATCATATCAGTGGAAACCGTACCTAATTCTTCGAGTCGCATGTCTATTACTATTTTATTTTTAATTGGTTGTGCTTCATAATTGAAATGTGGGATCTCAGGAACGCAATCGATAACATATCTTGTTCCGTCACTTGCATAAGCCACAGGGTAAATGTGCTGCCATTGGCTTTCCTTTTTATATGCTGCAATAATCAGTTCGTGAGGTAAGTTAAGATTCATAAGAATACTTGAGATAAGAATGCTCATATCATCGCAGTCACCTGTTCTGTCGTGTAATGTTCTTTGAGGACGACGAAGCTGTTCTTTTCCGGGCTCATCATTTTGGTATCTGATATTTTGACGTACAAAGTTCCAGATGTTTTCATAGGTCTGTCGGCAATTATTACCCTGAAGGCTGAATGCCAAATCTCGAACAGCAGGGTAATTTTCCCTGACAATTCGGTGAACAGCTTCTATGGTATCATGCACATCAGCATAATTCTTTAAAGTTGTAGATCTTCCGGAGACAGCATAGTTTTTCATAGCAGTAAATAATCTTCGTTAACACTTAGTGTGATTCCCTCTGCCTGTATAAAGCCGATAAGCTTAACTTTCAGATTTCTCAGGTTAATTTGTCCACAGTATTTTGAAGGTTCTGTTACAATCTGCCAGACTGTTGTATCTGCAGGAATAAGGTCTGATTCTTTAAACAGGGAGAGTGAGTTTATTAGATCTACATTATATTCAAGAGGAATATTTGTTGTTTGGCGGCTTTTTAGAACTACACTTTTAGGCAAAATGTTTGTTTGTTCAGCAACAAGCTTATTTGATTTGGGTGAATAGCAGTCCAGGCTAAGCTGGTCTATTGTGTAGTCTTTATCTGAGAAATTGCGAACCTCTATATATCCTTTCATGGCAAAACCATTGATAAAGATATCTTTGAGATCGCTAAAGCTTTCGAGTTTTTTTGCAGCTTTTAATGATGTAGCACCAAGCTTGAGCTTTTCGGTGTCTTTAAGCCTTTTATAAAGCTTATATGCAATTCCGAAACTCAGAATTACCGCAACAATTATCAGAATATTTTTAAGCTTTGGCATATTCGCAGTATGTTTATACTGCAATTATATAACATGCAAAAACTGCGTTTTCCGTTATCGAGCGCTAACGGTGCTTAATGGTTGGTGATTTCTGGTAAAGGTGTTATGCTTTAATGCAAAATATTCTATGATTTATATTACAAATAATTTATTCTCTTTGATTACATTTTTTTACTTATTACACAATAGCTATTCAATACCTTTTTTAATACGCTGTTCTTTTTCTTCTTTTACTTCATATATTAACTTATCAAAATCAGTAAAAAGTTCATCACTAACATTTTTATTTATATAAAAGTTTTCAACTTCGCGAAGTAAAATATCAATTACTGTCTCAAATAATTCTTGTTTAGTAAAAATTGATTTAAACGTTTCAATATCATTTTCTTCTTCACTATAATGTGATGTTAATTTATAAAATACATCATCAATAACAGCTTCTCCTTCAGTTTCATCAGGTAAAATAATCTGATTTTTCTTTATTTGGTGTATTTCATTATCTCTTATCTCAGCAAGTCTATTGGTATATTCCAAACCTATTTCATCATTTGGATTCAAAATCCATGTAATAGAGTCTATTAAACTATGTGTATTTCCAATAATTTCATCTGAAACTAATGCTAATAATTCTCTAGTTACAGTTTCAGAATCTATTGAAAAATCCAACATTGCATAATGATCAATCAATTTGCTTGGAGTAAAAAGAAACCACCTTTGACAATTTGGGTAATCCTGAAAATATTTACTTCTAACTTTAAAAAATGTTTTATCCCAACTTATAAAAATAGGTTGTAATGGATGAGTTTCAACATCGTTATCAGATAGAAATTCTGTCATAATAGCATCATTATTAAGGCTAAATTTTGTTTTGAAACGATTACTCGCAATAAGTTCCTTTTGAAATAATTCCTGTGTCTTATTTAAATCATATCTTTTCTTAATGATATGTTTATCAATTCCAACATTATTAAGATAATATTCAACTTTTGAAAGGATCGATTTTCTATTACTATTCTTTTCAAAGCCAAAATCTTTTAAAAAATCTGTAAATGTTTTGTTTTCTATAATGCAATTTTCATTAAGAAACAAATAAAAATTGTAGAAAACATTTCTAGATAATCCAAGTTTTTGAAATGATGGTAAATTAGTAAATGGAATCAAAGAGATTGCATCTTCAATATGATTTCCAATTTCCCAAACATAGTTTTCAACGATATTTAAATTAATATCATTAGCTTTTAAATATTCTATTAAACTCTTTGCTATTTGAAAATAATACTGTTTGTTTTCACATTTTGGCTTATAAAAATAGCATAAAATATATAATGCTATTTGAGTATCTAAAAAAATCTTCTTCTTTGTATTGACATACCTTTCTATACTTTCATAATTTGTCGTTTCACCAAAAACCTTACTAGCACAAAATTTTTGAATAAATTTATTTTCTTGACAAAACTTTAGTAATTCTACTGCTAATTTTTTAGCTAATAACTCATCTTCAACTTTACTTTCAATAAAAGTTTTAAATTCTCTTGAAATGCTTGCTAAATCTGATGTTTCTGATGTTAATAATTATGTAATTACATTTGAATTAAAATTTTCTGTATATATTTTCTTTAATTGTAATACAAATTCAGCAACTTCATGCTTTAATCCATATGTATCAAGAATGTTCGATATTTCACTTAAAAGTATTTCTTCTTCCAGATCATATTTTTTGAATAGATTTCTAATTTTTATTTCTTCATCTGGATGAAGTATATAATTGTGTTTATCTTTACTTTTTATTATTTTGTGTTGAGTTGTTAGCTGTGCTATTAGTTTCTCATAGAATACTAAATTATCTTTTGCATTGAACTTTTCAGCACATGATTCAATAATTGACTCTTTTTCCATTTTCTCTTTTTCAAAGAGAAGTTGTAAAACAAATGCTTCAACAATTTGTTTTCGAATATCAGATGATTTCCCAAATCCTATTAAATCCATGATAAGATTTTTATCATTATCATTAAATGGAGTTACTATTTGACTTATATCATTAAATTTATAGATTGCTCTTTGAATCTCTACATAGTCCTCAGATTCTTCAGCTATTCTATTAGCATCAATTAGTTCCAAATTTATCCCGTATTCATTAAATGCTAATCTTTCATATTTTATTATTACTTTGTTAGTCAAGCACTTTGAATAAAAAAACATAAGTTTATTTTCGTACCCATACTCTTCTTTATTATTCTTAGCTTTTTCTAAATCTTCCTTGATTTTTTTATCAAATTGTTTTTTTTCTTGATTAGTTGAAGATCTTTGTGTTGTTAGCTGGAATTGAATTTTCAAGCCATTAAAATCAAAAACTTTTATATCCAAACCACTGTCATCTTTGCCATCTGTATTAATTACACTTGTGAAATTTAATATCTCTTTCAAATATATTTTCACAACTTTATCAAACTCTTTCTTTTCTAATGCATTGATTAAATCAATTAGTAGTTTTTTTTTTTGACATATGTAATAAATTTTATTGAGAAGTTTATACTTCGATTTACAATTAATTATGATTTGTTTTAATCACTTAATAAATGTAAATCAATTAATTGTAAATATACAAAAGCTATATTAAAACATAACATGAATTTAAAAAAAAGAGTATATTCTTTATTAACTATCTCAACACAAAAACGCCCTAATCATCTCCATACCGACTCTTAAGCAAATTATTGTTTCAAATGAAAAAAATGAAACAATGTTGCTTATAGGTCGGCATAAAACTATTAAATTTTTAACATAAGAATTCTTTTATAAGTTTCACTTGTTTTGGCAACAGCACTCTTAGTCTTTTTTTACCTGGGCACATTTCGAGGAGTTGTTTGCGGATTGGTTTAAGCCAGTTGTAAATTGTGCGGGGTGTAGTTTCGTAATAATCAGCTAGTTCCTGGAGGGTGTATGTTGGTTTGGTTTCCATACTAACAAATATAAAGTGTAAGCAAATTATATCAAAATGCAAAGGGATAGCAAGTAATGCAATCGGGACAAGTAAGGTAGAATCTGGAGCTTTCAGACTTAACTTTACCCTAAAAAAGATGACAGATTTATATATTGATCTCGAATGGTTTTTTAACCAAGAGCTGTTTTTAGTCGGTTACGCATACTCAATTACAAACCACGGACAACTTTACGATGAAAGCCTAAATATTGATAATATTATTCGAATGCTTCAACCGGTTGACGGGTATATTTACTTTTATGGCCCGGATATTGAGATGCTTGAGAAATCCACAGGCCTCGATATTCGCAACAACTTCAAATGTGTTAACCTCCTAAAAGTATTTCGGGATATTATGCCCGGAATGGACTCCTATAAACTCGCATATTTCGAAGAAATGTTTGAAATCAAACGCTCACAACGCCAATACAAATCCAATATCTTCAAACTCTCCGAAGACTGGAACAATCCCTACAAAAAACAACATGTCCTCAAATACAATATGGAGGATGTGATAAACCTTGTTCGCCTAAAACGTGAAATTTTTGGGCTGTATGGTATTGGTGAAGTATATTTGGAGGGGGTGAGGTGGTGAAGGTTATATTATTTTTTTACATTCACTTTTAACCAAACACTTATCACATTCTGGATTCCTTGGATGACACCATTCTCGACCAATCTCCCAACAAGAAAAATCAATAATACCTGGGAATTCAGGATATAGTTCTCTGGCTTTATAAATAATCATTTCATTACTAGCAGCATCTGGCACAAATCCCATTCTTTTCATAACTCTTCTTATGTGAACATCAGGCGAAATATCGATTGAATAATAATCAGAAAATTCAATTCTAAACTGTCGAGCCAAAATGTTTGCTGCCATTGTTGCGATTTTAACGCCGCTACCCTTAAATTCAAGAAAACGATAAACGACTGTTGAACTTGATGGTTTATTCTCCCATATTTTAGCAGCATTACCACTATATTTATTGTAAATATCTTGAATGCCACAGTAAAATACATCTGCCATTATATCATTAAACCTATGAAGTTTTTTTTCTGAGAAAATTTTTTGATATTCGTTTGCCTTTACTTTTGCAAGATCCTCAATTTTAAAAGTTCCTAGAATCGATTTTATTTTAGAAGGAATTAACCAAGCAATTTCTGCCTTTATCTGCCTATCCATCAAACAAGACAATACAAAAGAATGTGGATAATTCTGCAAATCATTTAAAAAAAGATTTGTTTCATCATCCTTAACGAAATGAACAATTTGTGAATCAATTTTAGCAAAACGTGATTTTGCGATTTCAACAATTAAGTCTGTTTTTGTATTGTCCGTTCTACTGTATTGTTTCATATGATTGAGTAATTAGTTCAATAGATATCACTTAATTCCAATTGTTTTCCTTCGCAAAGAGTTTATATTGCTTTAGATATTAATGAAGCTCTTTTATCAATGAATTTCTCAAAATCATTCTTGATTTTTTCGTTCTTTTCGTCTTCAGTAAGTCCTTCATAACCACCATTAGCTAACTCATCTATTTGAATTACATGACTCTTTAGTCTATGATTAACAACATCTTTACTTGTCCAATTATATCTTTCTTCAAGATAAGTAAGAGGATCTTTGCGACCGATAGATCTATTTGTCGTATTGGTTATAAGAGAACAATTCAAAGCAAGAAAGCTATCAATTTCAGCTTCTTTTAGTAAAGCATCTGGGTAAATATGATGATACTCCCTTTTTTGCAGATGTTCTCTAGAGACTCTTTGACCATCAGCAAAATCATAAGCTCCCAAATAGTTAGTTATAGCTAAAATTGCTCTTCCAAGAACGTTTTCGCCTTTTGGCCATTTTACTATTTTTAACTCTTCTTTATCTACAATTTTATATTCATTTGAGAAAACAGGAACATCCTCTAATTTGTATTTGTTTCCATTTTCTTTATTTACATTATTAAAAATATTCTTAATTATTTTATAATCTCCAAAAGCTCTCGAAGCAGTTGAATTCTCATATCTTTCAGTAAAAAATGCTCTCCAAATATATTTTTTTAATATCAATTCTAATGCTCCTCTTTTATCTCCTGATTCAGGAATATGAGTATATAATGATGCAATGACAGCTAAAACTGCATTAGTTGGTAACCTCTGTTTATCATATATACCTTGAGATTCCATAAAAATTGCCATTTCTTTTAGACCGTATACTAATTTATCCCATTTTTCAATCATCACAGACTTGTCCATTTCAAGCATACCTTTCTGATTTGGAATTTTATCTTGCAATAATGCTGATGTCATTAAAATTAGTCCAGATAATTCAAAGTAGTTTTTAATTTTTGGATAAATAACATCAATGTCATTTTCAAGGTCATGTAAAGATTCACCTTTTTTACCTTCAACTTCAGCAACAATAATATCATATAATGATAATGGTTTACTATTGGTATTCATATTGATGAAAACATTTAAAGCAGTTTCTTTAGGTGTTGTTTCAGGTAATGCTAGGAATGGTAAATTATAATGCGATATAATTTCTCTCAATTCTACAATTTTTGCTTTTAATTTCTCCTTATTACTAAAATATTCCTTTAGACTTTTAGCATAATCAACATCATTTTCATCAATTTTTTCTGATTGTAATGCAGCATCAATCCAATCATCAATTTCAACTTGTATGTCTCCAGGTTTTAATAAGTTGCTTGGTAATAATCCTCTATTAAAACACTCATTAGGTTTATCAGCCCATAAAGGAAACTTTCTATCTTTATTTGGCCATCTAGTTTGGCAATAACCAGTTATCTCATCAAAATGTAATGAATCATCGACATTGTCAAATTCAGGAACATAAACAAAATAAGTTTCCCATTCATAATTGTTATGCATCATTCTCCAGAAAGCAGTTAGTCTTTGCTGGCCATCTAGCAAATGTTCTGTTACACGACCATTAGTTTCTGGTGCTGACTCAAGATAACGATCAACAAACTTCACTTCTTCACCAACATTTAGTACTAGAGTAATTCCTAATGGAAGGTTGTTAACAGCAACTGATAATATACTAGAAATTCGTTTTCTATCCCAAGCCTCATACCTTTGAAATCTTGGTAACTTTATTTCACCTGTTTTAATCTTCCTAAACCATTCTTCTAATTCACGGTCTGTTGCTTTAATTGATTTTATTGCCATATAATACAGTTTTATATTCCTTTTCTACTTATTTTATTTTCATATTATAGTTAATACAAATACTTCTCAATAATCTTCAGTTTAAACTCATAAAATATATCTCTAGTGAAAAAAGAAGTTGAATTATCTCTTGCTGTTCTGTCATAATTGCAATATTATAAACTGATATTTTCTACGCCACTCTCTCATCATACAAGTGCTTTTGGAACTCTATAAACAATTTGCTAATGTCCTGGACATCGCCTAAAACTCCAAGAGCATCTTCCAGTGATTGATATTTTGTCTGTAATAGAATTGTTAGTTTTTCCTGATCTAGTTCACTAATTCCTGCCTCAATATATTTGGTGAGTACAAATTCGATAAATTCCTGTTGTTTATCGTTTAATAATGCGAATATTGAAGCTTTTGCTCTTGTGGCTCTTTCTTCTCTTGTAATTGGCTTAAAATCGCTATTAAATACATATTCCAGGACATCGAATAAGTCGCTCTTTTCTGCATTTATTAGTTTTTGTAAGGATTGCAACTCATCTTGTCCAAATCCAACATCATCGAGCTTTTGTAATAAAGTTTTACGTGTATCGGGTTTGCTCCATATTTTTCGTAATTCAGCTTCATCCTTAAATAAATTTGGAAGTTCGCCAAATAGATTTTCAAGAAACTCTTGTGCTGATATAGGCTTTCCATCTGCATTCCAGAAAGAAGTAGAAATCATATGTTGTATTTCTCTTTCCTTGCCATCTTTTAATTTGACTTTTACTTTTTTTGGACAAATGCATGGCCTCTGACCGCAAATATGACAAGGTTCCGGTGGTTCTTTTTCGCATACACATGGTAGTTGACCACATATCGGACATGGTTTTGGAGGAACTTTTTCGCAAATACAAGGAATTTCGCCACAAACAGAACATGGTTCTTCAGGTTGTGGTTCACCGTCCCACTCAGGATCTAAAAATCTTAGATATGCATCTACAAAATCATATATGGTAAAATATTCCTTACCTTCGAACAATCTTGTCCCACGTCCTACAATTTGCTTAAACTCAATTATTTGATTAACCGGACGCATCAGAATAATATTTCGAATGTTTCTGGCATCTACTCCAGTAGAAAGCTTTTGTGAAGTAGTAAGAATTGTAGGAATTGTTTTCTCATTATCCTGAAATTCTCTTAAGAACTGTTCGCCAATTTCTCCGTCATTTGCAGTTACACGAACACAATAATTTGGATCGCTACTGTTTTTGTATTGATTTATTAAATCACGAACTGCAGCCGCATGATCCTGAGTTGCACAAAATACAATCGCTTTTTCGTTTTGATTGATTTCGTCCATGAAAATCTGTACTCTTTTTGCTTCTCGTTCTTTAATTTCAATGATTCTGTTAAAATCTGATTCTTTATACAGTTTGCCTTCCTTAATTTCTCCTTCAAGTATATCGTCATCATCCGTATAAACATAATCATCTAATGTTGTTTTTATTCTTTTGACTTTGAAGGGAGTAAGGAAGCCATCGTTAATACCATCTTTTAATGAATAGATATATACCGGTTCTCCAAAGTATCGATATGTATCAACATTGTCTTTTCTTTTTGGTGTGGCTGTTAAACCTAGTTGAACAGCAGGAGAGAAATAATCAAGAATCCCTCTCCAGTTACTTTCATCATTTGCACCACCTCTGTGACATTCATCAATAATAATAAGATCAAAGAAATCTTGTGGGTATTGCCCAAAATTAAAATTTGCTGAATTATATGGGTGTTGATTCTCAGCAGCCATTGGCATACTTTCATTATCATTATCGGACTCTAAAGTATCGATTGCAGAAGTCATGAATGATTGAAAAATGGTAAAGAAGATGCTGCCATTTGTGGGAACTCTTCCTTTTTGTCTTATGTCTTTTGGTTTTATGCGAACCATTGCATCTTCCGGAAATGCAGAAAATGAATTAAAAGCCTGGTCAGCCAGAATGTTTCTATCTGCTAAAAACAATATCCTTGGTCTTCGTTTCGCATCTCTTTCTAATGTCCAACGAGTTTGAAATAATTTCCAGGCAATTTGGAAAGCTATTGCTGTTTTTCCTGTGCCTGTTGCAAGTGTTAGAAGAATTCGAGTTTTGTTTTGAGCAATTGCCTCTAAAGTATTTCTAACAGCTATCTCCTGATAATATCTTAACTGCCAGGTTCCTGATTTATCTTCAAAAGGTATTTTATTGAACTTATCCCGCCAATCGTTTTGATCGCTGTATGTAAGTTCCCAAAGCTTTTCCGGTGTAGGAAAATTGAAAATAAGTTTTTCTTCACCGGTTTTCAAGCATATTTGATAAATCTCTTTACCGTTTGTAGAGAAAGTATAATCAAGATTAAGTTTTTGAGCGTATAGTTTTGCCTGAGCAACACCTTCGCCTACAGCTAACTCGTTGCTCTTTGCCTCAATAACGGCAAGTTTTACGCCTTTGTAAACAAGGATATAATCTGCAATCAGAGGTTTTTTGCGACCTCCACCGACTTGTATTCTGCCATCTGTAATTTTACAGACATTTCGTTCTCGAAGTACTTTTGAATCCTCAATTACTCCCCAGCCACTGGCTTTAAGTTTAGTATCAATTAGTTCGGCTCTGGTTTCGGCTTCGTTCATGTTTTAAAATTAAGAATTCCAAATTTCTTCTTTTTCCCAATTATCCGGGAATCCCATTTCTTTACAATTAACTAAATCACAATCTTTTAGTAATTGTTTTAACTCATACACAAAACTACTTTGTGGACTTATTATTCTTGTAATATAGTTTATGCAACAAAGTTGAGCATAAAGCTTATTATCGTATATTTTAATATTATCAATAAATTTATAAGCCGTATTGTATGGGATTTTAGGAACAATTGTAAATCTACGATTCCATAAACGACTATTATGTGCACAGATATTTCTTAATCCGGCAAAAGCATGCATCCAACTTTCTAATATAATAGGATTTGGCAAACCAAATTCTTTGGCAACTTTTTTCTTTTCTTTTCCATTTTTAAGATTTCCATACATCTTACTTAATAGTCCCATTGAAATAACTTCCAGACTCATCCAGGCAGGAGGATATACAGGTGTCGCATATTTGTTTTTATAATGTTCAATAAACTTTTCTGATGAACGGTCAACTTCTTCGTAAAGAGAATTAATATTTTTATTAAAAAAATGATTATTACTGTACATTTGAGAGTCTTCGTGCCAATGACTTCCATTTGCGAGTGAAAATTCATAAACGATTTTTGTTCTTAGTGCAATTTCAATTTTTTCAATAGCATTAAAAACAAGAATTCTTAATCTTCTATCAAAAATGTACAGATTGATAATATCTTCAAAAGACATATCTTTAATAAACTTGTGATTTGGATCGCTATTATCATGAAAAGAATAGGTGTATGCCCTAAGTCTGTAATAAATTATGTTTGATAGGTAATGAGCTGCTTTAGACTCATCTTCAAATCTTAAGCCTCTGGATTTTAGTTTATCGATTTGATCGGTTATAGAAAGCGGAGATTTGCTGTATTTCATAAAACATGCCCTCCATATAAATCGAAAACCCACCCGGGTGCGCTGTTCAAATGGGAAGCGTGGTGAGTCTTATTACTTGCAAAGATAATATCATTTTTGATATAAATGCAAATTTTTCTTAAAATAAATAATTCTGAGATAATTTTATTTGTTGATTTTACTCTACTCATAACTATAATTCTCCCCTAAACGCTTTTTGTAAAATACTCTTTTTTAACTCGTCTAAATTAGTGATTTTTTGCTGATAAACCTGTTCCAGTTTCTTTGTTTTTTCTGAAAGTTCGTCAAGCTTTTGAACTATTTGCTTTTGTTCTTTTATCGTTGATGGAACCTTAATTTGATGTCTTTTTATATCACCAAGTAAAAGATTTGGAACTGCTGTGCCTGCAGAAATCTTTACTAATGTTTTTAAATCTGCTTTTAGCAGGTAAGCACAAAATTTGTTATCAATAAATTCTGGTAGCGTTTTAATCACAGCTACACTCTTTTGAAATGTTGTTTTGTATGTACGTGGGTCATTGGGGGCAAAAGCCATACGACCAATAGTTGCACCAGTATTTATTATACAAATATCACCTTGTTTTAAATCAGTTCGTTGATGTGTTTCATAAAAATCTTTTTCTGTTATTTGACGCCCATTTTCAAACAACAAAGTATCGTTACGAACATCTTTAGCACTCAAAAAATAAAATCCTGATTTTTCTTCATTTTGACAATTGCCGTGTTTCCCATCTGTAATTAAAGAACACACATTGCCTAAAGTTGTATTCTTCCAACTATGTCCGTTATGAAATAAATCTTGCAAATAACTCTCAAACAGCTCCTTAGCATTTTTTAAATTTTGTTCTGTATTTGCTTTTGCCTTGTCTATTGCTGCAAAACTACGGTCGAGAATGGAAACTATGCGGTGTTGCTCGGGAAGTGGTGGAATGGGGATTTCAATTAAACCAAGATTTTTTCGGCTAATTCTACTTCTTGTTGTTCCAGTAACTCTTAATTGTACATCTTTCAGATAATTATTTGACATCTGATAGTAGCATAAAAAAGTAGGATCTAGAAATTCTTTAGTTCTTATTATTGTACAGTCTACACCTGTTATCATTTTCGAATTGATATCAGGAATTATGCATGATTTACCTACAGGATCAGGTAAACGAGAAACTAATACGTCACCTGGTAGGATTTCAGTACATTTAAGTTTAATGAATGTTTCTTCAGATATATATCTTGCTTTTTCATCCTTGTCTTTATAAAATCCAAAACCAATGTTTCCAGTTTGTACTAATCTGATACCATAACTTGATTGATCCTTACTTTCAATCCAGTTTCCATCTGTAAATACATCACAAACATCTATCAACTTCTTTATTTCCCAATCCTCTCTCATTCTAATCCTTGTATTTCGTTAATTATGCGTTCCACCCAGCTTGTATCCATTTGAGAAAATGCAAAAAGTTTTTTTCCAAGGTCTTTTAACGAAGCTCCAAGATGATAGATTTCCTTTTCATCAATAATTAAGAATCTGTCGTGGCTACCAGGGGATTGTTTTATATCAAAATCTCCGTATTGTTCATTGGCTTTTTTAACATCAAGCGCAAGCTGATTACTTGTCTTCTTTGTTAAAAGAAGAACTTTTATTCCTTTTGCTTTTTTTGCTAATTGAGTAATTGTATTTTCATCGATATAATTATCAATAAGAGTAATGCTTTGCTTTGCCGAACGAATTATTTTTGAACTTAGTTCGTAAGCATCAAAAACCTGTCCCTCAAAGAAAACGCCTTGTGGAGGAATTTCCTTATTACTTTCAAGAGCTTTAAAAACCTGTTCAAAATATTTATCGTTTTCAAGTTGTTTTAGCTCAATTTTATCTAGCCTTTGAAAAATCGAAGCATTGTTCAATACTAACTTTCGCAATGAAATAAAAGCATCAATTATCATGATACTTGCATTAATTGCTGTATCACTTTTTAGTACTGCCGACAACATTGCCACCCCTTGTTCTGTAAAAGCATAAGGTAATGTTCTTCTTTTTGTGGTCGCAAATTGCGACTGCAAATCTTCACTTGAATCTGTGGTCGCAAATTGCGACTGCAAACTCAGCCATTCTTCTTTTGTTAATTGAAACATATACCGCTCCGGGAAACGTTGTTTGTTACGCTTTACCTGTTCATTCAGCCTTTTCGTTTCAACTTGATATAAATAAGCAAGGTGGAAATCAATCATTACCTGAATTCCACGTATAGTAAAAATTCTGTTTTCAATTTGCTCGTTTGATATCGTTAGTTTTTTACTCATATTAAGTCACTAATGCTATTTAGAATTTCAGCACTTTCTTCATCTAATGCTTTTATTTCCTCAATAATTGTTTTCGGCTCACGCAAAGGAGCTTCATCAGGTGTGTTAGGATTCTTAACAGATAAATCAAAAGTTGTTTGATCGATATCTTTTATATTTATCGTCCAAGAGTTTTCACTTTCAGCTTTTGTTTTTTGTAATTCTACAAATTCAGCTAAATCATTTTCATTTAATGGATTTGTCTTACCCAGATTTCTATCTAGATTTAGCTGATAAAACAAAACATTTTTTGTGGCTTTTCCTTTCTCGAAAAACAAAACTACTGTTTTTACACCTGCTCCGGTAAATGTGCCTCCCGGTAAGTCTAAAACAGTATGCAGATTGCAGTTTTCGAGTAGGGTTTTGCGTATTGCTACAGTGGCATTATCAGTATTACTTAAAAATGTATTTTTAATTACAACACCTGCTTTTCCGCCTGCCTTTAGTATATTTATAAAATGCTGTAAGAATAAAGATGCTGTTTCGCTGGTTTTAATTGGGAAGTTTTGTTGTACTTCAGCTCTTTCTTTTCCTCCAAATGGAGGATTAGCAAGTATAACGCCATATCTGTCTTTTTCCTGAATATCGCTTAGGTTCTCAGCAAGTGTGTTTGTGTGAATAATATTTGGAGCCTCAACGCCATGTAATATCATATTCATAATGCCAATGATATAAGCAAGCGACTTCTTTTCTTTTCCATAGAAAGTTCTTGTTTGAAGAGTCTCAATATCTTTGGTCGATAGATTTGGTTTATTAAGATAATTAAAAGCCTCGACAAGAAATCCTGCAGATCCTGAAGCACCATCATAAATTGTATCTCCAATTTTAGGATTAACAATTTTAACAATTGTTCTAATTAAAGGACGTGGTGTATAATATTCGCCACCATTACGACCGGCATTTCCCATGTTTTTTATTTTGCCTTCGTATAAATGGCTCATTTCGTGCTTTTCTGCATGAGTTATAAAGCGAAGTTCATCAATTAGGTTAACAACCTCACGCAAATTATATCCACTTTGTATCCTGTTCTTTAATTCACTGAAAATCTCACCAATTTTATATTCGATGGTGTCAGCACTTTCAGCATTTGCTTTAAACTTTTTTAGGTAAGGAAAAAGCTCTACATTAACAAAATCGACAAGATCATCACCCGTTATAGCATTATGATCAATACGATCATTTTCTAACTTTGGTGCAGCCCATGTATTCCATCTGTATTGAACATCAATAATCCTGTTATAAGACTTCCCTGATAACAGTGCAGCAGTTTCTTTATCCTTTTCAAGATCATCAAGATATTTTAAGAACAGAATCCATGATGTCTGTTCAACATAATCCAACTCACTTCCACAACCAGCATCCTTGTGAAGGATATCATCAATATTTTTAAAAGTTTGTTCAAACATTGTTTTTGTATTCAAAATTATCTATTCAAAAGTACAATTTTTTAAACGTTTTTTATTAGAAATAAATGTAATTTTTTGAAAAATTGAATTTCTGTTACTTACTTGAATTTTAAATAAAATAAAGAAGAGTTTTTTATCGTAATAAAAACTTTTTTTTCGATTTTCCGCCTACTACTTACTATTTAGAGTTTAACTTATTGATAGTTAGTGTTGTAACAAGCGTTGTAGGTTCAAAAATGTGCTTACTCACCTTACTATTTTTCATTTTTTTCTTTTTTGTTGTAATTTGTAGTAAAAAATGAATAATAAGTTACTACTTAAAAAATCTTTGTTTTCAATACCTATAGAGGTTTGTAGTGATGTAGTAAGTTGTTTTGGCATTTTTTGTAAAAAAATTGTTTTTTTTAATAATTTAAAATAAAAAAACCTGCTACAATAACTTTATGTAACAGGCTCAATTTTATTAGATTACCTCTTTATTCTGTTAGTGATTTTACATAATATCCATATACTGGTAAATTATCGCCGATTCTCTTAGATACTCTTTCAAACCCCAAAAACCTCAATTCCTTACCAATCTTAACTGTACTTAGACTAATTGATGTTCTTTCTGAAATATATTCAAGAAGATCTGTTGCAGTTTTAAATTCGCCTGTTTCTTCATCTGCAGGAGCAAAGAACTTCATTAAAAGATCTCGTTCCGGTGTTGAGACCTGGTACTTTTTGTTGATCCAGTCGTTTTCTTTGATTTCATCGGGTGTAAGCTCAAATTCAAATTTAACTTTTGTGAGTAAATGATATGCCTGGGCCCAAACATCATTTATATCAATGTCTTTGCTGTAATTCCAATCTATACTGTCAATTTCAAAGCACAACCAACGCACAGAACCATTTTCATCAGTAAGAAATTCCCATCTGTCTGTTGACACAATAAAACTTGCTCGTCTTGCATGTACTGTTGCGCGCTTATCATAAGTTAACCTGGCTTTAACTTTGTCTTTTGAAAACATTGATTTGAATGCATTTATCTCTAATTTATCAGCTTGAGCCAGTTCGTCAAGATTGATTAAAAAGTTTTCAGTTATTGCAATCAAACTGTCTTTATCAGTTGCCATATTTTCAGCAATATAATTTTTTAATTCCGGAGGACATAAAAAACGACAAAACGTTGATTTTCCTGAATTTTGTTTTGTACTTACCAGAATAAAGGCCTGTTTATTAAAGTAATGATCTTCAATTGCTGTTTTCACAGCTCTTACTAGCCATTTTTTAAAATGTTTTTCAAACCTTTCCTTGTAATGAGTAATAATATATGAAGAAAGTTTTAGAATGTAATCTGTTGTACCATCCCATTCCGGCAGATTCTTAAAGTATTCACGAAATACATGGTACTTTTCAACAAAATCAGACTTCAATAAAGCAATTAAATGATTTAGGCTAATATTTATATTGTCCTTTTGTAATTTGACAAACATATTGTTTTCATTCATTTCCATCCATTCTGTTTCATCCTTTTTCTTGTATTCAAACCGATTACTGACAACATTATATTTTAAATCATATTTTTTGCTTAAATATTCTTCAGTTATAATGAATTTGTTTGCAGTGATTGTTTTATTATCAGACTTTTTTGCAGGTATTGTTTCTTCGTCACTATTGATTCTTTTATTCAAGCTTCGAATTACAATACCATGCTGTTTTGCAATATGAAAAAGAGTTTTAATACTAATCCCACTATTGTTGTTTTTAAGACACTTATTATATTGCTCGTTGCAATTCTCAGCTGAATAATCCTGATTATATTTGCTTATATCATGATAATAATTGCGGCCTGATTCTCCAAACTCCGATTCCAAGGCAAATCCTACTTTTAGCCAATCATCATAATTTGAGGTGATATCGATTCGCTTATTGTCAATTTGTTCGATAAGCTTCTCAATATCGTTTTTCATAATCTTTTCTGGATTTATCTTGAAAATCTCTGAGTTTGAATTGTAATATAAATCAGAATCATAGGAAACAAAACATAGCCTAGTAAAATCTTTCCCAGATGGATCAATATTAACACCGGTTAGTTTTTCATAATAAGACTGAGTTCTTAAAAATGCTTCCCGATGTTTGGTAACGCTGTTGTCGGTTCGTACAAGTATTTTTATTCCCTTTCCACTGGGACTTTCAAAACATGCAAAAGTATAAATGCATGATTGAGCTTTTTTACGAACTTCATCAATGTTTTAAATTTTATCAATATCAAGAATAATAATCCTTGAGTATTCCTGAAGAAGATTCTGCTTTCGTCCGTCTTTGAACATTCCTGAAGGAGTGAAAGCCGGCAAAGACTTTTTCTTTGCCGTATATTCACTGTTTTTATCTTCTTTTATCAATTGTCTGAGGCTTTCAACATGATGTTTGAACTTTCCCTGCCTTATCATTTCAAGTATGGTCTCAATATTTTTATTAGCTATAATTTTATTGAAATTCTCGAATATGCTTACTTCTGTCATCATTAGCCCTCCTTAAAATTTTTGTACTTTCACGTAATTCTTTTTTAGAAATCTCTCTACATCTGATGCTTTGTAATAGATCTTATTCCCAACCTGAGAAAAAGGTATTTTCCTTTCATCACGATAAGTCTGTAGAGTTCTTTTACTAATTTTAAGGAGCAGCATTACATCTTGATTGTCGAGCCAGCGGTCGGATAGTGGACTTTCAGCATCCATTTTCATTTTAATAAATTTGTCTTCAAGTCCCTGCAGCTTTTCAATTATCTGTCTGAAAGCTTCTGATTCAATTGTTATTACGTTCATATTAAAAGGTTTTAAAATTTAACAATTGCCCCGGTATGGCCAATACCTTTTGGGCTGATTGGTTTGTTGCAACAAAAACCTTTTACAATAGTATAACATGAAAAAAGTCCAATTGGTCCCCAAAAGCAAGTTTTTTTCAAAAAAGTGCTAAATTACTTTATATCAATTGAATAAGTGAAAATGACATAAAAAAAGTCCCCGAACCTGCCCGGGGACTTTTTCAAAGCTTAATATTCAGTATTTCAGTGAGATAAGATTTTAGTTGCAAAAAAGTCCCCGAGAAAAACAAAAAGTCCCCGCCAAAAATCAAAAAGTCCCCGAGATTTTGGGGGACTTTTTTAAAAATTTCGGGGACTTTTTTTACCTGTTTTTGGGGTCAAAATACTTAGAAACGTCAATTTTTTTGGAACCGCTCACTCTTTTGTCTTCTCGACTCGGTTTTAGGCAAGTACTAATTGTTGATTTTTTTAGGAGATTTCCTTTTTTATCATAAACAATTCTACTAATCAAATCTTCTAACTCTTTTTGATCAATTTCAATGCCTCGTATGTTTTCTTCAACTTCAAAATTTAATGAGTCGTAAACAGCTGTTAGGAATTGATTAGTCTGTACATGTAATTGAATCTTAGGAAGCTTTATTTCCTGATTTTCTTTTCTCGTCTCTTCTTTTTGTTTATACTCAGCTTCAGGATCTCTTATTAAACTGAAGTCCATAATATCGTATAAGGCAGATTTCTGTTTATCCTTTAAATTATTATCATCTTTATAGTAAGAACTGAACATTTTATGAAGGTATGACAGTACATTAATCATAAATATATTTGCCATTATAACTAAATAAATGGCATTTCTATTTTTAGTCTTTTGTATTTTGACTAGAAAAAGTCTTGCATCATAGCAATTTCTTAATGCTACTTGTATGTTTTTCTTTGCGTAGTGAGTGATTTGATTATCATTAGCAGAATTTCGAAGAATGTTTTTTGATTTTACTTTTAGTCTTTCGAAGCTATCACCAAGAAGTAAGTTTAGCGTTTTGCCTTTTTCACAATATGGAACAGGCATTTTTTTTATCACATCTTCCAGCTCGTAAACTTTCTGAGGTATTAAATAAAGAATTGTTTCATTTTCGAAAAAATCTTTCTTAGGTATAAGTTTAAAATCTGCTTTTGCTCTAAAACCATATTGTCTGAATTTTATCTGAGAATTAAGCATTTTAATGTCATGATCTATCACTTGAAGTTTAATCTCCACAGTATTGACTTTCTTAACTAAGTCAAGAATAGTAAAGTTTTCATCATCGTCATTTAGGTCGTGAAAAAACTTATTTACCAGGATTTCTTTAAAAACATCGACATCAATACACTTATACGCTTCCAAATTCATAATCAGTCATCAACAAGAACATAACACATTTTAACTTAATCATTTATACAAAACTACATCAGAATACTAAATATTGCATCAAATGTTAATAAATTGACCGGTCTTGTAAGTAGTTGATAATAAGTGTTTGATTTTGTAAATGATTGGTAGTCAGGGGTGATTTTTTTATTAACAATAGATGTAATCTATTTTCAATTCATTGTAATTCAACTCATTTGCGGATAATTACATTTTAATTATCTTGCGATTGAATAAAAAATATAAACATTATGAAAGAGCCGGTTTTACCATTTGAGCATATTTATATTTTAGTAAGCTTAATGGAGACAAAAGTTGATGGAGATATTTGGGTTATCTTCTGTCTTGATAGCTATAGCGATTATATACTTTACCATGATGTGGCAAAATCTCCAAAAACTGATGAAGAAATGAAAATAATTCTTGAGAAATGTTTCTATGAAATAAATGAGAACTATGATCCTGATAATCATTCTGAGATTACAACATTTTTTACAAATCTTCCTGATTTTGTTGTAGACATGATTTCCGGACTTATAACACCAAATCAAAAAATTGTATTCGATGAAGAGCTTACCTTAAAAAAGACACGTCACTTAATGAAGCTATTTAAGGATAAAATGTAATCACAATTTACACACTTAAACAGTAGCTTCTAAATACTACATTTTTTGACAAAAACAACCTTAATTTATTTGCATTTTAATGCTTTGTTTTGTACTTTTGTAGAAGATCAATACAAAGATGTTTTTTGATGTAATTGAGCACATTTTTTAGGATATGATTTTAGGTGTCCAAAAAGTGTCCAAACAATTTTAGACTTTGTAAGACTTTGATTATAAACGCATTAGGAGTGGGGGTGAAATCCCTCTTTCTCCGCCAGAATAAAAAAATCCTCGCACTAGCGAGGATTTTTTTATGACTTAAATTCACAAAGATTGCTTGAAATAGAATTTGGTTATTTAATATTTTTTGAAATACGTTTATTAAATAATCCAGATTCCAATTTTAAACCCTAAAGAAAGTAAAGGTAGTAAGTATTTATTTTGTTCTATTGTATATGAATTAAAAGTTGCATTAGGGGTTGCAAAATCTATCGTACTGGTCCGTATCCCAAATCCTGCATAAGGTTCAAAGAAGAAGTTGTCACCCCAATATTTTACATAGCCAACCGTTAGTTTGCCATCATTATTAATGTTTGATATATCTTCATTTAGGTCTGACATGCTACCAAGACTATTTAATGTGTAGTTATACCTTTGGAATCTATAATCAAGTGCAAAGTATAGTCCTTCAGGTTGATAGCCATAGTTTGCTGCGTAATATCTTAAACCAATTCTCCCACTATATCCAATTTTTGGACTGATGTCTTCATTGAATGCGCCATCTAAAAATAATGATTGAGTGCTAAAATAATCTATTATTGTTAGTCCAGCACCAACTTCTACAGCAACTTGCGATGTTAGGCTAAGTTCAAAATATAATGGGATATCGCCTCTAATAAAAAGAAGTGGATTTAGTTTTATAGACATTACACCATGTAAATCATTATTATTTTGATCTTCTGTTGTATTTTCGTCAACAACGTTTACCTGTACTTGTGCTGTAACATAAATACACATGAAAATGCTTAATAATACTAATATAATTACCTTTTTCATAGCTTTCATTTTTCTTGAACAAGTTTTATAAAATCATTATTTGTCAGTAATTTAAATTGAGCCTCTTCAATTGCATTTTCCATTACTATTTTCATTTTGTCAGAAATAATAATGCCTTTAGTCCTATTCAGCCTTACAAAGAAAATTCCTTCAGTTTCTTCGTAAAAAACAACTTCATTTGTTATTTTATCAAGCAGAGCCCAACGTATTTTAATATATGCCATTAAATACTTAGGAGATTTATATACATGGCGATATTGTTTTGAGTCTACAATTTCTATTGCAAGTTTAAAACGCGAATCATAAATATCGTTTTTTGCTTCCGGAAATAAAGATGTACTACTTCCGATATAATAATTATTTTCGATAAAGTTTTGGTTAATAATTTCCCATAAATCAGTTTCATTCATATTTGTGACAATACTCGAGACAAGTAGGGTGTCAGGTTGCAAAAGCGTTTTGTTTGTTAATTCTGCAGATTTAGGTTTTTTTATTAAGTCAACAGTCATTTCATCAAAAATAGTATTTGGTTCAATTTCAATACGATAAGTATAGTATCCTCTTTTGAAAAAAACCAAATCTTTTGCTAAATCGAAATCGATTTTAATTGATTTGGGGTTATCACCTATATATTTGCCATCTAATATTACAGAAACTTCCTCTTGTTTAAATGTAACTTTTACATTTTGCTTCAAGGCTTGGGCAAAGACACTTACAGATATTAATAGTAAAATTATTATTCCTTTTTTCATAGTTTTATAATTAGAGATGCACTCTCTTTATTTAGATTAAAGAGAGTGCAATATAAGCATTATTAGTATAATTCTTCTATATTTACTGTAACACGTTTTAGTTTTCTTTGGAAATATGCGACAGCAATTTTACCTTCTGAATTTCTCATTGTTCTAAAATAACCAACCTTACCTTCATCAAGATCAATTTTACTTTCTTGTTTTAAATCTATGCTCTGTTTAGCATAATAGTCATCTAGAGTATATGTAAAAACTTGTGGTTTCCTTGCTTCAGCATTATTTGAACAGACCATAATTCTTTCTCCATTTTCTCCAGTTGTTGAAAAATTATAATCAAACCATCCAAATTCATCTACAATTTTTGCCATATCCATACCCCATAATCCAACATAAGGATAATAAACAGTTAACTTATTATATTTCTCTTTTAGAATTGGTTTAATCTCAGCTAGTTCTCCATTTTGATTAAATTTGAAAATTATATAATCCATAATTTCAAAAGTTACTTTTTGGGCTTTTCCGTTACTATCTCTATATGATATATCACCAACAAATTTCCCTGAGATTAAATCCCTTGGAGTTTGATATGCCATAGGTTTAGGATTGATGTTTTTTCTGAACATTTCAGATATAATAACAATGTTACCATGTTCATCAACTATTAAATCTTTTACCCAGATTTTATCTTTGCTTCCAACGGTAAAACCTCTACTGGTTTCTTTCAGAACTTTTTGAATATTTTCTTTATTACTAACTTTAGTATATAACATTTCTTGACCATCAGGGGATAATTTTAGCATGTAGACTCCGGCACTATTTGCAGAACGATATTTTTCACCATCAATATATGCTCCTCCTGCAAGAATTCCGCCATCATTATCAATTCTTAATTGATTGTATAGTATTGTACCTGTTCCGTCATAACCATCTCTTACAAAGATTTGTTGTCCTGTTTTTGCATCATAACATATAATTTGAGGTTTTAGCTTTTTTAAACCAACACCATGTTCTTTCCAGATTACAAACCTGTCTTCAGTGTTTATTAAATCAGAGACTCTTGAAATACCTTTTTCCAAAACGTCTTCAATTTGCCACATAACATCAAGTTCGTTATTAACTTTTTCAATTGAAAAACCATTTTTTCTTTTTTCAGCAATTGGACGAACTATATAAAATCCTTCTCCATTTGCAGCAGGATAAACAGTGCTGGCAGTTAATCTTTTTTTCTCGTTCGATGTAGATATTGTTTTAACAACTTTGCCATCTAAATCTAAGACATTAAAAACGTTTTGTTTGTTCTTCATATAATCATATGAAATAAGAAAATACTTTCCATTAAAAACTGTATTGTTGATAGTAGCACGTTTATGCAATTCCAATTCAGCAGTTTTAACAGTAGTAACTTCTTTGTCAATTATTGCAAATTCAAAGGTTCTCATCCCACTATCTCCTTTGTCAACCATATAGTAAGTAAAATACCCACTAATGGTTTCATCTTCTGAAGAAACAATTGGGTCAACACCTTTAAACCTAATTCCTTTAATCCCATCAATTGTAACTGATTGAGCAATTGTCGATAATCCCAAGCCTATGTATAAGGCAAAAAGTAAAATTTTTTTCATCAATAATAGTTTTTAGTTTATGTATTTAACAAATATAAAAAAAAACCATATGAATTGGATGATTATAATATAAACTTTGGTTATTTATATGTTATTTATAATAACCTATATCTAAATAACAACATATATTGTTAATATTGGGAATTATGTTTTGCAATATAATACGTGTTATATTTCTACCCCCAGGCAAAAAACTGCAGTTTATTATTTGTTTTATCACATTCTTCGATTGCATTATCGGGGTCGATTATAACTTAAAGTTCACAATTTGTGTTAAAAAGCCATTCGTCCTCTACTTCAAATGTAATTGTTATGATTTTTCCGGGTTCTATGGCAGGTATTTCTTTAAATACTTCGAAATATATATCATAATCGTTTTCTGTTACATTTTTAGCATAATACTCATTGCCTTGGTAATATTCGCTATTTGCATAATAATCAGCGCGAGATACATTTTCTTCAACAAGTTCGATAAGATAATCCTCTAAACCTAAATCTTTGGCCTCTTTAATTGATATATCAAGATCGTACATCATTGCTATGCATGGTTCTGAAGGAGCTTTGCCTATATTTTTTATTTCAACTTCGATAATTGTCTTGTCGTCAATCCAGTCGGGATATTTTATTTCTTTTACAATCAGGTCGGGGCATTTATCTCTTTTCATAGACTTATCAGAGTCAATGTGGTGTACTGGCAAAAAAGTGTAAAGGACGGCAAATAATAAAATCATAGTAATAAGTTTTGGTTGTAACAATAGTACTTCAATTAATAAACTAAGTTTGTGTGGATTTTAGTATTCTGATGCTGATAATTATTTAAACCTTTTCTTAATTAAAAGAGATTATAAAACTATTAAAATTTCAAACTCCCAACTCCAAGTCTTTTAGGCACTCCAAGTACTACAAGTACTCTCTCTAGTCACGCTTGACCAAACTAACAATATTCTCAACATGATGAGTATGTGGGAACGTATCAACAGGTTGTATATCAAGTACATCATACATATCTGATAACATAGAAATGTCTCTTGCTTGTGTAGCAGGATTGCAGCTTACATAAACAATTTTGTGCGGTGATGCGAATCTAATAGCATTTATAACATTTTCGTGTATACCTGCTCGTGGTGGATCAAGGATGATAGTATCTGGTTTGCCATTACCTTTGATGAAATCTTCGTTTAGAATATCTTTCATATCACCAGCATAGAATGAGGTGTTGGTAATATTATTTAACTCAGAATTTACCTTTGCATCTTCTATTGCTTCAGGTACTGATTCTATACCCACCACTTTTTTACATTTATTAGCTATATAATTTGCTATGGTTCCTGTACCTGTATATAAGTCGTAGATTATCTCGTCAGGCTGAATATTTGCGTATTCTACAGTTTTACGATATAAATTTAATGTCTGCTTTGTATTTGTCTGGAAGAAAGATTTTGCATTTATCTTGAATTTTAATCCATCTAACTCTTCAAAAATATGATCTTTACCTTTATACAGGACTACCTCTTGATCGTAAATAGAGTCGTTGAACTTCTTATTAATTACGTATTGAAGCGATGTGATTTGTGGGAATTCTTCTGCAATATAATCCATTAGCTTAATACGAAGCTCTTCATTATCATCTGCAAAAATTACAACTACCATTATCTCACCAAACTCAGTAATACGAATAATTATATTACGCATAAAACCTTCGTGAGACCTTGAGTTATAATAGTTGTAACCATCAGCTTTGGTAAATTCACGAATCTTATTTCTTATTTCATTTGAAGTGTCTTTTTGAAGATAACATTTGTTGATATCAATAATTCTATCGAACATTCCCTGAACATGAAAACCAAGCCCTTCTAGTTCACGACTATCTTTATCCATTTCAGGTTCATTTTCCTCTAACCATCTACGATTTGCAAATGTATATTCTAGTTTATTGCGGTAAAATTCAGTCTCAGAAGCTGGAATAATGTTATTTATAGAATTAACATCTAAACCTCCAATACGAGTAAGTTGGTCAACAACTTGTTTTTGTTTGTAAAAAAGTTGTTTTTCATACGGAAGCATTTGCCATTTACAGCCACCACATCGATTAAAATGTGAACAGAATGGTTCAATTCTGTCTTTTGAATATTCTTTTATTTCAAGTAATCTTGATTCAGAATATGCTTTACTAGTTCTTGTTAGTTGAACATCAACAATATCTCCGGGAATAACTCCACGAACAAATATTACATAATTATCATGTCTTCCAATAGAAACACCTTCGGCAGCTATGTCTGTTATCTCAAGATCTCTTATTATCGGTTTTTTACGTCTTCCCACTTTAATATATTTTGTGCAAAAATAATAAAATTAGAAGACTGAAGGCGAGAGACCGAATTAAATATGTTCAATGTCAGATGATGGATGACAGATGTCTAATGATTCTAACAATAAAAATATGCTTTGAGTTACGTAAGGCTCAATTTTTGAATTTAAGAAAATATTAATAGAAAGCTGATAAATTATTTCTACATTTGTAAAAACTAATAAAGGAAAAGATAATGGATAATAGTAAATTTTCGAAAATTGCGTTGATTTTAAGTGTCGTTGCTTTGGCAGCTAGTGTTGTTGTACTAATTATGAGCCTAACATCTAATAAGGGTGGAGGAGAAGTGGTTGATACTAATCCAGGTGTTGTAACAATGGATTCTGCCGGCAATATTAATATAGCTTATGTAAACCTTGATACTTTATTATTAGAATATAAATATTCTATTAAACTAAATGAAGACCTGTTAACTGAGCAAGCTAAAGCAAAAGCAAACCTTGAGTCACGTTACAGATCATTTGAGAAGAAATACAACGATTTTATGGAAAAAATGCGTCTAGGAAGTTTTATATCTCATGCTAGTATGGAATCTCAACAAAATGACCTTCTTAACGAGCAAGCTTCACTTGAACAACTTGATGCACAGCTTACCGAGGAGCTAATGATTAAACAAGGTGAAATGAATGAAGAGCTGTATGATTCTGTAATGAACTTTATAAATGAAGCATACGAAGGAAAATACACTTTAATTTTAGGAAATGCAGCCGGTAGCAATATTTTATATGCAACTCCAGGTATGAATATTACACGAGAAGTTATTGATGAATTAAATGCTCGTTATTCAACATCTCCTGAAATACAATAAGAAAGATTAATGGGATTCGCTGATAGTTATTTTCAAAGATTTAAATCAAATTCAAAGATATTTTCTAATAATCCTCGTAGTAATACGGGGATTATTATTGTAATACCTTGCTATGATGAAGACGAAATTGATATAAGCCTTAAATCAATTGAAAATGCAATTCAACCTAAATGTAATTATGAAGTTATTGTTGTGGTTAATTCGCCTGAGGATGCAACAAAGGCTATTATTGACAAAAACAGGACTACATATCAAATGCTTAAACAATCTGTTTATAATAACTTCACCTTATTAACTTATCTTATTGAAGATGTTCCGAAAAAGTTTGCAGGAGTTGGTAATGCCAGAAAAGTGGGGATGGACGAAGCTTTAAGAAGATTCAATATGCTGCAAAACAGAGACGGAGTAATTGTTTCATTGGATGCTGATACAATAGTTTCGGAAAATTATTTGATTGAAATTGAGAGTAATTTTATCAATTCTCAATCAGGTTTGGCAACATTTCAGTTTAAACATGATTTTAATGAGGAGAAATTCTCTAAAGAGGAATTAATTGCTTGTAAATTGTACGAAACTTATTTGAGATATTTCCGATTGTCATTAAAATACAGTGGATTTCCTTATCCAATACATACAATAGGGTCATGTTTTGCTGTTAAGGCCGAAGTTTATGCAAAAGCCGGAGGTATGTCAAGGAGGCAGGGAGGGGAGGATTTTTACTTTTTGCATAAATCTGTTACTCAAACTTCTCTTATGGAAATAAATAAACCAATTGTTTATCCATCTCCAAGAATATCTGATAGAGTTCCTTTTGGTACCGGACCTGCAGTAAGTCAAATTATCGTAGATGGTGATTATAAGGTGTATAACTATTCACTTTTTGGGGTGTTGAAAAAGTTTTTTGATTCTTTTTCTGTTATTTATGCAGATCAGGAGCATGGTTTTAGTAATATCCCCTTAGAAATACTCGATTTTTTTTCACAGGAAAAGGTAATTTCTATAATTTCGGAATGTCGCAGTAATACATCAAACGAAAAGTCATTTATAAAGAGAATGTTTACGAAGTTTGATGCTTTTCAGGTAGTTAAATTTCTAAACAGTTTTGATTTAAACTCTGATTATCCTCCTGAAAACGTTCTTATTAGTGCAAAGAAGTTGCTTAAAATACAAGATGAAAATATGGATATTGATTCGATTTATGATAAGATATACAATTTAGACCTGCAAAATATATGACTACTACAAACGCTATTGGAATCGCGCTTGTACAAGGATTGGAATTGCGCTTGTACAAAGATTTATTGCTTGATAAGCAAGATACGGGCAAATAAAAAAAAGACCAATCATCTGACTGGTCCTTTATATATTCTACATAGATTGAACTCACGTTATATTTATTATTCAACCATTACACATTGGTCCAATGCAACTTTACCAAACGATTCTTCTTCAACTATACCTTTAATAACTACATCATTACGATTGTCTTTTAAATAGTCGTTGTCAGGTTCTGAGACCATTGTACATCCAACTTTCTTTTTGCCTGATTCAGGATCAGCCAAATCAATTCTACAAATTACATTATCAGAGAGTGTAGATGTAGTTGTGCTATTGTAATAACCAATAACTGAAACTTCAACACCAATCCATGCATGGAAAACATCAAAAAGGTTTTGTGCAAGAACAGGTTCTTTTGGCATTCTGTAGGGAGATAATTCTGTTTCTTCAGAATACTCTTCGTTAATGCCAATAATTTCACAATCTTTCATTCTGATTCTTGAAAATGAAGATCCGGTTATTGTTCCTTTAATCGCAACTAGATCATCTTTATTTACAGTTTGATTTAGAGTGTCTGTAAAATCACATTCAAACAAAATGTCGTATGAACCGGGTTCTCCAATTAAATCAATTGATGCGATAATTTCGTCTGAATCCATATACATTTTCACATAACATGCTACTGTAACCTCTTTGTCTTTCCATTCAAAAAATGAATTATACAGGTCAGTTACCGGTATAGGCTTATTAATATCAACATCAGCAGGAGTTATTCTTGCCAGTTCTTCGGGAGACATCTCTGTTTGTTCATCGACAATGTTTTCCTGATTGTTTTGATTGTCAGAATCAGAATTTGAATTAGATTCATTATTGCAAGCAATAATTGAAAAACTAAATACTACAACTAATAAATAAAGAATGCTTTTTTTCATAATTTAAGATTTAAATTTTCATGATTATTATTTAATGCCGGATAAATATTCCGGATTTTAATAATCAAAGGTAAAAAAAATCTATTGAGTTCTAAAAAATATTATTTTTGTAGCGAATAATAAAAAAGAAGGGCATATGTTTGAAAATTTATCGGAAAGGTTGGAAAAGTCGTTTAAACTTTTAAAAGGACAAGGTAAAATAACTGAGGTTAATATTGCTGAAACTTTGAAAGATGTCAGACGCGCCTTATTGGATGCCGATGTTAACTATAAGATTGCTAAAAAGTTTACTGAAGACGTAAAAGATCAAGCCATTGGTCAGGATGTAATAACATCTCTGAAACCAAATCAATTAATGATTAAAATTGTCCATGATGAGTTAGCTAAACTCATGGGTGGAAAGGCTGTCGAGATAAATACTAAGGGAAGTCCGGCAATAATTTTAATGTCGGGTTTACAAGGTTCAGGTAAAACTACTTTTAGTGGAAAGCTAGCCAATATGCTTAAGAGCAAGAAAGGAAAAAATCCGATTCTTGTAGCGTGTGACGTTTATAGACCTGCTGCGATTGAGCAGATTAAAGTATTGGGGGAGCAAATTAATGTACCTGTATACACAGAAGAGGATAATAAAAACCCTGTTAAAATTGCTCAAAATGCAATTAAGCATGCCAAGACTTATGGTCATGATTTGGTTATTGTCGATACAGCCGGTCGTTTAGCTATAGACCAACAAATGATGGACGAGATTGCAAATATTAAGAAAGCAATTAATCCACAGGAGATTTTATTTGTTGTTGATTCAATGACAGGTCAGGATGCTGTAAATACTGCTAAAGAATTTAACGACAGACTGGATTTTGATGGTGTGATTCTTACCAAGCTAGATGGTGATACTCGTGGTGGTGCAGCTTTATCTATTCGTCAGGTAGTTGATAAGCCTATTAAATTTGTCGGTACTGGTGAGAAGATGGATGCGCTTGATGTTTTCCATCCAGAACGTATGGCAGACAGAATTCTTGGAATGGGTGATATTGTTTCTCTTGTTGAACGTGCTCAGGAACAGTTTGATGAAGAGGAATCACGTAAGCTTCAAAAGAAAATTGCCAAGAATCAGTTTAATTTTGATGACTTCCTTTCTCAAATCCAGCAGATTAAGAAGATGGGTAATATCAAGGAACTAGCGGGTATGATACCAGGTCTTGGTAAGGCCATTAAAAACATGGATATCGATGATGACGCTTTTAAAAGTATTGAGGCTATTATCCATTCAATGACACCGGACGAACGTGAAAACCCAGGAATCATTAATGGTAGCCGTCGTAAGCGTATCGCTGAAGGTAGTGGTACTACTGTTGCTGAAGTAAATAGGATTCTAAAACAGTTTGATGAAACCAGAAAGATGATGAAGAAAATGACTTCAAATAAGAGTCAAAAGCGCATGATGAGAGGAATGAGGTAAGTTGAGGGATGACGGGTGACCGATGACGGATGACCGGTGACTGATGTTGGAAGCTGGAGGTAGATTAGGGACCGATGCTTCGGCAAGCTCAGCAAGCGTTAACGATGATTGATGACAGGTAAAGGTTGATGTAGTTTATTTGAAAAAAAATAGAATTATGATACTTATTGACGGAAAAAAAGTTGCTAAAGAAGTTAAAGAAGAGATTGCACAGGAAACGACTGAGATTATTAAAAAGAATGGTAGAGCTCCTCATTTGGCTGCAATACTTGTTGGACATGATGGTGGTAGTGAGTCGTATGTGAATTTTAAAATGAAAGACTGTCAGGAGGTAGGGTTTCAATCTTCTTTAATTCGTTTTGAAGATGATGTTACAGAAAAAGAACTTTTTGCTGCAATAGATAAGTTAAATAATGATGATGGTGTTGATGGATTTATTGTTCAATTGCCCTTACCAAAACACATTGATGAAAATAAAGTTCTTGAAGCTATTAAACCAGAGAAAGATGTTGATGGTTTCCATCCTGTGAATGTTGGTAAAATGACAGCAGGATTAGCATCTTTTGTGTCAGCAACACCAATGGGAATAACTATCTTGCTAAAAAGATATGGAATTGAGACTTCAGGAAAGCATTGTGTAATCCTTGGTAGAAGTAATATCGTAGGACGTCCAATGAGTATTCTTATGTCTCAAAGAGAGATGAATTCGACAGTTACAGTGTTACACAGTGGTTCTCAAAATATTAAAGAAATATGTATATCTGCAGACATTTTAATAGTTGCAATGGGTAAACCCGGTTTTGTAACTGAGGATATGGTTAAAGACGGAGCTGTTATTATTGATGTTGGGACAACTAGAATAAAGTCTGACAAGACTAAAAGTGGCTTCAAATTAGTCGGAGATGTTGATTTTGATAATGTAGCAGAGAAATGTTCTTATATAACTCCGGTTCCAGGTGGTGTTGGTCCTATGACAAGACTGGCTTTATTGCTAAATACTTTACAGGCAGCGAAATAGAATATTCTTGTTTCTTGTTCCCTTCGACAAGCTCAGGGTGAATGTTGTTTGTTGTTTCTTGTTTATTGTTTCTTGTTTATTGTTTCTTGTTTATTGTTTCTTGTTTGTTGTTTGTTGTTTCTTTTTATTTGAATTTGATTCCTTTATAGTTTGATTTTTTTAAATATGCTATTAACCCGCCAATTTTATTTGTTATTTCTTTGCTATCAGTTAGTAGTTTATTGAATTCATCCTTAGATATGTAATCTCTGTCATATATGCGATATAGTTGAGATGCAGCTTCTTCAGAGCTTGCTTTGGCATAACTGAGAAAAATAATGAACTCCTTCTTTCCATCTCTTCCAAAACCCTCAGCAATGTTATCCATTATACTTCCTGATGATCTATTAATTTGATCTTTAAGTGCATAATCTTTCGAAAGTCCATCATATTGAATTATCTTATATATTTTTTTGCAGAATACTCTCGCTAATTGCCATACTTCAATTTCATAAAAAGATTTCCAGGTACTCATTTTTTATTTGTTAGGTTGTTTTTTTGTTTCTTGTTTTTTGTTTCTTGTTTCTTGTTTGTTGTTTCTTGTTTCTTGTTTCTTGTTTCTTGTTTCTTGTTTCTTGTTTGTTGTTTGTTTTTTGTTGTTTCGTTCAATTTACCTTAATATGCAATTAAATCACCAATTTCAATTTCATACTTTTCGCAAAGGCCGGCATTAATTTCAACAACATATTGTGCTACATCTTTTGATGGTAGTGAGGTTTCGTCCATAGGATTTGTATGGTCGTAAATATCAACAATTTCTAAATCAGAATTTACATAAATGATATCTAAAGAAATTAGAGTATTTCGCATATAGAAGGATTGGGTTTGTTCTCTGCTAAATAATAATAACATACCTTGATTTTCCTCCAAATCTGTTCGATACATTAGACCTCTTGCCCTTTCTGTATCGTTGCTTGCGACTTCAGCTTCAATAGTAAATAAAATATCACCTGTTTCAGAGTCAATAAATGCTAATTCCGTATCATTTCTAAATATCGGTGGATTATCAAAATTGTAATTGTTGTTTACATTATTGTTTGTAATGTTAGGTCTTGGCTTCTTTTTACTGTTATTGCACTGAATAAGTAAGAACGCTACAGAAATTAGGACTAATATTGTTATTATTCTTTTCATTCTTTTTTATTATTTGTTTGTTGTTTGTTGTTCCCTTCGACAAGCTCAGTGTGACTGTTGTTTATTGTTTATTGTTTGTTGTTTGTTGTTTGTTTTGTTATCCGTTTTGAAGATTATGTAATTTATGATAAATACCACGTTTTGCTAATAAATCATCATGTTTGCCGGACTCCACAATTTTCCCTTCGTGCATAACATAAATGCAATCAGCTTTTTTAATTGTTGAAAGACGGTGAGCAATGACTATAGATGTTCTGTTTTTCATTAGGTTTTCCAAAGCTTCCTGAACTAATTTTTCCGATTCTGTATCAAGTGCAGATGTGGCTTCGTCTAATATTAGTATTGGAGGATTCTTTAGAACAGCTCTCGCAATACTCAGTCGTTGTCTCTGTCCACCGGAAAGTTTGCCTCCGCTATCACCAATATTTGTTTCGTATCCATTTTCGGTTTCCATAATAAAATCATGGGCATTGGCAACTTTTGCAGCTTCTATAACAGCTTCTTTATTTATGTTTTCCTTTCCAAAAGCTATATTATTGTATATTGTATCATTAAATAGGATAGGACTTTGATTTACATATCCCATAAGTTCTCTTAATTCATTCAATTTATAATCTTTAATATTAATGCCGTCAATTTTTATTTCGCCAATATCTAAATCATAGAAACGAGGAATTAAGTCAACCATTGTAGATTTTCCTGATCCTGACTGACCTACAAGAGCAATAGTCTGACCTTTATTAATCTTAAGGTTAATGTCTTTTAAAACAGGTATTTCTTCAGTATAAGAGAAATTAATATTTTGATATTCTATTGAGTTTTCAAAATCCTTAATATTTTTAGCTCCTTGTTTTTCAGTAATATTGTTCTTTGCATTAAGAATATCGTTAACTCTGTCAACAGAAGCCATTGCTTTTTTGATGTTATACCAGGATGATGAAAGAGTTTTTGCAGGAGCAATAATCTGACTAAAAATAATAAGGTAACCAATCAGAGCCTGAGAAGAAAGAGAAGCATCACCACCTAAAACCATTGTTCCACCATACCACATAATAATAACCACTGCAATTGTTGCCATAAATTCACTCATTGGGCTTGCAAGAAAACGTTTCCGATTGATTTTATTCATCAATCCGGTGTATTTATCATTAGTCTCTCGAAAGCGACCTGAAATGTGTCTTTCAGCATTAAAAGCTTTAACGATTCTTAATCCAGATAACATTTCATCTATTTGAGCCATAAGGTTGCCCATTTGAGTCTGACCAGCAATAGATGTTTTACGTAACGACCTCCCGACCCAACCTATAATCAATCCAACTAGAGGAAGTAAAATAAATACGAATAAGGTCATTTTCCAACTAATGATAATCATCGTACCTAAATAGAAAACAATTTTAATAGGGTCTCTGAAAATCATCTCAAGAGAGCTCATAATTCCCCATTCAATTTCCTGAACATCATTTGTCATTCGGGCAATAATATTCCCTTTTTTATCTTCAGAGAAATATGAAATAGGAAGTATAATAACTTTTTCAAACAAAAGGTTACGAATATCTTTAACAACACCATTACGAATCGGCACCATAAAGTGATTCGCCATATACATAGTTAGTGTTTTAAAGAAAGTTGCAACAACAACAATAACTCCAATTGTTACTAATGCATTAACTTCACCTTTGCTTAAAATTATATTACTTATCCAAAAATTAAAGTTGTGCTCTATACTTGCAGTATCCATTAAATCAAGTGGAATATTAGTATCAACTAAAGGCTGGCTTTTAAAAAGTATGCCCAAAAAAGGAATTACAAGAGCAAACGAAAAAAGACTGAATATAGTTGACAAGATATTAAAAATGATATTAAGCCCGGCATAGAATTTATACGGGAAAATAAACTTTATTATCTTGTAAAAATCTTTCATTAGATTCCTGTGTAGTTAAAAGGCGATATGGCTTTTAGTTCTAATTTTACATCATCAGAAACGTTTAAACCATCAATAAAATTGTGTATTGTATCTTTTGTAATTGCATCGTTTGTTCTAGTCAATTCTTTTAATGCTTCGTATGGTTTAGGATAATTCTCACGTCTGAGAATTGTTTGTATTGCTTCCGCAACGACTATCCAGTTTTTTTCGAGATCTTGTTTTAATTTATCTTCATTAAGCAATAGTTTAGACATACCTTTCTTTAGTGATTCAAAAGAAATTAGGATATGAGCAAAAGGCATTCCTATGTTTCTAAGAACCGTAGAGTCAGTAAGGTCACGTTGCAATCGGCTAATAGGTAATTTTTCAGCAAGATGATTACCAATTGCATTTGCTATACCAAGATTACCTTCAGCATTTTCAAAATCAATAGGATTTACTTTATGTGGCATTGCACTTGAGCCGACTTCACCTTTTTTGATTTTTTGTTTGAAATAATCCATGGAAACATATGTCCAGATATCTCTTGCAAAGTCGATAAGAATAGTGTTTATTCTTGAAATACAATTTAGAAGTGAAGCAAGATTATCGTAATGTTCTATTTGAGTTGTAGGAAAACTGCGGTGTAAACCTAGGTAATTATTGACAAAGTTATATCCAAATTCATTCCAATCAATATTAGGGAAGCTAACTTTATGTGCATTAAAGTTCCCTGTTGCACCACCGAATTTAGAACTAAACGGAATTTGATCCATTTGGGTAAGTTGTTCTTTAATTCTTTCAGAAAAAACTTTGATTTACTTTCCTAGACGGGTAGGAGATGCTGGTTGTCCATGAGTTCTGGCAAGCATTGGGATGTTTTCCCAATCTGATGCTAAAGTATCAAGTTTCTCAACTACTTCAAGAAGTGCAGGAGAATATACATCGTCCATTACATCTTTGATCGATAAAGGAACAGCAGTATTATTGATGTCCTGTGAGGTTAATCCAAAATGAATAAATTCTTTATACTCAGATAGATTAAGTTTATCAAATTTTTCCTTTAGAAAGTATTCTACAGCTTTTACATCATGATTTGTAACTGCTTCAATATCTTTGATTTGTTGAGCATCATTACGATTAAAATTTATATATAAATCTCTTAGCTTTTTAGCAGTGTATTTATTTATATCTTTTAGTTGTGGAATAGGAATTTCGCAAAGAGCAATAAAATATTCAACTTCAACTCTAACTCTATATTTTATTAAAGCAAATTCGGAGAAATAATTTCTTAAAACTCTTGTTTTGTTAAAATATCTCCCATCTACCGGGCTTACAGCCAATAAGCTTTCTGATGCCATTTTTTTAGTTTATTTTAGTTTTGTCAAAATTAATTAAAGATACTTATTTATCAAAATACTATTATCATTAAAAAATGCGTCCTAAGACGCATTTTTACTTATTTTTTTCGTTCACTGATGCATTTTATTCGAACAATTGGTCCCATCATGCAAATACTTACGTATCCTTCTGTATCCTCATAAGTAATCCAGATTTTTTTATTATCTATCTTTTCAATATCAAATTCTTTGAGATTTAAAGGTTCGAGTATTTGACCATCTTCAAGTTCTATAAGCCAAGTGCATCCATCAATTGTTTTATTTACCAATTTTGCAGTTACGGCATTCTCACAGACAATTTGCTCCTTAGTTTTACAAGAAAATAGGATTACTGAGACTATTAGAATTAGTATTAAAGATTTAACGACCTTCATATAACATCATATATTCGTTAAACTTAGGTTCTAATTCGTTAAATAGTTCTTCTCTGTTATTAACCATCAGATTTCTAAGAACGCGACGATACGTTTCCATTGAAAACTGTATGTCCATATCACATCTCATTCTTAAATCACGGTCAAGGCCGAAGAATAAATCTAATTCCTGAGTAGAGATTTTAACAACTTCACGTAAGAAATTGTCACCGCCTTCCATATCACCAACAGTATAGTATGCATTTGCATAATCGACATCAAATACACCATGTATAAAAATAGATATCGGCATAATCTCGTCGCATCTTGCGATAACTTCTTTTGCTCTTACAGTATCACCTTCCTGAGCAAGTAATATAGCAAGGTCTCTGAAATTATCACGGATTTTAACTATTCTTGTTGTTCTGTTTATGGTATGGTCAATCACAATATTAGGATCGTTCATATTACCCCAACGGTAAGTGTTCATTAGGTTATCATACATGATATCACTATCAATACGTCCAGCAGATGAAGACTTAACAGGAACTAATCTGTATGCAAAACCTTCATTTTGGAAGTAATCATTAAGACCTAAAGTGTTACTGCTACCAATTGAAGTAAAGTAAACAGGACGTTCCCAATCATTTGTTCTAAGCATATCCAGGGTCATCATTTCATTTTTAACCAAATAAGAACGATTAAGATCGAATTTGATAACTGGTTCTATCAGGTTTGCATTCTCAGGTTTAACAGTACCATTATCCACAACTTTTGCAGAGTCTGCTCTTAGATATAGTTTGTTTCTGTGATATGAGTATGTTTTTTCTCCTTCATAATCAAATGAACTCATTTCGTCATAAGCAATATAATTCATAAGCGAGTCTACAGAGATATATCATTTTTCTTCCCCTCTTGTAAGTGGGACGTAATAAAGGATGTCTCTGACGCTTGGTTCATACTTATCGCGTTCAAAAGTTAATGGGAGAGGAGCAGCCTCATATGTTTCCATTTTCATTTGGTCTACATACCAATCTGAAGCAAAATACGGTAAGCAGCAGACTTTAACATCTGTCCTAATGCCTTCTACTTCCTGAGCATACCAAATAGGGAATGTGTCATTATCACCGTATGTAAATAGTATTGCGTTTGGAGCACATGTTTCAAGATAATTGTAGGCGAAGTCTCGAGCTATATATCTATTGCTTCTATCGTGATCATCCCAGTTTTCGCTCGCCATAATATAAGGTACAGGAATACACAATAATGTAGCAATACCTCCTGCAATCATTGAAGGTGTAAAACGTTTTAAAAGGTCGTAAATTCCTGCTACGCTTAAACCAATCCATATTGCAAAAGCATAGAAGGATCCGGCGTAGGCATAATCACGTTCACGCGGTTGATTTGGTGTTTGATTTAGATAAACAACAATAGCAATACCTGTAAGCAGGAATAGAAGTGTTACTACCCACCAGTCTTTTTGATGTTTAAATAATTTATATCCTAAACCAATTAGGCCAAGCAATAATGGTAGCATGAAGTACCTGTTGTTTGCTTTATTATTTTTAAGATAATCAGGTAATTTGGATTGAACTCCCAGACGTGGATTATCAATAGCAGGAATACCGGAAATCCAGTTCCCGTGAATAACATTGCCATTTCCCTGTATATAGTTCTGGCGACCGGCAAAATTCCATAGTAAATATCTCCAGTACATCCAATTGAGCTGATAATTTACGAAAAACTTGATATTATTTGTAAATCTTGGTTTTGATTGAGTTTTTTTGAACCCACCATAATCTTTATAAACTTCGATATGGTTTGGATCCGGACTATACATACGTGGGAAGATAGTGCAATCATCTGAATCATAAGTAGCTTCAGGTCTGTAGCTTACTATTTTATATCCACCATCTCTTTTAACGTAAACAGGAGATCCGTCTTCCTGACCAGTTTGTTTTGCATCGAAATACTCACCATACATTAAGGGTCTATCACCATATTGTTCACGATTTAGATAATAAAGCAATGCAAATACATCATCAGGATTATTTTGATCCATTGGAGGATTAGCATTAGATCTGACAACAATAAGAGCGTAACTTGAATACCCTAACATTACCATAGTAAAAGCCAGCATAATTAGGTTTAGTAAAGGACGCATTTTTTTAGCAACCATTACTACTCCTACAACCATACCAGCAAGGATTAAGATATTAAGCAATATGCTGTCAGACATAAATGGAGCTCCAATCAATAAAATACTTACTGATGGAAAAATGTAATGTAATATTTTATTCTCACTGTATTGAGTGAAATATATTGATAGTCCAAGGAAACCGAATGTCAAGAAAGTCCATGCAAATAAACCTGTATTATATGGCATTCCCATACCATTTACAAAGAATAACTCAAGTTTTGATGCGATAACAGCTACACCAGGGATAATTCCCCACATAAGCATTGCAACAATGAATAATGATACCCCAATTGTGATAATGAATCCTTTAACGTTTGGTTTGAATTTTTTGAAGTAAAATACAAATGCAATTGCAGGAATAGTAAGTAAGTTCAATAAGTGAACACCAATTGACATACCGACTAATAATGAAATTAAAAGTATCCATCTTGATGCTCGGACTTCATTTTCACTATCACTCCATTTTAGTATTGCCCAAAAAACAATAGCAGTAAAGAATGACGAGAAAGCATAAACTTCACCCTCAACAGCTGAGAACCAAAATGTGTCAGAGAAAGTGTAAGCAAGTGCACCAACCAAACCTGCACCTAAGATAGCAATAGCTTTACCTGTATTATACTCTTTGTCCGGAGCAATCATTCTTTTTGCAAAGTAGACTATTGACCAGAAAAGGAACATGATTGTAAACGCAGAAACTATTCCTGAAAAGGCATTTACCATTAGAGCAACTTGTTCAGGACCTTTAGCAAACATAGCAAAGAATCTTGCTATTATCATAAAAAATGGTGCTCCTGGAGGGTGTCCAACCTGTAATTTATATTATGAAGAAATAAACTCTCCACAATCCCAGAAACTAACAGTAGGTTCTAGTGTCATCAGATATACAATAGCAGCAATTACAAAAGTAAGCCAACCGAATCCGATGTCAAGCTTTTTAAACAGTTTTTGATTCATAATATCTAGTTTATTCTTGTGCGAAAATTATAAAGCGTAAAAATAACATAATTATTATACTGTTAAAAGAAAAAAATTATAATAATTCCTTAATGAATATGAGTTTTTGTCAAGACTTGGATAAAAATAAAAAGCGAAGATCTTAATCTTCGCTTTTTATTTGAGAATATATGCTGCTTATTCTTTAATGAATTGCTTTGTAAACGAGAATTCAGGAGTTTTTAGCTTAATGAAGTAAACACCCGGACGAAGGTCTTATAAGTCAACTTTTGTTTTCCCTTCAACTTCTTTAGAGGTAATAAACTGACCACTCATATTCATGATTTGATATGATTATAAGTTTTCATATTCAATATATAAGAAATCATTAGCCGGATTTGGATAAATACCTGTAAATGATTCATTCTCTTTGATAATAGTTGAGATATCAATTATAGTTGAATATGTTGCGCTACTACATTCATTAGTTACTGTAAGTGAAACAGTATAGCTTCCATCCATTAAATATGTAAAACTAGGATTTTCTTCAGTAGAAGTACTAGGTAAAAATTAATTATCACCAAAGTTCCATTCATATGAAGTTCCGTTTTCTGATTCGTTTGAGAAGTTTACTGTTGAGCCATCCACTGTATAAGTAAATGAGGATGTTGGCAGATTTGTACAATCAGAGATATTTATCATATCAATTGCAACTCCTTCTGTTTCACCTATTGCAAAATCACCATTATCAAAAACAAATCTTAATTTAACATCTGCTTGTCCTGCTAGCTCAGGGACATCTGTTGAAACTTGAATCCAACCTTCTGAAGATCCGCTCCATGTTACAAAACCTAACATATCAGTACCATACCAGTTTGTGGATGCAAGACCTGCATTTATTGTATCCCATGTAGCTCCACCGTCAATAGTGTAAGAAACGAAAAAGTTTGTTGTTAATTGAGTTGTTTCATATTGTACCATTGCTTTAAGAACAGGATTTGTTAAGCCACTAAAATCAAAACAAGGTGACTCAAGGAATGAAAGTTCGTTACTACTATTGTTTCCTGTTGCGTTTGTTACCCAAGCATAATCACCTTCAGCTGCAGCATTGATAAGAGTGTTTGCAGGCATTGCAAGCTCCATAGTAGAATTCTCGCCAAATGCCATCCATCAACCATTACCTGCTTCGAATGATTCTGTATAGTCACTTATAATAATTGTCTCTTGTGATGTAATATTTGCAGTTAATTCATCATTTGTATGGTCTTCATCACCTGGTTGAATAGTCTTTGCAACAAAATCATAGGTTTCAAATGCTGATAAATCTGCTGTTTGAGTAAAGTTGTATAGGTATGTTTCTCCAGGAACCATTGTTACAGAGATAATTTCAGGAGAACTTAACCAAGTTACTCCACCGTCAAGAGAATAGTCTACTACAATATCAGAAATAGATTGAGCTCCAAAGTTTTCAACTACTACTGAAATTGTTTCTGTTGCTGTTAAACCACAACCACTATTTGGGCCATGTAAAGCCACAACACCAACATCAGTTAATACAGCTTCTTTAACAGTAAAATCATCAATTGCTAGCCCTTCAGCAGCAAGAAAACCACTTTCATAGTTAATTCTGAATTTAACGTTTGATTTACCTACCAATTCAGCAGATTGAAGATAGACTTCTTCCCAGGTGTCAGTTTCTTCAAATGTATATAAATCAACAGTCCATGTTGCACCACCATCAATTGATGCCTGAAGATTTGCAGAGTTTCCGTATAATGAGAAATTAACCCAAGTGTAAAATTCAATTGTTGGAAGAAGTAGGCCTGATAAATCATAGCAAGGACTTTCAATATACGAAGTTTCACTTGTGTTTGTTGTACCATCTAGCGCAGTTACCCAAATATTATCACCTGAGTTTGCAGAGTTTATTACTAATTCTGGTAATAACTCATCAGGATTTCCGTATTCCCATGATGAAGCTGTACCTCCAGTCAACCAATATCCATTATTTGTTTCAAAGTCTTCAGAAGCAGGAAAAGAACTGTAAACAGGCATATTAACAACTGTTTCAGATAAAGTATTGTCGGTTAGATTTTCGTCTGTTACTAATGGAATTCCAACTTCTACTGTATGAGAACCTACACCTGATACGTCTGCAGGAGTAGCAAATTCGAAATAGTCTGTAGCCCCAGGATCAAGCGTTCCTGAGTATACTGCAGTTTGTGGACCTGTACCGTCGACATCAAAATAAATGTCAAAACCGGTTTGTGAATTTAGACCAAGATTTTCGATATTACATCCGATTACTAAAGTTGTTAAACCACAATCAGAAACAATTCCTTCGATTGAAGTTACTGCAAGATCATCTTCAGCATTTTTGGTAATGTCGATATCAAAATTAACATTTGTAGCTTCACCAAGAAGAGCATTTGCTGAGCTAATGATAATGTAATAAGTAATTCCGCTTGTTAGGTTTACATCATTTAATGCGGGATTTGATTGTACATCATCAACATAAGCAACACAAGTTCCTACATCATGGCAACCTTCTGTAATAAATAATCCGAGATTAGCCATAGGTATTGTTGCAGAGGTGACAAGTTCAGTGTTAGATAACTCTACATTAATTTGCATGTCACTTGATGGAGTAATTGAAAGAACATAGTCTTCATTATCCATTGATGCTGAAAGGCAAGCATCAGCACTTGTATAATCATTTAACATTCCAACAGTTGTCAGGCCAGATGCAGAATATGGTAATACTGTAACATCAACTGCAGTAGCACAATCTTGTTGTGCAAATGAATTAACACTAAATCCAAAAGCTATTAAAGCTATTGCGAACAGACGAATTGTTTGTTTCATAAGATTAAAATAATTAGTTGTTAAAATAGTTCTCGTTTAATTTCAGACAAAATTAGTTATTTTAAATAAAAAAACCACCCATAAGGTGGTTTTTTTGCACTATTTATTGTTGAAAACTACTTAGCAACTCTTTCTAACCATTTCAGCATAAATATCATTGTAAACATTGATAATAGGCAAACGCTTACAAATACAGTCCATGTTAGCCATAAAGGAACACTTTCGTATAGAATAGCACCAATGAAAAGTAATTGATTACCAACAGCAGTTGCACCTAGCCATCCACCTTGCATAATTCCTTGTAAGTGAGGTGGAGCAACTTTAGAAACAAATGATATTCCTAATGGGCTAATAAATAATTCTGCGATAGTAAGTATGAAGTAAGTTCCAATTAATAGCATTGGAGTCACTTTAGAAGCTTGATCCAGAGGACTACCACCTTGTGCAGGGTCGATAGTGCTGAATAATGGAAGATCCATTGACCCTATTGACATCACAATATAAGCAGAAGCAGCGATAAACATACCAATTGCAATTTTCTTTGGTGTTGAAGGTTCTTTCCCTTTTGATCTTAGCCAACCAAATATTGCCATTATAATTGGTGTCAGAATTACAATAAATATTGGGTTAATTGACTGGAATATCTCAGCCCCTTGGATTTGAACGAAACCTAAATTGATGTTGATACTACTTAAATCAGTATAATCTCTGGCAAACATTGTTAATGTAAGACCATTTTGATGGAATGAGAACCAGAAGAAAATTACGATTCCGAATACTGCAAATAAAGCATATAAGCGCTGCTTGATCTCTTTTGCGCTCATTTTAATTTCATTACTGTCTGTTGTTTCTTTATCTTCAGTTTTTGCTTTTTTCTGTACGTTAGGGAATTTCTTCTTGTTAGCTAGATAAATTGCTAATGAGATTGCCATTGCGCCAATAGCAGCAGCAAAAGCATAGTGGAAACCAGTTGTGAAAACATTTAGATAATCAGCTGCGAATGCGCTTAAATCACCTCCAGCCTGACCACCTACTTCAACCATCGCTGTTTTGTAACTTGCAAGAGCATCTCCGCTAAGACCACCTTCTAGTTGTTGGTGACATAAAGCATGAAGATCTGCATTGTAAGCAAAACCATGTTTTCCTAACCACCAGTTACGGATACCAATAGCTGTAAAAGGAGCGAAGATAGCACCAACATTAATAAACATGTAGAATAATGAGAATCCTGAATCTCTCATTTTACCAAATGTAGGATTATCATACATTTGACCAACAAGTGCCTGAAGGTTACCTTTAAATAACCCATTTCCAAATGCAATTGTAAACAATCCTATGCAGGTTACGATAAGCATTAGAGTTTTGTTTGCAACTGGTGTAGGTGAAGGAATCGCAATCATAACATATCCAGCTGCCATAACAAACAGACCTGTCATAATTACACCTTTGTAGTTTCTAATTCTGTCAGCAATAATACCTCCGACGAAAGCTAAAATGTAGATAGAAAAGTAAAATACAGAATAAATTAATCCAGCATCTTTACCGTTCAAGCCAAATTTTGCCTGTAAGAAAAGTACCAAAATCGCCATCATTGTATAAAAACCAAAGCGTTCGCCCATGTTTGCCAGTGACGCCGCCATTAATCCTTTCGGGTGATTTTTGAACATAATATAAGTTTTAGTTATTAATAAATCTTATTAATCGAATGGCAAATATAGAAATCTTTTTTAATTTTCATACCTAAATATAGCTTAATTTATACAATTAATATTTACACGCTTATAGCTAGAAATTGATGTATATGTAAAGATTTTTTATCTTTACATTACTAAAAATCAATTTTATGAAATTATTTAAATCTTCACAAATAAGAGAAATAGATAAATATACTATTGAAAATGAACCAATAGCTTCAATTGACTTAATGGAAAGAGCTGCGAGTGGGGTTTATAATGAAATTGCAGAAAGATTTGACAAAACTTATAAATTTTCAGTAGTTGCAGGTCCTGGTAATAATGGTGGAGACGGATTAGTTGTAGCTCGTTTATTATTAGATTCAGGTTATCAGGTTGATGTTTATATATTACGTTTTGCAAAATAAATGAGCGATGACTGTGAGATTAATTTAAACAGGCTTAAAGATAAATATCTTGATTCAGTTTTTGATATTAAAAAAACTTCAGACCTGGAATTCAAAGAAAATGACATTATAATTGATGCAATTTTTGGAAGTGGATTAAAAAGAGAGACAGGAGGAGAGTTTGCTGATGTTATAAAAAAAATCAATCAATCTGGGAACATAGTTTTATCAGTTGATATTCCATCCGGATTGTTCGGGGAAGATAATACAGATAATAATGGTGCAATAGTGAATGCATGTATTACATACGCACTTTAGTTTCCATCCATTTCTATGATGTTCGCCGAGAATTATAAGTATTTTGGTGATGTAATAGTCGTTCCAATAGGTTTAAGTCCTGAAGTAATTCTTAAAACTCAATCTGATTATAATATTTTAGATAATGAATATGTTCAGTCTAATTTTAGGCATAGAGAACCATTTGAGCATAAAGGTGATTTTGGGCATCTTTTGATAATTGCGGGGAGTTATGGAAAAGCAGGAGCAGCTGTTTTAGCTTCAAAAGCCGCTATCAATACAGGAGCTGGCTTGGTGACAGCACATTTGCCCGTTAAACTTGTTGATATTATGCAAATGTCTGTTCCCGAGGTGATGATTAGTGTAGATAAACATACAGAATACTGTAGTGGTGTAGAAAGTATTTTTAAATATAATGCAATTGCAATTGGACCTGGTTATTGTACAAAAAATGTAAGTAAACAATTGCTATTGCAAGTACTGAAAATGATAAAAGTTCCACTTGTTTTAGATGCAGATGCTTTAAATATCTTGTCAGAAATTCCTGATTTTGTTGATTTATTGCCAAAGGGCACAATCCTGACTCCACATCCGAAGGAGTTTGAACGTTTGTTTGGTAAATTCGATAATACATATCATAAACTTGAATTTATGAGAAAAACAGCAATAGATAAATCTATTGTAATTGTTTTAAAAGGTGGGATTACAGCAATAGCTTTACCAGATGGTAGGATATTTTTTAATAATTGTGGAAATCCAGGTATGGCAACCGGAGGTAGTGGAGATGTTCTTACTGGAATTATAGGTTCTTTATTAGCTCAAAAATACACACCAGAGAATGCTGCAATTCTAGGTGTTTGGTTTCATTCAAATGCCGGAGATTTAGCTGAAATGCATGTTTCACAAATGGCCTTGACTGCATCTGATATAATAGATTGTCTAGGAGATATTTTTTCATGGTATGAAATATAATCATTAATCAGATTTGAATAAATATAATGAATTAAAAAGATTTTATATTTTTGTGTTGAATAAAAAATGATATTAGTATGAAGAAGTTGATAGGAATAACACTTTTATTTTCAATAAGTTTGTTGTCAATTGCACAAATTAAAGTTGTGCCTATAACAGATACTATTTTACAACTCAAAAAAAATGCTCCGGTTTATTTTTTGCCTCAGAAAATAGTTAGTGTTAGAGTATATGTTGAAACAAGACATTTTATACCGGGACCTTTTTCAAAATTTGCTGAGAAATACCTACTTATTGATGATGCCCCAATTGTTGAAACATCAATTTCCGATATAGTTGGTGTTGAATTTAATGAGATTTCTGTAGTTGACCCTTCAGCGGGTTATTTTATCTTAAAAAATGAAGCGGATATTCAGTTTGACAAAAGAGGTGTTATTGCCGTATACAATGGTCGTAAAGCAAAGAAGAATTTAATAATTGAAGATAATGAAATATGTTATCTAAATTTACCTGATTATTTTGACCAGGATCAAATTATATTCACTGATTACAGTGTTAAAAGAAACTTTACCGGTATTACAGACACAACTTACAAAGTAATTGAGTTAGATTCGGTTTTTCAAAAAATTCCTGTTTATAATACTGTTATTACAAGTAAAGACTTTGAGCAAAAAGCAGAAGAAGCAGCAAATTTTATTATTAAACTTCGTAAGCGCAGATTTAAACTCCAGACAGCACAATTTGATGACCAAAAACCTCCAAAAGATCTAAAGGAAATAATAAAACAATTGGATGAACTTGAAAAACAGTATCTGGAGCTGTTTTTAGGCAAAGAAATCGTGAATAAAAATACATTTTATGCTGTGTATAAACCAAAAGCAGATAAAATAGATGATAAAGTTCTCTTGTTTTATATTTCTGATGAAAGTGGTATTAGTAAAGATGAAACTCCTGATAGTGAACCAGTTTATTTGAAAACTCACAATTGTGGAGTAATGTCGGAGTTAACGGCATTTTATAATCGACAAGAAGATTTAAACGAAAAAGAAAAGGCAAAAGGTCTTTTTTATCGGATTCCAGGGCATGGAAGTTTTGTAGTTGAATTGGATGGTCATGAATATGCAAAACAAGTCTTAACTATTCCTCAATATGGTATAATAAATAATTTGCCGGCTAAAATGTTTAAAAATAAACATTTAAAAATACTATTCGATATTGAAAACGGTTCTATAGAAAGAATCAGCAATGAATGAGAATAAATTTTAAATATCTTATTTTTGGAATAATAGTATTTCTTTCTCATAACTTGAATGCGCAGGTATTGGAAATATTTGTCAGATCAGATGAGAATTCTGAGTATCAAATATCTTCCAAATCAAGTGTAAATGATTCTGTACAGCTTTATTCAAAATTAAATAGCAAGTATCTTGAATATATGTCAGATGCTTATATTCTTGCCGGCTATGATAGTATAATTATTGATAGTTCTAATGTAAAAGCATACTTCACTTCAGTAGAACAGTTTGAATGGGGGCGAATTGATCTGATATATCCAGACAGTTTAACTTTTAACGGGGCAAATAGATTTGTAAAGCAAAAGGATATAAATCCTGATGAGTTGTTTCAAAATATTGATGACATTTTAAAAGAAGCAGCGAATCAAGGTTATCCTTTTTGTGAGCTTAAATTTGATTCTTTGGACTTTGTTGAAAATTTAGCAAATACTACGGTAAAGATACTGCCCGGACAGTATTATGTATTTGATAGTATTCAAATAAAGTCTGATTTGAAAATTCGCCAGCATTATGTAGAAACTTATTTGGATATCAAAAAAGGCGATCCATTTTCAATTAAGCAAGTTGATCAAATAGAAAAAAAGATTAATGATTTACAGTACGTTGAGTTGTCTCGTCCATTTCAACTTGCATTTGGTGAAGACCATGCAGACTTAATATTATATCTTAAAAAGAAGAAGGCAAATAGTTTTAACGGTATGATTGGCATATTGCAGAATAATAAAACAACCGGTAAGCTTCTAATAACAGGTGATGTTAACTTGTTTTTATTAAATAGTTTTGGAGCCGGGGAATTGTTTTCGTTCCGTTGGCAAAAGTTTGAAGCATTAAGTCAAAACCTAAATTCAGAGTTTTCAATTCCATATTTATTTAAAACTCGATTCGGTGTCGGAGCTTTATTTGATATTGAAAAAAAAGACTCGACATACCTAAATACCGATTTTACAGGCCGTATAATATTTGGAAATAATACTAGCAATGGGTTCGAACTCTTCTTTACCAGAAGTGCTTCATTTCTACTTAATAGCGATAGTGTAGTAAATAATAACTTATCGGATTATACGACCAATTTATTCGGAACTTCGTACAGATATTCAAATACAGATAATTATTTAGCACCACGAAAAGGAATTAAATTGTATTTAAGTTCTTCATTTGGGACAAAAGCATTTGAAACTGAAACAGATTTAGAAGCGAAACCGGTTTTTCAAAATAAAACTAGACTTGAAATCAGTTATTATGTGCCGCTATTCACGTATATGGCCTTAAAATTTAGAAGCTTAAGCTCAATGATTTATTCAGAACAGATTTTTGATAATGAACTTGATTTGCTAGGTGGTTTAAAAACAATAAGAGGTTTTGATGAATTATCATTACCGGTATCTTCTTATAGTGTTTTAAACAATGAGATAAGGTATATATTTGAAAGAGAATCTGCATTATTCGTGTTTTATGATTTGGCATACTTTGAGAAGCGATATACTCTAAACGATTCTTTTAATTATGCTATGGGATTTGGTGCGGGTCTTGATTTGAAAACAAATGCAGGAATCTTTACAATAGTTTTTGCTGTTGGAAAACAAAATCAAAACCCGTTTCAGTTTAATAGCTCAAAAATACATTTTGGATATACCAGCTCTTTCTAAAATTGTAATAAAATCATAAAAAAATGATGGTTTGTATTATCTGTTTTGAAAAATGTCGTATTTTTGCCCATGTAAACAATTTGTTGTAGTGGGTGAAACATCAAATAAATATTATTTATTAAATGCTAAATACACAGTATTAAATCACTTTGCTTTTTGGATAGCTTATTTGCTATATAGTGGATTAATTCAGCACTTCGGTACCGGATTTGGTGATTATAGGGTGTTTCCGGTAATTTTCATCATCGATTTTATATGCGTTTATTTTACTCTACATTTTCTTATACCTCGTTTTATTGTTAAAAAGCAAAATCTGGTAAACTTCTTCTTGTATGTTTTGCTAATAATCTTTTTAAACCTTGCATTAAATTTTGTTTTACAAAATTTCGTTGTAGGAGATGGTGTGGAATCATTATATAAATGCTTAGAGAGACAAGCTTATAGTTTTCAATTCTCTTTGGTTTTTATTTTAGTTGCAATTGGTATTAAGGTTTTTAAAATTAATTTATCAAACTCTGAAGAAATACGCAGGTTAGAAAAGGAAAAAATAACATCAGAACTAGATTTTCTGAAGAATCAAATAAATCCACACTTCTTATTTAATGTTCTGAATAATATTTATATACAAACCAGAATTGAACCAAAAAAATCGGCTGATATGATTTTAAAACTTTCTGATTTGTTAAGATATCAGCTCTACGAATGTTCTCAAGATAAGGTAATGTTAAAGTCTGAAGTTGACTATTTAAAGAATTATGTCGAACTCCAGAAAATGAGACTATCAAAAATTGATATAAAATTTGAACAAAAGGGTAGTTTTCAGGGTTTAATGATATATCCTTTTATGTTTATTCCATTTTTGGAAAATTCATTTAAACATGGAGTAAGTTCGAAGTGTGTGAACAATTTTATTTATATATTTGTTGAAATTGTAGAAAAAAATGTTATCTTTGTGGTGAAAAACTCTAAAATTGACACAAGTAACAATAGTCTTAAAAAACAGGGTGGAATAGGATTGAAGAATATAGAAAGACGGCTAGAATTGTTATACAAAGATAATTACGAGTTAAAAATAGAAGATAGAGAAGAAAATTATAATGTTGAATTAAAAATAAGCCTAAAATGATGAAATGTATAATTGTAGATGACGAGCCTTTAGCACGCGAAGGTATGAAAATGAACATCGGAGAGTTATCTAATTTGAAGTTGGTAGGTGAGTTTGAAGATGCTACTTCTGCGAATGAGTATCTACAGAAGAATGATGTAGATATTATGTTCCTTGACATCGAAATGCCAGGCGTTTCAGGTTTAGAGTTTTTAAGAAGTTTAAACAATGCACCAATGGTGATACTTACAACTGCATATCCTCAATACGCGGTTGAAGCTTATGAATTGGATGTTGTTGACTATCTTGTAAAACCTGTAAAACTTGACAGGTTCATCAAAGCAGTAGCTAAAGCTGAAGAATTTATCAGATTGTCTGAAAGTACTGCAGTTTTTGAAGCTATTGAAGATGACTTTATTTTTATCAAATCTGAAAGAAAATATGTTAAAATCAGATTTGATGAGCTATTATTCATCGAGGGTCTGAAAGACTATGTTATCGTTCATGCTACTCATGGTAAATACATGACTGCAATGAATGTGAAAACTATTCACAACAAACTTCCTGAAGAAATCTTCTTCAGAGTAAGTAAATCATTTATTATCAATGTAAATCATATTGACGATATTGATGGTAATTATGTTAATATTAAAGAAAATAGAGTGCCGATAGGTCGCTCATATAGGGACGTTTTCTTAGAGTTTGTGAATAGACGTTTATTAAGACGCTAGAAACAAAAAGATTTAAAAAAAAATAGTATCTTTACAGGTACTATTTTTTTTATGGATAAAGTCGAAATAAATATTGAAGCTCTTAGAGAAAGAACAGCTGACGATAATGAATTGGCATTAGATTTGTTGCAAATGCTAATAGAAAATTTAGACGAGTATAAAAACGATATTTTGAAGGCAATCAATGAAGAAGACCTTAATCAACTTGCATCTGAATTGCATAAATTTAAAAGTGCTGTAGCTGTTTTAGGCTTCGATTTATTACATACTGAAATCTCAGATGTTGAAAAAAAAGCTTCAAAAAAATCTACAGAAACTGATTATTCTATGAAAATAAATAGTATTTTTATATCATTAAATCATCATATTGTTGAATTAGAGAAAATAATTAAAAAATAGCTTATGGGATTATTAAACAAACTTAAGAATGAATTTATTGATATTATTGAATGGTTAGATCCTACCAATGATACAATAGTACATCGTTTTGAGAGATATCAAAATGAGATTAAAATGGGAGCAAAGCTAACTGTACGAGAGTCACAGGTAGCTGTTTTTATTAATGAAGGTCAAATTGCCGATGTTTATTCACCCGGAATGTATACCTTATCAACTGAAAATATGCCTATTCTTTCGACACTTAAAGGTTGGAAATATGGTTTTAACAGTCCATTTAAAGCAGAAGTGTATTTTGTTAATACAAAGAGATTCCTTGACAATAAATGGGGAACCCCAAACCCTGTTATGATGCGTGATGCTGAATTTGGTCCGGTAAGAATCAGAGCTTTTTGTATATATGAATTTAGAGTAGATGATGCTGCTACATTCATTAGAGAAATTGTCGGAACAGATGGCGACTCTACTACAGATGAAGTTACAAACAAATTAAGAAACATTATTGTAACAAGATTTACTGATGCAGTTGCAGAGTCTAAGATTCCAGTTTTGGATATGGCTGCAAATTATAATGAATTTTCCGAAGTAGTTGGTAAAGTTATTATAGATGAGTATAAAGAATATGGTCTAAATATGACCAAGTTCTTAGTATCTAATATTAGCCTTCCACCAAATGTTGAAGAATCACTAGATAAGCGTACCAGCATGGGCGTTATTGGTGATCTTAATAAGTATACACAATTCCAGACTGCAGAAGCTATTGGAGATATGGCGAAGAATTCCGGAGGAGACGGAGGAGGAATGGCAGCAGGAGGAATGGGAATGGGAATGGGAATGGCTATGGGAGGACAAATGGCTAATGCAATGAGCCAGCCTCAACAACAGCAACAACAACAAGGCGGAGGAGCACCTCCACCACCGGTACCACCTGCATTAACATTTTTTGCTGTAATAAATGGTCAGCAATCAGGACCATATGATATCAATACCTTGAAGCAAATGGCTTCTCAAGGAACTTTAACAAAAGAAACATTAGTATGGAGAGACGGTATGGCTAATTGGTCAGCTGCCGGTCAGGTACCTGAGATGTCTCAGGTGTTCGGCGCAACACCACCACCAGTTCCACCACCACCTCCTCCGGGACAATAATATTTAAAACGGGCATCGCCCGTTTTTTTGTACATATAATCCAATAGACAAAAAAAACTGATTTATATCATAAGAGTTTATGTTATAGTTTAAAAATTTATTACTTCTTTTGTTAATTAATAAACATTACTTTTATATCGTTGTTAATTGAATAACTAAATAAAATTAATATATATAATGAGCAAAACATTTAGAATTCGTAAAGGCTTAGATATCAGCTTGAAAGGGATTCCAGAGCTTAAAATCGGTGAAGAATGCTCCCCTAAGACTTTTTCAATCAGGCAAATTGATTTTGCTGGTTTAACACCAAAGTTAAAACTTAAAGAAGGCGAAAAAGTTAAAAGAGGTGAGATTGTATTTTTTGATAAATACATGCCAAAAGTATCTTTTGTTTCTCCTGTTAGCGGTGAAGTTAAAAGTGTTATCAGAGGTGCTAAAAGAAAAATGCTTGAGATTGTAATTGAGGCAGATGGAACCGATGATAAAGTTGAGTTCAAGCTTTCAGATTATGATACATCAAAACCAGAAGTTTTGAAAGATCTTCTCCTTGAGGCTGGAATTTGGCCGTTTGTAAAAAAACGTCCTTATGGTATTATTGCTGATCCTGATGAAAATCCTCGTGATATTTTTATTTCTATGTTTGATTCAGCTCCTTTAGCTTCTGATTTCGATTTTATTCTTAAGGATAAAAAAGCTGAAATCAATACAGCTTTGGCTGCATTAAAAACTTTAACAGATGGAGATGTTTATTTGAACTTTAAAAAAGGAAGTAAACTTGTAGATTTAATTGATAATAAAGAATCGTACAAGATAAACTTTTTTAGTGGTCCACATCCATCAGGTTTAGTTGGAGTTCAAATCAATAAAATATCACCTATTAATAAAGGTGAGGTAATTTGGACTGTAAATGGTGCAGATCTTCCTGTTATAGGAGGTTTTCTTAGTACAGGTGTATATAATCCTGAAAGAATAGTAGCAATTTGTGGTTCTGAAATTAAAGAGCCTATGTATTTCAAAACTTCTATCGGAGCAGAAATTGGTGGATATCTTCAAGATAAATTACATGAAGAGCATGTACGTGTGATTTCAGGAAACGTCTTGACTGGTATGAATATCTCGGAAAGAAGATTTCTGGGTTTTTATGATAATCAAGTTAGTGTTATTCCGGAAGGAGATAAGTATGAAATGTTTGGTTGGGCATTACCAGGTTTTAATAAACTTAGTATGTCATCAACTTTTGCATCAATGATATTACCAAATAAAAAGTTTGCCCCAGATACAAATATTCATGGTGGTAAGAGAGCATTTGTTGTTACCGGACAGTATGAGAAAGTTTGTCCTATAGATATTTATCCTCAATTATTGCTTAAAGCAATTTTAGCGGAAGATATTGATAAAATGGAGCAAATGGGTATTTACGAAGTAATAGAAGAAGATCTTGCCTTATGCGAATTTGCATGTACATCAAAAACAGATGTTCAGGAGATATTACGTAAAGGACTTGATTTGATGATTAAAGAATTATCTTAACTAAATATATTCAGAAAAGATGAAATTTCTTAGAAAAAATATTGATAAGATAAAGCCACATTTTGAAGAAGGTGGAAAGTTCTATTTTCTTCATTCTGTATTTGATGGCTTTGAGACATTTTTGTACGTGCCAAATCATGTTACTAAAAAGGGTTCTCATATAAGAGACTCTATAGATATGAAACGTACAATGATTATTGTTGTAGTTGCATTATTACCTGCGCTTTTAATGGGTATTTATAATACAGGTTTGCAGCATTTTATTGCAACAGGACAGGCTCAGGAATTCTGGCCAATGATAGTTTATGGATTATTAAAAGTCCTTCCGCTAATAGTAGTTAGTTATGTTGTAGGTTTGGGTATCGAGTTTGCTTTTGCCCAAATCAGAAAACATGAGATAAACGAAGGTTTCTTGGTGTCAGGTATTCTTATACCTTTAATAGTTCCTGCTGATACACCTCTATGGATGCTTGCATTAGCGGTTGCATTTGCTGTTATTATAGGAAAAGAGGTTTTTGGAGGTACAGGTATGAATATTCTTAATCCTGCTTTAACTGCTAGAGCATTTTTATTCTTTGCATATCCATCATGGATGTCGGGAGATAAAGTCTGGGTTAGTGGTATGATGAACGGAGAAGGAATTGTTGACGGATATTCAGGGGCTACTTTGTTAGCGCAATCAGCTGCCGGAGCACAGGAATTTGTTAATGGCCTTGGCGAAAAGGTAACACAAATGGACATGTTTATTGGAACAATACCAGGCTCGGTAGGAGAAACATCTGTTGCAGCAATATTAATCGGTGCAATTATACTCCTGATTTCCGGAATAGGTAGCTGGAGAATAATGCTGTCAACACTTGTTGGTGGTGCTGTAATGGGTTTGATCCTAAATGCTTTTGCTGCAAATCCTGCGATGGAAGTAGCATGGTTTGAGCAGTTAATGATTGGAGGTTTTGCATTTGGAATGGTGTTTATGGCAACAGATACTGTGACAGCAGCACAAACTAATAGAGGTAAGTATATTTACGGATTCCTGATAGGTTTCCTTGCAATATTAATTCGTGTTTTAAATCCTGCATATCCAGAAGGTATGATGTTGGCAATATTGCTGATGAATGTATTCGCTCCACTTATCGACCATATGGTTGTTCAGAGAAACATTAAGAAAAGGTTGAAACGTTCTGTTACTGTAAAAGCTTAATATTATGGATAGGAATAGTAATAAATATACATTTATATATGCGATAGTAATGGTGATTGTTGTAGCAACGATCTTAACAGTTATCGCTGTTAGTCTGCAACCCTTCCAAAGAAGAAATGTAGAATTGGAGAAAAAGAAGAATATTCTTGCGGCATTTAATGTTGAAAGTACACCAGACAATGTAGAAAGCTTATATGATAAGTTTATTGTTGAAACTTTTGCTGTAGATGTTAATGGCGAGAAGATTGACGGCGTTGATGCTTTTAATGTTAACTTAAAAGATGAGCTGAAGAAAGACCCCGCAAATCAGCAGTGGCCTGTTTATTTGGCTAAAACTGATGATGGAGAAATGAAATATATATTTCCACTTTACGGAAAAGGTCTTTGGGGACCAATTTGGGGTTATATTGCTTTAAATGATGACTTAATTGAAGTATATGGTGTGAATTTTGACCATAAATCAGAAACTCCAGGACTAGGTGCAGAAATAAATACTCCGGCATTTCAGGAGCAGTTTAAAGGTAAAAGTATATTTAATGATGTTCATGAATTTGTATCAATTGATGTAATTAAAACTGATGCAAGTTCAAATGATTACGCTGTTTATGCAATTTCCGGAGGAACAATTACGTCTTACGGACTTCGCGACATGATCAATACGTGTCTAAGTGCTTATTTAAATTATATAGAAAAAAATAAAAAATAATACATATGTTTTCCAAGAAGAGTTTAAAACTAATAACAGATCCGATTAATAAGGACAACCCTATAACCGTTCAGGTTTTGGGTATTTGTTCTGCTCTAGCGGTTACTGTTAAGCTTGAGCCGGCTGTAGTTATGTCGCTCAGTGTTATTTTTGTTCTATCAATGTCAAATGTGATAATCTCCTTATTACGAAAAACTATACCTAAACGAATCAGAATTATTGTTCAATTGGTCGTAGTTGCTGCATTGGTAATTATTGTGGATCAATTCTTAAAAGCTTTTGTCTTTGATGTTAGTAAACAGTTGTCAGTTTTTGTAGGGCTTATTATCACTAACTGTATTATTATGGGGCGACTTGAAGCATTTGCGCTTGCAAATTCACCGGGGAAAAGCTTTTTAGATGGAATAGGAAATGGTGCCGGATATGGAGCAATTTTAATTATTGTTGCGTTTTTTAGGGAACTATTTGGGAGTGGAACATTGTGGAACATTCAGGTGATACCTGAAAAAATGTATGAATTAGGCTATGCAAATAATGGCTTAATGATTTTGCCTCCAATGGCACTTGTTGTGGTAGGAATAATTATTTGGGTACAACGTGGCCGTAATCGTGAACTAATAGAAGACTAGAACTATGGAAAATTTGATTAATATATTCGTAAAGTCAATTTTTATTGATAATATGGTATTTGCCTATTTTCTGGGCATGTGTTCATATCTGGCAGTTTCTAAGACTGTTAAAACTTCTTTCGGACTTGGTATAGCTGTGATATTCGTACTGACTATTACACTTCCGATTAACTATCTTTTGGAAAATTATGTTTTAAAACTTGGTGCATTAAGTTGGATTTCTGAAGATTTTGCTAATGTTGATCTTTCATTTCTTTCATTTATACTTTTTATAGCAATTATTGCTGCAATGGTGCAATTGGTTGAGATGGTTGTTGAGAAATTCTCACCTTCATTATATGCTTCACTCGGTATCTTCTTACCATTGATTGCTGTTAACTGTGCTATTCTTGGGGGATCCTTATTTATGGCAGAAAGAGAATATGCAAATATTGGTGAAGCTACAGTTTTCGGATTTGGATCAGGTGTAGGATGGCTACTTGCTATAGTTGGTATTGCAGCAATTCGTGAAAAGATAAAGTATTCAAATGTTCCAAAACCTCTTAAAGGTTTAGGAATAACTTTTATCATTACTGGTCTGATGGGACTTGCATTTATGGGATTTATGGGTATTAATTTGTAAAATCAAAATTATGATATTACTGTCAACACAAACTTTAATAATTATCAGTGCAATATCGGTTTTCCTTATTGTTGTTATTGCACTTGTGATGATGTTGTTGTATGCTAAAAAGAAGCTTACACCTCAAGGTGATGTAAAAATTAAAATAAACGATGAAGAACCTATTGTTATTGAACCCGGGTCAACTCTGTTACAAGCATTAAGTGATCAAAAAATATTTGTGCCATCTGCTTGTGGTGGTGGTGGAACATGCGGTATGTGTAAATGCCGTATAACCGAAGGTGGAGGGACTATTCTCCCTACTGAGACAGGATTTTTTACTCGTAAAGAGCAACAAAATTATTGGCGTCTTGCATGTCAGGTTAAGGTTCGTAACGATATGAAAATTGAACTTCCTGCTGAGGTTATGGGTGTTAAAAAGTGGGAGTGTGAAGTAGTTTCAAATAAAAATGTTGCAACATTTATTAAAGAGTTTGTTGTTAAACTTCCAGAAGGGGAGAATCTTGATTTCTTATCAGGTGGATACATTCAAATAGATGTTCCAAAAATAGATGTTGATTATTCTAAAGATATTGAAGTAGAAGAGGAGTTTCGCGAAGATTGGGATCAACTCAAACTATGGGATCTTAAGATGAAGAACGACGAGGAAACTTTCCGTGCTTATTCTATGGCTAACCATCCTGCAGAAGTGAATATTGTAATGCTTAATATTCGTATAGCGACTCCACCATGGGACAGAAAGACAAAATCATTTATGAAAGTTAACCCTGGTGTATGTTCATCATTCATTTTCTCACGTAAACCAGGTTATAAGGTAATGATATCAGGACCTTATGGTGAGTTCCATATTAAGCCAACCGAACGAGAGATGATGTTTATTGGTGGCGGTGCAGGTATGGCTCCAATGCGTTCGCATATCTTTGATTTATTCCACACTAAGAAAACAAATCGTAAAGCTACTTTCTGGTATGGCGCACGATCAAAACGTGAGATTTTCTATGAAGATGAATTTAGAGCCATTGAGAAAGATTTTCCAAACTTTGAATTCCATATTGCATTATCTGAACCTAAAGAAGAGGATAATTGGGATGGATATGTTGGATTTATTCATCAGGTAATCTTAGATAATTATTTATCTAAGCTTGATGAACCGGAAGAAATAGAATTCTACTTATGTGGCCCGCCACTTATGAACGATGCAGTATTTAAAATGCTGGATGATTTAGGTGTTCCTGAAGAAATGATTGCATTTGATGACTTTGGTGGATAAGGAAAAATAACAAAACACAATCGCCAAGGCGAACAAAATACAAGGAAACCAACAGACTAAGAGAGTTTGTTGGTTTTTTATTTCACTGCCGCGAGACAGTGTGTCATGGTATAATTAGTCACCTCAAGACGTGAGTCGTGCGGCAGGGAATACTATTGAAAACTTGTTTTTATCCTATAAAACTTATTTGAAAATCTCAATAAATCTAGTATTTTTGCAGACTATTAAATTTAGCAAAGATTAGATTATGGAAATACCTGCAAAATACGAATCGCAAAACATTGAGAAGAAGTGGTATAAGCACTGGATGGATAAAGGATACTTTCATTCTGAGCCAGATAACAGAGAGCCATACGCAAATGTAATACCTCCACCAAATGTGACAGGAGTATTACACATGGGACATATGCTAAATAATACTATTCAGGATGTTTTGGTGCGTCGTGCACGTATGTTAGGTAAAAATGCAGTTTGGGTACCCGGTACCGACCATGCGTCAATTGCTACTGAAGCTAAAGTCGTAGCAAAATTACGTGATGAAGGTATTGACAAGAATACTCTTACTCGTGAAGAGTTTCTTGAGCACGCTTGGGAGTGGAAAGAGAAACATGGTGGAATTATCCTTGAACAGCTTAAAAAGCTTGGTGCCTCATGCGATTGGGACAGAACAGCATTTACAATGGACGAGGTACGTTCATAATCTGTCTTAAAGGTATTTGTTGACCTATATAACAAAGGTTTGATATATCGTGGTGTTAGAATGGTAAACTGGGATCCACAGGCTAAAACTGCTGTATCTGACGAGGAAGTAATACACACAGAAGAAAACTCAAAACTTTATTACGTAAAATATCAAATCGAGGGAGAAAACGAGTTTGTAACAATTGCAACTACTCGTCCAGAAACGATATTGGGTGATACAGCTGTTTGTATTAATCCTAATGATGATAGATTTAAGCATCTTCAAGGGAAAAATGTAATTGTACCAATGGTTGACCGTGTTGTTCCAATCGTTTTAGATGAATATGTTGATATGGAGTTTGGTACAGGATGCTTAAAAATTACACCTGCTCACGATATCAATGATTATGAAATAGGAAATAAACATAATCTTGACTCAATCGATATTTTTAATGATAATGGTACTTTAAACGAAAGTGCAGGTTTATTTGTTGGTGTTGATAGATTTGAAGCAAGAAAACTTGCTGTTAAAAAGCTTGAAGAGCTTGGTTCGCTTGTAAAAGTTGAGGATTATACAAATAAAGTAGGTCGTTCTGAAAGAACAAATGCAGTTATTGAACCAAAACTATCAATGCAGTGGTTCCTTAAAATGGAAGATATATCAAAACCTGCACTTGAAGCTGTTGAGTCTGACGAAGTTAAGATTATACCACCAAAATTTAAAAATACTTATCGTCACTGGATGGAAAATGTGAGAGATTGGTGTGTGAGCCGTCAGTTGTGGTGGGGGCACAGAATTCCAGCTTATTATCTTCCCGATTCAAACGATTATGTTGTAGGAGAAACTCCTGAGAAAGCTTTGGAACTTGCAATTGAGAAGACAGGAAACAAAAATCTTAAAATATCTGATCTTAGACAAGACGAAGATGTTTTAGATACTTGGTTTAGCTCTTGGTTATGGCCTATATCTGTATTTGATGGGATAAATAATCCTGATAATGAAGATTATAAATATTACTACCCTACAAATGATTTGGTTACTGCACCTGAGATTTTGTTTTTCTGGGTTGCACGTATGATTATTGCAGGTTATGAATATGCTGATAAAAAGCCATTCTCAAATGTATACTTAACTGGTATTGTACGTGATAAGCAAAGACGTAAAATGTCTAAATCACTAGGTAATTCACCTGATCCACTTGATTTAATAGACCAGTATGGTGCTGATGGTGTGAGAGTAGGGATGTTACTTTGTTAGCCAGCAGGTGGTGACTTGCTTTATGATGATAGTTTACCAGAGCAGGGGCGTAATTTTGCTAATAAAATCTGGAATGCTTTTCGTTTAGTGAAAAATTGGGAAGTTGACGAAAATATTGAACAGCCTGAACACTCAAAGGTTGCTATCGAATGGTTTAATGCAAAGCTTAATGAGACGATAGAAAGCTTGAATAAACAATATGATGACTTTAGACTTTCTGAGGCTCTTATGACTGTATATAAATTATTCTGGGACGATTTTTCATCATGGTATTTAGAAATGATAAAGCCAGAATATCAGAAACCTATTGATGCTCAGACTTATAATCAAACTCTCGAGTTCTTTAAGAAGCTTTCTTTGTTACTATCACCATTTATGCCTTTCATTACAGAGGAATTGTGGCAGTTCTTAAAGAATGATGATGATGCTGAATCAATTGTTATTGCAAAATGGCCGGAGGTTGAGAAAGCAAACACCAAGCTTATTTCTCAATTTGAAGATTGTATGCAGATTGTAGGAAATATAAGAAATATTCGTCAGGATAAGAATATTCCTATGCGTGATAAACTTAGCTTAAATATCATAAAACATGGAGAATACAGTTCTATATTTGATTCAGTTATCTTAAAACTTGGTAATCTTTCAGAGATACTCACAATTGAAGAAAAGCTCGAAATGGCAGCTAGTTTCCTTGTTAAATCTCATGAGTATTTTATTCCAATTGAGATAAACAAAGAGGAAGAGATTAAAAAGCTAGAAGAAGAACTTAAATATACCGAAGGTTTTTTAACCGGTGTTCTGAAAAAGCTTGGAAACGAACGTTTTGTTAATAATGCGCCCGAAAAGGTGATTGAAATTGAGCGCAAAAAACAAGCTGATGCCGAAGCGAAGATCAGAATATTAAATGAGCAGATTGCCAGCTTGAAATAAAGGAAGACTGAAGACTGGAGACCGAAGCTAGACAGTAAAGCCGCACGGTCGTGCAGCTTTACTGTAACAATAATAGACCAAAAAACCCGAAGATCCCTTCGGGTTTTTTTGGTCTATGTTTATCGAAAACTTTGGTCATCGGTCACCCGTCATCAGTCACCCGTCACATCTACTTCCTAATCTCTTTAAACGCCTTTTCTATTGTATCTGCAATTTGTTCATGAAGCTTTTCAGGATCATCATTTCCATTGAAGTTAACAAGTTTGTCTTGCTGTTCGTAGAAATCTAGTATTTTACAACTTCTATCTTGTAAAACTTCCAAACGATGGATAATTGTTTCAGCATCCATGTCGTATGATCTGGCATTTGGAGTTTTTGACCTTGCCGTAAGTCTCTTTAGTGACAATAGTGTTGAAGTATTCATATTCATCACAAGTGAAACAGAAGAGTCTAGTTTTTTAAGTAAACCTCCTAGAATATATGCTTGTACAAGAGTAGAAGGGAAGCCTTTAAAAATAAAGCCTTTAATGTTTTTGTGTTGGGCAATTTTTCTTTCAATTAGACGAATTGCAATATCATCCGGAACAATGTCTCCGGTTTCCAGATATGGTTTAGCGATTTTCCCAAGTTCAGTTTGTTCAGCAACTTCTTTACGAATCATCTCACCTGTAGAAATGTAAACCATATTGAATTTCTTTGCCAAACGTTTTGCCTGAGTTCCTTTCCCTGCTCCCGGAGGGCCAAAGAATACAACATTAAGTAATGTTTGTGATAGTATTTCTTCAATTCTGTCTGTCACTCTTTCAAAAACTTCATCTACTGTTCCAATACCATCAATTGCATAATATTTTCCCTGATCTTTATAATAATCAATTACCTGAACTGTCTTTGTGTCGTATTCATGAAGTCTGTTCTCGATAATTTCTTTTTTATCATCAGCTCTATTTTCTTTAGAAGCTCTGGCCATCATCCTACCTATTAGCTCATCTTTAGGAACTTCAAGACTAATCAAACATGAGAGCTTTGTGTTCATTTTAATAAGAAGACCATCTAAAATATATGCCTGAGCATAAGTACGAGGGAAACCATCAAACAGTATACCGTTACTGTCAGGGTTCATATTTATGCTATTTTCAATAATCTGTACAATTGTCTCATCACATACAAGACCACCTTGTTCAATAACTTCTTTAGCTTGTAAACCAAATGGAGTTTTATCTGCTATTTCTTTTCGTAATATATCTCCTGTAGAGATATAAGTTAAATTGTACTTTTCTGCTAGTTTTTTAGCCTGAGTACCTTTTCCTGCGCCCGGAGGGCCAAATAAAGCAATGTTTAACATAATTAGTCACTGATTTTATAGATGTGTTTTAAATTTCTTCCATAACCATTATAATCAAGGCCGTAACCTACGATAAAGTCATTTGGGATATCAAAGCAGAAATAATCAATCTTGTACATATCATTATATGCTTCAGGTTTATAAAGCAATGTTGCTATTTTAATTTCAGCAGGCTCATAACCTTTTAATTGTTTTACAATATTGTCAATAGTTATACCGGTATCAATAATATCTTCTAAGATTACAATAGTGCGTCCTTTGATATCTTCATTTAAACCAATTAGTCTTTTTATTTTACCTGTGCTTGATGTTCCTTCATATGAAGCAAGCTTAAGAAATGAAATTCCACATGGGATGTTAAGGTTTTTAAACAGTTCTCCTGCAAACATAAATGAGCCATTTAAAATACCTAAAAACAGAGGGTTTTTGTCTTTTAAATCATTATTGATTTTAAGTGCTAAATCACTTATCCTTTTTTCAATTTCTTTATTTTCAATAAATAATGAAAAATGCTTGTCGTGAACTTGTACTTTGTCCATAATTTGTGGGTTTGGTTTACCGAAATATTTAATTAATAATCAATTAACAATTTAGAAAAATCAAAGTTCAAAGAAACAAAAAATTATACTAAAAAATTTAAAAATAGAGTAAATTTCAAAATTTGTTATGTATTTTTACAAATTGTATGTAAAACTATAGAAAACTAATTTTAAAGATGAAACCAACTGTTAGTATTATTATGGGGTCCACTTCGGACTGGAAAGTGATGGAAAAAGCTGCTAAGCAGCTTAACGATTTGGAGATTCCTTTTGAAATTAACGCTCTGTCTGCTCACAGAACACCTGATCAGGTTGAGGAGTTTGCAAAAAATGCTGCTGATAGAGGCATTAAAGTTATTATTGCTGGTGCTGGCATGGCAGCACACTTATGTGGCGTTATTGCTGCTATGACAACAGTTCCTGTTATTGGTGTTCCAATAAATGCAACACTTGATGGTATGGACGCATTACTCGCTATAGTACAAATGCCTCCAGGAATACCAGTTGCAACAGTAGCAATAAATGGTGCTCAAAATGCAGCTATTTTAGCTGCACAAATGATTGCAACAGGTGATGAAAAACTTGCTGCAAAGCTTGCTGAGTTTAAGCAAAATTTAAAACAGAAAATAGTTAACGCAAATAAAGATCTTGAGGAGCATAAATTTGATTTTCGCGTTATCGAATAAATATTTAATATGAAGAGATACTTAATAGTAACATTTACCCTTGTTTTATCCATAACTGCCTTTTCACAGTCAGAGTATAATTTTGCCGGGGCCAGATCTGCAGGTATGGGACGAACTGGAGTAACCTTAGTTGATAACTGGGCAGTATTTAATAATCCTGCTGCAATGACAGGAGTAGAAAACCCAATGGCTGGAATTTTCTATGAAAATAGATTTTTACTTAATGAAACTGGCTATGGAGCACTGGCATTTACCTCACCTTTGCTTGGAGGTAGTGTCGGATTAGGAATTTCCCATTATGGCTATAGCCTATTTCAGTCAGATAAGTTTTCCTTTGGTTTTGCTCAACAGTTATTTAAAACAGTTTCTATGGGTGTAAATATTGATTATATCTCAGTCAGACAGTCCGGTATGTACGGTAACTTAAATGCAATTAATTTTGAACTGGGACTATTTGCTAAACCAAATGATAATTTTTCAATTGGGGCACATGTGTTTAATCCAATGAATATGTCCTATTTTGAAGATTATGACCTTAGAATGCCTATAGCATTGAAGTTAGGTTTTTCTTATCTATTTAGTAAATCTCTTTTGTTTGCAATTGAAACAGGACAGGCTATAAATGGTTACGTTCCAGTATTTAAGACAGGTATAGAATATACTATAAATAATCAATTCTCAATGCGAACAGGTATTGCTCTGATGCCAGTGGAATATTCATTTGGACTTGGCTATCATTCTAGTAGTATTATATTTGATTTAGCATATGCATATCATGAGGTTTTAGGTTCAACTCCAAAAATAGCTGTGTCGTATTAATTTTAAAGGAATTTTCATACTATTCCTATTAACAATAGGAGTCTCTGCTGCTCTTTTAGCACAGGAGGAGGACAATATGCCTCAATTGGATGAAATAATTGAGGAAATAGCAGCCTCTACAGATGCTGAGCTCGATTATACTAACTTATTTCTAAGTCTGGAAAATCTATATTATAGTCCACTTGACTTAAATACAGCAAGTGAAGAAGATTTTAATAAATTAATCTTTCTTACAGAATATCAGGTTTTTTCATTATTGAATTATCGCAAAAAATATGGCAAGTACACAACAGTCTATGAATTACAATATGTTGATGGAATCGACCCACTGACATTAAAATTCTTATTACCTTTTGTTGAAGTTGCTGAAGATTCAGGACAGAAAAAAATGAGTATTGGCAAAATGCTAACTTATGGAAGACATACTGTTATGACCAGATATCAGAGATTACTTCAGGAAAAGGACGGATACTTACCTATTGCCGATAGTATTATTGCTGAGAACCCTGATAAATCGAGATATCTAGGTAGTCCTGACAAGCTATATTTTAGATATAATTATCAATATAAAGATAAGCTATATTATGGTCTTACAGCCGAAAAAGACGATGGTGAACAATTTTTTAACGGAGCTCAAAAATATGGGTTTGATTATTATTCAGGACATTTTCAAATTAATGATTTAGGAATTGTAAAGAAGATAATAATTGGTGATTATGTGGCTCAGTTTGGCCAGGGGCTTACGATGTGGTCGGGGATGAGTTTTGGAAAGACAACAAATACAGCAAATGTTATAAAAAAAGCAAGAGGAGTTCATAAATACAGTTCAGTAAATGAGTCTGCATTTTTAAGAGGTCAGGCAATGACACTGCAATTTAAGAACTTTACATTTACAGAATTTGTGTCATATAAGCCAATAGATGGTTCGGTTAGTTCTACAGAGGACACTGTATTTATTGAGGATGAGCAGTATATTGCAAATTTCCTTGAGACAGGTTATCATCGTACTCCATCAGAAATTGCCAAACGCAAAACAATTAACGAATTTATCAGTGGAGGGAATCTTAGCTGGAGTAGTGAACACTTGAGGTTAGGTGCTACAGGTGTCTATTATGCTTTTTCTGACTCTCTTGCACCCAATAGTCAGGCATATAGGTATTTTGATTTCAGTGGGTATTCAAATGCAAATTTTGGTATTGATTATCTTGTGACGATTCCTAAAGTAAATATTTTTGGAGAAACCTCCATAAGTCCGAATATGGGAATTTCGAGTATAAATGGAGCCGTATTTGATCTTGTCCCTGAGTTTAAAATGTCTGCAATCTATCGTTATTATAGTCCTGATTATCAAGCACTTTATGCGCAACCATTCTCTGAAGGTAATAAGCCTTATAATGAGTCTGGTTTGTTTGTTGGATTTCAGATATTTCCTAGAAAATACTGGAAAGTTGAAGCCTATTACGATGCATGGAAATATCCTTGGTTAAGATATGGAGTTGGTGGCCCATCAACAGGAAATGAATATTTAGTCCAAGTAAGTCACTATCCAAAGCGAAATCTGGATATGTATGTTCGTTTTAAGTATGAAACTAAAGAGAAGAATAATAGTGATATCGAATATGGAGTTAGACCTTTAGATTCTTATGTTAGTGCAAAATTTAGATACCAGATTAATTACTAACCTGATAAACAATTAAAACTTAAAAATAGGGTAGAAGTGGCATCCTATGAGTTTAATGGAGAGCAAGAATGGGGTTATATGGTATATCAGGATATACAGTATAAGCCACAAAATCTTCCATTTACTTTTACAGGTAGATTTGCAATCTTTGATACAGAATCATGGGATACCAGAATTTATGCTTATGAACCTGATGTGCTTTATGCATTTTCTGTTACTGCATATTATAGTCAGGGTAGTAGACTTGTTTTTATCGTCAAATATAGTGCGTTAGATAATCTGGATTTCTGGTTTAGAATAGCAAATTCTTATTATCATGATAAAGATGAGCTTGGTAGCGGTTTGGATGCTATAGAAGGTAAAAATCGTACAGATGTTAAACTCCAAGTTCGTTATAAGTTCTGATTATGCTAATAACTACTGCAGAAGAGCATATAGACTTCTTACAGAATAATTTACTATTGCCAATCCGAAAAATTCTTGATAGTTCTGACAGCGTGTTTGGATTTATGGTAATGGGACAAGCTATTGAAATCTTAGGCTCATATTTGGATAATAAACCTATGCGTGCACAAAGACAGTCAGCATTAAGGTTTTCAGCAGCTCTTTATAGGTTGTTTCCATCAAAATATAGTATGACAAACAGGAAGAATTTGTTATATATTCAACTTAGGTCGATTTTAACGCATACTTTTATCCCAACTGGTAATCTTTCTTTAAATTTTGGCTTAGACACAAAAGAAAAACATCACCTACAATTTGTAAATGATGTTTTATATTTATACTCCGAAAATCTTTATTATGATCTTGAGAAAGCTGTGAATAAGTTGATAATTATGATAAATGATAATCGAATCAAGTTAAAAAAGCTTTCTACAGGAGAAATTAATTCTAACCCAGACTTCCAAGCTTAATAATATCTGTACGTTTATTTACGCACATTATAGGAATTTTCTTGTATAACTGTAAATTTTCAGCCTTTTTTAATTCTTTAATGTACTTTCTGTACTTATCTGTCATTACAAGAATTAAATCACTCTCTACGTTGTTTGCATAGGAGTAAAGTGAGTCAGAGAAGTTTTTAGAAGATTCTAAAACTTTTATTTCATAATCAATTAAGTTCTTGTCAAAGATTGATTTAGCGAATTTTAAATTGTTATTGAGTTGTTTAACTTTAAAACCGTCAGAGTAATTATGTGTTAACAGGTAAACCTTGCTTTCAAATAAAGTATTAATGTATCTTACCCATTGAACTTTAACTCTTGAATTTTTATCATTATCTACAGGAATAAGTATTCTATCATATTCTCCGAAAATAACAGGATTTTGAACTAAAATAAATGGTATTTTTACGAATTTTTTGACAACTTTCATTGCTTTCTTTATGTTTTTCACCCCATGTGTGCCCATTACAGCAAGATATGCGTCAATTTCGAGTCCGTATTGATATATTTCTTTAAATAGATTACCCGTTCTAACTTCACAAATTATTTCAACTTCTTTTCCTTCACTAAAAGTAGTTGCAATTTCTTTAAGTTTTTCAGTTGCAGAGTCTATCTGAGATTTACTTTTTACAATGTGTATAAGGTGAATAGGGCTTTTTGAAGCTTTGCCGACCATATAAGCATGTTCAATTGCAAAGTTACCTACTTCAGTAAAATAATGTGGTACCAGAATACTCTTTTTCATATCATTTCTTTTTGGTTAGTAATATGAATTTGTTGCTTAATTAAACGTATTAAATATACAAAATGTTGCTTAATTTAAGCTAAATCCGCATCAAAAATACTAAAATTAAAAACGTTACTTTTGGTAGATTATTATATTTATCAACAAAATTATTAACTAAATAGCTGATTTGTAATTGGTTGAATAAAAAGTTGTAACTAAAAGCATTCTATATAATATGCAAATAATTTAAATATATATTCAGTATATATTATGATTTGAGTTTAATCTTCTAGCTTATGTATATCTTTTATTAGAATCTGAAGAAAAGTTTGATTCATAAAATGGTTCTCAAAAATTTGGTAACATAGGTCAAATGGTTTGTATTCCTTTATATAATCGTTGAATTTGCCAAAGTTGAACCCAATGCCATCGACGCATCTATTATCTCCTAAGTGTTGGATTACTTTAAGTTTTAAGTGATCTTTAGTCTTACCTACCAGTTTAATACTTCCATTATCATAAACCCCACGTGAAACAAAAGTTGGCGTCATGTTTTCAGGACCAAAAGGAGCAAATTGTTTAAGTAATCGATATAACTTTGGTGTAATATCTTTAATTTCTATCTCCATATCTGCAATTATAACAGGAATTCTTTGTTCCTCAGTAATGGTTTCTTTTACATAGTTTTCAAACCTTTCTTTAAACTCTTCCAGATTTTCCATGTCGAGAGTTATGCCAGCTGCGTACATATGTCCACCAAAGTTTTCTAAAAGGTCTGAACAATGTTCTATTGCATTATACAGGTTGTAACCGGGAACTGAGCGGGCAGAACCTGTTGCTTTTCCGTTACTTTTTGTAAATACAACTGTAGGTCTGTAATATGTTTCAGTAAGTCTTGAAGCAACAATCCCAATAACTCCTTTATGCCAGTCTTTAGAGAATACGACAGTTGTGTAGGCACTTTTTGATATCTCGTTAGAGGCAATCATATTTAATGCTTCATCTGTTATTACATGATCAAGCTCTTTACGACTAGAGTTTATTGTATTAATTTCAGCACCAATCTTTTCTGCAAAACTTTCACTTTCAGTTACAAGGAGTTCGACAGCTGTAATACCTGACTCCATGCGACCAGCAGCATTAATTCTAGGTCCGATTTTAAAAACGATATCATTTACCTGAATTTCTTTATCAATCATTCCGGTAATTTCAATTATACTTTTTAAACCAGGACAAGGGTCTGTATTTAATTGTTGTAATCCGTAATATGATAAAATTCTGTTTTCACCTGTTAATGGTACTATATCAGAGCCAATGCTTACAACTACTAAGTCAAGATTCTTATACAGGACTTCGGGTTTTGCTTCAATCTTTGTACAATATGCTTGCATTAATTTAAATGCAACACCAGCTCCTGATAATTCTTTATATGGATATTCGCAGTCACGACGTTTAGGGTCAAGTACGGCATGTGCTTCAGGAAGTTCATCTCCCGGATTATGGTGGTCACAAATAATAATATCTATGCCTTTTTCTTTGGCATAAGCTGTTTTTTCTACTGCTTTTATTCCACAATCTACTGCTATAACCAATGTGCATTCATTTTCTTCAGCATAATCGATACCTTTAAATGAAATTCCATAGCCTTCATTATATCTGTCAGGAACGTAATACTTAAGGTTATTATGAAAGTTTTTAAGGTAATTATAGACTACTGCAACAGCTGTTGTACCATCAACATCATAATCCCCATAGATTAAAATTGGTTCTTGTTTATCTACAGCTATTATAAGACGTTCAACAGCTTTATCCATATCCTTCATTAAAAAAGGATCATGTAAATCGCTTAACTCAGGTCTAAAGAAAACTCTTGCTTCTTCGTAAGTTTCAACTTCTCGCTGAACGAGCAAGTTGGCAATTTTTTGGTCAACATTTAATAAAGATGATAGTTTTTCAACCTTCTCCGAATCCCCTTTTTCCTTGATTAACCAGCGTTTTTCTATCATTTTATAAGTTTGACATTTATGCCTCACAATAATAATAAAAATAATTGGTTTCTTTTACATATTATCGAATTACTTATTTAATTTTTAGCCCGATATTTAGTAATTGAACGCTATATTTTTCTTCTTTAATTATAAATTGTAGTGATTTGAACATATGTGTGAATTTTTCCTATGATTTTTCGTGCTTTAATTTTATCTTTGCAAAAAAAATATAGATATGGATTATTCAGGATTGAGTGAACAGGAAGTATTGCGTCGTCAGGCGCTTGAAAAATTAAGAGAGTTAGGAATTGAAACATATCCTGCAGCAGAATATCCCGTTAATATGTATACAAGTGATATTCTTGAGAAATTCAGTGATGAAAATTCCACTGAAGAATTGAAATCAATATGTATTGCTGGCAGAATTATGTCACGTCGTATTATGGGAAATGCTTCTTTTGCAGAACTTCAAGATAGCAAAGGTAGAGTGCAGCTTTATTTTAAGCGCGACGATATTTGCGAGGGAGAAGATAAAACGATGTATAATACTGTCTTTAAGAAATTGCTTGATATTGGTGATATTATTGGAGTGAAAGGTTATGCATTTAGAACTCAAATGGGTGAAATATCAGTACATGTAACTAGTTTTGATGTTCTTTCGAAATCTTTAAAACCGCTTCCAATAGTTAAAGAAAAAGATGGTCAGGTATATGATGCATTTACCGATCCTGATATGAGGTATCGTCAGCTATATGTTGATTTAATCGTAAATCCGCAGGTAAAAGACACTTTTATTAAGCGCACAAAGATTGTTAATACAATGCGTAATTTCTTTAACGAGCAATGATATATTGAAGTTGAAACACCTATATTACAACCAATACCTGGTGGTGCAGCAGCTCGCCCTTTTATTACACATCATAATGCTCTTGATATTCCATTATATCTTCGTATTGCAAACGAACTTTATTTAAAACGCCTTATTGTTGGTGGTTTTGAAGGAGTTTATGAATTTGCTAAAGATTTTCGTAACGAGGGAATGGATCGTACCCATAATCCGGAGTTTACCGTTCTTGAAATATATGTAGCTTATAAGGATTATAAGTGGATGATGAACTTTACTGAGGAAATGGTTGAAAGAGTTGCTTTGGCATTACATGGAACTACTAAAGTTAAACTTGGTGATAAGGAAATTGACTTTAAACGACCTTTCCGCAGAGTTACAATGGTTGACGCTATTAAAGAACATACCGGTTACGATATTACTGGAAAGTCAGAAGATGAACTTCGCCAGATATGTAAGGAATTAGAAATTGAAACTGATCCTTCAATGGGTAAAGGTAAACTAATAGATGAGATTTTTGGTGAGAAGTGTGAGCATAGCTACGTTCAACCAACATTCATAATTTATTATCCTGTTGAGATGTCTCCATTAACAAAAAAGCATCGCTTAGAAAAAGGCTTGACTGAGAGATTTGAGTTATTTGTTAATGGAAAAGAACTTGCAAATGCATACTCTGAGTTAAATGATCCAATTGATCAAAGAGAAAGATTTGAAGAGCAGCTAAAATTATCAGAAAAAGGTGATGACGAGGCAATGTTTATTGATCAAGACTTTTTACGTGCACTTGAATATGGTATGCCACCAAACTCAGGAATGGGAATTGGGATTGATAGATTAACTATGTTTATGACTGATAATGCATCAATACAGGATGTTCTACTTTTCCCTCAAATGAAACCTGAAAAGAAAGCTGAAATTGTTACAGCAAGTATTTTTACTGAAATAGGCATTCCTGAAGAATGGGCAAAAGTTATTCTGGATACAGGTATTAAGTCTGTAGATGAGCTTAAAGATACAAATCCAAATAAACTACATCAGACAATATGTGGATATAACAAAAAGAACAAATTGGGGCTTACAAATCCCTCACAGGATGATGTTAAAAACTGGATTGTATAAATGAAACTCTATAGGAGAATAATATTGGTACTGCTTGCCGCGACCTTATTTGCTGGTAACGTATTTTCATTGAATTCTGTCAGAAGAGTTGAAATAGAACCTGATTTTGCTATTGTTGAAGGCATGGAAACTCTGATTCAGATAACCACTTATGATAGTATTGATAATATTGCTCCGATTAACTGTTTTTCTTCTGTTTATGTTGATGTTGAAAAGATTGATTTGTATTTTACAGACGGTCATGCAGAGTTTAAGTATGTCTTTAATGAAGCAAAGCAAATAGAACTGGTTTGTGGCAATGTTAAAGCTACAAAAGATGTTAACCCTATTCCTTTATGGTTCTCTATTTTGCCCCCACTTATTGCAATATTATTTGCATTATTGTTTAAAGAAGTCTTTTCTGCATTATTTCTTGGATTGTTTAGTGGAACGTTTATAATATATCTATATCAGGGAGTAGGAGCTTTTGGAGCAATCTTCAAAGGTATATTTTCTATTGCAGATAAGTATGTTATCGAAGCTTTATAAGATAACTCCCATATATCAATAATTGTATTTTCAATGCTTATTGGTGGGACTGTTCATATTATTACAAAGAACGGTGGTATGCAGGGAGTGATAAATTTTTTATCAAAGTATGCAAGAAGTGCACGCTCCGGACAATTTGTCACATGGTTACTGGGAATAATGGTATTCTTTGATGATTATGCAAATACTTTAGTCGTTGGTAATACTATGCGTCCTGTGACAGACAGATTGAAAATATCAAGGGAGAAACTTGCGTATATTGTTGATAGTACAGCAGCTCCAGTTGCTTCAATTGCGTTTGTTACAACATGGATTGGAGCTGAGTTAAGTTATATTCATTCTACTTTAATAGATTTACAACTGGACGAAAGCGCATATAATATCTTTTTCTCAAGTCTTAAATATTCTTTTTATCCTGTAATAACATTGATATTTGTTTTAATGTTGATATATATGCGCAGAGATTTTGGGCATATGTACCACACTGAGTTTCGCGCAAGAAGTAAAGGTGTTAACGTTGCCAGTCAGGAAAAGAAAATAGAACATAATTTAAAAGATTTTGAATCTTCCAAAAAAACGAAACCAAGAGCATTTAATGCTTTGATTCCAGTTGCTGTTATTGTTTTTGGAACGATTGCAGGATTAATTTACACTGGATGGGATGCCAAAATATGGAATTCTGATATTGGATTATTAACGAAAATTTCGGGTATAATTGGTAATTCTGATTCATATAAATCACTTATTTGGGCTTCTTTGGGTGGTTTGATAATATCCATAGTTTTAAGTCTCGTGCAAAAGTTGCTAAACCTTAAAGAGGCCTCAGAAGGAATTGTTGCAGGATTTAAATCTATGTTGACAGCTATACTAATATTGACACTTGCCTGGTCTTTGGCAGGATTAGTTAGCGATTTACATACTGCAGATTTTATTACATTATCAATACAATCAACCAGTTTAAGTCCACAGTTTTTACCGTTTATTACGTTCCTGGTTTCAGGATTAATTGCATTTAGTACCGGATCAAGTTGGGGAACCATGGCGATAATGTATCCATTGATATTACCTGCAACATGGTTGTTGTGTGGCGATGCCGGAATGTCTTATGATGCATCACTAGGAGTGTTTGCACATGTTGTTTCTACTGTTATTGCAGGATCAGTTTTTGGTGATCATTGTTCTCCAATATCTGATACTACAATATTGAGTTCACTCGCATCTTCATGTAATCATATACAACATGTTAAAACTCAATTACAATATGCTATTACTGTAGCTCTTGTGACTCTGGTTGCCGGAACCTTACCCGTTGCATATGGTGTAAGCCAGTTTATTGTTTACCCTGTTATGATTGCTTTAATTTGGCTAATAATTAAGTTTGTTGGAAAGAAACACGAACCTTTAATAACAAAATTAGATTAATACTGTTATAACAATATGGATATTTTAATAATTCTGATACCTGCAATTGTAATCTTAGTACTTGTAGTACTTGGTTTGGGTGTTGGTATCTTCTTTAGTAAAAAGAAACGTTTTCCAACTACCTCAATTAGTCGCAATAAAGAAATGGCAAAGCGAAATATTACTTGTGCAAAGCATGATGAATTCAAGGCTTGTGGTCAAAAGGGAAATGGTTGCTGTGGATAGTTATGTTATTTCCCAGTTTAGTGCAGACAAAGTAAATAATTACATTATAATAAAACAATTTTTTTAAATATTGCTCTTCATTTTCCCAATTTAATTCTTTAGCAGCATCTTTACAATTTTTGTGATAATCGGTAAGCAAATCAGGTTTAGATATTAATTCTGCAATAATATTTGCAAGCTCTTTTCCAGTTTTACAATTAACAGATTGCCCAACTTTAAAGTCAGTAATAATTTTGCTCATTTCAGGTAAATTTGAGCATAAAACAGGAACTCCATACTGTATGTAGTCAAATATTTTATTTGGTAAAGCATACTTGTAGTTTAAACTTGTACCTTGTTCTAGTGAGAATCCAATTTTTGCGGTTTTTGTAATCTTCTGTAGCTCCTTAAAATCTAGATTACCTGTGAATATAACTCTGTCCTGTAGGCTTAATTCCTCTACTTGATTTTGAAGCTCTTTTTCAAGGTCACCTTTACCTGCAATCAGCAGTTTATAGTCTGGTATGTATTGCATGGCATCAATCATTAAATCAATGCCTCTATCTTTGTTTAATGCTCCTTGATAAATCAGGATGTTCTCACGTTTCTCGTAGTCATCAGGAAATTGCGAACTGAAAGGAAGGTTTCTTACAACCTTCATGTCAATTTTATAAAGTTCATTGTAATAATCAGCTATTGGCTGACATACTGTGTAATGAGCTTTTGCTTTTTTTATAAATAGTGCTTCGAGCTTTAACCAAACCTTCTTTTTTAACGTTTTATTTTGAAGTTCAGGAACTTCAGTAAATAGTTCATGACTATCATAAATCAGTTTTTTTCGTTTAAAAAGATTTGCAAAAGCCAGTCCACTTAAAGTATCCAAATCATTAGAAAGAATAATATCATATTTATGAAAAATTGCATACCAGAAAAGTCTTGCATTTAAGCACGCATAAAACAATATACCTTTATTAAATAAAAGATGAAAACGTTTTGTTTTATAATCTCTGCTAATAATAGGACTTTTACGTAATTTTCTACCTGTTAAACACACTTCAAAACCAAACTCTTGTAAGCTGGTGCAAACCCTGTGAACTCTTTGGTCGTTACTCAAATCGTTCGAAACACTTACTATTATTTTTCTGTTTGGCATTTAGATATTTTTTTCAAAGATAATATTAATTTACCCTAACTAAAATAGATCTTATAATATCTATTTGTAGGTACAATTTTAATATTTATGACCAGGAGGGTCAAATGTCCATAACTCCACATCAGATTTTTAGATGATTTGGGGTTATGGAAATATAGTATTGTGCTTTTTGGCGTGTGTCTTTGCGCTTTTGCAAAGACCATGACAAAAATGTTTATTCAGAAACAAAATTATTCCAAACTTTATGTAAGTTTGCATAAAACTGTAATAAAAATGAAGGATATCCGAAATTATTGTCTTAAAGAACACAATACTTTTAAAATTGACGTTTTAGCAGATCGATTTATTAGTTTTGATGATTCTTCGGAGTTTATTCAATTTGCACAGGGTAATAATGCTTTGTTTAATAATAAATTTCTGATTACAGGTGAGGGTAGCAATTTGTTATTTACAAAAGATTTTAATGGAACCATTATACATCCCGAAACAAAAGCAATTGGGGTTGTGCGTGAAAGTTCTGATTATATATATATAAAAGCAGAAGCTGGTATTAATTGGGATGACTTTGTTGCAGATACTATTTCGCGAGGAGGATTTGGTTTGGAGAACCTTTCTTTAATACCAGGAACAGTTGGTGCCAGTGTTGTTCAGAATATTGGCGCATATGGTGCTGAAGCTGCTGATTTCGTAGATTCTGTAGATTATTTTTGCTTGTCAGACTTTAAAGTAAAAACAATCTCAAAGAATGATTGTGATTTCGCATATAGAAATAGTATTTTTAAGAATGAATTGAAAGGAAAAGCTATCGTTTTAAGTGTAGTATATAGATTAAGTAAGAATGCAGTTTGTAATACTTCCTATGCAGATATTCAGAATTATTTTAAAGCAGGAGAGGAGTTAAATCCTTCTAAGATTAGAAAAGCTGTAATTGATATCAGAGAGAATAAATTACCAGACCATAAAAAAATTGGTAATGCTGGATCGTTTTTTAAAAATCCAATAATAGAAAAACAACAGTTTGTCGAATTAATTAAAAAATGTCCTGATCTTAGGTATTATGAACTTCCAGATGATAGATATAAACTTGCTGCCGGATGGATGATTGATCAGTGTAATCTTAAAGGATATGAACATAAAGGTGCCGCAATACATGAAAATCAAGCATTGGTACTAATTAATAAGAGTGGAAAAACCACTGGTGATGAAGTGAGTGAGTTAGCCGAAATAGTCCATGCTAAAGTATTCCAGAAGTATGGTGTTGAATTAGAACCAGAGGTAATAATTCTATAATCAATTATATTTTTAACCAGTTGTCTATAATTTTGGATCCGTATTCAGTAACAAAGGATTCAGGATGAAATTGTAATCCGAAAAGAGGGAATTCTTTATGTTCAACAGACATTATATTTCCGTCTTCGCAAATTCCGGTAATTTTCATGCATTTTGGTAAATCATGTTTGTTTAATACCCATGAGTGATATAGTCCTATGCCTGAGTTTTGAGGCACTTCTTGGTATATTTTGCTGGATGAATCTATAATGTTAAGTTTCTTTTGCTTTCCATGATTGACTTCTTGTAATTTGCTTATACTTCCACCAAAATGTAATGAGATTGCTTGATAGCCCAGGCAAACACCAAGGATAGAGTGTGTTTTATGGTATAATTTCATAATTTGGTCCATAAATGGCACTTCTGTAGAGATTCCCGGACCTGGTGAGAAAATAATTTTATCAAATTCAGATATTTTTTCAATATTTGTATTCTCAGGAATCTGAACTTTAACGTTTACATTCTTGTAATTATTAAACATGGCAGCCAGATTGTATGAAAAACTATCGTGATTGTCAAGAAGCAGTATATTTAACATAGTTAATATGATTAATAATCGCGAATTAAGTAAAAAGATATCAGATTTTACAGAACAAAGACAAAAATTTGTGTTTGCAATCAATTTTGATGGTACTGATGGTTTTGTTTCGACACCTGAGGATGCTGCAAAACAAGGTATTTACTTTGACATTGAAGGTGAGACTAATTTTGCATATTCTTCAGAAAAGCTTGGAGATAAAAGGTTTGATATTAAACCTATTTCATATAATGATTATAAAAAAGCTTTTGATACTGTTCAGTATTATATAAGTCGTGGAGATACATTTTTAACAAATCTTACATTTAAAACAGAACTCGAAACAGATTACAACTTTCGTGAAGTGTTTAATCATAGTAAAGCAAGGTATAAGTTACTTTATAAGGATAATTTTGTTGTCTTTTCGCCGGAGTGTTTTATTAAAACTGAAGGTAATATTATTAAATCATATCCTATGAAAGGGACTATTGATGCAAGTGTCTCAAATGCGGAGAAAGTAATTCTTGAAAGCAAAAAAGAGTTTTGTGAGCATACAACAATTGTTGATCTTATTCGAAATGATTTAAATATAATTGCAAAGAATACCAAGGTTGAAAAGTTTAGATATATCGATAAGATTGTTTCTAATAAAGGTGAGTTATTGCAAGTTAGTTCTATAATAACTTCTGAGCTTTCGGAGGGCTATTACTCAAATTTTGGTGAAATATTATTCAAAATGTTACCTGCTGGTTCAATTTCAGGCGCTCCTAAGGAAAAGACTATAGAGATAATAAAAGAAGCTGAAACTTATGATAGAGGTTTTTATACCGGTATATTTGGTTATTTCGATGGAAAAGACTTTAATACTGCCGTAAGTATTCGTTTCATTGAAAATGAAGCAGGAAGACTTTATTATAAGAGTGGTGGAGGTATTACTGGGTTAAGCGATTCTGAAAGTGAATATGAGGAACTATTAAAAAAGATTTATGTGCCAGTTTCTTGAGACAATAAAAATAAAGGATGGTAAGCCTCAAAATCTGGATTATCATCAGTATAGACTGGAAAGAACTTTAAAAGATTTATATAATCATAAGTCTCAGGTTTTGCTGGAGAAAAAAATAACTGTTCCGGAGGAATATGCTAGTGGGTTGATAAAATGTCGTTTTTTATATAATATTGAATCATTTGAAATCAAGTTTAGTAAATATGAAATAAAAATGATTTCAAAACTAAAAATTGTAGAGGCGGACGATTTAAAATATAATTACAAATATGTAGATCGTTCTTATTTGAATAGACTGCTTGAGAAAAGGGAAGAGTGTGATGATATTTTAATAATAAAAAATGGCTTTATTACTGATTTGAGTTTTGCAAATATTTGCTTTAATGATGGTGATAAATGGTATACTCCTTCGAGTCCATTATTGGAGGGTACTTGTAGATCAAGGCTATTAGACAAGAAAGTGATTCAACCGAAGGAAATTAAGATTTCAGATCTTAGCAAATATCAGTATTTTACAATAATAAATGCAATGAGAGGAGAGGACCTGACTGATATACAACCCATAAGAAACATTATTATATAAAAAAAGGCTGCCTGATGGCAGCCTTAATTCTCTCTCCTTTATTTAAATACCGTTACAGTACCTGCATAAGTGTAGTCTTTGCCATACTTATCTCGTAATGTAACTACGTAGGTATAAACACCTTGTGGAACATAATCTCCTTTGTCCATATCATAACGACCTTGCCAGTGAGTGTACCAATCTTTTGTTGTAAATATCATTTCACCCCAACGGTTGTAGATAGTCATTTGATAGTTATCTTCATCAACTCCTACACCGATTGGATAGAACTCATCGTTACCTTGACTTCTTAAGTTGATATCAGTAGGGAAGTAGATTCTGTGGTCATCAATAATCTCAATTGATTTAGTAACAGTATCAATACAACCTTCCTGACTATACACTGTTAGTGTAACTGGGAATTCTCCTTGTTCTAGGAATACATGAACAGGGTGTTGTGATCCTGATGATCCGCCATCACCAAAGTCCCATTCCCATGCAATAGCATCAAGAGATAAATCTTCGAAGCTTATTTCTGGATCAAATAAACCAGTTGACCAAGGGAATGCTACGAAATCAGCTAATGGACCGTCATGTACATGTAATGTTAGATATGAACTGTCAACACAACCTAATGGAGTTGTTACAACAGCAAGTATGCCATATTCTCCAGTTTCATTAAATGTATGAGTAGGTCGTTTTAAGTCAGAGTAGTTGTTTACACCTGAACCTTCATCATCAAACTCCCAATAATATGTATATGTTAAATTATCAGTATTATTGTCAAATGTTACTGATAATGGAGCACATCCTGTGTATGGATTTCGCATTAGATGAACATCTGGCATTGGTGATACAACAGCTGTTACATATGCTGTGTCATTTGGTGTAGAACATCCATCAGAGACAACAACCATAAAGTCAGTATTAACAATCGGACTAATATCAAGTGTGTTTGTAGTTGTAATTATTCCATTACCCCAGTCATATACGTAGTTTCCATCACCACCGGTAACATTAGCAACCAAAGTAGAAACCTCACCCTGACATATAGCTGATGGAGTTGTCACAACTATATCAAGTGGAGGAAGCACCTCTATTTCGACACTTGCAGGTTGTGATGCACAATTTCTAGAGTCATAAGCGATAACTTGATACTCTGTAGTAGTAGTAGGGCTAACCATAAATGAGTTCCCTGTTACTAGACCAGACCAGTTAAAAGTATATGGGCCAACGCCACCTGCAGCACTTGCTGATACAATAGCTTGTTGTCCTATACATATAGTGCGTCCTTCATCAGGATATGCGATAACTTCTTCAGGTGTGCTTATTGGGAATTGAGCATAGACAATGCAACCATCCTGATCTTCAATTTCAACATTATATACACCTGCAGTTAATTAGTTAGAGAATGATTCATCTGTAACATCAGGAGACCAGTCGTAAATGTATGGACCTATACCACCAGAAACAAATATCTCTGCATACCCATCATTACCACCATAACATGTTACTCCATTAAATAATACATTATCTAGTGTTAGAGCATCAGTTGCATCTACAGTTACATTGTAACTTGTTGTACAAGCATTACCATCAGTAATTGTAACATTATATGTGCCAGGTGCAAGGTTATCTTGATAATCACCTGTCATACCGCCTGGATTCCAATTGTAATTATAAGAACCGGTACCGCCAAAGATAACATCTACGTAAGCAACTCCATTATCAAATCCACAAGTAGAATTCTCAGTTACAAATGTTGCACTTATAGCAGGTGGTTCACCAACAATAAATGTTTCATTTATAAAGCAACTAGCATCTTGCTGATCATAAATTACAACTGTATATGCTGCAGCTGTTAAACCTTCTACAATTGCAGAGTTTTCACCAATTTGTGGCCAGTCAATTAAATAGTTTCCTGATCCTCCTGCAGGATAAACACTAATCATACCATCGCTACCTGCGTTACATAGTGTGTGTGTTACATCACCAGTAACACTGAGTGGAGTAGGTTCATCTATATCTACATTTGTTGTTGCAGAACAACCATTATCATCAGTTACTGTAAGTATATAATTGCCAACACACAAATTATCAGCTGTAATTAATCCACCTCCACTAGACCAAGAGTAATTATATGGTGTCGTTCCACCATTAACTAGTGCTGTAGCGGATCCGTTACAGAAGCCCGCACAAGTAGCGTCAGAGAATGATGCAATCGAAACAGTTAATACTTCGGGTTCTGTTACACTTGCATTACCAATTGCAGAACAACCATTATCATCTGTTACTGTGACAGAATAGTTACCTTCAGTTAGGTTTATAGCTAAAGCAGTAGGTTGATTGTCACTCCATAAAATTGTATTGTTAATAGTAGAGCTGGTAAATATAACTTCTGCTGTACCATTAGCTTCGCCGAAACAATTAACATTATTAACGATAATATCAGTTATTTGCGGACCGGCAATATCTCCTAAACCAATTGTTTGAGATATGCTACAACCGTTAAAGTCTGTAATTGTAACAGTATAATTATCTGAAGGTATATTTGCTAGAGTACTTCCGCCTGTACCTGAGATAGGTGACCAATCGTATGTAAATGGTCCGGTACCTCCTGTAGCCCCAACTGTGATTGATCCATCTGAGTTACCACATGTTGGCTCTGTAGTATTTTGAATATTTACACCAAGAATAGCTGGACTATTAATACTGGTTGAAGAATAAACTTCACAGCCATTATCATCTGTTACAGTTATATTGTATATGCCAGCACATAAGTTCATTATTGAAGATGTTACTTCACCATTTGACCATAAATAAGAGTATGGTCCTGATCCTCCTGATGCCATTGCTGATATTGTACCATCGCAACTACCATTACAAAGTTCATTTGTAGCATTCAAAGTAACATTTAATACAGGAGGTTCTGTTATCATAATACATGTATCTATCATGCAACCATTGTTGTCTAAAACAGTTACACAATGTTGTCCGGCACTTAGACCAATAGGGTTAGAAATTACCTGACCATTATCCCATACATAATCATATGGAGCAGTACCACCAATAATTGTAATGCTAACACTTGCATTACTACTACCATTACATTGTGCATCATTTATAGTAACATCTGCAAAACTCATTGGCGTAGGAGTGTCTACGTCTATTGAATTAGTCGCAGTACAACCATTATCATCAGTTACAGTTACTGTATGTGTACCTGTACATAGAGCATTAGCAGTAGCTGTTGTTTGACCAGATCCACTACATAGATAATAGTATGGTGCAGTACCTCCAAATGGTGCAGCAGTAGCTGAACCTGTACAATCTCCAAAACATAATGTTGGCGAACTTACTAGTGGCACTGTAATAAATGTCGGTTCATTAATTGTGTAATTCTCTGAAACGGTACAGTTGTTATCATCTGTAACGATTAAAGAGTATGAACCATCACACAAGCCTGATTGATCTTCAGCACTGGCTGATACGCCTGCACCTGCCCAATTGTAAGTGTATGGAGCTGTTCCACCAAAAGCAGTAATGTCAATGCTCCCATTGCAGTCTCCATAACAAAGTGCATCAGAAATTGCTTCTGAGACATCAAGAACAGCAGGTTCAATTAGATTGACACCTGATGTGGCAACACAACCGGTGGTAAGATCAGTCACAGTAACACCATATGTTCCTGCGCATAAGTTTGTAGCAGTTGAAGTTGTTTGAGCTGGTACTGAACTCCAGTTATATTGGAATAGACCACTACCACCTGTTACATCAACTGTAGCTAATCCATTACAAAGCCCATTACAAGTGATATCTGTATATGTATTTATTGTGGCTACATGTCCGTTTATATCAGAAATTGCAAAGCCCTCAATATGTTCACAGCCTTTATTATCTGTAACTGTTACAACATAGGTTCCTGCTGGAACGTTTGTAATATCTTCTGTCATTTGACCACTATCCCAAAGGAATGTGAATGGAGGAGAACCACCACTTACTGTTAAGTCAATTGCTCCGTCGGATTGTGTACAGTTTGAAGGTGTAATCATTGAGTTTACAACAATTGCAGGTCCTTCAATTAATGTTGTATTAGCACTTATTGTACAAGAGTTATCGTCCGTAACAGTTACTGAGTAGTTTCCTGCACTTAGATTTGTAGCTGTCTGTGTTGATTGTAAATCACTCCATAAGAATGTAAATGGTGAAGTACCTCCACTAACATTTGCAAAAGCATCCCCATTCGTTCCTCAATAACAGTCGATTGGAGGTGCAACAATATTTAAACTTAAACCAGAAGGTTGACCAATGACAATACTTGCAGTTGTTGAACAAGTAACATCATCAGTTACAGTAACTATATATGTTCCAGGGCCTAGGTTTGTTGCTGTTGGGTTTGTTTGAACAGGAGATGTATTCCAAACATAGGAGTAAGGAGGTGTTCCAGATGATGCTGAAACTGTTGCAGAACCATCTGCATTCCCGTTACACCCAACATCTGTATAGGTTGAAATTACTGCAGTTGGACCAGGTACATCTGTTATACTTTCTGAACCTGTTTGTGAACATCCATATGTATCTGTTACTGTAACGTTGTATGGGTTACCTGCAGAAGATAAGCCAGTATTTGTCATACTTGCGGTAGCTCCACCAGCTGACCATGACCAGAAATATGGTGATGTTCCACCAACAGGACTTGCAGTAGCTGTTACGTTAGCCATACCACAATTTGCAGTAGTTGTAGAGATGTTTAGTAATAAATCTGCTGGTTCTGAAATATTATAATTTAGATTTATAGTACATCCGTTATTATCTGTTACAAGAACAGAATGTGCACCGCCACATAAGTTTAGATTGTGGTTAGAGTTAGGATTTGAACCACTTGACCACGTATAGGTATAAGGTGATGTACCATCTGTAACGCTTACTTCAGCCTCTCCATCGCAATCCCCAAAACATGTTGTAGGTTCTGTGTTACTTAAAGAAATATTTAATGCTAATGGTTGTGTTAATGTTGTATTGTCAGTAGCAGTACAACCGAAATTATCAGTTACTACTACAGATATATTACCGGCATTAAGACCTGTAGCATTGCTGGTCGTTGCTGCAATTGATTCATTAAAACCATTAGACCAGTTATAGGTGTAGTTTGGAGAACCTCCTGTAACTGTTGCTGTTGCAGTTCCGTCAGAACCTCCTGCACAGAGTACATCTGTTCCTGTTACTGCAACAGTAATTGCACCAATGTCTCCTACAAAACCACTGTCTTCTGCAGTACAACCATTACTATCAGTTACAGTAACTGAATAAGTACCACTTGGAACAAGGCTTGCTGTTTGACTTGATTGTGCTGGTGTCGTATTCCAATTATAATTTGTATATGTACCTGTACCACAAATAGGAGTACAGCTAATCTCTCCATCAGATTGACCACAATGAGCATCTACGATTCCTGTTGTTGTAACAGATAAATCAGCTGGCTCACCAATATATATTGTTTCAATTACTTTACAAGCTCCCTCTGTAACAGAAACACTGTGTGTCCCTTCGCATAAACCAGTAGCAGTAGGAACATTGTTACCATTATCCCATAAGTAAGTAAATGGACCAGCACCTACAGCATTTGCAGTTGCAGAACCATCGCAATCTCCAAAACAAACTACATCGTTTACTAAACTTGTTGTTACTGTAAATGGTACACCAGCGTCGTTTACTACAACACTATTAACTGCTGTACAACCTGCACCATCAGTAACAGTTACAAAGTAAGTTCCAGCCCCAACAGTAATTGAACCTGTTGTTCCCCCTGTATCCCAATTATAAAATGCGGGAGGAGTATGACCAGAAACAACAACACTTGCTTGACCATTTGCTAATCCACAATTTGCATCTACAGAACCCATAGTAAGAACCATTGCAGGTGGATCAGTAATACTAAAGTTTTCAACTGTAAAGCATGAAGCATTTGAACCATCTGCGACAGTAACAGTGTATGCTCCATCACATAGACCACCGGTTGATTGATTATTTGGTGTTGTCCCGGCGGAAAAATTATATGAATATGTTGCACAACCTGATGCATTGACTGTTGCTGTACCATCACAATCACCGGCACAACCAGGGTCTAAGGTTGCCACAGTAGCAGTTGGTATGTTACCAGAAGCAACTATTGTAAATGGCTCAACTGCTGTACATTAATTTACATCTGTTACTGTAACATCGTAACCACCAAAACATAAATTGCTAAGTGATGATGTTGTTGGTCCTGAAGACCATGCATAACCTGTATATGCAGGTGTAGTACTTGCTGTTCCGTCACATAAACCACAATTGTCAGGAGTAACATTTACAGTTGGATTAGGCATTGAATATACTTCAATGTTTGTATTGTAAGTATCAGTGCAAGAACCCGTAGTGATTTCTAATTGAACATTATAAATACCAGGTGCAGCCCAGGTTACTCCTGAAGGATTTTCCGCTATTGATGAAGCAGGTGTTCCACTTGTAAATGTCCAATCGTATGTTTCTACAACAATTGGAACTCCTGTATGTGTAAAATCAAATGAATGACCAGTAAAGCATTGATTACCATTATATGTAAATGTTGCATCCGGAACATCAGCAGTATTTAAGTTAACACTTGTTGTTTCAGAGCATCCATAAGTGTCTGTTACTGTAATTCCATAAAGTCCACCAGATAATCCGGTAAAGTTATAAGATCCGACGCCATTTTGAGTCGATGCTCCAAGTTGTATATCATAAGGCGAGGCTCCTCCAGTTCCCGTTACCAGAACTGCGCCATCGTTACCACCTCCGGCACAACTCGGTTGCGTAATACTGGTATTAATACCTAAAACAGGAGACTCGTAGATTTGTACAGTTTCTACATATTCACATTGACCTATATTATCTGAAATCACAATTTGATATGACCCAGCAGTTAAATTTGTGAGATTAAAACTTGTTCCACCAATTACATTTGTCGGACCTCCATTAACACTATATGAATAAGGTGCGGTACCACCTCCAATTCCACTGACGTTTATTGCACCTGTGTTATCACCATTACATGCAATATTTGTTGAACCAACTGTGGCAGTTATACCTGATATCGAAAAGTTTAATGAATTTTGAGGTGAGAAGTTTGAGCAAATATCATCTACACCACCAGCAAGAACAGTTAGTGTATAGTTTCCATCGTGAGAAAGATAGTCTCCAAGCTCAAGAGTCCATAAATCATAGTAAAATGTTCCGGCATATGTACTAGCAGCACCGGCTTCACAAACAGCACTCCATGTATCAATAATGGAGTAGGTTCCGTTTGGTCCTGTTAAAACAAAATCTGCGGGTTGAACACTTGAACACCAAAGTCTTTCTGAGAATTGTATTGTTAATGATGATTGACCACATACTGGTGGGTAAACAATATAGTCCATATATGGACCAGTATTATCCACAATAGAAGCAGTTCCACTAAAGTTTATAGAGTAACCGTTAGTAGATGCTGAAAAATTACTTACATTAACAACATATGTATTTCCTGCAGTAACATTCAATGTGCTATTCCAGTTACTACATGAATTAGGCCCTTCACAAGTTGTAGCGCCTCCATTAATACCTGTACTTCCAGTTGTTCCACAGTAGTTACATCTTAGTGGTTGATTTGCTCCAACTCCATAATTAACAATATCAAAACAGTCTACACCCCCGTTTAGACTATATACAGCCCAGTCGTAATCGTCACTTCCACTAACCGGAACAATTGTAAAGTTTACAGTTCCTGAAGTTTGAGCAGTAAATGTATACCACATATTATTATCTTCACCTGTTACTAAGCAGTTAGGACAGTTCCATGTTGCAACTGATATCCCCATTTGTGCATTAAAGTCATAAAGGTCATAATAATTACATTCACCTGAAGCAGAAACAGGATGTGAGTTGTTTAAGTTACATAATGGTAAAGCTCCCAAACAGTCAGCACTCGTTGGTGCAGGCAGTCTTCTAAAAGCTAAAGTTCCTGCAGCAACACTTGATGTACTACAATAGTATCGATATATACCTATAGAATAAGTTCCGGCAGCAGGTGCTGTGAAGACAACTTCTGAGCCAAGTCCACAGTGGTCATCATTATAAAATCCTGCAATTGGTGAACCGGTTCCGGTACCACTATAGATTTCAATTTGTGTATCTACAGAATTTGAACCACCTCCATCACAAAATGAGAAAACAAATGTTTCTCCAGGATAAGTGGCCACAAAGGTAAAATATCTATAAGTACTTGCACTTGTTGTTTGCCAGTCTGTTGTGGGATTTAAAGCGCCAGCACTAGACGCTCCAGAACAAACGGCAAAAGCTTTACCGCTAAAAGTTAACAATAAAGCTGAAAGAATCGCAAAAAGTAAATATTTTCGCATAATATGTTGGGGTTTAGTTTATACTATATATTAATCAAATCCATTTTGTTTTATTCTTGTGATTGGTTATCTTCTTCTTTTAAATCTTCTAGAAGCTTCTCATATTCTTCAGGATTTTGATTTATCCAATCGTCTTTGGCATTTCTGTAATTTATATCATCCTGTTCTTTATCACCAGTATATTCATATTTAGGAAAACCCATACTTGTGACATACATTTTGGGACTACCTTTTATCCCTTGTTCAAAAGTTTGATTGTTACCATTTATATAATTCCCATTTACTGTTACAGTTGAAAATTCATAATCAACATTTTGAGATAATAGAATATTTCTCACATATTCAGCACTTACAAATTCATTTATATAAAGCTGAAACCTGTCTTTACCTTCTCCGGATTTAAAATATCTTCCACTAAATATATTTTCGTCATTTAGCAATTCTGCTAAGACCATATTGCCATGCTCATCATCAATAAGATTGACAACATGAAAATATACAGTGTAACCTTCGTCGGCAACTTTAATTTGTGTAAATTCTAATTTCCCTTCCTGTGAAAATAGATTTAATGTAAAATACCCACAAATAATTAATAACAATATCAGTTTCTTCATAGTTATGGTTGTTTGTCTAATTCCAAATTAAATTTACTCTTCCTTTTTTCGTTTGGATATTACCATATTCATCCATAGTTTTAATCTCCCACAGGTAATAACCAGGTTTGGCATTTTCACCAATATTATTGACTTTCCCATTCCATCTGTCTTCAAAATTATTTGAGCTGAAAACAAGATTTCCATGTCCGTCAACAATCAATAATTGATAACTTGTGAAGTTCATATCTTCACCAATTGGTCCAAATTCAGAATTTACGCCATTACTATTTGGTGTAAATGCATTAGGTAAATAAAATACATGCTCAATTACAACATTTACATTTTTATTTACTTCAGTTTTACAACCAAATTGGTTTACAATACTTAAATTAATAGTGTATTCTGAGGTTTTATTGAATGTGTAGCTTGCTTCTCTTTCTCTAAATTCCTGACTATCAATAGTCCACAGATACTCTAATTCTTCTTCATTATCGGTAGTAAAATAATATAAATTTTCTGAATTATCAAAATTTATTTTAGTTGGTGTTGGCTTATATAATTCTACAATTTCAAGGTCCTCATTTTTAAGAATGAAATTATTAAAAGTTATGTTTACTTCTGTGTAGAATTTACCATCTTCAGTATAGATATATTCTGCTGTATTACCATAAACTTTGGCATTATCTCCAGTGTTACAAAGAATTTTACAACCATCAGGTACATTTTCAGCAATAAATTTAATACTTACTGGTGTACATTTATCAGAAATCTCATAATAGAATTTTGCTTTAGATATGTCAGGAATAACATCTGCTTCAATATCTTCTTCAGTTATATTGTTTATGGAGTTTACATCTTGTGTATCATTGGTATTGATTTCTGTATTCTCAGAATTTTGATTATTAGAGTTAGTTATATTATTATTAGTAGTATTATCTGAATTATCCTGATGAGTGATATTATTGTTATTATCAATGTTTACGGTGGTATTATCAGTATTATCAGTATTGCTAGAGTTATTATTTTCAGAAATGATTGTCTGATTTGTGTTGTTGTTATTGTTTGAGATTTGCTCAGTTGTTTTATTTTCAACCTGAGGCTCTTTGTCAAATAGATTATTTATTAAAATAATAGAAGCTATTGTTACAATAATAGTAGAGGCAACCAATATTGTTTTGGTTAAGCCACTAATACCCGGTTTTGGGAGATCTTTCTCCAACCGGATCCAATCCTGTGGGTCATATTCAACCTCATAATTTTGCAGGATGTCTTTTATGTTTTTTAAATCACTCATTCTAATTCACCGTATTTATTTATATATAAATTTTTTAATTTCATTTTTGCTTTAGCAAGATTTGATTTTGAAGTGCCGATACTGATTCCAAGCATTTCTGCAATTTCTTTATGAGAATACTCTTCAATGACATACAGGTTAAAAACTGTTTTATAAGCCGGCGACAACTCCTGAATCATTTCAATTATTCTTGCTGCACATAGGTTTGTTTGATTTAGCTTTTCAAGAGAATCTTCAGAATCATCCGTTAGATTAACAATTGAATAATCAGCTTCAGAATTAAACTGCATTTTGTTCTTTTTCCTCAGGCAATCAATTGTATTATTGATAATAATTCTTCTTATCCAGCCCTCAAAAGAACCTGTGTGCTTAAAGTATTTAATTTTTTCAAAGACCTTTATGAACCCATCATGTAAGAAATCTTTTGCTTCGTCAATATTAGAAGCGTACCTCATACATGTCCCCAGCATTTTACCGTAGGTTGCTTTATAGAGCAGATGCTGACTGTTCCTGTCTCCCTTGATACATCCCTCTACAATCATTTTTACATCTTCCCGGTTGCTTAGGTCCATATTCTTAGTTTTCAAAATTATGACGTAGCCGTTTTAGTTTAGTTGCCTCTTAATGGGTAAAATTTTTACTAAAATACTATTTTTTTTTTCAGTTAAAAAATTCTGAAAAATAATGTTTCATATTATAAAAATTGTGAAACCCTTTTTATATATTTGCCAAACATGAATTTAATTTTCTTACATAATGAATTTAACTCACATTGAACACATTGGCATTGCTGTGAAATAAATTGACGAAGCCAAAAAGTACTACGAAGATGTATTAGGTCTGAAATGTTATGCAATAGAAGAAGTAAAAGACCAAAAAGTTAAAACAGCCTTTTTTAAAATTGGACAAACTAAAATTGAACTATTAGAATCAACAGGTCCTGAAGGTCCGGTTGGTAAGTTTATCGAGAAAAAAGGACAGGGGATTCATCATATAGCTTTTGCTGTTGATGGTATAGAGGAAGCTTTGGTGGAATTAGATGCAAGTGGAATAGGATTGATAGATAAAGCTCCACGTAAAGGTGCTGAAGGCCTTGATATCGGTTTCTTACATCCAAAATCAACATTTGGTGTGTTAACAGAACTATGCGAAGATAAAAACCAATAATATATTTCAATAAAACACTAGAATATTCACAAAATGGCAATTGAAGAAAAAATCAAAAAACTTGTTGAGATGCGTAACGAAGCCAAACTTGGTGGAGGCGAAAAACGTATTGAAGCTCAGCATGCTAAAGGCAAACTTACCGCTCGTGAAAGAATAGACTTACTTTTAGATGAAGGTAGTTTCGAAGAGATGGATATGTTTGTTTCACATCGTGCCACAGATTTTGGTCTTGATAAAACCAAATTTCTTGGAGATGGGGTTGTTATCGGTTACGGTACAATAGAAGGAAGACTGATTTATGTTTATTCACAAGACTTTACTGTTTTAGGTGGTTCCCTATCGGAGACTAATGCTAAGAAGATATGTAAAGTTATGGATATGGCAATGAAAGCAGGTGCACCAGTTATCGGTCTAAATGATAGTGGTGGTGCTAGAATCCAAGAAGGTGTTTTAAGCCTTTCTGGTTATGCTGATATTTTTCAAAGAAATATTGAAGCATCCGGTGTTATTCCTCAATTGTCCGCAATCTTAGGACCATGTGCAGGTGGAGCTGTGTATTCTCCAGCTTTAACAGACTTTATCCTTATGGCTGAAGACATTAGTTATATGTTTGTAACAGGTCCTAAAGTTACAAAAACTGTAACAGGTGAGGATATTTCTGTTGAAAACCTTGGTGGCCCAATGGTTCATGCATCAAAATCAGGAGTTGCTCATTTTGTTTCAGAATCAGAGCAGGAGGCAGTAAATACTCTTAGAAGAATTATATCGTATATTCCGCAGAATTTTATGGAAACTACTCCAATAGTGGAATGTGACGATCCAATAGATCGTATAGATGATGTACTAAACAATATTATTCCGGATAATCCTAACAAACCATATAATGTTCTTGATATTATCACAACTTTAGTTGATAATGGGGAATTTGAAGAAGTTCATAAATATTATGCAAAGAATATTGTTGTTGGTTTTGCAAGATTTAATGGCCAATCTGTAGGAGTTGTTGCTAACCAACCAAATTTTCTTGCAGGAGTTCTTGATATCGATGCATCGAAAAAAGGAGCACGTTTTGTAAGATTCTGTGATTGTTTTAATATTCCTTTAGTTACTTTGGTAGATGTACCTGGATTTTTACCAGGTAGTTCACAGGAATATGGTGGAATTATCTCTAATGGTGCTAAACTTATGTATGCATATGGCGAAGCAACGGTTCCAAAAGTAACAGTGACATTGCGTAAATCATATGGTGGTGCTCACGATGTAATGAGTTGTAAACAGCTTAAAGGTGATTTAAATTATGCATGGCCAACAGCTGAAATTGCAGTTATGGGCGCTCAAGGAGCAATTGAGGTTCTTAACTACAAAGAACTTCAAGCTATTGAAGATCCTGATAAGAAAGCTGAATATGTTGCTGAAAAGGAACTTGAGTACAGAGAGAAATTTGCTAATCCATATCAAGCAGCAAAATATGGTTTTATCGATGATGTGATTGAACCTCGTAATACTAGGTTTAGAATTGTCAGAGCATTGGCAGCACTTGCATCAAAGAGAGACAGTATGCCTGCAAAAAAACATACTAATATTCCTTTATAATAAATAGATTATGCTAAGTTTATTTCAAGCAATAACTTTTGATACTTCAAAGATTTATGCAAATGCAATGACGGTATTTTTAATTGGATTTAGCGTTGTTTTTGCAGCTTTGATTTCGATTTACCTTTTCTTTTATTTTTTACCTCGAATTATAAGTTTTGAGAAAAAGGAAAAGAAGGGAAAAAAGGTAAAGGAAACTAAAGTTGATGTAACAAAAGAAGAGAAAATTCAGGGAAACAAAGAGATTTATGCCGCTATTGCAATGGCATTGCACATGCATTTTGAAGATATGCATGATGAAGAGTCGATGGTTCTGACAATGGATATCAAAGAAAGAGCCGGAACGCAATGGAGCTCAAAAATCATCAATATTAATTAAAATTAAAACTGCTATAAATGAAAAATTTCAAATTAAAGATCAACAGCAATGACTATGATGTTGCAATTGATGAAATAGTTGAGAATATAGCTCATATTCAGGTGAATGGTGAAAAATACGAAGTAGAGTTGGAGAAAAAAGCTGAGAAACCGGCACCAATTATTCGGAAATCAAGACCTGCAGTGGCTAAAAACGAGCCTGTGCAACCTAAATCAAGCTCATCTTCAGGGAGTGTTAAGGCAATAAATTCACCTTTACCGGGTAATATTCTTGATGTTAAGGTCAGTGAGGGAGATAAAGTAACAAAAGGTACAGTTGTAATGATAATGGAAGCTATGAAAATGGAAAACAATATTGTTTCTGAATTCGACGGAGTTGTAGCTTCTGTTAAAGTGAAAACCGGACAATCTGTTCTACAAAATGATGTATTAATAGAAATTGAATAAGCAAAGACCACTAAAATGAAAAATAATATATTATTAACTTTAATATTTACACTTTTAACCTTTCTTGGATTTGGCGCTAATGAATTGACAAAGCAAGATCTTACCGAAGGTAAATGGATGAATAAAACCGATGGTTATTATCCAACACCAATTATGCCTGAAGAAGAGCAAAATGTTGAAACTGTAAGCCGATTTAAAACTATTGTGTTCAGAGAGGATGGAACTTTCTCAATGGATTCAGCAAAACATGATTATCCTGGTAAATATTATATTACAGGTGACAAGGTGAAAATGGTGTTTGAAACTACAACTGTTGTTCACTACAGTAAGAATACAGATCCTAATACCATGGATAGGGGATATGTAACATCTCCACAAGAAATAAAATTAGATACACGTGAAGGTAAGATTGTAGACGGGAAATTGGTGTTGAGTGACGGCTCAGAATATGAAAATCGCAGTGCTGCAATGCATGGGCTATTAAAATTCTGGGAGTTTACTGGTTTTGCAAATGCTTCAACAGGGCACCTTATTATGCTTTTTGTTGGATTAATTTTTATTTTCATTGCAATTAGATATAATTACGAACCATTATTATTAATCCCAATTGGTGTAGGTATTCTAATTGGAAATATACCAATGTTTCAAGCAGTCGATTTTAACTTAAAGCTTGGAATATATGAACCAGGTTCAGTAATGAATATACTTTATGGTGGTGTTGTACAGGGATGGTTCCCACCATTGATTTTCCTTGGGATTGGTGCGATGACAGACTTTTCGTCATTAATCTCCAACCCTCGTTTAATGCTATTAGGTGCAGCAGCACAGTTTGGGGTATTTGCAACATTCTTATTAGCACTAATGGTAGGTTTTCACCCTGCCGAAGCTGGTGCGATTGGTATTATTGGAGGTGCCGATGGACCTACAGCCATTTTTATTAGTTCGAAACTTGCAAATGGGTTGAATATCATTGGATTTGATGCCGCAGGTGCGCCGATATATGTAAAGAATCTTATCGGGCCTATTGCAATTGCAGCATATTCATATATGGCCTTAGTTCCTGTTATACAACCACCTGTAGTGAATCTACTTACAACTAAAAAGGAAAGAAAAATTAAAATGAGACCTCCTCGGCAGGTTTCAAAAATTGAGAAGATAATATTCCCAATTGTTGGACTTCTTTTAACTGCATATCTTTCACCTACAGCATTGCCACTTTTAGGTATGCTATTCTTCGGAAATATTCTTAAAGAAAGTGGAGTTACAAGACGTTTAGCTGAAACTGCTGCAAATCCTTTAATTGATACTATTACAATTTTATTGGGTCTGACAGTTGGTGCATCAACACAAGCTGATGTATTTCTTACATCTGATTCTGTTATGATTTTTATAATGGGAGCATTATCTTTTGTCCTTGCAACAGCAATGGGTGTGATGGCAGCTAAGTTAATGAATTGGCTATCGCCAAAATCAAATCCAGTGAATCCAATTATTGGATGTGCTGGAGTTTCAGCTGTTCCTGATAGCGCTCGTGTTGCTCAGGAAATAGGCCACAAGGCGGATCATACTAATTACTTATTAATGCATGCTATGGCACCAAATGTGTCTGGTGTAATTGGATCTGCAGTTGCTGCTGGTATTATTCTTAGCTTCTTACTGTAAAATAATTTTAAACTAATTATAATGCTCCTTTTGGAGCATTTTTTTTGAAATATGAAAGCAATGATTTTTGCCGCCGGTCTGGGAACAAGACTGGCTCCACTAACTAACACAATGCCTAAAGCAATGGTTCCTGTCAATGGAAAACCAATGTTGCAATTACAAATTGAAAAGCTTCGCGATGCAGGATTTACTTATATCGTTATTAATGTGCATCATTTTGCAGAACAAATTATTGATTTTGTGAAAAGTAATGATTTTGGTGTTGAGATTGCAATTTCAGATGAAACAGGCTTACTTCTTGAAACAGGAGGTGGATTAAAAAAGGTTAAAGATTTCTTTGCTCCAGGAGACAGGTTTTTACTTCATAATGTTGATATTTATTCCGATATCGACCTGAAGGAGATGTATGATTATCATTTAGAGAGTGATAATGTCGTTACAATGGCAGTTAGACATAGAAAAAGTACAAATTATTTACTTTTCGATGAGACAAAACGACTTTGTGGTTGGAAAAGCTATAAAACAGACTCTCAGATAATCTCAATTGAAAAACCTGAATATAATGAAATGGCATTCTCAGGCATATATGTTATCAATTATGAGCTTTTTGATTTAATAAAAAAGGAGGGAGCGTTCTCAATAATCCCCGTGCTTTTAGATATATCAAAAATGCACCGCATCGGAGGATGGGTGCATGATAATAAATTTATTCTAGACCTGGGTAAACCAGAATCAATTAAAAAGTGTGAAGAATATCTTCGAAATTAGTCTTTAAAGTAAGGTTTTAGTTTTTCAACTAATGCAGTCTTCTCATGATATCCGATAATTCTTGAAACTTCTTTACCATCTTCAAATACAATCATACAAGGGATACCTGTAATACCAAATCTTTGTGATAAGGTTTTATTGTGATCGGTATTAACTTTTGCAATTACAATATCGCTTGAATATTCACCTGCTACTTCTTCTAAAATCGGCTGCATCATCTTACATGGACGACACCAGTCAGCATAAAAGTCAACTAGATAAAGACCAGATTTAATATCCTTGTCAAAACTTGCTTCAGATAGATTTACTACTTTCGATTCAGATGTTTGTGCACTTAATGAAGGTATAGTCATCGCACCTAACAATACCAGGCTAGTAATTACTAAAATGATTTTTTTAATAATTTGTTTACTTTAAAATATATTATACATTAATTATTAATTTTTGATTCAATAAAATTGATAATTTGTTTGTAATTATCAGGACTAAACCACTCAGTATCTTTATATCTTCTAAACCAGGTTAGTTGCCTTCTGGCATAGTGCCTGCTGTTTCTTTTGACTAACTCAACAGTTTTGTCAAGATTTTGTTCATTTTCAATATAACTGAACAGTTCGGTATATCCAATTGTTTTCAGAGCAACAAGGCCTTTAAATTGATAAAGATCCCTTGCCTCGTGCAACAACCCTTCTTGAAACATTTTATCAACACGATCATTTATTCTTTTGTACAGTATTTCTCTATCTAAATTTATGCCAACTTTCACAGTTTGAAATTCACGTTCAATTTTTTTGTTTTTTCGAAATTCTGAAAAGGGCTTTCCCGTTAGTCTAAACATCTCGATAGCACGTAAAATTCTTTGTGGATTTTTTAAATCTACTTGTTCATAATAAACAGGATCAATACGTTTTAATTCAAATCTGATTGCCTCCAGACCATTTTCTTTGTAAAAATCAATAACTTCTTGCCGTATTTTTTCATCGTGATCAGGCATAATATCAACTCCATTTGTTATTGCGTCAATATATAAACCAGAACCACCGACCATAAATGCAATATTTCGGTTTTTAAAATATTCGTGTAATTTGGAGATTGTATCAGTCTCAAATTGGCTAATACTATAGTGATAATGTATTGAAACACTATTAATAAAATGATGTTTTACTTTTTGTAATTGCTCATTGTCTGGTTTAGCAACACCAACTCCTAATTCTTTGTAAAATTGACGGGAGTCACATGAGAAAATATCAGAATTAAAATGTTGTGCAAGATTAATGCTTAAATCAGTTTTTCCAACACCTGTTGGACCAAAAAGTATGACCAATGTTTTTTGCCCCATTAAATGTCGTAGTCATCAATATTGTCGAAGCCAAATTCTTCGGGATTATCGAAAAAATCCTCAGGGTCTTCATCTTCAAAATTATCAGGAATAGAATCGTCAATAAACATTTGTTTTGGGGCTTTACCATGTGATAAAGTGCAAATCGGGAATTCTAGATTTTCGTCTTCAGAAGATTTATCTCTAATATTTACTATTTCCATAAAGAATGATCTGACAGAAAAAAAATCGTAGATATAAATTAATCTTTGACCTTTTTCAGGATTAAGATCTGCTAATTTTGTATCTTCCATCATCATGATTTCGGATTGAGTATCTTCATCCATTTTTGTTTCAGCAATTTCCTGAAGTTTATCCCAATCGTCATTTGATAGATAAAATGTGCTAATCATCTAACTATCATAGTCACATGATGTTTGAATAGCCTGATGAAGTTCCAGAAATGTACTGTCTGAAAAGATTTCAATATCCCTGACAAAATCATCACTTTCCCCTGATATTATGCGATACTTTAAAATCATTAATGCAAATTTAATAAAAATTTCAATGTGTCAACATTATCTGCATAATCTGATAATGACGGTTTTTGAGTGGTCCCAAAATTTATACTGTTAAGAATTTCTGAATCATTGCTTACAATACACTGAATATTACTTTTATTTGTAGATATAATATTATTAACTTCTGATTTATCTTTGTAGTTTTGATAGTTGATAATACTTACAGGAGAATGAATTGAAGGACTCTTAATGAGTAAAGCAATATTCATATTGATGTGAAGCACCCTGTTCATAGCAATTAAAGTATATTGATAATTAAAATTGTTTGCATATTTATTATTATTGATAATATCAGCATATTTTTCAAATGCTTTAGCTAGATTATCAAATTTATACCCTTCCGGAACAAAAAGATGTGAAACATTTCTGCATCCAAGACCAAAGTACATAAAAATATCGTCTGCAAGATTTTCCAAATCTTTGTTTGATTCATTACCATCTAAAACTGCAATTGAGCTTCTGTTATGTCTGAGAATTTTAGGGTATTTTTTAAAATATTCATTAAAATAACGGTTCGAATTATTACTACCGGTAGCAATAACTACATTAAAATCAGAGATATTATTCTCAAAAACTTGAATCTTAGTTAGAAAATCAGGATCTTTTTCTTTTATTAGCTCAATATACCATTTCATTAAAACAGAATCTTTTGATGAGAGCTTGATTCTCATATCAACACCAACAATATATGCACAAATAAAATCATGCATTCCAACCAGTGGAATGTTGCCAGCCATTATAATTCCAAGTTTTTTCTTGTTGGTATAATCGTCATTTATTTTATAATCTGAAATCCAATTAGTTAAATTGTCTACAGTTAATAAAAGGCTCCACTCATGTAAAGCATATTGGACATTTTTTGTTGTAAACCAGGGATTGTGCGCTTCTATTTTGCTAAAGCCGGGGAAATTCTCAATATCATTTCCCTGGCTTACTGATTCTAATATTATGCCTGTTTCGGCTAAGATTCTGATTCTTTTACTTAATGACATAATTAATATCCCATCTGATTCCATGATTCATCAAATACTTCTCTAACTTCATTAAATTGTTGAGGGTTTAATGCCCACATAATTATGATATAAATGAAAATTAAAACTGCTATTCCAAGTCCGATTATAGCTAATATCTGGCCTGCTTTTAGGTTTTTCAATGATGACTCTTTATAATGTGTTGGATTTTGATTATAAAGACGTTTTGCTTTTGGAACCATTAATAATGCAATTACTGCAAGAATAGGTCCTAGGAAAGGGCCACAACAACAAATACTTAATATTGACAAAATTCCTAGTGTTAAAACTCCTCCTGAATTCGGTAATTTTATTTGAATTGGATTTCTATATTGATTTCCTGCATTATTGTAATTATGCTGATTAGCTTGTTGTTGAAACCCCTGATTTTGTTGTTGATAGTTTTTATTCTGAAATGTTTGCTGATTCGTATAGTTATTTGAATTAGTTCCACTTGTACTTTCCTGAGAAGTAGGACCTTGATCAGGTAGTGGTGGAATGCTGCTTATTTCAGGAATATCACTATGCACATTAGGGACTTTGGCTCCCTCATTTTGAATATTATCTTTTTTATCCATTATTATTTATTTTAGTTTATTTCTCGCCAAAATTCTTCTATTGCTCTTGAAAATTGTTAATTGTCAAAATCTCCTGGATTTATAATAAAAAGAATTAAAACATATCCTAACCATAGCAGACAAATTGCTAATGCAATAATAGCACATATTTTACCAGCCTTAAGGTTTTTTAAAGAGCTGATTGTGTACATCTCCGGGTTCATTCTGTATCTTTTCATTCCACCACCGGCAAGGATTAATGCAATAGTTCCCAGAATAGGGCCTAAAAACGGTCCGCACGTACAAATTACTAAAATACTTAAGATTCCAAGTACTAGTACACCTATAGAATTTGGCACTTTTATTTTGGGTTGTTGCTGATATTGATAATTGTTATTTGGATAATCTTGTTGATTATACCCTGGTTGGTTAAAATTTTGGTTTTGATTTTCCATGATTATGTAGTCAAATTATTTGGTTTATAATGTAATTCAAAGATATAATTATCGCGTTTATAATGAAAGCAATTTTCAGAATTTTTGCACCGTGCTTAAAGTCATAAATCAAATGTAAGATTAAAAAAACAATCATTAATGCTACCGGTATAAGTGGAGGATAGGCAAGGAAGCTTTCGGCAAAATGTCCTCTTAGTAGTTCTATAATTGCTCTTTGCATCCCACAACCCGGACAACTCATTTCTGTTGTTTGTTTTACAGGACATGGCAGCATATGTTGTTCTAACCAATCAAGCATGTTTCAAAGGTAATATTTTTTTGAAATAATGATATAAGAGAATTTGTATTAGATGTTCTATCGTAATAATTGATACAATTTCTTATTTTTGCCATATGCCCATTTATCAATTAATACCGGAAATTGTTTTCCCCCCGGTTGATCACGCTGAGGAAGATGGCTTATTGGCAGTTGGTGGAGATTTGTCTCCTGAAAGGGTTTTGTATGGATTGAACATTGGTATATTTCCATGGTTTGATGAGTGCGATCAATTTTTATGGTGGGCTCCTGATCCCAGATTTGTGATATTTCCTGAAAAGGCCAAGATCTCAAAATCCTTAAAAAAGAGTTATCAAAAGTTTGAAATGCAGATAAATAAAGATTTTATTTCTGTAATTAATAAATGTTCAACAGTCTTTCGAAAGAATCAAGACGGTACATGGATTACACAAGGTATGAAGAATACATATACAATTTTATATGAATATGGTTATGGGATGTCTTTTGAAACATATTTCGAAGGGAAACTTGTAGGAGGATTATATGGCGTTCGTTTAGGTCAGATTTTTATAGTTGAATCAATGTTTTCAGAAGTCTCAGATGCCAGCAAGTCTGCATATTTTCATTTGATAAAATACTGTTTGGATAATGATATTAAACTAATCGATTGTCAATTTCATACAAATCATCTTGAGAGTCTTGGTGGTGAGTATATTTCCAGAAAAGAATATTCAGATTATTTAGCTAAATTTGCAAAGATTGAAAGATTTGAAATTTAAAGATGATAAAATCAGTATATAACATACTTGAAAATGCCGGTATCAGAAGGAAAGATAAGATTATCTGTGCTGTTAGCGGAGGAATAGATTCTGTATGTATGCTTCATATTTTAAAATCGTATGGATTAGATTGTATAATTGCTCACTGTAATTTTCAATTACGAGGAGAGGAGTCAAATGGCGATGAAGAATTTGTAAGGCAACTAGCTAAAGAATTAGATTCTAGTATTGCAGTAAAGACTTTTGAAACTCAAAAATTCGCATCAGATAATGGAATCTCTATTCAAATGGCTGCTCGTGATTTACGATTTGATTTCTTTGTTGATTTATTGACAGAGTATAAATGTCAGTATATAGCTTTGGGCCATAATTCCGATGATCAGATCGAAACTGTACTTACAAACTTTATTCGTGGAACAGGATTGCGTGGCTTAACCGGTATGGCAGAGTATAAAGAGTGCTTTATCAGACCATTGTTAAATGTCTCAAGAGATAATATTGTTGATTTTGCAAAAGAAAAGGGTATAAGTTTCAGAGAGGATAGCACAAATAAAACAATAAAATATTCACGAAATAAACTAAGACATGTTGTAATACCTGCTTTGTCTGAAATTAAACCTTCAGCAAAAGAAAATATGCTGAAAACAATTGATATTCTCAAGGATAATGAGGAAATTTTTAATGACTATATTACACAGGCATATAAGAACTGCGTTAGTGTTGAAAAGGATTTAATTCGAATTTCGACAAAAGCACTTGAAAAATATAAATCAGTTAAAACTGTACTATTTGAGATTTTGCTTAGGCTTGATCTTCCAGTGAATCTGGCATCTGATTCTGTTAATTTGATTGATTCGCAAACAGGAAAATACTGTGAGTCTGATAATTATTTAGTTTTAAAAGATAGAGATGAGTTAAAGATTAGTTTAAAGCAGATTAGCAATGAAATCAAAGAAACAAAACTGTCTGAGGAAGATTTAAATAAAAAACTCGTTATCCAAAATATTGAATATCATTTCGAAATAATTGAGCTTGAAAAGAATTACCAAATAAGTAAAGACAGTAATATTGCTTTTTTAGACTACAATAAGTTGGATTTTCCATTGATAATTCGATCAAAGAAGGAAGGTGACAAGTTTAAACCTTTAGGAATGAATAATTTTAAAAAGTTGTCTGATTTTTTTGTTGATATGAAGCTAAGTATGACAGAAAAGGAGAGGATACATGTCTTTCAAACAGCTGATAATATTTGCTGGATAGCTGGATTTCGAATAGATGACAGATATAAATTAAGTTCTGATACAAAGAAAATTCTGAAGATTTTAAGGAGAAAGATAGTTTAAAAGTAAATTTAGGTTAAAACGCGATCGGAGTCGCGCTTTAACCTAAATTTGGATAAAAAAAAGACTGCCTAGCGACAGTCTTAATTCTCACTTTAAATAACAATATTAATCGTGGTCATGTTCGTGCTGATGTTCTCCACCACCATGTGAACAAGCTTTTTTTATCGGTTTACTTCTGTCAGAGAATTCGGTGTAGTATCCAATTTCTTCAATCTTAGAAATAATTTGCTCCTGATTTATAACAGATTCATCATATTTTAAACTGACAACTTTAGTTTCAAAATCAACAACAATAGATTCAACACCATCTAATTCTGCAAGCCCTGTTTCGACTTTCTTTTGTCCATTTGGACAATGAAAATCTACCTTAACATTAAAAGCTGTTAATGCATCTTGTGCATTTGTGTTAACAGCAAAGCTAATACATGTAATTAGAATAAATAGTTTTAAAAGATTCTTCATAATTTTGTTTGTTTCAATGCAAACATAAATAAAGTTTTTTATTTGAGCAATAAAAAAGTTCAAAATTGATGACAATTGTCAGTTTTTATACTTATCTCCTGTCTCCGGTCATATAAAACATTCAATAAACAATAATCAACATTCAATATTCAATAATCAAGAACAGAAATAACTGAAAACTGAGAACTGAAAACTGAGAACAGAAAACTGCCTAACCGACTAACTTACATGTGTCACCTGTCTTTTGTCATCCTTTTTTTCGGCCAAATTTCCGGTACCGGGTCATAACCATGTGTTCCCCAGGGGTTGCAGCGTAAAATTCGCCAAGTGGAAAGAATAAGTCCTTTTATCGGTCCATGCTTTTTAAATGCTTCGATAGAGTAGTTTGAACATGATGGCTGATGTCTGCATGATTGAGGTAACCATGGGCTTATTACCCATTGGTATATTTTTACCAAAAGAATAAATGGTGAGGATAAAATTAACATCAGCGTTTTTCGAAATTTCATACTGCAAAAATATTCAAATTATCTTAATCAAATAGTGTCCATGAGAAATTAGGCACACTTTTGTAATTTGCAAAATATATACAGCCTACAGACTATTGATTGCCGATTACTGATTAACCGTTTAACTGATTAACCATTTAACTGATTAACCGTTTAACCGTTTAACAGGTCACCTACATTACCAACTATCGAAATAAACAGTGCATCCAATAAAATGCAAAATAAAAGCTAAGAACAAAAGTAAATTCCAAAATTTCACTATTTTTGTATAAACCTAACTAAAATCAATACGATGGAAACAGCAGTAAGAGGTTATTTGTTGAAAGACATTATAATAAAAAATGATTTTTTTACTGTTTACAATGCAGAACACTCGGTATTAAAAGGTCAAAAACTAAGTATTACGATTATAAATGAAGATTTTGCAGAAAGACAGGATATTAGATCTGCTTTTAGTCAGTCTGCTTTTAAGTTAAGTTTTGCTGAGCATGAGAATTTGATAAAGAACATTGATCTTGTAGAGGAGAACAATAAACTTGCAATACTATCTGAATACCATGAATTTGAGGATTTTATTAATGTTATTGACTCATTAAATAGGTCACAGAGAATCCAAATTATCAGAGATGTATTTAATCTGTGCTATTATCTGCACTCCAGAAATATTTTTATTAGTGACTTACGTCTTGAGAATTTTGTCTGGTTAGAAGGAAAAGTTTATTTATCAAATTTGGGAATTTCTAACATGTTCCTTAAATCAACAGATCAAGAACTTTTAAATACTCTCGAAGAGAAACTATATTTTACTGCTCCTGAGTTATTTGAGGCAAATAATGAACCTAATGTTATTTCGGATATCTACACATTATCTATGTTTATTGACTTCATTCTTATAGATGTCAAAGACCTTGAATCTGATTTAAAATATTTATTAAAGAGGGCTAGTAGCAAAGATGTTAATTCAAGATTTCTAAAACTAAAGGAATTTGAAGCAGAAGTGATGGGAGTTCTTGGAGATAATGATTCAGAAGAAGTATCGAATGAAGGCGATTTTGACTCTTATTCTTCTAAAATGGAACAAATGAGTATAGACTCGCCTTCTATAAGTGAAATTTCTGTTCCTGATACTTCTTTTGATAGTCTTAATGCAGATGATATAGAAATTGAAACAAATGGATTAGAGATTGAAGTTGAATCTTCTGAAATAGATAATGAAGTTGTAATAGATGAGCAGGTTAAATCAGCACAACGAAATGAGGAGCGAGTAAAATCAAAACCTGAACAAAAGCCACAAGCAGAAAAGAAAGAGGAAAAAGCCAGTAGTAAAAATTATTATGATATTCTTGCTGAGATAGAGGCTGAGAAAAAGAGAAAACTAGAAGAGAAGCAGAATGCACAGGCTCAAAAAGAGAGAGAAGCTAGTACTCGTCATACTGTGTATCAAACATCAAATAGTCCAAAAAAAGGTTTTCAGAATAATACGCAAACAAAGAAACAAACCACCTCATATAATCAACCAAAAGCAGGAGTGGGGAGTGGTTATCAAAATAAGCCCAATTATCAGTCAAATAAAACATCACAATCAAATCATACTTTTCAATCACAATCAAAAATTAGTACAGCGAATGTTTTGATATTGGGTGTTATAGTATTTATTTTTGCTTTTGCGGTTCCTTTTGTCGGATTTGTTTTATCAATTATTGGATTATCTCAATTAGGTAAGAACAACAGAAAAGCTAGATTACAGGGGAGAAAAATGACTTCAGCCGAGAAAGGACCTCAATCAATAGGGACAGTTCTTTGCGTAATAGCGCTTATTACCTCAATTATAAAAATGATTGTGTTTTTTACTCAATTAGTTATGTAGTACATGCTTGGTCAGTTATTTGGCTAATCAGTTAAACGGTTAGTTAGTTAATCAGTTGATAGGTTAGACGGTTAATCTGTTAAAAAGTTAAGCAGTTGAATTGTTGATAGTTGATCTGTTAGTTCGTTAATCTTTGTGTCATTGATATGTTTTGATTGTTGTTTGATTCCATAATAAGTAATGTAAATGCTAAACTTCGGTCACCTGTCATCCGTCACCTGTCATCGGTCACCTGTCATCGGTCACCTGTCATCCTCTCAAGCACTTTTAACTCTATTACTTAGTGGAATAACATTTTGCAAAGGTTTAAAGTTTGCTCTGGCTTCAGGGAACCTGGATGGGTTTTCTTCAAGAATTTCATTAATCTCATCAAAGTGCTTTTTGAGATAATCCGTAATGGCGGCAGCAGTGATCGGCGTTTCAAATGCTTTACCAACATTGATACCGGTCACCCTATCCTTATTTGCCATTACACGTTTAACTGCAAGTTCGATTTTATTAAGCATAATTTCCGCTCTTTCTTTGCGGTTAAGCTTATAACTTGTCCTTACATTTCTTGCTGTTTCTGTTCTTGCAGATATGTCAGATTGCCCTAATTCAAGATATTCTTCCTCTATAGTTACTGTTCCTTTTTTTCTGAATGAGTTCAGATTGTATGCGTAAAGCGCGGCATTTTCTACTATGTCTTGTAAGCGTGGCAGGTTAGAGCTGAAATCCTTTAGGGCATTTATGCACTCGTCCGTGAAAATAAACTCCACACAGTACTTCTTTGATAGATTCTGTATAAAGCTTTGTGCAATACTGACAATGTTCTTATGATGATCTTCTCTTAATTGTTTTAGTTTATCTTTATATTGTTTTACATTACTAATTGTTGTTTGAGTCTTGCTTGTAAATTTTTTAAGTGAATCATAGTCTTCTTGTGCTACTTGCAAGATACTGACAGATGATTTATAAAGTAAATTTGCAATAATTGTCTTATTTTCGGTATTCATTTTAATATGTCCACCCTCAATTCCAAAGAAACTCATATCTTCTCTAAAGCTTAGAAAAACTACATCATTGTTTTTATCAAAAATTGAATTGTATCGCATGCTTAACATTAGATGTTCGTTCTCATTTTGTAAACTGAATTGAATGTTTCTCTTTCCGGCAGATTTAATAAAATCTAGTTGTTCCCGGCTTAATTCCCAGGAGTAGGGGTTCTTTCTTTGTTTGCGAATATCAAAAACCTGGCTCAATTCATTATCATCATTAATCTCATGAGTTTCTGTTTTCCCATTTTTATATTCAGATTTAAAAATATCACCAGTCTTATTACAGAAATAAACCTGAATATCTACACCTACCGGCAACATAGACGATAAATGATTTAATATTACAAGACCTGGTTCTTTCGAAAATGAGAATTCCACTTTTTCAAAGTTTTTTCAAAATTAATTAAATTAAATTAATTAAGCAAATAATAATTAAGCTTAATTAAGTATTTAATGAATTAATTAACTAAAGAATTAAGCTTAAGTGTGGTTAAATGGCTGTAAATCAATGTATATTTGTTTTGCAATTCTTGTTTAAAAACTTTAAATAATTAAGCCTTATGTCAAAAATTAAGTTAGAAAAGTCGCCATCTTATGTTTTTTTTACCTCCGAATACATGTATATAGTTTCAGAAAAAAATTATATACAAATAAGTTTTAAACAACAAAATATCCTTAATATTTCCGAGGATGTATTGGCATTATTATTAAAGAATAAACTTCAAGAATTAAATTTGGAACCTGATAAAGTAATTATCGTATTGACAGAAGATTATTTTACAATTAGTAAAGTTTTAAACTCAAGTTATAAAAAGGATAATGTAAAAATTAAGCAGGAAAACACTTGTAAGAAATCTATTATTTCCATAAAAAATAATAATAAACAGATTTCATAATTTACAGAGTACATTTATAAAAGCAAAAGGTTTAAAGATTATAATATACTGCCTTTATTGGAGGAGTTTTATGTTTCTAATTCAAAAATGATTATAGAGGATCAGCGATATATGCTGCTAAGTATTGCTTTAAATAAAGTTGAAATCTCCCCAATTTGTTATATGCCACTCACAGATTTATTGTCAGGGTTTGTTTCAGATTCTAATCCTGATAATGATAAAATGCTTGTTTCGATTTATAACTATTCGACAAATATTAGTACTTACCGGGGTATTTATATTTCTGATGGGAAAAAAATACAAAAAGGGATGGAATATATAGTTGGGCAGGTTAGTGATACTTTTAATGTTTCGCAGTCTACGGCAATTAAGTTAATTGAGTTATATGGTTTTGTATTTCTCCCGGCCAAATATTCTAATGTGGTAATAGATATTCCTGTGTATGATGAGATTTCTATAAGTGTTGAAATGACAGAATTGTCATTTGTACTTAGAGAGGCATTTAAAGAACTTTTTACAGAGCTTCTGGATAAAATTGCTTATGACCATACTGAGTATATTTCAATACAGTCAGATATTACGATTCCGGGTGTTAATGATTTACTCGAACTTATGACTGAAGCTAAGGTTAATGAGATTTCGTTTTCACACATTAAATATGAATTGCTTTTGCGTTCTAATCAATTGGTGATTGACGAGGTTAATAAACTTAGCGAAATAGTTGCTGAAACAGATTTGGAATCTGAAATGAACGATGAGCCTCATGGTATAAAAGAGAAGCTAAATGATATTTTTAATATGAGAATAAAACCTTGGTTACTGGATGCAGAAGCGTGATGATGACGGATGTCCGATGATAGATGACCGGTGAGTTGTTTATACAATTCTAATAGAGTGATAACACCCGTCATCCGACATCGGTCAATTAATCCTGCATTACTAGGATAAAACCACTACCATGAATATTATTAATCTGAATTTTATCGTCGTCTTTAAAGTATTTTCTTAGTTTTGTGATATACACGTCCATACTTCTTGCATTGAAGTAGTTATCGTCACCCCATATTTTCTTCAAAGCTTCGTTACGATCTAATACACTGTTTTTATTTATAATTAGCTCTTTTAATAAGTCTGCTTCTCTTGGGGTTAATCTGTGTGACTCATCGTTGTATGTAAGAGTTCTAAGTTTAGTGTCAAAAATATATTTTCCGATTTTAACTTTATCTTCAATCTCAGGTTTTTCGCCAGTGTTTCTTCTTAAAATAGCCTTAATTTTAACTAGTAAGACATCTGAATCGAAAGGTTTAGTCAGATAATCATCTGCACCTGCTTTAAATCCTTCAAGAACATCATCTTTAAGAGATTTAGCTGTAAGAAAAATAATTGGGATCTTTTTATTTATCTTACGAAATTCTCTTGCAATGGTAAAACCATCAACATTTGGTAACATAACGTCGAGAACACAAAGGTCATATTGGTTTTTAGAAAAAGTTGGGACAGCATCTTTTCCGTCACTCACGAGTTCTACCTCAAAATCATTCATTTCTAAATATGATTTTAGAACAAAACCAAAATTAACATCGTCTTCAACAAGTAAAAGTTTTTCTTTATTCATGATATATTATTTTAGTGGTAATATTATTGTAAATGTACTTCCTTTACCAGGAGAGCTTTTAACACTAATAAGCCCTTTGTGTGAATGTACAATTTCTCTTGCATAATTAAGTCCTAAACCAAAACCTTTTATATTATGGACATTGCCCATTGGTGCACGATAAAATCTATCAAATACTTTATTTTGTACTTCCTTGCTCATTCCGATACCTTTATCGGCAATGGCAATATGGAATTTATCCCCTTTTATAAAAGTTGTAACAGTTACATCCGGAAAGTCTTTGGAGTATTTGATAGCATTATCCAATAAATTGCTAATAACATTTGTTATAAGGTCTCTGTCAATGCTTAGGATAGTGTCTTCGGCACATAAATTTAAAGTTACTGTTCCACCTTTTTCGGCAATAACGAGTTCAATATTATGTACAGAATCTGAGACAATCTCATTTATATTCTAACCCGATTTTTTTATTTCTAGATTTTGTCTGTCAAGAACAGCCATTTGTAGAACCTGCTCGACATTATGATTCATCCTGTTTGTTTCCTGAGTAATTATATCCAGCATATTATCCATAGCAGCAGTATTTGTTTGTGATTTGGCGCTCTTTATAGATGCTGCTGCAAGTTTAATTGTTGCTATTGGAGTTTTAAACTCATGAGTCATATTATTGATAAAATCATTTTTGATTTCAGATAGTTTCTTTTGTCGGATTATTGCATAGGTGCTAATACCAAAAACAATAATAAAAATTAGTACCAGAAATATTGATGTTGCGAGTTGAGCATAAATAGATTTAAGTGCATATTCTTTTTTATCAGGGAAATCAACTAATAATATATCGGGATTTGAAAAAACAGTCCCAGGTTCCATATTAAACTTGTAACATTCCGATTTTCTCTCTAGTTCAAAATCTTCGGATTGGATTTTAATGTTGCTCAAATCATCAGTAATTGCAAATTCGAAATCTAGATTTAAACCCATTGAAAGTAGCGACTTTTCTAGTATATTATTTATTGTTGCAGCATTAAATCTTTGTTCAATAGGAATTTGTCTTTGCATAAATTCAGTTTCCAATTGCATAACAATTTGGTCAAATCCCAATTGCTCACCCTCAAACTGATTTGACATGAATGATTCAATTGTTTCAAGATCGTTAAAGCCCGAATAAAAAGAATAAGTAAAATTTTCCATTCCTGTTCCAGGGTAAGAATGAATTTTTATTTCCATTCCACCATTTGCAACCTGTGTAAAAGTAGGATTTAGGCCCAATTGTGCCATATAAGGGTCGATAGGAAAAATACTGTCTGTTTCTTTGTTTGATTGGTTAAGTTTGTCGTAAACGAAAAAAACAGCATCATGTTTTTGTAAAGTTACAAGTGTTTGGGATATTGCTTCGCTTACTCCTCGATCCAACATCTCATTAGTTTTGTTGTAAGCATTAATAAGGTGAACTGTCTGCATTACTATTATTAATATCAGTGAAACTGACATTAAAAGTATAAGACTGGTAACCATGTGCTTCTTTTTCATAAAACAAATATAATCAATGTTCTAGCACTTTTGTAATAGCATTAACTTTTCTTTAACATGGTTTAACTTTCCTTAAACAATACAAGTAGCAAAAAGGCGTTTATTTTGTAAACAAATAGCTTAATTGATTGTTAGACTATTAAAGATTTAAAAAAAATGACAATAACTTAATACTACAAATAATACTCTCCTTTAAATAACAATGCTTAATTTGAAAAGTTCCGACACCCAATCGGAACTTTTCTTCTTTTGATTTATTTAATATACTCTGTTATAGGCTTATTTTATAAAATCTTTACAAAAAACGGATAATTTGACATGAAAACTGACGATATTTAAAAATATTTAATTAAAGTATGTCAAAATGTAATAAATACAGCTATTTTAAGTTTTTGTACGGAATTTGAAAATACAATAAGTGAAAGAAATTAATACTCTAAATACTCTCCTTAAAATAACAATGCTTAATCAGAAAAAGTCCCGACTCCCAATCGGGGCTTTTCTACTTTTATTTAATCTAATTGTGTGATATTTTGTTAAAGATAAATATCTGAAAGAGAAACTTTTTGAATTTTAACACTAACTGAGTGTACAATAGAAACAATACTATACTTTAACAATCCTTTTCACCTCGATTTCATTATCTTTAAATAAATACAATAAATAAATCCCATTTTGAAGCGCTTCAATATCTATCCAATTTTTTGAATAGTTCTCTTCTGAAAATATTTTATCTCCTGTACTATTAAATAAAACAATTCTATCAAATGTTATATTTAAATTAGTTAAATAGATTTTATTAGTAGCAGGATTTGGGTATATGTATATATCTTTTTGATTGTTATTTTTAACTTTAGTATTACTAGATAATTTAATTAACCATGCATCAGAATTACCATTATTATTATGAACGTCAATATCATTCGAATATGTTGTCCCGGCAATGACAAAACTCGTTTCATTTATTTCATGAATAGCATAACCAGAATCCTTATCACTTCCACCATAAGAGTTTTGCCAAATTAATTGACCATTTGAGTTTATCTTTCCTACCCAAAGATCATAATGCCCGTAATTGTTTGTTAAATCGTAATCGCTTGAAGCAGAATGGGCAACAAACATGTAATTACCATCCAATGTTGAAATAATGCTATAACCATTTTCCCCATTTGTACCTCCATAGCAATTTGCCCAAATTTTATTACCTTCATTATCTATTTTAACAATCCATACATCCTGTCCACCATAGTGACCTGTAACATCTCCATTACTTGATTGTGTGTCACCAATTAATAAAAAGCCATTATCGTTTGTCATACATGCAGCACTTGCTTGCTCAAGGCTTGTTCCTCCATAAGTTTTCTGCCATATGATTTGACCTGTATCATCGATCATAATAGCATAAAAGTCCTGATTGCTGTAACCAAACACTAAAAAATTACCACTAGATAAACATATTACACTCCTGGCAAAATCATCGTATATTCCACCATATGTTTTTTCCCATTCTATATTTCCTTCAGAGTTTAATTTTACAACCCAATAATCCGCATTGCCGTAATTTTGTGAAATATCACCATCAATTGATTTAGCATATCCAACCGCTATGTAACCACCATCTAGTGTTTCCTCAATGCAATATGAGACATCATCATCGCTTCCACCATAAGACTTTTCCCAATCGATTTCTCCTTCTGAATTAAGTTTAACTATCCAAAAATCTGAAAAATCATCCGTACCATGATGTCCTGAAACATCACCTTCATCAGATCTCGATCTCCCACTAATAATAAATCCCTGATCATGAGTTTGAATTATATGTTCTGCTCTGTCTAAAGAATACCCCCCAATATGTTTTGTCCAGATAGTATTACCATTTCCATCAATTTTCCATATTCCATAGGATGTAAACAACTCTCCAACTAAAACAAAATCACCATCAGATGTTGTGGTCATATCCCAACAACTTTCATAATAAGCTTCTCCAAAACAATAAGCCCACTCTAAATTGATTTGAGGATATAAATTATTACCTGTTAGTATCAATATTATGATTTTGATAACGAATAGTTTGGATTTCATTTTGCTGGATATTAATATTATTTAAAGTTACAAAGAAATTCTTTATTTACGCCAATTTGTCACACATGTATTTCAAAACCTGACACCATTTTCATTCGTTTTAAGTTTTTTCTGCCAAATAATCAGTAAAAAATGCAGTTTTTGCAATGGCACAGCTATTGATTAAGCAGGAATGTGATAAAATAGAAAATGAAATTATAAACAAAATAAAACGTAGAAAATGAGCAAAATTATCGGAATTGACTTAGGAACTACAAATTCTTGTGTAGCAGTAATGGAAGGTAACGAGCCTGTTGTTATTCCTAACAGCGAAGGACGTCGCACAACACCTTCGATTGTTGGTTTCCTTAAAGATGGTGAACGTAAAGTAGGTGATCCTGCTAAACGTCAGGCAATAACTAACCCTAGTAATACAGTATCCTCCATAAAGAGATTTATGGGTGAGAAATTTAATAATCTTGGTAAAGAGGTTGATCGTGTACCTTATAAAGTTATCAAAGGCGACAACAATACACCAAGAGTAGAAATTGGTGACAGAAAATATACTCCACAGGAGATTTCTGCAATGGTACTTCAAAAAATGAAGAAAACTGCCGAAGATTATCTTGGACACGAAGTATCTGAAGCTGTTATTACTGTTCCTGCTTATTTTGACGATTCACAACGTCAGGCAACTAAAGAAGCTGGTGAAATTGCAGGCTTAACAGTAAAAAGAATAATAAACGAACCTACTGCAGCTGCTCTAGCTTATGGTTTGGACAAGAAAAACAAAGACATGAAAGTCGCAGTATTTGACCTTGGTGGTGGTACTTTCGATATTTCTATTCTTGAATTAGGTGATGGAGTTTTTGAGGTTAAATCAACAAATGGTGATACACATCTTGGTGGTGATGATTTTGATGAAGTAATTATTCAGTGGTTAGCTGATGAGTTTCAAAAAGATGAAAACATTGACTTGAGAAAAGATCCAATGGCTTTACAGAGACTTAAAGAAGCTGCTGAGAAAGCTAAAATCGAATTATCAAGCTCAACAAGCACAGAGATCAATCTTCCTTATATCATGCCTGTTGATGGTATTCCAAAACACTTGGTAAAAACATTAACAAGAGCTAATTTTGAGCAACTTGCAGATAAGTTGATTCATGCAACAATCGAACCATGTAAAGTAGCTCTTAAAGATTCTGGTTATTATGTTTCTGATATCGACGAAGTACTTTTAGTTGGTGGATCAACTCGTATTCCGGCAATTCAGGATAAAGTTAAATACTTCTTTGGAAAAGCCCCTTCAAAAGGTGTTAATCCTGACGAGGTTGTTGCTGTTGGAGCTGCAATTCAAGGTGGAGTTTTAACAGGTGAGGTTAAAGATGTATTATTACTTGATGTTACTCCACTTTCACTTGGTATCGAAACAATGGGTGGTGTTATGACCAAGTTGATAGAATCAAATACAACTATCCCAACTAAAAAAGCCGAAACATTTACTACTGCAGTTGATAATCAACCTTCAGTTGAAATTCATGTTTTACAAGGTGAAAGATCACTTGCAAGAGACAATAAAACTATTGGTAGATTCCACCTTGATGGTATTCCACCTGCTCCAAGACAAGTGCCTCAGATTGAAGTTACTTTTGATATTTATGCAAATGGTATCCTACAAGTTTCTGCTAAAGATAAAGGAACAGGAAAACAGCAATCTATCAGAATTGAGGCTTCTTCAGGACTTTCAGATGATGAAATCAAGAAAATGAAAGAAGAAGCACAGGCAAATGCTGAAGCAGACAAAGCTGCAAAAGAAAAGATTGATAAGATTAATCAAGCAGACTCACTGATTTTCCAAACTGAGAAACAGTTAAAAGAATATGGAGATAAGATCCCTGCTGATAAGCTTAAACCAATTGAAGATGCATTACAAAAGCTTAAAGATGCACATAAAGCTGAGGATGTTGAAGCTATTGAAACTGCAATAAATGAATTAAATACAGTATTCCAGGCAGCATCTCAGGATATGTATAATGCACAGCAGCAAGCTGGTGACCAAGGCAAACCAGGTCCGGATGCAGGTGCTCCAAACGATGCTCAGGAAAGTAAATCAGGCGACGACGAAGTTACAGACGTAGACTTCGAAGAAGTCAAATAATATAAATTTCATAATGGTGGTTTTAAGGGGTAAGCGAAAGCTTGCCCTTTTTTATTCTTTGTCATTGATTGATTTACTTCGGTCTCCAGTTATCGGTCTTCCTTCTACTTCTAACCTAAGTCTTTAGACTCCTAAAGAGAAAACACCTTCCAGATTTTCTCATCCGGGAAATCAGCAATTAGGGTTATAGGTTCTTTTTTTACAGGATGCTCAAAACTTAGTTTGTATGCGTGAAGATTTATTCCGGCATTTTTATTTGAGCGAGGAAAACCATACTTTATATCACCTCTTATAGGACATCCAATACTTGCTAATTGACATCTTATCTGATGATGCCGTCCAGTATGTAAGTCGATTTCAAGTAAGTAATATCTTTCTTAATTTGCAATTATTTCGTATGCAAGACTTGCAAACTTTGTGTCAGGATCATTCTTTTTGCTTACAAAAGATTTATTCTTTTTCGTATTTATAAAGATGTATCCCTCTAATTTGTCTTTTTCTTTAAGTGGTTTATTTGCAACAACAGCTCTATAGGTTTTTTTAGCATTTTTTGTTTTAAACATTTCGTTAAGCCTGCTTAATGCTTTGCTAGTTTTTGCAAATAATACTAGTCCGCTGACAGGTCTGTCAAGACGGTGAGTTACACCAATAAAAACATTTCCGGGTTTATTATATTTTTTTTTAAGGTAAACTTTAACAAGTTCAGAAAGAGGTATGTCTCCGGTTTTGTCTCCTTGAACAATTTGTACGGCTTTTTTATTAACTGCTATTAGGTGATTGTCTTCGTAAATTATGTCAGCATCGGTGATCATAAAACTAATATTGTTCAGATTCGTTTGGAAAATCTTCGGACTTAACATCGTCAATATATTGAACTACAGCTTTTGTAATAATATCATCAAGATTTGCATATCTACGTAAGAATCTAGGTGAGAACTCCTGTGTGATTCCCAGCATATCGTGTAATACTAGTACTTGCCCGTCAACATTACCTGCACCTATACCGATAATAGGGATTTTTACTTCCTGTGCAACTTGTGTTGCAAGTGTTGCAGGCACTTTTTCAAGTACTATTGCAAAACAACCTAAATCCTCAAGTAGGTGAGCATCAGCAATCAGCTTTGCAGCTTCTTCTTCTTCCTGTGCACGGACAACATAAGTCCCAAATTTATGTATGCTCTGAGGTGTTAGGCCTAAATGCCCCATAACTGGAATGCCTGCTGTTAGAATTCTTTTAATAGAATCTTTTACTTCTAATCCACCTTCGATTTTTATTGCTCCGGCACCTGTTTTTTTCATAATTTTTATTGCAGATGATAAAGCTAGTTTGGAATTACTTTGGTATGTTCCAAAAGGAAGGTCAACAACTACCAAAGCTCTTTTAACTCCTCTAACAACGCTTGCTGCATGATAAATCATGTTATCTAAAGTAATTGGTAAAGTACTATCATATCCTGCCATAACATTTGATGCAGAATCCCCAACCAAAATAATGTCTATTCCTGTATCATCAATGATTTTAGCATTGCTATAGTCATATGCAGTTAGCATTGCTATTTTTTGATTTTTACGTTTCATTTCCTGTAAAACGTGTGTAGTTACTTTTCGGATATCGCTGTGGACTGACATTTTAATTGTTTTTATTAAAAATAATTTACTAATTTTGACGTTTTAAAATGCAAAGATAATAATATGAATTATATTAGTTTAATTTTCCTGTTTATAATTTCAGTTTTTACTTTTTCTTCATGTAGTACTGATGTTGATGTAAATGGTGAATATCAAGAAATTCCTGTAGTTTATTGTGTTCTTGACCAATCACAGGATTTCCAATATGTTACGGTTAATAAATCATTCCTAGGACCAGTACCTGCATCACAGATGGCTCAGATTAGTGATTCTTTATTTTTTGAAAATGTTACAGTTAAACTTCACGAAATTTTAAACAATAATATTTCACGTTCTTGGACATTTGATGAAGTGGATACAATTCCTAAACCAGAAGGATATTTTGCAAATGATAAGAATATCGTATACGTTGGTTCTCCAGACTTGAATGCAGAAGCCACATATAGACTTGAAGTTATTATAAATGGTGGTGAACATACAATAACTGCTGAAACAGAACTTATTTATGGGGTTCATATAAAAGTGCCAAACACCTATGTTCCTAGTATTGATATTACAAATTATTCGGCTGATTTTCCTTATCAATACTACAATGGGTCAAATGGAAAGGTATTCCAAATGACTGTGACTTTCAATTATCTTGAAGTTATTGATGGTGATACAATAGAACAGATGATTTCTATTCCATGGTCGCAAAATAAAACTTATAGCACTTCTGAAATTGCATCTGAGGTTGATGGAAAGTTTTCTGTTACAGCATTTTATAATTTACTTATTGCAAATATAGAACCTGCAGAGTCAAATGTAGTTCGTTTGGTTAAAATGCCTAATAGTGTAGAGTTTAGTCTTGCTGCTGTTTATGAGAATTATGCTACCTATATGGATGTTACTTCACCATCGTCAGGGATTGTACAGGAAAAACCTAGTTATACAAACCTAACCGGAGGATATGGTTTATTTGCATCAAGGTTTAACACAACGGTTGTAAAACCTCTTGGTGGACGCACATTGGACTCTATTTCACGTGGTATTTATACTAGCGAATTAGGTTTTGCAGGTCGCTACGACTATTATTATCAGGGCTGGTATTAGTAAACAGTATTTATATTAGAATTCAGATTCCCTTTATCTTATTTTTGCTCCGATTTCTTCGTAAGCTTTCATAAGTTTTTGCATCATCTTATCAATTTGCTTATCTGTCATTGTTTTATTCTTATCTTCAAGAATATATGATAATGCATAAGATACTTTACCGTCTTCAATGTTTTTACCCTCATAAACATCAAATAAGTTAATTTTTGTTAGGTTTTTACCAATAACATCAACTGCAATATCTTGTAATTTCTTATAGCTTATGTTTTTATCGATCAGTAGAGCAAGATCCCTTTTTACAGCTGGGAATTTAGAAACAGGAGTATAAATAGGGTTGATTCCTTTAACTAACTCTAAAACAGTGTCCCAATTAATTTCAGCATAAAAAACTTCCTGATCTATATCAAAATTTTGTAATACTTTTTTTGAAACAATGCCGGCTTGTACTAAGACTTTATTATTGATTGTATATTTTTGACTTATTTTATATCTGTTATCGCTAATTATTTCAAATTCATAATTATCTAAATCAATACCAATTTTTGAAAACACATTGTTTAAGTAGGCCTTCAAGTAAAAGTAATCACTTTTCTCATCTTTTTTATTCAAATTCAGAGGGTTTTCTTTACCTGAAATCCACAATGCTAGTTGTTTAGTTTCGCTATATCTTTCAATATCCGAAATGTTATTATTTGATTTATCAGCATGATATATGCGTCCGAACTCAAACATTTTTATATCAGCATTTTTCCTGTTGATATTATATTCGATGCTTTCTAATCCACCATATAACATTTCAGGTCTCATAATGGATAGATCTTTGCTAAGAGGATTATGAAGTTTAACAATCCCCGCATCATCATCAAAATATTTATCACTTATAAATGAGTTGCACATTATCTCATTGAATCCTTGAGCAACCAACATATCTGATATTAAATTAGTAAGTTTCTCATTGTCGGGTTTGTGAAGCTTGTTTACAGATATTTCTATTTTCTCAGGTATTTTTATACTGTTATAACCATAGATTCTAAGAATATCTTCAATAACATCTGCTTCGCGATATACATCAACTCTGTAGGTTGGTATTTCCAAAATAAGATCTTCACCATTTTCTTCAATAATATCAATTTCAAGAGATTTTAAAATACTTTGTATTTCTTCTCTGTCAATTTTTTGTCCAATAAGTCTATCACAATTGTTATAATTGAAATTGACTCTGTTTTTTTCGATAGTTTTAGGGTAAATGTCTACAATTTTTGATGAAATTTCACCAAATCCTAATTCTTGTATTAATGATGCAGCTCTTTTAAGTGCATAAGGTGCCATATTTACATCTGCACCTCTTTCAAAACGGAAAGATGAGTCTGTACTTAAAGTATGTGATTTAGCTGTTTTACGAACCCATGTTGGATTAAAATAAGCACTTTCAATAAATATTCTCTTTGTAGTTTTTGATATCCCTGACTCAATACCTCCGAATACTCCAGCAATACACATTGAATCATTTGCATTACAGATCATTAGGTCTGTTTCGTTAAGCTTGCGTTCAATCTCATCAAGTGTAGTAAAAGGAGTATTTTGTTTTTCGGTTTTAACAATTATTTTGTTCCCTTTGATTTTATCACCGTCGAAAGCATGCAATGGGTGACCAGTTTCGTGCAAAACAAAGTTAGTTATGTCAACAATATTGTTTATTGGGTTTAGACCTATAGCTTTGAGTTTGTTTTTTAACCAATCAGGAGATTCTGTGATTGTAATATTATCGAGGCAGATTCCCATATATCTTGGGCATGCTTCAGGGTTTTCAACTTCTACATCAATTTTAAAACTTTCTTCTTCAGGGATTTTAATATCTACTGAAGGTAGAGTATAATTTGTTTTGTAATATGCAGCCAAATCTCTTGCAACTCCTATATGGCTTGCAGCATCAACTCGGTTAGGAGTGAGGTCTATTTCAATTACTGTATCTTTTTCAATTTTAAAATAATCGCTTGCTGCAATTCCTACTTTTGTGTCTTCCGGAAGTTCCATAATTCCAGCATGTGAACTACCTATTCCAATTTCATCCTCAGCACAAATCATCCCTTGGGAAACTTCGCCTCTTATTTTGGCTTTTTTTATTTGAAATGAACCATCGGGTGTATATAAAGTAGTACCAACAGTTGCTACAATTACTTTTTGACCTGCAGCAACATTAGGAGCACCACAAACAATATTAAGAATTTCATCTGTTCCAATATCAACTGTAGTAATGCTTAATTTATCAGCATTAGGGTGTTTTTCACATGTAAGTACATGACCGGTTACAAAGCCTTCGAGTCCGCCTTCAATACTTTGAAAATTATCAATTGAGCCAACTTCAAGGCCAATTTGAGTTAGAACTTCTGATAATTTATCAAGACTGTCATCTATTTTAATGTAATTCTGTAACCAGTTATAAGATATGTTCATTTTAAATCGATTTTAATGTTGTGCAAAAGTAATAAAAACTATAATTTGAACAAAAGCCTAATAGTCAAAAAAAAAGCGACCGGATTACCAGTCGCTATATTGTATATTTGACTAAATTTTATCCACCTGTTGTTCTCATTCCAAATGTAAAGAATAAACCTTTAGGAGTTACACTCATTACGGGAATAGGAGAAGAATTCAGCATCTGATATGCATAAGAACCAAGTAAGAAATTAGCAATGCTCGTAGTCTGTTATGTCATGATTGCAATTAAATCAGCATCTATTGTTTTAGCATATTCGATTGTTGATTCGGTAATGTTATCGCCGACAAGAAGGCTAGATTGATATTTTATTCCTTTCTCGTCAAAGTATTTTTTTACCTGAGTTGCATACATTCTAAGCTTATTGTGTATTCCATCATTTGTTGAAGATGTTACTTTGATAATATGAACCTCTGAGTCAAAGGCTTTGGCAATTTTAGCTACCAATGGAACTTTTTCACGAGTTTCTTTTGTTATATCAAGCGGCATTACTATTTTTTCAACATTACCAATGTATTTTTCACTTGTAACTGTTATTACCGGTCTTTCTGTCTCCTGAACAATTCTGTATGCATTACTACCCATAATAAAGTCAGATATTCCTGATTCACCATTGGTAGAACAAATAATCATTGAGTCATCAAATGCTTCTGCTTGATGCGCAATTTCTTCATGCGTTTTACCCGATTTAATAATATATGAAAAGTTACAATCCTGATGAAGTTTCTTTTTATATTTACGCTTCATCTTTTCGAACTCATCCATTGCCTCGTTGTATTGATTTTCGAGTTCTATATGAAATTTGCCTGGATTCTTTGCCTGGACAAAAACCATTTGAAGGTCTGAGTTAAATTTATTAGCATAAATAATAGCAAGTTCAAGTCCTTTGATTGATTCTGGTGAGAAGTCAATTGGTACAATAATTCGTTTCATATCATTACATTTTTATTGTTCGCTAAATTACAAAAATTGTTTTAATTTAACTATTTTTGACATGATTAATTCTTAAAAAACTGATATGAAAGAACATATTAAATATACTGTTGCTGGATTGATGTCAGGAACTTCGGTCGATGGTCTTGATATTTGCATATCAGAATTTTGGAAACAAGATGATAGGTGGCAATATAAAATACTAATAGCATTTACTAAAGCATATCCTTTTGAATTAAAAGAAAAGCTTGTTAACGTTAGTAAAATGTCAGCAGAAGAGGTTATTGTTATTGAACAAGAGTTTTCAAAATTTATTTCAGAAAATATTAATAGTATATTGCATGAATATGGTCTTAAAATTGACTTTATTGCATCACATGGACATACGGTTTTTCATAACCCTAAACAGTTTTATACATACCAAATAGGAAATGGAGAACAAATTGCAAAAACAACTGGCATTCCTGTTGTTTGTGATTTTAGACGGGGAGATGTTGCGTTAGGAGGTCAGGGAGCTCCATTGGTGCCAATTGGTGATTTACATCTTTTTAGTAAATATAAAGCTTGTTTAAATTTAGGTGGGTTTTCTAATATTTCATATCAATCAAATACAGGAAAAAGAATAGCATATGATATTTCGCCATTAAATATTTTACTAAACAAATATTCTAGAATGAAGGGCGAAGAATATGATGAATTTGGTAAGATGGCCGAATCAGGTGAAATAATTCCTGACTTATTGAATCAGCTCAATAGTTTAAATTACTATAAATTATTACCGCCTAAATCTTTAGCTATAGAATGGGTAAATCAGCAAGTTGTTCCTATATTAGAGAAATATGAAGACCTTAAGGTGGAAGACATTCTTTGTACCTTGACAAATAATATGGCTGGTATAATTTCACAAAACCTTGATTCTCATTCAAATGTTCTTATTACAGGGGGAGGTGCTTATAATAAGTATTTAATATCTCTTATTAGAAAGAGCACCACTTGTGAGTTAGTCATCCCTGATGAATTAACTATTGACTTTAAAGAAGCTCTGGTCTTTGCATTCCTAGGTGTTTTAAGGTGGTGTGATGAAATAAATATTTTAGCCTCTGTAACTGGTGCAAGTAGAAATTCTTCAGGTGGAATAGTATGTTTTCCATAGTTTCCTAACATTATAGGGTTGATAAGTTAGAATTGAACTATTAGCTTGCTTATACTATGTTTTATACTTTTATTGTATCAAAACATTGCTTATGGTATTAAAACTATTTGAGCTTAATGAGTCCGGAAAAAAGATATTAGATTGCTATCAACTCTATACGGGTAGTCAGCCAATTAAGGTACAGAGACTCGTGCCTGCTGGGTCGGATCGACAATATTACAGGTTAGTTAATAAAGATGGAGATTCTCATATTGCTGTTTTATCTGATAATATTGAAGAGAATAAAGCATTTATTTACTTTACAGAATTATTTAGAGAATTAAAGTTCAATGTTCAGGAAATTTATTTTGTTTCTGACGATTCTCGTATTTATTTCTTGGAGGATTTAGGTGATTTGTCATTGTTTGATATTGTTCAGGAAGACTTAAAGAAAGGGGCGTTGAGCCAAAAGACTGTAAGTCTTTATAAAAAAGCTATTGAAGAGCTTGTTAAAATGCAGATAAGTTCTGCAGCTTATGTTGATTGGTCTAAATGTTATCAAATTAAAGAATTTGACAGAGAATCAATACTATTTGATCTTAATTACTTTAAATACTATTTTTTAAAAGTCAGCGGTGTCCATTTCGACGAGAAGCTACTCCAGAATGACTTTAATAGTATATCAAATATATTAGAATCTTCAGGTAATAAATTTTTTATGTTTCGAGATTTTCAGTCAAGAAATATAATGATTAAGGATGGGACTCCATATTTTATCGATTATCAGGGGGGTAGGAAAGGAGGCATTCAATATGATCTTGCATCTTTGCTGTTTCAAGCTAAAGCACAGATTCCGGAATCTGTACGTGATGAATTATTAGATTATTATTTCAAACAGGTTGAGACTTATATTCCTGTTGATGATGATGAATTTCGAAACCAATATTATTACTATGTTTTAATAAGGGTGTTGCAGACTTTAGGTGCATATGGTTTTAGAGGTTTGATTGAAAAGAAATCGCATTTTATGGAAAGTATCCCATTTGCGCTAAATAATCTTAGATATCTAAAACACCAGGCAAAAATAATACAACAATTTCCTGAATTATTTAAGGTTATATCTGACTTGTCTTCTTCTGATAAGTTTGATAAACTTGAATTTTCAGAGTTTACTGTAACAGTAAGTAGTTTTAGTTTTAAGAAAGGATATCCTGAAGATAAAACAGGAAATGGTGGTGGTTTTGTATTTGATTGCCGGGGAATCCATAATCCTGGACGTTATGTTGAGTATAGAACAAAGACAGGAAGAGATAAGGAGGTAGTCAATTTTTTTAAAGAAAAAACAGAAATAGATAAGTTTCTGAATAATACAATAAAAACTGTTAAACCTACAATTGATAATTATATTGAAAGAGGCTTTAGTTCCTTAAATATTAGTTATGGTTGTACCGGAGGTCAACATAGAAGTGTTTATTGTGCTGAGAATCTTGCATATTACTTGAGAAAGCAATATAAATTTCAAGTAAGATTGATTCATAGAGAACTGGGAATTAGCGAATAATTATTATAAAAGAAATCTATAAAAACAAAAAAGGCTCTCAAATTGAGAACCTTTTTGCGGACTGGACGAGACTCGAACTCGCGACCTCCGGCGTGACAGGCCGGCATTCTAACCAACTGAACTACCAATCCTTTTCGTTAAAATCGAGTGCAAATATAAGACTGAATTTGATACGCTCCAAATCTTTTTTTAAATTTTTTACATATTTTGAATTAATTATTTATTATGAAATTGATTTTCAATGAGTTTGATTATAAAAAATAGATAAAAAAATGTCTAATAATTAAAATGGATTAAAGTTCATTTATTACATTTGTTGACTAAAAAAGTTAGGTTTGAAATTGAAGCTAATTTGCATATTGATATTTGTAATGCTGAGTTATCAGTTAGTTTCCCAGATTTCTTTTGGTGTATCAATTAGTGGACTGGGTTACCATCCAACTCCTGATGCAAATTCTCATGTATATAAATGGAAGATTGATAAAAAGGGTAAGTTTATTGGTTTTACAGGACTTACATTCGCTGTATCTTACAGGTATAATGATTATATCGGGATTAAATTTGTACAAACATTAGTTTTTCATGATTGTGCAGGTAGATTTGCTGGAGTTAGCCATATTGGAATTGATTTTCATGACGATATTATCTGTTGGGATTGGACAAAAAGTCATTTTAGTGCCTCATTTGGACCTTTGTGGTATTATAGAAGGAATTGGTGTAAGAATCCTGAGTATGTCAATAATCCTGAATTTATGAAGCTAACAAAAAGCAGAATTTGGGAAAATAAGTTTGTTTGGTATGGAGGTCAAATAGAATATGCGTATAAATTTAATACTACAGATGCTGCAACAATTAATCTTTTCCCCGGACATCCATATCTATATAGTTTTAGTTTAGGGGTCAAAAGAACTATGGATAATTAAGAGTTTCAAGCTGAAATAAAAAGCTTATTTTTGTAAAAAATTTTTGAATGATTATCGAGAAAGAAAATATTTGTGCAATATCTTCGCCTGCAGGAGTAGGGGCTATATCTATTATTAGAATAAGTGGTGGAAACTCATTTGAGATTACATCAAAAATTGTTTCATCACAAGATAAGTTCATACAATTAGAGGCAAAAAAGATGCTTTTTACAAGTCTTGTGAAGCCAAATGGAGATATTCTTGACGAAGTTATAGTTGCAAAGTTTATCTCTCCAAATTCATATACCGGAGAAGATATGGTAGAAATATATTGCCATGGTTCTGAATATATTCAGAGGGAGATTATACACCTGTTAATCAGTAATGGAGCATCTGCAGCAAATGCTGGAGAATTTACCCAAAGAGCATTTATGAATGGAAAAATGGACCTTTCTCAATCAGAAGCGGTAGCTGACCTAATTTCTAGTAGTACAAGGGAAAGTCATAAGCTTGCAATGAATCAGATGAAAGGTAAAATATCTGATGAAATTAGTCTACTGAGTAACAAAATGCTTGAATTAATTTCATTGCTTGAACTTGAACTTGATTTTGGAGAGGAAGATGTTGAATTTGCTGACAGATCAGATTTGTTAAAATTGTCTAATGAACTTAATACTAAAATATTAAAACTCATAGACAGCTTTATTTATGGAAATGCGATTAAAGAAGGAGTTCCTGTTTCAATTGTCGGTAAGCCAAATGCGGGAAAATCAACTTTGTTAAATGCCTTACTCGAAGATGATAGAGCAATAGTTTCATCTACTCCTGGAACAACTAGAGATACAATAGAAGAAATTCTTATTATTGATGGAATTAAATTTAGATTGATTGATACTGCAGGAATTCGTTCATCGGATGATGAAATTGAGCAAATGGGAGTAGAGCGAACAATGCAAAAGATTGAACACTCCAATATAGTTGTTTTATTGATTGATGCTACTGATCTCATAGAAAGTAATCTTGAATTTATTGAAGAGCTTACAAAGTCTATCGACGATGATAGTTTAGTAATTGTAGCAATAAATAAGACAGATATTACAGATATTAATGAATTGGATTATAATTTTCAAAACACTATTTTAATCTCAGCAAAAACGAAAATCAATATTGATAAGTTGTGTAACATAATGAGTGCTCATGTTAAATCGTTAAAACAATCAGAATCAGATACTATTATTACAAATACTAGGCATGTAGAATTATTTTATAAGTCATCAGAAGCATTACAAAGAGCCAATGATGCTTTAAAAAATGATATAAGTGGTGATTTTGTTGCGCAAGACCTACGGGAGGCAATGTATTTTCTTGGTGAGATTACAGGTCATATCAGTAATGAAGAGGTATTAGGATCTATTTTTGCAAAATTCTGTATTGGAAAGTAAGTTGCACATCTATATATACTTACTCAATATTTCAATAACTTCACTTTCAACATAAGGCTTGGAGATATAATCATTACAACCCGATTCCAAGGTTTTTACTCTATCATCTGAAAATGCGTAAGCTGTTTGTGCAATAATAATTACATCTCTATCAATAGATCTTATTTCACGAGAAGCATCATAACCGCTTATGTCCGGTAATTGCATGTCCATAAATATTATTCCGGGTTTATGCTCTTTATACATTTTGATGGCATCAGAACCGGTATTAGCAATAATTATTTTATCACTTACACTGCTTAATATTAGTTGCAAGAATAGTGCAGACTCTTTATTATCTTCTGCAATAATAATACATTGGTCTGTTTTAAGTTTTCTTGTAGCTTTTCCTGTTTTATTTATAGACTTTGAATTGTTTACTTCTTTATTTGCCTGGATAGTGAAAAAGAAAGTAGAGCCTTTATATGGAGTGCTTTCTAACCATATTTTACCATTCAGCATTTCAGCAAAAGCTTTTTAGATTGACAAACCTAAACCAGCACCTTCGTAATTTCTGGCATGTGATTCGCTACCTTGTCTGAACCTCTGAAAGATATATTCTTGTTGCTCTTCAGGAATTCCTTTCCCTGAATCTTTAACAAAAAACAGGAAGTCTTTATTTTGCTTTTTGTAACCGAATTTAATAGTTCCTGTTGAAGTGAATTTTACTGCATTTTTAATTAGATTCATTAAAATAGCATAAAGCTTTTCTTTATCAGTAATAATAATAGATTTATCATCAGTTAAACCACATTCAAATATAAGTTCGATTCCTTTTAAATCTGTTTCAGGTTTAAAGAAGAGATGTAAATCGTTAATCATCTCATTAATATCAACTTTATCGTTAAATACAGGCATTTGTCCAGATTCGATTTTAGATATATCAATTATGTCATTAATAATATTGAGCATTCTTTGACCGCTCTTTTCAATGAGTTTAATATATTCCTGCTGTTTGTCACCTGTAAGGTTTGGTCTTTTTAATAAACTTGCAAAACAAATAATACCATTCATAGGTGTTCGAATTTCATGACTCATATTTGATAAGAATGCTGATTTAAGCCTGTCACTTTCTTCGGCTTTTTCCTTTGCCATAATAAGCTCTTCCTTTGCTTTCTTTTTTTCGGTAATGTCTCTTGTAACACCATGAATTCCAACAAGCTTATTGTTATCATCAAGATAAGGGGAAACAATAAGCTCTCCCCATTTAGTGCTGCCATCCTTACATAAGTACTCCATTTCAAGTGAACGTATGTGATTCTTTTTGGGATTTTGAATATAACTTTGTACCTCCATTTGCAGAATCTGCATTCCTGCCTGTGCACTTTCAGGAGTGAATCTCTCAATTATTTTTTGATTTAAATATTCTTCCTCTGTATAGCCTGTAAATTGTTGTATAGATGGTGAGACAAACAAGCTATTACCCTCAAGATCCATCAACCAAACGACGTCTGTCATTTTATTTGCTATCCTTTTGTACTTATACTCACTTTCTTCAGTTTCTTTTTCTTTTTCAATTATATCAGCTATTTCCTTACGAAGCTTTTTATTCTTAGTTCTAATTATCAGTAAAAATATTGATGCAATAATAACCAATAAAACTAAAGCTATAGATTTAGAAACTTCAAGAAATATAGATCTGTGCCATTTTTTTGCATTGAAGTCCATCCCATATACTGCTTTAGCCTGACCTGTTTCAGGGTCAATTATAGGTACATAAACGCTAATCCACGTTCCCCATCTGTCAGTAAACTGAGGAGATACAAGTGCTTCGGAATTCTCATATGCTCTTATACAATATTGATCGGCTTCTGTGTATTCTTGTCCGGGTGGTGAACAATCTTCTGACTCATGAGGTTCATTGTCTGCAATAAAATAAATTTTGCCATCAATTTGAGTATAAATGTAAGCAAATCTTGAATCTGTATTTACTGCAATAGCATCTGTTAGCTCTTTTTTTATGATTTTATACTCTTCTTTGGAAGTATCTGTAATTGCTACATCAAGACTATCTATTAAATTGCTTGGTAATACCGCTTCGATTGAACTTGCAATTTGTAGTATATCATTTTTTTTATCAGAATTAACATTGTCCCAAGTTAATTTGATGTGTATAACACCTAATACCAGAATTATAATAAATATAAGTAATTCAGGTAGAAGTCGTTTAAAATTTAATTTTGCAGAATCCCTTTCTAGCATATTATAAATCTCTATGATACAAATATAGTAAAATGTTGATGTTTACTATAATTTTATTTTATTTATTTTTAAATGGATTTTGCAATAAATGTTAACGAATATCATGCATTTGTTTATAATAAAATTTTATGATACTATAGTAGAATAATTTTATTAGTAATTTTGTTAATTATGAATTATGATGAAAATCCTCAACTAAAACTAGCCTATGAGTTTGTATTGCACACAAATCATAACCTATTTTTAACAGGAAAAGCAGGTACAGGTAAAACAACATTTTTACATAATTTAAGAAATAGTATCCCTAAAAGAATGGTTGTTGTTGCACCTACAGGGGTAGCAGCCATTAATGCAGGTGGAGTAACAATACATTCATTTTTTCAACTACCTTTTTCTCCTTTTATTCCAGGATCAGAGCTCGACAATTCAAGTGCTGAAAAAAATGGAAGATTTGTTCATAAAATGAGCAAAAACAAAATTAAAATTATTAAAAGTCTTGATTTGTTAGTTATCGACGAAATTAGCATGGTCAGAGCAGATTTGTTGGATGCTATAGATGAAGTTTTGCGCAGATACAGAAGGAATGAGAAACCTTTTGGCGGAGTCCAGCTCTTGTTAATTGGAGATCTTCATCAACTTGCTCCTGTAATAAAAGAGGATGAATGGTATTTAATAAGAGAATATTATAAATCTACATTCTTTTTTAGTAGTCTTGCATTAAGTAAAACAGATTTTTCAACAATTGAACTTAAACATATTTACAGACAGGAAGATAAGACTTTTATTGAAGTATTAGCTGAAATTCGTGAGAACAGATTGTCTGACAAATCTATTGAACTACTTAATACCAGATTTAAACCTGATTTTGATGCAAAAAAGGAGGAAGGGTACATAACCTTAACAACTCATAATGCAAAAGCTGCAGAGATAAATAATGACCGACTTAAATCATTAGAAGAAAAGCGAAAATTGTTTTATGCAGATGTTGAAGATGATTTTCCGCCATTTATGTACCCAACAGAACATGAGTTAGTTTTAAAAAAGGGCGCTCAGGTAATGTTTATTAAAAATGACCCATCTTTTGATAAGCTCTATTATAATGGTAAAATTGGAAGGATCACAGGTTTTGATAAAGACATTATTTATGTGAAATGTGAAGAGGATTTTAAGGAGATCCCTGTAAAACCTGAGAAGTGGGATAATGTTAAATATATTTATAATTCAAAAACAAAAGAAATCGAAGAGGAGGTCATTGGTAGTTTTACCCAATTTCCCTTAAAATTAGCCTTGGCAATAACTGTTCATAAAAGTCAAGGGTTAACTTTTGAAAAAGCTATTCTTGATTTAAATAGGGCATTTGCTTTTGGTCAGGTATATGTTGCATTGAGCAGATGTAAGAGTCTCGAAGGATTAGTTTTAATATCAGAATTAGCGTCTAATTCCCTGAAAACAGATTATGTCGTTAATGAATTTGATAGCAAAGCTAAAGAAACTGAACCAGGTGAGGAACAACTTTGGGTTTCTAAGCAGAAGTATCAAACTAAACTGATATTTGAATTGTTTGACTTTACAGAGATTAAAAAGCTTTTTTATACTCTTAGAAAAAGGTATTTAGAGAACCAAACAAAGTTTGCTCAGGATTATAAAGATACTTTTGATGAGCTTAGTAAATCAGCTGAAGAACAGATATTTGCAATTAATGATAAATTTATTCAACAATTGAAGTTACTATCCAATCAGAACAAGGATTTACCTGTTAAGAATGAGAAGTTTATGGATAGAGTAAGAAAAGCAGGAGAGTATTATTTGGATAAATTGGATACATTGTTTTTTGATAGGTTTAAAACAATGTATTTTGATTCAGATAGTAAAGAGGCTAAAAAAGATATAGCTGAAATTATAGAGAAGTTTGAATTGAGTTTAGTACTTAAATATGAAGCATTAAAAACTACTGTCCCTGTTTTTAGTCCTGTTGATTATTTAAAATCATTAGCAGATAATGAAGTTGAATTTAAAGCAAAATTTAATAAAAAGAAATCATACTCAAGTGATATAAATGTAAGTAATAAAGAGTTGTATGCTGAGTTAAATGCTTGGAGGAAGTCTACTGCTAAAGAATCCGGAATTCCGGTTTATATGGTCTTGCAGCAAAAGAGTTTGAAAGAACTTGTTGAAAAGCTACCTTCAAATATTAAAGACCTCTCAAGAATAAAAGGAATAGGTAAAGCTAAGATTGAACAGTATGGAGAAGATATTCTTGAGATAATTGACGATTATTGTTTAATTAATGAGATCCAACGAGATGTAGGTGAAATTGAGGATTTAAAGCCTTAAAAGAAAGTAAAAACAGACACAAAGAAATTAACATTAGAAATGTTTCTTGATGGTATGGATATCCCTCAGATTGCAAAATCCCGTGGTTTTGTTGAATCGACAATATACGGACATTTAGCACATTATGCAGCAATTGGAGAGTTGGATTATACTGTACTTATATCTGATGATAAATTTGAAGAAATAAAGAGTATCATTGAGCTCTCGGGCAGTGCATCTTTAAATGAAATTATGACACAAACAGATAGAAAGTTATCATATAATGAAATAAAACTCGTACTTTCTTGTTTAAAATCTACTACACCTTAAAATCTTAAAAAGATAAATATTTATAGGAATAGTTATATATTTGCGGTTTTATGCGAAGGATTCTAACCATATCAAGAAAGCTGATTATCGGTGTATGTGACTGGTTTTATAAACCATTTAGCAAGTATATACCTTTGGTTACATTCAGATATGGTTTTACAGGAGGAATGAATACTGCATTTGATATTTTTCTATATTTTATATTTTACAATTTTGTTTTTAAAAAGCAAATGTTCGATTTGGGATTTTATGCAATAACTCCTCATATTGCTGCATTTCTTGTTGTCTTTCCTATAACTTTCACTACTGGTTTTATGCTGGCAAAGTATGTAACTTTTACTCAATCTTATTTAAGAGGAAGAAAACAACTCTTTAGATACGGTGTTGCTGTTGCAGGTTCTATTATTCTTAACTATGTTTTATTGAAATTCTTTGTTGAAGTTTGTGATATCTGGGCAACTGTATCAAAAGTAATAACTACTGGTATTGTTGTTATTTACAGTTATTTTATGCAAAAATATTTTTCTTTTAAGGTTAAGAAGACGGGAGTATAGTTTCTTTATAATAGTAAATGCGCACGGCCGTGCGCATTTACTATTATATTGTTTTCAACAGTATTTATGTTTGTAAATTTCTTCAGTATCCTTTTACTTCCAGCTTATTACATTGCCTGAACCAGGTATATCAATATTAAGCTGAGGATTACCCTTATAGGTAACATCACCACTGCCACTAATGTGAATGTCCAGTAAGTTTTCGACCCAAACAAAAGCATCTCCGCTTCCTGAAATATCAATATATGTTTCTTCTGTAAATAAATCGAAAGCTTCAACATCTCCGGAGCCAGGTATTCTTATTGTATGAACCCCACAACTACCATAATATCCTATGTTCCCGGAACCTCTGATTATTGTTTCAACTTCATTTGATACACAGCCTATTTCTATATTCCCTGATCCGTTTATAGTTGTTTCCAGTTTGTTGCAAATTATTTCTTCTACATCGATGTTACCTGACCAGTCAATCTTAATTTGCATATTTTCTTCAGTTTCGAAATCATCATCTATATAAATGTCGCCACTACCATCTAGTTCAACTGTATCTAATTCGGGCATGTAGAAAACTACTTTTGCTACATCTGTAGGAATTACATTCAAACGTGAACGATAATCTACTTTTGCTACATCTCCAACTGTCTCGATAACCATTGCATTAGCAATATTTTCCTGAGCTACTATAACAACCTTGAAGCTGTCGGAAGGAATTATCTCAATATCCATGGAACCATCAAGTTCTATACCTGTAACATAATCTAGGTCGACTATAAATTACATACTTTCACCATAACCTCTAATACTGCCATGTTCGTAATAGCAAGACGAGAAGCCTGCTAATAGTAACATGAATATCCCTGTTATTAAAATTGCTTTTTTCATATCTAATTGTTTTAAAATTATTATTTTTTTATTAAAATTTCCCAAATTTTAGTTTAATACTAGCGTTCAAGCCTCTTAGCATTGATGGGTCAGCTATAGGATCTGCAGAAGCATCAGAATAAACTAAATAAATATCTGATGTATATCTGTAGCTTACACCTGCAGCGACTCTAAAAAATCTTGAAACATTAAGTTGAATGTCAATTCCAGGCTCAACTACAAAATATGCATAATGACTTTCTGGGTAGAATTCGTCATAATATCCATTATAACCTGTTCTGATATATGATATTCCGCCGGCACCAAGTAGAATTGGGAAAGATACATTTATTGGTTTATTACCCATTATGTTTGCTGCAATATGAAGTCCGCCATAACCACCGGTATACATATAGTTCATATTGTCCAGAAGAAGATCATGAAGTGGATTAGTTACAAATCCTTTTGCATTTATACCTATTTCCAAAGTATGGTCCACTATCCATGCAGTATGAAACCCTGCTAGAAATGAGCTTCTGCCAGCCACAGGAGTATACCCAAATTCCAATCCTGCATATCCACCATGTGTAATATTTTGGTCTCTGTTGAAAAGAGTTTCTACCTGGTTATCATTACTTGTAACCCTTTGTCCGTAAGAAGTACTGATTGTTAATAAGCAAATAAGTGCTAATCCGATTGTTTTTAAATTAAGTTTTGTTTTCATATCATTAAAATTTTATTGTTTTCAATGATATGACAAGCTTATTTTAAAATACCCCTATTGGGATGTGAAAAATGTTTCGTTGAGGACAGAAAATCAGGGAGTTTTTAGAGTTTAAAGTACTTAGAGTTTAAAGTACTTAGAGTTTAAAGTACTTAGAGTTTAAAGTACTTAGAGTTTGAAGTACTTAGAGTTTGAAGTACTTGGAGTTTGAAGTACTTATAGTTTAAAGTTTCTAGAGTTAAAGTACTTAGAGTTTGAAGTACTTAGAGTTTGAAGTACTTAGAGTTTGAAGTACATAGAGTTTGAATTTTGTAATTTGTAATTTGGATTTTGAATCTTTATATTCTTATCCCTAATTTTATTCCGGGCCAAATGTAAACTCGTTGATTATTAAAGGTTTGGTCGTACCATAAATTATCTGTAGGAAGGCTGCTTTGATATTCTGTACCTTCAGTATTTAGTTGATTTGTGAGTAGTAAGTTTGTCTCAAATCCTGTAAATAAAGTAAAATGACGTGCAATATTGAAATTAAGACATAGGTCCAGGTTACTTAAAATATTGAGATTCTGATTTAGTGTGTTATTTTCAAAAATATGTGAAGCCGTTAAATCTGTTGTAAAGCTGATAAACTTCCAGATTTTAAAATCAGTACCAAAACCATACCCAATTCCAAAATCTGCTTCATTTTCCGGTCTAACCTGAGCTTTAATAATATTATAGAATTTATTTGTACCTGTTTTAAATTTAACCTCAGCAAATCTACCAGTATTCATGTCGATATCAAGATGAGTATAACCGTTTTTAACAAAACTTAAAAACCCAATCGAAATACCACTCACTGTATCTGCAAAATTTAATAATCCAAGCTGAAATTTGCTTGAATAACCTCCTATGTTTATTAGTCCGATTTGACTGGCTCTGTTTTGTTTCGTGATATTTAGTAATGTCGAATATTGTAAAAAATCATTTAAAGGTGTATAATTCATTACGGCAGATATTTGTGCTCCTTGTGCTGGTGCAGTAACAATGTTTACAGCGCCTGTTTGACATCCTAAAATAGTATCAATAACAATATTAACCGGAGCAATCTGATATCCACGGAGTTTTGATTTAACCAGATTAGCACCTGCTGATATCTGAACTCCTTTAAAATGTCCCCAGCTAGTATTGGCAGTACCTGCAAATTGTACACCTTTGACGTTACCAATGCAAACATTAGCTCCACCACTAAATTGAAAACCTGCTGTTTCACCACCAACTATATTTGCAATTCCAGATGCCTGAAAACCTGTCATATCAAATCTGACAATATTAACACCCAGACCAATCTCATGTCCGTAAACTTCACCTGTATAGCCTGCTAAAATGTTATATGATCTGTTATACCTGTACATCCCACTTTGTAAACTATATCTCCCTATGCTAGGAATGACAGATATCTGATAATCTCTTTCTAAAAGAACTTTACGATCTTTATTTAATTCAGTTTGATTATCATTTAAAACTAAAGAAGATAACCAATATGTTTCTATTGTGGAGTTTTTATCTTTAACAGTTGAAGGCAAGTAGGTGTAGTCAACTTCATCAATTCGTTGAAGCTTGATTTTAACATTTTGACTTTCAGCCGGAATTCTTGTTTTGTAACCAATATAGTTCTCTTTGTTAATAAATAATGTTAAGCTATCATTTGTAAGATTTACTTTAATGTTAAAGTAGCCTACTTCGTCTGTGTATAATTTATATCCATAAGTTTCAATAATAGCATTTTCTATAGGGGCTCCGCTTATTGCATTTTCAATAATGCCATTGATTTTTATTGTTTTATAAGTGTTTTGCTCGTTATCCGCATGCTTTTTATCTGGTTTGATAATGAAATAATTTCCCTCCGTAATTAATACGATATGAGTACCCATAATATAAGATATAACTTCTTCAAGGCTTTTATTCCTTTTGCAGATGTATATTTCATTCTCAATACTGAAAAGATTTGGATTATAAGAGAATTTTATATTGTATTTGTTCTCTATAATTTTCAGAGCTTCATCAGCTTGTAAATAACCTTCACAAATGCTTATTTTACTTTCTGGACTGATGTTTTGGGAAAATACACTTAATCCTGATAAAGTTATTATGAACAAGGCTATAAGCTTAATCTTCTGCATCTGTTAAATAGATTATTTCCCCTTTACTCTCAATAGATATATCTAGTGTAAGCTCAAGAATATTAAGAATTTCATCGAGTGTTTGTTTATCAAATTCTGTTGTTAGTCTGTATTGTTCAGGATTTGAAATGCTTAATATAAATTCTTTTTCATAGATTTTTGAGAGGGTAGAGGAAATTTCGTTTAAATCAGAGTTTTTAAATATTATCTTTTCTGTAATCCAGTAAATGTCATTTTCTACACCTATACTATCAATCTTATATTCAGAAGATTTGAGGTCAAGCTTTATACTTTGACCTTTGGTAAGACTAATCGCTTCCATATCCTCAAAAGCTTTAACTTCAACTATACCTTCGCTTACACTGACTTCAACATAGGCATTGCTTTTATCAGATAAAACATTGAATTTAGTCACGATAACGGTTATATTAACTCCATTTGTTTCAACAATAAACTTATGCTGCTTATCAATATGTTCAACCTCAAAAAATGCTTCTCCTTCTAATTTAACAGTTCTATTTTCTTTAAAATTCTCAGGGTATGATATCGAGGAGTTCTTGTTAAGTGTAATGTTTGAACCGTCTGCGAGGGCAACTAATTCCGTATTATCACTTGTGCTGTGGCTTACTAGTTCATTATTTATCGTCCCGGTGTTAAGTTTAAGGATTATTGTTGGAATAGCAATTAACAGGATAATAGCTGCTGCTGAAATTGTATAGAGCCTTATTCTTTTTGCTCTTTTCGATTGATTTATTCGTTTATTTACATTTTCAAGAGCCTTCTCTGTATCAAAAGAATATTCTGTTGATCCTGCACCTTGCCAAATTTGTTTGATTCGCTCAAATTCGGATTGGTTTCCATCACTAATCCACTCTTCGATAAGTTGAGTTTCGTTATCGTCAGCTTCTCCTGCAAGAAATTTTGCAATGAGATCAAAATCCGGTATGTGATTTACATCCTGCATCTTTTTTAATTGACAATTAAATTATTAAAAACCCCTACTGAGAAATAGTATTCGGCAAGAAAATCTAATAAAAGGAAAAGAAATAATAATTCTTGTTTGTTGAGATTTGTTCGTAAAAATTTTAATGCTTCACCCATATGATTTTCTACTGTTTTAACCGAAATATTTAGTTTCTCAGCTATTTCTTTGTATTTGTATCCCTCGACTTTGCTAAGCTTAAAAACTTCACGACGTTTTTCAGGCATTAATTCAATTGCATTATTTATCTTGATTATCATTTCTTGCTCAGCATCTAAATGATTTTCATCCTCAATTATTTCACTTGCAGCTTTAGAGTGTTCAATAAATCTATCCTTTACCTTTTGATGTTTATGAAGATTATAAACAGAATTTCTAACAGATGTAAAGAGATATGATTTTGCTGATGTATGGATTTTCAAACTTTTTTTGTTTTCCCAGATTTTAAAGAACAGGTCTTGTACAACTTCTTCTGCATTTTCAGGAGAACATGACAGATAGATGGCAAATCGGCACAAATCCTGATAATATGACCTGAATAATTTATCAAATTCAGATTTGTTACCGGATTTTATAAGTTCGAATATTTTTGCGTCGTTCAAGTTGCTCAGTTTTGGAGCAAAGATATTATTTTATTAAAAGAGCTAGAAAATTAATTGTTAAAAGTATGTTATTACATTTCAAATTGTTTGTTTAAGTATTGAAAAGGTAGGCTAACATCAAAATACAGCTCTTTAATCTTTTTTTCACCTTTTTCTACTTCTTGTGAATCTTGATCAATACTAAGTTTGTCGCATGTGCCAATTAACGCTTGCCCTGCAGATTGCAGTCCAAGCTCGCTTAATATTTCATATTCATCTGCAACATTAATTACTTTGAATGCTGTTTCCACACTTTTTCCGTCACCACTAAAATATACAACTGTTAAAAGTCCATAATACAGGCTAGCATAATTATCTGCCATTACTGCATCTTCTTGCTGATGATGACAAACTAACATTTTGAACAGTAGTTTGGTGTTTATAGGGTCTTCTTGTATGATTTTATTTCCCAATTCAATTGCTTTTTCATATTCCTTGTCATAATATAGGTCATAGAAATCTTCTTCTAATTCGTGACCCCCATATGGATTATACATATCAGTAAAAACATAACCATAATAAAGGTATTTGAAATCGTCCTGGCTTAATGTACTATCAAATGCCATAAATCTGTCAAGCAATACCGGGTAATATAAATACGATAAGCTGTCAGTTGTTTTACTTTCAATATCATTCATGTCAATATCAATAAACTCTTGTGAAAAAACAGAAACTGATAAAGACAATAAAATAATTAGGGCTAATAATGTTTTCTTCATAATAATTGACTTTAATGCTTAAGATTAACGTGTGATTAATTAGAATATTTTCTAATATAAGAGATTATATAAGCTAAAATTCCATATTTGTTTTTAATAATATTTTCTCTCCCGTATTTAATATTTCTCCGCAATCATTAATTAATATGCTTTGTTTATAATCATAAAAATATGGCGGATTATCGGGATAATAAGTAAATTCAGTCTCAATTGTGACACGATATTTAAAGATGATTTGTGTTTGAATTTTCTGGAAGATAGTATCAATTATTTCTATAGAACCAACTGATTTAAATGCCATGTGACCACTGCCGCCTGAGCTATTACCTGCTTCCTCTTCTTTATTTAAATATTGAAGAATGATTTCTTTTATTTTGTCTTGCTTAATCATTACTAAGGCATAATCTTTGTAAAAATAGTAAATATTGCTTAGATTTTAATTATTAACCAAAATTATTAGAAATGTCACCAATTGGAAAGCCTGTATCAATATTACTAATTGCTTTACTATATATTCCTGCAATGGAAAGTATAGGTACAATAGAATTGATTGAATCTTCTTATGAACTTGAAGTGAATTCAAACGAACGTGGACAAGATAATACAATATCTTATGTAGAAAATACAATGGTTTTCAAGAATACCTCTGGGAAAGATATATTTATAAAATATATTGAAACAGATGAGAATGTTTTAGAAGCAAAAGACTGGAAAAAGGGAGTTATTCACCCTGGTGAAAAAGCATTTATCAAATTTAGACATAAAAATATTCCTGCATTGAATGGTAGTAAAAGTATAGTTGCATTAGAAATATGTTTTGGACTTCCAGACAATCACGAGAAGAAAGTAAAATTTGATATTAAACGTAAAGTCAAAGAAAAAGACTGATTATGATTGGTTATCAATTCTTAATAATCTTAGAATAGTGTTAAAAGCCTTTAGTTTTCCTTTTTTATTTATTTTCTTTGTGATAAATACGTGTCACAATGAAAAAAAATATTCTAATTTATCTATTTATTTTCCTTTCTATTTATTCTTTTTCGCAAAAAAAAGAGTTGGATCATTCTGTTTATGATTCCTGGAATAATATTCAATCCGTCAAGATTAGTAAAGACGGGCAATATACAAGTTATCAGTTAAATCCACAGAAAGGTGATGGAGAGTTATTTATTTATGATAATGAAAAACAAGATCAAATTCGTGTTTTTGATAGAGCAGCAGAAGAAAAATACTCTGCTTCATGTAATTTTATAGCTTTTAAAGTAAAACCTCAGGAGGATACAATACGGAAATTAAAAATTGACAAGGAAGATAATGAGAACTATCCAAAAGATAGTCTTTTTGTCTATTCATTTTTAAATGATTCTCTGTGGAAGTTTGATAGAGTTAAATCATATCAGATTGCCAGTGAGGATAATGATTTAATTTGTTTTTTGCATGAAAAAGAGATAGAAGAGGAAATTAGTAAGGATTCATCTACAAATGAGGATTCAGATAGCCTTAAGACTAATAAAAAAGAGTTAGACGGAACAAAATTAGTGTTATTTAAACCGCATGAGAGAATTCAGGTCGAGTATGAAAATGTCTCTGATTATAATCTTTCTGAAAATGGAGAATATTTAATTTATAAAAGCGAAATATCTGATAGTATAGACTCTGTTTATGTTTATCTGGTAAATACAATGACACTAGAGAAGTATTGCGTTATACAGGCACAAGCATATGCTAAAGGCTTTTCAATGGACAAAAGCGGAGCATTCACAGCATTTTATTATTCAGAGGATACAATAGACGATAAAAACTGGCAAATTAAACTATTTGATTCTGAGAAAAAAGAAATTTCTGAGATTTTATCTAGTGATATTCTTGATTTACCAACTGATTGGAAGATTTCTGAGAATCATAAACTTACTTTCACTGAAGATAATACAAAACTCTATTTCGGGACTAGTTTTAATATTCCTAAAACTGAAAATGACAGTATTCCTGACGATGAAATTGCAGAACTTGATATATGGAGCTGGAATGATGGCAGAATTATGCCTCAGCAGTTAAAACAACTTGACGATGATAAGAAAAAGACATTTGTAGCTGTGTATAATCTTAAAGAGTCAAAAGCAATACAAATAGCGGATAGTATAATGGATGAAGTAAGGATAAAAACTAAGAACCAACACGATTTAGTGCTTGGATACACACAGATACCATATTTACATAAAATCCAATGGAGTATGGATACTTTCAGGGATTATTTTATTGTTAATACTTTGACAGGCCAAAAGAAACAAATTGCTGAAGGTTTTAATGGCTCTGTATCATTGGCTCCTGGAGGTAAGTATGCTGCTATTTTTGATAAAATGGATTCTACTTGGTATGCTTATGATGTTAAGAATACAATATCATACCCAATGACTGCCGAGCTTGAGGTAAATTTCTACAATGAGGACATGGAGTTACCAATGTTACCTTCTCATTGGGGAATGGCTGGTTGGTTACATAATGATCGTGCAGTTATTGTTTATGATAAGTATGATATGTGGCTTATTACATGTGGTAAGAGTGGTACAATTAAAAATTTAACTAATGGTTTTGGAAGACAAAATGATATTGTGTTAAGATATGTAAGAACAGACTCTGATGTAGAGTATATTGATGAAAATGAAAATATTCTTGTCAAAGGATTTAACAAAAAAACAAAAGAAGAGTCATTATATTTTCTGGATATAGAATATGGTGAATTGGAGCCTCTAATTACTGTATCTAAGAAGATTGATGGTATAACAAAGGCAGATGATACAGAGAGATATTTATACTCCTTATCAGATTACAATAATTATCCAGATAGATATTTAGTTTTGGATAATAATGATTGGAGTAATTCACAGAAAATATCTGATGCAAATACTCAACAAAAAGATTATTTATGGGGAAGTGTTGAGATGTATCAATGGACCGATTTTAATGGGGAAACTGTAGATGGGCTTTTATACAAACCTGAAGGTTTTAATCCCAATAAGAAGTATCCGATGATTGTTTATTTCTATGAAAAATATTCAGACCATATTCATGCTCATTATACACCGCATCCAAGTAGATCTGTGATAAGTTTTCCATTGTTTGTTAGTAAAGGATATGTGATTTTTATTCCGGATATTCATTATAATACCGGACAGCCAGGTAAAGATGCATATAATTCGATTGTGAGTGGAACATATTCATTAATTGAGGAGGGATTCATTGATAAAGATAAAATCGGTTTGCAAGGACAAAGTTGGGGAGGTTATCAGGTAGCATATCTTGTTACCCAGACAGATCTTTATGCTTGTGCAATGGCTGGTGCTCCTGTTAGCAATATGACAAGTGCTTATGGCGGAGTAAGAATGGAAAGCGGACAAAGCAGAATGATGCAGTATGAGCAAGGTCAGAGCAGGATAGGTGGAACGCTGTGGAACGAATTACCTGCATATATTGAAAACTCACCGGTATTTTTTGCTGATCAAATAAATACACCTTTACTAATAATGCACAATGACGGTGATGGAGCAGTACCATTTTCTCAAGGAGTAGAGCTGTTTCTTGCAATGAAAAGACTTGGGAAGCCAGCCTGGTTGTTAAACTACAATGGAGAAGAACATAATCTAAAACAACGTGCAAATTGTGTTGACATAAGTAATAGGGAAACAGATTTCTTTGATTACTATTTGATGGATAAAGGTAACCCGGAGTGGTTAATCGATGGTGTTCCGGCACTATATAAAGGTCAAAGGTAAATTGTGTTTTAGAGATTAGCTAATTGTTTTTATTAAAATATTTTATAATTTTGTTATGCATAATAGATATATTTATGTGAATACCTTATATTTTAAAAAAGAGTATGGTTTTTAGTAGCAGTGTTTTTTTATTTTATTTTTTGCCAATCTTTCTTTTGGTATATTTTCTGGTAAATACGAAGTATAAAAATCTTACAGCACTCTTGTTTAGCGTATTCTTTTATGCTTGGGGAGCACCTACAATGATATATTTAGTTTTAGCTTCATTATTAGTGGATTTCTACTTGGTTAAATCACTAAGTAAGACTAATATTGGTAAAAATAGAAAAATCCTACTTTCTGTTTCCGTTATACTTAATATTGGTATGCTAGGATATTTTAAGTATTCGAATTTTTTTGTTGGCAATGTTAATGATATAATTGAGAGTTTTGGAGGCTCATCAATGAAATGGACAGAAGTTCTATTACCAATTGGAATCTCATTTTTTACATTTCAAAAGATGAGCTATACTATTGATGTTTATCGCAAAAGTAGTAAAGCTCTGGATAGTTTTGTTGACTATTCAATGTATATCCTATTATTTCCTCAATTAATAGCAGGTCCTATTGTTAGATATAATGAAATTGAAGGGCAGATTCGTAATCGTGAAGATAATGAAACATGGGAAAATCGGTTCTCTGGAATATTTAGGTTTGTTATTGGTTTATCAAAAAAGATTTTGATAGCAAATACTCTAGGTGTCACTGTTGATGAGATATTTGCACTAAATCCTGAATTTATGGGAACAAAAATGGCATGGATTGGTGTTGTAGCATATTCATTTCAAATATATTTTGATTTCTCTGGTTATTCTGATATGGCAATAGGATTAGGAAAAATTCTTGGATTTAGTTTTCCCGAAAACTTTAATAATACATATATTTCCCGAAATATTACAGAGTTTTGGAGAAGATGGCATATGACTCTTAGTAGATGGATGAGAGATTATTTATATATTCCTTTAGGTGGAAATCGTGTTAAATCGAAATTTCGCTTATATTTTAATCTTTGGATTGTCTTTTTCGTATCGGGTTTGTGGCATGGTGCTGCATGGAACTTTGTTGCTTGGGGTGTATTTCATGGATTATTTTTAGTTTTAGATAGATTGTTATTAATAAAGTTTACAGATAAAATTGGTAAAATACCTTCTATTATTTTAACATACTTTATTACCTTAATTGGTTGGGTAGTTTTTAGAGCTGAAACATTGGAACATGCAATATTGTATATTAAGAAAATGTTTTCATTTACAGGTTCTTTGAGTTTTATTTATTATGACAATAAGTTTTGGTTTTATCTATTATTAGGAGTATTGTTTTCATTTATTACAATTATAAAACCAGGTTTAAGGCTGGAGAAGTGGTTTTTCTATAAATCTCACTCTGTTAAAGAAATTCCAATAGTGATGTTGGTTATGATAGTTTTAATAGTCTTTTGTGCTGGAAATATTGCCATAGGTGGTTTTAATCCGTTTATTTATTTCAGATTTTAATGGAAAGAGTAAAGAAATATTGTTTCATATTTGTGTTGTTGTTATTGTTTTTACCTATTGCACAAAGGTTTTGGAAGCTCACAAATGAAGGGCCCTTGCATGGACAAACGCCATTTTCAAATTATCCTACATTCCATCTTAAAGACTGGAATAGTGGAGAATATCAAAAGTTAGTTGAATTATTTCTAAAAGGCAACTTTGGTTTTCGAAATACTCTTTTGAGATGGAATAATTCATTTGACTATTTGGTTTTTAATAAAGCAAATGCTCAGAAGGTAATTGTCGGAAAAGATTCTCATTTGTTCTTTGATTATAATATTGAAAGATATCTTGGAATCGAAAGACAAGATACAATGGTAACAGATAGTTTATTCGTATTGACAGATTCATTAAGAAATTGTCTGAAAACTAGAGGAATAGAGTTTCTTTACGTAATAGCACCTTCAAATGCTTATTACTATTCCGATAAATTTCCTAGTCAATATAATCGTGTTGAGAAAAAGGAGAATGATTATGATTATTATCTGAAAAAGTTTGATGAATATGATATCGAATATGTAGACTTTAATAAGTGGTTTTTAGAAATTAAAGATACTGTTAGTATCGATCTGTTTCCGACGCACGGAACCCATTATACATATTTCTCAGCTGTTTGGGTTGCTGATTCCCTATTAAAATATATGGAAACTTTAAAAGATATTGATATTCCAGAAGTCGTGATGCAAGATGTGTATATTGACACTATGGAAAACTATGAGCATGATCTTGAAAATTTGTTAAATATTGGACATAGTCTTGAAAATGAAAATGTTTATCACTATAATTTGAGCTTTAATCAAGAGGGGAAAACAAAACCAAAAGTATTAGTAGTTGGAGATTCCTTCTATTGGGCAATTATCAATCAGGTTATTCCAAGAAATTGTTTTAGCAATGTCTATTACTGGTTCTATAATGAGAAAGTATATCCTGAAAGTTTTACAGCAACCAAAGCTCCAAATGAAGTAGATTTGGATAGCCTTTTTACTGATTTGGATTATATTGTAGTATATTCTTCCGCAACACTTCTCCTAGCATATGATTATAAAGGGTTTATTGGAGATATGTTTAATTATTTGAGTGGGAATTATACAAAAGTGGTTAGAGATGAAAGGTTGCAATATTGGATAAATGCGATAAAAAATAATCCAGATTGGTTAAATAGTGTCAAAAATAAAGCAAGAGACCTTAATATCCAAATTGAAGAGCAAATTCAAAATGAGGCAGAGTGGATGGTAAAGCAAGAAAATAAAAATAAGTAGTCATAGTGTAGGCGACCCTAAAATTTTGATTACTTAAAATGAATACTATTAATCGTAAGAGCCCGGGCTGGGAACCCGGGCTCTAGTATTAACCCTAATCAACCATGAAAAAGAGAAAAGTAATTTTAATCATTACTTTTACATTTATAACTCAAAAAACATGCAAAATGTTGCATTATTGGTAAAAATAATATACGAAAGAATAAAATTATATCATTAAGGAGTATTTAGGCTCTACAAAGCCGTTATATTTTGTAAAAAGTAATTATTGCCATAAAATTTGCCAACAGCTGTATATGACAATAAATGAAAAGAACCCGGGTTTTGGTACCCGGGTTCTAATACTAACCCCAATCAACCATGAAAAAGAGAAAAGATAAATCAAATTTTGAATTTGATTTTCTGATACAAAGAAAAGCAATATTTTATAAAAAAGATGCATGTTTTTAAGAATATTAGATGTAGTTAACGTTAAAAATGGTAAAAAGGCATAAAAATCATATCAAATAGATAAAAAAAAGTAAATGCTAAATAGACGGTATTATTTTTTTTGGTAAATTTGTTAAATGAACCTTGATTTGGATATACTTAGGATTATTTCTAATGATATTAAACCCGCTACAGGTAAGATACTTATCTCAGAGCCGCTACTGAATGATGCATATTTTGCCAGATCAGTAGTTTATCTTGTGGATGATAAGGATGAATCATATATGGGGTTAATATTAAATAATCCTACAGATGTGAAGTTAAGTGATGTTTTAGATGGTTTTGACCATGTAGACTTTAAATTATATATTGGTGGTCCTGTTGAACCAGATGTTTTATTTTATATTCATACTATTCCTGATATTTTAGGTGCAGATCTAATTGCAGATGGCATTTACTTTGGAGGTGACTTGGACCAGATTCGAGATATGAGCAAAAACGGGATTATTAATAAATCAAATATTCGTTTCTTTTTGGGTAGTTCAGGTTGGGCCCCAGGACAATTAAATGAAGAAATCAGCTTTAACTCATTGTTGGTTACAAATTGTAATCACGAGTTTATTTTCTCAAATGCTGACGAAATGTGGACAGAATCATTACATTTTGTTGAAGAACGATATAAGATATGGAGAAATTTCCCTATTGATCCTGACTTAAACTAATCCGAGATAATTATAAATAAATCTTCATCCTTTTCTTTCATAAGGTATTGTTCACGTGCAAACTTTTCGAGATCTTCTTTATTTGAAAATAACTCCTGATATTGAGACTTATATATTTTTATCTCTTCCTCAAAGAAATTAGCCTCCTTTTTTAGTTCATTAAGTTTTCTTAGGTTTTTATATCTATCGACAAGGTTGTAAGTGTCAAAAAAGCTCACCCATATTACAAATCCGACAATAATTACCAGATATTTATTTCTAATAATAGCTAATATGAATTTCCAGATAATATTTAATTTATCTTTCATATTACAAAAGTCGGAAATATTAGAAGAAGAAAAGATGTTAGACAGGTTGAAATTATCAACATGTTAATGTTTATTTAGTCAAAGCTGAAGTCGCTTTATAGAACTTTTGTAGCTATTTCTTTTACTTCTTTAAAAATATTTTGCTTTTCTTTCTAAGTAGCTTTTGAAACAGCATCGAAGTATTTATGTTCAACAACCTTCATTCCGCAAAAACCAAATATGCAATCATGTGTTAATACATTTAAAGCATCTATTCTATTTTTATCTTTTAAGACTTTTTTAGACCCCGTGGTGTTAAAAATCATAATCTTTTTTCCTTCAAGCTTAGGAATTGCAAGATCATCTTTAAATTCAAACGCATAGCCCTGTACAAAAATTCTTTCTATATATCCTTTTAAAATAGCCGGCATACCTGACCACCATATAGGATAAACAAAGCAAATAAGGTCAGCCCACTGAATAAATTTTTGTTCTTTCATAATATCAACCGGGAAAATTTCATTTTCGATTGATTCAAGGTCATTTTTACTTAATACCGGATTAAATTTAATCTCGTATAAATCACGAACTACAACTTCGTGTCCGTTATTGTGGAATGTTTCGGCTAAGGTGTCTTTTATAGCACCGGTAAAACTGTTTTCCTTATAATTTGCATATATAATTAGTGCTTTCATAATCTGAATCTTTACTTACAAATTTACAATTAAATCATCAGAAAAACGAAGATAGGGATTAAAAAATTATGAACAATCATAAAAAAAAGCTGCCTTGAAGACAGCTTTAAATAATTGTATGTCAGTTATTTTTATTTAATATTAAGCTTTTTAAGAATATCTTTTGGAATAGCTGATTTATGAACTACAATATTCATAGTTTTATATTCAACAAAGCTTTTTGATGCATAAAAATATCCATCGTAGATGTTATTTACATTCCATGAGTTCTTAACATAATAATATTTTGTTCCATTTTGGTCCTTTGCAATACCGGCTATTAACATTCCGTGGTCATCAGTAGTCTGGTAGTTATCAAAAGCTTCTTGTCTCATTTCCTGTGTAATTTCTTTTTCTTTTAGAGGTTTCTCAAAGCTATAAAGAAGTTCTTCTTTTTCTCTTTTTGAAAGTTCTTCCCATTTTGCTCTTTCAAGTCCATCAAGGTCGGGTCTGTCTTCAGCTGGAACAATTGCAACGCCTTTTGACCATTTAAATCCTTTTTCACTAACATCGGCACCCCATGCAACAGAATATCCATTCATAATCGCATTGTCCAAAACAGCCATTAAATCCTCAATAGGAAGGTTGTATGATTCTCCCCATAACCAGTTGTCAGGAATTTCTAAAATAAATGGTTTGTAATAAGTATGATGAGTATAAGATGTAAAGTTAATATATTCATCGCTATTAAAATCTAGTTCTTCAGCAAATGACTTTGGTGTGTATTTTTTGTCATTATAAGTAAAATGTTCAGGAATTTCTCCAAAATATGCGTCAAGAATACCTTTAAATCCTTCTAACCATGCGGTTGATAGTTTTTTGTTGCTGTTTTTTAGTACTGCATCAACATAAGCATTAAGAACTGCATCTATTTCACCATGTACGTGGTTATCCTGCCCATAATTCAGACCTTTGTATGCCTCTTCTGGAACGATCCCAAAGTTTTCAATTACCCAAAATACATCGTGGAAAGCACCGCCACCACCAAAATTGGTTTTACCATGCATTCTGATGTACTTTTCTGCTTTGTATTCATATGCTTTTCTTACGATATAAATATCAGCTAGGTCAAATTCTCCTTTTCCTTTTCTTAGTAATTCAGCTTCTACGAAACCTAAACCACTATAACTCCAGCATGTGCCAGCTCTGTATTGGTCTTTAACTGAAGTTACAGGAACTTGTTTCTCCATTGTAAACTGATAAACATCTTCTTTTTTCTTGTCATCATCCTGCGCTCTTAAAGGCATACTAATTACTGCAAGAGCAAGGATACTGATTATTAATACATTTTTCTTCATAATTATTTATTTTAATTTTTACAAATTTATAAATAGTTTTTTAATATCCACGAAATAAAAACACCTATGTAATTCCCGATTGCATAACCTATAATTCCAACTGTTATTCCCGGTAATATGATTTCTTTATTTTTAACTGAGTCTGCAATCATTGGCACAAAAGGAGGGGAGCAAACTAATGCTGTTGATGTTACGATTGTTGTGTCTCTGTCAATTTTAAAAATTGCCGAAAATACTATATGCAATAATAGGGTTCCAAAAATTGTAAATCCAATATAATAAAACAGCTCGAAAGAGATATTCTTAAGTATCTCAGTATTTACCATTGAAGCAAGACTTAGGCTAAAAACCAGAATAAAATACATCCCAAAATTAAATGATGATTTTGCCTTTTTTACATTTCTGTTCATACCTGCTATAAGGCTTAAACTGGTTAAGGATAGGACCAATAGCAACATGTTGATTTTACCAGTGATAATATATGAAATACCAAGACTGATTCCTGCAACAGCCAATGATAATACTAAGACAAATAATAATTCTTTAATGTTTTTCTTTAAAAATGGATTTGCATTTATGTTTTGATTATAATTCTCAATTCCGGTTTTGATTTTTGTATTTTTAAATTTTGGTATAATAAATTTCAAAAGAAATTTACCAAAGGTCATTATTGAGATTAAATAAATAACTCCATATGTAAGGTCATATGTATTAATAATTATATATACCTCAGGACTAACATTTAAAGCCGATTTTAAAGCTGCAAGATTTGGGGTTCCACCAGTATACAGGCCAACCATCATTCCCGCAATTTTATCTGCATTCTCAATCTTGTTCCCCCATATCTGATATCCAATTATTATAATTATAATCAGGCTTATCATTCCAAACATTAGTGACAGACTGGTTTTGCCTGCTATTCTTTTCCATGTTCTGATATCAGAACCAAATAATAACATTGGCAGTGCTAAAACAACACTTAAGCTCATTATTAAATCTTGAGTTTCTCCGGCATTTTCTGGAAGTAAACCACTAAAACTTAAGATGAGTCCAAAAATAAAGCTAATAATTACTGGTCCAAGCTTGTTTAGCAATGAGAATTTTTCACATAAAAGCATTATTACATATGGAAAAAAAATGAGGAATATTGAAAGTAATGCTAGATACATACTGTGAAAATAAATCGTAGCAATATACTAAAATTATAACGTTAATAATAAGGTTTGATTAATCTTAAGTTGATTTTAACATTTTCTTTAGAAAAACTACAGATTGAATTTTATTTTTTGTCCATCATATGATAATTCAGTGTTTTCAGGAAGCTCTAAACTGATGTCTTTGTGCAAGCCCAGATGATGACTGATATGTGTAAGATATGCATGACGAGGGCTACAATCTTTAATAATTTTAAGGGATTCTTCCAGACTAAAATGAGATATATGCTTTTTTTTACGTAATGCGTTTATTATCAGTATTTTTGAACCGAAAATCTTCTTTTTTTCTTCTTCTGAAATATAATTTGCGTCTGTAATATAGCTTAAGTCCCCGATTCTAAATCCAAGTATTGGTAGTTTATAATGCATGGCCCTTATTGGAATAACTTTAATATTACCGATATAAAAAGGAGTTTCATCAATTGTATTAAGATTAAGGCGAGGAATTCCAGGATAATTTGCACAGGAAAATACATAGTAAAACTCTCTTCTTAATGCTTCTTGAACTCTTTGTTCAGCATATATATCCATTGGAGATTTAGTCATAAAATTAAATGCTCTCACATCGTCTAGGCCTCCAATGTGGTCTCTATGTTCATGTGTAAATATTATAGCATCTAATTTATCTATTTTTTCACGCAATAGTTGCTGCCTAAAATCAGGACCGGAATCTATTAAAATATTTAATTCTGGGGTTTTAATAAGTAAAGATGAACGCAATCGGTGATCCTTAGTGTCTTCAGATTTACAAACATTACATTTGCAACCTATAACGGGTACACCCTGTGAAGTTCCAGAACCTAAAATTATTGCTTCCACAATTCTGTTTTTTACAAAATTAGCGAATTAAGTGCTAATTATTACTGATAAATGTCTTTAATTCTTATTGATTTACCTATAATTCTTATTATTAGGCTTGAATAATACTTAAAATATTTAGTTTTGCAATAAAAAAACAATGAATAAGCTTGGTTCAAAACTGTTTTTAATACCTAATCTAATTGGAGATACATCTCCGGAGATGGTAACACCTGCTGTTTTACCTTCAATAGTTGAATCATTGAAACATTTTATCGTTGAAGATGTGCGAAATGCAAGAAGGTATCTTCGAAAATTAAGTAAAGATGTTATAATTGATGATTTAGAATTTTACACATTAAATAAACATACTACTCAAGAGGAAATATCTACATATCTAAATGCTGCAAAGAATGGTTTTAATATTGGTTTAATTAGTGAAGCAGGATTGCCTTGTGTTGCTGACCCCGGAAATGTAATAGTTGAGATGGCTCATAATATTGGATTGCAAGTTGTTCCTATTACAGGGCCATCATCAATCTTTCTGGCATTAATGGCATCAGGTTTAAATGGTCAGAACTTTGCATTTAACGGATATTTGCCGGTTGACCAAAACCAGAGAGTCAAGAAGCTTAAAGAACTTGAGCAGAAAGTATATAAAGATAAGCAGTCTCAAATATTTATGGACACACCTTATCGAAATAATAAAATGTTTGATGATATTATATCATATTTAAGCCCAAATACTTATCTTTGTGTTGCTGTAAATGTAACATGCGAGGATGAGTTTATCATGACAATGAAAATTGCAAAATGGAAAAATAATCGTCCCGACTTGCATAAAAAGCCTTGTATTTTTATTATTTAATTCTTTTTCGATGAATACAAATAAATTACTTAAAGTATTTCTTCTAATTGCAGGTTTAACGGCTGTAGTTTTAACATCAGGAAAAATATTTGATTTTGGATTATTTGAAGATGAGAATAGTGCAAAGAATCAACCGGTTGTACTTACAGATCAGACAGCATTCTTTCCTGATTTATTTGATGATTTCTCTTATTATGAACATGATACGGTATCGGATTGCTATTATTTATATGATTCAAAGGATAAATTAAACTGTTATGTTCTTTTAACAATGCCTTATTGTGAGAGTATTGAAGGGTTTGGTGGGTGTATACCTTTTGCTATAGTTTTTAATCCAGATGATAAAATCAGGGAATTATACTTATTAGAAAACTCCGAAACTCCTTCATGGATTGAAAGTCTGGAAGAGGATGGGTTTTTTGATCTTTTTGTTGGTATGACATGTGAAGAAGTCCTTTCAACAGAGATAAATGCAGTTACAGGTGCAACATTTTCAAGTGAAGCTATTATTCAATCATGTAACAAACGCTTATCATTATATGCTGATACAGGTAATGTAAATAGAGGAAAGAGTTGGGTTGAGATACTTGGTTTAGTTGTCTCTTTCTTATTTTTGATATTTTCATTACTAAGTTTTTTAAATCCTCAAAAAGTAAATAGATTTAGAATCTTCTTACTAATAGCATCAGTTGGTATATTGGGGTTTTGGCAAGGAGATTTCTTGAGTTTAGCACTATTAAATAACTGGCTTATTAATGGTATGAAAATATGGCAACAGATATTTCTGTTTGTTGTACTTATTCTTAGTGTTCTTTTACCATTAATAACTAACAAAGATTTTTACTGTCAGTATGTTTGTCCTTTTGGTTCAGCTCAAGAACTTGTAGGTAAAATCAATAAGAAGAAGATTACTTTCAGTCCTCCTTTAACTAAGGCTCTTAAATACATTAGATTTGTATTTCTGTTTGTATTGTTTGTTATGTTAGTTGTTGCTGTTGACTTTAGTGTTGAGAATTTTGAGCCATTTTCGGCATTCAAATTTGAATTTGCATCTGTAACAGTTTTGATATTAGCTTTAGTAGTATTGTTTTTATCAATATTTTTTAATAAACCTTGGTGTCGATTTTTCTGTCCAACAGGTGCCTTGTTAAGCTTACTCAGAGGTAAATCGGGTAAAACAAAAAAAAAAGGTATAAAGACAGGCTTACTGATTAACATTATTCTCGGTGTATCTGTTCTTGTTCTTATATATGTAAACTTTCTTACAAATGATGATCAAGTGAAAGAAACCAGTAAAAAAGAGACAATAATTATGAATAATGCACTTGAAGTAATTCACAATCGTAAATCCGTGCGTCATTTTACTTATGAACCGGTTACAGAGGAACAACTTGAAACAATTGTTAAAGCAGGAATGGCTGCCCCAACAGCACGAAATCTCCAACCATGGGCATTTGTAGTTGTCACGGATCGGGGCAAACTAAATGATCTTGCTGATGCATTACCATATGCAAAAATGTTATTTGATGCACAGGCAGCAATTATTGTTTGTGGAGATATGGAAAAAGCAGCTACAGATGTTGATAGCACGTATTGGGTTAAGGATTGTTCGGCAGAAACTCAAAATATCTTGCTTGCTGTTGAGTCTATGGGTTTAGGTGCTGTCTGGACCGCAGCATTTCCATACGCTGAGAGAATGAATCCTGTTATTGAGATTCTTAATTTACCAGAACATATCAGACCATTAAATGTAATTCCAGTAGGTGTTCCAACAGGTGAGGATAAACCAAAGGATAAATGGAAACCAGAAAGACTACACTGGGAGAAATGGTAGGGGTGACCGATGACCGATGACGGATGTAGGATGACCGAAATTAGGATAATAGCACAAGTATAATATACAGTAAATGCGCACGGCCGTGCGCATTTACTGTATTATTATATACTAAGTTTTTTTAAGAGTCTAAACTTCTGTCACCCGTCATCGGTCACCCTAAGCCTTCTCAATCCTAACGGCAGAATACTTAAACGGAGCAATCTTTGACTTAGGATCCATTTCGCTTCTTGTCAATGCATTTACTGGTGATTCATGGAAATGCCAAGGCATAAACGCTTCACCAGTTAGTACTTCCTCACGTACCATAGCATGCGTTTTTAGACTTCCTCTTGGAGAAACAACCAAAACCTCGTCTCCATCTGAGATTCCTAGTCTTTTTGCATCATTTGGATTCATAATTACATACGATTGATTTGCATAAGCATTTAAGATATCACTTTTACGTGAGAGGGTAGAAGAGTGGTATTGATACAACATCCTGCCCGAATTCATTATAATTGGATATTCTTCACTTGCTGTTTCGCTTTGAGCCTGGTAATCAACAGGTATTATTTTAGCTTTCCCTGATGGAGTATTAAACTTTTCCAGAAATAGTGTTCTTGCTCCTGGGTCTTCCAAAGTATAGCATGGCCATTGAACACCCTCATGGTCTATTCTTTCGTATGTAATGCCACCAAAAATTGGAGCAACTTCACGAATTTCATTCCAGATGTCTTCCTCATTATTATAATTGCCTAAATCAAAGCCCATACGTTTAGCTATATCAATTGTTATCTTCCAGTCGAGCCTAGCTTCACCTGGTTCAGAAATAGCTTTTCTGAGCCTTAAAACGCGTCTATCACTGTTTACAACGCTACCATCTTTCTCAAATAAACTTCTGGCAGGCAGAATTACATCTGCATAATATGATGTTTCGGTCTCGAAAATGTCCTGAACAACTAAGAAATCGAGCTTTTCTAATGCTTCAATTGTATGATTCTGGTTAGGATCGGTAATAATTGGATTTTCACCCATAATATAAAGGCCTTTTACCTTTTCATCGTATGCTGCATCCATTATTTCAATTGTAGTTAGACCTTTATTTGCATCAAGGTCTTCGTAAGCTACATTCCATATTTTAGCTACTTTTTTCCGATTCTCATCATTGGCTATTGGAATATAACCAGGATAATTTACCGGACTGGCACCGACATAGGTAGCTCCCTGAACATTGTTTTGACCTCTCGGAGGGTTTAACCCAGCACGCTCACGTCCAATCTGACCTGTAACAAGACACATGTTGATTAGAGAGAAAACATTATTTGTCCCAACAGTTTGCTGACTCATTCCCATTCCTGTAGCAATCATTGCTGTTGGTGCGGTTGCATACATCTCTGCTGCTGCATGGAGTTTTTCAGCAGGAATACCTGTGATTTTCTCAGTATATTCTGGTGTGTATTTATCTGTAAGATCTTTAAGTGTATCAAATGCTTTTAATCCATCTTCAACGCGATTCTTGATAAAATCTTCATCAATCCAGCCATTTTTGATGATAATATGAACTAGTCCATTTAGCATTGCAACATCAGTAGCTAAGCGAGGTTGTAACCAGATATCAGCATATTTTACGAGAGGAGTCCATCTAGGATCAACAACAATTATTTTATTACCTTTTGCTTTACCTCTTTTTACATAAGTAGCTGTAATAGGATGGGTTTCTATTATATTATTACCTATTACAAAAAGACAATCTGTAGTTTCAAAATCTTCGATTGAGTTACTACCTGCTCCGTCACCAAATTGTTGTAGCATAGCAGTTACAGTCGATGCGTGGCAAAGTCTTGTACAGTAATCAATATTATTATTTCCAAATGCTACACGAATAAATTTTTGAAAGATGTAGTTTTCCTCATTGCTGCATTTTGCTGAACTGTAACCAGCAAGAGAGAGCTTACCGTATTTTTCTTTGATCTCATTGAATTTTGTAGCAATTAGGTCTAAAGCTTCATCCCAGCTAGCTTTTTCAAACTTTCCGTTTCTCTTTATTAAAGGGTGAGTTAGTCGTTTCTTATGATTTGCATATTGATATCCAAAACGACCTTTTACGCATAAACGACCATCATTTGGTGATACGCCTTCAAAACCATCAATTCTTACAATTTTATCATCTTTGACCATTACTTCTGTTTGGCAACCTACACCGCAATAAGGACAAGTTGTTATTACCTTTTTATCGATATCTTTTAATTTGAATTCCCCTCTGAACGGTTTCTCAACAATAGCACCTGTTGGACAAAGTTGAATGCATTCACCGCAACCGTCACATTCAGACTCTTTCCATTCGCCATAACCGGCAACAATATATTTTGAAATACCTCTGTCAGCAAAATCCAGTACACCTTTTCCTTGAACTTCTTGACATGCCTTAATGCATCTAAAACACTTTATACATTTCGACGAGTCGTATGTCAGAACAGGAGAGGAGTCATCAATAACTTGAGGAATATTTTCCCAAATTGGTTTTATTGTTCTGTTTTCTTTTTTATCAAGATTATACTGAACAAGTAATGGTCTTAATTCATCTTCGTATGAGTCATCAAATTCCTCATTATGTTCAGATAAAAGATACTCCAGTGTATGTTTACGATTGGATTCTGTTTCATCATCAAAAGCTGTTACTTTCATTCCGTCTTTTGTTGTGAGAGTACAACTCATAACAAGGCCTCTTTCTCCTTCAACTTTCACAACACATAGTCTACATGCACCTGTTGGACTCAGTTTTTTGTGGTAGCACAAACCCGGGATCTCAATTCCATTCTCTCTAGCAACTTGCAAAAGGTTTAATCCTTCCTGAGTCTCTATTGTTTTTCCGTCAATTGTTATTGTAATATTCTTTTTCATGTCTATAGAGAGTTTTTAAAGTATTTAACAAATGATTTTATTGGTAAAATCGGGCTTTGCCCCAAGGGACACAATGAGTTTTTTGCCATATATTCAGATTCTGACAGTATTTTCTCCAAATCATCTGCATGCAAATCAGCTTTATGGATGATGTCGTTAATAAGATTTGTACCTACACGACATGGTATACATTTACCACAAGATTCATGTTTAAAGAATGAGAAAATAGATCTCAGCATTTTTATCAAATCTGTTTTATCATCAATAACAATTACTGCTCCGGAACCGATTGTTGCACCATTAGCTTTATATGTCTCATAAGAAATTGGTATGTCGAGCATTGTTGCATCAACAAATGTTACTGCTGCACCACCCATTAAGGCTCCTTTAAACTCGAAACCATCTTTAAGACCTCCAGCAATGTCATAAATCAGTTCTCTTAACGTTACACCAAACGGAGCTTCATGCACACCACCTTTATTTAAATTTCCACTTAAGCAGAATAGTTTTGTCCCTTTTGATTCTGCAGTTCCGATATTTGAATAACTTTCAGGGCCATTATTGATAATAAATGGTAAGTGAGCAAATGTTTCAACATTATTTACAAGTGTAGGATATTCCCACAGGCCTTTTTCTGCAGGAAATGGAGGTTTGATGCGTGGATAACCTCTTTTACCTTCAAGTGACTCCAAAAGAGTTAGCTCTTCGCCACATAAATAAGATCCTGCACCTAAATAAAGACTCATTTCAAGATTGTATCCGGAGTTTAAGATGTTTTTTCCCAGAAAACCTTTCTTGTAGCTTAGGTCAATAGCATTTCTTATATTTTATATGGATGGATAATATTCTCCCCTTAAATAAATATATGCTTGATTTGCATTAATTGCTTTGGCAGCTATTATAATCCCTTCTATCAACTGGAAAGGATCATTTTCCATAATAAATCTGTCTTTATAAGTTCCAGGTTCTCCTTCATCTGCATTACAGACAACATATCTGTTTTCGCAAGCTTCGCAGGACTGACTAGTGAATTTCTGTTTTAATCCGGTTGGAAATCCTGCTCCTCCACGACCACGTAATCATGATTTTTCAACCATTTCAAGAATTTTGACAGATTCCATTTTCAATGATTTTTCAAGAGCATTAAATCCATTATTGGAAATAAAATCATCAATACTTTTTGAATTAATCTTGCCAAGTCTGCTTAATGCAATTTTAGGTGTATTTTGAGTCATATTTATGATTTTAAGTCGTTTAGTATTTTATCGATTTTCTCGGGGCTGAGTTCTGTATATACTTCTTTGTTTATCATCATAGACGGAGCTTTTCCACATCTTCCAAGACACTCAACTCGTTCTAAGGAGAATAATTCATTATCAGTATTATCAAGACTTATCTTATGCTTGTCATTCAAATAATTCAAGATGTCTTCGCTTCCCATGTTTGTGCAAACTGGAGACTTACATAAGTAGATTCTATACTTATTTTTTGGTTTAGTGCTAAACATAGAATAATATGTTACAACACCATAAACCTGAGCTTTGGTAAGATTAAAGTATGATGCGCATTCATCCATTATTTGATTACTAATATAATTTAACGTATGTTTGTCCTGTAATTCATGCAGAGCATTAATTAAATTGTCCCGTGAGTTATTGTACTTTAATAAAACTTTTTTAATTTCTTGAATTGTTAGTTTGTTTTGCATAATAATATTGCTTTTTCTATATCTTGTGGTGTATTTACATTAAAAAATGATTTCTCCGGATTATAGTTTTTGTTAACTATAAATTTGTGAGTGTCTGCATTTAAGAAACATTCACGTATTTTATAATTCTTTTCGGATATTTGCTTTTCAATTTTTGGTGCTAAGCTCTTATGATAAATTGCATGCAATGGTTCTAAACCATTTGAATGACTTGGAATTAGGACTTCAGGTTTTGTTATATCCAGAAGTTTTATCATATCTGCAATCATATTTTTATTTAAGAATGGTAAATCTGATGAAAATACAAATGTATAATCAGTATCTGAATTCTTGATAGCATTATATATACCTGAAATTGGCCCAATATCTTGATATTCGTCTTCAATGACTGTGTAATTAGCTTTATTTTTTATCCCTTTACCACATATAATGGTTTTATCAAAAATATCATCAAGAATTTCGATCTGCATGTCGATAATACTTCTATTGCAAATATCTAGCAAAGACTTGGTTTTACCATTCATGCGAGAGTTTTTACCACCTGTTAATATTGCTGCACATACTTTCATTTACAATGCGATAACAATATAAGTAAAAAATGATAAAATTGTTCACACCTTAGGCAGATTTTTTAAACCAAAACAGATGAGTTTGTTTTTATCTTGCCTGTTGGTAATAGAAGTGAAGGTTTTTATTAAGTCTTTTAACTGTTTTCCAGGGGGTGTTATTTTTACTTGAGAAGAATGGACTTTTTGCGTAATATGTAAAAGGTTTTTGGAGTTTCTCAAGCATAGAATTCATTATAAATACACCTAAAGCATCAGTTTCTTATGAGACAATTCCAAACTGTGCAACATAAAAACTTGTTAGATTAGGTTTAATGCTTGGATCAGGCTTTAAATCGATATTTACAAAGGATATGCTGTCGTAGGTCTGATTAATGATATGTCTAGAATCCGAGCTTAAAAAGTAGTATACCTGTGTAAAGTTATAATAATCTTCAAAAGCTTGTATAATTCTCTTATTTAATAAATCCTGCTCGTTTTGTAGTTTATCAGCATATTCGTTCATATTTCTATCTCTGTAAGCCTGAATGCTTTTATCTCGGGTTTGTAGTCGAACCAGAAGTACAGAGTTGTTACGAAAATCAATAATGTCTTTTCTTGCATTTATATACTTATCTTCTGATTGGCTAAAAACTATTTGTGACCCCAATAGTAGTAATAATAATATTGATAAACAGAATCTGATTTTCATTATCTATTTCGTTTTATAAATCTTACAAAATCTCTGATTATATAAAATGTCATACCGGGAGCAACAATAAAAATAAGTGGATTTGAATCCCATGCCGCGCTAAAATCAAAAGATAAAATGTGAATAAATGCTCTTGTCAGTCCACAACCTGGGCATCTGACATTAAAGAGGGTATACCAAATACAAGGTAATAAAATATCTACCTCGGCAAATATGTATAAAATCAATCCGATAAAATAATAACCGGCAATGCCGGCTATTACTATGTTTTTCTTTAAATAAATAAGTAAAGTTCTTTTAGAAAATGTCTTTTCCTTTGAGTGGTTTTCCGTCTGCATCTGTAAATTTTCCTGAAATAATCTTAATTAAATCAATAAGAGTCCAGATACCGCAACCACCCCAAGTAAGAAGTTGGATAATACCAATTCCAATATGTCCAGTATAGAATCTGTGGATTCCGTGGATTTGAATGAAATAAGGTAAAATACATAAGATTAACGCAGTAGTTTTTTCTTTTTCACTAACCTCAGTATTTGCTTGGTTAGGATCTTGTTGTTGCTGTTGTTCTACTACTGGTTGAACAGGTTGCTGCTCTTGCTGAGGTTGTTGAGCTTGTTCAGCTTGAACTTCTTGATTTGCACCACAAACAGGACAGATCATTGCGTCAACTGGAATCTGAGCTCCACATTTAATACAATTCTTTGTGTTTTCCATACTATTTATATATTTAGTTTTTGAGGTTTATAAAAAAAAGGGCTAACAAATAGCCCTGTTTTAAAAAGATCTTAGATGATTATTTTTCTAATGGTCTTCCATCTGCCATAGGCATCTTATCTGTGAAAATCATAATTAGATCATAAAGAGTCCAGATTCCACATCCACCTGCAGTAATTAACATTAACCACCAGTTGCTATATCCCATCATTAATCTGTGAATTCCTAATGTACCAGCAAACCAGCAAATTAAAACCATCATCATCTTCTTTTGAACGGGTTTTTGTTCTTCTGCCATAGTTGTATAGTTTAATATTCTTGCCTACTCTATATATAGTGAGTTTTCGGCTTCCCTCTAAATAACAAGCGTAAAAATAATAAAAAAATATTTCACACAAGAAAAGATTTCGATTTTTTTTCAAATAATTGTTAATAACATTCGTAAGGCTTTGAAATAGGTATAATTACGTATGCGTAGATAAATCTTAAATAATTAAAATTTAACAAATTTCATGGCTTCTGAGTCACCTTGTTCAGTTATTATCTTAATAAAATATATTCCAGCAGCAAATTCCCTAATCTCTATAAATGTTTCATCATTAATGATTTCTCCTCTGGAAATAAATTTGCCAAATAAGTCGTAAATAACAAATTCCAGACTCATATCTATTGATCCTTCGGCTTTTATTATTACTTCATCAGAGGCCGGATTTGGATACAATAAAAATACAAATTCTGAATTGTTGTTTTGAGTAGTATCCTCAGGAATTAAGTATATGTTCAAATTTAGATTTATTATGCTATCGCAACCATATATTGATTTTAGTTCATTCGAATATATGTAATCACCTGAGTTATTAGTTGAGTATATTTCAAATCCATTATTTAAGTATGGCGTACCAACACTGACAGTGTCAAAAATTTCACTTGAATAAACAGAATTAACGTCAAGGTTTAGTATTACCAAGCTATCGCAACCGTTTGTTGCAATATATGTGATAGTATCAATACCGGTATAATTCAAATTAAAACAATTTTCAATATATGTATCTCCTTCACAAATGGTAGCATTAATATAGGTTCTGTAAAATTCTCCAATAGTAAGATTTAAAGTAAGCAAGCTATCACAGCCATTAATAGTAGGTATAATTGTATCGTATATACCTTCTTCAGTAATAATATTGCCATAAAAGTTGTATTCGCCAGTTTCACAGATCATCACATGATTTGTATCAGCTGTATAAGTTGGATTTATAGTTAGTGTTAATTCGATAATACTATCACAGCTACTCGATTCATATACTGTTTTCTCATGAATGAAAGTTCCAGAGATTGATTGTAAACCTAAATCAAATCCATTTTAGTTGTATAACTCTCCTTGACAAATATCATCATCAATATAGGTTTTATGTGTAAAGTTGAAGTTTATAGTATATGTAGATGACTCATTACCGTTTGTTACTTCAATTGTTGCAGGACCAGAGCCATCAGTTTGAGTAATCGTAATATTTGCTAAATTGCTAGTACTGTTTGCATCAACAGAAGGAATGCTTCCACATTCAGCATCAATAGTATATGTCAAAGTAGCAGGATTAAAACCATTTATAAGAGAACCATCAACTGTAATTTCATTCAAAGATGTTACATAAATAAACTCAACATCATCAACAAATAAAATATCATTGTTCGATCCTTCACCTGCAATCATATTAGTAGTAAATGTCAAAAGGATGTATTCCGGAACTGTTGCTGGGTATGAATAATCAAAGGCAACAGAATGTCTTTGCCATTCTTGATTTCCTCTTGTAAAGTTTTTAATTGCTTTTCCTACAACATGGTTTGGCGCATTTGAGTCGCTACCTTCAGGGTCACGATAATCGTAACTATCATGAATTGTTGCACTCATTCTTGCATTTTGAGATGTGCTGGGACATTCAAACTTCGCCCAAAAAACTATTGAATCGGGTTTTGCATTAAACTCCTGACTTAGGCTTGAGTTTGAAGTTCTGCTGATATTGTAGTTCTGTGGATCTGTCGCAGTAGAACTTCCTATTCTAATTTGTCCTGTAGTTATATTTCCATTCGCAGTTACATCGTTTCCTAAAATGTTTATAACTGTGGCAAAAATCTTTATTGAATAGTTACCCTCACTTTCTGGACGGATATCTGTTGACTTTGCATGTCTTGTTTCAGTTGCAGTGCCACACCCCAAAGAGGCAGGAAAAGATAAGTCGCATGAAGCAGATGGGAAACCATTCCAATATGTAGGCTCATCGTCAGATCCGTTCCCATCCCAATTCTCAAAACCTGCATTTGGTAATTGGTATACCTGACCATATAAGTATATTGATCCAAACATGATCAGAAATAAAGCGACAATTTTTCTTCTCATTTAGCTTAATTTTAATGTAAATATAATCTAGGAAGTGAAAAAGTGTACTATTTAATTGAAAAAATGCTGCAAAATGTCAATATGGCAGGTTAAAGTGCGCCCAATCGGACATAATGGCATTAAAATCAATAGGTTTGTGACTATTTTGCGCAAAAATGCGAATGGTATTTGATTTGATTATGTGTAGGTGAAAACATAATTATAAACAAATTTAAAAATTATAGGAGGACAAAACAATGTTAGTAAAAAGAAACACAAATGGGTACTTCCCATCAATTTTCGACGCATTTTTTAACGATGTAGCTGAGAATAATAATGAGAACTCAGTTTTATTCACAAGACCAGATTTTAATGTATATGAGACAGAGAAAGAGTTTGTCGTAGAAGCTGCAGTACCTGGCTTGGAGAAGAAAGATTTTAATATTGAGGTAAACGATAATGTGCTTCAGATTTCAAGTGAAAAGGAAGCCAAAGAAGAAAAGAAAGAGCAAAAGTATTATTACAAAGGATTTTGCTACGGTAGTTTTAAGAAATCATACAGTTTACCTGATAATGTAAACAAAGACAAAATTGTTGCAAACTACGAAAATGGAATTCTAACTGTAAATATTCCAAAAGAAAAAGAAGCGAAGCTCACAAGGCAGATTAAGATAGCTTAATCAACAAATGCGCAGGGGACGGACAACCGTCCCTTTTTTTTGTTTATAAATGAAAGATAACCTTAAAAATTTAAGCATCTATTAATCTCTCATATCCTGTTATGGGTTATAGCAATGATATTGTAGTTTTTGGCGTGTGTCTTTGAATTTATACTGTATTTTAATTCTAAATTGATATTTAAATAATCAAAGACCATGACAAAAACATGTTATAAATAAAAATTTGTATTTTTGCATCAAAATTTAAGCTAAATGAAAACAAAACAGGAAATTGTAAATAATTGGTTACCTCGATATACAGGAAAACCACTTGAAGCATTTGGAGAATATATTTTACTAACGAATTTTCAGTTGTATGTAGAGCTCTTTGCTCAATTTAATAAAGTAAAGGTAGAGGGGTTGGATCAAAATATGTCAAGTGCTACTGCTCAAAATATTACAATAATTAACTTTGGAATGGGTAGTCCAAATGCTGCAACAATAGTTGATTTACTAAGTGCAATTTCACCAAAAGATGTATTGTTTTTAGGTAAATGTGGTGGATTAAAAGCTAAAAATAAACTTGGAGACTTAATTCTTCCAATTGCCGCAATTAGAAGTGAAGGAACCTCTGATGATTATCTTCCACCTGAAGTTCCTGCACTACCTGCATTTATGTTACAGCGTGCAGTTTCAACATCAATACGTGATTATGGTCGGGATTACTGGACAGGAACTGTTCTTACAACAAACAAGAGAGTTTGGGAATATGACGAGCGTTTCAAGAAATATCTTCGTAAAACACGTGCAATGGCCATTGATATGGAAACTGCAACTATATTTAGTGTTGGATTTGCAAATAGTATTCCAGTAGGCGCCCTATTGTTAGTTAGTGACCAACCAATGATTTCAACAGGTGTTAAAACAGATGCTAGCGACAAACAAGTTACTGCTCGGTATGTAGAAGATCATATTAAGATTGGAATAGAATCTCTAAAACTTATTGCACGAAGCGGTAAGACAGTTAAGCATTTGCAGTTTGATTACTAAAAAATATGTAGTCGAATTCGTGAATTCGACATACATTTTTTATTCCGAATGATATTCTAGTTAATTGAAACAATTGTTGTAGAGCGACTCTAAAAAAAAAGTTGTAGCGCGACTCCGATCGCGTTACAACTTTTTTTTTACGAGATTTATAGTAGGGTTGATCATGAATTAACCCTACTATAATTTTATTCCGAATGATATTCAATAATCCTTGTAAGAGTTCGTTGACAAACAGGACAGAAGTCATATCCTAGAGCTTTCATTTTACAATTAATATATGGTCGATAGATTCCTTCGGCCTGATATCCACCACCTTCGTATACTCCTAAAGTGCTAGTGTACTCAGAAGTTACAGGAGTAGGCACTGGAGTATCTTTGTCAAGCATGTCTTTCCATTTTGAATCAAAGTCAACTAGAGTTGTTAAATTTTGCTGATAAGGCTCAGTTTTTTTATTGTAAATGTCCTCTGTTGCAACTTCATCAGTGTAATATTCATCACCTAAAGCGCCAAGTGAGTGTCCTAGCTCATGAGCAAATACCTCTAAGTAATACTCATTTTTTGCTCCGGTGATATTCCAGAAGTTATAGATTCCACCGCCACCATAGGTATCAGTGTTTACAAATACACAAATTTGATCGCATGGAACCAAATCAGCATAGTTTCTAATTGAATGATAATCGGAGCTTGTAAGGTATCTTTCGCTTCCAAAAGTGTTGAAATTACTATTTAATGCAGTGTTTTTCCAGATTCTTTCGTGTGGATGGTCTGTTCCGCTTTCCATTGATACTGCAGCAACTGCCCAAATATTTATTTTATCTGTAAGATCTTTAAATGGAGGTATCTCAAATAAATAATCTTTAGCTTTTTCAACATCTTTGTAAAAACCTTCAATTTCGTCGGCAGTATATCCATCAGCAACAAAAACTAAATCTAGAGCTTTATCATATGTATTTGAATAATGAATTTTCTTGTATTCAGCCTCAACAAGTTTTTCTTGTTTAATATTGATATCAGCAGGATCTATATCCAATTCAAAGATTGTTTTAAAACTATTATCTTCAAAAACACGACTTTTTAGCTCTAATCTTATTGGCTTCTTTGGATATGGAAAAACCATTGACTCAGGAAATCCTTTTTGAAGGTCTTTAGCTTCTTCAGTAAATTGCCATTCTTCAAATAAACTGCAAAATCCATAAGTAAAAATCAAAGTGTTAGTCTCTGAATCATAGATGTTTACTCGATAACTTCCGAAATTATATGGATCTATTAAGTTAGTTTTGGTTCCTCCCCAATATTCTTCCTTAAGAATTTCTTTTAGCATTACATACTCTGTCTTATCAGTACCGGAATGATAATAGTCAACACGCATTTGATTATCGGTAAACCAATCATCATATTTAATTTGAGAATGTAGATTTAAGGAAAGCAGCAATGCAGTGGCAAATATCACTGAATTAATAAAAAGTCTTGTATTAACTTTCATATAACGTTTTGTTTTGTTTATTTTACCCTACAAAAATAATACTAATTATAAATATATATTATTATGAACGCTAATTTGTACAATAAAGTACTTGAATTGTTTCTTGATTGGGGTGTAAATCTATCAACATCCAGAATTTTAACTTCGATTGCACTTATTCTTGCGATTATTCTTGTCAGTTTGTTAGCTGACTTTATAACCAAGAAGATAATTCTGGTAGTTATCAATAAGGTTGTAAAAAAGACAAAATCAAGTTGGGACGATGTTTTGCATGAGAAAAAGGTTTTTGAGAAACTGTCAAAAATTGCACCTGTACTGATATTTTATTACACAATTGGATTTGCTTTACCTTTTACTCCTGCTTTGGTTATCATTCTTCAAAAAGCAATCATGATTTATATGGTTGTTGTAATAGTAAGTGTTTTTGGAGCATTTTTAAATGCAGTTAACGAAATTTACGATACAACAATTGTGGAGAAAAAAGGAACTACTATAAAAAGTTATGTACAGGTAGTTAAAATAATAATATATATCATTGCTGCAATTCTTGCGCTGTCAATCCTGATGAATAAAGAAGTAGGGTATTTTGTTACCGGTTTGGGTGCAATGACTGCTGTTCTGTTATTAGTGTTTAAAGACTCTATTCTTGGTTTGGTTGGTGGGATTCAGCTAACATCAAACGATATGGTTAGAATTGGCGACTGGATTTCAATGCCGGCACGAAATGCTGATGGTACTGTGATTGAAGTAAGTTTGAATACTGTAAAAGTTCAGAACTTTGATAATACAATATCTACGATTCCTACTTATTCGCTTGTTGCTGAGAGTTTTAGCAACTGGAGAGGTATGGAAGAGTCAGGTGGAAGACGTATCAAGCGGTCTGTAATTCTTGATATGAAAAGCGTTAAATTTTGTTCTGATGAGCTAATAGAAAAACTATCTCATTATGAGGTTCTAAACGAATATCTTACTGAAAAGACGAAAGAAATTACAGAGCATAATGCCAAGCTTAATGATAAAAGTGCTGTTAAATTCAATGGTCGTAAGCTTACAAATATCGGAGTATTCAGAAAATATATTGAGTTGTATTTAAGAAATAATGAGAATGTAAATCAGGATCTCACATTACTTGTACGACAGCTTTCACCAACACCAGAAGGGATTCCAATGGAGATATATGTTTTTAGTAAAATTAAAGCTTGGGTTCAGTTTGAAGCTGTTCAGGCAGATATTTTTGACCATTTATTAGCTGTTATTCCTGAATTTGAACTTAAAGTATTCCAAAATCCTACAGGGGATGACTTTAGAGGTTTGATGACGGATGATAGATGACGGGTGACGAATGACGGATGACGGATGACGGGTGACCGGTGATAAAAAAAGTTGCGCGAGTTTCTAGCGTAACTTTTTTTGTATTAAATAAAGAAGTAAACCAACTCAATACCATAATCAAAATGGTAGATTTTGTATGTTTTATTAATAGGAATAATTGAGTGCACTGCTTTTAATCCAAATAAAATGTTTTTCTTTTTCTTGGGATTTACACACCATTTAAAGCTTCCGGACCACAATAAATCGAAATTATTAAATTCTTGTCCTATTGATATTCCTTCGCGATGGTATATTTCAGAAGCAGAAAAGTTTTTTGATAAAAACTTTGACACAATGATTCCACTTTCAAATAAGTATTGTTTTGCTGGAAAGTTTATGCGTAGTCCAAAAGTAAATGGGGCTTCTACATAGTACATAAACATCGTTTCAAATGCTCGAGTAGAATATTGGAACAATAGAACATTTGGAATTTGTTATTTGAGATTGATAAAAAAAATGCAGACCCAATACTGAATCTGCACTTTATTATTTAGAGCATTTTTTTACAAATATTGTTGTTTAATGCTGTCAAGTAATGCTTGTTCTTCGGAAGAGATGTTTCAATCAATTGCAGCAGCTTTGTGCATTAACTTGTAGATCTTCTCACGATCTTTCTTTTCTTCCGGCATTCTTACAACAAGCTGGTTGTTGCGAGCCATATCTATCATACCTTCAAGCTTAGATGGTGCATAACCCCATTTTTTAGCCAGTTTATTAGCGAAGTTAACCTCTTCAACATCAAATACTCCATCAGCAGCAATCATAACTAGGACATTGTTAAATGCGAAGTCACGTACTTTGTACATTGCATCTAATTTCTTAGGATTTACATTGGCAATAAACAAGTTAGAGTTTGCCTTAAAGTAGTTAAGGTACTCTTGCTGTCCCATTAAATCAGTAACAATCCATTCGTTTTTAGTACTGTTAAGGAGATTGCCACAATAAGGACAGTTAATATCAGTTGTGTCTGAGATTGTACCACCACATGATGGACATTGGTGAGCATAAAGAGAACCTTTATTTTCTTCAGTAATAATGTCTTTGCTCATCATCATTACTTCGTTTTTACTTGTTACAGCAAAATCAATAAGGTTTACTTTTCCGTCAACAATCTTAACTCTTTGGAATGAAGATTTAATAGCTAAAGCAAGAATATTTTTACCATCTTTCTGCAACGCACCGATTAGAGTAACATCGTTAAGGAAGATACGATTATAAACAAAATGATCTTCAGCTTTCATTGTTGTCTCAAACTTAGCGTAGAAATCATCACTAACGAAACGACGCATAATCTTAGCATCTTTCATTACTCTAGCAGTTTGTATTTGAAGATAACCATTGCTTGCTTTATCTTCGATAAGCTTAACAGCAAAGTCGTCGTCTGCATCAGTAATTTCTTCAATTTTATTTGAAAGAGTATTACTCATGTCGTGTAAGTGACTTGTTGTTACATAATCATCAGCCTGTGTTATTTCTGCAAGTACCCAGTCAAACTCACCACTATTAGTAAAAGTACCACAATAAGGACACTTACATACATCGCCCATCTCAGAATTTGAAAGGTCTCCACCACAATTAGGACAATTGTAAGTTGAGTACATATCTTTGCCTGTTGCAGATGTCTTACGGATAAATGACCAATATTCAACAAATTCCTCAAAATGAGTTTCATTTAAGTTAGGATATTTATCTGAAACAAATTTGTCTTTAACACTTGCTAAAATGCCAACATGAATTACGTCAAATGACCCATCACTTTGTATTTTATCTATTGTAACAGACTTGATAGTAAGTTTTTCAAGCTCGTTTCTTTGAGCAAGAATATTCATCATTTTGAACTGAGTGTTAACTCTTTGGTACATACCATCAGAGATAAAACGACGAACACGTTTGATATTCTTTTCTGCCCATGCATTTTGTATTTCAGTAAATGCTGTTTTAACCTTCTCAACAAATACATCTTCCTTAAATTCAGGATGCATTTGTTTAAATGATGCTAGACCTTTTTCGTCTTTCTTAGTTGGCACTTGGTTTCCAGGTACCTTATTAAGGATAGATCCGCGTTTCTTTAATTTTCTAAAAATAAAAACACCTACAACAAGTGCTATTACTGCTATCCAGTTGAATGGGAAAGGTAACATCATGAAAAGCATGAAAATAAGCTGACCGATTCCATCACCGCCACTACCACTACGACTACCACCAGCGCCACCCATACGGGCAAACATCTCTGTACTAATTAAACATGCTGCTACAAAAACCAAAATAAACACTAATACGTGTTGGTTCCTTTTAATAAAATCAAAGATTTTCTTCATGGTTAATAAATTTAAATAAATAACAAGTTGTAAAGCTAATCAATATTTATAAAAAGTGAAAATTAATGTTTTCAACATGTGTTGAAATAGTAAGTGGAGTTTTTTACCTTTGCTGCATGAACGCTAAAAGTCTTATTAAAACCTTACTGCCCGGATTGCTGCCTTTACTTGTGTTTATTGCAGCAGACGAGATCTGGGGAACTGAAATAGGTTTGTATGTTGCAGTTGGTTTTGGAATTCTTCAATTAGGCTTTATTTATTTCAAAGAGAAGCGTCTTGATAAATTTGTTCTTTTTGATACTTTATTAATAGTAGCTCTTGGAGCTGTCTCAATAATTCTTAATAATGACATTTTCTTTAAGATTAAGCCTGGAGTAATAGGATTAATTTTGGTAGGTATATTAGGAATGTCGGCATTTTCATCAAAGAATATAATGATGATGATGTCTCAAAGATATCTTAAAGGTGTCAAGATTAATGAGCAACAGCAAAAACTAATGAATCGCAGTATCAAAATGATGTTTTGGCTCTTTCTTGCTCATACAATTTTGGTGTTTTATTCGGCATTTTTTATGTCAAAAGAAGCATGGGCATTCATTAGCGGAGTATTATTCTATATTATTTTTGGTGTCTACTTCATTATTGAGCTCGTCAGAAACCTTATGGGAAGAAAGAAATCTACTAATGAGGAAATATTAGCTGAGATTGATAAGGATGGGAAAATTATTGGTAAAATGACACGTTCGCAAGCTCATGATGGTTCAAAAAAACTACATCCTGTTATTCATGTTCATATTTTAAATAGAAGGGGAGATGTATTACTTCAGAAAAGAAATATCAATAAGAAGATTCAGCCCGGGAAATGGGACACAGCAGTTGGTGGACACATATAATTTGGTGAGGAGCTAAATAAAGCTATTGAGCGTGAAGCATACGAGGAACTTGGACTTAAAAACCTAAAGTTCGATTTTGTCACGAAGTATATCTGGGAATAGGAAATAGAAAAAGAAATGGTCTTCGTTTTTGTAGCAATTCACGAAGACTTAGATTTTATTCCAAATAAAGAAGTAGATGATGTAAAATTCTGGACTAAGAATGCAATTGAGACAAATCTCAGAAAAGAAGTATTTACTCCAAATTTTGAGATAGAATACGAGAGAATCTTAAAAAAGCTAAAGATTAAGGATAATTAATTCTGTAAGATAGATTGTAGAATTAAACAATATAGTTGCAGTGTGATTATACAAAAAAGATTTGAATTGCGACGCTTATGCTCCTTTTCAAACGCTCCTTATCAAACGCGATCGGAGTCGCGCTTGAACGTCGCGCCTCAGCAACAATCGCGCTTGAACGTTGTACTTGAAAGTTGTACCTGAATGATGAGTTGACTACTAATACACAAAATGAAGTACTACTCTGCACAAAAGGGTCATTGAGATATCATTAAAAATGCTGCAGTACGATATCAAAAAAAGTGCAGCTCGACTCAATAAAAAAAGTTGTAGCGCGACTAAATAAAAAAGTTGCAGCGCGACTCCGATAGCGTTGTAACTTTTTTTAACTTTACACAATGTCAGAAGTTTATAAAATACATAACCCTGATATACCATATTTTATAACAAATTCGGTTCTTAACTGGTATCCGGTATTTGACACTCCAAATTATTTCAATATTCTAAAAAATGCTTTAAAATTCTATCAAGAAAATAAAAATTTGGAGATTTACGGATATTGCTTTATGCCAACTCATATGCACCTTATAGCTAGATGTGAAAGCTATAATCTAGCAGATATTACAAGAGATTTCAAACGATATACTTCTAGACAAATTACAGATCTAATGGTAAATGACGATGAAAAAAGAGATTGGTTATTAGAGATGCAGAAAGAGGCTGAGAGACTTAAAAGAACATCAAAGACGAAGTTTTGGCAAGATGGCTATCATCCTATGGAGATATATTCAGATTGGTTTTTAAAACAAAAGATAGATTATATACATAATAATCCAGTAGAGGATGGGATATGTAAAAAACCTGAGGACTATTTATACAGTTCTGCAAGAAACTATGCAAAATTAAAATCTGTACTCAGTATCTTGGATGTTAATGGAGATGAGATTTGAGTATATTTCTATTGCTATTATCAAATGCTCCTTTTCAAACGCTCCTTATCAAACGCTCCTTATCAAACGCGAACGGAGTCGCGCTTGAACGTCGCGCTTGAACGTCGCGCTTGAACGTCGCGCTTGAACGTCAGAAAAAAAATACTTCGAATTTCGAGATTGAATTTGAGAAAATCATAAAAAATTTGAAGCTTAAGGCTAATTAATTCTGTAAGGTGTATTTAATTAAAACTAAAATCGTTAAACTAAGTGCCTGTTAATCAATTATTTAATTCCAATTTAGCATTGTTTTAAGCCCATATTAATACGATATTTGATTAATTCCCAGACAGTAGTAAGCAATAAATCAAATATAGGAGGTTTAAGAATCCAAAGTTTGAATATTTGTTCTATTTGTTAAAATTTACAATATTCTTAATTTTACTTATTGAATAATTATATTAAATATTCAAAATATATTTTTTCAGGTTTATTTTATGAAATTCTAAAATGATATTTTTTTTGATCAAAATTTATGTTAATTGATTAATTATTTCAAAGCATTCTTTCTGAAAATTTATTTATAAAGCTTATTAAAAATTCATCTGTATCTTCTAAAATATTATAATTTCTGAGCTATTTTAAGAGGGTAGGAGAGCCGATAATTTTTGTTCAAGTAAAACCTCCAGGAAATTTAAATCGTTGAAATATGGCGATTTTCACTTTTGTAAATATCTTATATTAAATTACACATGTAACTCTAATAGATAGAAATAAAGCTAGTTTACAAATGTGATCCTTAAGAAATATTTACACATAATAAATAATAATTACTTATGTAACTATTTTAGCGTTTACAAGTTTGCAAGAATCTAAGTAAATATAATTTCGATGTAAATCAATGCTTAATATACTTTATATCAATTATTTAGGGATTTTTAATAAAGTATAGATTTAAACTATTATTAAACATTTGTAAAAAATACCTGATCTTTTTATATAATCATTCAGATAATGAATTTATAATAGATTGATTGCCAGTATTATACTGCATTTCAGTTAAACTATTTAATGAGAAAAGCTAAATTTTGATTCAAATTGAGTGTAAATTGAAGATAAAGTATTAAAACCTTGTTATAAATTTAATTATAAGCTCTTTTATCCTAGTAAATTATAATCATTATCATTATAAATATTGCAAGATGCATGCCAAAAGAAGAATTACAAAATTGAAAAATTTTGGCGTTACAAATGTAAACCCATGGATGTTAATAACTAATTACAAATGTAAATAAAATAAGCATTACATTTGTAAAGCTAAAAAATTGAAAAAATGAAAGATCGTATTTCGAGAATTTTACGTGAGGAAGGAATGACAGCTGCAAAATTTGCTGAAGAAATAGGTGTACAAGCTTCTAGTATTTCTCATATTATATCAGGACGTAATAAACCATCAACAGATTTTATTATAAAGTTGCTCGAAAGATTTAGAGGATTAAATGCTGAATGGTTATTAACCGGCAAGGGAGAAATGTATAAAACATCAAAGAATGTCCTGAATTTTAATGAAAACACACCTGAAAATAATTCAAATGACCTATTTTCAGAGTCCAAAATGCATGAATCTGATAATAATTCAGATAATTCTGATGAAATTGAGACGGAAAATGATGTTTTTGAAGAAAGAACGATTATTGAATCCGAAAAAAATCATGAAATTACTTCTAAAAGTGATGTTGATACACAAAATGATTTTCAACCATCAAAAACTGTTGACAAGATTGTGATATTTTTTACTTATAAAACATTTGAATCTTATAATCCGCATAGATAATCGGTAAATCTGTAATCGGTGATTATTAAAATGGTTCCGTAAAATAAAAGATCAATGATTTTAGCACAAAATCACAAATTGTTAAAATCTTTCTGAATCAAAGGTTTTGTTTTATTGGAAGCCCAAAAGAAAATATGTATTTTTGCACGAGAATAAATATTATTTATGAAGAAATACATTAAAGACTTTGAGATTGTCTATAACACGAGGCTAAACGAGGAATATTACTTACTTAAGCTTTTTTCTGAGGATGATTTACCCGGGATTTTTCCTGCACAATTTGTCGAATTACGAATTGATTGCTCTCCAGCTACATTTTTAAGAAGACCGATTAGTATTCATGATGTAAATTATGAGAAAAATACCATAACATTGTTAGTGCGTATTGCCGGAGAAGGTACAGCAAAATTATCTGAGATTAAGGCAGGAGAGATGCTTAACATGGTTTACCCTCTGGGAAACTCTTATACAATGCCTGATGATGATAATATTCTTTTAGTCGGTGGTGGATGTGGAGTGGCTCCTCTCCTTTATACTGCCAAATATTTTATGCAGTTTGGTTTCACGCCCTCTCTATTACTGGGGTATAGGGATAAGGAAAGTATTCTAAGAGAAGATAAGTTTGCTAAATATGGAAACGTATTTTACACAACTGAAGATGGTAGTTATGGTGAAAAGGGTAATGTGCTGGATCATTCATTGTTAAAGGATAATGCTAAACAATTTAGCAAAATTTATGCTTGTGGTCCGGAGCCAATGCTTAAAGCAATTGGAGAATTCACTGTAAAAAATGATATTGAATGCGAAGTTTCCCTTGAAAACCTAATGGCTTGTGGTATTGGAGCTTGTTTATGCTGTGTTCAGAATACAAACGAAGGACATAAATGTGTATGCACAGAAGGTCCTGTTTTTAATGCAAAAGATATAATATGGTAAAACTAGATATAGATTTTAACGGTTTAAAACTTAAAAATCCGATACTAACAGCTTCAGGAACATTCGGATATGGTAGTGAATTCGAAGATTTTATTGATTTAGAGCGTCTAGGTGGCTTTATTGTTAAAGGAACTACTCTGAATCCTCGCGAAGGTAATTTGTACCCCAGAATTGCTGAAACAGCCTCAGGAATGCTAAATGCTGTTGGTCTGCAGAATAAAGGTGTAGATGTTTTCTGTGATAAGATTTATCCTGATATAAAAGATTTTAATACTAATATTTTAGTTAATGTAAGCGGTTCTGTAGTAGAAGATTATGTTGCTAAAGCAGCAAAAATCAACGATTTAGAGAATATTCCAGCTATAGAGCTAAATATTTCATGCCCGAATGTTAAAGAAGGAGGTATGGCATTTGGAACAAGTTGCGCATCGGCAGAAGAAGTAGTAAAAGCTGTCCGTAAAGTCTATAAAAAGCATTTAATGGTTAAGCTGTCACCAAATGTTACTGATATTGTATCAATAGCTAAATCAGTAGAAGACCAGGGAGCAGACTCTGTTTCATTGGTTAACACTTTTCTTGGAATGGCAATTGATGCTAAAACCAGAAAACCAAAATTATCTACAATTACCGGTGGTTTGTCAGGGCCTGCAATTAAACCTATTGCATTAAGAATGGTTTGGCAGGTTGCAAATGCAGTAAAAATTCCTGTTTGTGGCCTTGGAGGTATAATGACAGCAGAGGATGCCATAGAGTTCCTTCTTGCTGGAGCATCATCAATTCAGGTTGGTACGGCAAACTTTATCGAACCTGAAGCTACAATTAAGATTCTTGAAGGAATACAGTATTACTGTCATAAATATGGAGTCGAAGATATTAATGAGCTGATTGGAGCTATGCAAGCTTAGCTTTCGAGTCTTTCGGGTATTTTTAGATGAAAATATGTTCCTTTATTAGGAGTGCTTTCAAACCAGACTTCACCATTGAGATAGTTTTCAGTAAAAAGCTTTATGCTATACGTACCAATGCCTCTGTTATTTCCCTTTGTTGAGAAAGAACGCTGAAAAATTTGATGTTGAATCTTTATCGGAATAAACCCGGGATTGTGAATAGTAAAATAAACAAACCCTTTTCTGCGAATACCTCTTATTGTAACAGATTGACCTTCTTTACATGCTTCGGCAGCATTTTTTACAATATTTAGAATTACTTTTTGTAATAAAATTTCATCTGTGAGTATTTTTAGGTTTTTAGGTGTTAAAGAAGTATTAAAATTGCATTCTTTAACTTCTTTATTTTCTTTTATCAGGTCTATTACTTCATTAAATAAGTCAGAGACTTCAATTTCAACAAGATTTAGACTTAAATTATGTCTTTCAGCATCTAACAATAGTTGTTGACCCTTGATTTCTTTAATAAGTCTTTCTGCAAGCTTGCATGCAATTTCTGCATATTCATTGTTATTAGGGGAGTCTGCTACTTTTTTCTTTAGGATTTTTGTATAACCATAAACACCCCCAGCTGTATTTAAAATATAGTGGAAGAAAGTTTTTTCAAGGACTTCCCGGCGCTTTTTATCGCTATTATCTACCACAGACATAAGTACATAAGTTTCTTTATTAAAAAGCATAGGTTGGCACTGTACTAATAAATCATAGGATATGTTTTTCCCATTTATTATACTGCTTATTCGACATTCGTTTTGTGCTTTTTCTCCGTTTATTGCTTTAAATATTGCATTTGCAGCTCCACATTCTCTGCAAAAAATGTGTGTTCCACAACCTGTTTCAAGCTTCTTTGCATTTATGCAGTTAAAAACTTCTCCTGGTCGTTGTCCTAAAATATTGTCAGTAGGTGTATTAAGTAGATTTATAAGTATCTTATTTGCAACAACAATTTGTCTGTTGTGATTTAAAATCATAAACATTGTGTTACTTGCATCAACAAGTTCTAAAATATGACTTGAGTCGGAAAGTTGTTTATTCATTATTGATACAACTTTCTTTGAGCTTCTTTTTGTGGTTAAAAACTCTCCTTTCATGTTTTTGGTTTGATTGTAGCTTTTCAGTTTCTTATACGGAAAGTATAAGTAAAGGTTTGATAATTAGCTGATTAATTGAGTAGGAGTCTTGAAGATATATTTAGAATTTATATCCGATCTGAACACCAAGTTTAGGTAAAATACCTGTATAACCGATGTCAGAAAACTCTTCATAACCATTATAATTTGTGTGGTATCCACCAAAAATTACATGTTTGTAACCTCCGCCGACATGTAAATCTAATGCAAAACTTTTGTAACTAAGTCTTAGTCCTCCAACAGCTCCAAGAATGAAATTGTGAGCAGTGTATCTACTTCTATTTATATCAAAAAATTTATGATTGAAATATGGTCCAAGATAATAGTCAAAAGTTAGTTTATTTCTATCATCTGATTCATTCGAATTAATGTAAAATCGATATTGCAATTCATCAGTAAATCCTTTGTTCTTTATAAAATCATATTCTTCTCTATAAATCCCCAAACAAATTATTATGCTTCTTTTATTTTCTTTGAAAACCCTTTCATAACCCATTTGAAGTGTATAAAATACTGGTTGAATTGGGTTAATATAGATATAGTTTTTTTGATAATTAGCTTCATATTCAGAATTAGTGCTATTCTGTGCAGATACTAGATTAACTGCTAATAATAAAAGAGATGTTATTATAATAAATTTCCTCATAGATTAGAATTTAAAACCAATATTTATACCGGCATGAATAACAGGTCTATTTTTATAATTTACAAAATCGAGATTGCTCTGCGTTACTTCTATGCCTGAATTGTCATATGTTGAGAATTGCATTCCAAGTCCACAAAATGTGTCAATATAAACTAGATTTGCAAAGAGATATGAAACACCAAGTACACTTCCTGCAATAAGCGATTTCCCGATAACGTCTATTCCATGCATTGGATTATTGTTCGGATAAACCATATAATTACTAAAAGGATTAAAAGCTTCCAAATATTGGTATTTGCAGAACGGGGCGAAATAATATGTGAAAATATAATCTTCTTTATTTACAAAGCGATATTGAATTTCTCCACTAAATCCACTCTTGTTAATATCATGAGTGTTTACATAAGTGTATCCAAATGCAAGATATAATGCATTGTTTTTCATTAAATCTCTTTGATATGATAGTTCTAATGTTGAGTTATAAAATTGAAATAAGCTTATGTTTAAACCGTTATGTTTTTCACGTATTTGATACGAATTTTGAGCTTTTAAAAATGTAGGAATTAAAAATATCATCAGAAAAAACAATATGAGAATATTTTTAATAATATATAAAAAATAGAAATTTGGTTTATTTAAATTACAATACTATCCAAAGGTATAAAAAATATTGATTTATTAATATGAATTTTAAATAAAATATTTCTATTTGTGTATTTGACTTTTAGTTTTATTTTTGGATGATTAAATTTTCTATTATTTACTTAATATTTTAGGAAATAGATTTTCTGTTATTGCAGATTATCATTAAAGATATTCATAATTAACATATTTATAAAGACGAGCATGAAGATTTGTTTCATTATGTATCCCTGGGAGAGTATAAATCCCCGCAGGGATTCAAGCCTGAGATTAGTACATGAGTGTGTAAGGAGAGGATATGATGTAGCTATTACTAATCCATCAAATTTGACTATCAGAGATAGCATAACATACAGTTATTGTCAGACAATTGTTAACCCTGATAGAGTTTCAATTGGTATTAGCACATTTCACAAAAACTGTAAGTTTAAGCGCGGGATGCGCGAATTACAAGAGTTTGATGTGATTTTTATGAGAGATAATCCTCCTTTGGATCCTTTGGTATTAAATTTTTTGGATTCTATAAGAGAGGATGTTTTCATTGTAAATGCTATCAGAGGATTGCGTGAAGCAAATAATAAAATCTATACAGCAGCGTATTATTATCCTGAGCACGAGATAATTCCTGCCACACATGTATCGAAAAACATAGATTATCTTCTTAAGGTAATTAAAGAGTCAGATAGTGATAAGATGATAATGAAGCAGCTTAACGGTTATGGTGGAAGTGGAGTAATAATTGTTGAGAAATCAGCTGTTAACAATATCAGATCATTACTGGAGTTTTACATCAAGAAATCGAATGGGGAGTCTAATTATGTGATTTTACAGGATTATGTTGAAGGAGCTGAGAATGGTGACATTCGTGTTTTAATGTTAGGTGGTAAACCAATTGGAGCATTACGTCGTCGACCAGCTAGCGGAGATGTTAGGTCAAATATTTCTGCAGGAGGCAGCATTGAAAAGTATCGTTTAAGTTCTGATGAAAAGAAGTTTTGTAAGAAAATTGGAAAAAAGCTTGTTAATGACGGAATTTATTTTGCCGGATTAGATATTATCAATGGTAAATTAATTGAAGTTAATGTGCTAAGTCCTGGTACAATTACAGATATAAACAGACTGAATAATACAAAGCTTCAGATTAAAATTGTTGATTATCTTGAAAAAATGGTAGCACAAATAGAAAAGGCTAAAGAAAATGAAATTACAAAAGCTTAATATTGAGGAAATTGTAAAGAATATCAAAGCTGGAAAACACTTTGAAGCTCAATCTGTTAGTGGAGGTTTTAAGATTAAAATATAAAAATACGCTCCTTATTGTTGCCTTGCTGTGCATGCCGGTGCAAATCTTAGAGTCAGTTTGCATAAAAAAATTGCCTTGAACGATTATGAAAGGTGGTATGAAGAGGATCCGTTTACAGATGATTTTATTAAGTCTCTGCCTGTTACTCTTATTGCAAATGATTCCAGATTTGAGTATGATTTAAACAGAGAACCGGAAAATTGTGTTTATAAAAAGGAGTGGGGCAAGGATGTCTGGAATACACCATTATCATCAAATGAGAAAAAGACTAGTAGACAGAAACATTTCGAGTTTTATACAGTATTGTTTGCACTTGTATCAAAACTTGAAAAAATGTTTGGTGGGTGTATTGTTTTTGATATTCATTCATATAATTACAAGCGGTGGGATAGAGAAACTCCTCTATTTAACATTGGTACAGAAAGGTTAGATGCAGAAAAATACTGTAAAACTATTAATAAATGGAAAGATGAACTTTCAAAAATTATTATTCCTGAGGTTGAGAATATTGTTGGAGAGAATGATGTGTTCTATGGTAGAGGATATGCGTTAAATTTTATTACTGAGAATTTCAAAAAAACATTAGTCCTTGCTACAGAAATTAAAAAAGTTTATTGTGATGAATTGAGTGGAGATCCATATCCAAAAGTAATTAGGCAATTGCAACAAAAATTAAAGCAGGCTATCATAAATACAACAAATGAATATTGTGTTGATCTTCCAGAATGGCACCATGTTTCAGCAATGAAATTACTGGATAAAAACCTGAATACTAACATTCTATCGATTGATAATGCTATCTATAAAATAATGCGAAAGTATGAGGTCTTAGCTGTTGTAAACCCTATAAATGCCGATTCGGAAAGAAATAAATTCTTTAACTCAAGATACTCTCGATTACCGGTTTTCAAATACAATCCTATTAAAATCAGCTCATACAGTATCAAGCAAGAATTGATGAAAATTCCGGTTCAGGAAATAGAGGATATCTCAATTCGAAATATGTATGTTGAACTTGTTACATCATCATTTAATAAGATAGATCTGATTAGCTCTTTAAATACTGACAGTTTCCTTTATAATTCGTTAAAGTATTTTGGACAACCAGATGAAAATGATTTAAGGAATGCTAAATATTTATTATTGTTGCCAGATATACCAGGTGAAGCAAAGAGACAACCTTTATACGATGCTAAGGCTGCAATGAAAATGCTTAAGTCAACATTGGAAGAGTATGGATTTAATGCTAAACTTGAGCTCAGTAATAAAACAGTATCCAAAATTGTAGTTTTAAATTCCAGGAAAAGTATTTTAATAAAAGATGATGCAGTTTTTAAGCGAAAAGAGCTTGATGCACTTGCTTAGCATGAAGTAGGTGTCCATATGTTGACAACTGTAAACTCAAACCTGCAGAAATTAAAAATATTTAATCTCGGGCTGCCTGTAAATACTATGACTCAGGAAGGTCTGGCAATTTTGGCAGAATACTTAAGTGGAAACCTTACTTTGGAAAGATTAAAGAAAATAGCTCTTAGAGTAATTGCAGTGGATGCAATGTGTAATGGGGCAGATTTTGTGGAAGCCTTTAATTTATTGAAGAAAGAGTATGGTGTTGATCCTAGGCTAGCATATAGCATTGTTACAAGAATTTTCCGTGGTGGTGGATATACTAAGGATTATTTGTACTTGCGTGGTTTTGTTAAAATATTAAGAATGTGGGAAGAATATCATGACATTTCTCCACTTCTTATAGGTAAAACCTCAATAAAATACTTTGATCTAATTACAGAAATGATTGAGCGCGATATGGTTCAAAACCCTAAGTACTTGACAAAAAGCTTTTTAAGCTCACAAAATGAAAAAAATAGCTTGTATTATCCATATATTTTAGGGGGCCTGCAATAATAAGTAATGCCGTTTAATAACTGATAGCAGCCATTTACTAATTTGTGATAAGAAAATAATTTGTGAATATATATTTTCGTAATGATATTTATGAAAAGTCTTATTATTTACAGCATATTATTCTTGATTAGCAGTTATGCTTTTACACAAACAAATTCTTATGTAATAGCCAGTTTAGAGTATCATTCATATGAGCTAATGAAATTAGGCAGTTCAGGTGTAAATGAAATTAAAGTTCAAATATCTCCTAATCCTGCTAATAGTCAGGTTAATATAAGGGTTTTAGGGGAACCAATGGATGGTTTTGTAACACTATTTGACTCTGATGGTAAGGCAATGATACATCAGATGTTTCAATCAAATCAGATAATGTTAAATATAAAATCTTTGACAGATCAAACCTATACAATGGTTATAAAGTCAGCTGCCGGTGATAGAATAGTAAAATATAAGCTTGTCCGGATGTGAGTTATAGAAAAGGTTTTCTTATTTTTACATAAAAAATAATCATGGAAATTATTTCGAAACTCAGGGAAGACATGCAATTGAATTCCAGCGAAGAGAACATTGAGACAACAAAAAGATACTTCAAGAAGAGTGAACAAATTAAAGTTTGTTGCCTTAAATCAGCACAGGTAAGAGCTTTAGCAAAGAAACACATGGTGAAAATCCCGGGCTGTGCTAAAAAAGAACTGTTCGATTACTGCGAAATCCTGTTTTCTTCAGGTGTAATGGAAGAGAGTTTCGTAGCCTGTGATTGGTTAAGGATTAATAAAAAACATTTTTTACCTGAGGATTTTAAAATATTTGAATTTTGGGTTGATAATTATATCAATAATTGGGCTAGTTGTGACTCAATATGTTCATGGGTAACAGGAGAGTTCATCCTAATGTATCCAGAATTTGTAGAAGAACTAAAAATATGGGCAAAGTCAGATAATAAATGGATGAAACGGGCAGCTGCAGTAAGTTTGGTATTGCCAGTACGTAGAGGACAACAACTGGATAGAGTATTTGAAATTGCAGATATATTATTACTCGACAAGGATGATATGGTACAAAAGGGGTACGGCTGGATGTTAAAGGTTGCAGGAGACCATATCCAAAAAGAAGTGTTTGATTATGTTGTAAAAAACAAAGCTGTGATGCCAAGAACAGCCCTAAGGTATGCTATTGAGAAAATGCCACAGGACTTACGTAAGGAAGCAATGAAAAAATAATTATTTTTGTAAAAAATATATTATGGAAGAAAATAAGAAACTTAGTATAGCGCAAAAACAAATTCTTAAGGATCTTGAGAATAAAGATGATAATCTAGTTTTAAAAGCTGTTAGAGATGTTAGAGAAAAGGGTGGAAGTTTTGTTATAGAGCCACTTATGGATGTTTACTTTAAGCATAAGTCAAATGATATAGCAGGTGAAATTTGTAATTTATTTCAGGACTTAAAAGATAATAAGCTAAATAAATTGATCTCTGATAATCTTATTTCTTACTCTTCAAATGAAAGAATGTCTGCTTTTGTTTCTGCTTTATGGCAGTCATCGATAAAATTTGAGGATACAAAAGTATTTCTTCAGATTTTTGTTGACGGTAACGATGCTACAAGCTTAGAAGCTTTAACACTTATCCAACAAAATGCAGATATGATTACAGATAGTATGAGCGATGATTGTTTAAAATTATTGAAATCTGAAATTACAAATCTCAGTGATTTTAAGAAAAACCTTGCTATTGATTTACTTGAGATATTTCAATAAAACTATAGCCTTAGTGGGGGATTAAGCTTCATGATATTATTTAAAGTGACATTTAAAGAGAAACTAGTGTAAGTATATTAATCTATTTACCGATAGAGCAATTGTGACTAATTAGATGTTTTTGTCATGATTTTTATGTCAAAAATCCCGCCAAAAACTCATTATTTTATATTCATAACCCCACATCTGCTATGCACAGATGTGGGGTTATAGACATTTGACCCTCCGGGTCTTAATTGTTGGGCTAAAAGCGTTATGGGTAAATCTATAAAAAATCGGTAACCAGATTATTACTGATTACCGATTACAAGTATTTACAAAATCTTTATTTACTTACAGATACCCACATTCCTTTGGTACGAGCATAATTAGAATCATCGTACATAGTTTCACACATGACTGCTGGAAGATAATAGGTTCCTTCAAAACTAGCATTTAGCATTACACGATATGTGTATGTATAGTTTTTATTCATATTGAAATAAGTAAGAACTCTATCATCTCTAATATCCTGATAAGTATAATATGAATCATTTCATAAATCAGTTGTGTACATTCTTGAGTTGATTATTTCCCAACCTGATGGGAATATCTGACTTAGAGCAACGTTTTGCATATTATTAATGCCGGATGTGTTTTGAAGAGTAACTGTTGCGACGAAGTCTGTTCCCTGACCAATATTACTGATATCAATAGGTTCACCATTAAGGTAAGTGTACTTAACATTCATGTTTATATTAGCAGATGCAGCAGTTTCGCTACCTATTTCATGGATACCTTTTTTAATTATACGTACAAAAATCATTGCCTCATTGGCTGATTTTAAGTCAAATATATTTATATCGCCTTGTTTAAAATCAAGTTCTGTCTTAAAAACAGGTTTTGATGTTTTAGCTGAACCGGCTTTCCCGTTAATATTATAGCTACAGTCAATATTTCCTGAGGTAGAATATTTTTTAACAAATTTTGAAGTTGCAAGAAGTGCATAGGCCGTAGTTTGTGTACTCGTGTACCTTCCTGAGCCCATAACCTCATAGATATCTTTTAGTACCATAAAGGCTTTTTCTTTTTCACCTAATTCAACTAGTGTTTCAAGTATCATTGCTTTATCACGGGTAGAGGATCCGAAAGTACCTGCTAATTCAAAATAAAGAGGGACTTCAGTACTAAGATTTGCTATCATTTGTTTTGCAATACTTTCCTTACCACTAAGGGCATATGCTGAAGCTAGTCTCCATGTAGCAGTGCGTGTCAGGTCTGTTTCTTTTAATCTGTTCATTGCACTACGATCTGCTTGTCCTGCAATAGCTAGCGTGTAAAGCCTGTATGCTTGAGTCAGCTGCGAGTTTGTTCCATCATCTGTCCATTTTGACGCTTTTTCTTTTTGGTATTTTAACCAATTTGCTTTAATGTTACCAGGAATTGCATATCCTGCCTTTTCTGCTTCAATGATAAAGTGTCCACAATAGTTTGTAGCCCATTCCGAAACATTATTACCTCCCGTCCAGTAAGCAAATCCACCATTAGACATTTGGTATCTTGATATCTTGTTTAGGCAAGTGTTGATATTTGTCTGTATATCAGCTTTTTGCGAATTATCAAGTTCTACCATTTCATCTAAATAAAGTTGTGGAAATGCAGCAGAAATTGTTTGCTCCAAACAACCATGAGGATAGCTTACCAGAAAATCCAGTTTTGCTTCGAGGTTCATAGGTGGAATGTTATATAATTCAAGATACACACTATTTGATCCTTCTATACCATTTACTTCAAAATCAACGCTATAAGGCTCATCGCTACAAATTCCATCAATAACATCTGTTGCCATTATGTTAGCATATCGAACATCAAGTTCAATATTGTATGTAGAAACATGCGAACCTGACTTTGCAGTGATTTCAATAGTTGCAATACCGGTTTTACTACCTGTACTTAGGTCGAAATCAATGTATTTTTCTCCTTCTTTGGCGAAATTTACAGTTTTTGTAGCTTGTCCATTTATGCTAAGGAGACTATTTGTTTTTACTGTAATACTAACGTTTTTCACATCGTTCTCCATTGCAAAAACAGTAACTGGTAGATTAAAGTTTTCTTTTGTTCCTAGTACCCTAGGGCCTGATCCAAGAATCATAAGTGGTTTTTTCACAGGAGTAGTTTTTTCAGCTGAACCAAATGCATCTCCCTCAGCTGCAATAACCATTGTTCTGACTGAACCAATATACTGTGGCAACTGAATTTCATGCATATTTGATCCACCTGCAGGTAAACTAAAAGGACCAATAAAACGAACCATAGGTTTAAATCTTATTGCCTGAGCAAGCTCTTCAGGTGACATGCCTTCGCCACCGCCACCAATACTAATCATTTTCCCTGCATCTACAGAGAATGCTCCTATAACCCATTTATAAAGATCCCAGGTTCTGACACCAAGATGTTGCTTACTGTAGAAGAAAGTCCAAGGATCAGGAGTTTGAAACCCTGTAAGATTTAGTAATCCTTCATCAACCATAGCTAGGGTATATGTCATTGCTTTTCCACTTTCTTCGCGTACATTAATTCTTACTTTGCTTTCTGCAAGAAGTTCGTCAGGCATTGAGATTACCGGATTTAGGTGAGAGTTAGGATCTTCAACCAATACTGGGACAATACCATACATCCTTATTGGACGATCATTGTATGTTGAAGCATGTTCCTGAATGAAACTTACATTTACATAAACATTTGGTGCCATTTCAGGAGTAGCTTCAAAACTAATTTTAAGTTTATTTCCATCTGTTTCCTGCCAGAAAGTTTCAAGCACAGTTGTTGCACTTTCAATACTTACCAATGCACTACCTTTACCAGTTGGTATTTTAATTTCGACGGTTTCACCAACATTGTAATTTTCTTTATCAGTTGAGAACTCTAATAGGTCAACAGCTTTGTTCTCTGATGAGCTACTATTATAAGCATATTTACTTGCATAAATCTTCATTGCAGATGTGTGTCCGTCTTTAAGATCTTTTACAACTATTAAATAATCACCACTTTCATCGAAATTTAGCTCTGTCGAAGCTTTACCATTTTTACATTCAACGGTAGTTCTTTCAATTGCATTATTATAGTTCGCAGAGATATAATCAGCGCCATCATATTGATAATCATACCACCATGAGTACTCCATCATATACAGAGAAACTTCAAGTTCTCTATTTTCGCCTGATAGTTTTTGATCACGATCTAGAGCAACAATCTCAAGTGTAAGATCTTCGTCCAGTGGGTATGAATAAGAATACTCATCTCTCTCTTTCATTGCAATACCAATAAAGGTTTTGTAAGGATAGTAGTCAACATTCTTTTCTCCTATACTGAAGTTTCCACCTTTTTCGTAGACTTTAGTTGTTAAAGTTGCGGTGAGTACTCCTGGAGCTTTACTTAGTTTGTCAAATACTACATTAGTTTTAATCTCTCCATTCACATCTGTATTGCCTGTAAATAGAGTAATAGTATTAAAATCAAATGAGCTAACTTGATTGTAGAAATTATAATCTTCGTAGTTTTCAAATGGAGAATAGGTTCTATTAAGAGTCATTGTAACATCTGCGTCAAGATCTGCAGCTGCAGCACCGTGCAGCCATCTGGCTGTAACAAGTGCATTAACTGATCCATCTCCGGCAAGATAATCTTTGTCAAGTTCTAAATCTACATTTAATCTATTTGGCCTGATAGTTTCAACCATTAAAGATTTGGAGAAGACTTTACCACCAACAGTAAACTTGGCGTAATAGTAACCTGTAGGATCAGAAGGCTCTGTTTTAAACTTAAAGACATGGAAACCCTTTTCATTTTTCTTTTGAACCTCTCGGTAAACCTCCTGGTTACGAGGATTTGTTACTTCAAAAACTATTGGGTGTCCAACTGGTACAGGGTCGATAAGTTCATTTATAATAAATCCTACATATATTGAGTCCCCCGGACGCCATACACCACGTTCGGTATAAATAAATGCTTTGGTTCCATCCTGCATATATGCACCAGATACATCAAACTCACTAGTTGACAGAGAGCCATATTCTTCCATTTTTAGGTAGGATTTATTATTTTGGTAGTTTGCTACCATAAAGTAAGGAGTTTCGTTCTTAGGAACTTCTATAACAGCCTTACCATCGATATCTGTACTTGCTGAACCAATTATTTGTTGCTGATAATTGTATAAAGTAATCTCAGCACCTTTTATACATTCAGCACTGTTAATATCTGTGGCAAAAGCGTAAACAATATTGTCTTTGCCTTTTTTAGCAATCAATCCAATGTTAGATGCCAATATATTGAATTTAATGGCACGACGATATCCATAATAGTTAGAATTACAAGGATCGTCATAGCTATTGTAGCTATTCCCTGAGTAATAATAGTCATCATAATAGTAGTCATCATAATAATACTCATCATAGTAATATTCATCTTCATAATAATATGATGAGCTGCTACTATAATCGTAGTATGTATAATCTGTAAACCATGACCATTCATCGTCATCTACAATTTCTGTAAGATTGCTATCATCTTCGATAGAAACAACTTCATCTGATTAGTTACATGGATAAATACAATTGTCTTTTCTAAAGCCTATTTCTACTCTGTAAATGGCTCCTGGTGAAGGTTCAATAATATCTGTTAAATCAAGATAGAAGGTGTTCCATACACCAAAGTCTTCTACATCTGTTTGTTCGAGACTAATTGTTTTTGTTTTTATAACTTTTGCAACTCTATTTAGTTCATACGAACCGTTAAGGCTGTTTTCTTGTAGAAATTGTAATACGTTATCCTCGTAAATCTGTAATACTCGTACATCAACAGCGCGAATATTTACAGCCTGAAACTCAATTACTTGTCCCTCAGTACATCCCGGAAGAATTACACCATTTTCTGATGCAACAAGTTCCGGTTTTCTCATAATAAAACTAATATTACGGGATTTACTTTTGCTAAGCATTGTTCCATTAATGTTCTTAATACTTTTTCTGATTTTTATTTCGTAGCTTTCTTCAAGTCTTTCAGGTGGAATCACTTTAACATTATTATCAACAATGATGTATTTAATATTTTCCACATCGTCGAGACTAATAATACCATCTAACAATTGATCCTCTTTTATTGGATCGGAGAAAATTATATTCACATATTGTTCAGGAAATTGTTTAACCTGAATATCAACGACTTTAAATGTATTTAGAGGTGGTATTTCAAGTTCAATATCACCATCACTTTTCGATTCAATAGGAGAGCCATCGTAACTAACTTCAAGGGTTTGTTCATGATTAGTTCTGGTAATATCAGAAATAGTCATTATGTATTCATTATTAGTTTCTTCTTAAAGTTCGAAGTCTAAATCTTCACCATCTAGTTCAGCAGTAATACACTTTTTAATGTTTTTCAGAGATTCTCAATCATTTAAATTTATTTTGCAAATAACGTCTTGTTTTTTAAAATCTTTTCGGTCGGTTGTGATAACTTGGTCGATCGACATGTTCATTATTTGGTGTTTTGTATGAACTCTGAATATAAACTCTTCGGTTTCTTCATTTACATTATCTGAAAGCTTTTCAAGATCTACAACAACATGATACTCTGTGCCGGAAGCTAATGGTGCATCGGGTTTAAATTCAAGTATATTGTCTTCTTTCCAACTTACTGTTCCTTTTACCTTTGGATATACTTTGATTACTGAGGTTTTTTGGTCTTCTACAGATTTCATAAACTGATCTGTGAATTGCACTGCAATAACATCATTTTTAGAAATAACATCGCTTGTATATGCCTTAATATGGTCTTTAAATAAAGCCGGATTTGATACTTTGAATTCTTTATCAGAATTAAACATACTGATAATAACAATCACAATAGTAGCAATAAAAGCAGCTCCCGCTACCCAATAAAGTGTTTTTACTCCTTTCATCCGTTTATAGTTTTGAAGTTAATAATAATTTACATTATAATTTGAGCATCCAGTTAAATATCGGGGTAAATACTCTGCTCTGACATAAACTTTTTTAATCATATATAGTTTTGATTAAGAAAGTCATGCTTTTTTCATAGTAATCGATTTTTTATTGAATACGCCAGTTACAAACTTAATAAATAATAACATTAAATGCTAGTTATTATTATATAAAAGGCGGGTTATAACAAAAAAAGATATTAACATTGTTAATATCTTCTTTATATGTAAAAGTGTTAAAACTAAGTCTATTTCTTTTTCTTAGTCTTTGAAATCTTAATTGTGATACCTTGTTTATTATTGAAACCAACACTTATTGTATCACCTTCCTTAATTTCAGCTTTGATAATTGTCTCTGCCATAGCATCTTCAACATATTTCTGAAGAGCACGTTTTAAAGGTCTGGCACCAAATTTTGGGTCAAATCCTTTTTCTGCAATATAGTTTTTAGCTGCCGGGCTAAGTTTAAGATTATATCCAAGTTCTTTAACTCTGTTGTATAATCCGTGTAATTCAATATCAATAATCTTGAAGATATCTTCCTTGCTTAATGAATTGAACAATATAACATCATCAATACGATTTAGGAATTCTGGAGCAAAAGCTTTTTTAAGTGCATTTTCGATAATTCCTTTTGCATGAGATTCAATATTTGATTTGCGGGCAGAAGTGTCAAATCCGATGCCTTTGCCATATTCTGCTAATTGGCGTGTTCCAATATTTGATGTTAAGATAAGAATTGTATTTCTGAAATCAATGCGTCTGCCAATACTGTCAGTTAATCTTCCTTCATCTAGCACTTGAAGTAAAATATGGAAAACATCAGGATGAGCTTTTTCTATTTCATCAAGAAGTACAACAGAGTAGGGCTTACGCCTAACTTTTTCTGTTAACTGACCACCTTCTTCATAGCCTACATATCCTGGAGGAGCTCCAACAAGGCGAGATACGGAGAATTTTTCCATATATTCGCTCATGTCAATTCTGATTAGAGCATCTTCGCTATCAAATAAATATTTTGCAAGAACTTTTGCAAGTTGAGTTTTCCCAACACCTGTAGGGCCTAAGAAAATAAATGTTCCAATTGGTTTGTTAGGATCTTTTAATCCTGCTCTGTTTCTTTGAATAGCTTGAACGACTTTTTTAATTGCTTCGTCCTGACCAACAACACTGCTAGCCATTTCTTTATCCATTTGCAATAGTCTGTTACCTTCTGATTGTGCAATTCTTCTTACAGGAACACCTGTCATCATAGCAACGACTTCAGCAATATTCTCTTCATCAACAATTTCTCGTTTTTCGCTGATTTCTTTTATCCATTGGTCTTTTGCCAACTCAATTGCGTTTTCTATTTCTCTTTCTTTATCCCGCATAGATGCAGCTTTTTCAAATTGCTGATCTTTCACTGCCTTGAGTTTCATTTCACGGGCGTTCTGTAATTCTTCTTCTAGTTTTATAATTTTGTTTGGAACAGAAGCTGTAGATATATTAACTCTGGAACCAGCTTCGTCTAGAGCATCGATAGCTTTATCTGGAAGAGCTCTGTCAGAAACATAACGCATTGTTAATTTTACACAAGCCTCAAGAGCCTCGTCTGTAAAACTAACTTTATGATGGTCTTCATACTTTTCTTTAATCTTTTGAAGAATTTGGACGGTTTCATCAGGTGAAGTAGCTTCAACCATTACTTTTTGGAAACGCCTTTCTAATGCACCGTCTTTTTCAATATTTTGACGATATTCATCAAGAGTTGTTGCTCCTATACATTGAATTTCACCTAGTGCAAGAGCTGGTTTTAACATGTTTGCAGCATCCAATGATCCTGTTGTGCCTCCTGCTCCAACAATAGTGTGTATTTCATCAATAAAAAGAATAATATCAGTTGATTTTACTAATTCATCAATAATAGCTTTCATTCTTTCTTCAAATTGACCTCTATACTTTGTTCCTGCTACAATAGAAGCCATGTCCAAAGTAATAACTCTCTTATCAAAAAGTAGGTGAGAGACTTTTTTATCAACTATTCTGGCTGCCAGTCCTTCGACGATTGCTGATTTTCCAACTCCAGGTTCTCCAATAAGAACAGGATTATTCTTTTTACGCCTTGACAGAATTTGTGATATTCTTTCAATTTCAGTATCCCTTCCAACAATAGGGTCAAGCTTACCTTCTTCAACAGCTTTAGTTAAATCTACTACAAAACTGTCCAGTACAGGTGTATCTGATTTGGTTTTTGTTGCTTGTCTTCGACTTGAACCTGGGTCAGATGAAGATGAGCCATAGGATGGGTTATCCATATCATTATCGTCATCATCGTCGTCAGAATCAATAGAACCAGTAAAAGAATCCATTTCCATTGACATTTTCACCATATCGTATTCAATATTAAATTCATCAAGAAGCTGTGAAAACCTTGAAGGAACCTTCAATATCGCTAATAGTAAGTGACCTGTATTGATTTCTTCACTATTTAAAGATATAGCTTCGGAATACATAAACTTTTGTATTCTCTCAGTAGTTTTTGTAGGTACTACTTTGTCCATATCATCCATTGTAAGCTCATTGTCAATATTGCGGATATGAGTTTCAATTTTTTTACGAAGTTCACTAATGCTAACATCAAGTTCGTTTAAAATATCAACTGCTTCGCATGAGTTGTTTCTTAAAATACCAAGAAAAAGGTGCTCCGGTCCCAGATAGTTGTTTCCAAGACGAATAGCTTCTTCTTTACTGTACATTATTACATCAAGAAGTGATTGTGAAAATTGTCTTTTCATAATTTATTTGCTAATAAACTCTTCAGTTTCTTCTATTTTTAATTATTATTTTACAAAATTACTAAATTTTCTCGTTTATAAAACAAATAAATTGCCTTAAAGTTCGTTTTACATACACTATAAAAAAGCATAATATTTATAAACAATTTTTGTTGAAAAGTTACCTTATATATATATAAGAAAGAAAAATTAAAAACTTATCTTAGTAAACTTTTGTGTGAAAACATAAGTATTTGATAAATAGACTAATACGATTTAAAATAAATAAGATATGTCGGAAGAGGTAAAAGATTCAAGAATACTTGAAATTAACATTGAGGATGAAATGAAATCGGCATACATTGATTATTCAATGTCTGTTATTGTTTCAAGGGCTTTACCTGATGTGAGAGATGGACTAAAGCCAGTTCAGAGGAGAATATTATATGGAATGTCCGAATTGGGTGTTTCGTCGAGTAAATCATATAAGAAATCAGCGAGAATAGTTGGTGAAGTATTGGGGAAGTATCACCCTCACGGTGACTCCAGTGTTTATATGGCAATGGTTCGTATGGCACAGGAATGGTCATTGAGGTATACTTTGGTTGACGGACAAGGTAACTTTGGTTCTGTTGATGGAGATAGCCCAGCTGCTATGCGTTATACCGAAGCAAGAATGGCAAAAATAGCTGATGAATTATTGGTTGATATAGATAAAGAAACCGTAGATTTTAACCTTAATTTTGATGATACTCTTGAGGAACCATCTGTTATGCCAACAAAATTACCAAACTTACTTCTAAATGGAGCAAGTGGTATTGCAGTAGGTATGGCAACAAATATGGCTCCTCACAATTTGACTCAAACAGTTGATGCTATTATTGCTTATATTGATGATAAAGATGTTGAAATAAGTGAGCTTTCTGAAATAGTTCAGGCACCTGATTTTCCTACAGGAGGAATTATATATGGTATTGATGGTGTTAGAGAAGCCTACGAAACTGGTAGGGGAAGAGTTGTAATCAGAGCAAAAACTGACATTGAGGTAGATAATAATGGAAGAGAAAAAATTATTGTCACTGAAATTCCTTATATGGTTAATAAGGCAGAACTTATTATTAAAATAGCTGACCTTATTAATGAAAAACGAATTGATGGAATCTCAAATATCAACGATGAATCAGACCGTAAAGGTATGAGAATTGTTATAGACCTTAAGAGAGATGCTGTTGCAAATGTTGTCCTTAACAAATTGTACAAATTTACTGCAATGCAGTCATCTTTTAGCATAAATAATATTGCTCTTGTTAAAGGTCGTCCTGAATTATTGAATCTAAAGGGATTGATAAGCAATTTTGTGGAGCATCGTCACGAGGTAGTGGTTCGTAGAACAAAGTATGAACTTAGAAAAGCAGAAGAAAGAGCACATATATTAGAAGGTTTAATTATTGCGAGTGATAATATTGATGAAGTTATTGAGATAATAAAAAAATCTCCAAGTCCAGATGTTGCTCGTGAACGCTTGATGGAGCGTTTCGAACTTTCTGATATTCAATCCAGAGCAATTGTCGATATGAGATTAAGACAATTAACAGGATTGGAGCAGGATAAACTAAGAAGTTAGTATCAGGATTTGATTGACAGAATTAAATATTTAAATGAGATACTTGGAAATTTAGACCTTCGTATGCAAATCATTAAAGATGAAATGATTGCAATAAAAGAGAAATATGGTGATGAAAGGAAAACGGATATAATTTATGCTTCCGAAGATCTTAATCCTGAAGATTTCTATGCAGATGAAGAAGTTGTAATTACAATTTCTCACTTAGGTTATATTAAAAGAACTGCACTAACTGAGTTTAGGGCACAGAATAGAGGTGGAGTAGGTTCTAAAGGCTCAACAACTCGTGAGGAAGATTTTATTGAGCATATGTTTGTTGCAACAATGCATAATACTCTTTTATTGTTCACTAAGAATGGTAAGTGTTTCTGGCTTAAAGTTTATGAAATACCTGAAGGTTCTCGTGCATCAAAAGGAAGAGCAATGCAGAATCTTATTAATATTGAGCCAGATGACGAAGTTAGAGCATATATGAATGTTATTTCATTAAAAGATGAAGAATACTTAGATAACTCATATATTGTAATGTGTACTCAAAACGGAGTATTTAAAAAGACAAGATTACGCGAATATTCTCGTCCTCGTAAAAATGGTGTTAATGCGATTAATGTAAGAGAAGGAGATTTATTGCTAACTGCGAATATAATTGAGGACAAACCTGACGAGCCGGTAGCAAATGTTATGATTGGAGCAAGAAATGGTAAGGTTATACGTTTTGTACATGATGCAGTTAGACCAATTGGTAGTACAGCAACCGGAGTTAAAGGTATTACTCTTGAAAAAGGAGATCAGGTAATCGGTATGATTATCGTTAAAGAGAATCAGGAAATTCTTGTCGTTTCAGAAAATGGTTACGGTAAGAGGTCAAGTATTGATGATTATCGTATTACGAATAGAGGTGGCAAAGGTGTTAAAACCATTAATGTTACTGAGAAAACAGGTAAATTAATTGATATCTCTGCTGTTACAGATAATGACCATTTAATGATTATTAATAAGTCAGGTATTACTATTCGTTTAGCAGTAGAAGATTTAAGAGTTATGGGTCGCGCAACTCAGGGTGTAAGATTAATAAACTTAAAAGATGATGATTCTATTGCTTCAGTTGCAAAAATTGAAAATGGAGCTCTCGAAGATAAAGAAGAATTAACAGATACTGATAATGAGGAGATTAATGTAGAGGAAAAACCAGACCAGGAATCTTCTGAAAGCAAGGAATCAGAATAGAATTTTTTGATTGGCAAAGTATTTGTATATTTGAATTGTAATTAAACTAAAAGATAATTATTATGAAAAAATTAAGTGTATTTATTGTTCTCGCAATGTTAAGTGTAGCTGTTTTTGGACAGAAAAGAAATGTTACAAGCGCATGGAGTTATCTCAAAGATGGATTTTTAGATGATGCAAAAAAATCTATCGACAAAGCTGAAATACATGATGATACTAAAGACTGGTACAAAACATATTATTTTAAAGGTCAGATTTATCAAGAATTAGGTATTTCAGAAAAACCAAAATATAGATAATTATGTGATGATTGTTTTGATATCTCTTTTAATGCTTATATGAAAGCTATAAAGTTAAACTTTGTAAGCGAAGAGCATAGAAATATAGACTTTGAGAGTGAACTTGGATTGATGGAGTTTGCAAAAATCTTGAATGAAAATGATGAAAGAAATTATGAAGATTCTGAAGCTCTATATGATATATTAATGAATAGGTTTCCTGCTCTATCAAATGCATTTATCAATCAGGGTGTAACTGCATACCAGGGTGGGGACTTTGAAACTGCTTATGGGAATTTTGAAAAAGCTGTGCAAATTTCAACTCTTGCATTTAAAGTTGACACTCAGTTATATTATTTCGCTTCATTAGCTGCAATTAAAGCAGAGAAGTTCGAAGAAGCAATTCAATTGAACGATGTTTTGATACAATTGAATTATGGTGCCAATGATGAAGATAGAGTGGGTATTTATTTAAATCAGGCAACTGCATATAAATTTACTGGTGATACTGTTAAAATGCTTGAAACTCTTGAAAATGGTATTGAGAAGTTCCCTGAAAATAACTATGCTTTGGTTATTGAAACTTTCAACTATTATGTTAATACAGGTGAGAATGAAAAAGCATTTGAATATATAACAATGGCTATTGACCAAAATCCTGATGATGCACAGTTTTATGTAATTAAAGGAACTCTTCTTGAGGAATTAGGGCGTAAGCTTGAAGCTCAAACTGAGTATGAAAAAGCTATTGAATTGCAACCTGAGAACTTCGATGCAAACTATAGTTTGGGTGCGTTCTATTACAATACAGCTGTTGATACTTTAGATTGGGCAGATAAGAATATCCCAATTACTGAGTTCCAAAAGCTAGATGAGTTTAAGCAAATATCTAACGGTTATTTTGAGAAATCATTACCATATCTTGAAAAAGCTTATGCTCAGCAACCTAAAAACGTAAACGTTTTAGGTACATTGCGTACCATCTATTACAGACTTCAAAGAATGGAAGAGTACGAAAAAATTAAAGCAGAACTTGACGCACTAACAGAATAATAATCACTTCATATATAAATGAAAAGCTCCTAACTAGGAGCTTTTTTTATGCTAGTTCACCACGAATACTAATTGTTAGTAGCTTCCTTACTTCCTTTAATGAGTAGTCCTGAGCAAGAAGGTACATTAGTTTTGCTACTGCAGCTTCTGTTGTCATATCGTCTCCGCTAATAACTCCGATTTCTTTAAGTTTTTTACTTGTCGCGTATTTGCCTTGTTGAACGTGACCAACTGTACATTGACTTATATTTAAAATAATAATATCATTTTTTATGGCCTTATCAAATATGCTGATAATTTCATCTGCAGATGGAGCATTACCGGAACCGTAGGTTTCTAAAACTATGCCTTTAAGATTTGGAATTTCAGTAATTGCTTTAATTACTTGTGCTTGTATACCCGGGAATAGCTTTATAATTGCTATATCATTGCAAAGTTTATCACGGTGAATAAGGAAATCAATTTTTGTTCTGTATAATTTATCTTATTCAATGTTTATTTCTGTACCGACATGTGCTAATAGTGGGTAATTTGGAGAACGAAATGCATCGAAGTTCTCAGCACTTATTTTAGTAGTTCTGTTACCACGGTATAAATTATCTTCAAAGTAAATGCAAACTTCCTGAATTAAAGGTTTATTGTTTTTTTTGAATGCAAGCAAGTTCAATTGCAGAAATTATATTTTCGCGTCCGTCTGTTCTTAATAAGCCTAGTGGGAGTTGTGAACCTGTTAAAATCACAGGTTTTGTTAAATTCTCTAGCATAAAGCTTAGTGCAGATGCGGTATATGCCATTGTGTCTGATCCATGAAGAATAACAAAACCATCATACTTGTCATAATTTTCAACTATTACATTACTGAGTTCTTTCCAGAATTCCGTATTTGCATCGGACGAATCTATCAGGTTTTCAAAGCTGTATGAATCTATTTCTGCCGGAAAGCTCTTTAATAATGGAATATAATTTTGCAGGTTTTCAAATGTAAATGGGAGTAGTGTGCCATTATCATCTTTAATCATACCAATTGTTCCACCGGTATATATTATTAAAATATCTGGTTTCTTCATTAAACAGTTCTTTTAAGTGCTGCAAAACTATAAAAAATTGTTTTCTAATAGACCTGTAAAAACAATTTCTGACCACATTCGGTAACCTAAAGGAGTCATATGGCCATCTATAGGCCAGTAAAGATAGGTGATTGGGATAATAAAGGCATTTTGATTATTTTGATAGAAATCAAGAATATCAATTAGAATAATATCTTCATTATTCTTTAGTTTATTTATTAAATCTTTGTATGCATTAGACTGGTAATCATAGTTTTGACAGGCATGAAAATCGGGAAAAGTTATAATATATAAATTAGTGTTTTTATCATTTGCTTTTTGTTGTAAAGCAAGTATTTGATTATATATTTTAGTACATGCTTCAATTTCGAGTTCATTTAATTCATCTTTATTCATAAAAAACTCTGGGTAGTCATAAAATACATGGCTAACAGCTCTAAAAATATAACTCCATGAGTAAAAATAGTAACCTAAGGGTTGTTTTTTTATAAGATAGCTATTTGTTTTTTTGCAGTTTCTTCTATTAATTAGATCCAACATATCGTTTTCACTTATACTTAGCATCAAATTGTCAGGATGTAATATACTGTCTAATTGAGTATATAATTCAATTGACATTTCAGGGTCATGACCTGAGATTCCTGCATTAATTACATAATAATTATTTTGAGAGCTGTCATTAAGTCTTTTCTGTAATAAAATCTGCCAAGTAGAGTCCTGATGTGTGCCAACACCTTCTGTAAAAGAGTCACAGATGGTTAGTATTGTAGTTTTATCTTTGATAAGTTCAACTAATTCAGACTTTTCTCTGATACCCAATTCGTTATATTTATGAGTATATGAGAAGTCTTTTGTTTGAAATATATAATTGCTGTTTTTTTTATGACAGTGTTCAAAACCGGTATTTGTATTCCATAATTTGTTCTTTAATAAGTCATATCCATTAGTGTAGGGTGAAATATAAAATAAACCATAATTCTTTTCACTATATGATTGGTATTTTTCAGCAAAGACTCTTAGACTCATATCAATAATAAGTATAAAGCCAACAATAGTGATAATACAGTATTTAATGTTTTTTAAATTTTGTTTGGATAGATTTCTTCTACGAATAATCTTGATGAGATAGTGTATAGCAATTCCAATAACCGGGTAGAAGACAAGTGTGGATAAAAACCACGATCTACCCAGAAAGAGCAACGCCACATGAATAATAAGCAAAATTGTATAAATTATAATGGCGGCAATTCCAAGATGTTTATATTTCTTTTTCAGCTTACCAGGGTTTACTAAAATCTATTTCTTTTTTCTCTTTTTTAATCCAGTATGTATGGTTTCGTTTTGTTATTATACTCTTTTTTCTACTAAAAAGTTTCTGTAATAATGAAATTGGAAACAAAAAAAGATAAAAAATAGCACTTAATAGTATTTTACTTACTACAAAACCAAGTGCTTTTCCAAGGCCTTGCCATAAATATGATATTATTTTTGCAACAAATGGAATTAGAGCAGATGAAATAGCTATTACGGCTGCAATATAATAAAGAATTTGCAGGTCCTTCAGAAAACCTATAATGACTAAACCTCCTGTGATTACAAGGCAATCCGTAATATGTCTTTTTCTATCTTTAATCATTAAAACAATGTATATACAAATGGTGCAACGCTGCTTGATCCTCCAAATACTATTAGAGCTCCAATTAGCAATAATACAATAATCATTGGAATCAGCCAGTATTTGCGCCGTTCTTTTAAAAAGCCTAATATGTCTCTAATAAATTCCATCTTAATCTGGTTTAAAATTCTGTTGAAACTTAGTTTGGTTGATATGTTGATCTTGTTTGTGTAATACCAGATTATCCATAACAAGAATATCCATTTCTGTATTCATAAAACAACGGTAGGCATCATCAGGTGTACAAACTATTGGTTCTCCACGAACATTAAAACTAGTATTTACGATAAGACCTGTGTTGCTTAGTTTTTTGAATTCTGATATCAATTTATGGTATTTTGGATTTGTTTCTTTATTCACTGTTTGAATCCTTGCTGAGAAATCACAATGAGTAATAGCCGGAACTATAGACCTCTGAGTATAAAGCTTGTCCATTAAATCAAGAGATTCATAATTATCAGGTAGTTGCTTTCTTATATCTTTTTGGACGTCTGCTACTAAAAGCATATAAGGAGAGGGGGCATTTAGTTGAAAGTAAGTATTATTGTCTTCCTCAAGTACTGAAGGAGCAAAGGGTCTGAATCCCTCGCGATATTTGATCTTCAGGTTGAGTTTTTTTTGAGTTTCAGGATTCCTAGCATCCGCTAATATGCTTCTATTCCCAAGTGCTCTGGGACCAAATTCCATTCGACCTTGGTACCAACCTACAACATTATCATCAGCTATATGTTTTGCAACTTTAGTATATAACTCTTCTGTATCATAAGTATAGTATTTAGCATTATATTTTCTGGCAATTTTTAAAATATCATTTTTGGAAAACTCGGGACCTAGATATGCCCCCTTCATTTTATCCTTTGATGATGGGCGATATTTAATCTTTTTATCAATATGAGCAAAAGCTAGAGCAGCACCAACAGCACCACCTGCATCACCTGATGCAGGCTGAATATATATATTGCTGAATATTCCTTGATTCAGTAGTTTTCCGTTGGCAACACAATTTAAAGAAACACCCCCGGCAAGACATAGATTGTCTTCATTTGTAAGCTTTTTAGCTTCAGAGGCCATTTTTAGAACAATCTCTTCAGTAACAATTTGAATTGCTAAGGCAAGATTACTATGTTCTTGGTTTATTGGATCAGATGGTTTACGTCTTTTAAAACCGAAAAGTTTTTCCCATTTAGCAGATTTTACCATTCTTAAGCTTGTTGCAAAACCAAAATACTTCATATTAAGTAAAATACTGCCATCATCAGCAATGTCAACTAATTTCGATTTAATAATTTCAATATACTGGTTTACTTCCTTTGATTCATGATTGCCATATGGTGCAAGCCCCATAAGTTTATATTCTCCACTGTTTACAACAAATCCAAGAAAGTATGTAAATGCTGAATATAGTAATACAAGCGAATTTGGGTAGTGTAATTCTTTAATTATTGTGATACCATCTTTATCAGCTTTTGAAATTGATGCTGAAGCCCATTCACCCATACCATCAATTGTCAATACTGCAGCAGATTCATACCCCGAAGTGTAAAATGATGATGCAGCATGCGAGAGGTGATGTTCTGAAAATCTTATTTTGATTTCATATCTTGTGTAATCTCCAACTTTTTTTAAAGATTTTAGAATTTGATCTTTAATAAAGAGTTTTTCCTGAACCCAAACTGGTATTGATTTTACAAAAGGAACAACTCCTTTAGGTGAGAAATAATAGAAGGACTCCATCAATCTTTCAAATTTTAGGAATGGCTTCTCATAATAAACAATTGCTTCAAGATTATCAATATTTAATCCAGCTTCGTCTAGGCAGTACTTCACTGCGTTTACAGGAAATGAAGAATCGTGTTTTTTTCGGGTAAATCTCTCTTCTTGAGCTGCTGCAATAATCTCATCATTATAAATAAGACATGCGGCTGAATCGTGATAATATGCTGAAATTCCTAGAATATACATTATCGAATGATAATTTCCTTAATAAATTCTCTACCAAGATTCTTATTTAATCTTTTTACTAGCTCTGATCTGATTAATAATAATTCGCTGCGAATAATAGAAGAATTTACACTTACAAAAAGCCTTGAAGAGTTTATCTGAATATCTGTTGTCGCATTTGCTACGTATGTTCCACAGACTTCCTTCCATAAAGATTTAACTCTTACTTTATCAAGACCATCATTGAGCTTATTTTCATCGATAGCCTGCTGAACTAAATCTTTAATGCTTATCGCTCCGGTTCTTTTCATTGTTATCAGGAATGAATTACAATTACAAATATCATAAAAAAAACCTATCAAACCTAAGCTAAGTAATAATTTATTATATATTTACAATAACAAATTTAAATTAATCAAATTATGAAGAAAAGTATTTATGTTTTAATATTATTAGTTTTTTCACTCATAGTGTTTAGTGCTTGTAATGAGAATCCCGATGACGAAGTAGATATAATGTATAAATCTGTTGATAAACAACATGTTTTTATAATGGATACATTAGATTTAGCATTGGATGACAGTCCTGAATCATTACATATAGATAGTATAATTTCGGGCTTAATAGATGCAGAACTTGTAAGTACAGGATACTTGCGTTATGATTTGGACAAGAATACAAATCCGGATATTGCATTTGAAATAATAGACCTTAAACCATATAATGATGATTTTCCGGAAAGTTTTTATTCGCTTGCGATACGAGCTCATTCATATACCGTTGAGTTTCTAGATAATTCTACATATCAGTATGCAGATGCTCTTGATGCTAATGAACAAATAGGCTCTGATGGTAACTGGACTACTCAGACCATTGTTTTAGGAACTTTTCAAAATGCCGGTAACTTTAATGGACAAGGTGATAAGTTTTTAGCATTTAGAATTGTTGATGGCTCTATTTATAAGTATGGTTGGATAAAAGTTAATTGCAGCGAGCATAATGATACCTTGAAAGTAATTGATTATGCATTTAATAAAATACACGCATCATCAATATTAGCAGGGCAGATGAACTAATCTGAATATAAGGTAAAATCGGGATCTTTAATATTACCTGTAATTTCTAAAAGGTAGAGTAATCTGTTTTTGTGACCTCTTTGTGGATATTTTTCTTGTAAGTCTTTTGATATTAAATCTAATAATAGTTTTGTTTCCGCACCAAAGTAAGAGTCTGGGATGTCAATGAGTAGATTAGTGTTTATATCGGCATTTCTTAAATTCATTTTTCCATTAGTTTTTACTAATGCATTATTGAGAGTAAATTCAGATGGTAATAGTTCAATACTGTCCGCATTAACTTTAAGAGTAAGGCTTATTGAGTCAGACTTAAAATAGTCTTCATCAATTTCGTATTCTCTAAAGAGTCCAGTCTTGTATTTGAAATGCTTAATTGTGATTTGATTTACACCTGAATTGCTGTTATTAGGCACGGTATCCTGAATTGAAAATAATTGGTTATTACTTGTAAGGTTAATAATTCCGCTAATTTGTTCCCCATCTCCAAAAAGGGCTGCCAAATCAAAATCATTGACTTCAAGATTGTTTGAGAAATTAATTTCAGAATTTTCATTAATCAGCATAAAATCTCCAGATATTTCACCATTAGCAATATTCATGCTGATATTTCTAAGTCCTATTTCATCCGGATAAAATACAAATTGTGAGTATAAATCTGTAATTCCGTTACTAATAGAATCAATTTTTGTGTTAAATGTAAAACAAAAATATTTTGGAAATTTAAATGAGCTATTATTTGAGTCTAGATTTGCATTTATACTTGGGGATAATGATGTCGAGTTTCCAAAACCTAAGTATTTAATATCTGAATTTACTTCGATCTCTAATATTGATTTATTTAAATAGGATTGAGGGTCTGCAATTAAAATGTTTGTAACTCCAGTGATGTGCTCTGTGCAATAATTAATTCCAAGATTGAACTTTGACTCATTTAGTGTTACTGCAAGGTACCACATATCATTATTATAATCTGTTAATGATTTTGAATTAATGCTAAGTCTAAAATCTCCTGGCATTTCTTGTGTTTCTTTTGAAATAATACCATTGAGGTTAGAACTAAAGTATAAGCAGGTTTTAATCTTATTATTTCTAAATGTAAGGCTGTCAGATGAATATATATTTGACTTAGCAAAGATCTGTTTATCATTAGCCCTAATGTCAAATGAACCAGAAATCGTATCACCCATAGAGATTATTTCAATATTTTCTGATTTAAAACCGAAGTATTGCTCTACATCAGGTGAGTAAGAAAGTTCTATATTACCATTAAAGTAATAGTTTTCATTAAAAGAGTTTGAGATATTAACTTGATTTGCTAGTATATCCACAGTGAGGGAAGAGTTTATTGAGTCTATCTCAAATGATTGCCCTGAAATCTTAACATCTAATAAGCCACTGTTATTTTCAGTTTTGTTAAAGTCAAAAACAAGATTTGCTTCAAAGCTATCAGGAGAAATTGTGTCAGGAGTATAACTACCATTAAAATCAAATTGATTATTACCTAATATGAAATTTGACTGTAGTGTATATGTGTTTTCGATATAACTAAATACACCTGTGGATTTTAAACTATCTGTAATGTATTCATTTTCAGTAAATAAACTAATTTTATAGTCAGAAGTAAAGCCTTGCTCATTTCGTTCTGATAAAACATCTATGTTGAGAGATCTTAAAGATTGTTCTTTTAATGTAGCTTCATCTAATTGGGTTAATTCTCCATTTTCAATAATAAAGTGGTTTACAAATAATTTGAAATCAGTATCTTCTGTTATTGAGTCATTACTGCTAACTTTCTTCAATGCAGACTCCCAATTATTGGTGCCATATTCAGAATTGATGATATTTACTTTTGGATCTACAAGTATAAACTCATCAATAATAATCAGATTATCTTCTTTGATAAAGTTCTTAAGTTTTATTGATGATTTTTCAGAGTGTAGTAGGGTATCTGATTTAAATTCTTCCTTTCCAATAATTGTAAAACCATAAATTTTGATTCTGGAAGTAAAGAAATTTATTCTAACATGATCTATTTCTGTTATAGCGTTAAGTTCTTGATTAAAAGCGGATTCAAGAGTTTTTCTTAAGTAATAGTTCAGTATAGAATTAATAAAAATTAGTATTACAACAAAAGCTGTAATACTAATTGATATAATTTTAAATATTCTTTTCTTCGGTTTGCCCATTATGGGTTTAGTAGAATAAGTGTTTTTTATCACTGCTACGCCATTCTGCATCATATTTACTATCTGCGAAGTAAATTATCACATCAGCATCATATTTTGAATCGCAGAAGTAGATTTTTTTATCTGCATCATACTTAGAATCAACAAAATACCATAAACCTTCGTTTCCGTCAGCATCATATTTTGAAGAGCATTTGTAGACTACTAGGTCAGCATAGTATTTGCTGTCTGCAGCATATACTTTAACATCTGCGTCATACTTTGAGTCACATGAGTAAACTTTTTGTGCATTTGCTCCTGCAAATACAAATAGTAGCAATGAACTTGCTAATAGAATTTTAATTGATTTTTTCATAATTGTATATTAAAATTAGTACATTAAATGTTGTTTTGATGAGTTTTTCCATCCTGCGTCGCTTTTGTAATCTGAAAAGTAGATTACTATATCTGCATCACTTTTATAGTCGCAGAAATATATCTTTTTATCAGCGTCACTTTTATAATCGCAGAAATACCATAGTCCTTTATTTCCACTTGCATCGCTTTTATAATCACAATTATAGACTACTAAGTCTGCATCACTTTTGTATGTTGATACGTAGACTTTAACATCTGCATCGCTTTTGTAATCACAACTGTAGACTTTTTGTCCCATAACAGTTGATGACAAAAGCATAATCCCAAATAAAATGAGTGGTAATAGAATAATCTTTTTCATATCTTCATAGTTTTAAATTTTCAATCTTCAGAATGCAAAAATTTTGCCTTAAATGATAAAAATAGGTAAAAAAAATGAAAAAGGAATTTAAATATTAAAAAAACAATAAAAAATCAATTAATGAAAATTAAAAAGAGATGCCAACTCCAAGATTAAAAGCAGAGATCACAATACTCTCTTCATAACTATTGACAACATAAACTGGAATCATTTCATTTTCAAATTCTTTATAAAACAGAAATTGACTTTTATATTCAGTATAAGATGGAGCAAGAAAGTAATTAAAAAAGACTTTTAAATATTTCTCAGAGGATAGTTTAGTGTAAAAAGCTACTTCTGGTATTATTGAAAAGCCGATACCAAATCCATTTTTTATAGTATTTGCAGAATGAACTTGTCCATTCTCGTATTCTGTATAGTTAACTTTAGGTCTATTTAAGCTATTTATACCCAATTGAGTACTTATCTCGAAATATGTAGAATTATTTATATTTTTAGTGTGAAAAATCGGGCCTAATGAGAAGTTCAAATTCTTCCATGTTCCAATTCTTAAGGTAGATGTAACGCCATTAGCTTCGCGGTAATAAAAAGATTTATAAACTGGATTTACAATTATATTTGCACTATACTTGAATCCCCAAAACGAACTTAAATAGTTTTTAGCAGTTAAATTAATATTTATTCCAGATAATGCATAACCTTTGTTTTCATCTATAGGCCAAAATTTATATTCTCCTGTTGGTCTAGAGTAAGCTAAATTAACTTCATAATAAGAGTTTTGCTCTTCTTGGATCTCATTTTCCTGCGAATATGAAAATACAGCCACTAATAATAATATAGAAGTTAGATATTTTTTCATTTAAAATCCATTTATATTAAAATACAATGTAGGTAACATAAGTAAAAAACCAATGATTATTAATACTAGGATTAGTTTCCAAATATATTTAAACCAAATATTATAAGGCACTTTGGCTATTCCTAAACATCCAATAAGCACACCGGAAGTAGGAGTGATCATATTTGTAAAACCATCTCCAAACTGGAAAGCAAGAACTGTTGATTGACGTGCTATTCCAATTAAATCGGAGAATGGAGCCATTATAGGCATTGTAAGTGCTGCTTTTGCCGATCCTGAAGGAATTATTATATTTAAGAAAGTTTGAATACTGTACATAATACCTAAAGAAGTTTCTTTTCCGACGTTTTGCATTGACTGAGAGAGGCCATACATTATTGTATCTACAATTTTTCCATCTGTTAGGATGATAATAATACCTCCTGCGATACCAACTATAAAAGCTGCTGAAAAAATGTCTTTAGCTCCCTCGATAAAGAGTTTGGTAATATCGTTGGCTGATTTATTCATTGCGATTCCACTTGCTAATCCCATTCCAAAGAATAATGCTCCGATTTCCATTACATACCAATCGTAGCCCATTACACCAATAATTAAAAATACAATTGTAAATGCTAGTAGATTTAATATATAGAAGTGAACAGATTTGCGTAATGCGAAGAAAGATATAACAGCAAAAAGTAGTGATGCTACTGGTAAAGCAGGAAAATGAAAGTGAGAATTCCCAATTTTTAGAACAGAATCCGGATAGAATGCTGAAAATAAGACCAAAATTCCTAATGTAATAATAAAGCTAATCCAAGCACTTGTAGGAGTTTGATATTTTATTTCTTCACTATTTTCTACTTTATGTTTCTTCCAATAATCATCAATTCCAAAAGTGAGACTTTTCTAAGGGTTCTTTTTTACTCTTTTGGCATATAGAAGAATAAAGCTAAAGCCTAATCCATTGATAACTATCCAACATAAAAGTCTGTATTCCCAACCGCTGAAAACAGGAAGGTCAGATAGTCCTTGTGCAATTCCAATAGTGAAAGGGTTCAAAATTGCTCCTGCAAAACCTAAGTGTGCAGCGACATATACTAAGGAAACACCAACTATAGAATCATATCCCATAGATATTGCAAGAGGGACAAGAATAATTACAAAGGCAATTGTTTCTTCACTCATTCCGAAAATGGCGCCAAAAGAACTGAAAAGGGTCATTATCATTATCATGACAATATTGTCAACGCCAATTTTATTAAGGAGTTTAACTTTTTCGAGTTTTTTTGTGGCTGAAATAAATGCCAGGATTCCTACATCTAAAGCTTTACTGGCATTCATTATCCAAAATGCTCCACCAATAAGCAGAATAAAGATTATTATGTTTGCCTGTGCTACAAAACCATTAAAAACTGATGAGAAAACTTGCCAGGTCTGAGGTTCTGAGTCAACTGCATGATAAGAGTTTTCAACTATTACAGTTTTTTCTCTACCATCATCCATTTTTTTAACTGTTCTGTCAAACTCTCCTGCAGGGATTATCCAGGTTAAAATTGCAGAAATAACAACAATTGCAAAAACTATAACGTAAGTATGAGGAACTTTTTTAAACATAAATATCAAATTTTGCGCAAAATAATAAAACTTAGTTTAATAAAATAATTTTGCAGATTTTAAATAAAAAAATGCTAAACATTTTATATAACATAAAACGTGTTTTTATATTCTTTAACAGGTTTTTCCTGTAAGAAATTTTATATGTTTGCAGGCATTAAAACATAACTTATTTATGGAAACTATTAACTTCAAAGAAACTCACGAAAAGATTGATGGATTGTTGCAGGAGAGCAATAATCTAATTGTAAATGCAGATAGAAAAAGACTAATAGGCGATGCTGTTAGTAATAGTGAATGTATGGTTTCAAAATCAGGGACATTAGCAACCTGGACAGAACCTGATTCTACAGGTAGAAGCCCTAAAGATACAGTTATTGTAAAAAGACCTGAGAGTCAGATTCATATTGACTGGAATTCTCCCAACAACTTACCATTACCGGAGAGAGTCTTTGATCTTGTTTTTGAAGATGCATTAAATTTTATCGGACAACATTCAAGAGTTTATGTTAATGATCGTGTTATCTGTGCAGATTCAAACTACGCATTACCTGTGAAAACTATAACAAATAAGGCGTTAACTTCTGTATTTGTTGATAATATGTTTCGTTCGGTACCTGAAGATATTGATAAATCATGTTTTAGTGATAAGCCTTTTTATTTAATTGCTCTACCTTATGATAAGTTATATAAAGCAAAATATGAATGGAAATTAAGAAGTTTACCTAATGGTGAAACAACAGATAAGATTGTTGTTATGGATTTAGATCGTAGAGTAGGTATAGTTATTGGCTCTGCTTATTTGGGAAGTGTCAAAAAGCTTATGTTTACTGTTATGAACTATTACCTGCCATTCGAAGATATATTACCATTACACTGTAGTGCTAATGAAGGTAAAGATGGTAAAACAGCATTAATTTTAGGACTTTCTGGTACAGGTAAAACAACATTGTCCGCAGATCCATCTAGAGCTTTATTAGGTGATGATGAACATGGTTGGAGCGAAGATGGTGTTGCCAATTTCGAAAATGGTTGTTACGCTAAAATGATTAATATAAATCCCGAAAAAGAGCCTGATATATATCGTGCGGTATTGCATCCTGATTATTATCTAAATCATGTAGCAATTGTAGAAAATGCAATGATATTCCCTGATGGAGAGTTTGACTTTGATGATGAAAGATTAACTCCTAATTCCAGAGCATCATATCCATTAACTTTCTTAGATAATATTAAACCGTGTAGCACATGTGGTCATCCATCATCTATTTTGTTTTTAACTGCAGATGCTACAGGAGTTTTACCTCCAATTTCAAAATTAGACAGATTTCAGGCTATGCTATGGTTCTTAATGGGATATACTTCAAAATTAGCAGGTACAGAAACCGGAGTAGTGGAGCCTGAAGCAACATTTTCGCGCTTTTTTGGACAACCATTTATGCCAGCTTTACCAAGAGTTTACGCTAAAATGCTAGGAGATAAAATGGAAGAGCATAATACCAGTGTTTACCTAATTAATACAGGTTGGTCTGGTGGAAAATATGGAGTTGGTAAAAGAATTGACCTGAAATATACAAGAGCTATGGTAGAAGCAGCTCTTGAAGGAAAGCTTGAAGATACTGATTTTATATATGATGATTTATTTCATTTAAATATTCCTAAGTCATGTCCTGGTGTTCCTTCTGAAATTTTACTGCCAAAAAATACATGGAAAAGTAAAGATGCATATGATAAGGCTGCAAACGAATTGGCGGATCAATTCTCTAAGCACTTTGACAAAGCATACGGAAGAAATGATATATCAGCGAATATCAAGAAAAATTGTCCTGGAAAATAAGATAATAAAAAGTATTTGTTTAACCGGATTTTATTAACTTTGATAAAATCCGGTTTTTTATTTAGTAATGATAAAAAATAGTAAGTTAAACTCGCGTGTTTTAATAAGTATTTTGTCTATACTAGCAATACTTGTTAGCCTTTTAATGCTGTATCTGTTGGGAATTAAAAGATATAGTATTAATGAGCTTCCTTCCTTATTAATTGAATTCTTTTTTTCAAATATTAGATATATTTTAGTGCTTTTGTTGAGTTTAATCCCGCTATTATCAATCATAATAGCATTATATATTTATAAACGCAGAGGTAGGAGCTTAATCATATATACCTTAGTTATTTTTGGACTAAGTTTCTTTTTTGGATTATTTAGACTAGTTGTATATAAGAAACATGGAATCTATTCAGGAGTATTTATTATCATTGCAAGTTTTAGCCTTGTTATTAGTTTATTTCATCTTGTATTAAAAAAGAAACCTGAAATTCATAAAAAAACAATGACAATTCTGGGGAGTCTGTTTTTTACAATTATTGTTGTTGAATTATTTTTACGAATATTACACATTGGCAGCACCTATTTTTAAAACAGATTTAATTACTATGAATCAGTAGTTTATCAGAATAGTATATATGACTATCATACTTATAAAGAGAATTCAGAGCACCATCTTAAAACTGCTGAGTTTGACTACATACGTTCTACTAATGAATTAGGCTTAACCGGAATAATTCCTAATATGGAAGACAATGATAATTCAAAGCTTATAATAGCCCTAGGAAATTCATTTACTGAAGGAGATTGTACACATCAGGATTCTACATGGTTGAAGTTTTTAGAGCAAGAGTTAGACTCTGATGGGTTTGAAAACCTTGTTTTTATGAATGCCGGAGTGTGTGGTAGTGACCCTATATATGAGTATAAGCTACTTAATGATAAGCTTTTAAAGTATAATCCTGATGTTGTTATTGTTTCTTATGGTTATGAGATTATAGATATTATCACAAGAGGTGGACCTGAACGTTTTATTACCGGGAAACCTGCGATTTCTGAACATTTATGGGAACCCGTGTATGCAAATTAATATCTTTTTCGATTAATTGTTCATCGATTATTTGGTTATAATGATTTGTTAATGACAAAAAAAGAGTTTCAGCAAGCAGAGGGAAATGCTGTGGATATTTTAAAAGAAAGTTTAATATCATTTAAAGAGCTAGCTGATAAAGAAGGATTTGAATTATTAATTGTTTTTTTTCCTATGAAAAAAGAGATTAATAATGAGAGCTTTGAATATAATCATATTTTATATGACTTTGCTTTGGAAAATGATATCAATAGCCTTGACTTACTACAATACTTTTTAACAATCGGAAATATTAACAGTAAAAATTCATCAGATTATTATTGGAAGAAAGACGGTCATCACAACTCTACAGGGTATAAGAAATATGCAGAAGGTGTTTACTGGAAACTTGTACAAGATTCATTAATAAAGAATTGAGCTCCAATTAATTAGTATAATCGACTTCAACTTCTGCAAAACCATCATTTCCCATATTTAATTTAATAGGAAAACTTTTCATTATAGAACCTAATTCAATTCCTGCCTTATGTCCAAGTTTTATACGCATCTTTTTCACTCCATTTTCCTTACCTGCTTCAATTAAGCTTTTTGCCGCTTCTACTTGTTTCTCAGTAGATATTTCAGGGCTTAATGCTTTATACATTAACCATGGTAATGGAGTAACTATCCATCCATATTTTTTAAATAAACAAATTGCGGTGTTTAGACTTTTATAGGTTGTTAAATCATAAACATTTTCTTCTAAACTTTTCATAGTATTTATATTAGTACGAATTTTTATAATTTAGCTATATCAACAACCATGCAAATAGTAGAATGCTGTCAAAGTGTCATAAACGGTTTAAAATTTAGTTTTGTTTTAATATTTTTAGCGCTAATTTAACATTGGTGTAAAAACTTGAGTTAACTTTGTTTATCAAACATTTAGTTAATGAAAATCATAAACAGAGAAATAAGTTGGTTGCATTTTAACAGTCGCTTATTGCAGGAAGCCTCAAACCCCGATGTTCCTTTAATGGAAAGAGTTAAATTTCTTGGAATTTACTCTAATAATCTGGATGAGTTTTATAGAGTACGCGTTGCATCAATTAATAGGCTTATTAAGTTTAACAAAGCTAATTATCCCGAAAAAGTTGAAGAAGCTAGTGTTTTACGTACTGAAATATTAAACTATATTCAGGAGAGGCAGAAAGATTTTACGGCCATTAAAGATAAGTTATTTAAGGAATTAGAGGTTAACAATCTCTATATACTAAATGAAAAGACTCTTAAGAACTAGCAACAAACTTTTGTGAAGGAGTATTTCTATGAGAATATTCTACCTGGTTTATTTACTGTACGATTAAATAAAAAAAGTAAGCTATCAGGACTTAGTGATGGTACTATATATCTTGCAGTTGTATTATCAGGAAAGGAAAAAGGAAAAAAGGATTATGCACTTATAAATATACATGCAGATAAACTACCACGTTTTGTTGTTTTACCTGACAACGAGAAAAGGAAGTGTGTAATAAGATTGGATGATATTATTAGATTTTGTATGGAAGATATATTTTCAGTTTTCGGATATACTGAATATAAAGCCTATACAGTAAAAATGACAAAAGATGCCGAAATAGAACTTTATGGAAATGTTTCGAAGAGCTATATAGATATCGTAGCAGATAGCATTAAGAAGCGAAAAACAGCAAATCCTGTGAGGTTTATTCATGATAAAGAAATGCCTAAAGATTTGATAGAAGTACTTATTAAAGTATTTAAAATTAAAAAACCTGAATATCTGGTGAAAGGTGAAAGGTATCATAATTCTAAAGATTTTATTAATTTTCCAAATCTTTTAGGAAAAAGTAAAGTTTACAAACCTATAAAGAGTATTGCTCACAGAGACATTAAAAAAGGTAAATTGATATTGGATTCCGTAAGAGAAAAGGATATTTTACTACATTATCCTTATAATTCTTTTAACTACATTGTAAATATGTTAAGAGAGGCTTCAATTGATCCAGATGTTAGGTCAATTAAGATTACTCTCTACAGACTTGCTGAAGATTCAAAGATTATATCAGCTTTGATAAATGCAGCTAATAATGGCAAAAGTGTTACTGCATTTCTTGAGTTAAAAGCACGTTTTGATGAGAAACAGAATATTTACTGGTCAAATGAACTTGAAGAAGCCGGAGTCAAGATTATTAAAACAATTCCTGGTATAAAAGTACATTCCAAACTTATTCTTATTAGAAAAAAGCATGATGGAGAGAATCTTTATTATTCAAATATAAGTACAGGGAATTTTAACGAAAAAACAGCAAAATTATATAGTGACACTAGCTTGTTGACAGCAAATCAAGATATATGTCTTGAGGTAGGCAAAGTCTTTTATCTAATTGAATCTGCCTATCAAAATATAAATTTTGATCATTTGATTGTAAGTCCGTTTTATACTCGAAAGAGACTTATTAAACTGATTGAAAACGAGATAGAATCAGCAAAAGAAGGGAAAGAGGCATGGATAGATATTAAAATAAATAGCGTGACAGATACAGCCTTTATTAATAAACTAATGAAAGCTGTTGATTCAGGTGTTAGAGTCCGTATTAGTGCAAGAGCATCATGTAGTTTAATATCTCCAAATAATAAATTACTTACAATTGGTATTGTAGATAAGTACTTGGAACATTCGAGGATTTATATGTTCTGCAATAGAGGAGAAAATAAGTGTTATATTGGCTCATCCGATTTAATGATTCGAAATCTTGATACAAGAATTGAAGTGTTGACGCCTATTTACGATGAAGACCTTCAGTTAGAATTGAAAGAGATATTAGATATTCAGTTTAGGGACAATGTCAAAGCAAGGGATTGGAGTACTTCTGAAAGAAATATTATTATTTCAAATGGGAAAGAAAAAGTAAGAACTCAAGATGTAATTTATAAATATATTAAAAGTCTAAACGGATGATGAAATTTGCTACTGTTGATATAGGTTCGAATGCCGGAAGATTACTGATATCACATGTGTTTGAGAAAAATAACATCGCATTTGTAAGTAAAATAGCCCTGGTTAGAGTTCCATTAAGGTTAGGTATGGATGTTTTTGAGAAAGGTTTTATTTCGGATGAAAAAATAGAAATGCTTATAAAAACATTTAAAGCATATAATCTTATTAGGGATATATATAAACCTGAAGGATTTGATGCATGTGCCACAGCTGCGTTAAGGGAAGCAAAAAATAGTGAATTAGTCCTTAATACTATTAATCAGGAAACAGGTATTGATTTGATAATAATTGATGGATTAGAGGAAGCTAATATTGTGAGTAAAGCAAATAATATATACATAAATAAAAAGTTTGACGACACCCTATATATTGATGTTGGGGGTGGTTCAACGGAGTGTTCATATTTTAAAAATGAGAAGTTTATTGCTTCGGAGTCATTCCAAATTGGAACAATAAAGTATTTGTTTGATAATGTTGAGTCGAATGAGTGGGAAAAGCTTCAAAATTGGCTTGAAACAGTGCGAGATACTACTGATAAAGTAAATTGTATTTGTTCTGGAGGCAATATATCAAAACTTAGAACACTATTTGGAGAGAAAGATAATACCATAACAAGACAGCAAATAAAAAATGCGGTTGGAGAACTCGAAAAGCATAGCTATGAAGAAAGAATAGAGAAATATACTTTAAGACCTGACATAGCTGATGTAATAGTTCCTGCAGCAAAAATATTTAATAATATTATGAAATGGGGGAATGTTGATTATATCGTAGCTCCAAAAATAGGTCTTGTTGATGGTTTGGCAATTGAATTATACAGGAATAAAATGAAAAGCTTATAGGCTTTATTCAAAAAACGAGTTTTCTTCAAGTTTGTAACCGTTTAGAAGGTCTTTTACTTTCATTCTCTTTTTTCCCTGTATTTGAACTTCTTTTAAAGAAACATAACCATCTGTTGCACTAACTTTAATATAGTTTTTATTATCTGTAATGATTTTTCCATATTGGTCAGTGTGGTCTTCCTTGATAAATTCAGATTCAAATATTTTTATACTTGTATTGGTTTTATCATTTAGACATGTCCATGCAGCAGGGTATGGAGATAATCCTCTAATTAGATTATGGATATTTTCCACCGGTCGATTCCAGTTTATTTTGCAATCATCCTTAAAGATTTTTGGTGCAGGTCTTTGTTGGACATTTTCAAATAGATTTTGAGCTTTAATACTTACATTGCCTTTTTCAATTAGTTTAACGGTTTCCAGTACTAAATCAGCTCCGATTATCATTAACTTGTCATGTAATGATCCAGCGTTGTCGATATCTGATATTTTGGTTTCTTTGCTAAGAATAATCTCGCCTTTATCAATTTCTTCATTAATGAAAAAACTCGTCACACCAGTTATCTTATCGCCATTGATAATTGCATGGTTAATAGGTGCAGCGCCACGATAGTCGGGAAGGAGAGAAGCATGTAAATTAAATGTCCCAAGTTTAGGCATTTTCCATACTTCCTTAGGAAGCATTCTAAATGCAACTACAATAAAAAGGTCAGCATTTAGGTTTTCTAATTCTTCTAAAAAACTATCTGATTTTAAGTTAGTAGGTTGAAGAATTTTAAGATTGTGTTCCAGTGCAAAACTTTTCACATCTGAAAAACGTATTTTTTTCCCTCTTCCTGCAGGTTTATCAGGAGCTGTTACAACAGCTTTGATATTATAATTATTGTCTATTAATATTTTTAATGAGGAAACTGCAAATTCAGGTGTCCCCATGAAAATTATATCAGGTTTATTCATCATCATCTAAATCAAGTTCGTGCCCCATTTTGTTTTTCTTCGTTTCAAGATAGAACTTATTGAACTTGTTTGGTTTGATTTCTATATGTTGAGAACCTACTACTTCTAGTCCGTAACCTTTTAATCCAGCAAGTTTTCGGGGATTATTGGTGATAAGTTTCATTTTTTTAACACCAACACTTCGTAGAATTTGAGCACCAACACCATAATCACGTTCGTCATCTCTAAAACCTAAATGTAGATTTGCTTCAACAGTGTCTAAACCTTCTTCCTGAAGTTTATAGGTTGCAATTTTATTCATTAAACCAATACCGCGACCTTCTTGGTTCAGGTATATTATTACACCTTTACCGGCTTTTTCAACCATTTTCATTGATTCATGAAGTTGGTGTCCACAATCACATTTTAATGAGCCAAATATATCGCCTGTTACACAGCTTGAGTGAACTCTGACCAATACAGGTTCGTTTGGTTCCCAGGTACCTTTAATTAGGGCAGAATGTTCGAGATTGTTACTTTTTTGTAAAAATGGAATCATTTGAAAAGTCCCGTACTCAGTAGGTAAGTTCACTCGAACACCTTGTTCAATAAGACTCTCATTTTGTAATCTGTATTTGATTAAATCTTCAATACTTATTATTTTTAGGTCGAACTTATCTGCAATTTTCATTAGTTCAGGTAAACGAGCCATTGTACCATCGTCATTAATTATTTCGACAAGTGCTCCACCGGGTTTAAGACCTGCCAATCTGGTTAAATCAACAACAGCTTCAGTATGACCACTACGTCTTAAAACACCATTTTCTTTTGCCATTAATGGGAAAATATGTCCCGGACGACCTAAATCTTCTGGTTTTGTATTATCATCAATAAGTGCTTTAATTGTTTTAGCTCTGTCGCTTGCAGATATTCCTGTAGTACAACCATTGCCATTTAAGTCAACTGATACAGTAAATGGTGTTTCATGTAGTGCAGTGTTCTTTACAACCATTAAATCCAGGTTCAGTTCTTTGCAACGACTTTCTGTAAGAGGTGTACAAATTAATCCACGACCATATTTGGCCATGAAATTAACTATCTCAGGTGTAATTTTTTCAGCCGATACAACAAAATCACCCTCATTCTCTCTGTCATAATCATCGATAACAATAATTATTTTACCATTTCTGATATCTTCAATGGCATCTTCAATTGTGTTAAGTGGTCTATTGGTTTCGTTTTGTAGGTTTCCAGACATTTGTTTTAACTCCTTTCATTGCTTTTATCATACCAATCAATAAAGCTAAGTTCATTGACATGAAATGTGTAATAAAACGCAAAAATACATTATGTATTTTAATTTTTTTAAGTAAAAAGTCAGTTATTAGTAAAATGTAAATAAAATTATATGCAATGAACATATACAGATAGAAGTCGTAGTAAAATGCTAATAAAAGGTTTAATCCATAGCTTAAAATCATAAATAATGGAGTCAACCATCTTAGAATTTTATGAGATAAAAAGCTAAAAGATAATCCGGTAAAGGGTGGCCATAGTAATTTTTTAAATTCCCACAAGTTCTGAAAGTCACCTGTTGCAATTCGAATTTTTCTTCTGAATTCATCTGATAAATTATTTGATACATCTTCTAAAACTATAGCATCGACATTATTTACAGATTTATAACCTTTTTCCAGTACTTTCATACAGATATAAAAATCATCGACTAAGAAGTTTATTGGGACTGGACTATATAACTCTCTTCGTATTGCAAAGCAACCACCAAATGGTCCCATCATTGTTCCCCAAAGCTTACCTTCGTTATGTTTTATCATAACTTCACGTGAGATATATTACTTTTCCTGAATTGATATTCCTTCTTTTTTTAGTCCTGTATTTGTCATTCTGGTGTCAACAAGGCCTATTTTTTTATCTATAAATGGTTTGACGATTTCTTTAATAGTATTATTATCAAACATAACATTAGCATCTGACAAAATAAGGATATCACCATCTGCTTTATCAATCATTGCATTTATTACATTTGATTTGCCCTGACGCGTACTAAAAGGGACAAAAGTGATAAACTCATATTTGTCAGCGTATTCTTGTACTATTTTGTTTGTTTGATCTGTACTATTATCAGAACCTATTATAAGTTTTATTTTATCTATCGGATAATATGATTTAAGAATAGATTCAATTTTATCCTTAATAACTGATTCTTCATTAAAAAGGGACATAATAATACAGACATCCGGAGTATAATCTGATTTTTCTGGAATATTATGCTTTTTTGTACTTCCAAAAATACTTAATATTAGTGGGTACAGCACGTATGTATGAAATATAAGTGCTATAAGGAACCACAATATTATTTGAAGAATAATCATTTTGATTTTTGGTCTGAATAAAACTTTGTCAAATTATCTGCAATTTTAATATTATTAAAGTTTTCGTGAACAAACTTTATTGCATTATTTGATATTTTTTCATGAAGCTCGATATCAGTACTAACTTTCTCAAGACATTCATAAAAACTATATGGATCGTCAGCTATTAGTATGTTCTCATTATGATTTGAATTAATACCTTCTGTACCTATTGAGGTGGTAATTATTGTTTTTCCTAATGCCATACCTTCAATTATCTTTATTCTCATTCCACTGCCTGAGAGTAGTGGTACAATCATAATAGAGTTATCATTTATAAACTGATTTGCATCTTCGATCTCACCAAGATATGTTATACCTGTTCCCATTAAATACTTTTCAAACGCAGGAGGAGCATTTCTACCTGCCAAATGAAACCTAAAATCGGGGTGTTTCTTTTTGAAAGGTTTCCAAATATTTTCAATAAACCATCGGAGTCCTTCTTGATTAGGAATCCAGTCCAATGCACCAATATGAAATATACCTGGAAATCTCACTCTGGATTTGTCAACTACATAATTAATCTCATCAATTCCAGTAGGAGTGATATGTATAGGCTTTTCGTTTCCTAAATTGTTGTATTGAATCCCATCTCTTTCGGTGATTGGAATGAGATAGTCGTATTTATTTAGAAAGCTTAGCTTAAAGTTTTTTATCCTTTTTGCTAAGATTCTTTTATATCTTTTTTTCAGAAAGTTTGACTCATTTTCTGCAGCTCTCTGCCATATCTCATGTTCAATATTATGAGATCTTAATGATATCTTACAATTTGAATTTTCCTTAATAAGGTCAATGTATGGACAAAGATATAGACCTTCTAGTTGAATAATATCGTAGTCTTCTGCCTTTATTCGTGTTAATAGTTCATTTTTAAAATCTTCTGAAATAAACCTTGCTGCATTATATGGTTCTTTGGAAAATACAAGATTATTAATTAAAGCAGGTAAAGATATGTCAGTATTGACAGGTACAGTATAAAAGTTAATTTTATTTGTTAGCTCTTTAGGTAATTCTTCTTGATCGACAAAATGTTTACTGGTATTCATTGATAAAATATCAACTTTATTTCCACAATCATTAAGGGCTTCTGCTAAAGCCAGACTAGCTATTGAACCTCCATCTTTAGGCGGGTAGGGCATTTTATTTGTCAAAACCAAAATCCTCATATCGTATCCCTCTTTATTCCTTGCAAATTAACTAATAATTATTTTATTTCTTCCTTACCTTTATGTTTTCTTCTAAAAATACTAGCAATTCTAACATAGAAATGGGAACTAATACGCATTGTGTCGAGAGCAGTTCTAAGTGTTAGAAAACCTCCAATAGGTAGCAATATCGCTGAACTAATCCACATTCCGATTTCAGGAGGAAGTACTAGTTCTCTAACAGTTTTCTCAAATGTGATAGAAATAATATAATAGATAAGAAAAATAAAAACTGAAATAATAACAGGTAGACCAAATCCACCTTTTCTAATAATAGCACCTAGAGGAGCTCCAATTAAATAGAATAAAAGACATGCTATTGATAAAACATATTTTCTGTGCCATTCTATTTGATGTCTTACAATCCATCTTTCATATCCCTGAACTTCCTGGTCTGTGACTTCAACATATTGTTTTGCCGATCGACTATAGTTTAGAGCAAAGTCAATTACTTTGTTTTGCTGATTATCATTTAAGGAGTTAAAAATAGAATCTATATTGAAACTTTTATTAGGATTATCTAAGTAAATCTGTTCTACTTTAGTTTGTGCAATCTTTTTTTGTTCTTCTGACTGATTGAGCCATTCAACTTGACCTTTAAATAATGAGTACTTATTTATATTATAATATATATCATATTCTCTGTCATGAAGACTAATACGTAAGGAGTCAATAGCATTTACTAATTGATTATTATTTAACATTTCAAATCCATTCTTAAAGAGGTCTTCATTGCTTCTGTCAAGACCTAAACCATCTAATTCTATATACACTGTTTGTCTTTTGAATTTTGACTGCTGGTGTGGACGGGATTTATTAGGTGTTTTTTTATCTTTTTCAAGCTTTAGTTCTTCATATCTGTATCCATCATATAATTCCATAATCAGAATGCTTTTATCTTCGGTTATTTTAATGTTGCCAGCTTTAGCTGTTGTAACATTATTATTACCTCCCATACTTCTATGGTCATATATTAGGATTCCTTCAAGAGTATTATTATTTCTATATTTTCTGTCTACTTTAATGCTAAAATTGTCAACGGGTTCAGTAAAAATCCCATTTCTGATATTTACTTCTGGCCTTTGTTGTTGAATGCTAAATAGGAGTGACCTCATTTTTAGATTCGTATAAGGCAGAAGGTTATTAGAAAAATAGAAGGCCCCTAAACTTATTATTATATTGAAGATTAATAGCGGATACATAATTTTATACAATGAAACTCCGCCTGATTTCATTGCAAAAAGTTAATTTTTTTCTCCTAATCCACCAAATGTCATAATGGTGGCTAAAAGTATAGAAAGTGGCAATGCAAGAGGAACTAGAGTCAAAGATGCGTAAAATAGTAACTCAATAATAATATTCCATTCAAGGCCTTTACCTACTAGATCATCAATGTATTTCAAAAGGAATTGCATTAATAACAGAAATACACAAATTAAAAATGTGACCAACCAAGGTCCTAAAAATGATTTTACTATGTATTTGTGTATCTGTTTTAACATGTCAAAATTTTGTGACATGCAAAAATAAGAAAATTGATGGACAAATTATGCTCCGAGAATATGTTTTAGTTCATTAATTTGGGTTTCCCACAATTCAATAACTTCATCTTTTTCGTCTTCAACTGCAAAATCAGTAATTATCAATGCAATTTCTTGCGTTAAATCATGAGTTTGTATTCTAAATTCAAAATAAGTCTCATCTTCACCTTCAAGCCATCTAAACTTAACATAATTGAGGTCTTTTTTACTTATTAGTTCAGCTTTTTCTTCAACACCTTCCCAAATGAATGTGAAAATATTATCATTTACTGTCACATCATCAGCAAACCATTCGCTGAGACCAGATGCAGTACTCAAACGATTATAAAGGATACGTTCGGAAGAGTTCATTATAAACTCCAATTCTATTTTTGTCATAAATGTTATATTAGGTACGAAAAGATCTTAATATTATTTAAGATATATGTCGCAATTTATAAAAATTTAAAATAGTTTACAAACTTTATTTGCTTTTTAATAAAATTAATTATTTTTGCAGTCCTAAAATGTTGGCGAGGTAGCTCAGTTGGTTAGAGCGCATGATTCATAATCATGAGGTCGGCGGTTCAAACCCGCCTCTCGCTACAAATACAAAACATCAAACCGCGAAAGCGGTTTTTTTGTTTAATAGCCTGAAAGCCTTGCTTGCATTAGGTTCCAGGCTATATAAATAAAATCCCTTTGGGAGAAGTTTTGTATTTGGGCTGTCTCCCAAACCGGGTTAACGCAAGTAAACCCGAAGTGAAATTACAAAATCCAGAAACCTGTAATTATATTTATTTGTATTAATATTTAATATAAGTTGGTAAATAATAAGTTTCAACTCTTTAAAATATTGTATTTATCTGCTCATGTTGTTAGTATATATAAAAAAATAAAAAAAATGGATAGACTATTATTATTTTCTGATAAATTTTTTAATTTTATCATTGGCATTTGTTGTATATATGAGTAATTAGAATTACTCGTTTTAACCTATAATTTAAAAAGATATGAATAAATTTAAGTCCATTTTAGTTTTGATTTTTGTTTTAGTATTTCAGTGTAATTTGCATTCACAAACAAAAATTGAGTACGCACCTTCTTATGATATAATACTGGAAGCCTATCAGTATCAGGATGCTGGGAAATATGAAGAGGCAATTGAATTATATGAGAAGGTTTATGAGGGAGATTCCTTATTTTTTCTATATGCTTTACCTCAAAAGATGACATGTTATGTAGCAAATGAGGAATATGATAAGGCACGAGAACTTGGTCTTAAATATTGGTATTTTAGAGATAAGCTTCCCACCGAGTATTATCTTGTTTATGGTACTGCATTAGATAATCTTGAAGAATATGAAGAGGTTCAAGAAATGTACACTTATGTTCTTAAAGAGTTTCCAACAAATTATTCGTTGTGGTATAATTATGCAATATCTTTATCATTGTCAGGTCAGCATGATAAGGCTTATGATGTCATGAAGAAAACTGTTATGATAAATCCGTTTTATGATAGGATTCATTATTTGCTAGGTTTATATTCTTTAAATGAAAAGCAAACTTCCAAAGCTTTAATGTCATTTGGTATGTATTTGATATTATCGAGCTGAGAACGTAATAATTTAGAGATATTAAGATATGTAGATTATATAGCCAGTGCTAAATATTGGGAGGATGACGGCTTTTCAGGTTCTAATAATATTGATCTAGATGGTAATAAGGAATTTGCTTTTATTGATGAGTTAGTACATAATCAAATTGCAATTTCAAAAAAATATAAAACGAAAATTAAAATAAATTATCCATTAGTGAAGCAATTTCATTTGATCTTCTCACAATTAGAGTCTGTGGATACTAAAAGTAATCACTTCTGGGACAAATATTATGCAAAGTTCTATCGAAATTTAATGCAAGAGGATCATTTTAATGGTTTTTCATGCTATGTTTCTAAAGATGTAGAGACAGGTAAGGTAGCTAAAGTAGTAGAAAAGAACACAAATCAAGCAAAGAATTTTTACTCATGGGCGATGAGCAATATTGAAAACGAAGATGAAACTATTAATCTAGATTATATTGGGTATAAGGATGCTCATATTATTAGAGAATCAGATTATTATAGTATTGCAGCAATAGGGGATTTTGACTATAATAAAGAGAGTGATATTATAATTGGTGATGTGGATTTTTATCGTATTTCAGGCAGAAAAAGTGCTTCCGGAAATTTTAACAGTGATGGTAAAAAACAAGGTAAGTGGGAATATTATTATCCTAATGGAAAAATTAAAGAAGTGAGTATTTATGATAATGACGAATATGTTGATTCGAGTTATGTTTATTATGATAATGGACTTCAAATGTTTAAGGCTTTTTATAGTAATGAAGAAGAGGGTGTTGGAAGATTATTAACCTATACAAATGGAATTTTAAGTGGAGAGCTCCCTTTTAAAGATGGCGAAACCGTTGATGGCAAATATTATGAGTATTATCCTACAGGAGATGTGAAATCAGAGATACAATTTGTTGATGATAAAATGAATGGTGAATATATAGAGTATTATTATTCTGGAGAAATTCTTGCAAAAGGGGAATACGTGGATGGAGTAATAGTAGGAGAAAAAACAACATACTATAGAAACGGTCAAATAGAAACAATTGAAAATTATATTGAAGGAGTTTACGATGGCCCTTATACGTCTTATTATGAAAATGGACAGATTTTAACCGAAGGTAATTATAAGGATGGGAAGCAAATCGGAGAATGGAATAGTTATTATAAGGATGGGAAATTAGATGTCTTTTCAAATTTTGATGAAAATGGTAAAGAAACCGGTGTATATGAACAACATACAGATGAAGGTTGGAAGCTTTACGATTTAATTTACCAAAAGGGTGATGTTGTTGAGTACAAATTCTATGATAAAGATTCAAATGTATTATCAGAGGGTAAACGTAAAGGGGGAGACTTTTACTTTGAATCATTTTATGATAATGGAAATCCCGACCAAGAAGGTATTTATGGAAAGAAAGATAAAAATGGGATATGGAAGAAATATGATAGAAATTGGAATCTTTTATATGAGGAAGAGTATAAAGATGGCGTACCTATTGGTGAATATAAAAAGTATTTTATAAATGGACAAATTGAGACTAAATTTTCATATAATGAGGATGGTGAGGTTGATGGTTACTATGAGGATTATTATAGAAATGGAAACCTTTATGTGCAGGGTCATATTAGCGAAGATAACGAGGCAGGACCTTGGATGAATTATTATCGAGATAAAACAGTTTCAAGTCAAAGGTTTTATATTGATGGGGAGATTGAAGGTTTTTATAACAGATACTCTGTAGCAGGACTATTGTTGGAGAAGGATTATTATTAGGAGGACCTATTGAAATTTACAATATATTGCGATACGGCGGGAAATGCAATAGACACAATTTTTGAAGTACCAGGACCTAGAAAATTTCAGAGAAGGTACTGTAAAGATTGTCACCCTTACATGGAAGTGGACGTATTTAATAATGTTTCGCACGGTACCCAAAAGTTCTATTTCCCAAATGGTAATGTTTCATCATATGGAGAAGTGTTTAATGGTAACAGACATGGACCATGGGTAGGGTTCTTTAATGATGGGTCAAAGAGTTTTGAAGGATCGTTTTATTATGGCGAGCGAGATGGCGATTGGGTTTTCTATTTTGAAAATGGAAATGTACTAGAAGAGTGTACGTATGATAAAGGGTTAAAAGTTGGCCGTGATAAAACCTATAATGACGATGGTTCAATTGATATTATTGCAACATATAAAGATGGTATTTTAGAAGGACCTTCTGAATACTATATTAGTAATAAGTGTGATCATATAAGAATATATGAAGAGAACTGTTTAGTCTCATATAGCTATGAAATGAATGGTCAAAAACAAGAATTCAAGGTAGAAAACGAAACTGCAGAGGTTAAAATATTCTGGAATAATGGTGAACTGTCTAGAGAATTTAATATTGAAAAAGGATGGTTTGAAGGAGAGTATTTGCGTTATTATCAAAATGGACAGTTAGCTTCAAAATCAAACTACGTTAATGGTTGGAGAGAAGGTGAATTTGTGGAATATTATCCAAATGGAAATGTGCAAGTCGAGTGTTTATTTGTAAATGGAAATGAGGAGGGTGAATATACACGCTATTATTCAAATGGAAAACGCAAGGAAGTGTTAAACTATAAGTCTGGGGAGTTAAATGGAATTTGTTTTTATTATGATGAGAATGAGGAATTAATTAAAACCTGGACATATTACAATGGTATTTTAGTAGATATGCAATAATGAAAAGAAAAAGTATTGTAATAGGCTTTTTGCTTTTATTTGCTCTTAATAGTATTATTGGGCAAGTTCCAAGCAATTACCTTAATCTGTCGGAAGAATATCCTGTGTGGGATTATATTTTTCTCAATAGTACATATGAAATACATCTGAATGTAGTAAAGGATAGTATCGATTATTAATGTAATTACATTTCAAAAGTTTATTGTACTACCGATAAATGCAGTAAATTTTATAAAAGAAGTGTCGAAACTTCTTCGTTTAGAACTTTGAATGATATTGAAGCATATACTCTTTTTACAGATAATAATAAAGATAAATATAAGAAGAGTAAAGTTAAAGACTTTGAATCTATAAAAGCTATTAGCTCATCTGTTTTTTATGATGATAACCAAGTCACATCATTCGAATATAAGAATATGAGAAAAGGTAGTATTTGTTATTTATCATATTCAGTAAATGTACTTTACCCACAATTAACCACTACTACATTTTTTGAACATAGCGTGCCAATGTTAGAAAATCAGTTGGTGCTGCATGTAGATAATGATATTGATGTTAATGTTTTCTATTTTAATATGGATGATAATGAGGTGGATTATACGGTGGAGAAGAACAAAAATGAAACCATTCATTCATGGAAAAGAAAGAATATTGAACCGTACGAAGAAGAAGAGTATTGTCAAGATGATAGGTATATTCTCCCACATATTATTATTGGTGTAAATTCATACAAAACAAAAGATGGTGAAACAAAATTTGTTTTAAGAAATGTTGAGGATCTTTATAAATGGTATAAGTCATTGATAAATAAGGTAGATTACAATAATCTCGAAGAAATAGAAGAAGTATTATCAAAGATAATTGAAGATACTGATAGCGAAATTGATAAGGTGAAAAAAGTATATAAATGGGTTCAGGATAACATTAAGTATATTGCAATGACTGATGGTTTGGGTGGTTTTATCCCAAATAATCCATCTGTAATTATGAGTAGAAGGTATGGAGATTGTAAAGATATGTCAGTGTTAATTAAAACAATGTTGTATGTTTTAGAAATTGATTCTTATTTGTCATGGGTGGGGTCTAGAGATATTCCATACACATATAGTGAACTACCAACACCTGCGGTAGATAATCATATGATAGTCTCATATTACGAGGCTGGGTCAGAAAAATTGATTTTTCTTGATGCTACAAATTCCTTTTTAAATTATGGATTACCAAGCCAAATGATTCAGGGTAAAGAGGTACTTATTGATCATGGAGAATCCTTTAAAATTGCAGAAGCACCAATTGTTGAACCTAATGTAAATGGATTCTATGATTCTGTTCTGCTCGAAATCGCAAATGATTCACTCATTGGTACAGGTAACATAATTGGAACGGGATATTTTAATAATGACTTCCTTTATTCTTTATCAAAATCAATTGATAAAAAAGATGTAAAATATTTTATTGATGATTTAACATCTAAAGGAAATAATAAGTTTAACTTGACTCAATATGAAATTAAGGATGATGTTGAAGACTTTATATGTACATATGAGTTTGTATTAGAAGATTATTTTAGAAGAAATAATAATGAGATATATGTAAATATAAATATGAGCAAGTTTTTTGATAGTTACAGAAAAATAGATGATGATAGAGAAACTGCTATAGAAAATGAATTTAAGAAAACTATTTCATTGCATGTTGAACTAAAAATCCCGGATGGCTATAATATTAAATATATCCCGGAAAACTCAGAATATCGTTGAGATAAATTTAGTTTCTCTCTTGATTATTTTTTGGAGGATAATCTTATTAAATATGACTTAAAAATAACTTTAAACTATTTGGTTCTTGAAAAAGAATATTTTAATGATATAAACGAAATGTTTGCAAATCTCAAGGATGCTTATAAAGAAAATGTAATCTTGGAGAGAAATAATTGAAAACCTTAATTTAATGATACTATGAATTTGTATAAGCTATTTGTTATAATAATGATTTTATATCCGGCGTTTTTATTTGCGGATAATGATATCGAAAGAAAAGACTATGACTGGGAAACAGAACCTTTACTAACTGAAATTGAAATTTCTTATACAAATATTTCTGCTTGTGTATTGAAGTCATTTGTTAGTAAAGAGTTTATTTTTGACGAAAATGATAATCTATATGAGTATGTATTGATTCATAAAAAGATTAAGCTATTGACTAATAGTGGGATAGAGGATTTTAATCGAGTGTATTTATCTGTTAATGAGGACAAAAATATTGTTTTTGAGAAGGCGCGCGTTATAAATAGTAATGGTAAAGTTATAGAGCTTAACCAGGATGATATCAAAGAAGGTGTTGATGAAGAAACTCAAAGAGAATATAGATATTTTGCTTTTGATGGAATTGATATAAATTCTGAAATAGAATATATTTATATGCTGAAAAATGTTCCAAATGTTAGTGGTTCCTTAATTGATGTTCAAGAAGATATACCACAAAGAGATTATACATTTGAATTAATTTCTCCTTTTGGACTTATATTTGATTTTAAATCTTTTAATGGTTTACAAGAAGTACAAGCTGATTCAAGTTTATATTACACTAAAGAAAAAAACAAATGGGTATTGGAGATTGATGAGATTAAAGAGTTACCCTATTTTATTTCGTCAGCCTACGATGCAGAACTTATGTATTTTGGATATAAGCTGTCAGAGAATCTTTACACAGATGTTACTGATATGTATTCTTATATCGAGTTATCAGAACTTATCAATGAGTTTTATTTTGAATCTATAGATAAAAATGATTTAAAGTTTCTTAAAAAAATAAGTAAGAAAATTCAGCTTAAAGATTTGAATGAGGAACAGAAAATCAGAGCTATTGAAGAATATGTAAAATCAAATATTAGTATTTTTGAAAATTCTGTTACAAATAATATTCCTTTAAGTGAATCCTGGGAAATGAAAATCGCCAATGAAGTTGTTGCTACTAAAATCCTTGCCAACCTTTATAGATTGTTGGATGTAGATGTTGAAATTGGTTTGACGTGCGATAGATTTGTTATGAAATTTGATTCTGAATTTGAATTATGGTCATTTGCAAATGATTATATACTATATTTCCCATCAATTGATAAATATACATGTCCAACTAATTTTGACAGATTAGGTTTTCCAAATAACACATATATTACAAACAATGGTCTATTTGTGAAAATTATCGAAGTTGCCGGACAGAATTATGGATTAGGTAGCGTTAAAGAAATACCAGTAAATGATTACAGACAAACAGGAGATACCTTACTTGTAAATGTGGATCTGCAAAAGACAGGTTTTTCTGATATTGAAATTGAGATATATCATTCTGTTTCAGGATACAAAGCGGATGTCTATCAAATGTATTATGACCTGATAAAAGAAGAAGAGTTTCAGAAGGAGATAAAAGAAAGCTTACTAACCTATATTGATGATGCAGGAGAAGTAAAAGAGATTGAAATTAAGAACTTTGACAGTGAAAGCTTTGGAATTAAACCTGCAATAGCTGAGGGGATTTTGCTGTCAGATAGTTTCTTTGAAAAGGCAGAAGACAAGTATTTATTTCAAATTGGTGAACTCATTGGACCTCAAATGGAAATGTACGAGGAAGAGGAAAGGACAATTCCTGTTGAAGATCCATACGCCAGACATTACTATAGAGAACTTTATTTTACAATTCCTGATGGTTATGTTGTTAAAAATCTTGAGGATCTAGTAATTGATGAAAAATATATCGGAACTGATAATGATGTAAAAATGCTTTTTACAAGTAAGTATCAACAAGAGGGGAATAAGGTTACGGTAATTATCGAGGAACTTTATAAAATTTGTTATTTTCCTCTTGATATCTATGAAAACTATCGAAGTGTTGTTAATTCAGCAGCAGATTTTAATAAAATTGTACTAGTTTTTGAGAAGCAGTAGAAAAATAAATACTAATTTAGATACATGAATAAGTCTATAGTTGGATTATTGTTTGTTTTGGTATTATGTTTCTGTTATATTTTTGTCAATGCTCAACTCGTAAACGTTGAATCCAAACGTATGCAAAATGATACGACTAGATTTGCAGGAGCTATTAGAGCGTCTTATTCATATAAACAGACAAATGACACAAAGCTTTCTTTTGTAAATGCTTCATTAACCACCCAGGTCAGGAGTAAAAGCCTTAAAGATGTGTATTTGTTTCTTGGTAGTTATGATTTGACGCGATCAAATTCAGATAATCTTAGTAATACCGGTTTTTTGCATGCAAGATATACGCGTAAATTGAATGATTCTTGGCGAATAGAGACTTTTGCTCAAATACAAACTAATGAGAAATTACTAATTGATAAGCGTACTTTGTTGGGGATTGGTCCAAGACTTAAACTTTTCTCTAAAGATAATCTAAAGTCCAGTTTTGGAGCCCTTTATATGTATGAAATTGAACAAACACTTGAAGAAATACATCAGAATAATCTAGACCATCGATTATCTTCATATTTTACATTTACCTATGCTTTCCCAAATGATAATTTTGAAATAAATACTATCACATATTATCAACCTGTAGTCACCAATTTTTCAGATTTTAGAATAACAAATCAAACTAATTTATCATTTCAATTTATTAAAAGTTTAAGTTTTGAAGTTGGCATAAACTATTTGTTTGACGCATCACCACCAGTTGGTGTAATAAGTAACTCTTTTGCAACAAAAATGGGAGTAAAGCTGGTTTTCTAAACGGCTAAACGGTTAAACAGTTAAATGGTTAATCTGTTTTCAGTTTTTCGGTCATCGGTCACCACTCACCCGTAACCCGTCATCGGTCATCTGTCACCCAGCCCTAATGCCCCTCAGTTATTTCGCCTCCGTATCCTTCAATAATTCCTAAAACCTGATCTTTTATTGAGTTAAGGAGTTCTGTTGAGTTTGCTTCGCATAAGAATCTCAAATAAGGTTCGGTATTAGATGGTCTGATATTTAGCCACCAGTCTTTGTATTCAAGTCTGTATCCGTCAAAATCAAAGAATGCAGTTGGTTCTTCAAGAGTCTTGAAATATGAAATTACAGCGTCCATTGCACCTTGCTTTTCCTCAATTTTAAAGTTGATTTCACCGGAGTTTTCATATTTCTTAATCTTTCCAATAAGTTGAGAAACTGAAATTCCTTTATCTTTCATCTTTGCAATGACGTCCAGAATCAATAAACTGGCTAAAATTCCTGAATCCGAATAATAGAAATCTTTAAAATAGTAATGACCCGCTAATTCGCCACCAAATATACCGTCTATTTCTTTAAGTTTTGTTGCAGCATAGGCTCGTCCAACTCTCCACATTTCCATTTCACTGCCAAATTGAGCAATATATTCACCAACAGCTTTAGAAGTTCTAATGTCCTGAATTACCTTACCTTTGAGACCTTTTTCTTCAAGAAAATAATGCGCAAGAACAGCAATCATAAGGTCGGGAGAGATAAAATCTGCATTTTCATCCACAAACATTACTCTGTCAGCATCTCCATCGAAAATTACACCAATATCTGATTTATTTTCTTTAACATGATTTTGTAAATCAACTATATTTTTTGCAACTAATGGATTTGCCTCATGATTTGGGAATGTTCCGTCAAGTTCATCAAAGAAATACATAGGAGAGACACAAAGTAAATCTTTAATAAATAAGCCTGCCATACCGTTGCTACAATCCATACTTATTTTAAGATTGCTAATATCCGGAACATATGATTTAAGAAACTCAAAATACTTATCACGAACATTTAACTCATGTAAAACACCTTTTTTCTTGGCAATAACAACTTCCTCGGTTTCCATAAGTTCTTTAACCTTATTTAACCCTGTGTCAAAACCAACAGGACGGGCGTTTTCGCCAGAAACTTTAAGACCGTTGTATTCAGCAGGGTTATGTGACGCTGTTATCATTACAGATGCTTTAAACTCAAATTTTGCAGTAGAGTAATAAATCATTGGAGTTGTTGCTAAACCAGCATCATATACGTCAGCACCGGCATCAGTAATTCCTTTTACAAGATATTCAAAAACTTCTGGAGACGATTCTCTTACATCACGACCAACAAGAACTTTGTCAGCATCCAGAACTCTTGGTAAAAAATATCCCACTTTGTATACATCATCCTTATTAAAATCAACATTGTATACACCTCTTATGTCATATGCTTTAAATGCTTTCATTATTATGTAATTTTGATTTGAACCGACGAATATACAAAAAATCGATTTATTTTAAGATATGCTTATTAAATAATTCATGACATATAATTGAATCTGAATAAAAAAATATTAATTTTGAGATAAATTAAAAAGGAAAAACCATGAGAAAAATAAAATTTATCCCTTTATTCATAGGATTACTATTATCGTTACAACTATTATCATCAGAAACAATTACAGTAAATAATACTTTAGATTTACTTAATGCGATTGATTCTGACAAAACAATTATTATTGAAGAGGTGAAGTATAATATAAGTGAAGTCATTTTTGAAGTTACAAATCCAATTGTAAGTCTGATTGATGAGTTTGATGGACCATCGCCACATTATACTGGTGTAAATAATTTAAAAATTGTTGGAAAAGGGAAAGTGGAGATTGTTATAGAGCCAAGATATAGTTGGGTTTTGAGCTTTTCAAATTCGACAAATCTAGTTTTTGATAATTTAATATTAGGTCATACTGAGGCAGGTTATTGTACAGGCGGGGTTATGGCATTTGAAGGATGTGAAGATATTTTAATAGACGGATGTTCTCTTTATGGTAGCGGAACCGTCGGGATTTATGCTCAATCTTGTAGTCGTCTTGCTGTTAAAAAGTCAGATATTTATGAATGTACATATGGCTTATTGTATTTGTACGATTCCAAAGATATTACCTTCGAAAAGACTTCTTTTAGAAAAACAGTAGAGTTTGATCTTATCGAAATAATGAATTGCCAGAATGTTAATTTTAACAAATGTGAGTTTACAGAGAATTATAATGGTGACTTTATGCCGTTTTTCTTCAGAGTTGATGAAGATGTCTGGAATGGTGGTTATAAAGAACAAAGTTCATCATTGGTAATCTCAAAATGTAAATTTACAAATAATGAAGTATATGAGTTCTGTAATCATGTTGAAGTTTTGGACTTAAAAAAGAATAAGTTTTCAGAAAATAAATTTTCTACTCCTGAGCAATAATTATTTCTTCTTCGGTGGCATATAGAAAAACTGAGCGTCAATGCCATCCATATTAGGTGTCTTGAACTTTTCAAAATCTTTATCCCTGATAGCATTTTTGCTATCTTCAGGTAAGCTATACCCTTCAGGTTCAAAAACTAATCTATATAAATTATATAAGAACAAATAATCCATTCCTGCAAACTCCATAACTTTGTCTTTGTTATGATTTCCTTAATTTGCTGGCCAGTTTAATCGTGAAGAAGCAGACCAATAAGGGTGATAATCTGGTCTGGAATAATCTGTAGATGGCCCTGATAGTGGAGCACATGCTAATAGTTCAGTAAAATACTCTTTATCTTCTTTATAAAGTTTGGTTCCGGGCTTTAGGATCTTTGAATATTTTTCTTTGTGTATCAGGTAAAGTATGAGCTCGTTATGTTCGTATGTCCAACCTTTTCGTTTATCACCCGGTAAATATATAAGGTCATAAGAGTTCTCATTCCAGTTAATATCAGCGACGCTTGCAAGTGCTCTGAACATGTAGTCATCAACTGGATCAGGAACCGGAAAACCACCGAATTTTAAAAACTTGAGGTCTTTAAAAAGTAAAGCCTTAAATAGGTAAGCACTTATACCGGAATCAGAATTGTCGAAATGATAGTTTTTACCTGTGATAAAGTTAGCAGCTTCAGCAACACCATATGAATTCATCCATACACCCATATCTTCACCGTTACCTTCAGCAACTAGATCATTAGTTATTGGATTACTTATATACCAACGAGAATTCATTATTCCGCCAAAATTTAATTTTGAAGGTCTAGCCATTCCTTTATGGGGTTTTAAAACAATTTCTTGTTCAGGATATGGATGTTGCATTCTTTTTACTAATCTATCAGTAAGGTCATCAACCCATATGTCAAAATAAACCGAATCATTTTTAATAATTCCTTGTGTGTTTAGATATCTTGGTATATAGTTATTTATAAAGTTTACACGAATATCAGATATCGATTCATTATCAACCAAAGCTTTTATTAGTGCCAGAGATTGCAACATATAGATGATGTTGTCCTGAGACATTCCCTGTTTAGGAATTACTCCTTTTTGGAAAATAGAGGAATAGCGATTTGTTCCATCTTTTGATTCATTATGCCAGCCATATTTAGGGTTATTAAAATGCTTGTAATATTGTCTCCAGAAGCCTAGTGTAACATCATCGCGAATTAAAAAGCCGTTAATATACTCAGGGTACTTTATATTTACAATATCAGGTTGTGTTGAGTCGACAAGACCATGATGATGTCTAAGCGCATACTCTGAGTATAAATCAAGACGTTCAATTGCTAAAAGACTATAGACAAGCATTTCCAGAGATTGGGTGTAATCTTGTTTGTTATCTTTAAGTAATCGATATTCGGTAGCTAAGATTCCTAACCAATGATTAAAATTACTATTCCCATCGCTCCAACTAACCCATTTTGGAGTGCCAGTTGAATCAAGTTTACGATCAACTGCAGTAATATTAACTCCAAACTGCTCCACATTTGGACTAATAACAATCCACTCGTTTAATAATCTGTTACGATAGATAATATATTTGTTGTGTAGGGCATTTTTCTGGCCATAAACATTCTGTACCAGTATGACTATGAATAAAAAGGCAATATAGTATCTTGTTGTACTTTTCATAAATTCAATTTTCAAAAATAAGTATTTTCTTTAATTATTATTGCATTAACTCTATATTTATTGTATTAGGCAATTGATATAAACTTTCAACTACTATATGTTGATATTTTATTGTTATAATGCAGATTTCTTATGCTAATACACAATAATTTTGAGCTTACTAAAGTAATTAATAAGTAGATGAGAATTATTCTTGTTATATTTTATACAACACTAAGTTTAGTGTCATGGTCACAAATGACTCAGGAAGAGTATATTGAGGCATATGCAGAAATGGCTGTAAAGGAAATGAAACGCTCTGGAGTTCCTGCAAGTATAACTTTATCACAAGGTATTTTAGAGTCAGGTAGTGGCAATTCATATTTAGCTACGCAGGGAAATAATCATTTCGGCATAAAATGTCATGCTTGGGACGGAGAAGGAATATATGCTGACGATGATGCTCCAAATGAATGTTTTATAAAATACGAAAGTGTTGCAGACTCTTATAAGGACCATTCTGAGTTTTTACGAAATAACAGCAGGTATCATTTCCTTTTTGATTTGGAGATTACAGATTATAAAGGATGGGCAAATGGACTGAAAAAAGCTGGTTACGCAACAAGCCCTACATATGCTGAAAAACTAATTGCTTTGATTGAGAAGCATTCTTTGTATGATTATGATACAGGAAAAGCAAAACCAATCAATGGCAGGAATAATCGTAACAACAACAGAAATAATAATTATAACGATAGTTTTGAGATAAATCCTTATGCTGATGATATACTTGAAAACAATGGTGTCCCATATCTTGTAACAAAGAATAGTACAACAATAAAGACTCTTGCCGAAGAAGTTGATTTGATGCCTTGGCAGCTTACAAAATATAACGATCTAAATAAAGATGAACCTATTAGTGCTAGTGATACGATTTACATCAAGCCTAAACGAAACAAAGCTGCTAAAGGTAATGATTATCATATTGTTCAGTCAGGAGAAACAATGCGCGATATTTCTCAAAAGTATGCTGTAAAGCTGAAAAAACTCTACAAAAAGAACAATATAGAACCAGGTGAGGAACCAATGCCGGGGACTAAATTGAATCTAAGGAAAAGGAAGAAAGTTGATAAATAAAAAATATGTTTTTATCGATTTTTTATTCTAGTAAAAAATTTAAAATTGCTTTTTAAAATTTATTATAGAGATATAGATTTAGAATAATTATAAGTATGATAAAAGAGTTGAATAGAAATAATGTTTTGAATCTTTTACTTTTACTATTTATATTGGTATTCTGTGTAAAAATTGCACTTGGGAATGGTGATTTTAAGGTTTTTCTAGAAGCCGCAAAAATAGTTAGAGAAGGAGGGAGCCCATACAATAAATGGCTTCATGTTGGTGGAAATGGTTATTGTTTATATTTTTACAGTCCTCTATGGGCCATTGTTTTAATTCCTTTTACATATCTCAATAATTTTATTCCTAATATCGCATGGTTAATTGCTAATATCTTCTTTTTATATAGAACCGTCTTTCTATTAAGAAGATATTTAAGCATTGAAAAGCTTACATCAAAACAAATAAAAATAATATTGTTCTTAACCATACTAATGAGTATAAGGTTCATTCTGTATAATTTTGGAATGATTCAAATGACCTTATTTATACTGTGGAGTGTTTTAGAGGGACTTAGATTATTTAAAAACGATAAGTGGGTTTTAGGTGGTTTGATAATAGCGTTTGCAATAAATGTGAAGATTCTCCCGATTGTAATATTACCTTATTTAATTTATCGTAAAGAATTTCGAGCATTTATAAGCATCAGTATATTTAGTGTTTTACTATTGATTATTCCTTCAATATATTTGGGTTGGGATGGTAATTCATTTTTATTATCAGAATGGTGGAGTGTCATAAATCCTGCCAATTCTGAACATTTAATAGAATCTGATTTGGTGCCACATAGTTTAACAGCACTAATTCCAAGTTTGTTAACAGAGACACAAGGAGATATTGATATTAAACGAAACATATTGTCATTAAATGTTGATGCAGCGATTAGAGTACTAAATATAATCAGAATATTGCTGGTACTTTTTACTTTTTATTTTTTGAAATGGCCACCTTTTAGGAAAAATAAATCAAATTTATTACAGTTATATGAACTGGCTTATCTCTTTTTAATCATACCTTTAATATTCCCACATATGCAGAAATATGCATTTGCACTTGTTATTCCATTATATTTTTATATTTCTCATTTTTTAGTCTATAATTTCAAATATAGAAATATAGTTATAAGAAACATAAGATGGTATGCTATATTGATATTGTATGGGTTATCATTTGTTCTAATGACATTAAGTACAGACGGAATTATTGGAAGAGAATTAAACGAGATTACTCAACATTTCAAGACAATTACTTGGGGGTCCATATTGTTGATTTTTGTTTTAATATTAGCTCCTCCAAAAATTACTCTCAAAACAAAGAAAATCCTTATTGAAAAAATGAGATTGAAAGTAAAAAAAAACGGTTAACCATATTTATGCATTGACAATCCGTCATCCGTCATAGGTCACCTGTCACCTTGTTAATAAATTCCTTCTTTAATAATAGCTTTTATATTTTAAAATTTCTATATTTACTACTTCGCTACTATACGATTGTGTTGTGTAGTGCTAGAAAAAGAAATTACTAATTAAAATACTAAACCATGGCTAAAAAAATCAATGCTCAACAATTGAACCCTACAAGTCTTGATGCACACGTAGTTCAAGTACTTGCTGAAAAGAGACGTTTCGAGAATGTTTTTCAATCTGTAACACGTATGATACTTGGGAATAATGATCTGATTGAAAAAGTAAATGTGAACGGGCGAAATACTTATGATTTTAAGATATTCAGAACAGGTAAAAAGCACATTATTGGGATGTTTGATGAAATTAACAGTTTTGTGTCTTATGTTAAGGATGCAGCTGAAAGCGGTTCATCAAAGGAAATGGCTTTTGTACTGATTGGAGAGCCAGGTAATGGTAAAACATTCTTTGTTGACCATCTAAGCGGTTTATATCGTGATTTTATAGCTAAACCCGAAAATCGTAGATATAGCTTTAAATTCAAATTCCTTGATAAAATAGGTGGATATGGAAAGATTACAACTATTGAATCGCAAACTTATGAGGATCCAATGGTTCTTGCCATGAACCTTTTTGACGAAAAAGAAGAAAATATCAAATATTTGAAGTCTATGGGCTTCACCGAAGCTAAAATCAAAAAGGTATATCAGAATTACAGGCCGTTGGGATCATGTTAATATTACATTCTCAATCAGATCAAGGAATTTTGCAATAATGATATTAAGAAAGTTTTAGACTTTATTGAAGTGTTTCCGGTTCCTGTAAGTGAATCACGTGGTACATTAACAGGTAAATATGCTGCTAAAGATAAAATTACTTCATCAGCAACTGACTTAATTGTAGATGAGTCAATTACTAGATTATTACATATCTCAGATACGGATAATCCATATCGCTTCGATCTTAGGAGAGGAGCCCTTGCCAGAGTAGCAGGAGGTGGTATTCACTTTGCTGATGAGATATTTAAAAATAAGAAGGACCTTGTACAAGTATATTTGGGTGTAATACAAAACAGAACTATTGAGCTTGAAGGATATAAATGGCCTTTGGATACATTGATTATTGCAACAAGTAATAACGCTGAGTTCTCACGTTTTCTTGAGGAAAAAGAACAAGCTCCAATTATCGACCGTTGCCGCTTGACTTATATGTCTCATAATACAAATTACAAATTACAACAAGAACTAACTTCATATTCAATTGGTTCTCAGAAGCGTACAACCTTTACAGATGAAGAGTTGCATATAGATCCAAATCTAAACTATGCAGTTTCTGTTGCATATGTTTTATCACGTATGCCTCTAAATGATAAGTTAACTCCGGTAGAGATGATGAAACTTGCTGCAGGTGAAATAGCAGGCGAGAAGAGTATTAAAACACTTGGCGAGGTAATTTCTGAGCTAAATTCTGATCCGGATATTACAAAGCGTTTTGGGCAAAAAGGTCTGGGACATAGAGACTTGGGTCGTTCACTTCAGGTGTTACTTGAGAGGTCCGAAACTCAGGAAGGCAAATGTATGTATGCAGGAGATGTATTTAAAGCAATTGAATCTGTAATACTTGATTATGTTCAGGAACCTGCTGACAGAACTAAATTCTTTAATGATATCAAGATTGCCAGAGGCTTGTACCGTAAAAACGTTATGACAACAATCTTTAACGCATATATGGATGAACCAAATGCTATTGAAAAGGATGTTCTTAACTATGTCAATATGATTATTGGTATCGATGCTAAGAACCTTGGGGCAGATAAGATATGGACATATCGCGACCCTCAGACTGGTAAGCTTGTACCACTAAAAATAGATGAAGGTTTTATCAATAGTGTTGAAGAGCGTCTTGGATTGAAAAACAATGAGCAAAAGCAAAGTTTCCGCACAACAATAAGTAAGATATACGGTCAGAAAATGAATAATGACCCATCTTACAATTTTATGGATAACAACGAATTGGTAAAAGCTGTTACTGATGTAAGGCTAAAATCAGATATCTCAGGAACAGGAAGTCTTATAGGTGCTTTATCCAACAGAACGAATGAGGAAAATCAAAAGCTTTATACAAGAATGATTAATACTATGATTAAAAAACTTGGATATTGCGAAACCTGTGCTCAGAAAACTATAGAATACTTCTGTACTCATGACGATGCAAATTAGCAGTACGATTTATAATTCAATTTTAATGATCTTATAAATACGACTGACATGAGTAAAAAAGATGAAAAAAAATATGCGGAACTCAGACAGGATGGTCTGTCTGAGGAGCAAGAGTTTCTGATTCAAAAATAGCTCGACCTGAGTAAAAAGATAGGAAATCGAAAGTCTTATGTGCAAGAATCTGAGGAAAACGATCCTATACAACAGTTATATTCGGTAAACGACAGAGACTTTTTTATATCGTTTAAAAAAGAAGATGCAGCAGTAAAGCTTTTTACAGTTGAAGAACTGTTGGAAAAGGATAAACAACGCGAAGAAGACGGTTTTCCCAGAAGAATACGCCTTGGAAAGTTTATAAAACAGATTAAGGATGGGAAAGAAAAGATTGTTGTAGTTCCTTCAACAACAGAGCCTAAGTTTTATCATGACGATAGTATTACTGAAGATGGTGAAGATTCAACAGGAGGTTCCGGTGAAGGTGAAGAAGGTGAGGTGATTGGAGAGCAACAAGCTGAACCGCAGGAAGGAGAAGGAGAAGGTCAGGGTGCTGGCCAAGGTGAAGGTGGGGACCATGATCTTACAGAAAATGCTTTTGATTTAGGTAAAGTGATTACCAAGAAATTCGAGCTTCCAAATCTTAAAACTAAAGGTAAAAAGCTATCTACTAACAAATATACTTATCAACTTACCGATATTAATCGTGGTTTTGGTCAGATATTGGACAAGAAAGCAACTGTGAAGCGTATCTTGGAAACAAATATTATGCTTGACAGGATTAAGCCAGGAGAAGAGTTCTCACCCGAGGATTTAATTCTAAACCCACAGGACGAAGTATATCGAATACTTTCAAAAGAGAAAGACTTTGAGGCTCAGGCTGTAGTTTTCTTTATCCGCGATTATTCAGGTTCTATGATGGGAGACCCTACAGAGGCAGTTGTTACGCAACATTTGTTTATTTATTCATGGTTGATGTATCAATACAAAAATCAAGTCGAAGTCAGGTTTGTTCTGCATGATAGCGAGGCTAAAGAAGTTCCTGATTTTACAACCTACTATAAATCAAGTGTAGCAGGTGGAACTAATGTGTATCCTGCATATCAGTTGGTAGCAGATATTATTGAAAATGAACAGCTTTATCGAGATAATAATATTTATGTTTTTCATGGAACTGATGGAGATGACTGGGAAGAAAAAGGTGAAAAAACTATCGATGCTATCAAGAAGATTCTCAACTATACTAACAGGCTTGGTATTACTGTTGCTAAAAACTCATGGGGTAGTGCTGACCGAAAAACTACAGTAGAGAAATATATTGATGGTTCAGGATTATTAAAAGATAAAAGCGAATTGATCAAATTAGATAGCTTTAGTGCAACAGATGTTTCTGAAGACAGATTAATAGAGTGAATAAAGAAATTAACCAGTTAGTTGTACCTGTTTCACAATTAAAGATTTAAACTATGCAGTTAATAGATCAAAAAACAAAGAAAATTATGGAAGGGTGCAAAGAACGTGCACGACAGGTTGGTCTGGACGTTCCTGAAGATACCCTCGAATATATTGTGACTAACAGGGATATGATAAACCTCTCCCCAAAAGTTATGATACCTACCTTATACGATTATTGGGTAAATGATGTCGAAGTGCTAAAAGGTAGAGGAAAATATAAATTATATCCTTCAAATCCTTATGAAACTGTAATAAATACACGTCCACCTATTTCTTTTTATAATGATAACAATCCTGATTGGTTAAATATCATGATATTTTATCATGTAATTGCTCATATAGACTTTTTTAGGAATAATGTTCTGTTTGAAAATACATGGAAAGACGATTTCATTGGAAAAGCTCTGGCAGACAAACGTTTAATTGAGTCTTTGAGGTCAAAATACGGCCGCTGGGTTGATTATGTAATAGAATTTGGACGAAGCATAGATAATATTACCGGGTACTATAGTCTTTTACCAAAGCTTAATCTAAATTCAGATCAGGAACCGGGTGAAATTATGACATATTTTATAAATGTATTTTTACCTGATGAAGCTAAGCTTAATGAAGTTGAAATTATTAAGTTCATTGAGAAATATAACCTTTTGGTTGAACAGAACCAAGAAACTGCCGACTCTATATTTTTTGCTGAAATAAAAGTGAAATTTCCTGAATTTGAATCAAAATTCGATGCATACAGGCCTTCTACCAAACGATATGACGATTTGCTGGACTTTGTAATAAAAGAGTCTCCATTTGTAAATAAAGCATCTAATACATGGATGAAATCTGTATTGAGCATTGTTCGTGAGACATCTTTATATTTTGCTCCTCAGATGCGCACAAAAATCATGAATGAAGGTTGGGCAAGTTACTGGCACGAAAAACTCTTTATTGCCGATGATAGGATAAAAGGACACGAAGCACAGTTTGCAAAGATCAATGCCGGTGTTACATCAATCAGCAGAGTTGGTTTAAATCCGTATGCAATTGGTTTAAGATTATTTAAATATATCGAAGATTCTGCAGAAAAAGGAAAATTCTTGTTTGAATATGAGAAGTTAGCAGACCGACAGCTTAGAAATAAGTTTGATAAGCAAACAGGAAAAGGCATGGATTCTATTTTTGAAGTCAGAAAGATATTTACAGATTTTAATTTTGTAAATACCTTTATAAATCAGGAGTTTTTGGATCTGCATAATCTTTTTGTTGTTGGAAAACGACTCGACCAGCAAAGAGGAGTTTATCAGTATTATGTTAAAAGCCGTAAATCCGAAGACTATAAGAAAATGTTGATTGACTCAATGTATCATCCACCATTGCTAAAGATAAACTTTGAGAAAACAAATGATGAAAAGCTGCATATCGAACATGTCTTTGAAGGTAAGCAACTTTATAAAGATTATATTCCTGATACACTTCTGGGGCTCGAGTTTTTGTGGGGTGGTACGGTTATTTTGGAGACTACTGAGATTGTTCCTAATAAAGAAAAAAAGGAAGGCGAAGACGACTATCTTTATAATAAAGTGCTTTACAAAGTTGCAGATAAAAAAATCAGTAAAATTAAACTTTAAGCTATGTCAGATTTTGATAATAATATAGAAAACCTTGGTGATATTGGGAAAAAAGCATTGAGACTTGAAGAAACTCTTCAAAAGTTATCTGAGGAGCTTAAAATAAACGATCCATACGATAGAATTAACTTTGATGATTTCTTGCATATAGCTGCAACAGAGCCAAATATAGTATTTAGGGACATATTTAAGTTTTTCTATGATATGATTAATCATTATGTCCCGGAAGGTAAAGATGATTATAAACATAGCAATGATACAATAGGTTTTGTATCATACGATTTCAATAAACTTTTTGTGGAGAATTGCGATGATCCATTTTTTGCAGATCGATTATTTGCTAATAGATTTATGAATCTTGTAAGTTCATTTAGCTCAGGTTCTCAAAGTAATAGAATTGTACTGTTTGAAGGTCCTCCCGGTAGTGGTAAGAGTACCTTTTTAAAGAATCTGCTTGCTAGACTTGAGGCATATGCAAACACTAGTGATGGTATACTGTATAAAACATACTGGCGCATTAGTTTAGATAAACTGAAAAAGAAATCCAGTTTGTATAATTTAGTAGAAACCAATTCACTTACTGTTGAGAATGGTGATAGTAACGGAACAGGAAAGTATCTTGAGATAGCTTGTCCAAATAATGATCATCCAATCCTACAGATACCAAAGAAATATCGTCGTAAACTAATTGAAGACCTTATTGAGGATGAGAAGATTAAAGAAGAAATTCTTAACTCAAAAGAATATCAATGGATTTTTAAAGATGAAGCATGTCATATCTGTCAATCAATTTATAACTCTTTAAGCGAACAGCTTGGTGATCCTTTACAGGTTCTTCGCATGATATACGCCAGAAGAATTACCTTCAACAGACAGTTTGGTAAAGGGATTTCTGTATATAATCCTGGAGATGAGATCAATTATCATCCGATTTATGATGCAAATTCGCAAAAAATGATTGACCTGATTTTTCCGATAGAACCAATAAGATATGTCCATTCACATTATGCATATACGAATAATGGGATATATGCTTTGATGGATATTAAGGAAAACAATGTCAAAAGGTTGATTGGACTGCACGGTATAATTAGTGATGGAATTCATAAAGTAGAACATGTAGAGGAAAGAATTAAATCAATATTTCTTGGACTGGTAAATCCGGAAGATAAACGTACTTATATCGGTGTTAAGTCATTTCAGTATAGAATCCTGCATGTCAATATTCCGTATATACTTGATTATGATGCAGAAGTTAATGTATATCGAAACAAATTTGATGATATAGAAAGTCGATTCCTACCTGGAGTATTGGATAATTTTGCAAAAATTATCATTTCCTCCAGAATGAAGAAAGATAGCAACACTATCAAAAAATGGTTGAAGGACATTTCTCTTTACAGTAAGTATAATGATAAGTACTTAATGCTACTTAAAATGCAGTTATACAAAGGGATTGTCCCAAATTGGCTATCAGAAGAAGATGTGAAAAGCTTTACTAAAGAAGTACGAAAAGATATACTTGCTGAATCAGAGACTGAAGGAATTAGCGGAATTAGTGGTAGAAATTCGATAAGTATCTTTAATAAGCTTATGAGCAAGTTTGAAGATGATGAAAAGCTAATAACTATGTTGGATGTAAACCAGTTTTTTAATGCAGATGATTATCTGATTAAAATGATTCCTGATGATATAATTCCTTCATTGGAAGCAATGTATGATTTTGAGGTACTGCAGCAGATAAAGGATTCAATTTATTATTTTAATCGAAATCAGATACAGAAAGAGATTCTGGATTATCTATACGCTTTAAATTATGATTTTGGCAACACAGTTGTAAACACATATACAGGAAAGAAAATACTCGTTAGCGAAGAGCTATTAACAGGGTTTGAGGCAATAATACTTGGAGCAAGTGCAGGTAATGAGAAGTTTGTCTCATTTAGAAAGGACGCACAAAAAGAGTTTATTACAATGACTTTGGCTATTGAGATAAAACTCCAGGGTAAAAAGATCGAAGAAACTTTACAATTCCAGAAACTGCTTGAAAAATATAAGAGAAGCATAAAAGAAAATGCTCTTTCTGCTTATATTGATAATGATAACTTTAAACGGGCAATTATAGATTACAAGAATTCTTCTTTCAAGAACTATCCTGTAAAACTAAAATCTGATGTTGAACGTCTGATTATAAATCTGCAGGATAAATATGAATATACCGAGAAAGGAGCGAAGCAAGTATCTATCTATGCAATAGATAAAAAATTATGGGAGAAGTTTGGTAAGTAGGAAGTTATTTGGCTATTTAATATAAAGCAAAAAAATAGTCTTCGAGTAAATCGAAGACCATGTTTATTAAAATGTAAATACATACAGCCGTATGTATTTACATTTATAAAACTCTAAGAAATATCTTTTGTGAAAAAATCGTACACACTTTGTTTGTTCATTTCTGTTACAGTCATATGAAAACTTCCATTTTTAAAAACAAAGTAATTGTATTTATTACCAAGTATATGTTCACCAGGGAAGTTTGTTATAAGATATGCAGTACATTTCCATAAGGTATAAGAATCTTTTGAATAAACTTTTTGCATATTTATGACATCAAGATTTGCCCAAGGTAAAGTCTGATATTTTGTAATCATGATGCTTGTCTCGGGTCTTAATTCGTTTACTTTTGGCACATCAGTTTCGCTACCAAAAAGAGTAGCAACACTAAATAAAAATATTGATATTATAACTAATTTTTTCATTGTCTTTATGTTTTAAATTTCTAGTTAAACAGTTGATTTTGGATTAGGTTTTTAAATAATGTTAAGGCTTTGTTAAATAATTAAAAGGACTGGACTTAACTCCAGCCCTTTGATGTTATATTGGATTTTAACTTGTGAAGAAATTATAAACACTTGTTTTATTCATTTCAGTCACAGTCATATGGAATTTTCCATTTTTATAGATAAAATAGTTAAAAACTGTACCTTTAATTTTGTATCCTGGGAATTGATTAACGTTTTCTGATTTACACTTCCATAAAACATAATTATCTTTAGTGTAAACTTTTTCCATCTCAACAGGAGAATTATCTGCCCATGGTAAAATCAGGTTAGCTCTGTTTATTTCTATTTCACTGTTTTGTTGAGCTTTGGGATTCTTTTTTACTTCAGGATTTTGATCATTTATTGCAAATACTCCTGTAATTGAAAGTAAAATAATCGATATTGTTGCTATAGTTTTCATAATTCTAAGTTTTTTAATTATCAAATTCAATAGCAATACTATTAACTAAAATCGAAAAGAGTTAATGAAAAGTTAAAGTTAAAATAAATGATGGATGACGGGTGTTTTGTTGATTATATCACTTGTGTATGCTTTTTCTACAAAGTTATTAGTTCTATTAAGATGGAAGGCTGAAATTAAAAAAGACAACCATAGTTTATAAACAGTAAATGCGCACGTCCGTGCGCATTTACTGTTTTAAAATATGTTTATGATAATCAGTTATTAGGTATATAAGTATCTCTTAATACTTTTCTTAGGGGTTTTCTCGAATTCATTTTCTTGTATAATTATTTTATTTACTTGCATATATGCAGGAAGGTCTTCGTTAACACGTTTTTGATAATTAGTAAAAACTTTTGTTATCTGTTCTTCTGACAGGCTATGTTTCTTTACTCTTTCCTGATCAGGGTAAATAAGAGCAGTGATTTTATTTTCACGGCTAATAACTACAATTTCACTTACTAATGGAAAATTATTGAATTTTGATTCTATCTCCTCAGGATATACATTTTGACCAGAACCGGTTAGTATCATACTTTTACTTCGACCTTTAATGAAAATATAACCGTCATCATCAATAATACCAAGGTCTCCGGTATGTAACCAGCCGTCTTTATTAAGAGCTTTATCTGTTTCCTCCTGGTTTTTATAATAACCAAGCATAACATTTTCACCTTTTACAAGAATTTCTCCGACTTTACCTTTCTCTTTGGAATCGATTTTTACTTCTAATGTGTCAACAGATTTACCTGTTGAGTAAATTTTTGTTGTACTATAACCATCATAGGCTATTAGTGGTCCACATTCTGTCATTCCGTAACCAACAGAAAAGTTAAATCCAATTTTTCTAAGGAAAGTTTCTACTTCACGATTCATTTTTGCGCCACCAACAACAACTTCTTTAAAGTCTCCGCCAAATGCTTCTTTAAGAGATTTATGAACTTTATTATAAATAAGCTTATTAACTAAAGGAATTTTTAAGAGTACTTTGACTGTTGGTTTGTCAATGGTTGGTTTAATTTTGTTTTTATAAATTTTTTCAATAACCAACGGAACTGATAATATCAATCTTGGTTTAATTTCAGAAAAAGCTCTTAGGATGATCTGTGGACTTGGAAGTTTACCTAGGAAGATTATTGTACAACCAAGTGAAAACGGAAAAAGAAATTCAAAAGCTGCTCCGTAACAATGAGCTAAAGGTAGAAAAGATACAATTCTATCGCCGGATTCAAGTGGCATATTTGCTCTGGCATATCTTACATTTGCTGCTAAAGAGTTATGGTTTAGCATCACGCCTTTAGGCTGTCCCGAAGTTCCGGATGTATATAATATCGCAGCAAGTTGATCATTAGGGATATGTTCTAATTTGAAATTCTCTTTATCTGAAACTGTTAAGTTTTTATTAAGAGCAATAAAATCCATTGAGAAGTCATGCGCAACATTATAGTCGTCAAGATAATATGCTGTTTGTAGGGTTTCAAATTGCATAAAATCAACTTTCTCACATAAAAATTCAGAAATAAAAAGAAGTTTTGATTCTGAGTGATTTACTAAATTATATACATCTTTAGGTTTAAAATCCTGTAATAATGGAACGATTACAGCACAATATGATATTGTTGCAATGTATATTGTACCCCAATTTGCAGAATTTTTACCAATTAAGGCAATTTTGTCTCCTTTCTTTAGGCCTTGTTCTCGGAATAGATTATGCATTCTTTCAATTTGGCCGGCAAGTTCACCAAAAGTAATTCCTCCGCTTCCGTAATCCTGAAGTGAAACTTTGTCCCAGTTAGAAAGAATAGCATCCTCAAAATACTCAATAATATTTTCCTTAATCATAGCTTAGTTTTTTATGAAGATGTAAATATAAGATATAATTTTAAACAATTCAATATTTTTAACATGATATAGTACAGGTTTGCTTAATGTAATTGTTTATAATATTTTAAATTAAAATTGTTGTTGGTATAGTTTTAGTATTATTTTTGTATCTAAAGTATAATTTTAATTAAAATATAAATTTATGGCACAGGTTACAGTTTCTAGTTTCGAAGAATTTGAAAAGTTTTTAGGAAAAGAAATAGGTACTTCTGACTATTTGAAAATTACTCAGGAAATGATTAATAAGTTTGCAGATGCAACCTTAGACCATCAATGGATTCATACAGATCCCGAAAGAGCTGCAAAAGAATCTCCATTTAAAACAACAATTGCACATGGCTATTTAACAATATCTGTATTACCACATCTCTGGTTCCAAATTATGGAAGTTAGAAATATTAAGATGTTAGTTAATTATGGGATTGAAAAGCTTAAATATAACCAGCCGGTTTTAGTAAATGATGAAGTTCGTGTTACTACTAAACTTAAGAATATTTCTAATCTTAGAGGAATTACCAAAGCTGAAATTGACGCTAGACTTGAAATAAAAGGAAATAAAAAGCCTGCATATGATGCAACAATAGTTTTCTTGTATAATTTCAATAATTAAATAATAATAAAACTCGATCAATATGTATTTCAAATCTTTTATATTTTTTGTACTTACATTTTTTATTACATTATGTCTATTTGCTCAAAATCAATATGTTAACAGGTACGACCCGTACGATATATACGTTGACAGTGTCCCAGTAAAGAGTCTATTTCCAAAAGGTCTTAAGACTGTAATTATGGAACAAACATTTTTGGAGAATGAAACTAATTTTGTAAGAAATTTTGATGAAGAAAACAGGCTTTATGAATTTCATTCCGAACCCGAGGGACATGGAGACCACTTTTCTTATACACGTTCTTTTGATGATGAAGGGGGAGTAACTGGAACCTATACAATGTATGCTTCTAATGGTAATGTAGATTTTAAAATCACACATGAAGAAAATAAAAAAGGAGAGCCACTTAAGCAAGTAAAGGAAGATGGAAAAGGTAAACTTATTGAGGAGATTGTTTGGGAATACAATGAAGATGGTTTATTGATTCATACAAATCATGTTGAAAGTGATAAGAGAAAGCTTGTGAATGAATGGTTTTATGAATATGATGAATCTGGAGAGATGACAAAAACAAGCCTGAAAGATTCTAAAGGTAAAACAGAATTTGAGTGGATTTATAAAACGAATGAGGAACAGAATACAATGCAAGCCGGTAAAGGTCAAATATTCATAAATACCTTGACAGAAACAGAGGATGAGTTTTATCTCGTAAACGACCAGCGGTTCGATGAAAAAGGAGGGGAGTTGCATCATATTTGGAGATATTATGCAGTAGATACAACCATTGAAGCATATTTGGTGTACAATGAAACAAATAAACTTGTTTACAAGGCTGAATACGATCATTCAATTAATAAACCGCTGCAAATCAAAACTTTTGAAGACGGAAAAGTTGAAAATAAAGGTGTTTATAAATATGAGGAAGGTCTTATGACTAATTATTCTGAATATGATTCAAAAAATGAACTAATTGAACATCATCTTTATATTTACAATGACGAAGGCTTTATGACTCGGGCAAGAATATATGATGATAGAAATAAAAATGAAAGGACTATAGTTATTAAATATCGATTTGAAGACCAATAGAGCCTGAAATTAAATATTGAATGAAAGCTGCAGAAATGCAGCTTTTTTATTGCTGTATAAATTGATAAGTTATTGTGCCATATTCTGTCTTTCCACCTGCTATAGTTGTAAATCTTGATTGCAAAGCAGCTTGTCTAGCCGAATTACTTATGCATGTTCCATCACCTGTTGAGCTAACTGATTGAACGGATGCAGATTTCACACGACCATCTGAATCGATGCTGATTTTAATTACAACAGTGCCACCATTTCTACAAGTAAATACAGGAACGTCGATATAAGCTTTTCCTCTGTCGGGATTCTCAAGTTCAACATAAACAAGAGCAGGACCGGCATAATCATTATTACTCGATGATGTATTTGAGCTTTCAGAAGAATTGTTCTCGGAATCTGAATTGTTTTCCTGATTTAAGTAATCTTCATAAGTTGAATTCATCATTTCTTCATAATCGTCCCCATACTTTTCTTTAAGCATTTGTTCTTCATACATCTGTTTGATTTCTTCCTGAGACATTGCTTGTAGTTCTTCCTGCGAATATTGCTGATTAAAATTACTACCTACATTTCGTAATTCCTGCATGTAGTTTTCAATATCTATATCACTCATTTCAGATTCATCATCAGTAATTTCTTTATCTTGCTCCATTTCTTCAAGATATTGAGGGTCAATAAGCATGTAGGTTTCTTTATATTCAACAGCTGATTTAATACTAAACGCCATAGCAATAATAATAATAACCAAATGAAATAAAATGGTTCCAAGTATTCCGTTAATATTTCGTTTTAAGAAACTCACAAATACATAATTTTTAACAAAATTAGTTATTAATTAGCAACTTTAAGATGCATTTTACTTAAAAAATGAACAAAGACATGGTGAAAAAAATGATTTAATGAGAATAACACATTAAAACTTTGAGTGATATTGGCTGATGGCTGTTAGCTATTGGCTGTTGGGGGCACAAAGTTTTAGCCCTTAATTAAATAACTCTTCCGGCATCGTCTTTTACAACATTGGACATCGGACATCGGTCATTAGGCCTATTTTAATTTATAATTTGCATAAAATTTATCAAAAACCTTTGATATTCAGAAAAAAAACCTACTTTTGCACCTCAATTTTATTTATATATAATGTCTAACTAAATTAAAGTAAACAAATTATTAACAAAATGGCAGAAAAAGAAAACAAAGAGGTTTTAAATGAAGAGCTTGAGAATGCTCCGGTTGAAGCCAAAGAAGAAAAAACTGTTGAAGCTCCTAAAGAGGAAGTAAAAGCAGAAAAAGAAGAAAAAGCAGAGGAACCTGCTGCTCCTGTTGAGGAGAAAAAAGAATCCAAACCTAAAAAAGTAGAAGCTAAAAAGTCAGACAAACCAAAAGAAATCAAACCATTAGACGATTTTAATTGGGATTTAATCGGTAAAAAAGACGAGACTTACACAAAAGACGAAAGAGCTAAGCTTGAGGATGTTTACAACAATACTTTCAAACTTGTTATGGAAGGTGAAGTTGTTGAAGGTACTGTTATGGCTTTCAATAAAAGAGAAGTTGTTGTTAACATTGGTTACAAATCAGAAGGTATTATTAATGCTAACGAGTTCCGTAGCGAAGAAGAATTAAAGGTTGGTGATAAAGTTGATGTTTATGTTGAGAATATGGAAAGTATTGACGGTCAGTTAATTCTTTCACATAAAAAAGCTCAATCACTTAAATCTTGGTAGCGTGTCAATGTTGCATTTGACAAAGACGAAATCGTTACAGGTTACATTAAGTGTCGTACAAAAGGTGGTATGATCGTTGACGTATTTGGAATTGAAGCTTTCCTTCCAGGTTCACAAATTGACGTTAAACCTATTCGTGACTATGACGTATTTGTTGGTAAAACAATGGAATTCAAAGTTGTTAAGATTAACGAAGAATTTAAAAACGTTGTTGTTTCACATAAAGCACTTATTGAAGCAGAACTTGAAGAGCAGAAAAAACATATTATTTCTAAACTTGAAAAAGGTCAGGTTCTTGAAGGTACAGTTAAAAACATCACAAGTTATGGTGTATTTATCGACCTTGGTGGCGTAGATGGACTTATCCATATTACTGACTTATCATGGGGTAGAGTAACTCATCCAGAAGAAATCGTTACTTTAGATTCTAAAATTCAGGTTGTAATTCTTGACTTTGATGATGACAAGAAACGTATTGCTTTAGGTCTTAAACAGTTAACACCACATCCATGGGATGCTCTTGATGAGAAACTTGCAGTTGGTGATAAAGTTAAAGGTAAAGTTGTTGTACTAGCTGATTATGGAGCATTTGTAGAGATTGCTGCTGGTGTTGAAGGTTTAATTCACGTTAGCGAAATGTCATGGTCACAACACTTACGTTCAGCTCAGGAATTTATGAAAGTTGGTGATGAAGTTGAAGCTGTTGTTTTAACTCTTGACCGCGAAGAGCGTAAAATGTCTCTTGGTATTAAACAACTTCACCCAGATCCATGGGAAGATATCGAGAAAAAATATCCAGTTGCTTCTAAGCATAAATCTAAAGTTAGAAACTTCACTAATTTTGGTGTATTTGTTGAACTTGAAGAAGGTGTTGACGGACTTGTTCATATCTCAGATTTATCATGGACTAAGAAAATTAAGCACCCTGCTGAATTCACTTCAATTAATGCTGAATTAGAGGTTGTTGTACTTGAAATAGATAAGGAAAACCGTAGATTAAGCTTAGGTCATAAGCAAATCGAGGAGAATCCTTGGGAAGTATTCGAGACTATCTTTACAGTTGATTCAATCCACGAAGGTACAATCATCGAAAGTAACGATAAAGGTTCAATTATTTCTCTTCCTTATGGTGTTGAAGGTTTTGCTACACCTAAACATCTTGTTAAAGAAGATGGAACTCCTGCTAAACTTGATGAAAAACTTAACTTCAAAGTTATTGAGTTTAATAAAGATGCTAAGAAAATCTTTGTTTCTCACTCAAGAATACATGAAGATAAGAACAGAGCAGCTGTTCAGGAAGAAAGAAAAGCTAAATCAGGTGACAGTAAACCAAGAAAATCTAAATCTACTGGAGATAAGATTGAAAAAACTACACTTGGTGATGTAACTGATCTTGCTGCATTGAAAGAAGAACTTCTACAACAAGAAAAGAAAGATAAAAAATAAACTATCTTTATTATAACATTAAGAAGCTGCCCTACGTTAATAGAGCAGCTTCTTTTTTATATGTAGATTATGGACTTTAAAGTTAGAATATTAGGTAGCAGTAGTGCATTGCCAACATCGGAAAGATTTCCTACAGCACAAACAGTTCTGTATAATAATGTGCCTTATTTAATAGATTGTGCAGAGGGGACACAGGTGCAATTGAGAAAATACAAAGTCCCTTTTGGAAGATTAAAGAATATTTTTATTTCTCATTTACATGGAGACCATATCTATGGAATCTTTGGATTACTTTCCAGTTTTAATCTGCTTGGAAGGAAACAGGCTTTAAATATATATGCACCGGAGAAGCTGAAGGAAATTTATGAAACCGTTCTTAACCTTAATAATGATGTTCTAAAATATAAGATTAATTTTTACCCGCTCAATAATAAAAGTAAAAACAAGATATTTGAAAATAGGTATTTAGAAGTGTATAGTTTTCCTTTGATTCATAGTAAGGAAGTTTATGGGTTTTTATTCCAGGAGAAGCAAAAAGATAGAAATGTAATTAAATCTAAAATAGCAGATTATAACCTTTCAGTTAAACAAATACTTGAATTAAAGAAAGGGAAGAATATTACACTTGATAATAAACCAATTAAGAATCAAGATTTAACAATTGATCCTGATAAACCTAGATCTTATGCATTTTGTACCGATACATTGCCTCTGGATAATCTTGATAAATATATTAAAGGTGTAAATCTTTTATATCATGAGGCGACCTTTGGTTCAGAACTGGAATCACTTTCGAAACAGACTTTTCATTCAACTGCAGGACAAGCTGCTGAGATAGCTAAAATTGTTAAAGCAGATAAGCTAATAATTGGACATTTTTCATCCAGATATAAAAGCGTAGAACCATTATTGTCAGAGGCTAAGAGAGTATTTCAAAATACAATTGAAGCAACAGATTGACTTTTAGTTGATGTGTTAAATGAAAATTGTTGAAAACTATATAAATTGAGACTTTAAAAACTTACCTCAATTTGTATTTTTGTAATTATTAAAATTGGAATTGTGGATAAAAGAAAACTAATATTAGTTTCCAACGATGATGGGATAGATGCAAAAGGGCTTCAAAGTCTAATAAGAATAGCCAAACAATTTGGTGATGTCTTTGTAGTTGCACCGGAGAGAGGTCAATCAGGGATGAGTCATTCTATAAGTTTGACAACACCTTTAAGGGTGAGATATTTAGAGAAATCAGACGAATTAACTATCTGTGCTGTACCAGGCACACCTGTAGACTGCGTTAAATTAGCAATAAATCAGCTTTTACCAAGAAGACCGGACCTTATGTTGTCAGGAATAAATCATGGCTCAAATTCTGCGGTGAGTGTAATTTATTCCGGAACAATGGGAGCAGCAATTGAGTCGAGCCTTTATGGTATAAATTCGATAGGGTTTTCCGTACTTGACCACTCACCAAATGCTGATTTTTCCTTGGTTGAGAAATATGGTCCACAGCTAGTTGCAAAAGTCTTAGAAGAAGGGTTGCCAAATCAGGTGTCATTAAATGTGAATTTTCCTATTATTGAGGATTCAGAGTATAAAGGATATAAATTTTGCAAACAAACAAGTGGTGTTTGGAACGAAGACTTTGAAAAGCGTACAGACCCTCATGGTCGCGATTATTATTGGCTTACAGGAAGTTTTCTTAATGCTGAATTAGAAAATGAAGACTCTGACGAATGGGCCTTGGCAAATAATTATGCGTCAATAGTACCGATCAAAATAGATTTTACAGAATATAAAACATTAGAAAAAATAAAAAACTGGAAAATATAATATGGAAGCAAAACCTAATATGATCAAAAAGTACAATAAACCGATAGTTGGTTTGGTACTTGGACTCGTTCTCCCGGCATTGACATTTTTAGCGTATTATGGATATCTTGCTATTACGACAGAACAAGGCGTTACTTTAGCAAATTATATTTATACTGTATATAATACAGGTGCATTTACAGCAATTTTAAGTTTGTGTGTATTGCCAAATCTTGCACTTTTCTTTATTTTTAAAAAGCTTGATTACTGGTATTCTATAAAAGGTCTTATTGTTTCTGTTCTAATCTACACCTTATCAGTATTTGTGTTAAAATTAATGTAATGAAGTACTTTGTCTTAGCAGGGGAGGCCTCTGGTGATCTACATGGATCATTTCTTGTTGAACAACTTAAAAAAGTGGATGAAAATTCAGAATTTGAAGGTTGGGGAGGAGACTTACTTGCTAAACAGGGAGTAAAAATTCATAAACACATTAGCGAACTGGCATTTATGGGTTTTGTAGAAGTAGTACAAAATCTATCGACAATTAAAAATAATTTTAAGCTTTGTAAAAAGCAAATTGAAGATTATAATCCAGATGTCGTAATATATGTAGATTATACCGGGTTCAACCTGAGAATGGCTAAATGGGTAAAATCAAAAGGATATAAATCACTTTATTTTATTTCTCCGAATGTTTGGGCATGGAAAGCTAAAAGGGTGTACAAAATTCGTGATTATACAGATATGATGTATACAATTCTTCCATTTGAGAAAGAATTCTATAAATCTTATAATATCGAAGTGGAGTATTTTGGACATCCCTTGGTAGATGCAGTTGACAGATATGAAAAATCTGAATTTAAAGAATTTTGCAAAAACAATAATTTAAGTGGAAAACCTATTGTTGCTTTAATGGCCGGTAGCAGGAAACAGGAAATACGTCATATGTTGCCAATAATGGCTGAAATTGCAGAGGAATTTACTGAATATGAGTTCGTGATAACCGGAGCTCCGGCGATTGATGAAGAGTTTTATAAAGAATTTATCGAAAACAAACCTGTAAAACTGCTTTTTAACAAAACATACGAAATATTATCACATTCTGTTGCGGGATTAATCACCTCAGGAACAGCAACTCTGGAAGCAGCATTATTTGGACTTCCGCAGGTTGTTTGTTATAAGGCAAATAGTGTTTCGGTTGCGATAGCAAGATTTGTTGCAAATGTAAAATATATATCGCTTGTAAACCTTATACTGGATAAGCCTGCAGTAGTTGAGCTTATTCAAAAAGACCTTAATAAAACAAGACTAAAAAAAGAGCTATTAAACATACTGCCAAATGGTGCAAGATTAGAAGAAATTAAAGAAAATTATATATCTTTGTATAAGAAATTAGATCAACCCGGCGTTTATAAGAGAGTAGCCGTAAATATGTATAATAGATTATTGAATGAGTAAAGTTTTTGTAACATTTCTTTTTCTGAGTATTGCTTTATTGCAAATGGCTCAGGAAATTTCTGTAGCTGTTTTCTATGAAAGAAAACCTCAGGGAGTTACATTAACAATTCAGAAAGGTACATATTTGGTTTATAATGACTTTGAGCTTGTTGATACTTTGCATACCGGAAATAATGTAAGTATTGTTAAAGAATCAGAGTATTTAGTCTATAGAAATCGTGCAAAAGCTTGGGCAACAGATACTAACATAAGAATTATTAATTCCGGTGATGGTGCGTTTTTTATAAATTATACCGGATCGGTCGAACCTGCACGTTGTTTTGAAGGGTGGATGAAGTTTTCTGTTACTGATTACAATATTTTAGCAGTAAATTACGTAAAATTAGATAATTATGTTGCTGCAGTTATTGAAAGTCAGGGTGGCGGAATGGCTTCAGAAGAGTATTTTAAAGCGCAGGCATTGATGGTCAGGACTTATACGATGCTAAATTATGGTAAGCATTCCGCAGAAGGCTTTGATCTTTGCGATGGAACACATTGTCAGTTTTATAAGAATAAAGCTACTAACAGAGTGATTATCAAGGCTTCTGAAAAGACATCAAATAAAATATTGGTAGATAAATACCGAAATCTAATAAATCCGCATTCTCACTCAAATTCAGGAGGTATTACAGCGCCGGCAGAATATGTATGGAGCGATGCACAGACTTATTTAGTATCAATAGAAGACGAATTTGCTAAAGAAGGCTCAGGATATGCATGGAAAACCTTAATTCCGGCAGCAGACTGGCAGAATTACCTTGTAAAGAAAGGTTTAAAAACTGCCAGCTCTAAATTGCATAAGCAATTATTGATCGTACAGAAAGACAAAAGAATGGATAAATTTCAGTTAGGGAACGAATCAATAAGTCTGAGTACAATAAAATCTGATTGGGGATGGAAATCTTCATATTTTTCAATGTCATTGGATAAAGGTGTAATAACAGTTACAGGAAACGGTAGCGGACATGGAGTCGGATTGTCAATAGAAAGTGCAAAAGCAATGGCAGCTAAAGGATATACTTACGATAAAATTCTGGAGTACTTTTATAAAGACATTCATATTATTAGCGTAAATGAATTAAATATTTACGCCCAGATGTTAGCAGCGAATAAAAAAGAGAAACCTCAGTAAATCAGGATGATAAGATTAATTTTATTTCAATATATATTATATACATAATGCCTATAATTTATATTATGTTAAATAGGATTGTGAAAAAATATATATAACAGAATTTAATACCCTCCTAATGTCATATAATATAAACTGTAAATATACTTGTCAATTTGGTCCTCTATTATAATTTCTATAGGATTTATAAGCGAAATATTAAAACCTTTAAAATCATTTATTTCAAGTTTATCGCGTTCCACATCCGGAATTTGTATATTATAATATTTTTCTTCCATATATTTTTTACCATCAAGATAAAAAACAACTTCTTGTTCAATCCAAGCAGAGCCGTTTATATTAATATAATCGTTAAATACAACTTCTTGTCTCCCATGCTCGTTAGATTTAATCATTTTTACGAAATATAAGTGTTCAGCATCAAACCAAACCTGATTCGAAGTTGTATCACCTTTTTCTGCTCCAACAACGTAAACTTTACGGCCATTGTATTCTCTGGTGTCGAATTTATCAAGATCGTAATCCAGTTCCGAGAAACGTTTATATGACTCTTCTGCAGTCATATTATAAATGTCCATGCTTAGGATTATCAAGTCATGAAATACCTGGTCCTTGTATATAAGTTGATTTTTTTCGAAAATATAGACCGAATCTCTTCTGTAAAGATATCCGTTATTAGATGTGTCACTATCTACCTTAATAATAAGTTGTCCCGGATAAACATATTCTTCTGCCCATCTCTCAGCTTTATAAATAGAATCGTTTTTGTAGAAATTCGTTGTTTGAAGGAATTTAACATGTTTGAACCATTTACCTTCATATTTATTCTCAATTTCTTCTAACAAAGCTTTAGTGGAATCAACTTTTTTATTACATGATTGCAAAGAGAATACTACACCTGTAAGTACAAAAAGTAAAACTATATTTATGTGTAATCTTTTCATTAAGTTAACTCTGCTAATACTCTATTGCTTAATTGTTTAAATGATTTATTTTTTAACAGTCCAATAACATCTTTTTGGAGAAATAATCAGTTCTTCTTTTTTAAGCTTAGACATTTCTTTGTCGACAACTTTTTTATCCAGACCTGTAATTTCAGCAATTTCAACTGCTTTTAGTTCTTTATTCTCACTTAAAGTTTTTAAGATTAATTCTCTGTTTTCCATAATTTCTAACCAATAAATCAAACACTAAACGAATAAGCCTGTCAAAATGTTACAACTTATTCATATTTTTTCAAAAATAAATAAAAAAAATGATATCCCACCTAATATTTTATGCATAAATACGAATTTAGTCGGTGAAAAACAGACTTTTATCAATAAATCATAAAATTATAATAATTGTCCTTTAAGAATTACACTATTAACTAGATCAGAGCCATAAGCATAAGGTAAGAACTGGTAACTTTGTATATCAGTAGTAATAATCAGATTTGCCAGTTTCCCTTTAGTAATGCTGCCTGTAATATCGCTTACACCCATAGCGTATGCAGTATTTAAAGTTGTTGCATGAATCGCTTCCTCAGGTAAAAGTCTATAATTAACGCATGCGAAAGACATCATTAACTTCATATTTCCTGTTGGAGAGGAACCCGGGTTATAATCACTTGCAAATGCAACAGGTAAGCCGGAATCAATCATCTTTCTTGCAGGTGCAAATGGCATATTAAGGAAAAAAGCAGCACCAGGCAAGACTGTTGGCATTGTTTCGCTATTTAGTAGTGTTTCTATTTCTTCATCCTCTGTGTATTCTATATGATCAACAGAAAGCGCATTATATTTTACTCCTACCTGAATTCCACCTGATTTTGCCAACTCATTAGCATGAATTTTTGGACGCATTCCGTATTTAAGACCTGCCATAAGGATTCTATCAGTCTGTTCAACAGTAAAAAATCCTTTATCACAAAATACATCTATGTAATCAGCTAAATCTTCAGCTGCAACTAAAGGAAGCATTTCATTAATTACTAGGTCAACATACTCGTCTTGTTTTTCTTTGTATTCAGCAGGAACAGCATGTGCTCCAAGAAAAGTAGATTTTATAATGATTGGAGTAGTTTCACGAAGACGTTTAATAACTCTAAGCATTTTAATTTCATCTTCAGTAGTAAGTCCGTATCCACTTTTTATTTCGACAGCACCTGTACCCTGTCCAATAATTTCATGTATCCGTTCTAATGACTGATAGTAAAGCTCGTCTTCGCTTGTATTATGAAGAAGCTTTACTGAATTTAGAATACCTCCTCCTCTTTTAGCGATTTCCTCATAACTTAATCCTTTGATTTTATCGCTATATTCAATTTCACGACTTCCGGCATAAACTATATGTGTATGTGAATCGCAGAAAGAAGGCATGACAATCTTTCCACTCGCATCAATCTCGTTGTATTCATCAGTTTCACCAAGTTTATCTTCGCTAAAATCAATCATGCTACCAAAGTCTATAATCTTTTCACCTTCAATAAGTAACCAAGCATCTTTAATGGTGTTTAATTGAGCCATTTCTTTACCTTTGACTAGCAATTTGCCTTCTTCATGTATTCCAATAAGTTCTTTGATATCTTTTATAAGTGTCTTCATTTTATTAAATTTTGTACAAAATAAATCAAAATAACAGGTATTCTCAAATGTTTGGAAACAAATTATTATTTTTACGAAAAAAATCATATGGGATATTCAACTATAAAGCTTGAAAAACAAAATCAGATTTATACTCTTACTCTTGATAATGAGAAAAAGTTAAATTCTTTAAGTAAATTGTTTTTTGATGAATTTGATAATGCAGTTGAAGTAATACGTAATGATGACCTATCTAAAGTGCTTATTATTAAGGGTAAAGAAAATGTTTTTTCAGCTGGAGGGGATTTGAAAGAAATTGGTGCTGCAGATTATGAGAAGGCATTTTTGATGTGTCAAAGAGTTCAAAATTCATTTGCTTCTCTTTTTAGTCTGAACTTCCCAGTAATTGCTGCACTTGAAGGGATTGTTTTTGGAGGTGGTTTTGAATTATCTTTGCATTGCGATATTAGATTTTGCACTAAGGATACCGTTTTACGCTTACCTGAGTCTGACCTGGGTTTAATTCCCGGAGCAGGTGGTATCAGTGTGTTTTCAAGGATATTTTCAATGTCTGATGCAGCTTATTACTTATATACCGGGAATCAAATTCCTGTTGAGATTGCTTTGCAAAAGGGTTTTGTTCAGGAAGTACTTGAAAAAGGTGTTTATGAAAGGGCATTTGAGTTTGCTAAATCCTTGCTGGAGAAGAGTCCTGAGTCACTTGCAGCAATTAAAAAAGTATTAATTAGAAATCTATACGAAGATCTTGATAACTGTATGACCTATGAAGCACGAGAGTTTACTTCTGTTTTGCAAAACTCAGGCAGATCAAAAATAGAATTATTTTTTAAGAATAAAAAGAAATCAAAATAATGACAGACAGCTTTATTTTCAGTGGTTCCGGCTTTGTAACGGGTAAATATAAAATAACTAATGACGAGATTTACCAAAATGTAAAGAAAGGTCTGCTTGGTGGATTTAATGAGGAAAGAATAATTGCTTCAGATTCATTTATTGAAGCTAAAAGTGCAAATAATAAATTAAGTCCGTTCGATTATATGGTATATGGTAAAATGGGCTTTAAAGAACGTTATCATGTAGTGCCCTTCCCTCCTTCTAAGCCTTCGTATAAGAGGGCTGAAAATACATTAGGTTTAGCTGTTAAGTCAGTTGAACTTGCTTTAGAGGAGGCTGGGATATCAGGTAAGCAAATAGATGCATGGTTTATCGGAACGGCAACACCAGATCAGTTTGCTCCTGGAATAGCAGAATTTACAAAAGCTTATTTTACTGATATTGAAGATGTTAGCCCAACCTTTTCATTAACATCTGCATGTGTAGGCTTTAATATTAATCTAGAACATGCAGTTTCATATTTTAATGCACATCCCGAAGCACAGCATATTGTTGTTGCTCATGCTGAGATAATGTCTGAATTACTGGTAAATGAGCATGATTTTGTTCCATTTTCAACATTTGGTGATTCTGCAGCAGCTATAATAGTAAGTCGAGTAAAGACTGATAATAAGTGTGGAATACTTGATATTACTAATGGTGAAGATGTTGCAATGCTTGATTTTCTGGGTGCTAATATAAAGGGAGACCTATATATGGATGCTCGTCGGGTAAAATCACGTGCAGTTCCAAATATTGCAGGTTCCATGAAAAACTTGTTGGATAATTTAAATTGGCAAATAAAGGATGTAGATTGGTTTATCCCCCATCAAACAGGGAATGCCATAGTTAATTCTGTTAAAGAATTGCTTGCCATACCAAGCGATAAGCTATTTCAGGAAATTCAGTATGAGTATGGGAATCTATCAGGGGCATCAGTACCGGCTGCATATGACTTGTTAAGTAAATCAAATCGAATAAAACCAAATCAAAAGTTGATTACTGCAGTAGCAGGACTTGGAGGAGAGTTTGGTGGTTTTGCATATGTGGTTCCTGAGATGAAATATAGATTCAAGCAAAATAAAGAACTAGAAGGTAGCACCATATTAATAACCGGAGCTAGTGGTGGTATAGGTTCTAAAATAGCTGAATATGCTGCTGCACAAGGTGCTGAATTGATAATTCATTATTATTCTAATAAAGATAAAGCAATTCAAATTAAAGAAAAAATTCAGTCTGATTATGGAGTTATTGTTGACCTTTGGAAGGCAGACTTGTCTGTAAAACAGGAAGTTATAGAGTTTGTTGAAGGTGTTAAAAAGAAATCACAAAAGATAGATTATTTAATAAATACACACGCTATAACAGGATCTTTATCAAAAGCCAGCAAAGTTTCAGATGAAGAATTTATTAAAGTTATAAATTCTAACTATCAGTCAGTAAGGTTGTTGTGTGACTCTTTGATGAATGTCGTTGAAAAAGCAATACTTATTACTGGCTCAGTAGGAGAAGATGCCCAGTTCCCAGGTTCCGTTTCCTATGTTGCTGCAAAGCGTGCTTTACGTGGTTATGCGGTTAATCTTGCAGCTGATTTATACGACAGAAGAGTTGTATGTATATACTATTTACCGGGTCTTGTTGATGGTGGTATGATATCAAAGCTTGATAATCAACAAGTTATAGCATCTATGATGTCGGTAGATCAACATGAATTAGTAAATCGCGATGATATTGCAATGAGAATGCTAAAATCTGTATATAGGTTGAAGATTGCAAATGTGAGAATTTCATATGAGTCTAAACTTAAGGTTATTAAGGATGGATATCTTAAGTTCTAATTTAATAAATTGAATATGTTTACAAATTATATATTTAGTGGTTTTGGTTATTCTGTTGGTGAGTATAAGATAAAGAATAGTGATATATCTGATGCTATTGATAAGGGATTCCTGCAAGGCTTTAGCAGTGATAAGCTGGAAAAGAGTCCAAACTATATCGAATATCAGAAAAAGAATCCGGATCATTCTACATTTGATTATTTTGCCGGATTTAAAATGGGTTTTTACGAGAGACATCATGTAACTCCTTTACCACCAACAACTAAAAAATTATATTATGCTGAAACCTCTCTAGACCTTGCAGTAAAATCTATTCGAGGTGCTTTAAACGATGCGAAGATAAATGCAAAAGATATTGATGCGTGGATGATAAGTACAGTTTCCTCACCTGAACAAGCTCCCGGAATAGCTGCTACGATAAAATCGTATTTTGTCGGATTCGACAACTACTCTCCTGCCTTTACTTTAACTTCTGGTTGTGCGGGTTTTAACATAAATCTTGAGAAAGCAATAGAGTATTTTAAAATGCATCCTGAGGCAAAACATATTCTTATTGCTCATACGGAAACAATGTCGTCATTTCTTACAAATATAATAAAATTTGTTCCATTTGTAACATTTGGTGATGCCGCTGCAGCTATTGTTGTTAGTAGAGTTAATGATGAGATAAAATATGGAGTTATTGATGTTATAAATCTTCATGATCTTAAAATGCTTGATTATGTTGGTGTTGACTCTCATCGGAATTTGTATATGGATGATAGTTTAATTAAAGATAGAGCAACAATAAACTTACCAATTGCTTCGAAGAAATGTCTTAAAAATACTGGCTGGACTGTTGATGATATAGATATTTTTGTTCCGCATCAAACAGGAAATGTAATTTTACAACCTGCTGCTGAAGAACTTGGGCTAAGTCCTCAAAAACTATATCTTGAGGCTCAAAACTATTATGGTAATGTTTCCGGAGCAACTGTCCCACTTGGATTGTCATTACTAAACGAGAAGTCAAAATTGCTTAATGGAATGAAAGTTCTAAGTGCTACAGCAGGTGTTGGAGGCAACTTTGGAGCATTTAGTTATATTGTTAATAATAAGGCTTCAAGAAAAGACTTTTATTTATATGAAAATGACCTAAAAGGTAAAAATATTTTACTTTTAGGTGCTTCTGGAATAGTTGGTCAATGCCTTAGCAGAGAGTTAGAGCACAGAGGTGCTAAGCTTTTTTTGCAGGGGAACAAAAATATCTCTGCCTTATCAATGTATACAACTGCAAAAATTTACCAATGTGATTTTGCTAATGAAAAGTCATTAAATACATTTATTGAGGAATTGCAAGGTGTTGAGCATTTTGATTATGTTATAAATGCATCAGGACAACTCGATGGTAACGATAGTTTTAGAGTTAATTTTAATGCTCCGGTAAAAATAATAAATTCAATTATTGATAAAATCGGTGAAACTGTTCTAAATATCGGAACTGTTGCTGAGGATTTTGAGTTTAGACCTTATGACAGTTGGATCTCATCAAATAGAGCATTACATGGCTACTTTGCATCTGCAAGCGGAGAGTTTCTCAAAAATGGAATAAGAACTGTTTATCTCCAACCCGGCTTGCTTGAATGTGGGATGACTGATGTGATTGACAAAAAGTATAAATTTAAGTTAATGTTGTTGACTGGACAAGCATTTAGTCTAAAAATTTCTGACTTTTGCAACAAAGTGGCAAATTCTTTGTATCTTCCTAAAGTTTTGGGCGTACAATACTCATATGAGAACGCAATGTTGCTTGGGCGTATGGGGTACAAGCTCGAGGTAGATATTTAAGACATAATAATGAAGAGATTTTTGTCGCTGATTTTAGTATCCTTTATCAGTGTTTATGCATTTTCGATAAAGGAAACCCGTCTTTTGAGATTTCCAACAGTTTCAAATGATACTGTTATTTTTACCTATGCAGGAGACCTTTATCTTGTTCCATGCAAAGGTGGTGTAGCTACTCGTATTACTTCCCATGAGGGGTATGAAATGTTCCCGCATTTTTCTCCGGATGGTAAGCAAATCGCATTTACAGCTCAATATGATGGAAATACAGAAGTATATGTAATGCCTTTATCAGGCGGTTCACCTACTCGATTAACTTATACGGCAACTCTTAAACGTGATGATATTTAAGATCGTATGGGGCCAAATAATATTGTTTTAGGTTGGACTCCGGATGGTAAGTATGTCATTTATCGTAGCAGAAGTAAATCTTTCAACGACTTTAAAGGCGAACTTTTTTTGGCACCTCTTGATGGAGGAATGAGCAAACAAATTCCTTTAGCTACCTGAAGCTGGTGTTCTTATTCTCCTAATGGCAATAAACTTGCATTTAATAAGGTTTTTAGGGAATTTCGTACCTGGAAGTATTATAAGGGCGGAATGGCTGATGATATTTGGATATTCGACTTCTCAACTCAAGAGACAATAAATATTACAAATAATCCTGCTCAGGATATTTTTCCAATGTGGGTAAAAAACAAAATTTATTTCTTGTCTGATAGGGATAGAATAATGAATTTGTTTGTGTATGACGTTAAAACAAAAGATACACGCAGATTAACCAATTTTTCCAGATATGATATAAAGTTTCCAACTTTAAGTGAGGATAAGATAATTTTTGAAAATGGTGGTTATATTTATTATTATGACTTAGAAAATCAGGAGGTTAAAAAACTAACAGTTAAAATTAGAGAGGACTTTGCTGCCAGTAGAACTGTTATTAAAGATGTTTCAGGAGATATCAGAAACCTTGAACTTGCACCTGATGGATCCAGAATAGTTGCATCAGCTCGTGGTGATGTCTTTTCAATTCCTGTTAAGAACGGCATTACAAGAAATATTACAAGTTCTTCTGATGCACATGACAGAAATCCTGTTTGGTCCCCTGATGGAAAGTATATTGCTTATATTTCAGATAAGTCAGGAGAATATCAAATTTATATACAATCTGTTGATGATTCGAGCGATGAAGTTCAGCTTACAAATTTTGAATCTGGTTATATATACAAATTAAAGTGGTCTCCGGATAGTAAAAATCTATTATGGAATGACAAAAAGCTAAGTTTGAATTATGTAAATATTGAAGCTAAGAAAATTACTACTGTACATACATCAATTATTTGGGAAATCTCTCATTATAACTGGTCTACTGATAGTAAATGGATTGTTTTTAGTGATCAGGATGAAGCAAGAGTTTCACAAATCTATTTATATAATCTGGAAACAAAATCTAAAAATATAGTTACTACTGAATGGTATGATTCTTACAGTCCTGTATTTAGTCATGATGGTAAATACTTGTTTTTTGTTTCTAACAGAGATTTTAATCCGATTTACAGTAATACAGAATGGAATGTTGCTTACAGAGATATGAGTAGAATCTATTTGCTCACTCTTAGAGCAGATATACCCTCTCCTTTTGGATTGACAGACGATCAGGTTATGTTGGAGGAAAATGTTAGCAATACAGAAGATAATTACAATATCGACCTTGAGAATATCCAAAATCGAATAGAGGTTCTTCCTATGGAGGCAGGAACTTATAGAAACTTGGAGTATGTTAACGGAAGACTTTATTTCATTGAATCACATTATAATCAACAATCAAAGCTTCGGTATTTTGACTTTGAAGCTAAGGATATTACTGATATTGGTGATTTTTCATCATTTAAAATATCTGATAACAAAAGAAAAATATTGTTGTCACAAGGCAAAGATTATCATGTAATTGGTGTGCCAAGTGGAAATGTGAATTTGCGTAATCCGGTTGATTTATCCAGTATGAAAGTCGCTGTTGACCTTAAAAAAGAATGGGAACAGATATTTTATGAAGCCTGGAGGCAAATGAGAGATTATTTCTACGATCCATCTATGCATCGTATTGATTGGCTTAAACAACGTGAAAAATATGCTGAATTACTCCCATATGTTAATAATCGAAATGATTTAAATTACCTTATAGGTGAAATGATAGCTGAGTTAAACACTGGTCATGCTTATGTTAATGGTGGTGATAAACCAACACCTAAGAGAATAAAGATGGGATTGCTTGGTGCTGAATTTGAAAAAGATAAACGATCTGGTTATTTTAAAATTACTAAGATATATCAAGGTGAAAACTGGAATGAGAAGATCAAATCTCCTTTACTCGGTATTGGATTAAATATTAATGAGGGAGATTATATTATCAGTATAAATGGACAGGATCTAGAAGATTTGCCAAACATCTATTCATTGCTAATTGATAAAGCGAATAAAATAATCGAAATCGAAGTAAATACAAGTCCAAGTGATAAAGATTCACATAAATACCTTATTAAGCCAATAGAAGACGAATCTGAGCTTATTTATTTTAATTGGGTACAGAATAACATTAGGAAAGTTTCTGAGGCAACAAACGGCACAGTGGGCTATATTCATATTCCTGATATGTCTGTTGTAGGATTAAATGAGTTTGTGAAATACTATTATCCTCAGTTATCTAAAAAAGCTCTCATTATTGACGATCGTGGTAATGGCGGTGGTAATGTCTCAACCATGTTGATTGAGAGGTTAAGACGTGAAATGTCTATGATGGTAATGTCAAGAGATGTTCCTGTTCCAAATAACAAACCTGATGGAATGTTGAATGGACCTAAAGTTCTTTTAATAGATCAATATTCCGCTTCTGATGGTGATTTATTTCCTTATCAGTTCCGTAAGCATAAGTTAGGACCTATTATTGGCGTTAGAACCTGGGGAGGTGTTGTAGGAATTCGAGGTAGTTTACCTTTTGTTGATGGTGCAACACTACATAAACCAGAATTTGCTCATTATGATGAGAATGGTTGGATTATTGAAGGTGTGGGTGTAAATCCGGATTATATTGTTAATAATGATTCGTATCAGGAGTTTATGGGAAATGACTACCAACTGGATAAAGCCATTGAAGTTATTAAAGATGAGTTAATTAAGTTTGAAAGAGACCTTCCTGGTATTCCTAATTTTCCTGACAAAAGCGAATAAGTTATTAACATCTGTTGTTAGTTTAATGATAATTTTCTACATTTATCACAAAATTATTTATTAACAAACTAAATTATATCATTATGAAAAAAGTTTTTATTGCACTATTTACGGGTGTTTTAGTTTTTAGTCTTTTCTCTTGTGGTTCAGACAAACCAGCTGAGTCTTTAGATGATCTTAAAGAAAAGTATTCAGACAAAGAATTTAAAGATTGTGATGAGTTTATAGAAGCAGCAGAAGAAATGATGGATGTTTACTTCAAAACTATTGATAAAGCAATTGATGGTGACGAAGACGCTGAAAAAGACGTAGAAGAGTTTGAAGATTTCTTAGAAGACTTTGATGAGCAAGCTGAGAAATTCGAAGATGAATGTCCTGAAAAATTCGAAGAATTTGAAGAGAAATTCGAGAAGAAAATGGACGAGTACATGGATAAAATCATGGAACTTTATGGCTTAAACGATGATTATGATGACGAGTGGGAAGATGAATGGGATGAAGAATGGGACGAAGAAATGACCGACGAAGAATGGGAAGAGCTATTAAGCGAAATGGAAGAAATGACTGACGAAGAGTGGGCTGAATTAGAAGCTGAACTTGAAGCAGAATTAGAAGAAATTGAATAAGAAATAATCTTATGATATTTAAAAGGGCAGTTTTCTGCCCTTTTTTTATTTGTATGCTTAAAACAATATTTTTATTTAAATCACGCTATAAAACCAATAGTAATTTTATAAACTTTTAATACTTGTTTAATAAAAAGTTTATGTAAATTTGTTAAAAATCAAAAACAAGTAAAATATTACAAAACGTTCATTGTTCTTTATTAGTTTATTCCTGATTTTTGGGGTGTTTATTTCATGTAATAATAAGACTGCTGAATCAACAGATAACAGTAATGTAGAAGAAGCTACAAACCTTGAGGAACTAAAAGAAAAGTATGGCAATCATGAATTTGCTGATTGTGATGAGTTTTTAGCTGCAGGTGATGAGATGATAGATGTATATTTGGCTACAATTGATAGAGCTTATGAAGGTGATTCTGCTGCAAAACGCGATTTAGACAGGTTTGATACTTTTATGAATAGATATGATGCTCTTGCGGAAGAATTTGCTACTGAATGTCCTGAACAGTTTGAGGATTGGGCTGAGAAAACTGATATAAGAGTGTCTGAAGCATCAGATAAATTATTTGAGATCTATATGCTTGATTACAGTGATGATGTTTTTGAGTATGATGAAGAATTGGAGAAAGAACTAGAGGAAGATCTTGAAGAGCTAAATGAACAAGTGGAAAAAGCTCTACAGGACGAAATAATCTAATACATAAAAGATTAATGTTAAGCATTTGCATACCTGTATATAATTACAATGTAAATGAGCTGATTTCAAAGTTATCCCAACAATGTGATAATTTGGAGATTGAGTATGAGATTATTGTTATTGAAGATGGTTAAGATAAAGAGCATTTAAATAAACTAGAAGATTATAAAAATCTAAAACATATTGTTTTAAAAGAAAATCTTGGCAGAAGTTCAATAAGAAATAAACTTGCTAATACTGCTACTTTTAGTAAGATTCTTTTTTTGGATTGTGACTCTATTCCCCCTACCGATCAATTTATTAAAGTATATATTGAGAACAAGGATATAAACGAGGTTATTTGTGGAGGTACAATATATAATGATGAGCAATACAAACCGGAATTATCCCTCCGTTATTGGTATGGTATTAATAGAGAGATGACATCTGCAAATGAGAGAAACAAAGAATCGAATAAATCTTTTACTACAAATAATTTCTTAATATCTAAGTCTGTTTTTGAGAAACTTAAATTTCGTGAGTTCTTAAATAAATACGGTCATGAAGATTCACTTTTTGGTTTTGAACTAAAGAAAAACGGGATGAGTATTCAGCATATAGATAATCCTGTTATTCACTGTGGTTTAGAAGATAATGCTACTTTTTTGAGTAAAACCAGATGTGCTATTGACAATCTTATTTTAATTGAGCAAGATGAATCAATAGATAAAGATTTCTTTAATGAAATTAACTTAATCAGAGCGTATAATAAGTCAAAAAAAACAGGTTTGATTTTTATTCAGAAACTATTTTTTAATATCTTTGGTAGGATGATAAAAAAGAATTTGACAGAAGGGGCAAAACCCTCGATGTTCATGTTAGATATTTACAAATTGGATTACTATTCAAAAAAGAAGTTTTATGAGAAAAAGAAACTTAAAAATATTCAATCCTAGGCTGATACCGGCAATATTTGTGTTCTTGATATTCTTATCAAATTGTTCAACAATACCTCTAATCGGACGAAAACAATTGCTTTTAATTCCCGAATCAGAATTAGTTAGTATGGGATTAACAAATTACAGAGGATTCTTAGATACAGTTCCACTATCTACAAACCAGACTCAGAGCCAGATGTTAGAGAAAGTTGGTACAGATCTAACTACAGCTGTTGAGCAATATCTGATTGAGAATGGTTTGGAAAAAAGACTAAAAAACTATGATTGGGAATTCGCACTTGTATATTATGATGTGCCAAATGCATGGTGTATGCCCGGAGGAAAGATTTGTTTTTACACAGGAATTTTGCCTTATACTATAGATGCCAATGGTATGGCTGTTGTTATGGGACATGAAATTGGTCATGCAATAGCTCGACATGGTAATGAGCGTATGACACAGCAATTACTTATGGTTGCCGGAGGTACAGCATTAAGTGTGTTTATGGTTAATGAGCCTGAAACAACGCAAAATGTTTTTATGTCTGTTTATTCAGTTGGAGCACAAGTAGGCATGCTCCTTCCCTATTCAAGAAAGCACGAATACGAGGCTGACAAGCTTGGTTTAATTATAATGGCAATGGCCGGATATAATCCAGAAGCTGCAGTTGAATTTTGGACGAGAATGTCTGAAATGGGAGGAACAAAGCCACCTGAGTTTCTTAGTACACATCCATCAGATGAAAAAAGAATAGCTAATATGCAAAAATGTTTACCAGAAGCAATGGAATACTATAATAAATACAATAAATAATTTATATTTGTACATAATTTAAAAATGCAATATTAAGATTTATGGAAAAACTTACAACAAATTATCTCGGGCTAAAGCTTAAGAGTCCTGTAATTGTTAGTAGTTCAGGATTGTCAAAGAAAATGTCAAACCTTAAAACTGCTGAAGAAAGCGGTGCTGGTGCAATAGTTTTAAAATCAATTTTCGAAGAGCAAATTGTTTATGAAAGTAATCTGGCAATTGACCAGAGTAAGGATTATCCCGAAGCAGCAGATTATATTAAAAACTATTCAAAGCATAATTCTATTGATGAATATATAGCACTAATTAAGGAAGCAAAATCAACAGTAAATATACCTGTTATTGCTAGTATAAATTGTACTACAGATGCTGAATGGCCTTATTTTGCTAAGAAAATTGAAGAAGCTGGAGCTGATGCAATTGAACTTAATATGAATGTTTTTCCTTTTAATCCGGATTTGACATCTGAAGATATCGAAAAGCAATATTTTAATATTTTTGAGCAGGTAAAAGCAAATACTAAACTAAATATTGCTTGTAAACTAAGTAAGAACTTTACAAACTTACCTTATTTCATTAAACAACTTACATTTAGAGGAGCTAAATCATTTGTTCTATTTAACAGATTCTTTGAACCTATTATTGATATAGAAAAAGAAGAGTTAACAACTTCCTCTGTTTTAAGCCACGAGAATGATCTTAAAAACTCTTTAAGATGGGTTGCTATCTTAAAAGGAATGATGCCTGATATTGAAATTTCAGCATCAACAGGAGTGCATAATGCAAATGGCGTAATTCAACAAATTTTAGCCGGGGCAGATACTGTTCAACTATGTTCAGTGCTGTACAGAAAAGGTGTAAAAGAGATTAAGCCTATTACAGATGAGTTGATAAATTGGATGGATAAGAAGTCATATAAAACTATTGACGATTTTAGATCAGAATTATCGTATAAAAATATTGATAATCCAAAAATGTACGAAAGGTTCCAGTTTATCAAGCACTTTGCAAACATTGAGTAATCAAATTAATTATATAATAAAAAAAGTCCGATTTTATCGGACTTTTTTTGTTATAGGCTAAAATGTATTTTGTATAAAATTTAGAGTATTCTGGGAAGTAATTTCTTCTGTTTAGCGTAAAATAACTACTTTTGCACTTCGTTTTATCAGAAATAAAGATTGGTGGCTATGACAGAAAAGAAATACAAATCCTATACCCTAAGAAACTACAAGAAAATCAAGCAGTTAACAAAAGTATCTGAAGATGATATTAAGAGTATAGAGGTAGTAGGTAATGTATTACCTTTTAAAGCGAATAATTATGTTATTGAGGAGTTGATTGATTGGGATAATTATAGAGATGATCCAATATATCATCTTACCTTTCCTCAAAGAGAAATGTTAAGCTCTGAACATTACAAAATAGTTGAAGAAGCCTTAGATAATAATGTTTCTGAAGAGAAACTTTTTAGTATATGTAATGATATCAGAGAACAGCTTAACCCCCATCCTGCTGGTCAACAATGTTTAAATGTTCCGATGTTTGATGGTGAGCAAATGTCAGGAGTACAACATAAATATAGAGAGACAGTATTGTTTTTTCCTACATCAGGACAAACATGTCATGCATATTGTACATTTTGCTTTAGATGGCCTCAGTTTGTCGGCGATAAAAGTATGAAGTTTGCCAGCAAGGAATCCAGAGACCTGGCTAAATACTTACAAAATCATCACGAAGTAACAGATTTGTTATTTACCGGTGGTGATCCAATGACAATGAACTTTAAAGTATTTAGAAAGTATTTGGATCCAATTTGGAAAGTTATTGATAAAACTAATATCCAGACTATTAGAATCGGGACCAAATCATTATCATTCTGGCAATATAGGTTTGTTACTGCTGATGATGCACAGGATATGTTGGACCTATTTAAAATGATAGTTGATAAAGGCATCAATCTTGCAATTATGGCACACTTTAATCATCCGGTTGAGTTAAGTACGGATATAGTTAAAGAAGCTATTAGAAATATCTTAGCAACAGGAGCACAAATAAGAACACAATCTCCTATTTTTAAACATATTAATGATGACCCTGAAGTATGGGCAGAACTCTGGAGAAAACAGGTAAATCTGAATTGTATTCCATATTATATGTTTATGGCCAGAGATACTGGTGCAAAAGAGTATTTTGAATTACCAATAGTTAAGGCATACGATATTTTTAGAGAAGCATACAGTAAAGTTAGTGGAATATGTCGTACAGTTAGAGGACCTAGTATGTCATGCACTCCTGGCAAAATCATGATATCAGGAATCGCTGAACTAAATGGTGAGAAAGTTCTAGCTTTAAGATTTATTCAAGGACGTAACCCTGATTGGGTAGCTACTCCTTTCTTTGCAAAATATGATGAAGAAGCTTCATGTATGAGCGATTTAAAACCTGCTTTTAGTGAAAAATTCTTCTTTGAAGATGAAATGGAGCAAATCTATCATCAGAAATACTCAGATTGCGAAGAAAATAAATTTGAGTAAATAAATAACAAAATTCAATTCGTCGCGTCGAACAAAAACAAAAATTTGATTGAAACATCGGTCACCTGTTAAAAATTCCTACTATTAAATTGAGTAAGATTAATAAGTTTGTCGTAATTGTCTGAAGGATCTCTGTGATAGACTAAAAGCAAATAATTATTTTCTGTTTCTTGATAACTGCCTTCAATAAAGGAATGGTCAGGCATTGAATTTTCTTCTTCATTGTTTACAAGAACATATCTATAATTATAATAGCCTTGTTTTAGAAACAATAGTATCTCATAAGCTTTTGTTTCAAGATTATAAGTAAGCTTATAATTATCACTAAGTTCATAATTTGTCATTTCTCCGTAAATGTAGATATCAGCATTTGACACAGGTGTATATTCCAAGGAAAAATCAACAATTGCATATTCTGCTTCAACTTCAGGATAGTTGTTACCTCCGAACCTTTTGCTGCTAATAACATAATGTCCGTTTACATCCTCAACTGAGCTGTATGGGTCGAAGAATTTTGGTTTGTCAACATATAGTGTCACATAATAATAGGGCTTCTTGAATTCTATATTTTCAACGAATTCAGAGAATATTTCCAGATTATTAAAACTGAAATATCTATATTCATTTGCAGCATCGAATTTTGTTTTGTCATCCCATTCATAAACAAGTGTTTCATTATCCAAGAAGCTTGGTTGTACACCGAAAACTGCATTATTCCATTGATAATTTTGTAGTATTACAATCTTGATATCCGTAAGAGGATTGGAAATAGAGAAATTTTTAATATTCAAATTAAAATCGAGTTTTTGATATTTCTTTCTGTAATCTGTTTCTATTCCCGGATTAACTCTGCCTTCAGCATCAATTAAATTCTCATAAACCATAAACCTTTTGGTGCAAAGGATCTCTTCTTTGTCTTCATTTGCATAGATAATTAAAAGGTAATTTCCTGTTAAAGTTGGTTGTAAATCTCTATTTGGAATTTCTAGGCTAAAATGTGTATAAGGAACCATTGTACTGTGAGAGTCTTCATAATCACGGATTTCATTTTCTTCAAAACCATCTGCATACTCAAAAAACATAAGTCCTGAAGGCTTCCAGTCATGTGAACAATGAATAATTGTATAATAAAAGTCAATTGGTTCTGAATCCATTTGATCAAAACTGAAAATTAAAGGATTGTCAGAATTTAAATCTAATGCAGGATAGCTTTCCTCCCATCCCATTTGATGTAATCGAACTGTTTTAAGGTTTTTTGTATATACTTTATCAATACAAGCTAAAGTATCGGTGTTTATTGCAAAAAGCGTATTAAAACTTATTATAAAAGCAACTAAAACAAATATTTTGTGTCTCAATAATGGCATAGGTATTGTAATTATTTGTTTAATATTTTAGCAAGTAAAACATAATATTTAACTTTATGAAAAATTTTAATATGAAAATCCAAATATCTTTAATAATATTCATTTTTTTAAGTTTTACTGCATTTTCTCAGTCATACAACTCAAAAGCTATTGAGATTACTAACAAGCATAATGCCAATTATCAAAATGTTACCGGTACTAAACTTCAAATTTTTCCACCTCAAGGATTTGTAAAAAGTAAATCGTATAACGGTTATTCCCATCAGATAGCAGGAAGTAGTATTGTAATTACTGAAATTGCCGGTGATGTACATAGGAATTTTATAGGATTTGATAAGAAGCAGTTATTTAAAACAGGTGTTATTGTAGACAAGAGTTCGTTTTATTTGATTAATGGTTTTGATGCAATGTTAATTGAGGGTAATCAGTCTGCTTATGGTAAAGTCTATAATCGAATTATGCTCGTTATAGGTGATTATAATATTACATATCTGATTAGTGCGTCTGTATTGTCCAATAGCTCTGAAAAACACCAAAAAGAGGTTAAAGAAGCACTTTTGGGTGTTATTTTTTCACAGGATATTAAATCTGATGTGCTCGACAGATTCGATTTTTCGGTTGATGTTTCCGGAACAATACTAAAGAAAGGTAATTTAATGCTAAGCTCTATGACCTTTACAGATGATGGAAATGTTCCATCTAAGACTGATGATAAAACCTCATTCCTTGTACGTAAGCAGACAGCAAAGAAAGAAATTACCGGAGCAGATAAAAAAACTCTTGCAGTTAAACTATTTGATTTGTATCCTCTTGAATGGACCGATGATATGAGTCGTGAACCAAAGGAAATAACTATTGGTAATTTAAGTGGTTATGAAATTTATTCAATGGGTGTAAACAAAGAATTGTATAAAACTGAATTAGTGTATCAGGTTGTTCTGTATAAGGGCATAGATTATTATGTTATTACCGGAATAACATATGGCGATTTTGAGAATAATCTGGGAATCTTTAAAAAAGTTGCAAAAACTTTCAAACCCTATAAATAACTGTTCTATAGTGAAAATGACAATAGAAACAGTACCCCAACTGCAAATACACTTAGTACAAGGCTAATAACTAAAGTGCGTAAAGTAATTCGTTTATTCATAATTATTTCTAATAAGCATTACAAAATTACTGCTAAAAAGAAGAAAATGCAATAGTTCGAATTTGTTTAAGACGTTTCACTATGAACAGAATATTAACATTTTTCGGTAAAAAGGAAATAATAATTGATTATCAGCAAGTTATTTTCTACTTTGAAAAAATAACTGTTCTATGAATTTATATCAAGTGTAAAATAAAATATACTAACTAAACCAAGCTTTTTCCTGTCATTTCATTTGGTTGCTCGATACCAATCAGTTTTAGAATTGTAGGTGCAACGTCTGCTAAAATGCCGTTTTCAATTTTATTGTACTTACTATTAATAAGTATGCAAGGCACAGAGTTAAGTGAATGAGCCGTGTTAGGTGAATCGTCAGGATTTACAGCAAAATCTGCATTTCCATGATCAGCTATTATTATTAGGGAATAGTCCTTTTCTTTCGCAGCATCTACCACCTCTCCTACACATTTATCAACTGTCTCAACTGCTTTTTGAATTGCCGGATAGATTCCGGTATGTCCAACCATATCACCATTTGCAAAATTAATCACAATGAGGTCGTGAATGTCTTTGTTAATCTCTTTAATTAAAGCTGTTTTTACTTCTGGAGCACTCATTTCCGGTTGAAGGTCATAAGTAGCAACTTTTGGCGATGGAATAAGTACACGATTTTCATTTTTAAACTTTTCTTCGCGACCACCGCTAAAAAAGAATGTAACGTGTGCATATTTTTCTGTTTCAGCAATACGAAGCTGATTTAATCCAGAATTAGCAACAATTTCACCTAAAGTGTTGTGAAGATTGTCTTTCTCATAAATTATGTTAATTCCTTTGAAAGACTCGTCATAACGTGTCATTGTATAATACTTTAAAGGAATAGTTGACATGTTATAATCTGCAAAGTCTTGCTGTGTTAAAGCCGTAGTAATTTGCCTAAGTCTGTCTGTTCTGAAATTGAAACAAATAACAACATCATCATTTTGGATTGTAGCCACAGGTTTGTTATAAGAATCCAGCATTACAATCGGTTTGATAAACTCATCAGTAACTTCATTATCGTATGACTTTTGCATACTTTTAAGAATGTTATGTGATTTTTCACCAATACCGTTCACTAACAAGTCATACCCTACTTTTACTCTCTCCCATCTTTTATCTCGGTCCATTGTATAATAACTACCAACTAATGAAGCAATCTTTACCTTTGATGTTTCAAGACTATCTGTTATTTTCTTTAAGTACCCTATACCGCTTTTTGGGTCAGTATCGCGACCATCAGTTAATGCATGTATAAATGTTTTATTATGCCCTAATTCATCGGAAAGTTTAATTAAGGCAAGCAAGTGATCATCACTTGAATGAACCCCACCATCAGAAACAAGGCCAAGCAAATGAACTTGTTTATTGTTTTCTTTAGCGTAATTAAATGCTTCAAGTAAGCTTTTGTTTTTATAGAAATTCCCGTTTTCTATCTCTTTGTTAATTTTAACAAGATCCTGAAATACGATTCGTCCGGCACCTATATTTAGGTGACCAACTTCAGAATTACCCATCTGACCATCAGGCAGACCAACATTCTCGCCGCTGGCTAATAGTTCAGAATTTGGATATTCATTTAAATATTTATGATAATTTGGCGTATTTGAGTTGTTTATTACATCAGATTTACTACCATCTCCTTTACCCCACCCGTCAAGTATCATTAAAATCGCTTTGTTCTTATTCATATTTTTAGATTTTATTGATTAACAAATAATATGTGTTAAAGTTTCGATTTTCTAAACAGTATGCAAAAATAATAATAATACTGAGGATTATGTAATATCTTGATCATTTACAATATTTAAAATAAGGCATACGTTTTGATAATGTATTCCGTAAAATTAAATAATAAAAGCTATGAAAATAAGATTAATTTTGACAAGTGTTGTGTTAGCAATTTTTTCTATAGGTGTTTCTGCACAGTGTATAAACGGGGTTAAGTCCTATCCTATTTATTAAGACGGAGGTGAATATGTTAAGTTTATTGATAGTTTGGGAATGGAGATTGTCAGAATTGAATATGATTTAATCTTTAGCACTAAGGACAGTTACAGAGAATTATATGAAGATTGGGAATATTTGTTTGTGGGCTTTGTCGATGGTGGTGTAAAAGATTTTTGCCTGACATTATATGAATTTGATGCGCTTAATCAAATGTGGTTTCCTGTAGCCTACTCTGAGCCAGCCGAAAACGGTTTAACAACAATGATATACCAGCCTGTTGAAACTAAAAATTATAAAGTAGAAGTTAAAGTAAAAGAATTCTACGAAGGCTTTACAGCTGCAAGATACGGGTTGATATATGTGCATGAGTGAGAGTGAATTTTTACTTTTTCTTTGCAAATAATTTCTCCACAATCAAAACTATAGCAATTCCAATAATGTAGGTTAAAATATCATACCACGAAAATGATGTTACGATAATTATTCTCGCAATAAAATTGTTCTTTAATCCAAGTATCTCTATAATTCTGAAATACTGTAAAGCCTCTACTCCTACTGCAAAAACTAATGTAAATAAGGCAACTTTCCAAGCCCGGGAATTAATAAATGTCTTTAGAAAAGTATAAATTAAAATAACCACCAAAACATCTCCAAAATACGGTCTGATAAAATTGTCTTTTACAAAAAGTGCAATTAGTAATTCTGTTATAAACAGGATGATTGTTAAGATCAGATACTTTTTATTGAATTTTAGCATTTTCTTATGTACTAATTGCGTTTTCTTTTTTAGGTAAACTTAAAATATCAGTAAATATTACTTTCTGAAAAGATGATTTTTGACCACCTGCTGTAATGGAATTTATCTTATAATATTTACTATTCCTGAATATTCATGATACCTTCCAATTAAATCTTTAAAAGTTGCTAACCAGGAATATGTTCCAATTGGAGCCTTTGTTACTCTATCTATTACAGTTCAGTCCCAACCTTGTTCAATGTCAGAAGTATAAAAAATTTGTTCTCCCCAACGGTCGAAAACATAAAGATCAAAGGTCTCAATATCGATACCAGTACCAAATACTCTAAAAACATCATTAATGCCATTATTATCAGGGATAATAGCATTTGGAGCATAAAATGTGAAGACATCATCAACATGTACATAAACACCAATTGAGTCTGAACAAGCTTTTTCTGTGAAAGCAATAAGCTCTACATAATAACTGCCAACAGAGTTGTAGTGATGCTCTGGAGACTCAATGGACGAATTTGCACCATCACCAAAATCCCAGAAATAATAAATTGCCCCATCACTCAGATTTGTAAATTCACAATCCGAATGTAGAATATCCATTCTTTCAGGATAAGGATAAAATGACACATCAGGTTTCGGATATACACGTACTAGGTTTCCTAAATAAATTGAATCTACACAAGAGTTAGTATCCTGGTAAAATAAAGTAAGATTATAATTACCCCCCTCAGTAAATGATATAATGGAGCTTGTACCGTTCATTTGAAAGAAACTTTCATCGTTTGTGAAATTCCACTGATATGTGTATTCGCTCGAATAATCTGATAGATTAAAATGCACTTCTAAGGGCTCACATCCATACAGTCTTGAAGAGTTAAACTGTGGTTCAAATAGAGGATCAGGCTCCGATATCTCTACATCTAAATTAGTAAGACATCCTGTATCGTCAACGACAGTTACAATATAGCTACCTGCAGAAAGATTTGAATTAGTAGCCAGATGAGTACTATCAGGCCAAAAATATGAATATGGAGGGTGTAAATTATCAGGTTGAATAGTTACCATACCATCTGAATATCCATTACAACTTACATTTTGATTTAGAATATAGTTTGTCCCAATTTCATAGTTGTTAAGAATTTCAAAGGTTTCAAAGTAATCACAGCCCAACCCATCGGTTAGAGAAGCATAATATATTCCACTTTCAAGGGAGTCCATTGTGCAAGAGGTTAAGGTCGTGTTCATTAAAGATGTACTATCAGACCAGAAGTAGCTGTAATTAGGTATTCCTCCATTTATATTTATTGTTGCACTTCCGTTATTTCTTCCTTCGCAGTCTGAGTTTGTAGTTGTTATATCATAGTTTAAAGGTTCGATTATTACTTCTTTACATATATTTAATATACAAGAATTTCTTGTCACTTCACAGCAATAAGTACCGGCTTCTACATCTTCAATAGTTCTTGTAGTATCGCCTGTCGGGAACCATAAATATGAGTCAAATGAACTCGGAGCGCTGAAGTTTAAAGGATAACAATCTGAAGTTACTAGATCTGCAGGTTCACAGCTACAATCTAAGTATGCGTAAGCAAAATGTGCTCCGTAGATACAATCACCAATGGTTACATGAATTGTAATATTTTGTCCTATATAATCGGAAAGGTCTGTAGGTACTGATTGCCATTCACAATAAGTAACATATTGGTTAACTTCAGATTCGGTAAATCCAAGTCCTTCGGCACCAGCTATAGCAAGGTAGTTTCCACAATCAATTGAAGCTCCATTTTGATCATACATACTGATTTGAATAAACGATTGACCAGTATGTTCATGATGCCCATCATTAACAACCATTGCATAATTTAGAGTGACATAACTTGATTCAGGACTAACTTCAAATGTGGTAATGAGTTGAGCTCCGTTTGATCCGTTTTCAGTTCCATCTCCTATAATTGCTGAATAGCTGCCCTCAAATACACATGGAAATTCACCAAATTGATCTAACCCTTCGCTTATTATGGAATGCTGTGGAGAATTTAACCCATATTCTGTAGTACAGTAATTTGCATGCTCAGCTTGAGGATTAGCACAATTTTGTACCTTTCCCGAAGTGCCATACCAATTGCTAAAATTACCTTCTTCGAAACCAAGATTAGTACAAGGTGGTGATATAATGTTATAGAATACCTCGATGCTATATTGCGAGTTTTCTAATGAATCTATTGATGTCAATAATCCATCTATAACAATATAATATGAATCTCCAGCATTAATGTTTCCGATTGTAAGTACTCCCGGTTGATGAGAGTATGATGAAACATCATAGCTTCCTGTGATATGATTTCCAAGACTATATCCATAGCCTGCATCAAACAAACTTACTGACATACTTTCAGTTGTACTGTTTTCATATCTAATATTGATTGTTACTGAACCTGTTGAATTTGCAGTAAAATAGTAGAGATAATCAGGACCATTAAAATATGTTGGAGAAAATGAGTTAAGTATTGCAGTGTTCGCCGAATTATATTCATTCCCTTGCTCATATATAGTTTGATTTTCACAATAGAAAGGATCATCTATAGTGAAATGAATTGGTGAGTTATATGCTGATTGACATGTGCTGCCACCATATTGTCCGTAAGTTTGTATTGTATTACCAAAGAGCAAGCCCAAGAGTAAAAAGCATATTAATTGAATTCTAAGATTCAATAAAACTATCTTTATTGTACTGTTATTTGTTTTCATGTAAACAAAATCTCTTTAAGCAAGTCTTACAGGTCGATAAATTGGCAATTATTTTTTGAAAGTTTTTTGTTTTCTGTTTATATATGTCTAACGTTTACTTATATAGATAGTTGCCGATTATGGCATAAATTTTATTTCTTCATGAAAATAATTAGTAAATAACACTTTATTAAAGTCTAATTTATAAAGTATTTACAAAAAAGAGGGGCAATTTTGCCCCTCATAATTATATATTGAATTGATAAGCTTTATTGAGTCAATACAAACCTCTTTGTATCAATCATTCTATTATCAACATATAATGAGTATAAGTATGTTCCTTCTGAGAAAGCCTGTGATGAAATCATCAAATGCCCCTCGCCTTTTGCAGATATATCAAATGAATTAACAAGCTTTCCATCTGAGGTTCTGATTTCAATTTTAGCATTATTTACATTCCTAGGAATATAGTACTTTATTGTAGTTGTTTCATTCCAAGGATTTGGTATGTTTTGATAAAGAATTGCTTCATCACCTTGTTCAATAAACTCCTCAACCTTTGTTCCACTACAACAATCATCCACAACTAATTCCAGATATTCGACTCTGTCAGTCAGGTTGTCAATTTCAGTTTGTAAAGGCTCAACGATTGATGATAGATCAATTGTATTTCCATTTGAAATCGTAAGCTCTGTTCCATTAAGGCTTAATGTTTGCTCATCTGTTCCAGTACCGTCTTGAATAGTAGATAAATCAACTGTACTGCCATCAGAGATACTTAAGTTTGTTCCTACAAGAGAAATATCCTGGATTTCATTAGTAATGTCTCCATCAACTTCAGTTAATGATGTTAAATATCCGTTATTATCAACCATTGCATCAACTTCAGCTTCACTTAAATGAGTGTCTGTGTTATCCAAGTATGCAGATAGATCAACGCTGTTGCCATTTTCAATACTTAAAGTGTTACCTGTAAGGTCAAGGTCTTGAATCTCATTAGTTACATCGCCATCAACTTCAGTAAATGAAGTTAAATAACCGTTATTGTCAGCAAATGCATCAACTTCAGCTTCGGTAAGGTGTGTATCAGTATCAGTATCGTCAAGATACGGTGAAAGATCAATTGTTGTAGCTGATCCATTATTAGTAATTGTAAGGTCGTTACCAACTAATTGCAAGTCTTGGATTTCATTAGTAATATCACCATCAACCTCAGTAAATGAAGTTAAATATCCGTTATTTGAAACATATGCATCAACTTCAGCTTCGGTAAGGTGTGTATCAGTATCTGTATCGTCAAGATACGGTGAAAGATCAATTGTTGTAGCTGATCCATTATTAGTAATTGTAAGGTTGTTACCAACTAATTGTAAGTCTTGAATTTCGTTAGTAATATCACCATCAACTTCGGTAAATGATGTTAAGTAACCGTTATTGTCAACCATTACGTCAACTTCAGCTTCTGTAAGGTGTGTGTCAGTATTATCTAAGTATGGTGAAAGATCTATTGTTGTGGCAGCAGCATTGATTGTAATTGATAGGTTATTCCCAACAAGTTGTAAGTCCTGAATTTCATTATTTATATCACCGTCAACTTCGGTAAATGATGTTAAGTAACCGTTATTATCAACCATTACGTCAACTTCAGCTTCGGTAAGGTGTGTATCAGTATCTGTATTGTCAAGATACGGTGAAAGGTCAATTATTGTAGCTGATCCATTATTAGTGATGGTAAGGTCGTTACCAACTAATTGTAAGTCTTGAATTTCGTTAGTAATATCACCATCAACTTCGGTAAATGAAGTTAAATAACCGTTATTTGCAACATATGCATCAACTTCAGCTTCGGTTAATTGAGTATCTGTGTTATCCAAGTATCCTGATAAATAAACTGTTGTTCCATCATTCGAAAGAGACAGTGTATTGCCCGTAAGTGATAAGTCTTGTGCATCAGTATTATCTAGATATCCTGATAAATCGACACTGGATGCATCATTTGTTAATGACAGTGTATTTCCGGAAAGTGATAAATCTTGAGCATCAGTATTATCAAGATAAGCTGATAGATCAACGGTATTGCCGTCAGTAATTGAAATATTATTGCCTGCTAAGCCTAGATTTTGAATGCCTGGATTTATCCATGTTGTTCCATTCCAGATATTTAGCATATGGCTAGTTGAATCATAAACCATCATACCGATATCGGTAGTTCCAAGAAAACCTTCAAATGTTGTTCTTTCTTAATTTGACATTCTTGTAATTAAGAATCCCTTATCATTTTCAGCAAGTTCAAGTGAGGAGTTTTGATTTGGAGTATCTGTACCAATTCCTACAGACATTCTCGTAACAGATGTGGTGCCTCCAATGACAAAACTATTATCACTTGACACTCTGGCATTAGAACCTATTACACAAGAGTAAACTCTTTCTCCATTAATTAAAGCATCATAACCAATACCAATATTGTAAGAGTTAGTTGTTCCGTTGCCAGACATTGCAGAAGATGAGAAATCTGTCATTGCTCCAAGTAGAACATTATATTGACCTTCCCTGTTTGTATAACCTGTCCCATAACCAAGGTATGTGTTGAAATTTGCGTTATTGGCCTCATTTGTCCTGTTATTATCCCAGACTGCATAAGATCCGACGAATGTGTTATAATCGGCATATTCTGTACATGAACCAGAAGCTTGTCCGATAAAGGTGTTATGGTGTCCGTCACTGACATCAATACCTGCAGAGTCACCAATAAATGTATTTCTGTCACCAACAGTACAATCCCAGCCGGCTTCATTACCAAAGAATGCATTTCTAACACCTGTTGTATTACTTCTGCCTGCCTGATTACCAACAAAAGTATTATCGCTTGCAGTGGTGTTACTATAACCTGCATCTTCTCCAACAAAAACATTGTCATCACCTGTAGTGTTTGAATATCCTGATTCCTCTCCTATAAATACAACGTCGGCACCATTTTCGTTATAGAATCCTGCTTGTGTACCAATAATTACAACATCAGTACCATAGTGATTGTATCCGGCCATTTTTCCTATAATTACGTTGTCAGTACTTTAATTTAGAACGGGGTTGCCTCCCATAGCTTCTGCTCCAATGACAGTATTGTCACTTTGTGTAAATGTTGCAAAATTTAAATTGTAACCGGCTCTGTAACCGATAAAGGTGTTATATAAACCTGTTGTATTTGTGTAGCCAGCTGAATCACCTACAAAGGTGTTAAAGTCACCTGAGGTATTACTTGCTCCGGCACCATCTCCGGCAGAATAAACACCAAGTTGAGCATAGCTAATGCTGCTTATTGCAATAATACATAATAGAATGATTGTAATTTTTTTCATAATATTTAGATTTAGGGTTATTATAATTGTGCTTCGACTAATATATTACGGATAATTATATGAAAAGATACAAAAAAAACTGATAAATATTAAAATAATGCCTACGAATGAGGAAATAATATAAAATATTGCTTTCTGTAAGTTAAATTAAGGGTTTATAAAATAAATTACTACCTATTTTAATACATTTTAATCCCTTTATATGAGTATGATGAACCTCCTCCCATACCACCTGTTGCATATCCGTAATTAATGCTATCGTTTTAGTAAAAGTTAACAGAATAAAAATGGTAATTTAAATAATATGTGTCTGAAAAACTACCTTCATCATCCAGAAGGACAAGGTCATCATTTATTAACACCATACTATTACTTGTAGAGTCTAAAGAAACTGTTACGTAAATTGTGTCATTATAGTATTCATCTGATGGTATTGATTAATTCCAAATATGCGCTTCTCCTGTACAATAATATGTTCCGGTATACTTTTCGCGGTGATCAGGTGTTGTAAATTCAATAAGCTCTCCATAACCAGTTCCATTATCTCCTATAGCATAAGCCAGAGAGTAGTATCGCTCATTTGAATTAAGATTTGTTAAATAATAAGAGAAGTTACCAAATGAGCCAGAAACATCTATTTTATTATCATTAATGGAAACATTTGTACTTTGTGACCAGCAAAATCCTCTTTCTATAATTAATATTGTGGTATCTTCATAAACACTGCCGGTCAATAATACACAGTTTGAACTGATGCTATCTGCTTCGTATGTTGTTACTATAGGGATATCGTTTATTGGTTCATCACAGGATACGCCAAGAATAAATAACAGTATAAATACAAGTAAGATGTACCTAGATTTTATAATTATCCTCATAAATTATGTTTATTAAAATATAAGAGGATTATTTGTATAATACGGTTGCATTAATAATAAGAAGAGGAACAATTTGTTCCTCTAAATATCTGTTGAATTGATATATTTTATAGAGTTAAAATAAACCTCTTTGCATAAAAGATTGATGATAAATCAATTTTTCTAGATAATCTTATCAATAAGTTATGCAATTTTTTAATATATTTTTGATACTATTATCTACATATTAAAAAAACGATTTACATAAAATCAAGTTAAGTAAAAATTATTTGTATTTTTACCAATTAAATTATTTTACAATGAATATTGGAATAATCGGATACGGAAGAATGGGTAAAGCTATTGAACAACTGGCTTTGCAACGTGGACATAATATTTCTGTAATAGTTGATGAAAATAATAGCGAAGATATTGCTGAGCAACTTAAAGGAAAAGTTGATGTAGCGATTGAATTTACTACTCCTCAATCCGGTAAAAATAATGTGTTTGATTGTATTGAAGCTGGTATTCCAATAGTTTCCGGAACGACAGGTTGGAACGTTGTAGAAGCTGATATGCAAAAGATTTGTAATGAGAAGAATTCAACATTCTTTTATGCATCGAATTTTAGTATTGGAGTTAATATTTTTATGGATATAAACGAAAAACTTGCTTCTCTCCTTTCGGATTTTGATTCATATAATGCAAGTATGGTGGAAACACATCATATTCATAAGCTGGATAAACCAAGCGGAACAGCCATTAGTCTTGCAAAAGGAATTTTTAAGAATAATGATAAATATGTTAATTGGGAGTTAAAACCGGTTAAAGATATACGAAATTTAGAAATAGAATCGTTACGTGAAGGTGAAATAATTGGTGATCATAAAATAATATGGGATAGTGAAATTGATACAATCGAAATAGCTCATTCGGCAAAGAACCGTACAGGATTTGCTCTGGGTGCTGTTCTTGCTGCTGAGTTTGTATTAGGGAAAAAAGGATTTTTTACTATGCGTGATTTATTAAAACTGTAAATAACAGTAAAAGAGTATTTGTGATTAAATTAGAAATTTTAGATAAAATTGTAATATTGTTTAATGATTTGACAGTAGTTATTGCAAAGAGCAAAGAGCAAAGAGCATGGCAGCAAGCTATTTTGCTCTATGCAAAAACAATCTGAGGTAATTTGATTTTTATAAGTATACAAGAAAAACTAATATAATGGCAACAAAGAAAAAGTTAGGATTAAAAACAATAATTCTTAATAGTAAGTTTTATCAGAAAATAAATAATAAATGGTTCTGGTTTAGTCTGGTAACTGTATTTTATCTTTTGTGGGTAATTTGGTTAGGTAATTACTGGTGGTTATTACTAGAGCTAGTAATTATAGATATATATCTAACAAAATTTGTCCGTTGGGCCTTCTGGAAGCCTAAAAAGGATAAGAAATACACAAAAATTAAGCGTAAAACACTTGAGTGGGTTTATGCATTGATATTTGCAGTTATTGCCGCTTCATTTATCAGAATATTCTTTTTTGAAGCTTTTACAATTCCAACTTCATCAATGGAAAAAACACTTTTAGTTGGCGACTATTTATTTGTTTCTAAAGTTGCATACGGACCCAGAGTCCCAATGACGCCCCTATCATTTCCTTTCGTACATCATACATTGCCTTTAACAAAGAATACTCCATCTTATTTAACATGGATTCAAACCGAATACAGACGTATGGTCGGCTGGGGCGATGTTCAAAGAGACGATATGGTAGTTTTCAATTTCCCTACCGGGGATACTGTCGTAGTACAAAATCAGGCTCAGGATTATTACGATATTATGCGTATTGCTGCTTATATTATGGAAGAAAATGATAAAGCATATTTGAAAACTTATAATAATGATAGTACAGTTCTTGAGAATGTTAAAACAAATGACTATTATTATCAACTTGCGTATTATATTTTTGATCCTGGTATAAATGAAGCACATACATCTCAAATGATTGAAACAGCATCAATAAAACTTAAAGAATATGACGAAGAGTTTTATAAAACCGGTAAACTAAAAACTAACGATGATTATATGAGAATTGCACGTAAAATCGTTTGGGATACTTACGATATTATTGTCCGCCCTATCGATAAACGTGATAACTATATTAAACGTTGTGTGGCTGTTGCCGGTGATACTATTGAAGTGAGAGACGGTGAGGTATATATAAATGGAACAAAACAAAAAGATATTCCTACAAAACAGTTTAACTATCGTGTTCAGACTGATGGTGGAAATATTCCGGAACGAGTTCTTGAGGAGCATGAAATCAATAAATCTGATATACGTGTTGAGAACTCAACCTTTATTATACCTCTAACTGAAGGTAATCTTGCAGAATTTAAGAATATTCAACTAATTAAAAGTATTACAAAAGATACTAAAGTTAAAGGTGAGGCTAACTTTAGAATATTCCCACACGATTCTCAGTATGATTGGAATGAGGATTGGTTTGGACCTTTATATGTGCCAAAAGCAGGAGCTACAATAAGTCTAAACGAAAAGAATTTACCTTTATATAGTCGAGTTATTGGATATTACGAAGGTAATAAACTGGAAGTCAAAGAAGGAAAGATATTTATTAACGATAAGGAAACTAATCAATATACTTTTAAAATGAACTATTACTGGATGATGGGTGATAACAGACATAATTCTGCTGATGCTCGTTTCTGGGGATTTGTTCCTGAAGATCACATTGTTGGTAAAGCATGGCTTATCTGGATGTCGCGCGATAAGGAATATGGTGGTATTAGATGGAACAGAATTGGTAAAGTAGTTCATAACTAAAATCAATATCTATGAGCAAAAAATGGACAATTCTAATTGTTTCGCTTGTAATTATTGTCTTATTCGGGATTATTATATTTTCTAGCTTTGGCTATTATAAAGCGGAGGTTTATCCTCTTGGGGAAAAGAGATTATTAGTCAGAAAAATTAAAAATAATAATCTGCTTCTAAATTTTCTAAAACCTGATGCACAAAGTTTAATTACAAACGGGGATTTGATTATTCATAAAAACCCAATGGTTTTTGATACAAAATTTTCTCATAAGGAAAACTATTGTTCTCGTGTTATTGGCTTACCGGGCGATGTTATTACAATCAAAGAATCGCAAGTATTTGTAAATGATGTTGCAGTTAATGCAGATTATGATATATATTTTTTATTTAGGGTTAGTTCAGATGAATCACAGAATTTTGAAAAGCTTCTAGAACCATTTAATTTTGAGATGATCGAATTATTAAATAATGGTAAAGCAGCAAATATAATAACAACAACTGCAGAAGCTGAAAAAATGCAGGAAATAGAACAAATTGTAAATATCCGTAAGATTACAAAGGAAACTGATTATAATGATCCTGAAATGTTTTGCTCTAAGGGGAATTACTTTTTATGGAATAAAGATAATCTTGGGCCGCTTATGGTACCTCAAAGCGAAGTTACAGTATTCTTTAATACTCGAAATATAGGTATTTATAAATATCTGATTCAGTGGCACGAAGATAATCAATTGGAATATGATATTAACAAGGTTTCTGTAAATGGGCAGGAAACCGATTCGTACACAATTCAGCAGGACTATTATTTTGTATTAAATGATAACAGATATAGTCGTGATGATTCCAGAATTTGGGGATTTATACCAGAAGATCAAATTGTAGGAAAAGTTATTAAGAAGTAATGAGTCAGATTTTACTAAATACTGCTTATTTTCCAAACATACAGTATATGAGTAAGTTTGTAGCGTATGATAAGGTCATTATTGAGGTAAATGATACTTATGCAAAACAAACTTACAGAAACCGATGTGTTATATATTCGGCGAATGGTTCTCTCCCATTAAGTATTCCTGTTATTAAGAACAACAGAACTGCTGTAAAGGATGTACAGATTGATTATATCGAAGACTGGCAAAAAGCGCATTATCGAGCTATATTGTCAGCTTATAAGAACTCTGCTTACTATGATTTTATATATCCTGATTTTGAAAATATCTTTATAAAAAAAGAGAAATTCCTAATTGACCTAAATAATAAGATTCTGGATTTGATATTTGATAGTTTTGGTTTTGAGAAAAACTATCAATTTACTGATGATTATATTAAAAATCCGGATTGTCTTGATTTCAGAGATAAGATACATCCTAAAAAATCAAAGAATTTTAATGACTCAAGCTTTAAGCAGGCAAAATATTATCAGGTATTTGAAGAAAAATATGGATTTATAGAAAACCTGAGTGTTTTGGATTTATTGTTTAATGAAGGACCAATTGGTTTGAAGATATTGCAGGAATCAATTGTGTAGTAAGTGAATGCTCAAATGCTCCGAAAGCTTTCGGAGGAGTAGCGCTTGAGTAACGAATAAGGGTATTAAACGAAAGTAGGGTCAAATTATAATTTGGCCCTACTTTACATATTTTATTGAAATCTATTCGCTTATTGTAATCTCTTCAATCAAACATCCAGGCATAATTTTATCTATTACCTCAAGACCTTCGACAACTTTACCAAAGCAAGTATGTTGACGATCTAAATGAGCTGTATTGGTTCTGCTGTGACAGATAAAGAATTGAGATCCACCTGTATTTCTACCTGCGTGAGCCATTGATAAAACACCTCTGTCATGATATTGATTATCGCCGTCTAATTCGCAGTCGATAGAATATCCAGGGCCACCTGTACCAACACGGCTACTGCGCATATCTTTTGAGTGAGGGCAACCACCCTGAACAACGAAATCAGGAATTACACGGTGAAATCTTAATCCGTTATAAAATCCTTCTTTTGATAGTTTAATAAAATTATCTACAGTATTTGGAGCATCTTCATCATAGAATTCTACTTTCATTACTCCAACTTCAGTTTTAATTTCTGCTTTTTTCATTTATTCTGATTATTTAATATTGATTATTCTTTTGTCCAATTGCCAAATTTGAAATTACAATTGCAGTATGAGTCATCAATTTTGATGTATGTACTTTCGAGTTTATTATTTATCCATTCTTCTGTTACTCTTTGCTTTTCCTTTTCGAGAGCATATTGTTGAATTTCCTGATAATCATCTTTAAGGTTGGCAATATGAGATTCAACTTTTACATCAAGACGGATTATCTTCATCACCTTTGCTCCTTTTGAGTTAACTGACAAGAATGGCTCTGAATATTCGCCTGGTTGAAGTTTTTTTATTGCTTTATTTGTATACGGGTCAACAAAATCGCTGCTTAATTTAGAGTTTCCATAATATGGATTCATTACTTTACCTGAATTAAAACGTGAATCACCATTACTGTATTCTTCTACTTCTTTTTCAAATGTAATAGAGTCTTGTTTTAATAGCTCATAAACTTCATTCATTTCTTTTTCAGCAATTTCTAATTCTTCAACTCCTATTTTTGGAGTTAGAAGGATATGTCTGAAATTCATCATATTTCCTTTTTTCTCGATAAGTTGGATAATATGAAATCCATATTCTGTTTCGACAACTATTGACACATCCTCAGTTGATGTAAGATTAAAAGCTACTGATGCAAACTCAGGGACTAGATCATTACGGGTTACAAAGCCTAACTCTCCTCCTTTGGTTGCAGAACCTGGATCTTCGGAATATAGGATTGCCATTGTTGCAAAACTCTCACCATTGATTATCCTTTCACGAATATCATTAAGTTTTTCCATCACAGCATCTTTTTCTTCCTTCCCTATTTCGGGTGATATTACAATCTCAGAAATTTCAAAATATGGTTCAACCATAGGCAAACTATCTTCCGGTATATCTTCAAAAAATGCTTTAACATCTGATGGAGTTACTTTTACTTCGGCTGTTAGTCCTTGTTGAACCTTCTGAGTTAGTAATTGTTCTTTAATCACATCTCTGAAATCATTTTTAATTTCAAGTATTGATTTACCATAGAACTCTTCCAGGGCTTTTTCATCACCAAGTTGATTGATAAAGACATTTAGTCTTCTATCAAGTTCGGTATCAACTTCTTTCATAGTCACTTCAGTACTATCATAAATAGCCTGAAGATAAAGTAGTTTCTGGAACATCAATTCTTCAAGAATATCACATTTAAGGTCAGCAGATTCGCTGTAATATCCCTGTGAAAGTAATTGTATATATTGATTTTCAATATCAGATTCCAGAATAATTTCGTCCCCTACTACTGCAATTACCTGATCAATAACTTCTTGTGAGAAAGCTATATTTATTGAAAATACAAATCAAATGAGTAATAATATTATTTTTCTTATCATTATTTATCTTTTATAGTTACAGAACCTGAATTCAGGCCCTCTTCAATTAGTTCATTTTGCTTTTGTATAAGCTTATCTCTTTTGCGATTGTTTAAAATAATTTGAACGATGTCCTCTTTTGCTATTTCTAATGGCATATAATCACCAATAGTCAGGTAATCATCATACTTAATAAGATATCGTAATTCCCCTGAAATATGCTCAAATGTGGATTTAAATAAAAGTTCGTTAGCATCAAATTTATTATGAAGTTTTACTTCATGTAGAAAATCTCCAAGTTCAGTCCATTCTTCAACAAAATATACTTTACGTCCTGTGCCGATGCAGTAGCTTTCAAGATCTTCCCTATCTTCAGGAGTACTATTAAAAAGCCTGTCTCTCTCCTGATAATAGGTATATACATCTGCATCCATAGTCATATAATGTGCTTTTACGTAGGTTTTCGCTAAAACGTAATCTTGCAGATGTTTATTATAATAATCTTCTATTTCTTTTTCACTGATATTATAGTCAAGATCATTATATATGAAATCCTCTGTATAATAATACACGTAGAGTTGTTGACGATATTGCTTAATTTTTTGCTCAATTATTGCTGTATCAGTTAGTATTTCGGTTGCTTCTGCATAAATAACTCGGTCTGCAACCCACTGTCTGATATACTCAGAGACATATTCAGCACTATCTTAAGAACTTAGGTGCTTTGGTAAGATTTTTATAATATCTTCTTTATATAGATTCTCACCATTAACACTAGCAATAGCATTTTTATCAACTGCTTCTTCTTTATTGTTGTTACATGAAAACAATAGTATTACAACAAAAATCAGCAGTAAGAGATATTTTATATTCATACTATTCTGCAATTTCCTTTAATACATCGTCATGAACAGTGACTTTGTATTTATTGTGTAATTCCTCAAGCCATTTTTTCTCAAGGAAATTTTGATATTCAGCAGTTATAATTACTCTGGCTTCGCTAAGAGATTTAATTGCTGGTCCAACAACTTTAACAGATGTAAGTTGGTTATTCTCTGCATCATTTAGTACAGTTATATTACCTTCTTTCGCTTCTATATTGTTTTCAGTTATCAACTTATCTATTGCAAGCTTAACTCCTTTTTCAACAAGTTCGGTTTCAAGAATTACAACAGCTGAACTATATTTTTTAGTAAGTTTAGGCATGAATTTTTCTTCATCCCATCCCTTTTTTAGATATTTCTCAAGTTTTTTAGCTGTTTTTGCATCTTTACATTCATATTTTCTTACATCATATCTGTAGTCCCACATGTAATTATCTTTATTCTCTTCATAGAATTTCTCCAGGCCTGTTGTGTCTGTTATAGCTTTTGACCATACAGTTTTATCTGTTAATTCGAAAAGTAAAATACCATCATGATATTCTTTGATTAGATATTTGAATGCAGGATATTTTTCCTCAAGTATACTCTCTTCATACATGATTACCATTTTATTTGTAAACATTTTAAAACTTTGATCTACAAATGATTCTAGATTTTGTGGATTTTGTTTACGATTGAATTTCATTAGGTAATCAGCAAAGTCTTTTTGAGTATATTTTTGATCAGCAAATGTTAATATAACTGCACTTAAGTCAGTATCCTCGTCAAGATTCCAGGTTCCTTCAAAGATAGAGTCTGTTACAAGTTTGTACATTGCCTTAACATTGTCATCATTTATTTCTGCATTATATTCTTTTAGTAATGTAGCAATAATAGCATCTCTGCTGCGTGAAGTACGTGCACTATTTGATATTTTTGATTTTATATCGTGTTTAACTTCATCAAATTTCTTAATTGGTTCAACTTCTAGAAGTTTAATTATATGATAACCATAGTTAGTTTTTAGTATTGGAGAATAATCACCCGGATTTTCCAGGTTAAAAACAGCTTCTTCAAATTCTGCAATCATTCTTCCACCAACAGTAATCCATCCTATTTCACCACCTTTTTCAGCAGTTCTTCTGTCTTCACTAAATTCCTTTGCAAGCTCTTCGAAGTTCTCACCTGCATTAAGTTTAGTTTCTATATCTTCCATTTTAGCTTTTGCATCTTTATCAAGATTACTTCCTGAACCCTGAGGCACAACCATCATAATATGAGCTACTTTATATTTTCCTTTAGCTGGTCGTTTATCATGAACTTTTAAAATATGGTATCCAAAACGAGTTCTGAAAGGTTTTGAAAACTCACCTACTTTGGTGTTATACATTTCAGTTTCAAAGTTGTAAACAAGCCCAAATACTGTACGATAACCTAGATTTCCGTCATTAAAAGCTACTGATTCGTCATCAGAATATTCTCTTGCTAATTTAACGAAATCTCCACCATTAACGAGTTTTTTATAAATATCGTTAATCTCATTCCATGCTTTAAGTGTATCCTCAGGACTTGCTGTGTTGTCAGCTTTAATAAGGATGTGACTTACATTAACATCATACTGCATTCTTTCGTATGCTTCCTGGATTAATTCATCTTCAACAGTTTTATCTGTTAAATAAGGCTGAGCAAGTTGTGACCTGTAACCTGAAAGTTCCTGAATAAAAGAAGCTGTTGTATCCATACCAAGAACTTCAGCTTCATGAACTTTAAGTTTGAAGTTTACAAAGAGCTCCATATACTCTTTCATAGCTTCATAGCTCATTGCATCTTTATCTGTATTGTTCTTTTTGTAAATGTGCAGGAACTCATCAGCTGTAACTTTCTCATTGTCAATTTCCAATAGCACTTTCTCCTGTGCCATCGCTGATGTAATCAAACAAATTGTCAAAAATCCAATAATAAATCTTTTCATAGTATTGTTTTTTAAATATTAAAATTAGTCCATTCTTGAGTAATTAGGAGCTTCACGTGTTATTGTAACATCATGAGTGTGATTCTCAGTTACTCCGTTTGATGTAATGCGAACAAACTGTGCTTTATTGTGTAAATCATCAATATTTTTCGAACCGCAATAACCCATACCGGCTTTTAACCCGCCAATAAGTTGATAAATAACTTCGCCAATATTCCCTTTAAAAGGAACTCTTCCTGATATTCCTTCCGGCACAAGTTTTTTAATATCATCTTCCATATCCTGGAAGTAACGGTATTTAGATCCTTTTTGCATAGCTTCTACTGAACCCATTCCACGATATGATTTAAACTTACGTCCGTTATATATTATTGTTTCACCTGGTGCTTCTTCTGTTCCGGCAAATAGACCACCTGCCATAATAGAGTCTGCTCCTGCAGCAATTGCTTTTACAATATCTCCTGAATATCTAATGCCTCCGTCAGCAATAACAGGGACTCCTGTACCTTTAAGAGCATCAGCAACATTCATAATTGCGGATAGTTGAGGGACTCCTACTCCGGCAACAACTCTTGTCGTACAAATTGAACCGGGACCAATGCCAACTTTTACAGCATCTGCTCCATTTTCAACTAAAAGTTTTGCTGCTTCAGGTGTTGCAATATTTCCAACTACAATATCAACATTTTTAAACTTTTTGCGTGCTTCTTTTAAGATAATATTTACGCTTTTTGTGTGACCATGTGCAGTATCAATAACCAAAGCATCAACACCAGCATCAACCAAAGCTTCCATTCTTTCTATGCTATCACCACTAATACCTACCGCTGCAGCAACTCTTAAACGACCATGCTCATCTTTACATGATAAAGGACAGTCAGAAGCTTTGGTAATATCCTTATATGTAATCAGACCAATAAGTTTATTGTTTTTATCAACAACAGGAAGCTTTTCAATTCTATGCTTCATAAATATCTCTTGCGCATCATCAAGTTCAATGCTTTGCTCTGTTTTTATAATCTTTTCGGCAGGAGTCATTATTGATTCAATAGGCATATCCATTTTTACCTGAAAACGCATATCTCTGCTGGTAACAATACCGCATAAGTTTTTATTATCGTCTACAACAGGTAAGCCACCAATATTAAATTTTCCCATTATTCGTTTAGCATCACCAACAGTGTCCTTGATATCTATTGTAACAGGATCGATTATCATTGCATTTTCAGCACGTTTAACCTGTTTTACGTGCCATGCCTGATTCTCAATATTCATATTTTTGTGAATAACACCTATCCCACCTTCTCTGGCTAAAGCTATTGCCATTTTACTGTCAGTTACTGTATCCATTGCAGCACTAACAATTGGTGTGTTTAAAACAATATTTTTGGAGAACTGTGTTCTCAAACTAACTTGTGATGGTAAAATTTCGCTATATGCAGGTATAAGCAAAACATCGTCAAATGTAAGTCCTTCCAAGAGTATTTTACTGTTTTCTTTCATGCTAATTTGTTTTATCATAAAATTTCACGAAAATACAACTTTTTGTAAGTCTGTCAAAGACTTTTTTTTAAATTTCCTGTCTAAAAAATTTAATAATCATTATATAAAAATAATATAAAGATGATTTATTGTTAATATTGCACAGTATAGGTTCATATAATAGTAAGTCTCTATCCATTGAACCGACGCGTGCAGGACACAAATTTGTAAAATAAAATTCAAATATTTTACAGGTATTTATAAAATATAAACGGAGTTGAAAACAGGAACATTTCTAAACTAAAATTTAAATTAAAATATGTATAAGCTGTACAATTAAAATATTTTGATATTACTGTCATGATTTTGGCTGATTGGATATATTGCTTTAATTAAAAACTTTACGTAAATTTGTATAAACAAACAGATATTAATTGAGTCGCTTTAGAAGTATATTGCTAAAATATTGGGGTTACAATAATTTCCGGGAATTACAGGAAGAAATTATTGAGTCTGTTGCTGCAGGCAAAGATACCCTTGGTTTGATGCCTACCGGAGGTGGTAAATCCATCACTTTTCAAGTTTATAGTCTTGCTAGTCCGGGTGTATGCTTAGTGGTAACTCCCCTAATAGCTTTAATGAAAGATCAGGTTGAGAATTTACAAAAACGTAAAATTAAAGCAGCAGCTATATATAGCGGCATGACAAAACGCGAGATTGAAGTTGCATTAAACAATGTTATTTACGGTGATTATAAGTTTTTGTATTTATCTCCTGAAAGATTAAAGAATTACTATTTTCGTGAGAAGTTAAAAGATATGAATGTAAATCTTTTAACTATTGATGAATCACATTGTATATCACAATGGGGATATAATTTTAGGCCTGCATACCTAGAAATAGCTGATATAAGAGAACAATTGCCCGATATCCCTGTATTGGCACTTACAGCAACAGCAACACCTAAAGTTGTTATTGATATTCAGGAAAAGCTTAAGTTTAAAGAGCAAAATGTTCTTCAAAAGAGTTTTGAAAGAAAAAATCTTTTTTATTATGTGATTAATACGGAAGATAAGATTAAGCAGTTGTTTAAACTTGTTACCAAAATTGAAGGTAGTGCTGTTGTTTATGTTAGAAATAGACGCAAAACTCGCGAGTATGCAACAATGCTTCAGAAATATAGATTTTCTGCAGATTATTACCATGCCGGATTAGATGGGAAATTGCGTGCCGAAAAGCATGCTGCATGGCAAAAAGGTAAAATCAGAATAATGGTTTGTACTAATGCTTTTGGAATGGGGATAGACAAACCTGATGTGAGATTGGTTGTACATATGGATCTGCCTGATTCACTCGAAGCATACTATCAGGAAGCAGGAAGAGCAGGTCGTGATGGCGAAAAAGCCTGGGCATTCTTATTGACTAATAAATCTGATAGCATACAGATGAAGAAGAATATGACCATGTCCTTTCCGGAGCTTAAGAAAGTCATACATGTTTATAACTATATCTGTAATTACCTGAGCATCCCTTATGGTGGCGCAAAAGATGCTGAAATTCCTTTCGATATTTTTGATTTTGCTAAAAACTTTAGCATTGATGTTTTAACCACATATAATTCAATTAAAATTCTTGAATCTACCGGATTAATAAACTTCTCGGAAGATGCAAATACAACTTCCAGAATAATGTTTGTTATTAATCGCGAAGATTTGTATCGTTTTCAAGTTGAAAATCAGAAGCTTGATAATTTTGTTAAACTAATACTGCGAACATATACAGGAGTTTTCAACGATTTTGTAAACATTAGCGAAGATTATCTTGCTAAGAAAGCAAATGTTAAGCCCGAAGTAATTATAAACCTCCTTAAAGTTCTTCAAGAATATAAAATTATAAAGTATATTCCACGTATTAAGAAACCATTAATTCACTTTTTAACTGAAAGACTTGAAGAAAAAGGTATTCTTTTTGATAAGAAAGACCTTGAACAGCAAAAAGAACGAACACTAGAAAGGCTTGAATCAATGTTGATCTATGCAACAAGTACAAATAAGTGTCGAAGTCAGCAATTATTAGCCTATTTTGGTGAGACAGATACGGTAAGATGTGGTAACTGTGATGTGTGTAGTCGCAGAAATACTTTGGAATTAAGTAAATATGAATTTGATATTATACTAGAAGAAATAAAAAATATTGTTAATTTAGAGCCCTGTTTACTTAATGAATTGATTGATAAAATTGATTTTGACGAATCAAAAATTATAAAAGTAATACAATGGTTATTTGAAAATAAAAAAATAGAATATGATGAAAAACAAAGGCTTAAATGGATTAAAAATTAATGCTTCATTATTTGTTGTATTAAGTGTATTTATAGGATTTAACTATATCTTTAGCTCATGTGCATCCAGCGAAATTGCAGACTCTGGAGATGTTAACCAGGATGCAATTTATCATTATTATGCAGTTACTTACGACGCAAATAGTAGCAAATCTTATGATGTTGAAGCTCAGTTCCGTTTTGGCGGTAATAAAGGCACTACTCTTAGGTTGACAGACCCTAGCAAGGTATATGTTAATGGTAATGAGATGAAAGAAGAGAGTAATGTACTACGGGGGTGTTTTTATACATTATCATTAGATGATGGCAATGAGTTTGAGTTTAAGTTTGTTGATACAGAAGAAAAGGAATATATAAACAAATGTAAAATTTATAGTGCTGAATTAAAAAATGTTGACGATATTATTGCAGACCTTGATTATGAAGTAAAATGGATAGGATTGCCACTAGCTGCTAACGAAAGTATGGTTTGTACAATCGAGGATAATGAAGGTAATATTGCAACAGGAGGTAGTGATATAGTTGGTAGTCAATCTGTAAATATTGATAAAGACGATATGGAAACTCTCATGGCAGGTAATGCCGAAATTTATTTAACCAGAACATCTTTTGTCGATGCAGACGAAGTAGCTGATGAAGGAGGTAAAATCTATACCGAGTATAAATCAGAAAAGAAATCTGTAAAGATTAAAAGACTTAAAGATTAATTTTAATGAAGGAAAGCGGAGTAAAAATAATTGCACTTATTGTGATTTTATCACAAGTATTGGTTTTCTGCGGAAAAACAGAAACAGATATACAGTGGGAAGAAGATTTACAAGCATTTTGGGTACCTGTTGGCTCAGATTATACAATAATGACTGATATGCCTTCATATGAGTTCCTTGATGGTAACAGAGGTGCTTCATATTACACCAGCTTTGAACAACCCGATAGTTTTAGTTGGGAAATTAAAAGAGGACAACTTAAAATTTATTACGATAAAGCTCCTGCTTATTATATCGGTTATGATAAATACAATAGCCGAAGCCTATTCAGGATAGAATCATTTAATGATAATGATACAATTGTTGATTTAATTCAGTTCTTTAGTTCTGGATATCAAACAGATTTTTATCTGGTAAAAAGCGATTTGCTTTACGAACAGGATGATTTTTAGAATTGACTGATGTACGATGACGGGTGACAGGTGTTGAGTAAGCACAATAATTAGATATTATATAAAGGTTAGTGTATGTCTGTAAATACGAATGGCTGTTCGTATTTACATAAAATCTATATACAATACATCCGTCATCGGTCACCCGTCATCTAACATTACCTCACATGTTCTATAATACAAAAAAAACTATGGTAATTACACTAAAGTTTTATAATATTGTAGAAACTAAAAACTAGCAAAATGATTAATACTCCTGTAGAAAAGAATATTGTTGACCAAGAGATAGAAAACCTTGGGATTAAAGACCTTGGTAAAGCTACTATACGCGAAATTGTAGGCCTTGTAAACAGAATTCAGGCTAATACTGATACTAAGTTTATCCGTATGGAAATGGGAGTGCCAGGTTTAGCTCCACCAAAAATTGGAATCGAAGCAGAAATTGAAGCTCTTCAATCTGGTGTTGCTTCAGATTATCCTATGGTTGACGGAGTGAAAGCACTTAAGGATGAAGCCGCAAGATTTGTAAAAAACTTTATGGGGGTTGATATCTCACCTACATCCTGTATTCCAACAGTTGGATCAATGCAGGGAGCTTATGCAACGTTCTTATTATGTTCAAATTTGGAGCCTAAAAAGGATACAGCACTATTTATTGATCCCGGATTTCCAGTACAGAAGCAACAATTTATTGTAATGGGACACAAATACGAAAGTTTTGATGTCTATAATTATCGTGGCGAAGCACTAAGGGAGAAAATTGAATCATATCTGCAGCAGGGAAATATTAACTCAATTATTTACTCAAATCCAAATAATCCAAGTTGGATTTGCTTTACAGAAGAAGAACTACAGATAATCGGTGAATTAGCTAATAAATATGATGTTATCGTTATTGAGGATTTGGCATATTTTGCAATGGATTTCCGTAGAGATTTATTTCATCCTGGAGAACCACCTTATCAGGCATCTGTAACAAAATACACCGACAATTATATTTTGCTTATATCAGGTTCCAAAGCATTTAGTTATGCCGGACAACGTATTGCTATTACCGCTATATCAGATAAGTTATTTACACGTTCATATCCAAATCTAAAAACCCGATTTGGCAGAGAGCAATTTGGAAATACATTTGTTTTAAGAATTATTTATGCTTTGAGTTCAGGAGCATGTCATTCAGCTCAATATGGTTTGGCAGCTATGCTAAAGGCCGCTAATGAAGGACGCTTTAACTTTATTGAAGAGGTTAAAGAATATGGCGAACGTGCAAAAATTATGAAAGAAATGTTCCTAAATGCAGGTTTTAAAATTGTTTATGATAAAGATATTGATAAAGATATAGCTGATGGCTTCTATTTTACAATTTCGTATCCAGGATTGACCGGTGGAGAACTTGTAAAAGAACTACTTTATTACGGAATTAGTGCGATTTCTCTTGATAATACTGGTAGTACAAGGTCGGAAGGTTTAAGAGCGTGTGTTTCACAAATCACACCTGAAAAAATGCCGATGCTTTTTGAAAGAATAAGTATATTTAAACAAAATCATCAGATTTAATGACACTAATTTTAAGTAAAAATATTGATATCGAAAGTGCAGAAGCAATTCTGCAACAGAAATACCCTAATCTTAAGGTAAAACGGACAAAGAATAAATTTATCAGAGTACTTAATGGTAAATATCTTGCTTTAGTAAAGTTTAATAAAAAGGAAACCAGTGTTCATGGAGATATTAATGTGAATGATCCTGTGAATATGGTACTTTTGGTTCTGGGTGTTTTAAGTGGAGCAATAGGATTATTGTTCTTTTTTGGTATCGAATGGATAATTCTATCGAAGAAGATAAAAGGCTTTAAGAAAGAGGTTTTTGATGTGCTTGAAGGATAAAATCTACAATATTTCAACATATCTGGAGGTTTTTACAGCTTATACTGATATATTTTTTTGTGAAGCTGAGAATCCCCAAACAAAAGAAAATATCAAACTTAAGATAGATCATAGCTTGAGGGTTTTTAAAAATGCTCAAAAGATAGCTAAATCACTTAATCTGGATAATAAATCATTATTTGTTGCAGAACTCGCAGGATTGTTTCACGATATTGGACGTTTTGAACAATTTACACGATACAATACTTTTAAAGATGACGACTCTTTATATCATGGTAAATTGGGTGAAGATGTTTTAAAAAAAGAGAGATTTTTATCAAATCTTGAAGAGAATATTCAAAAAATCGTTTTTGATGCTGTATATAACCACGGTTTAATCAGAATTGAAAGAAATAATGAAGCCTCTCTCCTATATTCTAAAATTGTCAGGGATGCAGATAAAATAGATATTTTCAGAATTGTTGCAAAGTATTATAAGTCCAGTGGACCTAGAAATATTGCTTTGGAATACGGTCTAAAAGATGATCCATATATTTCTGATACTGTAATGCAAAAATTTAAGGATAAGAACTTAGTTGATAAACTAGAACTAAGGACTCTTAACGATTTTAAAGCAATGCAACTAGCCTGGATATTTGATCTTAATTTTGAATTTACAAAGGAATATATTCAGAAAAAAGCGTATCTTGATGCTGTACTTGATAGTATAACAGCAACTGATCAAAAAGAAACACTCAAATTATTAATCAGCCAGTCAATGTAATAATATAAGGTGTTGATTATTAGGGACTTTTCGAGAATAATTAAATCTTTGATAAAAACACTCATTTTTACAAAACAAATTAGTGTTTTATACGTAGAAATTAAAAGAAAAAGCATCGAGAACTCAATATCTTACGAATGAAAAACCACTATACCTTAATGTTCTTATTGTGCATTTTTATTACAATTTGTACAAGTTCTTATGGACAAAAACGATCTTATTTGTTTATTGGTGCAGAGGCAGAGATATTAAACAATCCTGAGCCATGGGCAAATATATTTGATGATTATAATGCCTATCATTCGGAATTTGATATTACAACACAGCAAAAACCTGTTATGCCCTTATATGTACCTTCTTTTATGATGGGTTTTAAAATACATTCATGGTTTACTTCGTTCGGCGCTAATGCACATTTTGTAAGATATAAAACTTTTGCAAGCGGTACAGACTTTGAAAATGTGGCATATGATAAGGAAATGATTTATTATCATAATGGTTTATCAGTGCATTTACATGTAAACTGGATAAATACAAATTATTTTAGAACCGGTCCCGGAATTGGAATAATGCTCGACCAATATAAAATGAGAATTACCGATAATACAATTGAAGAGTTTAGTACTACCTATCCTGTTGACAGAGCTCTTGTGCTTGGCAGAGCATATTATTCAATCTCATTTTGCGGGCCTAAATTTAATTTCGATATTATTGGCTTTTATAATATTCCCTTTCATACTTTAAATCTTAGAACCTTCAACGAACGTTTAAACGACGAGTATCATACGGATTATCCAACTGAAGAATTAGAATTTAAACCAACTGTTATTGGAATTACAGTTGCTATTGGATTAGGTTCCAGAGATAATTATGATTTTTAAACCTTTCTAACAAAAGAACTTATCGGTTTTTTGCTCGAAATGATAATATTTTGAAATCTTCTTTACAAAGAGGTTTGTTGCGATATTTTCTTAAGTGAATCTTTCCATTTACATATAATGCAGCAGAAATTGCAGAAAAGCTTATAGTTAGTATTATATCCTTAATGCTTACAATTTTACCCTCGAAATAGTATGTGCATAATATCATGATCGGCCCAAATATTATAGAGTTTATAAGGAAAATGATTAGAAATACTTTTGTGGATATTTTCATAGGAAATTAAATTATTAAAACTTATAATACAAACCCAATTCACCTGTAAGTTGAAGATTCTCAAAATTGTTTTAAACAATAGAATAAAATTAGCATATCTACAAATAAAAACTGTTAAAATATTTATAAGAATGTTAGGTTTTTGTGTTTTGATAAGTTAAGTATAAACAATGCATGTTTGTTATGTACCTTTTAGTATTTCCTCTCTCCTATATTTTACCATTTCAATTATCAAATCTTTTGGCAGAGGTTTGTCTAATGGGAACTGCACAGAACCTTTACCTTGTTTAAACTCTTTTAATTCCGCTGAAAATGCTGCAATAGTTGTTGGAAACGGATAAAATCCAATAAACTTTGCATAAGCTGCCATCATTAGTTGTTGGTCTCTTTTGCCATTGGGAACCAAATTAAAACATGGAATTTTGTAGTTTAAAACCTCCTCGGCATCCGGAGCAGCTTGTTTTATTATATTTCTTAGTTCCTGTAGTTTATTTTGCGCTTCTTCTGACTGATTTGCGATATAATCGTCAATAGTCTCGAAGTTCGGCATTGCACCTTTTTTTGCCATAATTTTGCTTTTTTTGCTAAGATAAATAAAATTTACGGCATTTTTGTTGTGGGGTTACATCAGGATTACAAATCCTGATGAGCTTGAGTATTACAAATCCTGATGAGCTTGAGTATTACAAATCCTGATGAGCTTGGGAGGACGCTGGTGAGTTTTTGCATATGACCCGGAGGGCTAAATGCTATTTCTTAATAATTTTCTTTATAGCCTTATATCCATTAGCATTTGATAACTCAATAAAATAACAAGCATCTGCAAGGTCACCAAAGTATATCTTGCAATTTGATGAATTTATTGAAGTTTCTTTAACTATTTCATTTAAAGTGTTGAAAATGCGTATTTGATAAGTTTCTGACTCTGAAATGTTTTCAAGTGAAATTTCAAGGTATTAATTAACAGGATTTGGATAAATTGAAAACTCAAACTTACCTTCTTCATTCGGTATATCTGTATAGGTTTCTATTGTTACATCAAAACTACAGGTGTTAATATTTCCATTATTATCTTCAACTGTCCATAAAACGCAGGTAGTTCCTAAATTAAAAATGGTGTTATTTAAGCTGTTTGAACTATTATAATCATTAACAATAAATGAGCCTTCACAATTATAATCATAAGCTAATGGGTCTAACTCTGTACCCTGAACTGTATAAGTTTGAGTAATATCGTCAGCTATAACTGTAAAGTTTGAAGGACATGTGATTGTTGGATTAGTGATGTCTTCTGCTAGACCACCATCTGAAACTGTCCAATTGTTTGTAGCGCTTGTTAATATATCATGAGCATCAATTGCAGCACAAGAGTATTGGCTGTATCCACCATGAAAATTTAAATTTGGGTTAAGAGTCTGGTCAGCCCAACAATTTAACAAGGCATCATAATTCTCTACAGAAAGTATCGCAAAATTTAGTATATCACCCATATCTGTAACATTGCTTACATTCCAATTTCCAAGATTCTGATCAAAATCATGAGCATGATAAAATACACCCTGCATATTTGTAACATTGCTTACATCCCAACTTCCAATATTCTGATTAAAAATATAAGCTTGGAAGAACATACTCTGCATATTATTTACATTACTTACATCCCAACTTCCAATATTTTGGTTAAATTCAAATGCATTTCTAAACATAAAGCTCATGTCGGTAACATTACTTACATCCCAGTTGTCAATTTTTTCATTAAAGGTTTGAGCTTTCATAAACATATTATTCATGTCTGTAACATTACTAACATCCCAATCATTAATATGCTGATTAAATAAATATGAATGATAAAACATGTATTGCATATCTGTAACATTGCTGACATCCCAATCACCGATAGGCATATTAAAATGCTGAGCATGATAAAACATTGAATTCATAGTTGTGATATTGCTTACATCCCAATCACTTATATCTACATCAAAATTGTATGCATTTTCAAACATATGGCTTAAATCTGTAACAGTGCCGGGAATTTGATTTGGTATTTCTATTAGGTTTATTGCATGATGACAGCAATAAGATAAGTCTGTTAATCCAATATCTCCAAAATCAACGATTTTTGTAAGTTTTTCAAGATCATCATAACCACTATAACCAAAATGACTTAGTGTTCCATTAATTGAAACTGTGTAAATACCTTCTGATGCATAAGTATGACTCTTTAAACCTTGACTTGAATATGGTTCTGTGCTGCCATCACCCCAATCCACAATAACATCAACTGTTCCATATAAAGGAAGTGCTATATCAGTTCCATCATCTAAGTTAGTATTAAACTCTAAAATCATTTGTGCAGGTACACTAAATGCATAGAATGTTAAAATCAGTACAAGTAAATGTTTAGTTCTCATTCTTTTTTAGTTATTGAGTTTGAAATAGATTCAATGCTTTTGTTTTATTAGATCAAAGTTGAATACTTTAATCTTACTTTATGAATTGATATTGTAAATATACAATAAATATTGTATAAATACGAATAAATAAAGCTAATATATTTATAAAATTGTTTTATGCAAGTTTGTTTTTCTTTCGTCAGGATTGCAAATCCTGATGAGCGTCGGTTGAAGACGCTGGTGTGTGTTTGCATATGACCCGGAGGGTCAAATGTCTATAACCCCACATCCGCTGCATAGTGGATTTGGGGTTATATAATCTAAAACAAAGACTTTGTGGCGGGATTTTGGTGGCTGAGGCCCTCGAAGCCAAAATCATGACACAAATTATTTTAATTCAATACGATTTTATAGCTTTCGTCAGGATTGCAAATCCTGACGAGCTGAGATATGCTGTTGGGTTATATCAGGATTACAAATCCTGATGTAACCAAGGATTGCAAATCCTGATGAGCTGTGGAGCTGTGTGTAATAAACTGTATTAATATTGTTTATTATGCATAAATTACATAAATACATAGACATTTATTTGTTTATAGTGCCTATTCAGATTATTAGAGTATCTTTACTCTTAGGTTTTACCATTTTTAATTCAATCAGTCATTTCTCTATTTTGCTATTAAAATTTTATACCCTCCTGTTTTAGCAAACTATTTCTCGTTGAAGCTTACAGATTGTTGAGCCGACATTATATCACTTTATTAACTTAATAGCAGAGAATTATGGAAAAACTTAAATTAGGAGTTATTGGAACTTCACGTAAAGAAGACGAAAAACGTTTGCCTATACATCCCGAACATTTGATGCGTTTACCGGAAAGTATTAGAAAGAAATTAGTATTTGAAAAAGGATATGGTAAGACTCTTGGAGTAAGAGATGATTTCTTTGTCTCTCAAGCAGGTGGTGTGGCAACAAGAAAAGAATTATTAGCTGAATTAGGATCTGTAATTATTGCAAAACCTGTACTTGAAGATTTTCAAGAAATTAAAGAAGGTGGTTTAATCTGGGGATATCCACACTGTGCGCAACAAGAAGATATTACACAGATTGCAATAGATATAAAACTAACCTTAATAGCGTTTGAGGACATGTTTGTGTGGAGTCCGAACGATCAGATAGGAAGACATACTTTTTATAAGAATAACGAAATGGCTGGATATTGTGCAGTTATTCATGCATTACAACTACGTGGAATTGACGGTCATTATGGAAATCAGCGAAAAGTAATCATATTCAGTTTTGGAGCAGTAAGTAGAGGTGCAATATATGCACTAAAAGCTCATGGTTTTAGAGATATCACAATTTGTATCCAGAGACCAGACCATGAGGTTAGAGAGGAAATTCTTGATGTACACTACATACGAATAAGAGAAGGAAATGAAGGTGAGTCTAGAATGGTTACTGTTGAACATGATGGAACAGTTAGGCCTTTATCAGACTTGATTAGTGAATCTGAGATAATTATAAACGGAACTTATCAGGATACAGACAATCCTGTAAATTTTGTGACACAAGAAGAAAAGGATATTCTAAAGCCCGGGAGTCTGATTATTGATGTCAGTTGTGATGAAGGGATGGGGTTTTATTTTGCAAAACCTACAACTTTTAAGAACCCAATTATACATGTTAATAATGTTGATTATTATGCAGTAGATCATACACCTAGCTACCTATGGGAAAGTGCATCGAGATCTATCTCTGCGGCACTAATAGTATATCTTCCAACAATTCTTGGTGGACCTGAACAGTGGCAGAAAGATACTACAATCTATAAAGCAATTAATGTGAATAAAGGCGTGATAGTAAAGGAATCTATATTAAGTTTTCAGAATCGTTCTCCTGAATATCCACACAGTTATTATTAAAATAATTCAATATTGATAGAATACTACTCTAACCCGAATAAGTAGAATATTATTAAGAAATATTATGCTTAAGCTTTCATCAGGGAAGTTTAGACTGTACACAGCAAGTACAAAATAGCTAAACTATAATATGTAAAATTATTTAAATAGTTTTTGAGAATATCTTATCTTCATTTACTAATGAGGATTTAAAAGTTAGTAATAAGCTAAAATCAGATTAAAGATATTGCTAAAATCTTACATTTAGTCCACCTCCTAAACCAAAATCACTATGATAATTAGTTTGAATAGAAAGATTCCGAGATATCATAAATGATGCTTGGATATGCCATTTGTTTTCACCGACATAGTTCTTACCATTTTCCAGACTATTAACATATCCAAAATCAGCACGAAATTCGTATGCCCCCTCAATAAAAACTCTTGAAAAGAGTAATAATTCTTTGTTTATTCGTAATATTGGTCTTAGTTGGTGGTCTAAGCTTAAATCTATGTTGAACATATACGGAGTAAAATATTTAATACCAACTAAACTAACAAAATTGTATTCATCGAATGAATTAGGGACTTCATTTTCAGCATTGACTCCTGCATAAATTCTTACCCAATCATTTAAATATCTGTTGTAGTTCAGTTCTATTTCTGAATTCAAGTTATAATAACTTTCCGCAAATAAATTAAATTCATTACGTACGTTACTCGAGGTAAAACTTATTTCTGAGAAGTTAGAGCCTAATTGAGCTAATCCCCATGTATAGTAGTGGTCTGTTTCTTTAATAATGTTTTTTATAGAAAATCCTTCCATTCGTTGATCCTTTGGTGTGTCATAACTAAATATTCGTGCCATTCCACTCATCATATGATATAAAACGTGACAATGAAAAAACCAATCACCTTCTTCTTCATTATAGAATTCTATTGTCACCTTTTGCATTGGAGGAATATTAACTGTATGCTTTAATGGGGAATAGTTACCATTTTCATTAATTACTCTAAAATAGTGACCATGTAAATGCATTGGATGGTGCATCATGGTTATGTTATTTATAACAATTCTAGTGATTTTTCCTGATTCAATTTTAATCTTGTCTGATTCAGAAAGTGGAATACCATTCAAACTCCATATATAACGATTCATATTGCCTGTAAGATTTAGTAAAAGCTCATTTACTGGAATGTCTTCATCAAACGTTGTTTTATTTTTTGCTTTTAAAAAGTCGTAATTAAAATGCTTCATGCGTTCATTATGTGTGAAGATTCGCATAGAATCATTCTTTCTCATATTAATCGAATTAGGAGTCATATGTATTTTATGTTCTGAAGATATTTCTGTATTTGATTTGATTTCATTGTTTTCTTTTTCCATGTGCATATTCATACCATATTTATCTAATAAGAAAGTTGGAGTTTTCTTTTTTCTATTACTAATGATGGTTGGAGCCCCCATTTTCATATCCATATTAGCCATTTGTTTCATCATTTCAACTTTGTCTGGTTTTGAAATCACACTTGCAGGGTATAACTTCCCTTTTCCCAGATGAATTTTTGTATATCCTGATCCATCTTGTGCTGTTGCAATTATTTCGAGTTTCCCATCCGGAATCGTAACAATAATATCATAGGTTTCTGCAATAGCAAAGAGGAATCTATTTTTATGAACAGGTTCAACATTTATTCCATCACTAGATACGATGATTGGATCTCCGGCACCAAAATCCATCCAGAAATATGTAGATGCTGAGGCATTTATGAAACGCAGTCTTATTTTGTCTCCAGATTTTAAATCTGAATACTCCAAAAGTTTCTTTCCATTACTTAAAAAAGTTGGGTAATATATATCTGCTATATCTGCTCCTTCCATTCTATCCCGCCACATTTTGATTTGAGCACTAAAACCTCCTTGTGTTATTGCTCTGATTAGTGGTACAGCTGTTCCTTTTTTTATCTGATACCATTCGTTTCCTCTTTTTAAGTTTCGTAAAATTCTATTTGGTTTTTCATTTGTCCAATCTGATAATATTATTGCCAAATCTGTATCATATTCCAGTGTTTTGTTTCGTGGATGGATAACAATTGAACCATAAACCCCTTTTTGCTCTTGTAGCATTGTATGAGAGTGGTACCAATATGTGCCCGATTGATTAATTGGGATTCTATATTGAAATGTTTCATTTGGTTTAATGGGTGGAGTGGTTAAATATGGGACACCATCATAAAAATTTGGTAGAATTATTCCATGCCAATGTATAGAAGTCTCAACTTTCATTCTATTTGTTACATTAATTATAGCTAGATCACCTTCGTTAAATTCTAGTGTCGGACCTGGAATGCTCGCATTCACTGTCATTGCCTTTGTTTTTATACCACCAAGCGTCATGCTTTTTTGTTCAAGTACTAAGTTATATTCTTTTATAGGTCTACCTTTTTCCTTTCTATTATCCCCATTTGTTCCTACTTGGGCCAATGATGAATGATTAAATAATAGAAATAGTAAAACAATAAGAATAGTGTTTTTAATAATTTATATTTTATATTAGTTTTAAAAGATAACATATCTATAAAAACCAACAGACTTATTATTGCTTTGTTCAAATCACTAATTAAGTTGCATTAGCTATTTTAGTAATTATTGTTTGGTATTACTCACATTCTTTTTGTATGAAATTGCGCAAATAGGATATATAGTTAAAAGTGAGTGTTAAATCATATAAGTCTATTACCATTTTTGATTATACAAATCCTATATTAACGGTTTGTTGTATGAAAATTGAATCGATCCTTTTACTTGCTTGTAGTCTTCAACTCATCAGAAAAAGCTTAAAATAATTTGTAGAAATGGATAAAATCTTATAAATTCTGTATAAGTAGCTATGATAAGTTCGCAGTCTCTTTTACTAGTTCGATAATTAGTTCTATTATTTTCTATAGGAGTAAAAACAGGTATTATTATGTCTAGATTTCTTTGTAAGACTCTTTACTTGAAATTAGACTCTTGAAGCTTTGAATCAAAATTTTTAAAATTAATATTAAAGTATTATAACTATTTTAATTAAAAAAGAACCACAAGCCTTTCTACAGCAATACTTGTTTCACATTCAATTAGCCTAACAAAATAAGTACCACTCTGCCAATCATGTGTCTTTAATCTGTATGTTGATTCACCCGGACTGATAGATTCTGATAAAACTATTTGTCCCTGAATGTTTGATACTTCTATTGTTCTTTCAAAACTTGAAGATTCGAAATTTATGTTTGCTTCAGTATTAGCAGGATTAGGATACACATTTAGTTTATCTGTTATCAATATATCAGTTAAAATGTCAGAATATGGGTTCATTTCCAGTTTTAGTGCAACAGGTCTGTGATCTGAAACATTATAATCGTATGATGACCAGCCACCTGTTATATAATCTTCCAGTTTGATTGCTTCAATAAATGATCCTTCATTTGCAAAATCGTCAAATAGTTCATTTGTTATTAAAATATTATCCAGATGTGATGGCCATGATGGATAAGACCATTCTGAACTATTTCCCTGTGCAATATCATAATCAGCAAATAAGTAATTATCAGTATCATCCAGAAATTGTTGGAATACATTATTTGATTCATTATCAGTTAATACATCATTATAATCGCCCAGAACAATCACATTTTCGTTTTGAAAATTATTATCGATATATTGCTTTAAGAGATTATTGGCATAATACCTTCTGTATTCTTCGTCATCTTCATCAGACATATCAAGATATTCATCACCACAACATTTTAAGTGATTATTTATAACAATAATTCTCTCACCCATATAATTCAAATCCATAACCATTGGGGAACGTGGAAAAGGACTCCAATAAGGATAAGTAGTGTAAATTTCATAAATATAATTTATCTCAACTACTGATGGATTGTAAATGTATGCCAGACCGGCAAAATACGAAGACTCCAGATATCCGGTATAGTCTGTCAGTCCATCAACTAAATCCTCAAATGCAAGTATGCTATCTACTTCCTGAATTGCAATAATATCGACATCTAAATATTCAATAATATCAGTTACATATTCTACAGTAAGCTCATCATTTTTTGGAAACCACTCAATATTCCATGACATTATCTCAAAGGTGTTGTCTGTTCCAAAAGCAGGAATTTCATTTACTTGACTAAAGCTTGATAATGAAAAGAAAAGCAAAATAATTAATGTGTAGAATTTATTCATTTATATTTATCTTATTTATTTTGTGCTAAGATAGTGTAAAAAATAATACAAGAGAATTTGGTTACGGAGTTTACATCAGGATTGCAAATCCTGATTAGCAAATGTTGATAAGCATACTTGTCTAACAAAAGAATCCACGGATTTCAAATCCGTGGATACTGTATTCTATTGTGTTGGTTAAATTTTAGAAAGGGACTAATCTTTTATGAATTTTGTTGTATAAGTATTTCCGGTTTTAGATGTTAAAATTAACAAATATGAACCACTTGATAAGTTACTTATGTTAATAATCTTACCTGAATTGTCATCTGTTTTTGAAACAATTTCACCCACAACCGAATAAATAGCAATAGAATGAACTTCTACTTCTGAATTAATAAGAATATAATCAGATGCAGGGTTAGGATAAATTATAAATTCTGTTTCTGAACTCGTATTTATACCAACCAGACCTTCTGTAACCGTAATTGTCCAGTTTTGAATGTCACTATCTTCAGCATGAACAGAATAAATCACAGGACTTGAGAAATCATTTACTGTGACACCACTCTCTTGTAACGTTCCGTCAACATATGCTTCAGATTGTGGGGATATTGTATAGCTGGCAATTAAATTTGTAAGATCAGTACCGTTTGCAACTTCAATTACAACTGTTTGATTTGTGTTGTTTATAATTGCCTCTCCTGTTTGTTCCGGAAAGCTAAATAATATAATATCGTTTTCACTGCTTAAGGCAGACTCTTCACTAGTGCTAACAAACCAATTCTGGATATCACCATTTTCAGCGTGAATAGAATAAGTTACTGTATTTGTAAAATCATTTGTAGTAACACCACTTTCTTGCAATGTTCCGCCAACATAAGCAACTGCATCTTCCGATAAAGTAAAAGTTGCAGCTAAACTTGTTAAATTTGTTCCGTCCGGAACGTTTAGTTCTACTGTATGGTTAATGCTATTTATAGTTGCTCCCCAAACTTGTCCAGGAATGTTAAATGATAAAATATCATTCTCGTCATTTAGTAAAAGTGCATCTGTAACTGTAATAGTCCAATCTTGTGGAGTTCCTGTTCCTGACTCTACAGTATATGTTACGGGGTTTGTAAAATCATTTGGTGTTGTTCCACTAATTTGTGGAGTTCCCCCAACAGTGGCAGTTGCTCCAACTGATATTGTGAAATCTGCAACCAAATTTGTTAAATCAGTACCGTTAATAACTTCAATTTCAATTGTATAGTTAATTGGGTCAATAACCGCCGGAGCTGTTTGTTCCGGGAAACTGTATGTCGTAATACTATTGCCGTCTAATTCTTCAATTCTGTACACACCATCTTCTAAAGTAACAAATAACTCTCCATATTGATTTAAGGCAAAACCATTTGTCCTACCATTACAATTTTGTGGAGTTGTAATTAAATCAAATGTACTACCATCATATTTGTAAATATTTGTTGTATAGGCGCTTGCAATCCAAATATTACCTTCTGCATCTTCCTCAATTGCATTAACATTTCCTGCAAAAGCACCATATTGCGTCCATGTTGAGCCATCAAACATACTTATTGCATCGCCAACTACCCAAATGTTATCATTGCTGTCAATTAAAATATTCGTAAGCCAACCGACGCCATGTTCTGCATTTGTAAAAGAAGTCCATGAGCTTCCGTCAAAAACATCTACTAATCCAAGATAACTGCCATCTGTTCCACCTACATACAAATTACCGTTATCATCGTGGGTAACACAAGTTGCAAAAGTCATACTGGTAAGTCCTGAAGTAATATTCTCATGCCAATCTATTCCGTCGAAATAGCAAAGTCCGCCTTCTTCTTTAGCTAAATATACGTTATTTTGGAAATAATCTATATCATATACTCCTCCTCCAGCAGGAAATGCTGTTGATGGATATGTTGTTATAATACCAGCTTGGTATTTTGTTGCGCCCCAATAGCCACCAACCCAAATAATATCGTTTTCTACTCCAATTGAAACATTATCGATTCCAGTTGAACCAAGAAGATTAGTTCCTGTTTCATCATATAAGTTGTCTCCCTGCGAGAAATAAAACATCTCGTTGTTAGAGTTAAATACAACGCCGTTAGGATACATTAAATCTGCAACTTTTGTAAACTGGTAGCTTTGTGCCATCAAAAATTGAGTACTGAATAATAGTACAGCTAAAATAAAATAGTATTTCTTTTTCATATTTTTATGATTTAAGTGGTTTATACAATAAAGACTATTTTAATTGTTGAGGGTTGCCAAAATAGTTTTTTAACACTCTGCTATATGGATTTATGCTGGCGTTTTAATATTTGTTAAGGACCTTAGAATCATTGATAGATAAGTAGCTTATGATTTATTTTGCATTGTTATAACGGTCGCAACTATTTACCACGCACTCGTCATGGCAGAAAGGTGTTGTTAGCAGCTGGGGTTTTGATAAAACAAGATATATTATCTTGTCTGTTTTACTGAGTTTTTAAAACTGATTTTAATTCATACCACGCATTTTCATCAGTAATTTGTTTTTTAGGAATTATACCAATTATTTTATTTGAAATTACATCTTTTAAAACTATTTTATTTGATCGAAGAAATGCGTTGACATTTTTTTTCCTTATTTCAATAATATGTCTTCTTTGGTCAAAAAAGTTGATTTTTAGAATTGTGCCAGAAATAACTATTTCAGATATAATATTATTAATGTATTGTAAGATGATAAATATTGTCGCAGATGCTGTAATTGAGATTATAAAAAGTATTATAAGAGTAGGGACTTTACTGTAAGCAAAAGCAAAAAATAATAAGGAACAAATAATAAGGGAAATGGACGTATTTCGATAAATTAGATTTATATATTTTTTATTAAATGTGTAAGTTGTCATTATTCGTTTTGGTTTGTTTAAAGGAGGTATAACGGTGGCGGTATGGTTAGTTGCCGATTTCGAAGCACTTTCCTATCAAGTTACAACTACTTTTAATACGAGCTGTGCCGCTAGAATACGCACTGTACCGGCAATTAACTATACCGCGTGTTATAGCAAGTTTTTTTTATGTAAATTGAAATTTCCCACCAATCTCTTCCATATAAAATGATAAGTCCATTGCTGTATTTTGAAAGATTTCCTTTATTACCCCTTCTGTGCCATACCATTCTTTTGATAATTCTCTGTCCGAATGAATTGTGTCATCGGAAAAGTCAACTCCTGCTTCATAAGCTTTCTCACATAAAGAGAAAACATCATCAAAAGAGATTTTATAACCAAGTCGATGCGCAAATTTGTTTCTTTGAGTATTCAATTGTAACAGAAAATCAGTTATCCGTTCATCTAATATTCCAAGTGAAAGACACAACTTTATTTTTGAAGGAAAATTCAAGGAAAATGCATCAAAAGCATCTGGTTTTTCAAGCTTTAAATCTATCATTTGAACCAACAACGACTCAATTATTAAATGTCCATTTATAAACGCTGACATTGTAGAATTACCAAATAATGACATTAAATGCTCCAAATTTGGTTTTTCTCTATTTTTCCACTTTTTATCCATTTGCACCTAATTTTCTATGAACCATTGATATCGTTGACAAGATATCTAAAGCATCATCTTCGTTAATTTCCCATATAATTTTTGGTGAATGAGCAGTTGTATTCCTAAACATACCAAAAATCCCTTTTATAAGATTTGCAAAGCCTTTATGCTCACTTTCTTTGGTTTCAGTGGATAAATCATTTATTCTAATTAATGGATTTTTAATTGAGAAAGCTTTATCAATCAACTCACTTCCATCTTCTGTTAGTCCGGTTTTTTGCCTTATTATATCTGCAATACTTTTAGTTGCTTCAAAAACGGTATGAAAGTAATTTTCTGCTAGCAGTTCTGCTTTACAATACTTGAAAATTGCTGGGTGTGTATTTCTCTGTTCAAGTTTGCTTTTAAGTCTATTGGCTTTTTGTTCCGCCTCTGAGATTGTTTTTGACTCAATAATTCTGCGAAACTTCCCTTTGTCGGTAAGTTCTAATCCTATAAAAGATAGCCTTTTATTTAATTCTGTTCTAGTATCTTCAAATTGCTCATTTCTACCAATAAAGCGTGCCGGATTCATTGATTTATTAATGAAAGTTAGAATGTTATTTGATAGGTGTTTTTGATTTTGAAAAGTAACAAATGCATTAAAAATTCTTTTCCATTTTGTATTGGTTGAATCAATGTCTGGGATATTTACATCCTGTAAGAATTTTCCTATTTCGGTTCCTGTTAATCCATTAGATGTATCTCCGAGAACTCTACTAATTCCTTCAAGTACACTTCCATTTATCGGTGGTTGAATCTGTTTACTCATTTGGTTTTTTTAAATTAGCTATGCCTCATGTTATAGTCAGGTTTTGTTTTTCAATAATTTACAGGTTAACTCTAACAACTTTTGATTTTTCGATTGTTAGGTTGTATTTCTGTCTTATTACTTCTGTTATTACGTCTATCCGTGTCCCTATCCAGTACTTTCTATTTGCTTTTGGCCACTCTGTCATTATTGCTACAAGCTTTTTGTCTATGTGTTCTCCTTTTGCTTTTGCTTGAGGCAAGGTAAACCAAAGTCCAGAACCGCTAATTCCAAAAGGGTCTGGTCCAATTGAAAATTGCCCGGTTGAATAATCTTTAACTTTCTCTTTGTCGTAATGAACGATGATGTTTGAGAAACTTTCACATTTCAGTTCGTCATATAATGCTTGTTCTGCAGGCATTGTTGTGTAGATAAATGGTTTGCTTTTTATTTCGTTTTTGTATGAATTGTATTTTGATTTAGAAGCTGGAAAACCAACAGAAGTATACATCGGGAGCAGTTTGTATTCGTGATTTATACCAAGTTCATTTTGGTTGAGAAATTCATATTTGTCTCCAAGTTTATCAAGGGTTTCTTGGTTAAGTTTTATGATTGAGATGTCTATTTTGTCGTCATCTCTTTGTGTAGGTGCAATATTCTTTGTCAAGTCGCCACCCATTTTTAAAAGTTCGTGCGTGTCTATGCCAACATAGATTTCATCTTCTTTGTCGTCAACAACATGAGCAGCGGTAATTAAAAATTTCGAACTGTCAATTTCAATAAATACTCCTGAACCGTGAGGGTGCGGATTTTCTTTATCATCAAGAGTCAAATAATGACAAGTCGATTTGTATGCGTCCTTTGCTGCCTCTAATTGAATTTCTCTATAGTAATCTAATATTTCCATTTGATATTACTTATTTTTAATCCCATGCGTTTCGAGTAAATAAATTGCTAATGTAGAAGCTGCGCCAACTGCTAATTTTGCATGTCTTGGTTGTAATCCCTTAAATTTTCCCTCTTTTCCATGTCCGCTACCATATTCATTTCGAATTTCGGAGATGCCTTGCACCACAGAAGATAAGCTCCCCAAAATTTGTTTAATAGAAGATGCTGCTTTGATTTCATTTGGAATATCATCAGGTGTCAATTTTAGCAACTTGTTTGTTTCCTTCATCAGACGAGGCAAATCCCAATTTTTATCATAAGTCTCATTTCTTTCGTCAAAAATGGATTTACAGCATGTTTCAATAAGCTCTTTAGCTATTCCTATTGAAATATGTGGTGCGTTTTCAATAGAAACTTCCATTAGGTTTATTTGTTGGGTTACATATTCAGCGTTCAAAATTTGTTTTAGCGTTTCTCCCTTTTTAGCTATTGCCTCGCTTCCTGAGATTTTAATCCGACCAATAAATAATGGCTTACCTGAAATCTTCGACTTCTCAACAATCTCAAAATTGTCGTTAGCCAAATTATCGTTAAAGATTTGAAGAAGTTTATTTACTTCAGATGGGTCAATTCTAACTAAAGGATGAACCATTTCACATAGAAAATTCAAGAAAATAGAATCATCACAGTGAAGCAGATTAAACCTGCTGTCTCCAAAAATCCAATTATCATCCCAGTCATTTGGATTGTTTACCCTATGTTGCCAAATATCCCCGGCTGCATTTTTAAATCTACTGTCAGAAGATTCCATTCGTTCCAAGTCGAAAAGCCTTGAAAGAAAGTCCGTCTCTGTCATTCTTCCTGACCACCATATTCCTTCTGCTTGGATGAAGTCAAAAATATTTCTTCGTGTAATATTTGTTATTCTATTTGTCACAGTTCTAAGTCGTTTTAAAATTGGCTATAACGGTGAGTATAAGAATAGTAGCCGATTGCGTTGCACTTCCTTGTCAAATTACAAGAAAGTTGAAGCGGGCTACCCCCCCCTTTAATTTACTACTATCTCGGCTATTATTTTTATACATTGTTAGGCAAAGTTTTTATTTAAAATATTTATTATAAATATCTTCACCCATTTTTCGATATTGACTTGACTTGAACTTCTTAAAATCAAATTTTTCAATGTCTTTTAGCTTTAATTTATAATCTTCAATGCTTGCTACCTTATTATTTTCAATAAGCAACCTTAAAAGATTTAAAATGCCATTGAAAAATGTAACCGTTAAAAGTCCTCTAGGATTACTTGGGCGATATGTTTCCCATTGATCTGTATCCAATTTAGCTTTTAGGGCTATAAACATATCTCTAATCTTTTCAACCGAGAAATCCACATATTCATCTAACAAATCAAATTCTTTATTGTCCTTAACTTTTAATTTTTGTTTGTCAGCATTTTTCCAAATAGTATATAAACTGTCCTTTGCTTTAACATCTTCAATTTTGATCAATTGTTTTAATCCAAAACTAACAATTGAAGCAGTTTTTATTTTTCCCTTTTCATACCAGTATTGTTCAATCAAATTACCTAAAGGACCACTTTTATTTAATCCTAGCAGAATTCTTTTTCCGATTGCAACGGTTGAGAAAGGACTAATCATCAACTCAATTTCTTGTTTTAGTTGTGATTTAACGTTTGTTTGATTTGAATTAATCTCCAAAAACAAATTTGCTTCAAACTTTAATCTGGTTTGTTTGCTTTCAGCTTTTGGAAATAAAATACCTGTTACTAATAAGTTCTGAATCTTACGAAGTTTTGAAATTGTTATTTCAAACTGATCATCACCTTCATGGTAAGCATATGTTCTATGCTGACCATCTATTAACCCAATTATGTTACATTCATCATTTATTTCAATTAATGCAGGTGTTACTTCTGTTGCATTATAGCCAACAAACTGTCCATTTGCGTTAATGGAAAGTAATTTACCTGCTTTGTCATATAATTTGATTTTATCTATCGATATAGTTGAAATAATATTATTTATAAAAACCCTATTCTTTTCAGTTAAATATCTTCTCATACTAGATATTTTCTTTGCCTCAAACATTCTTTGGTAGTGACCAACGTTTTCAACATCACGCCATCCAGATTGCCTCAAGACATAAGATCTTTTAAGTAAAGATTCTGCATCAATATAAAATGAAACAATTTTATAGCCTTCATCAAATTAACTTTTTTCCTCAGGTAGAATATGTCCAGAAAATTTATTCGAGGACGAGACAGATGAGTTTTTAATATTAGAACCAAATTCATCAAAAGGAATTTTTACGAAATCAAGAAACTCATACTTACTTGATTGTTTAATAACTTTAGTTAGACTTTTAAAATATTGAACTATATGATAGTCAAAGAAAATGACATCTTTCACGACATTTTTATGATCATCAGAAATGGTCTTTTTAGAGCAATATAATATTTGTAGGCGTAATTCATTTTTTGAATAATTGCCTGCAATTTTTTCTTCATAGAATTTTTTAAAACTTTTAAGCTTTTCCTCTGTCAACATAAAATCAATAAAATTTCTTTTGTCTTCATTGACCTTGTTATAGAAGATACTTTTTTTCAAAAGATGATCGCCAGGGTTTCCAATCGTATATTCAGTAAGTAGAATGATGTTTTCATTTATAAAGACATCATCCATTTCAGTCTTTCGATTGTCATATTCAAAATGTTTACCGTCAATGTAAGGCAGTCTTTGAAATCCGATGTTTTTAAGAATTGTAGAAATCTCATTTCTTTGGTCTCGTATTTCTTTCCTAAAAGCTTTCTCTTGTGGAGATAACTTCTTTCTGGTGGTTTTTTTTCTTGTTCTTTTCTTAGCCATGGAGATTGCTTATAGATAATCATTTTCATTTAGGTCAACACATATTTCAATTATTACTCTAATGCTTTTTGCATTAAAATCTGGATGTTTTACATGTGAATATGTATTTGTTTTTGTGTAACCATATAGCTTTTTGCCATCAAATTTCTTTCGTTCTTTAAACTTAAATAAAGGTTCAATTCCAAATTTAGATAATGGAGGTTTTTCTATTAGCTGGCTGATAGTATCATTAATATCAGCTTTATTAACGGCTCCAATTATTTGATATTCAACTTTAATAAGTTTATTCTTTGCTTCACTTTTACCTTTAAGAACTACAAAAATTTTAAAATTGTTTTGTTTTGTAATCTTTTCAATACTAATGGTTAAAACTCTAGCATATTTTAATGACCTTAATTCTAATATCCTTTTTTCAAATAAGTCTTGATCAGTATTTTGCCTAAACAATTCATATTCTTCCCTGTTTTTTATTAAAGTCTTTTTGAGATAATCCTTAAACATTTTAATGTATTCTGCATTAAGCTCAAATCCTATATAGTTTCTTTTCATATATGCTGATTGGGATAAAACTGTCCCACTTCCAGCAAATGGATCTAGTACTATATCATTTTCATCAGAACTAATTTGAATCATGTTTGCTACCATGCTCTGGGGTAAAGGACAAAAATGACGGATGTATTCATCACCCCATGATCCTTGAGTGGGAATAGGAAATTCCCAGACTTCATCTAAAGCCTTTCCTTTAGGATTATATCTTTCAGGATACTTAATCCACCATTTTTTTAGATGAGAAGTGTCATAGATTCTAACATTGTCATTATTGGATTTATATTCAGCAGATTTTGAAAAGAAAAGAATATACTCGAATTTCCTTTGCATAAAACCATTGGTAGACCATGGTACAGTTTTATCTTTCTTCCAAATGATTACATCTTGCAGTAACCATCCAACTTCCTTAAGTTTGTTAGAAAGGTCAAATGGCAAAGTCACTACTTGATTGTTTCTTTTAAAAGTGTCAATAATTATCCAAAGTGTACCATCTTTTCTTGTGATTTTCAAAACACCTTCAAAAATTGATTTTAAGTCATTTAAGTAGTCATTATATGATTGTCCATATCCAACTTGATTATCAGAGTTGTAGTCCTTCATATCATAATATGGAGGAGATGTAATGGTAGTGGCTACCTCAATCTCGGGAGATACTGTATCTAATATTGATCTTGCATCTTTTTTTAATATTTTATTCAATATATTCTTTCGCATTCTTAGTTTCGTTTGTTCAAAAATACAGTTTCTTTAAATTTTGCCTAACTTAAATATAACCACACCCATTTCCACTATTCCTATACCCCTACGATAAATAACCGTACTTTAAGTGTTAGTTATATTTGCTATAAAACTATAATAAAAAAAGCATTTCTGCAAATAATGCTGTGTTTTATTTGTTATAATTATTGCTCTAATCAGGATTGCAAATCCTGATTAGCAAGTGTTGGTAAGCAAGATGCTAAACAAAAAATCCACGGATTTAAATCCGTGGATACTGTATTCTATTCTGTTTGTTTAGTTTATTTTAAACTTCCCAGGTAGATCCGCTGTTAAACAGGTCGTCCATATTCTTGATTTTTGACTTTGACTGAACTTCAGCGATTTGTTTTGTCATTAAATCATCGTAAGTATCGTCTTTTACAGCACGTATGATACCAAAAACTGTTGGAAATTCAGGTTGTTTCAGGTTTACCAGCATATTATGAATAGTTGTATCTTCTTCATACATGTCATGAACTAAAAGGTCATCTTCTGTAATACCATTTTTACCAATTTCTACGACTTTTAATTTAAAACCGTCTAAGACTAGGCCTTTATCGTTTTCAGCGCCAAAAATCATTGGTTTACCGTGTTCTACCCATAATTGGTTATCATCGCGGGTTTCCTTATCGGTAATTGCTGAGTGTGCTCCATTATTAAAAATTACACAGTTTTGAAGAATCTCTATCATCGATGTTCCCTTAAAACCATCTGCCTGCTTAAAGATTTCAACTGTTTGCTTTACATTATTATCAATAGTACGTGCAAAGAATCTTCCACCTGCTCCAATTGTAAGTTGTCCTGGATTAAACGGAGCTTCAATTGTTCCAAATGGCGAAGACTTAGTCTTTTGCCCTTTTAATGATGTCGGAGAATACTGTCCTTTTGTCAAACAATAAATCTGATTATTAAAAAGAAGTACATTAACATCAATATTACGGCGTACTTCATGAATAAAATGGTTTCCACCAATAGCAAGAGCATCACCATCACCAGTAATTTGCCAAACACTTAATTTTGGGTTGGCCAGCTTAACTCCTGATGCCAATAATGCTGCTCTACCATGAATTCCATGAAATCCGTATGTGTTCATATAATAAGGAAAACGCGAGCTACATCCAATACCTGAAACTACAGCATAATCTTCTTTATTATGATCTAATTCCGATAGAGCTCTCTGTAATGATGCTAATACCATAAAATCACCACATCCCGGGCACCATCTTACTTCCTGATTGCTTTTAAAATCTTTGGGTGTATATTTTTTTACTTCCATGATTACTTGTTTTCAATCGTTTCAATAATATTTTCTTTTAAATAACTCACTGAGAATGGTAATCCCTGTACAAGATTTACCTGTTCGTACTTATACTCAGGGAACTTCATTCTAAGGTAAGATGCAAATTGTCCGAGGTTTAGCTCGCAAACTATTATCCTTTTATATTTGCCTAAAATTTCTTTAGTATTTTTTGGCAAAGGATTTATATAGTTAAAATGAGCATGAGCTACCTTTTTACCTTCATTATTAAGTTCATCAATGGTAGATTTAATATGTCCGTATGTACTACCCCATCCAATTATCAGAGTATCTGCATCAGTATCTCCTTCAACTTTTTGTTCAGGAATAAAATTAGCTAGTTTTTGAACTTTTTCTTCACGAATCATTGTCATATTCTCGTGATTTTCGGGTATATATGAAACAGTACCACTTATGTTCATTTTTTCTAGTCCTCCAATACGATGTTCAAATCCTTTCATTCCGGGAACAGCCCATCTACGTACAAGATTTTCGTCTCTTTCGTATGGTTCATACTCTTCTTTGCTTTTGTCTGCCATTTTTGCTTCAATCCCTTCCAAATCCTTCATTGCAGGGATTTTCCAAGGCTCTGTCCCATTAGCAAGATATGAATCTGTAAGTAATAAAACCGGAGTCATATGTTCCAAAGCTAGCTTTGAAGCTTTGTAAGCATAGTTAAAACAATAAGAAGGTGTACTTGCAGCAATTACAGGAACAGGGCTTTCACCGTTTCTACCTGTTAATGCCTGGAAAAGGTCGGATTGTTCAGTTTTTGTTGGTAATCCTGTTGAAGGTCCGCCTCTTTGAACATTGACAACAACTAATGGCAATTCTGTGATTACAGCTAAACCTAAGGCTTCTGATTTTAAAGCTAATCCCGGGCCACTGGTTGATGTCGCAGCAAAATTACCCGCAAATGCAGCACCTACAGCGCTTACGATTCCACCAATTTCGTCTTCTGCCTGAAATGCTTTGGCGCCTAAATCCTTGCGATTAGCAATTTCCATAAGTATTTCGGATGCAGGTGTAATCGGGTATGATCCTAAAAAGAGCTCAAGCCCAGATTTTTCAGCTGCTGCTAGTAATCCCCATGCTGTAGCAATATTCCCACTAATACTTCTGTACTTTCCTTTTAGGTCAGTTGGTGCATGCACTCTAAACGAAGGCATTGCCTGTATTGCTGAGGCATAATTAAATCCACCCTGAAGTACTTTTTTGTTTGCTTCGATAAGCTCAGGTTTATTTTTGAACTTTTCTTCAAAAAACTGTTCAGAATACTTAGTCGGAAAACCAAAAAGATTGTAAACAATGCCCAGAGCAAACATATTTTTACTCTTCATTATTACCTTAATGTCTAAATCAGAGTCTTTTAAGCTTTCCTGAGTCATTGAGCTGATTGGAGATAAAATGAGCTTATAGTCTTGCTTAAGGTTACTCATAGTATTTTCCTCAAAACCAGCTTTTTCCATATTTTTATCACTAAAAGAATCCTCATCGGCAATAATGGTACCTCCTCTTTTTATTGAGTTGATATTTGCCATAATAGCAGCTGGATTTAAAGCGACAAGAACATCACATTTATCACCGGGAGTATGTATTCCTTTCCCAAAATGTAATTGAAATCCGGATACTCCACCAACAGTTCCCTGTGGTGCTCTGATTTCAGCAGGATAATCAGGGAAAGTAGCTACTTCCTCGCCCATTTGAGCAGTTGTGTTAGTAAGTTGTATCCCGGTAAGCTGTATGCCATCTCCGGAATCACCGGCAAATTTTACCACAACGTCATTAAGATTAATCTTTGTTTTACTCATATATTAGTTTTATAAGTTTTTCGTATAACAGATTATTTTATATAGTGTTTAGTAATTTTATTGTTTTATACCCTTCATTGAGAGTTGAATTCTTTTTCTATCTATGTCTATATCAGTTATTTTGACTTTTACATGTTGATGCAAACTAAGAACCTCAGCAGGATTTGAAATAAACCTGTCTGCTATCTGATATATGTGAACCAGACCGTTTTCTTTAATTCCAATATCAACGAAAGCACCAAAATTTGTAATATTTGTAACAATACCTGGGAGTTCCATATCTATTTTTAAGTACTCAATTTTATAGATTGTTTTATCAAACTCCATTACTTTGATTGCTTTACGTGGGTCTCTGCCCGGTTTTTCCAACTCTTTGATAATGTCATTTAAACTTGGTAAACCGATCTCTTCAGTAACATATTTATTTAAATCAATGGATTCTAGTACTTCGGGAGTTTCAATTATCTCCTCAACAGATTTTTTAAGGTCTTTTGAGATACTTTTTACAATATGGTATGATTCAGGGTGTACAGCAGTATTATCAAGAGGATTTTTACCACCATCAATTCTTAGGAAGCCTGCACATTGTTCAAATGCCTTTGCTCCCAAGCGTGGAACTTTTAGTAGCTCTTTTCTACTCTCAAATGCACCATTATCGGCACGATAATCAACAATTCCTTTGGCTAATGCAGGACCAAGACCTGAAACATAGTTAAGTAGGTGCTTTGAGGCAGTATTAAGATTAACTCCAACACTGTTTACAGCGCTTTCAACAACTCTGTCGAGACTTTCCTTAAGTAATTTCTGATCAACATCATGTTGGTATTGCCCAACACCGATTGATTTTGGATCAATTTTTACAAGTTCTGCAAGTGGATCCATTAGTCTTCGTGCAATAGATACAGCCCCACGTACTGTAACGTCATAATTTGGGAACTCCTCTCTTGCAACAGATGAAGCCGAATATACAGATGCTACGTCTTCGCTGACAACAAATACTTGTAATTCTCTGTCAAACTTGATTCGCTTCACAAAACTTTCGGTTTCGCGGCTTGCAGTTCCGTTTCCAATAGCAACAGCATCAATCTTAAAGCTACTTACAAGTGAGCTAAGCTTTTTCATTTCCATTGATGTTTCTTCCTGTGGTTTGTGAGGATAAATTGTTTCGTTGTGAAGTAAATTTCCTTGCTCATCAATACAAACTACTTTACATCCTGTTCTGTAACCCGGATCAATACCTAAAATGCGTTTTTTTCCATAAGGCGGAGCTAAAAGCAATTGTCTTAGGTTTACTGCAAATACATCAATTGCAGAGATATCAGCCGTGTTTTTACTTAAACCTGCGAATTCGTTCTCGATAGAAGGTTTAATAAGCCTTGAATATGAATCTTCCATAGCTGCTTGAACAATCTCGGCACATTTGTTATTTCCTCTGACAAACAGATATTTAAGCTTTTTTAGAGCATTTTCAGCGTTTGGTGAAATATCTACACGTAAATAACCTTCTTTCTCACCTCTTCTGATCGCCAGAATTCTATGCGATGGACATTTGTCAAGTTTTTGGCTAAAATCAAAGTAATCTTTGTATTTTATGGCTTCATCAGCCTTTGATTTAACAACTTTAGATGTTATTATTGCACTTTCTTCGAATGTATTTCTGACTCTTTCACGAGCCGAAGGATTTTCGGATATTTTTTCAGCGATAATATCATTTACACCGGCAAGAGCTTCTTCGATACTGCTTACTTTATCGTTTAGATAACCTGATGCAATAGCCTCTATATCAATATTTTTCTGATCGAAAATAATATCTGCAAAAGGTTCAAGACCTTTTTCTTTTGCTATTGATGCTCTGGTTCTTTTCTTAGGTTTGTATGGTAAGTAAATATCCTCCAGAGTGTTTGCGTCCCAGGTATCTTCAATTTTTTGTTTTAGTTCGTCAGTAAGTAGATCTTGCTTTTCAATAACTCCCAAAATGGTTTCTTTACGCGAGATAAGTTCTGTAAAATATTCATTTTGCTTTAAAATCTGTTCGATTTGTTCCTCGTCTAGCCCACCTGTTCTTTCTTTCCTGTATCGTGCAATAAATGGTATTGTAGCACCACCGTTTATCAATTCAACTGTATTCCCGACCTGACGTGTGTTTATACCTGTTATTCCTGATATTAATCTAATAATCTTTTCCATAAAAATCTACGATGCTTAGAGTTCAAAGGATTTTGAATTCTATCTTTTTCTGAAGTATGTGTTTCAAATATTTAATCATAAAAACTGATTACAAATTTTCGTCAAACATAGTAATTATAGTGATATAAGGAACTGATTATTTACTTTTTTTATTTACAGACTTATTAACGTTTTTATAATGAATTAAGATTTTATAAATATTTGATTTTAAGGCTTAAAAAATTGTTAAAAGTCTAACCTTGCAATAAATCGGTCGTATAATATATAGACTACGAGTAAGAACAGTTAAAATGTACGATTATGGAAAGCAGATTAAATCTGAAGCATTTCAATAAAACTGAATTGGCTGATATGCTTCGCAATAAAGAACAAGATATTGAGGTCCTTATAAACAGTTATTTTCAGGAAATATATTGTTTTATTAAAAAGTTGCGTCAATCTGCAAAATCACAGGATAAGGAAATGTTTTTGAGATATGCCAGGAAAACTGCTGTTGCAAGCAAGTCTGTCTGTTTTGAGATTATGCACGTTTTAGCTCTTGAACTTGAAGATTGCGATTTGAACAGTCAATCAAAAGTCCTTGATTGTATTGATGATATGGAAAATGAGCTGGAGATTGTAAAAGATATTCTTGGGAGATAGGCTGTTAGATGTTGGCTATTGGCTGTTGGCTGTTGGCTTTTGGCTGTTGGATATTAGCTGTTGGCTTTTGGCTGTTGGCTTTTGGCTGTTGGCTATTGGCTGTTAGCAGTTCTTTTACAATAGTGAAATTACTTCAGTCTTCCGTCTTCGGTTACCCAATCATGTCATGAATGGTCAAAAAGCTGCTCCGTCATTCATTTTCCAGTTTGGTGCAAGCAAAACTTCTATAAACCAAGTTCGGTCAACCATATTTAGGCATTTACCTCCGTCATCGGTCATCGGTTATACATCATAAACAAATAAAAGCAATAGAAAATTTTCAGTTTAGATAATTTGCTGTATTTTTATCTTTTTATAATAAGAGTGCTTTAGTATGGCTTTACCTGAAAAATATAATAATCAATTAGAAAGACTTGTCGGCGAAATTGACAAAGCAAAAAAGATTGCTATTGTTCCACATTACAATCCTGATGGAGATGCTATTGGATCTGCTCTTGCCCTAGGTCTTTTACTTGAAAAAGCAGGTAAAAATGTTGACATAATCAGCCCTACTCAATATCCTTCGTTTTTATACTGGCTACCGGGAAATAAGAAAATTAGAGTACTTGGTAAGAAAACAGAAAACGATCCTAATATTTTTAAAGATATAGATTTACTTATTGGTGTTGATTTTAATGCACTCAATAGAATAAACAATATTGCAGACAGATTCGATAAATCAAATGCGTTTAAAGTGCTTATTGATCATCACCCGTATCCTGAAGATTTTACGGATTTGCTTTTTTCTGAGACATCCTATTGTTCTACTGCAGGTTTGCTTTTTGAGATAATTGAGAAATCAAAATTTAATGGTTTGATTGATAAGGAAATTGCAACATGTTTGTTTACCGGTATTATGACTGATACAGGCTCCTTCAGTTTTAATTCATCAAATCCAAATACCTTTAGAATTGTTAGTGAGCTAATGAAACATGGAGTTGATAAAGATTTAGCTTTTGACAGAGTATATAATAGTTTTAGTAAGGATAGAATGCGTTTTATGGGGCATGTATTGCTAAATAGAATGGTAATAATACCTGAACTTAAAACAGGTTATATATATATTACGGCAAAGGATAGAAAGGATTTTAATGAACAGTTTGGAGATACCGAGAACTTTGTAAACATCCCATTATCAGTAAAAGGAGTTATATTTTCTGCGATTTTTATTGAAAGAGATAATTTTGTTAAAATTAGTTTCCGTTCAAAAGGTAGCTTCCCTGCTAATGATTTTAGCGCTAAACACTTTAATGGAGGTGGTCATACAAATGCTGCAGGTGGAGAAAGTTTTGATTCTTTACAAGAAACAAGAGAAAAATTCGTTACTATCTTGAAAGAATATGAAGAGACGCTTAAAAACTATAAATACTAAACTTTTATGAAACCAATATATACGATACTATTTATCTTTTTACTAATAGGTTTGATAAGCTCCTGTAATAATGAAGAAAAACAAGTAGAAGAAGTGGAATTGCCCTATTCTGTTGTTAAAAAGATACACAGAGATGAGCTATTGGATTTGAATAAAGATATTGTAGAAATCGATCATACCGTAATAGAGAAGTTTATTGAACGTCGTAAATGGGAAATGGAAATATCCGGAACAGGCCTTTACTATCAAATATATGAGAAAACTGATGGGCAACAAGCTGTTGATGGTAAAGTTGCAGAGTTCTCATACACTACGATGATGCTAAATGGTGATGTTTTGTATTCATCAGAAGTCTCGGGTAACAGAATGATGCATTTAGGACATAATCAGGAAGAAATTGGGCTAAATGAAGGTTTAATGATGATGAAAGAAGGTGAAAAAGGACGATTTATCTTACCGCCTCACCTTGCATTTGGTGTTCCCGGTGATGGATATTTAGTTCCTCCTTATACAATTTTGGTATATGATATAGAATTGGTAAAATTACATAATAAAGTAGATTAAAATGAGAAGATATTTTGTAATATTTTTATTGCCATTGTTTGCCATAGCTTGCAAAAACGATACTACTGATTTTGAAAAGCATGAAAGTGGACTTGAATACAAAATTATTACATCAACAGGTGGAGAAAAAGCTAAAGTTTGTGATGTGCTTATACTAAATTTTGAGTATGAGACAAAAGGTGGTAAAGTGATTTTCAATTCTGCAGATTCAGATAGAAAATATTTACGAAAACTTGAAACACCAAAACATACAGGAGGAAGTATAGAAGATGGTCTGGCAATGCTTGCAATAGGTGATTCTGCAATATTTAGGTTATATGCTGAAAGCTTTTTAAAGTTTTCAGAGCTCTACTCCAATATGCCTGATGATGTTGAGATTGGTGATAAAATCATTATTAAGGTAAAGCTTTTGGATATTCTTAAAAATGAAGAGTTTGATTCACATATTAGCGAACAATATTATGAGTCTTTTGAAGCAGAAATGAAAATACTTGAGAAATATCTTAAGAATGCAAGTATTGATGTTGAACCAAGCGAATCAGGATTGTATTATATTGAAAAAGAAAAAGGCAGTGGTGACACTCCAAAATCAGGGGACTATATTACTGTTAACTATACTGTAAAACTAATTGATGGCTTTGTTTTGGAAACCACATTTGGGAATCAGCCATTCACATTTGAATTTGGAACCGGTAATGTTATCGATGCCTTGGAAGAAGGCTTGGGACTTATGAAGGTTGGTGGAAAAGCTGACTTTATATGTCCATCTAATATTGCTTATGGTGCTAAAGGGACAAAAGATATTCCTCCATATTCAACATTGATTTTTGAGGTAGAACTTGTATCAATTGCTAATTAAAAAAAATTAAGTTTTGAATAAGATTTTAGTATATCTGAGTTTATTATTGATTTTCATATCTGCAATATCCTGCAATAATGGGAAAAGTACAGATAAAACTCAAAATAATGATACAATTCCTGATAAACCGGAATATAATCAGGATAGTGCTTCAGAAGATGTCGCCATATTAATGATTAATCCTGATGGAGAAACAGAATATGTTGTTGGTAACACAAATAATATTTATAGAAAAACTAAATCCGGGCTTGAATTTAAATATATTGAATCCGGTAAAACTCAAACATATCCGAAAGTTGGTGATGTAGTCTATTTTGATATGACATATGCAACAGCCAATGATTCTGTGGTTTTCGACACAAAACTAATCGACCCTAATTTTAAAATGCGCATCACCCCTCCTTCGCATGCAGGTGGTTGTTTCGAAGAAGCATTAATGATGATGAGTGTTGGCGATAGTATGGCTTTTAAAATTGACGCAAAGAACTTTCTCCAAATAACACAAGGAAAAGTATTTGTACCATCATATGTTAAAGAGGGAGATAAGTTTATTTTCAGGATTAAAATGAAGAAATTAGTTGATGGAAGCGATTATGCAATACAAAATGCTGAAACTTACAAATACTATATTGATCAGGAAAATAGTTTGATTGAACGCTATGCCTTAGAAATAGACTATCCAAGAAAAACTACCAAATCAGGATTAAATATATTTACCATTAGTAAAGGTGCAGGTAAAAAACCTGTTGATGGCAATTTAGTTACTATTGATTACACCGCTGGATTTATCGATGGTTCTGTATTTGATTCGACAATCGAAAGAAACAAACCATTTCGTTTTGTAGTTGGTAAAGAAGAAGCAATTGAGTGCTTGGACGAAGCTGTTAAAGCAATGAATGTCGGCGATCACTGTTTATTGATAATACCGTTTAGACTAGCATATGGTGAAGAAAAAAATGGTGTGGTTGCTCCTTTTAGTACATTAGTTTTTGAAGTTGAATTACTAAGTGCAGAATAATAACGAAATATTACTTTATTTCGGATCATTCAATCCGATTCATATAGGCCATATGGCCATTGCAAATTACCTTGCAGAGTTTTGTGATATAAAGGAGTTATGGTTTGTTATAACCCCTCAAAATCCAGTTAAAAAGTCTTCTACTCTACTTAATGATCGTGATAGACAGCATTTAGTTCAATTAGCAATAGAAGATTACCCTAAATTTAGGGTTTCTGATATAGAATTTTACTTACATAAACCAAACTATACGGTTAACACCTTAACTTATCTTAAAGAGAAATATCCAAATCGTAAGTTTAGTATTCTAATAGGTGGAGACAATCTTGAGACCTTTCATAAGTGGAAAAATTACCGAAAAATACTGGATAATCATAAAATCTACGTTTATAAACGCCCTGGTTGTGAAGTAAAAGAATATGAAAATTCTGATATTACTATAGTAGATGCACCTCAAATGGAGATATCTTCAAGTTTTATAAGGAAATCTATTAAGAAAAATAAAGATGTTAGGTTTTTCCTCCCTCCTAAAGTTTATGATTATATATTGAAAATGGGTTGGTGGCGGTAGGATGACCGGTGACGGGTGTTTTCCACAAACTAATGATTGAAAATTGATTGTTCTCTATGACCGGTGACCGATGACGGATGACGGGTGTTTTCCACAAACTAATGATTGAAAATTGATTATTGTTCGCCGCGACGAATGATTATTGAATCTATAAATATTAGCCTTTTATTTTAAACTTATTAAAGCTATCAACTCTTTTGCGGTCCTGAGCGTTAATTATTTTATAAATAACAAAAGGAATAGATATCATACCGGCGGAAATAACAAAGTAGCCTGAATCTCTGATAAAGCTATTTAATCCAATAAATGCTAGAGGAGCACCTAAAACCAGAATTGTCAGTGCCACAATAATTGCAATAATTGACTTCTTTGCATAAATATTATCCACTTCAGTATGAAAATCGGAATTGCATTTTTTACAGGTTAGTTGTACAGGATTACCTTTCTCCTTAGAGAGCATTGCTCTATCAGAAACAAAAGAATAAAAGGAAGTTTCAGACTTACAATATGGACATTTGGTAAAAAGTTTCATTTTAAATTAAATATATTGAGTAAAAAAAACATCCGTCATCGGTTGCTGAGGCTCTCGAAGCACCGGTCATTTTTTCTTCTCTCCCACATCAATTGTACAATCTATAACTTCTTTGTACTTATCGGGAAAGTTTGGTATGTTATTACCATCTGTATCATCGAATGTTTGAAGATATTTTACAACAGCCATCCATTCTTTCCCTTCCTGAATACCATCTTTCTTTTTATCAAAATCAATCCATGTGGTTTTATTGTCTTCGATTGGATTACCGTCTTTATCCTTTGGTTCAACTTTTATCAGACCGAGGGTCATACCTTTTATTTCACCTACAAACTCAAGCATATAAGAATTCGCTGTTAGGCTGTATAATGTTTTATCTTTTTTTGATAAGCTTATTTCTTTACCACCAATTTTGATGCTTTTTATCTTTTTTAATAGTCCTTTATTTGAATCATATTGAACTTCTATTCCACTGTAAAAACAGTAATACGAAGGCTTCATCTTTGTCGCTACGAGTAATAACTCAATAATGTTTTTGATTTCTTTTCCGGTTAAATATACTTTTGCTAGTGGGTATCCCGGAAGGTCATCGTCGCCTTCACCTAAACTAACGATTCTGAAAACATCGGTAACAGTTTGAGTTCCATTATTACCAGGACGGAATTTATCTCTGATAACACCTGCAGCAATAAGTGTTACATCAGTTTCTTCACCTGAATAAGTATTAACGTAATAATACAGAGCATCTGCAATTAGTGGTCCGAGATTGCTGGAGTCGAGATCACCGTATTCGTCACATGTAAGTTCATAATCAGTTTCCGCTAATGGTTTAAAATAGCCAAGGTTCAAAGGTTTTAGTATTTCCTGATCAACCATTCTTATTCTACCTGCAATTTCCTGATGTATCTTACAATCTCCATCTATTTTATCGTCAATTGGAATTAACTGATATTTAGCTGATAATATTTCACCTTCTTTTATATTAATCTCGAATCTTCCAACATTTTTACCTTGTGACCCTGTTTGAATAATTGGTGTTCCATTTACCCAGATTGGTTCAGATATCTCAGTATGAGTATGTCCGCTCACAATCAGGTCAATACCCTTAACTTTTTTTGCAAGATCAACGTCTTCTCCTGCCCACTCACCATGTTTGTTCTTTTCTACGCCACTATGTGAAAGGCAAATAATAAAATCAACATTTTCTTCCTTTTCCATAATCTTAACAATCTTCTTGGCAGATTTTATTGGGTCCAGGATTTTAACAGGTGCAGCATTTGGAGCTACTTGTTTTGCATCTTCACCAATAAGTCCAAAAATACCAATCTTTAGACCATCTTTTTCGACAATATGATATTTACGGATTATGCCAATATTGTATAAGTCGGCAAACATATCATCTTTATCAGACTTGTTATCAAACTCAACATTTGCAAGAGTTAAGGCAGGAATTTCTCCGTTCATTAAACTTGTATTAATAATTTGAGTAAGTGTTTCAGGTCCAAAATCAAATTCATGATTACCAATTGCGACAACATCATATCCCATTTTTTGCATTAAACCCAACTGAAAACCATCAGTAGGTTCAAAAATGTGAAAGAACGTACCCATTAAAAAGTCACCGGCATCTAATACAAGGGTGTTTTCAGGATATTCATCCTTGTCTTTTTAAATAACTGTAGCAATTCGAGAAAAGCCTGCCAGTGTGCTGTCATTATTTGTTTGACATGGTGTATATTCCAACTCAGGGGAAAACCCAGTAAGATTACTATGTAAATCATTTGTATGCAAAATAATAAGTTTACCACTTTTCTTTTGACCAAATGCAATGCTGCTCAATGCTGCTGCTAATACTAATATTATAAATCTTTTCATTTTTGATTGACTTTTTTACAAAACTATATTTTTATAATAACAGTTTTAAGTTTTTAATGTTAATGTTTTCCACAAATTGTTAGAATTTTTCCCAAAACAATTTGGGAATTAAGAGACTGTGAATAAAACTTTAAGTAAATTTGTATTAACAATACTAGCTAATTATGCGTAAAAGACTTGCTTTCAGTATTTCGATAATGATTATTTCAGGTATTTTGTCATCTGTATATGCTCAGATTGATTTACTTGTGTTTTCAACGGTTGGTACTAATCCGGTAGATAATCCGGTTTATGTAAATGTTGGGAACTTTTCACAGATATATTATAAAAAAGTGTATTTGAATTATGGGTTCGATTTTAATTTAACACAGAGAGAAATTAGACCATTTAATGCTTTTCAAACCGAATGTGCTTATCAATTCAACATTAAGGATAATGCATTATTAATTGGGGGGAGATATCTTTATAAGCCATCTACAGAACTAGTAAAGGAACGAAATTTACATTTTTATGCTAGTTATAATATGCCACATTGGAAAATACATCTTGGTACAAACTTTAAAAGCTTTAAATTAAATAATTCTTACGCAGAAAATCTTGAAGATCAATCTACTGCAATATTAAAAGAACGTCCTGGAATAACATATAGATTGCAGTTTTACTTGTTTAACAGATATGAAAATGAAAGAAATTACAATATTAATTTCATGATTACTAATATTGATTGGTTCATTATCGAACAAGAAACAAATCCTTTTGTTGGAGCAGGTTTCTATTATGATTTTAAAAATACAAACATCACAATTTATAATCATTTGTTTTATCAGACTGCAGGATTTAATAATATAAGGGTTAATTATTTTGGCTTATACAATAGAATTGGTTTGAAATGGAATATAGAATATTAAAATACTTTGTAATTGTACTTATTATTATATCTATGTTTTCATGTGGATATGATGCAGACTTTAGTGGTTTTATTCGTTCAACAGATCGTGTAGAGAAAAGATTTGAACAGTCAATGCAATGGAATGCAGAGAATCCGTATCAGACATTGTATGTTTTAAATGAAAATTATAAATTACTTATCAATTCAGACTCTCATCTTGGCGGATATGAGAATTTCAGTATCACAAAGAGAAGATTTATTGATGATGATTACTTGGCAATGGTACTTGTTGGAGATATTGTTACAGGTAAAGAGGAAGATTATTTAAAGTTTAATGATTCTATTTCTGAAATAATTAAACCCGTTTTCTCCATTGTTGGAAACCATGATTTGTATTTTGATGGTTGGAAGAATTTCTACAAATATTTAGGTTCTTCTACATATTATTTTACCGTTGAAACTCCAACGGCAAAGGATTTATATATATGTTTGGATTCTGGAGGAGGAACCTATGGAAAATCTCAAATAGACTGGTTGGAGCAATTACTTGATGAATCCAGATCAGATTATCGTTATTGTACCATTCTTAGCCATGTAAATATGCTAAGAACAAGACGAACAAGCAGTGCAAACCCAATGACAGAAGAAGTTGTATACTTACTAAATATGTTTACAGAGTATAATATTGATTATGTAATAAACGGTCATGACCATTTGCAGGATGAAGCTATTTTTGCTGATACAAAATATTTAATTACTGATGCTCTTAAAGAGGGCTATGAGAATGCTGGGTACTTAATCCTAAAAGTAAATTCTGATGCTATTTCGCATGAGTTTGTAAGATTGAATTAACAAATTATTTTACTTCTCTAAATTAAGCATTTACTTCATTTTATCAATTTTCTTTAATTCTTGATCATCTAAAGTTTTACAGCTATTTAGTACAAGAGTATTAAAGTACATCTGGCATGTAAATTCCAGCACTTCCATTTTATCAAAGGCTTCAAATAGGGATTTTCCAATGCATATAGCACCATGATTTTTCATAATAGCAGTTTCTGCATTAGAGAGTGAATTTGCGCATGTTTTTGCAAGATCCTCAGTTCCCATTAGTTTATAATCAACCATGGCAATTTCACCTAAAACAAATCTGGCTTCTCCAGTCATTGAGGAAAGTGGATTTATGTCACTAACTGCGAAAGTACTCGCATAAACAGGATGAGCATGGACAATTGCTGAGATATCATTTCTTTCCTTGTAAATTTCAAGGTGCATAGCAAACTCCATACTAGGTTTAAGCTCAGGAGTAATATTCTCACCTTTTGGATTAATAACTATTATTTCGTTCCACTTAATAATAGACTTATCTGTTTGACTAGCTGTTATAAAAACATAAGAGTCATCATTTTTCATGCTTACATTTCCACCACTTGATGTCGTTAAACGTTGTTTATATAGTCTGCGCATTGTTTTAGCAACAGCTTTGCGTTCTTCCTTAAATATCATCTGTAAAAAGTTTTTTTATTGATTCTGTATCTGCCTGAATAATACCTTTTTCTGTAATAATACCGGAAATTAATTCAGCTGGTGTTACATCAAAAGCAGGATTTGATGCTTTAGATCCAGGACTAGCAGTTAGAATCGTATGGAATTCATTATTATTATCTTTTCCATACGAAAATAATACTTCCTCCACTCCTCTTTCTTCAATTGGAATTTCTGTTCCGTTAGGTGTATTTAAATCAATTGTACTGCTTGGTGCTGCTACATAAAATGGGATACCATAATACTTTGCAGAAATTGCTTTTTCTAGAGTTCCTATCTTATTGGCTGCATCACCATTAGCTGCAATTCTATCTGCACCAACGATCATAATATCAACTTTCCCCAGCGACATATAGTGAGCTCCAGCATTATCCTGAATTATTGTATGTGGAACTCCATGTTGATTTAGTTCCCATGCTGTAAGTCTTGCTCCTTGAGAACGAGGTCTTGTTTCATCCACAAATACATGGATGCTTTTTCCTGAGTCATGGGCAGCATATATAGGTGCAAGTGCAGATCCATAATCAACTAAAGCAAGCCAACCTGCATTACAGTGTGTTTCTATGGTGTCACCATCCTTTATCAATTTGTTTCCATTAATACCAATTAATCTGCCATGTTCCGCACACTCATCAGCAACAGCATGAGCTTCACTAATCGCAAACTCTTTGGATATTTTAGAAGCCTCAAGTACTCTTGTTGTTGCGTAAGAAATATTTACTGCAGTAGGTCTAGTCGCATCAATTTTTGCTTTTGCAGACTCTAGTACATCATAAATATTATCTTTATTTGTATTTAAGATTGCCTGTAACATTGCATATCCACCAGCTGCCCCAATTGAGCCTGCACCTCTGGTAATCATAATCTTTATTGCAGTACAGGTATCATCGATAGTTTTACATTCATGTACAGAAAATTCAAATGGCAATTTATTTTGTTCAATCATAATTACACTTGAATCTTCCATCCAAATTGCACGATATTGTTTTCCTTTAACTTTCATATAAATAAGAATTATGCCTCAAAATTAAATAATATTTACTCTCTTTTAGAATTTTAAGAAAAAATACTAATTTCACATCATAATTTCAAATTAGAAACCATATGAAAAAGACTATCATTTTTCTATTAGTAAGTTTCATTGTTTTATTGTCAAGTGCTCAGCATAAGAAAACATATGATAATATTCTGGAAGAATTATTATCAAATTCAGCTTTAAAAAATGCATCCTTAGGTATTTATGCCGAGAATTTAAATACAGGAAAAGTAGTTTTTAATCATAATTCTCAAGCCAGTCTGGTTCCTGCATCAGTGTTTAAGATACTTCCTACAAGTATTGCACTTGAAATGTTTGGGCCGGATCATCAATTTAAAACAGAATTAGCATATAGCGGCTCGATTTCAACAGATGGAACATTAAATGGTGATTTATATATTATTGGATATTGTGATCCCTGTTTAGGTTCTTCAAATTTCTCATATCACTATGGTGATTTAATAAGTGATTGGGTAAATAAAATTAAAGCAGAAGGAATAAAAAAAATAAACGGAGATATTATTGCTGACGCATCATATTTTGACAGAATAAATATCCCTGACACCTGGATTTGGGAAGACCTGGCTAATTATTATGGAAATCCGGGATCATCGCTCAATTATAAAGATAATCTATATTATATACACTTTAAAACTGGTAATACAGATGGTAGTCCTACAACAATAACGAAAATAGAACCGGATGATTTAAATCTAAATATCGATAATCGTGTTACATCATCATCTACAACCTGGGATGAATCATTTATTTTTTACGGAGAAGGTAAAAATGACAGAACAATAAGAGGTACATTACCATGGAAGAAATCTGATTTCTCAATAAAAGGCTCAATTCCAGACCCGGAATTGTATATATGCAAAGTCCTAAATGGTGCTCTTAATACTGCAGGTATAAGTGTTAGTGGTGAAAATAAAAGGACCTTTGATATTGTTGATACACCAAGAAAAGTTTTTCATACGGTTTTGTCACCTAAATTACTTACAATAGCTGAAACAACTAATCTAAAGAGTTTCAACCTATATGCTGAAATGTTATCTTTTCACATATCAAAAGAAGCAGGAAAACCATATAAAGATGCAGTTTTATCCCATCTTACCTCTAAAGGAGTTAATACAGATGGTTTGAATATTGAAGATGCATGTGGTTTAAGTCATTTTAACTCAATAACAGCCTATCAAATGACTCAGTTGTTGAAATATATGAGACAAAAATCTACTTATGGTGATGAGTTCTTTTCTACCTTGCCGGTTGCCGGAACAAGTGGAACGCTTTCACGATATTGCATAGGCACTAAAGCTCAAAACAGATTGCATGCCAAAAGTGGAAGTATGACTCGTGTGCGTGCTTATGGCGGGTATATTCTAAATTCGGATGGTGATGAAATTGTCTTTTGTTTTATCTCTAATAATTATTCTTGTAATAATTACGGAATGAGAAAAATGTTTGAGAATTTCTTTATTCAAATAGCAGAAATCTCAGAAAAATCAGAGTAATTGAAAGCTTTAATTAAATCATTATATCAATTTATTAAAGAGGACTTTAACTTAACTCTTTATTTAAAAGTTATTCTTTTTACAAGTGTTTTGATCTTTATTGAATACTACTTTAATACCTACTCATTATATAAGGATAAATATGTATTTGACAATAAGATCTATATTGTGAATTTTATTGCTTTTTCTATAGCGTATTATGGTATTATTGGAATTCTGAGGACGGATAAAAATTGTAAAATCCGTTTAAGCCTTGAGTTTTGGTTAAAGAGTTTTATAAGCCTTGCAATTGCCAGTGTTTATATAGGTTATTTTGGCTATTATGGAATTGATTTAGGAATGCCATATCCTGAAAGTCGGTTTTATGTTTATACTGCTGATAATTTAAGTGGTATATTTACAATGTTGATACATATTTTCTTAGTGTATCTAATCTTTGACAGAAATAAGGAAAATCCCTTTTACGGGATGACTTTCAAGAATTTCAATTATAAGATTGCTATTCTTCTATTGTTTATTGCAGTTGGAATATCGTATGTGGGGAGCCATTTTGAATCTATTTCCAACTATTATCCTATTCTTGACAGGACAGCGTATGAAGCCTTCTCAAAAAAGTATAATTTACCAGTATTATTATCGGCCGGAATCTTTGAAGCAGCTTATATGACAGATTTTGTAATGATAGAGCTTTTCTTTAGAGGTGTAATGATATTTGGTTTTGTTAAATTATTAGGAAAAAAAGCAATATTGCCGGTTGCAACATTATATGCGGTCATTCATTTTGGCAAACCTTTACCTGAAACTATCAGTTCTTTTTTTGGAGCATATATCTTAGGAATAGTTGCTTATAATCAGAAGAACATAGGAATTGGAGTAGTCTTACATTGTGCATTAGCACTGTCTATGGAAATATTTACTCTTAGATAATATGAATTAATTAAGTGCTTTTATAATAATAGCAACTATTTTCCATTGTTTCCGTATTAGTTATTATAAATTCAAATTTGCTATCAATTATGAATTTTAACCCTTATGCAATCCCGGTATATGTAGTATTTATAATTATGCTATTTTTTCTTCTATTTTCGATAAAAAATCATAGAGGGAAGCATATGTATTTTTTTATTCTATTTAACCTTGCCTCTTCTGTATATATAATATTTTACGGATTAGAAATTTCGACTGATAATTTTGAGTTTATGAAAGTGTTTTATCAGCTCGAATATATTGGAATACCTTATGTTCCGGTATTTTTCTTTTTATTTGTGCTTAAGTTTTCCGGGAAAAATAAATTCTTTAAGTCAAAAGTCTATTATCTGATATATTTAATTCCATTTCTTATAACAGTTTCTGTTCTTACAAATCCATTACATAATTTATATATAAAGGAATTTGATGTAAATGAGTCATTCTTCACTACTTTAATATTAAATAAAGGAATTATTTACTGGATTCAACAAGTTTATTCTTTTTTATGTTTTTTACTGGGTATATTAATTTTAGTAAGATTAGCTATCAAAACGGAAAGCAACAAGTCATATATAATTCTATCAATAGCCAGTGGACTCCCCTTTGTTTTATACATTTTTTATATTGCAGGTTTGATCACTTATAATCTTGACCCAATACCTTTTTCATTTCTCTTTAGTAGTTTGTTAATATTTTTTAGTCTTTCTGTAAGAGAAGTTTTATTATCCAGTGATATAATTAGTGCTGCACTCTTTGAAAATATTGATAGTGGACTAATAGTTATTGATGATAGGAATATCCTTAGAGATATAAATGATAAAGCAAAAGATATTATCTGTATCACTGATTCAGATATTGGATCAATATCTGATGATGTACTACCTTTTAAACTGAACAACTCATCAATAAATTATAATTTTGTTTTTAATGATCCGAAAAGAAACAAGATTTACGATATATCTACAGTCAAACTTAAATATCTATTTAAAGATGGATTGGGAGTGCTTGTTTTAATCAGTGATGTTACTGAAAATAAGAATATAGAAAAAGCTCTTCTTGAAAAGGAAGAGAACTATATGGATATTGTTGACAATGCTACTGATTTAATTCAAAGTGTTGATATTGAGGGTAATATTCTTTTTGCTAATAAAGCCTGGTTAGATACATTAGGATACAGTGAGGATAATCTAAGGAAGATAAAGATATGGGATATTATTGCAGAAGATGATATATTGCATTGCCAGGAAGTCTTTAAAGATCTACAAAACGGTGAATGTGAAAATAATATTAGAACTGTTTTTATTTCCAAAACAGGTAAAAAAGTGTATGTAGAAGGTAATATTAACTGTAGGACAGTAAATGGGAAGTTTGTTGGTACTCGTGGTATATTTAGAGATATCACAGAAATTGTTTCAAACGAAGAAAAGCTGTCAAATCAATTAAAGCACCAAAAACTAATCAGTGAGATAACTTCAGATTTTATTGATCCCGAAATTGACACATTGCCGGAGTTGTTAAATAAAACAGCTCGATTATGTGGTATGGCACTTAAAGTTGATCGTGTAATTATAAATATTTTTGACAAATCTTCAGATATATTTAATGATTTATACCAATATAATTCTCCGGAAAGTAATTTAGGTATAAGCAATTTTAAGGATTTTAATAAGCAAAGTTTTCCATGGTGGAAAGAACAAATAAATAAAAATCACTATGTTTTAATTAAGGATATTGATAATTTGCCTGTTAATGCAAGTATTGAGAAGAAAATATACAAAGAGCAAGGTATTAAGTCCCTATTAAGCTTTTCATTAAGAAATAAATCCAAAGTTCTTGGTTTTATTGGCTTTGATAGTCTTAATAAATATCGAAGCTGGACTGATGAAGAAATTCACACACTACAAGTAATCTCAGAAATTATATCTAAAACAATTGTTAAGGTAAGGATTGAAGAATCTTTGCGTAAAACAAAAGAGCAGTTTCAACTAGCGATAAATGGTAGTAATGATGGAATCTGGGATTGGGATCTGGGAAGTAATACTCTCTTCCTTTCCGACAAGTGGAAAACAATGCTTGGTTATGAACCTAGTGAAATTGAAAATAATATAGATTCTTACTTCCAGATTATACACCCCGATGATGCATCAAGAGTTAATAAATATCTCAAGAAATATTTAGTAGGAAAATTTACTAGTTATAACATTGATTTTAGGGCTAAACAAAAAAATGGAGAATATGTCTGGATTAGGGCTAAAGGAGAGGGAATTAGAGATGATGAAGGGAATATTGTAAGAATGGCCGGTTCACATACTGACATCAGTCATGAAGTTGAAGAAAGAGAATTGTTGCTTGAAATGATGCGAAATACCGAAATTCTAATTAAATGTGAAGAAGAAGAATTTTATGATATAATAGCTGAGAGTATTCGTAAAGTTTCTGGCGCAAGTTATTGTGGATTCAATCTATATATAAATGATGAATTTAATGCACAAACAGTCTCCTTGGTTGGATTTAATGAAAGAATTGATGAAGCATGCAATGCTATAGGAATTAAGCTTAAAGGAAAGATATGGTCAAGGAATACTGAACTTGAAGAAGGATTTAAAAATGGGAATCTTGTTATTAAAGAACGTCTATTTGAGTTTAAGAATCTCAATAGTATACAAAAACCTTTGAAATATTTGATAAATAAGTTTAACATTGGTAACACAGTGATTATTAAAGTATCAAATGAGCAAAAATTACTTGGTTACTTTACATTGATTTTTAATAAAAATACACAACTTAAAAACCGTGAACTAATAGAGCTCTATTCCTATTATGTTTCACTATATCTTGAACGCAAAGAGTTAAATACTAAACTTAAAGAATCTGTAGAAAATGCACAAAAAGCTAATGCTGCAAAAAGTGAGTTTCTCGCTCATATGAGTCATGAAATTAGAACTCCGTTAAATGGTGTAATTGGTTTTTCAAATCTATTAATGCAAACAGAACTTAACGAAAAGCAAAAGAAATTTACAGATACAATAAATGTTTCTGCAAATATTCTGTTAGCTCTAATAAATGATATTTTAGACTTTTCAAAAATAGAAGCAGGTAAACTAGAGTTAAATTATGAGTTTATTGACTTAAAAAAACTTATCTCAAATATCTTTGAAATTGTTAAGCTTCCATGTGAAGAAAAGGACCTGGAAATATCTTTTAATTACGATGATAATATTCCAAGTATTGTTTATACGGATGAACTGAGTATAAGACAGATATTATTGAATATATTAAGTAATGCAATTAAATTTACTGAAAGAGGCAGAATACAAATAGATATTTCTACTACTAAATGTGGTGCTGACGATGAAGGTAATTTTATTTATAATTTTTCAATTAAAGATACTGGAATTGGAATACCAAAAGAGATACAATCAAAGATATTAGATTCCTTTACTCAAGCAGATGCCTCAATTACTAAAAAGTATGGGGGGTCAGGTTTAGGTTTATCTATTGCTAATAGTTTGCTTCAAAAAATGGGAAGTAAATTGGAGTTTTCATCCAATTCAGGAAGAGGAAGTCATTTCTTTTTTAATATCTGTTTTAACACTAAACAGATTATCAAAGAAGAGATAATTAAACAGGAAGAATTTAAAGATATTGCTCTTGATGCAACTACAAAAGAAAGAAAAGTAAAAAATGGTCAAATAAAGGTACTAGTAGTCGAAGATAGTGAAACCAATATTTTATTATTTAAACACATATTATACAGTATTTTACCTGATTGTGAGATTATAGAAGCAGAAGATGGAACAAAGGGGCTTGATAATTACAAAATATACAATCCTGATTTAATATTCATGGATATTCATATGCCGGAAATGAGCGGATATGATGTGGCAAAAGAAATAAGAAAAACAGATAATTTCACGCCAATAATTGCAATAAGTGCCGGGACTCTTTCAGAAGAAAGAGAAAAATCTCATAATGTTGGCATGAATGAATACTTGACCAAACCTGTAAGTTACGACAAGATTAAACAAGTTTTAAAAACATACTTAAACTCAGTAAATGAAAATGAGTAGAAACGTAAAGATAGATGAGTTAAAGCATTTTAATCGTGATAGATTGCTCGAAATCATTGACGGTGACGAAGAATTTATAATAGTTCTGGTTAAAACTTTTTTTGATCACTTTGATAAGTATTTGAATAACATAAAAGAGGCATTAATTAATCAAGATGAAAATTCATTAAAACTAAATTCACATACAATAAAAGGTTCATCCAGGTCAGTTTCTTTTGAAAAGATGGCTTTTTACGCATCTAAAATAGAAGAAGCGGAAATAAAACAGAAAGAAAAAATTGAAGAATTGATTAAAAATATAGAAGAAGAATATTTAAACTTGAAAAAGATATTTGACTTTTAAATTGTATGTTTAATGTCAGGAATGAAGTAGTTGCCTGAAGATTAACTGGAAAAATTTGTTGATAATTTCAATGATGTTAAAGATGTGGGTTATTCAGATATATTAAAGAGAATTTTCAACTGAATTAAATAGTCGCTTAAAACGATGTAAAATAATATAGAACTAACATATATTTGCAATATGTAATTATTTCACAATATCTTTACAAAATTCAACAACCTCCTTACGAACAGATCTTTTAGGTATTTCAAAAGAAACACCGTCTTGATCTGATTTTCTTTTAAAAGCCATCCCTCCTGCAATAAAGCTATTTGTGACTTCTAAATATTCTAGATTTTCGATTTTAAAGATTGATGGATTTGGAATAATATCTAGTAATTCAGTTTCAAAGTCAATTACATCAACTTGTTCCGCAACATTTAATAGATTTTCAACCTTTATAGGATCATAATTCAAACTCTTTCCAAAATCTTCTTTTTCAATTAGCATAAATATAAAATTCTTAGTAATAATCAGTCTTCCTGATTTTACAAGCCCTGAATCTACATAATCATTCCAAGCAAATTTTTGAACTAACATATAGTCGACATCTTTTTTCATAATTTATTTATTTAATGTACTTTCCGTAAAACTCCTTAATTGCTTTCCTTACTTTAACATCCTTTATTGACATTGAAGTAAGTGTTTTGGTGTTTTTTACCATTTTGATTCCACCAAAGATTGAAAAACCAACAGTTACTTCAAATTTCTTCAAATCAGCAAAAGGGAAAATATGTAATTCATCCAAATCGGTAAGCATTGCTGTTTCAAAACTCAATACATCAAAATCTTGTGGATTTGATAGTACTTTTTCGACATATAATCTATTATAACAATCTGATTTACGTTTTTCTTCTACACTGTCAATTGTGTCAACCAATAAAAAGATGTATCTCTGAGTCATAATAGCACTGCCGTAATAAGCCATGCCAGAATCTATTATATCCACAAATTTCATATTTGGGATATAAACAAAATCCTTATTTTCTAGCATTATTTTTCTATCTTCTCGTAAAATTCTTTGACAGTTTTTCTATTGTTTGTATTTCCAATATATGCTGAAGTTATTTTCCAGCCTTTTCGTTTCATACGTAATCCACCAAAGATAAAAAAGCCCACATTTACTTCAAATTTTTCAAAGTTTGCCCATGGAATAACATATTTTTCAGGTAAATCGCTAATCATTTGTGTTTCAAATTCAATTAGATCAGTATTCGCCAAATTATTCTTTGTCTTATCAAAATACTCTTTATTGTAATTGTCTCTGTTTACCATTCCGATAGCATATGTAATCTTATCAGGCATGATAAAGAAATACTTTTTTGTTAAGACAGCTTGTCCTTTTATGTTTTCACATGAATTTAAGATATCATTAAGGTTGAATTTTGGGATGTAAATAAAATCTTCTCTTTCTTTCATACAAATCTTCTCTTTTAGGTTAATAAATTATGTGTTTTCAAATATAATAAAATTTGAATAAATTAATTTTATATAATAAACAAATCTTGAATTTTTATAAAACATTGAAAAAAAATTTAAAAAGGGAATAAATTTTGATTAAATTTGTTTGAAACTTAAATAACCAGATTATGAAAAAATTAGCTTTATTTTTACCGGTATTCTTTATATTTTTCAGTTGTGACGTTTTATTAGCAACATTAGAGGGATTAGATACAGGAACTAGTGCAAGTCAGGGATTAACTCAGGAACAGGTTGCAAAAGGACTTAAAAATGCTCTTGAGGTTGGTATAACTAATGCAGTAAATGTTGTTAGTGTTACAAATGGATTTTATAAGAATTCTGAGATAATGATTCCATTTCCTGAAGAAGCTATTAAAGTAAAGGAAGTTTGTGAAAGTGTTGGATTAAAGAATAAGGTTGTAAAATTTGAAGAGAAGCTAAACAGAGCAGCAGAAGAAGCAGCTAAAGGTGCAACAGATGTTTTTATTGTTGCTATTAAACAAATGACAATTAGTGATGCAATTGCAATTTTACAAGGTGGTGACGATGCAGCGACAGCATATTTAAAGAAAACAACATCAACAACACTTTATAATAAGTTCTATACTGTTGTAGTTGAAGCTACTGAGAAAATAATGCTTGCACAGTACTGGACACCTCTTGTGGAAAAATATAACACTGTAACAATGTTAACGGGAGGAGAACAAGTTGATACTGATTTAAATGCATATGTTACAAATAAAGCTCTGGATGGATTATATTTAATGGTAGCAAAAGAAGAGCTTAAAATCAGAAAGGATCATATTGCACGTGTAACAGATATCCTAAAAGAAGTATTTGGAAGTTCTTTGAATCCATATAATAACTAAAACCAAAATACTATGAAAAAAATAAGTATAATTTGTGCATTAGTTTGCACAACTTTAATTGTTTGTGCCTCTATCCCACCTCGTACACCTTTTGTTGTACTTAAAGTCGATGGAGTTGAATATCAGGATGGTGATGAAATTACAGTAAGGTCTGGAGAAAGAATTCAGGTCGAAGCAATTCTTAAAGGAGGGAAACGAGATTATTGTTCTGACCCTAATACATATGCTAATGTTGGAAGAAATACAGTAGTTACTTCTCAAGGTGAGTTTGGTATGACTTTCGATATCAATGGTGGAGAGTTCCATGGTGACTGGAAATGTACATCTGAAAAAGCTGAATTTTCATCAGGTGAAGAAGTTAAAATAACTCCGGTTACTGATGGTGAAATAACAAGAAAAGCTGAAGTCGAGTTTACTAGAGGTAATTATCAGAAAGTGTTTTTTAAAGTTAGTTCGACCACTGAATGGCACTACGTTCGAAATACACCTGCAGGTAGAACCGAACAGGATGAAACAAATGAAGGAACGGCAACATTTTATTTTGTAATTGAGCAGGAAGAAGGTGTTTGGTATTCATCAAATAATATCAAAGTAAAAGGTATTGAAGATTTTTCAGTTAGTAACAATTTAGACAGAATACAAGAGTTTTACGATTTAATTGAGAAAGCACTTCTTGATCGTGATTACAAAACTGCTGAGATGCATTGGGGAAATCTAAAAAATAGTTTGAAAGACCTTAAAACAAATATTGAACGTGCTGAGTAGACAGACCCTTCATTTGAGTGCGAAGTAACACTTATTGGAACACCTGCTGACCTTTCAATGAAGCATTATAATGACCTCAGAGAGATGGCAAATCTGTGGAAAAAGAACTATGAGATATGTAATGATGCGCTTGCTGAAATAAATCCTTTGTTATTAAAGAATCAAATAAATTTTACAAATAATATTTTTAAATCGGTAATTAAAAATTATTTGAGTTGGGGGACTTCAGTTCCATCTGCTCCTGAAGATTTATTATCGGTATATGATCCCAAAAATATATTTGGACCGGTTGACTTGCCTCGTAAAGTTCTTGGGTGGATGGAAGAAGCAGAAAAAGATGCATCTATTCTAGAGAATAATATTAACACAATGGAACAACTAAAAGTTTTGCAGGCATTTTATCAGGGTAGAATTGATAATTTTATCACTGAAAGAAAAGAATTTATTAATATTCTGCGAAGTTTAGAGCCTATGAGAGATATGCATAAGGAAATGAAATCGCATCTTAGCTCGAATTCAACTGTTAGTTATACAGATAAATAAAATAAAGCCTGAGAGATCAGGCTTTTTTAATGTTTATAGGTTTTTCTTTATGCCAGTTTAAGAGAATACGTGAAATGTTTGTAGCATGTCTGTTAACTGCTTTAAGCAGTCCCAGTAGTTCTAAATGGGTTTGAGAACTACTTTTTGATATTTCATTATTACTTACAAGCCTTTCGTAATGAAGCATTTCATACTCTTCCGCAAGATTGGAATATTTTTTAAATTTCTTTTTAATATGCACAACTTTTTCGAGGTTTAAATCATTAAATACTTCTATTGATCTGCTAATCTGCTTTAAGGATTTTTCTAAAATTGTTTCAAGCTCTACTTTACCTTCTTCGCTAAACTGAGCATCTGTTTTTACCCATTTCTCAACCTGACGACGCATATTTGTATTAACAATATCTCCTATCATCTCAAGTTCTTTTGCTACATACATAATCTGATATGCATCATTAAAACTCTCTTTATCTGAATTTTGAGAGCTTACACTGATTAAATAGTTATTTATATTTTCTTTAAGGAAATCTGTTTCACTTTCAAGCTTCTGCCATTCATCTAAATGTGAAATGTCTTTATCAAAGAATGGTTTTAGAGATAAATTCAATAATTTTTGAACTTTATGGCTCATTCTTTCAGTTTCTTTTTTAGCAAGACCTAATGAAATCGCCGGAGATGATGTAATAGCTGAATTAATATATTTTAGCTTAAATTTTTGATTTGCTTTTTCAGGTTTTTTAGGAATTATTAATAATATTAATTTTGAGAAAAATCCTAAGAAAGGTAGGATTAATATAGTTAACGCAATACTGAATATTGTATGTGTATTGGCTATTTGTCTTGGAACATCCGCATTATTTGGTGAGACTAATTTTACCAAATCTGCATATTCAGGTATCCACCATGCAAATATTAGGACGCCGATAAGTTTAAAGAAAGTATGAGCAAAAGCAACTCTTTTTGCCTCACGTCCGGAATTTAAACTAGCTAATATTGCTGTCATGCCGGTTCCTATGTTTGTTCCTAATATTAGCGGAATACAAGCTTCTATTGTTAGAAAACCTTGTGAAGCAATAGTTATAATAATACCAATTGTTGCTGCACTACTTTGTATAAGAGCTGTGAAAACAAAACCTACTAATATTCCAATAAATGGGTTTTCAAGTTTAATTAGTATATTAAGAAAACCCTCATGCGATCTAAGTGGATACATTGCTTCTGACATGATGTACATACCAAAAAACAATAGGCCAAATCCTAAAATGGATTTTCCAATATTTGTGTATTTAGATGATTTTGAGATAAGAGTTACAATAAATCCTGCTGCAACAATAAGAAGTGCATAATCAGTGATTTTTAAAGCTATTAGTTGGGCAGTGACAGTTGTTCCAATGCCGGCTCCCAACAGCATTCCAAGAGTTTGAGCAAAGCCTATAAGCCCTGCTTCGACAAATCCAACTAACATTACACTAGTTGCAGAACTACTTTGAACAAGTATTGTCACAATAATACCGGCAAATAAGGCAGCAAAACGATTATTAGTAAATTTTGAGATAATATTACGCATTTTACTTCCTGCTGCTGCCTGCATCCCTTTACTTAGGATATCCATACCGAATAGGAAAAGAGCAAGCCCCCCCAAAAGTCCAATTATTAAAAAGATAATCCATGTTGGTTTTCTTGCGTTAATTGTATATACAATTTTTTCGGCATCGCAGTCTTCATTTGAGCCAACAAGTATTTCGTATACTCCTTCCTTATCTCCAAGCTGAAAATGATTTGTAGCTATCCCTGTAGAATCAGTGCATACATATTTTCTATCTACGCAGTAATTATCGGCATCTTTAGGATAAGTTATACAAATAAAAACCAATTCATGCCCTTGTATTGGATTGCCATTATTATCAGTTACAAGTACCCTTATTGGTTGTGAAAGACTTTTTGTTTTTTGTGTTTGATTATCTCCTGAATATGAAAAATGATCCGGATGAACAGGTTTAATTAGTTTTACGCTGGTCGCATTTAAGTTAAATGCAAATAAAATTGCAGAGAGAAATATAAATAGCCTTAGTTTCATACCATTAGTTGATGATGACAAAAATAATTAGAATATAGTTTAGAATAAAACTAATTAATAATTGTAAAATTCTGCACAAAAAACTTGACATGGGTTGATATAAATTGTATATTTGAAAATACTAAAAACCTTTCTTATGCGATATGTATTATTGTTTCTTTGTCTTTGTTTAACTTTTACTACTATTAATTCTCAAGATGTAATTAAATATAATCTCTTTAGTACATCGCAATTGATTGATAATAAAATACTATGTATCGAAACAAATGGTAATGATGTATATATTGGACAAGAAAGAGGAATAACTAAGTTTACAGGAGAAGAATATGAGCATGTTCTGGCAAATACACAGTATAGATATTTTGGTATTAATGATGTAATGTTTTTTGATGAAGAAATATGGTATTTAAGTTATAATGTTATTCTTATTGACAATGGAAGTGAGGTAAGCAAAATAGAAAATATTAATGGAATCGAAATCAGTGGGTTTTATAATATTGAAAAAGACATATCCAATAGAATATGGCTAGCAACTTCAGAAGGATTATTTATGTATTATAGTGGAACCTGGAACCATTTTACTGAAGAGGACGGTGTTTTGCCTGGAGTTGCGCATAATATTACTATAGATGAAGATAACAAGATTTGGGTCTCATTTATTGATTATGGCAACATATCAGGAGTCTCTATGTATGATGGTGAAATATGGACAAATTTTACAAATGAAGATGGGATTCATGGTGAATACATAAACGATGTTGCTGTAGATATCTTGTCATTTGTTTGGTTTTGTACAGAAGAAGGGGTTTCTGTTTGGGATGGTGCAAATTGGGAATATTATACAGAAGATAATGGATTAGGCGGGAATATTGTTAATTCAGTTGAAATCGATAAATATGGCGATTATTGGTTTGGCACATATTCTTATGCGGAAGGGCATGGAGGACTTTCAAGATATAATGGTTATTATTGGCAAACATACACTGTTAATGATGGATTATTATCTAACAAAATTAGTAGAATAAAATATACTGAAGATAATAAGCTTTGGGTAGGGACGTTTGATTCAGGTTTTTCAGTTATAAATTTAAACCCATGGGAGTTTGGAATAGAGCAAGAAAAACAAAAAGAAGGAGTAAACGATTTCAATATTTATAATCCATATATTGCAAAAGACAATAAATTATGGTTTAGTGGAAATCAAAATTTAACATGTTTTGATAACCAATTGTGGGAATCTTATTCCAAAATTGATAATATTCAATCATATACATCTTCTATCTTCTTTGAGGATAGAGATGGAAATTTACTTTTTGGTGGTGGTGGATATCTTTATATGTTTGATGGTGAGGGTTGGTCTCCATTTAATTTTGGTGCAACATTTTCAGGTAAATCATTGCACGATCATGTTAATGATTTAGATAATAAAATGTGGTTTTCAAGTGGTTATGGTATTTTTTACCACAACGGTGATTATTGGATTAATTATACATCTGATGATGGTCTTTTAGACGATGATATTACCTATATTGATTGTGATTCAGAAAATAATATATGGTGTATAGCAAGTAATCAAGGTATTTGCATGTATAATCGTGATACTTGGTCAAATTATAGCTTTCCAAACGAAATAGATTATTACAGTATTAATGGTTTTGATATTGATCAAGATGATAATATCTGGATGTCAGAAATAAATGGAATTTATCGATTTGATGGAGAAAATTGGACAATATATGATACAACAAATGTCTTTGACGAATATCATTATACTTCTTTAGCAATAGATTCAAATAATAATGTTTGGGTCGGGACTAAGAATCTTCATAAATTTGATGGTATAAGTTGGACTACTGTACAAATTGAAGGAGATATTTTTGAAGGCTCTATTGACCATATATTGGTAGATTATGATAATAATTTATGGTTATCTAGTTTCGCATGCATTTGGAAAGTAATCCAATCAAATTATTTGGGTATTGATGATTTGACATCCAATAATGCAAATGCTATCCTCTATCCTAACCCAACTTCAGATTATTTGAATATTGAATTTAAAAGTGAAAATATTTACATTACAATATACAATATCAATGGACAAAAAGTATTGGAAATTAGTTCATTAAGTTCACCAGCAAATGTTGATTTAAAGGGATTAATTAAAGGTACTTACATTGTTGAAATTGAAGAAGGAGATATAAAATCAAGAAACAAACTAATAATAAGCAAGTAGCTCTAATTTTACTCAAACCTCCTATCAGACATTTTCCCCTTTATTTTCCCTTTAGATTTTTCAACCCAACCTATCTTAACATTTTCTGCTGCATCGAATTCCGGAATATAAGGCTTAATATCAAGTACCGGAGTATCATCAAGAATATCGATATTTTCAACATGCAAAATATTTTCTTCGACTCTAATAAGTTTCAAAACAGATAAACAAATACTATTTGGTCGTTTAGGAGCTCTTACAGCAAAAATACCATGAGCTTTATTATCCAGAAATGGAATAGTTTGCAGATCATGTCCTTCAGATTTATGAAAATGATATATTACTATTATGTGTGAGAATCCATCAAGGTCTTTTAATCCCTCAGTATATTCTGGTAATAGTTTTATACTTCCTTTTTTACCAATTGCAGATGATGGTTGTATTGGCATGCCTGATTTATCAGTAAAATCAGAGTGAATTATTCCGATTGGCGTATAAACAATTGAGTCCATAGCATTCTATTAAATGTTAATCCCAAATTTAATGAATAATTAAGTAAATCATGTTAAAATATAAATGCTTCAAAACACTAATAAATTTTAATAAATAAATAAGGTTTTTATTCATTTTCTTCTTTATTTTGCAACAAATTAAAACTATAAATAATATGAAGCAAATTATCGAATGTGTTCCGAATTTTAGTGAAGGACGTGATATGTCAATCATTAAGCAGATTACAGATGTTATTGAAACTGTAGATGGGATCAAACTTCTTGATGTTGATCCGGGTGCAGCAACAAACAGAACTGTTGTAACTTTTGTTGTCACTCCAGATGAAGTAATAGAGGCAGCATTTTTAGCCGTTAAAAAGGCATCTGAAATAATTGATATGTCAAAACATAGTGGAGCTCACACACGTTTTGGAGCAACAGATGTTTGTCCATTAATTCCGGTTTCTAATATTACAATGGAAGAAACTGTTAAGTATGCACATAAACTTGCAGAAAGATTAGGAACAGAATTAAATATACCGATTTATTGCTACGAAAGTGCAGCACGCAAACCAGAAAGAAGAAATCTTGCAAATTGTCGTTCCGGTGAATACGAAGCTTTAGCTAAAAGAATAATAACTGACGAGTGGAAACCTGATTTTGGCTCAAATGTTTGGGATGAGAAAACAAAAAGATCAGGCGCAACTGCTGTTGGTGCAAGAAACTTCCTTGTTGCATATAATATTAATCTTAACACAACATCAGTAAATAAAGCTAATTCTATTGCTTTTGATGTAAGGGAAAGAGGTCGTGTTAAACGCGAAGGTCATCCTGTAACTGGAAAAATTGTTAAAGATGAAAACGGTAAAAAAGTTTATGAACCGGGTTTATTAAAATCAGTTAAAGCAATTGGTTGGTATATCGAGGAATATGGTGTTGCTCAGATTTAAATGAACCTTACAGACATCTCTGTAACTCCTGTACATGTTGCATTTGATACTGTTTGTGATAGAGCAACAGCTAACGGATTAAGAGTTACCGGATCTGAATTAGTTGGTGTAATGCCTCTTAAATCAATTCTTGATGCCGGCAAGTACTTTCTAAAGAAACAAGGTCGTTCAACAGGTATATCTGATTCAGAAATCATAAAGATTGCTGTTAAATCTCTTGGTCTTGATGAATTAAAACCATTTGACCCAAAGAAAAATATAATTGAGTATATGATGGAAGATGACAGCAAAAAGAAACTCGTTGACATGGACTTAGTAGAGTTTTGTCATACTACTGCTTCAGAAGCTCCTGCTCCGGGAGGAGGTTCAATTTCTGCATATATGGGTTCTATGGGCGCTGCATTAGGCACAATGGTTGCAAATCTTACTGCACATAAACATCGCCATACCGATAAATGGATGAAATACAGTGATTGGGCAGAAAAAGGTAAAATTTACCACGATGAACTTCTGAAAATGGTTGATGAAGATACAAATGCATTTAATAAAATAATGGAAGCATTTGGTTTACCAAAAGGTAGTGATGAAGAAAAAGCTGCTCGTACAAAAGCAATCCAAGATGCTACTAAATATGCAATAGAGATTCCGTTAAAAGTAATGAAGCTATGCTACGATAGTATGGAGGTAATGCACGAAATGGCTAAAACTGGTCTTGAAGCATCAATTAGTGATGCAGGTGTTGGTGCATTAGCAGCAAGAGCAGGCGTTCAGGGAGCATTTTTAAATGTAAAAATCAATACAGGAAGTTATAATGATAAAACTTTTGTTGACAAAGTACTTAAAGAAGGTGCAGAAATAGAAAAGAAAGCTATTGCGCTTGAGAAAGAGATTTTGGGATTGGTGAATTCTAAAGTGTAGCTACGCCTATCTGACAGGTTCGGGATTGCATTTGCGTAACGCAAACCTGTCAGATAAAGGTAGGCCATGAATTCATAATATAGAATATGTTAGTTGGTTTAGAGCCAGAGAAATATTATCACATATATAATCGAGGCATAAATAGTTGTAAACTATTTAATAATGACCATGATTATGAGTATTTTGAAAAACTGATTGTGAGGTATCTCTCATCGATTTCTGATATCTATGCTTATGCTCTAATGTCAAACCATTTTCATTTTGTAATTAAGCTTCATTTTGAGATTGATAAACCACCACATCAATATTTTTCTAATCTGTTTAATGCTTATACAAAGACTTTTAATATATGGAACAGTAGACATGGCTCTTTATTTGAGAGACCTTTTAAACGTAAGCTATTAAATGATGAGTTTTATCTAAAAAATGCAATTCATTATGTTAATTATAATCCAGTAAAACATGGAATTGTAAAGGAAATATCTAAATATAAGTATTCTAGTTTTAGTAAATTAAATTCCACTGAAAACTCAGATATCTTGGTAGATAGAAATGAAATCTTTGAGATCTTTGGTGGAAAAGATGAGTTCTTTGAGTATCATAATTCTTCTCCTAAACCAATTTAGCCCTATGAAGGCATAGCAAACCTGTCAGGTTTGCATTTTCACTGGCTTTTGGCTAACCTGACAGGTTAGCAAGGCTAATTACCTAACATCTTTTCACCAAACTCTTTTCCAAATTTAAACAATTCCTCTTTTTGGTTTGAGTCAGGACGAAATTTCATTGCTATAGGAGATTCTACAACATTTAATTTTAGAGATTTTAAATTGGATTCAATGATACCCACTCCTTCTCCACTCCAACCAAATGATCCAAATGCTGCAGCAAGTTTACCACGATCCCTGATAGGATTAATTACTGCAAAAAGTTTAAATACCGGAAGTAAAATATTTTGATTTATTGTAGGACTTCCTACTAAAATAGCATCTGCCAACACTAACTTTGAGTCAAGATCCCCTAAATCAATCCTTTCGATATCTAAGACTTCGGTTTCGATATTACCTGCTGACTCAATACCTTTAGCGAGAGCTTTTGACATTTCACCTGTATAGCCATATGCTGAGACATATGTTACCAGAGCTCTTTTCTTTTGATGATTATTTTGCTCAAGATATTCCTTAGCAAGTTTTTCTGAACGTTCTACAATTTCTTTATGATTAGACCTGAGTATTGGCCCATGTCCAGTTGCTATTACATCTATTTCAAGCGACTTAATTTTTTCAATTGCTTTTAGTAGAAATTTGCTATAAGGTTTTAATATTACATCAAAATAGTATTGAAAAGCTCCATCATATTCTTCTTTGTTTACTTGTTCATCAAACATTTCATCCGAACAATAATGAGCTCCAAAGGAATCGCAAGTGAAAAGAATTTTATCTTCAACTAAATATGTGTAAATTGAATCGGGCCAATGCAAATTAGGTGCAGAGATAAACTTAAGCGTTTTATTTCCCAAACTTATTTCATCACCATCTTTAACTATTTGATATTTAAACTCAACATCATGCATGTCTTGTAGATATTTTATAGCTTGTCCGCTACCTACTACTGTTGCATTTGTGGCAATTTTAAGCACTTCTGCAAGACTCCCGGCATGGTCAGGTTCAGTATGATCCATTATGATGAACTCAATTTCTTTAGGATCTGTTACTGATTTTATCTTTTCAAGATATTCATCGCTAAATTTTTCTTTGGCAGTTTCAATAATTGCCTTTTTCTCTGCATCGATAAAATATGAATTGTAAGTAGTTCCATATTCTGTCTCCATTACAATATCAAATGTTTTAATATCAAAATCCTGTATTCCTATCCACTTCACATTTTCATTGATATTCAGCACTTTTGGTTTCATTAAATTATTTTTTGGTTTTAATGTTAATAAATTTAATTATTTTCGCAATATAATAAAACAAATGAAAGATAAAAAGGTTCAGAATATTTTAGTTTATACCGACTTTACAGAAGTTGGTGAAAAGAGTGTTCAGTGGGGGATTTTTATAGCAAAGATGTTCAAGAGAAGAATCCATCTAATTCATGTTGTAAATGAAAACACATACAATTATTTTAACAAAACAACAGCAAAAGAAGATTCTAAGAAAGCATTACATGATTTAAGTGAAAAAATATCCAATGAGCATGGAATTGTAACTGACTTTTATGTTGAGGAAGGCTGTACCTGTACAATTATAAACTCGGAAGCAGAAAGAAGAGATGCCTTTTTAATATTGATAGGGACTCACGGTAAGAATGACCCTCAATATTTGTCTGGTTCTGCTGCAGTTAAAATTATTAGAAAGTCTCGTATTCCTTATTTTGTAATACAAAAGAACACTCCTGTTCCTGATGCTAAAAGGAATATTGTTCTACCAATGGGTATTAGAAAAGAAATGAAAGAGAAAACCGGTTGGGTAACATATTTCGCTAAGAATCTACTTACCTCTATTGATATTGTTTATAAGAAATCTGAAGAGGAATCTGTTAAAAGTAATCTAGTTTTTGTTAATAGGTTTTTTGATAAATATAAACTAGTTCGTCAAAAACATATTCTAAAGAATAGTAGAGAAAATCTTAATAAACAAGCTTTGCGATTTGCTGATGATGCACAGGCACTTATGATTGTTATTCTAACAACAAAGAACGAGAATTTAATACATAAAGTTCTTGGTTTTCCTGAAACTTCTATTATTTCAAATTCAAAAGGAATACCTGTTCTATGTGTTAACCCTAAGAAATATCTTTACATTCCTTGTATTTAGATTTAATATTCACCAACTGAAAGCATATTTTCACCAATTAAATTATATACTTCAAATACTCAGAATTTTAAGTAATGATATTTTGTCTATATTTACAGTCAGAAAGTCAAGAATATTAACCAAAAAAGTAGAACTTATGAAAAAACTAATCCTAATTTTATCAATATGCTGGATCTCCAGTATTGTCTATGGCCAGAAGGTTTTGACATCAAATGCAGAAGTAGATGCTGTTACTGTATATTTATATGGTGCTGAAGTTAAAGCAAAAACGACATTAAATATTACAAAAGGTAGAGGAGTTTTTGAGATCAAAGAAATAAGCCCTCAAGCTATTTCCAATAGTGTTCAGATATCAAATAAGCAAAATGTCGATATTTTATCTATATCAGTTGTTGATTATTATGAAGATGCTGAGAAAGAAGTTCCTGGAATAAAAAGGATGAATGACTCAATTAAGTTAGTAGATGCTAAGATTACTAAGCTTAACAACGAAAAGAATTCATATACAGCAGAAATAAACTATTTAAATCAAAATATGTAAATTGGCGGTGCAAATTCAGGAGTAAATATTACTGATTTAAAGGATGTTTCATCATATTATAGACAAAGGTCTTTTGCTGTATCAGAGGAAATTACAAGAATAAATAACCTAATTAATAAAGAGAATCTGATAATAGCAGATATAAATAGAAGAAAATCAGATATTCTTCTGAAAAATAATATGTATTTCAAAAAGATCGTTATTGAATACGAAGCGGAAACTAATATAAATGCAAACTTTGATATCAGTTATATAGCAGGTAAATGCGGATGGGCTCCAGCATATGATTTAAAAGCAAAAGAAATCGGAGAACCAGTTGTTATGAAATATAAAGCTAAAGTATTTAATAATACCGGAATTCCATGGCAAGCTGTTGATATGGTACTATCTACCGGAGACCCTCTTCAAGGCGCCTCTGCTCCTACTATTTCAACATGGAACCTAAATTATAATGCACCTGCCGGAAGCAGTGGTAAAGGATACTACGATAATGCAATAAAGAATGAATACAGACAATATGAAGAAGCACAATATCAGGTTTTAGATGAAAATATTTCATATAATACCGTTACTGTCTCTGTTATTAGTGTTGAGTTTCCAATTGAGAAAAAGTATAACATCCCGGATAATGGAAAACCTTATACAATTGATGTTACAGAATATTCTCTTGATGCTGAGTTTAGTTATTATGCTATTCCAAAATTTGAATCAAATGTTTATCTGATTGGTAAAATTACCGGATGGGAAGATTTAAGCTTAATTGATGGTAATATGAATGTTTATTTTGGCGACAAATATTTAGGCGTTTCTCAATTAAACACAAACTCTCTTAATGATACTCTGGAATTGTCATTTGGACGTGATAAACAAGTCTCAATAAAACGTAATAGAATTGAGGAATTCACTAAGAAAGGTTTATTTGGTAGTAGTAGAAAAGAGACTTTTATGTTTGATATTTTAGTGAAGAATAATCGTAAAACAGATATTCAAATAACTATTGTCGATCAAGTGCCTATTTCAAATGAGAGTGAAATTGAAGTGACAGTTGATGAAATATCGGGTGCAAATTATAATGAAATAACTGGTAAAACAATGTGGGTTACGACATTGAAGCCATCAGAATCTAAAAAATACAGTATAGGGTATACAATTAAATATCCAAAAGAACGAACAGTAAGCACAAAGCAATATAGATCAATGCAGAGTGCGATGTTTTAGAAAACATTGAGGTTCTCAAATTTGAGAGCCTCTTTTTTTTACGGATTCTGCTCCATCAGATTATTACCTGAAACTTCATCTGCAGGGATTTTAAATATTGGAGCATCTGAGTTCCAGCTAACACCATCGCGTAGAGGTTCTTGTAATCTTTTTAAGTTATGATACCTATCACCTTCGAAACATAGTTCTCTCCTACGTTCTATCCTGATGCTATCAAGCAAGTCGTTTAACGCAACAGTCTCTGGAACATAAGAATCCCCAAATGCACGTTCACGAAGTGCGTTATAACTATCGAAGGCATAAGTTGAATTTCCCGGACCTCCTGCGATTAAATTTGATTCTGCACGTATAAGATGCATTTCAGCAAGTCTGATATAAACTCTGTTTAAGGGTTGAGATTCTCCTTCAACAACTGCTTCATCATATTTTTTAATGTAATAAATAACAAAATACTTATTGATCATTACCCTTCTGATATCATTTTCGTCATACATATTATACATGTCTGCATTTGTTTGAAATAGAGGGTTTTTAGACCTGTTATATGAGTCAATTAAGCTATTACTGTTATCCGTACTAATATTTACAATTTGAAAGATAACTTCTTGATTATAATCACTACCTGATGAAGTAAATACGTCAGCATAGTCTTCAGAAAGTTCATAATAACTACTTGTTATTACTTCGTTTGAATATTGTGAAGCTAATGTATAATCACCCATAAAGAAACAAACTCGAGCAAGCATTGCTGTAGATGCCATTGATGATGCTAAGCTGGTTGAACTCATTACACCAGCACTTTCAAGAAGGAGTTTTGACTCTTGCAAATCGGCAATAATGTATTCGTATACTTCTTCAACAGTATTTCTGGCAAGATTTAAACTGTCTGTGTCTGTAGATGGATTCATTCTATATGGAATACCAGGCTGTGTATTTGCTCCAGGATTATTTACATTATATGGTTTTGCAAAAAAACGTACCATCTCAAAATGACATACAGCCCTTATAAATAATGCCTCACCTTTAAGCTGATCTTTATAAATATCAAAGTCTGCATCGTCAACTAGTTCATTATCAATTGCATAAATAACATTATTTGCACGATTGATTGCAGAGTAACCAGTACTCCAGAAACTTGCAATTTCAGTGATTTGAGGAGATGTAGTCATGGAATAAATCTCATACTTACCAAATCTATTTAGTTTTTGTTCATTTCCAATAATACCTTCATCTGCTAGTAAGTCTGCATAAATAATTGGATTTCCACCTAACATTGAGCCTGATTGTAAACCATCATATGCTCCATTAAGCACTAATTGTAAATCGCGTGTACTGTTTATTGCAACGTCGTTTTGTATTCTGTCATTTAAATCCGTTTCAAGAAGTTTCTCACACGAACTGAGTGCAATTGTAATAATTGCCAATATAATAGTTAATTGAATGATTATATTTACTTTTTTCATAGCCATAGTTTTAAAATGTAACCTGAATTCCACCAATTATTGTTCTTGCCTGTGGTGTTGCAAACGAAGGTGCTGCAAACGATACATTTGAGTCCGGATCAGAAGCGCTTGTATTACGTAATACTTCCGGATCCCAACCAGGATAATTGGTTAATGTCCATAAATTATTTCCTGACACATATATTCTTAAATTAGATAGATGCAACTTCTGACAAATATCTTTATTGAAGCTATATCCTAAAGAAACATTCTTTAGTCTAATAAATGACGCTTCATACAAGAAACGTGTTGAGTTTACATAAGTAGAATATTCGTTTAATCCGGGAACATCTTCGCTAGGATTTGATTCAGAGTAAGCATCTAATATTTCAGGACGCTGTGCTATTGAAGTATAGTCTCCAATCATACGTTTTGCCTGATCGTCATATATAGTGTTTCCATATTGATAGATAAACAGGACGTTTAGATCAAATCCTTTATAATTGAAAGTGTTTGTAATACCACCAACAAATTTTGGGAAAGGACTACCGGCAGCTTTCCTATTATCTCCGTAAAAGTCCCCAGTAGGATTTGCATAGGTCATGAGGTTTCCGTTTGCATCATAGTAGAGTTCAGTTCCTGCTTCAACCATTACTGTTTCTTGGTTTCCTTCACCATCGAGAACAGGTGTACCATCAACATTCCATAGAGCTATTTCTCCATCTTCTTGTTGCACTCCTGCCCATTCGACTAAATAAGCAATACCAACAGGATAACCTTGAATTACACGTGCGTCACCCCCAGTTTGATTATCAAAAGCATCAGGTGGCAGGCCTCCTACATCAGTAACTTCGTTATGATTAAATGCAATATTAAAGTTTGTTGTCCATTTGAAATCTCCTTTAACATTATGCGATGTTAAATCAAACTCAATACCATTATTTCTCATTGCTCCTACATTTTGCCAAATACTAGAATACCCTGATGAACTAGGTAATGTTACTTGTAGCAGCAAATCAGAACTTCTTTTATCATAATAATTTATACTACCGCTTAACCTGTTATTAAAGAAACCATAATCTATATTTATATCTAACATTATTGATTTTTCCCAACTTAATGATGGATTTAGTAATGTTGATGGCACAATTGCAGCTGCACCATTATATCCACCAACAGCAGAGTAAAATCCAAGGTGTGCATAATCATCAATATTTGCATTCCCTGTCAGACCATAACTAGCACGGAATTTAAGGAAGCTAATAGATTCAATATCCTGAATGAAGCTTTCGTCACTCATTATCCAACCAACTGAAATAGCAGGAAAAGTACCATATCTATTATTTTCACCAAAGCGGGATGAGCCATCAGTTCTAATACTGAATCCTGCAAGGTATTTATTATAAAGTTTATAGTTAACTCTGAAGAAATAAGAATCAAAAGCAAACGCTGTTGAATAACTGTAACCTGTCATATCGCTAGGATCTGCTGAACCCGGACTTGTTAAATTGTCATTTGGGAAGTTCCAGCCATTAAGCCCTACTCCACTTGTATTAGAACGTTGATATGCATGTCCTAAAGTGAAATCTGCTTCTTGGTTTTCTCCAATATCCTGATGATATGAAAAATAGTTATTTGTAGTAAAGTTAAACACATTTGTTCGCCTGTCCCAAGCAGATGAAACTGATCCGGTATCTTGTGTATTTCTAAATCGGAATTCATCTTCGGTAAGATTCATGAAGTCAACTCCAAATTCACTGCGGAATGAAAGATTCTCATTTATTTAATAATTTAAATATATACCTGATATTGATCTGAATGAGTTTGCCTGGAAGTTCCAGTTATCAAGCTGCCATAGCGGATTGCTATATGGATCGTAATATGAACCATCTTCGTTATATATTGGAAGATAAGGAAGTTTCTGTTGTGCTAGTCCTAAACCTCCTGCGTCTCCTGTTGGAACTCTGTCATTTTTACTGTAAGAAACAGACATATTTGTTCCAAGACTAAGTTTATCAGTTGCTTTGTTTTCAACATTGATTCGACCGCTGATTCTTTCATAATTGTTTCCTAAAACAAAACCTTCTTCATCCTTGTAAGTCATACCGACATAAAAGATAGTTTTATCACTACCACCCTGAGCTGATGCACTTAACTCTTGGACGTAGCCTGTCCTAAGAACTTGATCAATCCAATCTGTGCCCCCGAGAGCAGCAATACTGTCGGCCATTCCTCTTGTTATAGATGCGCCATTTGAGGGAGTAAAGATTATAGCATCGGCAGTTTCTGGATCTAAACCTCTTTGAACTCTTGCAGAATCACGCAATGATAGATGATCTTCTGCAGAAATCAAATCTAACCTGTTAGCTGATTGAGTAATCCCAGAATAGTAGTTTACATTAAACTTCGTTTTACCTGCGCTACCTTTTTTTGTTGTAATCAGGACAACTCCATTTGCCCCTCGGGACCCATATATTGAAGCCGCTGCGGCATCTTTTAGAATTTGTATTGATTCAATATCATTTGGATTTAAATCTGATAATGCATTAAACCCTGAACCTGTATTATTTGCAGAAAAGTCACCACTAGAAACTGGGATTCCATCAATTACATAAAGAGGTTGAGAACCCGCAGATATGGAGTTTGTTCCCCTAACTTTTACGTTAATTGATGAACCTGCCATACCGTTAGATGTGGTTACTTGTACACCTGCTGCACGTCCTTGCATACTACTTTCCAGACTAGGTAATACAGCATCACCGATATCATCTGAACTAATTGATGTAATTGCACCTGTAACATCACGCTTTTGACGTCTACCGTATCCTATTACCACAACATCATCAAGAACTACAGCATCTTCTTGCATAACGGCATCTTGTGTCGTGGCAGCGCCGGCAGTGACTTCAACTGTAAACTCCTGAGTTTTCATGCCAATAAATGAAAATTCAATTATCTGAGTTCCGGTTGGAACATCAGTTAATACATATTTCCCATCAAAATCGGTAATAACACCGATACTCTTACCTTTCACTACGACATTTGTCCCATATAAGGGCTCTCCATTTTCATCTGTAACAGTTCCCTTTACAGATCCTGTTTGTGCTGAAACAAGTCCATAAAATAAACTAAGACACATGAGGAGTGATAACTTGTAAAATATATTCATGCTTAATTATTTAGATAATGAAATGTAAAAATATAAAAAAAACGTTGATTTTTTAACAGAAATCATTTAAAAAGGTTGATATTATTTATGATTATACACTTTTAATTAATATCAGATATATATTTATCAAACCTCGCTTTTATTTCATTGGTAAAATTTGATTCTTTCAGTCTTGCTTTCATAACAGAATCACCATCTTTTCTTTTATCTTCAGGAAGAATAAGCCCTATTGGCATTGCATCACAACGTATTAGCTTATTTCCAAGTATGTTTTTAATTTCGTTAAAAACATGTCCGTGACCAAACTTTTCATACTTAACTTCGTCACCACTTCCGCAACATGTTACGAAGTATAGAGAATTTATTTGATCCATATATTTCTTAATAAAAGATTTTAAAGGGCAGATAAATCTTCCCATCCAAACCGGACCAACCAGAAAAATTCTGTCATAATCTGATGGATTATTAATCAATTTTTTAATTCCAAAATTCAGCTTTATCAAATAGAAAAAGAAAACATCGGCACGTGGACGAATTTTCTCTATATCACAATTAAGTTCTTTAGCTAATTTATTTGCTATGAACTCATTGTTCCCTTTTTTTGAGTAGAAATAGACTATTGATTTCATTTTTATATACGTTTAAATTTATATTTAGCTTATACCATTCCGAGAGCTTAAAGCTCTCGGAATGGTAAAGCTTATATCTCGATTTTATTATTAAAGTTTTGATGACAGTATTTAAAATTATCCAAATCGTTAAATAATTCGATAACTTCATCCGTTTTTACTAAAGTATTATCATGTTTTAAAATTGAATTATAAGACGAGTACTTCCAATATGAGATTTTACTTGAGAAACCTGATGCAACAGGATTTTGATGGATATAGATAATTAAATTCTTCAGGTATTCCTCAGTGCCAACATGAATTCTTTTAAACCTTCCTGCAAACAAACTTCCCATTCTCTTTTCTTGTTTATTAATTGCTTGAGCATAGCTATTAAGCATTTTGGATATTTGACGAACAATAATATCATTCGCGTTATTATTACCATATTTATCAGGGATGTAAAAAAGAATATGATAATGATTTGGCATTAAGCAATAAGAGTATATATAAACGTATTCTATAAGATATTTTTCTATTTTAGAAATAAAATAAATATAATTCCTATCTGAATAATATAGATTATCCCGGCTAACCGCATGACAGTAGATATGATAAAATCTACCTGTTTCTAATATTACTTTACTAATAGGCATATTTAAAGTTGAGCTAGCAACCATCCCGAAGGTTTAGAACCTTCGGGATGGTTGCTAATTCGGATCGGTTATTATTATTTATTTTCTATTATCTCCTCAGCCATCAGCCACCCATGAGCTGTAGCATATATTATCGATCGAGTTGCACCGGAGCAGTCTCCTACAAATTTAAGATTATTGTATTTTTCGTTGTCTAAAGCGTTTGAGTAGAACTTTATTTCTGGAGCATATACAAGATTGTCAGGATTTGCAACACCAGGGACAATTTCATCTAGTTTTTCGATAAAATCGATTATACTTTCCATTATTCTTCTTGGAAAGGCCAAATTAACATCACCAAGAATAAATTTATCTTCTTCAAGTGTTGGGAAAACTCTGTATAGATTCTTACTACGTTTTGAGTTTTTAAAGCGGCTGTATGTTTGCAGTATTACCTTCCCTTCACCTGCAAGAAGATTTGACATTTTAGCAATATACGAACCATATCCAATTGGATCATTAAATGGTTGTGTAAGCTTTACGGTAACTAAAATTGCGAAGTTTGTATTCTTACTTTTATCCCTTAGTTTTGCATGGCCATTTACGGTAGTAAAGTCTCCATAATTTTCAGTCACAACATATCCGCTTGGATTATTGCAGAATGTACGAACCATATAACCGGTTTTACTTTTGTAGCGAATTTTAAACTCGTACATTTCTTTATTTAACTCATCTACAACATGGTTAGGAACTTCATAACGAATACCCAGATCTACTTGAGTATTATCAGTTACAATTTCCGGATAGTCGCTAATGATTTGTTTTACAAGCTTATGTCCGCTACGTCCTACAGCTACTACAACTTTATCGAACTTTTCACCATTACTTAAAACTACTAAGTCCTTTTTTCTTTCAATCTTTGTAATCTCCTGATTAAAATGGAAATGCACATTTTTATGTTTCTTAAAATCTTCGAAAATACTATACAATACATCTTTCAGTTGATCTGTACCAATATGATAAAAGTCGGCAGTAATAGGCTGAAACCCTTTTGCATAAAACTGCTTATAATATTCTTCATTTGTAAATGAATTTCCTGTTTCTACGGTATTACTATCGGTATGACTTATATAGTAATCGACAAGTTTTTTCTGTAATTCTGTATTTATATACATATCCCCACCCATTTCGGTAGAAACAAATAGTTTCCCGTCTGCACGAATTCCACTAATACTAGATGAGTAAATATCCTTACTTTTCTCAAAAACATGAATTTCAAGATTTTCATTTTTAATTCTTTCAATAAAGCCTATTGCAGCAGCTCCAAATCCTATAATTGCTATTTTTTGCATAATTAGTTATCTCTTTTTTCGAAATCTTCTTTCTTCTTAATTTTAACTCGTCTTATAATCAGAAATATCAATATTACTATTGCAATTGTTATAAGAACACCATAAGTAATACCTATTGCTATTCCAATTGCATCCATATTATGATAGTTTTACAGCAGTACCATATACCATAATTTCAGAAGCTCCCTGCATTACCATTGATGTTGTCATGCGAACATTAACAATTGCATCAGCTCCTAGCTTCTCCCCATCTTGAACCATACGTTGCATTGCCTGCTCACGTGCCTGAGCCTGAAGTTTTGTATATTCTTCTATCTCACCACCAACTATGCTTTTTAGGCCTGCAAAAATGTCACGACCGATGTTACGAGCCCTTACTGTAGAGCCACGTGCAACACCTAATATTTCGATAATTTCCTTATTTGGAATTCTTTCTGTTGTTGAAATAATCATAATTTATTATATAAAATTTATTAAATAATTAATCTTACACCACCAAGTTCTTCAATCTTATATGTGAATTTCTCACTTGGTGAGCCGATAAACATAAAATTAATAGGAATACCCCATTCTTTGGATAGTTTAAAAATGAGTGCCGGTGAGAATTTATCTTTTATAATGACTAATTCTATATCAATTTCCGGGTATTCCCGATCTAAGAAATCAATTTCCTGGTCTAGCTTATCAGGTTTCTTTTCACCCTTATCAATTGCAAGAACTATTTTTAGTTTTTTTGTATGTTCATTTCTTTGGATATAAAGCATTACCTTGTTAAGTGTGGCAATATCGTCTCCCTTGGTAAAAAATACAAACTCTTGTTGATTTATTTTTGCTACTGTCCTTTTTATTTTTCTGTCAGCTCTAATAGAAAAGATTCTAATAGTGTCAAATATTGCATCTAGAACTTTTAAAAGGAATTTCAACAATACTGTTCTGTTTAACATTACAGCGATAAATAATATTGTTGGAATTAAATAATAAAGAAAAACCGTAAGATTACTAGGTAAGCCTTCTTTGGGTGGCATTGTCATATTCCCTATCAAGGCAATTAATACAGCAATAATTGCAATTAATACTGCAATCCAAGATGCTCTTTCAGGTCGAGGCAGGGTTTTTCTCTTTATTTTAAGAAGGATGTTACCAATTCCAAACAAAAACATAACAGAAAGGAATGAGATAGTATAAACTCCTGCAAGCAGTTTAACATTACATTTAGTGATTAATAGTACTGAAACTGACAATAAAAAGAACATAATTATTATACGGAATGAACTTCCACGTTTATTTTTCTTCAAGAAGAACGGAGGCATTATTCTGTCTAATGTCATACGTTCAAGTAACCCGGTGACACCAACAAAGCTTGTCAGCACTGCTCCGCTTAATACTAAAAATGCGTCTATTGAGATTAAATATGACAACCAATTCCCTCCCACATAATGTCCCATTTCTATAAGTAATGTATTTTGATAAGCATCGCTTTGTAGGACAGGTATGGTGAATAAAGCAAGTGCAAGTATTGCCATGAGCGGATTAATTATACTGACAATTATCCACATGTTTTTCAAAGTTTTCGGAAAAACACCCTTTTGTTGCTCTTCAACAAAATTTGCAGAACTTTCAAAACCAGACACACCAAGCATTGAAGCTGCAAATCAAAGAAAAATAGCTTTAGTGATGCTTCCACCTTCCAATGGTAAATGCCAATTCGAAATAAAAGTAGCTGTACCGTTTTTAGTTAAAAAATATATTATAAAAACTCCGAGAATAAGAAGTGATGATAAGTGAAAAATAAAAATCCCGGTTGCAACTTTTGCAGATTCTGATATCCCAATTATTGCAAGAAATGCAAATATCCCAAGTAAGACAATCGTTATTGGTATAATTGGCAAAGCAGGGATTAGATGATGTAAATAATGGATTGCTTCATTTCCTGAAATTACTGCAGTTGCCATATATGAAAGCATTGTTAGTGTCGCAGCTAATGATGCTGTTGACTTACTCGTTGTGTTTAACAGCGCATTATATGCTCCACCATTTAATGGAAGTGCTCCAACAACTTCTCCATAAATCCTCCGAAATAAAAACAATACAAATGATACTATCAGTAAAGTAATCCATGCATATTGACCGGCAAATGCAATTGCTAAAGCAGATACATATAATACTGATGAGCTTATATCATTTCCACATATTGCTGTTGCTGATAATTGATTTAGTTTTTTATGATCTTTACACACTTTTTACCCCTTTTTATTAACTATTTTATATTTATAAGAAACACTTTTTTGCTTAAGGTTATGAAATAAGCATAATTTTCTTTCGTGTAAATTTATACAAAAGTTTTGATACTTTAAAAATGTTTATTATTTGGTTTTGATAATTAATCAAGAACTTTTCAACAATTATAATAATACATTGTTTTACTTGATTAGACATATTGAAAATTTGATTTAGGATGATAGTTTTAAACTTTTGTACAATTTTTGTAATTTTGTCTTGTTAATAATAGTAATAATGAAGAAAATAATTATAATATTAATATTTACTGCTACTTTTTTTCAATTAAAAGCTGCCTGGATACTAATTCCTATTGATGATAGTCAAACAGATCATCTAAAGGCTTATGGTATTACATACTGGACATTACAGAATGAAGTTGAATCATGGTGGTTATTAAATTATAGAGGCGGCAGTTTTCTGACATTTTTTGCTACTGAAATATAGAAAGAATGCATCATTCGCGGAGTAAGTTATGAGATTATAGCCGATGGGCAGAAAAATGCCATTTTTAATGAAATATCTGCTCCATCCGTTAATATGGATGCCGTAAAACTTGAGAAAGCTCCAAAAATTGCTGTATATTCTCCACCTACCACTCAACCTTGGGATGATGCAGTAACACTGGCACTATCATATGCAGAAATTCCTTATGATAAAATATATGATAAAGAAGTTTTAAATGGAGATTTGGCCAATTATGATTGGTTGCATCTTCATCATGAAGATTTTACAGGCCAATATGGTAAGTTTTATGGTGCATATGGCAGAATGCAATGGTATAGGGAACAACAAAAGCAAAGTGAACAGGATGCAATTTCTTTAGGATTTAGCAAGGTATCTCAATTAAAACTTGCTGTAGCAAAAACAATTAAAGCATATGTGGCTGAAGGAGGATTCTTATTTGCTATGTGTTCGGCTACTGATTCATTTGATATAGCATTAGCTGCTGAAGGTGTAGATATATGTGAGACAATGTATGATGGCGATCCCTCAGATCCGGATGCTCAATCAAAACTAGATTATTCAAAATGTTTGGCTTTTACTGATTTTACTCTTGTTCGAAATCCTTTGGAATATGAGTTTTCTGATATAGATGTGACGCAATCCAAGAAAACTACCCAGGGTGATGATTATTTTACTTTATTTGAGTTCTCTGCAAAATGGGATCCGGTTCCGACCATGCTTTGTCAAAATAATAAAACAATGTTGCATGGTTTTATGGGACAAACTACTGCCTTTAAAGCCGATTTAGTTAAATCATCTGTACTAATAATGGGTGAAAATAAAGCAGCAGGTGAAGTAAGATATATTCACGATGAATTAGGAAAAGGAATGTGGACTTTTTATGGTGGTCACGATCCTGAAGATTACCGTCATTATGTTGGAGATGAGCACACAGATCTCACTTTACATCCTAATTCTGCAGGATACAGACTTATTTTGAATAATGTGCTTTTCCCCGCTGCAAAGAAGAAGAAATTGAAGACATAAAAAAAGTGGATTTCTCCACTTTTTTATTTAAATATCAAATCTATCTGCATTCATTACCTTTGTCCACGCACTTATAAAATCTTTCACGAACTTTTCTTTATTATCATCTTGAGCATAGACTTCTGCATATGAACGAAGTATTGAGTTGGAACCAAAAACTAAGTCAACTCGAGTTGCTGTCCATTTAGTTTTACAGGTTTTCCTTTCAACAATATTATATAAGTTCTTACCTGCTGGTTTCCATGAATAATTCATATCTGTTAAATTCACAAAAAAGTCATTACTAAATATACCTTCATTTTCTGTGAAAATGCCATGCTTTGTATTAGCATAGTTTGTTCCTAAAACACGCATGCCGCCAATTAGAACTGTCATTTCAGGAGCTGTTAAGCCAAGTAGTTGAGCTTTGTCTAGTAGTAATTCCTCAGGTTTAACTATATAATCTTTCTTCAACCAGTTTCTAAAACCATCATGAAGTGGCTCCAAAACATCAAAAGACGCAGCATCTGTCATTTCATCAGTAGCATCTCCTCTACCCGGACTAAAAGGGGCTTTAATATTAAAACCTGCATCAATTGCTGCCTTTTCAACTGCTGCCGTACCACCTAAAACAATAAGATCAGCTATGCTAACCTTCTTTTTAAGACCAGATTGAATCTCACTAAGCTTATTAAGTACTTTTGTAAGACGTTCTGGTTCGTTCCCTTTCCAGTCTTTTTGTGGAGCAAGTCTTATTCTGGCACCATTAGCACCACCACGATAATCAGATCCTCTAAATGTGCGGGCACTATCCCATGCAGTACAAATAAGTTCGCTATTGCTTAAACCTGAGCCTAAAAGTTTTACTTTTAGTTCATCAATTTCCTTTTCTGATAAAGTGTAATTTGCTTTAGGAACCGGATCTTGCCATATTAAATCTTCAGCTGGGACATCAGCACCAAGATATCTTGATTTAGGACCTAGATCTCTATGTGTTAGTTTAAACCAAGCACGAGCAAAGGTATCAGCAAAGTATTTTGGATCATTATAAAATTTCTCAGAGATTTTTCTGTATTCCGGATCCATTTTTAGTGCCATATCAGCATCTGTCATAATTGGATTTCTTCTTACACCTTTGATATGGGCGTCAAAAGGTTTATCTTCTTCTTTTATATTTATTGGTTCCCATTGCCAAGCTCCTGCAGGGCTTTTCTTTAATTCCCATTCATAATCTAATAATAGATGAAAATATGAATGATTCCATTTATCAGGAGTACTAGACCAGGCTCCTTCAATTCCACTTGAAACAGTATCTTCGGAATGTCCTTTGCCGTTTGGATTTACCCATCCAAATCCTTGTTGTTCAACATCCTCACCTTCCGGGTCAGGACCAAGAACTGAAGCGTCACCATTACCATGAGCTTTTCCAACAGTATGACCACCTGCTGTTAGAGCAACAGTTTCTTCATCATTCATAGCCATTCTTGCAAATGTTATACGAACATCATGGGCAGTTTTTATTGGATCTGGTTTTCCATCAACACCTTCGGGATTAACATATATTAGTCCCATCATTACTGCTGCTAGTGGATTTTCTAAATCTCTTTCACCTGAGTATCGACTTCCTTCACTCCCTGATGGAGCTAACCATTCTTTTTCTGACCCCCAATAAATATCTTTTTCGGGATGCCAGATATCTTCTCGACCTCCTGCAAAACCAAATGTTTTAAATCCCATAGATTCGTATGCCATATTTCCGGCCAGAATCATAAGATCTGCCCAGGAAAGCTTATTCCCATATTTCTTTTTTATTGGCCATAATAATCTTCTCGCTTTATCCAGATTGACATTGTCCGGCCAGGAATTAAGTGGAGCAAAACGCTGATTACCGGTATTACTACCTCCTCTTCCGTCAGCAATTCTGTATGTGCCGGCTGAATGCCATGCCATACGAATCATGAGACCTCCATAATGTCCCCAATCAGCAGGCCACCAACCCTTGCTGTCTGTCATTAAGTCTTTTAAATCTTGTTTTACATCTTCTAAATCAAGTTTTAGAAACTCTTCCTTATAGTTAAAGTCTTTATTTAAAGGATTTGTTTTTGTATCATGTTGATGTAAAATATCCAGATTTAAGGATTCTGGCCACCATTCCATTACATTTTTCGTAGTTTCAGTATTTGCACCGTGCATTACAGGGCATTTACCTTTCTTTTCATTTTTCATATCTGTATAGTTTTAGTTTATTTTTTGAAAAAAATCTGTATTATTAGAACTATTTTGTTTTATAAAAGTTCTAATATGCCTTGCTGCTTACAAAGATAAAAAAATACGTGAGATGATGAAATTTCTATGAAGATTTTTGAATCTATAAACTAAGTTTTAAGGGTTATTTTTAAGAATGTTTAATTATTTTCTTTAATATAAATTCATTGCCAATAAAAATCCTAATAATATAAGAACCATCTGACAAATTGGATATGTCAATTATATTCTCTTTTAAATTTTTATCACATATATATGACATGATTGTTTCACCACTAATGCTTAATATATCAATTTTAGAAATCTGTTCAGCCTCAATATGCAAATTTCCATTAGTTGGATTTGGGTAGAGTTTAACATCCGGTTTATTGGAATACGTTTCAATATTAATATAAAATGCTTCTTCAGAGTGTTCTAGTATTAATGTGTCTGCACTAATCACATCATATCCTACCAATAAGAACGGTTCATTTTGAATAGTGTCGAATATAATATCGCCACATTTAAGACCTTCATACACTTCATAAAAATAAACCATTATAATAGAAACAAATTGTTGGCCTTGAATTAATACGATATCAGTAATAACATATAATGTGTCATTAGAGACATATGTTTCTTCAATTGTAGTTGTATCAACAAAGTATTCAATGTGAGTTTCTAAGGTATCATATACATATATAGAATCTATTGGATAATAATAATTAAACAATGTATCTATTGATAATATAGTGCATGCTGAATCATATAGTGTATAATCATAATCTATTTCAAAAGCTGAAATTATTGAGTCGTTTATAAGACTACCACATATATTATATCTCCTGTAAACGATTGTGTCTCCAATTGCATGATAATTCATATCATGTTCAATTATTTCACAATCTTGGCTTGTTCTTGTAATACAATTATCTATAGTGTCAATTGTGACAATATTTGAAATATAGGGCCAATGTGTATTAACAGTATCAATAAGATTTAATTGATACTCAACAATAGTGTCTAAAGATAAAAATGTATCTGGAACAGAAGTATTATAAACAAAAACAACATCATCTTGACCATCAGTTGTAAGAACATCAGCTCTACCATCGTTATTCATATCTCCTACTGCTAAAGCATAGGGTGTAATATAATAAAGATAATGAAACAAATCATAATCATTATAATTACCATAAATATCTTGTTCGAAAACAGAAAAACGTCCCCAAGCATGGTGTCCTACAATAATTTCATTTGTTCCATTACAATCTATATCTGCAATTTGAACAGGAGTTGGAATATCATGTGCTGAAATATAAATAGCATCGTTTAGTCCTCCGGTATCATTTTGATAAATAATTGCAAGCCAAGCAGTATTACCTCCAATACTTCCAACAATATCATTTCTTCCATCATTGTTTAAATCACCTATTGCAAAACCATTAAATTTAGTATCATTACCTCCAGCTTGATAATCTAATACGATATAATCAGGGTTAAGTCCAATAATTTCATCCTGATAGTAAATTACCAATGTCCCTACAGAACCAAATCCTGGCATATAGACAAGATCATTTAATCCATCATTATTAACATCTGCAATATTAATCTCACACAACCATCCACCGGGCTCGATATAATATTGTTCAACAGAGAAAGTTTCAATAGCATCTTGATAAAATACGCTTATAAATTCCTCATTACAACAATGTGAAATAGCAACATCTTCTAATCCATCGTTATTTAAGTCGCCAATATCAATTGCATCAATCTCTTCACCACTGTACCATGTTTCAAGTGGTTCAAAAGTGTGAGAATAGTTTTGAAAGAATACCCCTAAGTGACTCCCGCTACCAATAGCTATATCCAATAGATTATCATTATTTAAATCTGCTACTTTCATTACTGGGGTAGCTCCAAATACTCCTATGCTTTCAAATGAAAGAGATTCCGGGGAATCAAAAGACCCAAAAGTATTTTGGAAGAAAATATAAACGTGAAATCTATTTTCTTCATAAAATTCATATTTGGTGGCAATTAAAGCATCATTTCTTCCATCATCATTAATGTCTACTATCTCACACGATACAACATCTTCGTTTAAGGTGTAATATTCAGGCATGTCGAAATCAATTTGTGCTTTAAGTGAAAGCGACAAAAGCAATATTGGGATTAGGGAAAATGGTACTTTCATATTAAAATATGATACTTAATCATCTTTTATATATGTAAAGGTAATGATTTTTCTCAATAACTAGGAATATAGAGCAATTAAATCTTCTTCCCTGCTTCCTCATAATTAGCAGAAATAGAATAGATATCTGTAACATCTACTATTACTAAGCCTTTTACAATCTTTCTAGGTTTAAGCTTTAAAATCCATTGTTTTGCAATTTCGAATTTCTCTCCAGATTCTACATACTTTGCTTTCCCCTTTATTTGATAGCCTATAATGCCTTTCCAAAAGGAAATGGAGACATTTTTGTTTTTCAGAATATTGTCTTTAGTTTTATCGAAAAAAGTATCTATAATCCAAATTTTATTGTCATCAACGATTTTTTTTGAACCAATAACTGATACATTAGGAATACCGTCTCTATCACATGTACCTAATGCCATGAACGGAATTGAGTCAAAGAAATCTTGTATATCTTGGGGGATTATCATAAAAGTATGCTATGAAATACCTTTCTTTTCTTTCATTAGTTGTCTTCTGTCGTGTTCGTTTAAAAGAACCTTACGAAGTCTCATAGATTTTGGCGTAACTTCAATCATTTCATCCTCTGCAATATATTCCATTGCTTCTTCTAATGAGAATTTGATAGGTGGAGCAATGGCAACTTTGTCATCAGTACCGGAAGCACGAACATTTGTAAGTTTTTTAGTCTTGGTTACGTTTACACCAATATCATCTTGACGGGTATTTTCTCCTATTACCTGACCTGCATATATTTCTTCTCCCGGATAAATAAAGAATTTACCTCTATCCTGCAATTTGTCAATTGAGTAAGGTATTGCTGTGCCGGTTTCGATAGCAATTAGAGAGCCATTTCTTCTGATTCCCAGATCACCTCTCCACTTTTCAAATGCTTTGAATCGATGAGCAATTACAGCCTCACCTTCTGTTCCTGTAAGCAAAATATTTCTGATACCGATTAATCCACGTGATGGTATATAAAACTCAAGATACGCTCTATCGTCTTTAACTTCAATATTTAGAATTTCACATTTACGTTGTGTAACGACTTCTATTACTTTGCCTGAAAAGTCGTCTGGCACTTGTACAGTTAAGTATTCAATTGGTTCGCATTTTACTCCATTAACATCTTTAATAATTACCTGAGGTTGACCTAATTGAAGTTCAAATCCTTCGCGTCTCATAGTCTCAACAAGTATAGATAAGTTAAGTATTCCACGTCCAAACACAGTAAATTTGTCAGCAGACTGAGTTTCTTCGACTTTTAAGGCCAGATTTTTTTCAGTTTCCTTAAACAAACGGTCTCTTAATTGACGTGATGTTACAAACTTTCCTTCTCTACCAAAGAATGGAGAATCGTTACTTGCGAAAAGCATACTCATAGTAGGCTCATCAACTTTTATCGGTGTTAGACCTTCAGGAAATTCATAATCACAAACAGTGTCTCCAATATCAAATTTATCTATTCCAAATAGTGCTACAATCTCTCCTGCATGTATTTCCTGCTTTGTTTTTTCTTTAGCAAGCCCTTCAAATCTATAGAGTTCTTTGATAAAAGCTTTTTGTATTGTACCATCTCTTTTTGCAATTGAAACATTTGTTCCTGCTTTTATCGAACCTCTGGTAATTTTCCCAACTGCTATACGTCCAGTGTATGATGAATAATCCAGACTTGTAATTCTCATTTGCAGATTACCTTTAGGATAAACATCAGGTTTGATTGTATCGAGAATTACATCAAGTAAATGGCTTACATCATTTGTAGGTTTATCAAATTCCGGTCCCATCCATGCTTGTTTTGCAGAACCATAAACTGTTGGGAAATCAAGTTGGTCTTCTGTTGCATCAAGTGAGAACATAAGGTCAAAAACCTTTTCCTGAGCCAATTCAGGATTGCAGTTTGGTTTGTCTACTTTATTTACAACAACAATTGGTTTTAAGCCCAATTCTATTGCTTTTTGAAGAACAAATCTTGTTTGAGGCATCGGACCCTCAAATGCGTCAACAATAAGCAGAACGCCGTCTGCCATATTAAGAACACGCTCTACTTCTCCACCAAAGTCTGAGTGACCAGGGGTGTCAATAATATTGATTTTTGTGTTTTTATATCGTACTGAAACGTTTTTTGAAAGTATAGTGATTCCCCTCTCCCTTTCAAGATCATTACTATCAAGAATAAGGTCGCCCATATCCTGATTATCCCTAAAAAGTTTTACTTGATGTAAAATTCTGTCAACCAATGTAGTTTTACCGTGATCGACGTGTGCTATAATAGCAATATTGCGAATATCTTCCATTTAATAAAAATAAGTCCGCAAAAGTAACAATATTATGCGGACTAGAGTATTATAAATGATTTTTAATTCAAATGATTATTCAGCATACTGTTCAAGTAGCTCCAGATATAGCTCGTTTTGCTTTTGAAGTTCGTCAAGAATTTGCTGATTTGAGTCAATTATTTGTTGATTACTTTCAATCAAAACCTGCTGCTCCTGAACGGCTTTTGTAAGTGGTACAACAAATGATGCATATCGAAGTGCATAAAAATCTAAATCATTTCCGGGCTTGTAAATACCGTCGAAATCGAAATTGCATTCTTTTGCGGCTTGTTCAACCTCTTGTGCAATAAATCCTGTTCTGACAATTTGGAATTGCTCCTGAGCAGCATTTTTATCCCTACATGAATCTGGTACATTCATAAAATCGTTTTGCTTTTCGAGATTATAATTATAAGTTACTGGTCTAAGTTTCATAATAAAATTTAACCCAGGCACATTTTCCTTAACATTTTCTTTAAAACGGCCATCTGAAACTGTCGTCCAACCTACAGGACCACCAATACTGGTAGCTGGATTTGCTGTACTGTTTCCAATACGTACCTGACAGGTGTCTGAAGTGAAAGCATAGTAACCAATTGCAGTAGAGTAATTGTGAGCAGTTGAATATGTATTTGGACTTGCATAAAATCCTATATATGTACTATAGTTCGTAGATTCATTAATAACAACTGAACTTAAGGCACCAACAGCTGTATTACAATTTCCACCATTAAGATTGTCAAGTGCTGAAGTTCCAATAGCTGTATTATAATCTCCTGTCAGCATAAATCGAAGCGATTGATATGAAATACCAATGTTGTATTTACCTGATACATTTGAACTCATTGAATTTGATCCAAATGCGACATTATAATCGCCTGAAGAATTTGATAGTAATGATCTATTTCCTAAAGCCGTATTATATTCTCCATCAGTGATGTATCTGTCAGCCTGATAACCAGCAATTGTATTACCACGCGCAATTGTTGCATATTGCATAGTTTCAACACCAATAGCTGTATTTTGTTTTCCGTAATTAGAGTTAGTCGGATTTAAAGTGTACATGGAATTTGTCCCTATAGCAATATTATCTGTTCGCCATTCTGTTTCAGAGTTTGAATATGTCAGTGAATACAAAGCTTCATCTCCTATTGCTATGTTTCCAGATGAGTACGTATTAGAATATAGACTATTATTTCCAAGGCAAATATTGTCGTTGCCTGCAATGTTAGAATTTTGAGCTTCGAATCCAATTGCCAAATTCTTTTTCCCAACTGTATCATTTTCAATAGCAGTATAACCTATTGCTAAGTTTGAATAATCAATCAGTTTTGGATTTGAACCGGGTACGTATGGGTCGTAGTTGTGCAATTCATGAGTAGAGTATGTATTATTATTAAATAGAGCATGGTATCCAATTGAAATGTTTTTTATGAGTATTGAATCGGCTAAAAATGGATAGTAGCTATTATATATGTAAAATGTTGAACTAATCATTGATAATTCTATAAAATTAGTATTAATTGTCATTCCAGAAACTATATTTGCATAATTACAAATAGATATTTTTTTTTCTATTCTTGTTAAACCATTAGTGTTGTCTGTATAAAGCTTTGTAGCATTAGATTTATCTATATTTTCATTTTTATAATAGTTTTCCTGATCCATTGTCTCTTCATAATTAAAACCTATAGAAGTGTTTCCATCAGCTTGAGTATAATATTGATATCCTATTAGAGTATTAAATGATAAAGTATCATTCTCATTACAATCTTGATTAATTGTTACATTGCTAATATCTGTGTTTCCATAGACTTTCCAATAATGATAACCAGAATAAAACCCAACGCATACATTTGCACTATCTTCAAGAAAATTCATTGCAGATTTATAACCATAGGCAGTATTATACTTCAATTTATATGCGCCTTCGATAGAATTAAGAGAGTATGCACCAATTGCAGTATTATATGAACATAAATTTGCTTGCAATCCATAAATAAATGGGATTGGTTCTCCAGAGAAAGCTAAATAACCAAAAGCTGTATTAAACCTTGCAGTATCATTTGTTATAAAACTTTGCGAGAGATGATTGTTTAAACTATTGTAACCACAAGCAGTGTTATATAAGTTTTCGTCAATGCATCCGGAATGGCTTCCAGTAAAAGTTCCATATTCATTATATGCAAGGTGTTTATTACGTTGAGATCCTATACTTACTCCATACTGACCATTATGAAATGTATTTATACTACCTAAATCTGTATTACCTTCAGAAAATGATGTGGGACTTATAATATCCACATAACTTGTATCATAATGAGCACCAACATGACAATTATTCCAACCATCATAATTATTTACAAGAGTATAGCTACCAAGTGATGTGTTTTTACTGGCATTCTGATTCCAATATTGAGAGTATTGCCCTAATGACGTATTAAAGCATGCTTGGTCAGGATTAGTTCCATCAATATAGTATAAACAGGAATCTCCAATAGCAATGTTAGATGAAAGAATAGAGTTTGTTATAAGTGGATTAAAATTAACAAAATCTTTTCCGCAAAAGCTTTGATTAAATAAAGCTCTGTTTCCAATTGCAAGTACTGTTCCAGCGAGAGGATCAATATCTCCTATAACTTCATTTCCAATGCCAATAGACATAGGTGCCAAATAACTATTAGCCTCTCCCGCAGCTTTATATCCAATAGTTATAGTATTTTCATACTCTGAATTAGACAAACTGTAGTTTCCTATGGTTATGACATTATAAGGAGAGAATATATTATTGTTAAGCGTATAATGTCCAATTGCAATATGATCTTGAGCACCTTCTGAACTATAACTTTAAAAATGACCTAACCCAATGCTATTATTATCTGAGTAAGTATAATTCCCCATCTAAACAGCATATTCAGAATTATAAATATTATTTTCTTTTCCGATAAAAATATTTTTATTGTCAGATAAGTCATCGTTCTCACCAGCATTTTCTCCAATAAATATAGAATTGCCGGTTTCATGTGGTGTCCATCTTCCAGTTGTATCTATTGTGTATCGTAAAGTATCGAATACAGAAAAAGAGAAATTCTTATTGTCATCAGTACCAAGAAAATCTGATCCATTCTGACTATTTTTATTCCCACTTAACTTCCAGTCAATACTGTCGAAAGCAAAAAGATAATCCCATTCACTGCCATCCCATCTGTAAAATGCCTCAAGTAAACCGTTTGATGTTTAGATATTATAGATTAAAACACCCTCAGTTGCGCTATTTACAGGCGTTGATAATAAAGTGTCAGTCAGGCTATGTCTTGGGATTATAACTCCATGGCATGAATCTACAATATCTAGAATAGCACTTGAGTCTGCGTGATAAACAGTATCACATATAGCAACATTCTGTCCATTTACTTTGCTAGATAAAGATAGCAAAATCGAACATATTATTATGTAAAATAGCTTTTTAAATTTTTTTATCTTTTATCTAATTCACTTATTTTTTCTAGAATAAGTTCATTTTGCTTTTGCAATTCAATTATCTGTTGTTCTTGTTTTTTAATTGTTATAGTTTGCGATTCGATTATTTCTTGCTGTTCTTGTGTCGCTTTTACTAATGGGACTACAAATTCCGCATATCTGATTCCGTAATAATCTCCATCATTTTTTGGTACATCAACTCCACTAAAAATATAATCACATTCTTTTGCTGACTGTTCAACTTCCTGAGCAATAAATCCGGTTCTTGTGATTGAGTAATTAGTTAAATCTGATGACTTATATCTACATGAGTCAGGAATATTTAAGAAATTATTTAATGCATTATTGTTAAAATTATATGTTACAGGTTTAAGTTTTGTTATAAAATTAATCCCCGGAACGTTTTCCTGAATATTATCTTTAAATCTTCCATCCGAAATTGTTGACCATCCAACCGGACCCCCTATGCTTAAAGCCTGAGTTGATAAAGAATTTCCTATTCTAACTTGGTTTGAAGCATTTATATAGGAATTTTGTCCAATAGCAATAGAATAATTAAATGGTGTTGCGTTAGTATTAGCAGTTGCATTATATCCAATAAAAGTAGAATAGCTAGTAGCCCCATTAATTGAATATCCTGCTCCACCACCTACTGCAGTATTATAATTGCCAGTACTAACACCATAAAGAGTCCAACCACCTACACCTGTATTGTAATTCCCTGAAGTAGATGAATAGACGGCACCCCATCCAATACCAACATTATAATCACAACTTATATTTGAGTATAAGCTTTTATATCCTACTGAAGAATTGCAATATCCTGTCGTATTATTTAGTAATGACTGATAACCAATAGCTGAGTTTCTGTAACCACTTGAATTTTGATTAAGGCTTTGATATCCAAAGCTAGTGTTTTCATATCCTGTACTGTTATTTACTAAAGCACTATTCCCAATGGCAGTGTTTTTTATTCCATTTGTTGTGCTTGTCGGTTGATTGTAATATAACGCAGAGTCTCCAATTGCAATATTATTTGAAATCCATGCAGAACCAGTTGTATAAGATTGTGTATTGAGTGCATTATTGCCAATTGCAATATTGTTTGAAGCAGATGTGTTAGAACTTGTGCTGTTTATTCCGATAGAAATATTTTTATACCCTATAGAGTTACTATTTAAACTATAATTTCCTATGCTTATATTTTCGTATACGATAGTATTGTTTTGCATGGAGTTATGACCAATTGCAATATTTTTACTTCCGTTGCTTGTTGTGGTTGGGTTGTTTAAAAATAGTGTTGAATCCCCAATGGCTATGTTATATCCTCCGTTTGTTTGTGAATAAAGAGCATTTGTTCCTAAAGCAATATTCTCATAAGCACTAATACTTGAAAATAGTGCTTTTCTTCCTAATGAGATATTACCGCCTCCACTTGTATTATTAAACATTGCACTATCTCCAATCGCACAATTATAATTTCCGCTTGTATTAGAAAATAATGACTTGTAACCAATAGCAGTATTTGCGTTTCCAATTGTATTCGAATACATGCTTTGAAATCCAATTGCACAGTTACTCCCAGCTGTCTGGTTAAATAAAGTCTGATAACCTATCCCAATGCTTTCCCCCATTGTATGATTGTACAAGCTTTGATAACCGATCGCTATGCCACCAAAATTTTCAAGATTATAAAATGCTTCGTAACCTATTGCAATATTATTGTCAGACATTTGATTGTTGAAGAGTGTTTTATATCCAATCGCAATATTTCCATTTCCAGTAATATTACTATATAATGCCTGAAACCCCAAAGCACTATTTCCACATCCTGATGAATTTGAATATAAAGATTGAGCGCCGGTTGCTGTATTCCATGAACCAGTAGTATTGTTTTTCATGGTCTCGTAACCTATAACTGAATTATAGTCAGCTTCATTAACAGATAAGGTAGAATACCCATTTGCAGTATTGTAGCTTCCATAGTTTTCACTTAAGGATAAAGCACCAGTTGCGGTATTTCTTTCTCCTTCATTGATATACAATGAACGATACCCAATTGCAGTATTATCATCACCTAAATTTACAGATAATGCTTGTGAACCAATTGCGGTATTATTACTATAAGTATAACCACTAAACAAGCATAAATATCCAATAGCTGTGTTGTCATTACCAGTAGCATTATTTGTTAAACTATGAGAGCCAAAAGCTGTATTATTTTTACCAGTGGTATTGTGGCTTAAACTTGCAACACCTACAGCAACATTGTTACAACCATTGTTAAAGAAAGTAGGATTGTTCATGCATAATGCAGAATCCCCAATTGCAATATTGTTTGTGTTAAAAGGAATTGTTGAATAAGATTGATTGTGAAGTGCAAAATTTCCAATAGCAATATTTTTACTCAAGACAGTATTCCAGTATAAAGACACTTCACCAATTGCAATATTTGATGAGCCAGTTGTATTATTGTATAAGGGTTGAAAACCAATTCCAATATTTTCACTTCCTTCTGTATTAGCTTTTAGTGATCCATTCACAATTGATATGTTCTTTTCTCCACTTGTATTATTATATAATGCTTGATTACCAAGTGCTGTATTGTCGTTACCAGTAGTATTATTTCTCATTGCTGCATTTCCAATTGCAGTGTTATAGCTGCCATAATTGTCCCATATGTCATTTTCATTAGAATATAATGCAGAATCTCCAATCGCAATATTGAACTCACCTTCCGTAATGTTTTTACCTGATTGATTACCTAAGAAAATATTGTTATTGTCCGTATGCGTATCATTTTCACCAGCTCCTTCGCCAATAAAAATTGAGTTACCTGTATTTAGAATTTCAAGTTGTCCTTGTGTTGTAAAGCGTGCTCTTATTGTGTCATTTGTTCTTATGTCTAAATCCTGATTGTCAAGTGTCCCTATAAAGTGTGTTCCATTGATGGTGCCGGTATTTCCACCAATTTTCCAGTCTCGTGATTGTTCTCCGATAAAGAATTTTGCCCATTTGCTTCCATCCCAGTAGTAATATCCTGGTACCACATCGCCGGTTGTAGCTGTATTATAAATCATAAGTCCTGTTGCAGGATTAGTAACAGGGGCTTCGGTATCTGAATTTGTTAATGCAATACGAGGAATAAGAAGTCCTTTATTTGAAGACCTTATATCCAGTATTGCACTTGCATCAGGAGTAAACTCGCTATCTCCTATGGCAACGCTCTGTGCTCTCAATCCGGCAAAAGAGAGCAATCCCAAAGCAAGTAGAATCGGAATTTTTTTAACAATCATTGTTTTAATATTTAAAATGCTATCTAACAAATTTACAAAAACTTATTTAAACTAAAAAGATGTTTATAAAATGAATACGAACCCGCAGCAATACTACGGATTCATATTAAACTCTCTTAAAGTTTCCGCTAATCTCTCCTTACACACCTTACTTTTCTTGAAAAGTTTTTGCCATCATCAATCTGAGTTCCATTATTAAAATTTATTTCTTTAGCTAAGTTTGAGCCAGATTCTGTACTACTCCAATACAATCCTGATGAAGGCATATCGATTGTAGCCTGATTTTTATACATTGCATCTAATTCGTCAATTGAAGGTAAATACCAATCATCGTAACCATAAGATACTAAATTAGCACATACACTTGCAGCATATTCTCCTTCACCTTCACTAACAACTATCAGATCTGTGTTTGACGATCCGTCTGTTGAACTTGTTGCACCAGCTGAGACACCCTGAGTTCCCCAAATAACGCCATCACTGTTATCGACTGGGTAAATGTACATCGTGCCATTAAAATCGACAGATTTTAAGTCTACATTGGTTTTCCAGTATGGTTTATTGTTATCTATATCCCACTCCATAGAATATGTTGCCAATGGTTCAGTTGTTGGAGCTACTATTTTAACCCATTCTGAACCATTATAGTATGACATATCTCCTTCAGCTACATCAGTCGGCATTTCAATTTCGTTGTTAGGATCTCCATCAAGCTCTGTAAACTCTGAAATAAAACCTTCATCATTAGTTAATTCACTTAAGTTTTCAGGAATAGTTGGCTGATTCGTTAAATCATTATAATCTCCTGAGAAATCGTCAGTTGCATCTTTGTCCCAGTTATCAAAAGCTGTCTCATCTCAAACTATATTAAGATTTTCAACAGTTTCAGCAGTTTTTGAATGCAATGCATATGGCACACTTAATAATTGACTTGTTCCCATTTCGGTTCCGTCTAGCCATATTTGAATAAAATAGTCATCTCCTGACCAATCAATTGCATCTAAAGGTTCTATTGTTCCTATTACAAGATTAATTTGGCCATAATCATTGGTTGAAGCAGCATGAGTCTCGCTAAATACTTCTGTTCCTTCAGCTGATCCCTGAATTATCTTAACGTCAATGCTTACATCTTCGTTTAACAATACATTTCCTAAATTATCGTGTAAAACAGCCTGATAATTTATCATTAAAGGTGATTGTGCAAAAATTGCTAATGTTATAATTGCAAATAATGCTGATAAAATTGCTTTTTTCATTTTCTTAAATTTTTATTGATTTTTAATAATTTTAAATGTTCTCATTATTCTATTCTCCTGCTTAATACTTATTAAAAATATTTCTGAGGAATATTGGTTTAAGCTTAATTGTGTCTTTGATCCTGAGATTTCTTTTTTATCAATAAGCCTCCCTGTAATATCTGTGATTTCAATTATACCGTGTGTGAAATCTTCATTGTTAATATCAATATACACAAGATCACTAGTTGGATTTGGATACATGCTAATATTTACTTCAGATGTAATATCAGAGGTAATATCAGTGAATGAATAGGTATTTTGCTGAAATCCTTGAGTAATAATTGCGTTATCTGAGGATATTGTGCTAATCGCAGTTTGCCCAAGAGTCCAGTTGATACTGAGGTTTTCATTTGTGTATTCTGTTCCAGCGCTGTTTACAGAGCTTTTGCTAATTTCCTGAGCTGTTAAAAGCCCCGGGACGATTGCAAATAATAGTAATTGTAGTACTTTTCTTTTCATAATATTTTATTTGTAATTGTTTACACAACAAAATAAGTATGAAAAGAAAGGTCAAACTGACACTTGGTGGTGAACAGCAAATTATTGAAGTTAAAGTACAGATATTAGATGTTGAATTATTCTCTCATCAATTTCTCAATCTGTTTCTGTTGAATATCGATAAGCTTTTTTAATTCAATTATATCATTTTGCAGATCTTCGATAATGATTTGTTGCTCCTGTGTTGCTTTTACAAGAGGTACAACAAATTCTGCATAGCGCAAACCATAAATATCTGAATCGTTTTTAGGAGCATCTACACCACTAAATTCATAATTACATTCTTTTGCAGCTTTTTCTACTTCCTGTGCAATAAAACCTGTCCTGATAATGCTCAAATCTCTTGTTGATGATTCACGATTTCTACATGAATCAGGGATATTGTTAAAATCGTTAAGTTTTTCTTGATCAAAATTGTAAGTAACTGGTCTGAGTTTTGTTATAAATTCTATACCCGGCACATTTTCTTTAACATTTACTTTAAATCTTCCATCAGATGTATTTGTCCATGCAACAGGACCTCCGATGCTGGTAGCTGAATAAGTTGAAGAGTTACCAATTCTAACTTGTTGAGAAGCAGAAATAATCGCTTGAAAACCAATTGCGACACTATAGTTATAGGCAGTTGTGTTATCTATAGCGTTAGAACTATAACCAATAAAAGTAGAATATGTTGTCCCCGAATTTAAATTTGAACCAGCATACGATCCAAACGCAATATTACCATTACCAGTTGTTATATCATCCAATGAATTATTACCGATTGCAAGATTAAAATCTCCTGAAGTAATTCTATATAATGGGATATAACCTAAAGCAACATTATATGTTGCTCCATCATATAAACTTGTCCCATACATTGGGCTAATACCTATAGCCACATTGTTTGTACAAGTGTTTCTGGCATAATACATAGAAGTATTACCCAATGAAATATTATTATTTCCATTAGTATTAAAGTATGATGCACCATTGCCTATTGCCAGGTTACCTGTCCCTGTTGAATTCCCTCTCAAACTATTTGATCCGACTGCAATATTACTTTTTCCATTTGCTGTACTTGTTGGTTGATTTGAATATAATGCTCCGTTACCAATAGCAATATTATCAGAATCGAAATTTGTTCCTGAATTGGTAAATTACATTGTCCTAAGAGCTTGATAACCTATAGATATATTGTTGTTTGCATATTCATTTGAAAACATTGATTGATAACCTAAAGCAATATTGTAATCTGCTTCAAGATTATTATAAGCCGATTGATACCCTATTGCGATATTATAATCACCTTTTGTGTTGTCATACATTGATTGAGAACCTATTGAAGTATTCCCCTCACCTTCTGTATTAGAACGAAGCGACCAGTATCCATAAGCTGAATTGTAATCAGATGTAGTATTTGATGTCATTGATTGATAACCTGTTGCAGTATTTGATTTTCCGGTAGTGTTTGCATAAAGTGCAGAGTAGCCAATTGCAGTGTTATTAATTCCAGTAGATGTAGAAGTTGGTTGATTTTTGTTTAAGGTATTTGATCCTATAGCAGTATTGTTTGAACTCCAAACAGTGTTGCTATTATTATAGGATTGAGTTTCCAAACTATTATCACCAATAGCAACATTATTTGATGCCGTTGTATTATTTAACATAGATTGAAATCCTATAGAAACATTATTTTGTCCTGTAGTATTAGAGAAAAGTGATTGATACCCAGCACCGGTATTCCAAGAACCTGTTGTATTGCTGAATCCTGAGCTATTGCCAATAAATGAATTAAAGAAACCAGATGTATTGGTATTACCGGAATTTTTTCCAATTAATACATTATTGTTATTTGTCAGGTCATCATTTTCGCCTGCGCCTTCGCCGATAAAAGTTGAAAATCCAGTATTTAGTGTTTCTAATTGTCCTTTTGTTGATAATCTAAGCTTTATACTATTGTTTGTTCTAAAATCCAAATCCTGGGCATCAGTAGTTCCAATAAAGTAGGTTCCACTTGCCAAACTAGAATTACCACTTGTACCCCACACGTCTTTTTAATTTCCAATAAAAAATCGTAGCCATTCAGACCCATCACAATAATAAAATCCGGGAGTTACATCATTTACTGTGGCTGTATTGTAAACAACAAGACTAGTTGCCGGTGAACTTATTGGTGATGCACTGGATGTCTCTGTTAAGGCAATTCGAGGGATTAAAACACCTTTATCCGTTGAAATTACATCAAGCATTGAACTTGCATCACCATCTACACCACTTGTACTTATCGAAACACTTTGAGTATAAGCAGCAGATATTATAAAATAGAATAATAAAGAAAATAAGATTCTCTTTTTCATAGTGGTTTTGTTTTTACATTATTTTTTATTTCATGACAAAAGTATAAATAATTTAAGTTTTTGTTGTTAATATTTAGCAAAAAAAGAGCCGCCATATTGGCAGCTCTCAACTTATTGAAGTTTTATTCTTTTATTCTTCAGTTTCTTTGTAGACAAAAGTACCATTAACTCTAACGATACCAATCATATCATTATCAGGTTTTTCGTTGTTTAGTTCAAGTGTACCGCAAATAGCATCTTCACCAACATACTCGATTGTCACACCACCTTGTTCAGGCATTCCGGAAACCCAGTTAAACCAAACTGTACCATAAGCTGTCGTTAATGTAACACGACTCCATTTACCTGTATCATAAGCATGATATCCATAATATCCACCTTCAAGTTTCTCACCATTACGAGCATTAATCTCGATATTAATATCAACTTGCTCAGGAGTTCTTGCACCAACAAGATCAGCAACTTCATAGTTTGATAGTTTAAGTGAAACAGTTGAGTCATTAATACATTTGTAATCACTTGTTTTTACTTCAAATTCTGCCATATTTAGAACTAAAGTATCAGACATTGAATACATATAATCCTGAACAGTAACTGAAATTCCGTTTTCCACTTCACAAACAGGTGCTTTGTCCTGCTCTTCATCAGTTGTTTTTTCTTCACTTGCTCCACCACATGAAGCTAATGCAAATACAGTTGCTAAACCAATTAATAATAAATTCCTTTTCATAGTTTTATAATTTTAATTTTAGTAATTAATATTGAAGCTGCAAGATAATAAAAATCATATTAAAAAAATGAAATAAAAATGAATTTTATCTATTGCAAATTACTTTATATGGACAATACTGGCACTTTTTCTCATTTTCAGTTTGAGTAAAATGCTGGGTAGTATAAAGCATTTCCTCAAACATTTCAATAAGATTTTCATTTAAATCATTAATGATTTCAGAATTAATATTATCCAGACGTTTTCTATTATAACTTAATCTATAATCGTAATCTTTGCCCAGATTGTTAATATTCATAATTCCCGGGCATACAAATGAATTTGATTTATTCTGATAAATTAATGCATATAGTAAAATCTGTGTAACAATTTTAGCTCCTGTCTTTCTATCCTCACTAAATAATGAGTCCACATCTTTAAAAGAGATTTCTGTTTTACCTGTTTTATAATCAAGAACCCGTATAGTTTTATCCTTAATATCTACTCTGTCGATAATACCTTTTATAGAGGCATTGATATTATACTTTGATATTGGAATCTCAATTTTTTCTGATGCTTCAAGAGAGTTAATGGTTAGAGGAGTATTATGCTTATCAAAATCTAATTGTAGTTTAATATATTTTAAGGCAATTTCGACAATTATTTTGTTCTTAAAAGCTTCTATTTGCTCTTTTGACTGTGTCTCTAGCACATTCTCGATAGCGGTATTAAGTGCAATATTTATCTTCTCATTTGTGAATTTATTGAAGTCTTCTTCCTCCAGAGGTTTATTTAGATATGGCTGATATAGCTCATACATAATTTCATGAAAAAGTCTGCCTAAGAGTATTGCATCACCCTCTTCTTCCAATTTATCAGGTTCCTTTATTTTCTCAATATATTCAAGATAATAACTTAATTTACAATCTATATATTGATTAATTGCTTTCGGGCTGATTCCATTTTTGAGATGTTCTTCAATTTTAGAAATAATCTTTTGATTTTTCTTTCCTAAAACAACCTTTTTACTGTCTATTTCAATCTTATAAGCTTTTGTGCTAAACTTAATTTCCTTATTTAATTCGTATTTTATTTGCGAAATAAATCTTGAAGGTTCAGAAGCTCCATCTCCTGCCTGATTTGAATAGATTATTTTTACATCTTTGGATCTTTGAAGAAGTCGATAAAAATAATAAGCAAATATACTATCCTGAAATTCTATTGATGGTAGTTCATGGAATTTTCTCAGATTATAGGGAATCAGACTTTCTGCAACTGAAGTTTTTGGGAATACCCCTTCATTTAAGGAAAGCATTATAACTCTGTCAAAGTCAAGCGAACGGGTCTCAAGAAAGCCAAGAACCTGTAAACCTTTTAAAGGTTCTCCTTCAAATGCCACGCTAAGATTTCTTAATATACTATTTAAAAGTTTATTATATACTTTGTCACTTTCAAATGTGATATTATCATAAATTATACAGTCTTTAAGCGCATTTAAACGTTCAATAATTTTATTTAAAACTTCGACTTCCATTATCAAATCATCAATACCAATAATCCGTTGTAATACAGCATATAGTACATCCGGTACATATGATGCTAATTCGTTTGTGTCTCCTGCAGCTTGAAATATAGTTTTCAATAGTTCTGAAACCTGAAATTCACTTCTAGAGGCATAAATCATTTTATTTGAAGATATATGCTCTTTTATATTTTCACTCTCAGGTTCTAGGATTTTAAGAAAACTATGTTCCAGTATTGAAATTACATTCTTATAATAAAAATTACACTCGTCTTTTTTGATCCTTTTGTTCTGCTGTAAATTGATTAAATGACTTATAAAGGCCGCTGTCATTGAGTTTTTAACCGAGTACCCCATTGATATATTGTAGGTGCTAACGGAATCAGGTATTGAGTACATTAAAGGAATTAAGAGATTCTCATCTCCCAAAACAATTGCTGTCTTTTCCGGATTGTAATCGTGCTCACCTTCCCATTTACTAATAATCTCAGGAATTAATTTTGTTTGACTGACAGTAGAAGGTGTCATAATCACCTCAATATTTTTCTGATCATCTTTAATGTAATCAGAAATCCCAATATTATCTATTGATGGATATTTTCTTATGTTTTCCCTGATAAATCTTCCTGCCTCCTGATACTTATCTTTTAAGTAGTAATTGTCAGCATCCAAGAAGAAAATAGTATTAAATTGAGATTTTAGATGATTAAATAATTGTTTTTCACATTTGTTTAATGCATTAAAACCAACAATCACATAATTCTCATGTGTAAAATTATCATTATTCAGGTTTTCTGCTACATCACGATAAATCATACCCTGATAAGCTATATTATCCTGCTTAAGCTCATTTTTAAATTGAGAATAGATATTATACATAGATTTCCATAAGTCGAGGAAACTCTCTTTGTGTGAGCTTATTTGGGCCTGATTTACATTAAACCAGAACTTTTTGATAATCTCAATAGACTCCTCTTCATAACCGTCAAAAATTTTGTAAATTTCTTTGATATCAGCAACTGTAGAAAATAATTTTTCGGCATCAACCAGGTATTTATCAATATCATCAAAATCGGACAGAATGATTTCTCCCCAATAATAAAAATCATCAAAACTTTCGTTCGATCCGGTATGTTTAATGAAAATTCTGTATAATTTATAAATTAACAATACTTCTTCAGCACTATTGAGAGTACTGTTACTGTAAAATATATCCTGTACGGGGGTAATTTGTGGTAACCAAATGGTTTGGTCTGTTAATTCGCTTATATTTTTCTTAATAAAGAGCCCCGTACGTCTGTTTGGAACAATAATATTCAATGACCTAAGGTCTGAATAGTTTGATAAAATATAATCGCTGATTTCTTCTAAAAAACTTCTCATTCTAGAGGGTATTTGCTATAAGAACTAAATCAGCCAGAACAATAGCCGTAATTGCCTCTACCACAACAGGAACTCTTTGTGCATAACATGCATCGTGCCTGCCAGAAATACTGAATTCTTCAATAAAACCGGTTTTAAAATTCATGGTTTTCTGAGATTTTCTAATACTTGACGATGGTTTAAAGTATAACTTAAAGTAAAGTTCGTTACTATTTGTTATCCCACCATTTATCCCACCTGAATTATTTGTTTTAGTTTTTCCGCTTTGACTTATAAAGGTATCATTAAACTCTGATCCTTTTGTGTTTGCAGCTTCTATCCCATTTCCAAATTCAATTGCTTTTAAACCAGGTATCGAAAAAGCAGCATGAGATATGATTGATTACACAGAATCAAAGAATGGTTCACCATAACCTGCTTTAAGCCCGTTTACTTTACATAAAACAACTCCTCCGATAGAATCATTATCCTCTAAAGCTTTGTTTATTGCAGATTCAATATTTTCACTACAACCAGCTTTAATCAACTCAGCATTAATGTTAATTTCAGGGATTATCTTTTTTGCTATAACTCCTGCAGCAACAAGAGGAAGAGTTAATCTACCTGAAAAATGTCCACTACCTGCAGGATTATTAAAACCTTTATACTTTGCACTTGCTGTAAAATCAGCATGTCCAGGACGGTGAAATCCTTCAAATGCATAATCTTTCGAGATAGTATTTTCATTTAAAAATGAGATTGCTAAAGGACTTCCTGATGTATAGCCTTTGTATATTCCGCTCTTAAAACGTGGTTTATCTGATTCTATTCTGGTTGTTGTTCCAGCTTTACCGGGAGCACGACGAATAATATCATCTTTAAAATCAGATTCCTGAATTGAAATTCCCGGAGGACACCCATCTATCACTACTCCTACCTCAGGACCATGCGATTCCCCATATATACTTATTCTGAATATTCTGCCGAATGAGTTCATTTTTTGTATTGTTTTGTAACAAACTTAAGCAAAGTTTTTAATTAATGCAATTAGAAGAAACTTACTTTTTTTCAATCTCTTTTAAATCATCTAAAAATCCCGGCCAGGATTTATTTACACAATCTATATCTATAACTTTACAATTTCCAATAATTAAGCTAAAAACAGATAATGCCATAGCAATACGGTGATCATTATGAGAATCAAAATCTGCAGAACAATAAAACTTCTGAGGACTAACCTTTATAGTATTTCCTTCTATTATGATTATTGAATTAGCTTTCTCAAGTTCTGTTTTCATAGCTTGTGCTCTAGAACTTTCTTTGTAAAGTAGTCTTTTAGCACCAATAATTTCACAATCAGATTCAGCGAAGCATGCCAAAACTATTAAAATAGGGATTAAATCAGGACAATGAGTTGCATCAAATCTAAATGCTCTGATTTCTGACTTTATTACACTAATATCATTGTCATTCCATTTATACTCTATTCCGCAAAGATCGAACAAATCCAAAATAGCTTTATCAGCCTGCTTTGAGCTCTTATTCAGCCCTTTAACAGTAACCTCTCCACCTAATGCTCCTGCAATCATAAAGTTCACAGATCCACTCCAATCTCCTTCTATTTTATAATCAATCGGTGTATATATTTGATTTCCCGGAATTTTTATTGTCAGACTATTATAAGAATCGAATTCAAAAGCACATTTAACTCCGAATTGCTCCATTATTGACTTTGTTAGCTCCAAATATGGGATGCTTACAGGATTATGTACAATAAGTTCTGAATCTGCTGATAAAACAGGTAAAGCCATCATTAAGCCACTTATAAACTGAGATGACTTACTTCCATCTATATTATAAGTTACTGCAATGAGATTTGCATTTGAAATAATCTGAGGTAAAAAATCGTTTTCCCCTTCTACTTGCATTCCCATCTGTTTAAGAATATAAAAATCTACTGCGACAGGTCTTTTAAGTAAACTACCTTTTCCACTTACAGTAAAGTGACTTTTAAATAAACATGCTATCGGAGTATAAAATCTTGCATTCATAGCAGATTCACCACAATCCAGTATATTATTATTATCAGATGATTTTGGTGTAATGTTTAAATATTTTCCCTCTTTGAAAATTAATGCACCTAATGATGAAACTATTTCTCGGGCATGTATTATATCATCAGATTCACCACTATTCCCAATACTACATACTCCGCGTGATAACAAACAAGCTGCAAGGACTCTTTGCTCAACACTTTTTGATGGTCTGGCTTTTATAATTCCTGATATTTTAGATTGTCCGATTGAAAAACTCATAAAAGATCTTTAATTTGTTGTTCATCAAGTTCTATAGTATCTGCAAAACCTATATCTTTTAGAATTACAAGTTTCAGAATATCATTAGTTTTCTTTTTGTCTTTGAGTAATATCTCTACATGTTCTTTCTTAAATTCGTAATTATTACTAAAGCCAAGTTTATTTGCTAGATTTTCTATTTTATGTAAAGTATCTTTATCTAAATGTCCAAGTTTGCTTGAAAGTTCAGCTGCTTTTTTAATTCCGGCAACGACAGCAATTCCATGTGGTATATTTTCAGTAAGTTCAATAACATGGCCAAAACTATGCCCTAGATTTAAGATATTTCTTATTCCATGATCAAAAGGATCTTGCTCCACAACAGCAGTTTTAATTTCAATACATTCATTAACAATATAATTTAATGCATCAGTATCTCTATTCAGAACCTTATAAGTATTATTGTTTAAATAGTCGAATAATCTGGTATGCTGTATTAATGAATATTTAAGTACTTCTCCTAAACCACTTTTAAATTCAATTTCAGGTAGAGTTTTAAAGAAAATAGAATCACAGATAATAAATTCAGGCTGATTAAAAGTTCCGATATAGTTTTTGTAAAGATTAAAATTAACGCCATTCTTTCCACCTATTGCTGCATCAACCTGAGCAAGGAGTGTTGTAGGGATAAAACCAAAATTTACTCCACGCATAAAAATACTTGCAACGAAACCAACAACATCAGTGATAAGGCCACCACCAAGACCAATAATTAGAGAATTGCGGTCGAGATTTTTTGCTGTGAATTCGTTAATAAGATATTCAACTGTACTTAATGTTTTTATATCTTCTCCCTGACCAATCAAGACATGCTCATAACCAAAAAACAACTCAGGATATAAATTAAAAACATTACCATCACTAACAATTATAGCTTTTCGGTCTTTTATCAAATTATGAAATAATTTTGCATCTGAACCGGTTTGTAATAGTGTATTTTCGTTTATTTTCATTCCTCAATGCAATTATTTAAAACAAATCTTTGATATTTCTCTTTTGAGTAGTTTAATGATGCTGCGCTATAGTGCCAACATTCTGTTTTTGAAACATATAGATATGCCTGAGACATAATATTAAAAAGTAGTTGGCGATTTTGATACTGTTCTTCACTTAAATCTCCGGTTTTATAAAACTGTTCAGTTTTTTCAGGATATGCCAAATCTCCAAAATAGTCAAATTTTGTTCCCATATCCAGTACATTTCCGGCAGTATCAACAATACTTATATCTATAGCCATACCATAGTTATGTATTGATCCGCTTTGAGGGTTCGCAACATACCAATGTTTTATACCCGGTGCAACATCAACTGAATCCCACATTAATTGCTGAGCTTCCTGACTTCGTGCTGCATCATAAATAATAAAAGTATAGCCTGGTTTCATTGTCTGAAGGATATTGTAAGCATTTCTGAGTTTAAGAAAGCATTCATACTGAACATAAGCGTTTACCATATCTCCGTAAAAGTCAATTCCAATAAAATTATCTGTTGTGGAGTATTTAAGTTCAACCAATATTTGTGGTAATGAGTCAGTAATTTTTACCATTCCCATTCTCTCAAGACATTTCTCAGCCTTACTTTCGGGCTTTTCTTTTGCTATAAATTCACATTCTTTATTAATCTCCATTCCAGTAAAACTTGTCTCAGACTGATCTGCACAATCATAAAAAAAAGTTAAAATGGGAAAAATAATAAGCAATATGTAATTCGGTTTTAGCATTAAACTTTATCTTTGTAAAGTAGTGATTTAATATGAAATAAAACTCAAAAATAATGAAAAGACTTGGATTAATACTAATTAGTTTGTTGATATTATCAAGCCAGCTAATTTTCGGACAATCAAAAGAACTGACTATTGACGATGCTGTAGTTGGTGTATGGACAAACATATATCCCGAATATGTAAGAGGAATTGAATTCCGTCCGGATACAAAAACATATACCTATATTGATGATACAGCTTTGGTTGCAAAAACCTATAATCTTAAGAAATCAAATATCATAATTACTTATGATGATATTAATAAAGTGCTTGAAGCTGCCGGAAAAGATAAATTGAGATATTTCCCATCATATGAATGGGTAAGTACTGATATTATCAGATTTTATAATTCCAGCGACATTGTAGAGTTTAATGTCAAATCATCAGAAATAGTTAAATATTATACTCTTTCGGAAAAAGTTGAGAACGTCGATTTGTGTGATGCAAATAGCACAATAGCATACACAATTGGTAATAATCTTTCAATAATGGATGCAAACGGAAATATTAAGGCTGTAAGCTCAGAAAGAGATCAGAATATTATTTTCGGCCAGACTGTTGCACGTAATGAGTTTGGTATTGAAAAAGGAACATACTGGTCTCCGAATGGCAATTATCTTGCTTTTTACCGTAAAGACGAATCGATGGTAACGGACTACCCTATTGTAAATACTGATAAGCGAGTTGCTGAAGTTGAGCCTACAAAATATTGTATGGCAGGAATGGATAGCGAACAAGTTACATTAGGTATATATAATGTTGAAAATGGAAAAATAAATTATATCAATACTGGTGAGCCGGTTGAGCAATTTCTAACTAATATAGCTTGGAGTCCTGATGAAAAATCGGTTTACATTGCTGTATTAAATAGAGAACAAAACCATATGAAACTAAATCAGTATGATATTAAAACAGGTGATTTAGTAAAAACTCTTTTTGAAGAAAAAAATGACACTTATGTAGAGCCACTTCATCCAATGGTTTTCTTACCTAATGATGCTAGCAAATTTATTTGGCAGACCATAAAGAATGGATACTCACATTTATATTTATATGATACAAATGGAAATGAGATTTCTCAAATCACAAAAGGGGAATTTGAAGTGATTGAGGTATATGGTTTTACAGAAGATGGAAAAGACATAATTATTAAAGCAAACAAAGAAACACCTATTGATTTTGATATATATCGAGTTAATATTGCTAGTGGTGCTATGATTAGAGTTACAAAAGATGCCGGAAGTCATGATGCAACAGTTAGTCCTGACGGAGCATATATCGTTGATAACTACTCAAGTACAACAATGCCAAATGCTTATAAAGTATATGATACAAAAGGTAAGTTAGTCTCAACAATATTAGAGTCAGAAAATCCTCTTGCCGAATATAAACTTGGCGAGATGAAAATAGGTACTTTAAAAGCAAATGACGGACAAACTGATTTATATTATCGTATTATTACACCTCCTGATTTTGATCCAAGTAAGAAATATCCGGCAATTGTTTATGTTTATGGAGGACCTCATGCACAATTAATCACAAACTCATGGCTCAACGGTGGTGGATGGGCATATTATATGGCTCAAAAAGGCTATGTGATGTTTACACTTGATAATCGTGGCTCAGCTAATAGAGGTTTTGAGTTCGAAAATATTATCCATAGACAATTAGGAACCGTTGAAGTTCAGGATCAGCTTACAGGAATTGACTATTTAGAAAGTCTTGGATATGTTGATATGGACAGAATTGGTGTTCATGGCTGGAGTTACGGTGGTTTTATGACCACTACTCTAATGACAGATTGTGCAGATATTTTTAAAGTTGGTGTTGCTGGCGGACCGGTTATCAACTGGGAATTATATGAAATTATGTATGGTGAAAGATATATGGATATGCCTCAAGAAAATCCAGAAGGATATGAAGCAAATAACCTATTAAATAAGGTAGACAAACTTGAAGGACGTCTTATGTTAATACATGGAACATCTGACCCTGTTGTCGTTTGGCAGCATAGTTTAAATTTTGTTCAGAAATGCGTTGAGCAAAAGGTTCTTCTTGATTATTTTGTATATCCCGGACATGAGCATAATGTACGTGGTTATGACAGAATTCATTTAATGAGAATAGTTTCCAGGTATTTTGATGATCATTTGTAGTCTCGACTTACTTCGACTGCGCTCAGTACAAGTCGCTCAGCTACCAAATAATTAAAATTAAAAGTTTTTTTGAAAATAAGTTTGTAAGGTCAGATTAAAAGTCTGGCCTTATTTTTTTAAAGTGTAAGTCAATGAGAAATAGTAATTACGTCCTTCTTCCGGATATCCTTCCATTAAAGTGTAATTCTTGTCTAAAATATTTTTAATACCAGTTTCTACTTTAAAATATTTTGCAAATTCATAAGATAAATTTGTATTAAAAACGGCAAATTCTTGAGATAATAATCCCTCACTATTACTATATCTATCTGAATTATATACACTAGAAAAGGTCAACTCAACACTCTTAACAGGTGAGTAGTTAACATACGCAAACACACTGTGTTTAGGAACATCTGTAAATAAAATTTCAGGATTACTTATATTCTGACGCTCAATATAAGAGTAATTAGCGTTCAAAATCAAGTTTTTATAAATCTCAATATTCACACTAATATCAGCACCATAAAACTCAGATTCACCTGTATTTTGCATTTGAGATATGCCCGGTAATACATTATCAACCATCTGGATTGTGTTATTAATGTGTGAATAGAAAATTGCAGGTTGTATGGATATTTTATCTGCAAAACGGATTTTAGAAGAAATTTCATAATTCATTGCTGTCTCAGCAATAAGGTCTGGATTAGGAATAGCAATACCCAATCTGTACGAATATCGATCTTTCATTGTTGCAAAACGGGTTTTATAAGCCCCTGTTATGCTCAGATTAATTTTATCGTTAAATTGATAATAAGTTGCTACCTGCATGTTTGTTGCTGAGTTACTATTTGCAGGATAATTTGAAATTGCATCATTATTTGAGTCATAATCTTCAGCAATAACACTATTTATTATGTTATAGCTGATTCCGGGTATTATTTTAAGTTTTGAAAATGGAGTAAAAACATCCTCTATCCCAATTGATAATGTATTATCAGCGAAATGACGAACTGGTTCACCATCATTATTTTCGCGATGCATATCGTATTTGTAATGCCCAGCAATCTTGAATAAATTGTTTTTTAAATACTCTGTACCGGTCTCAAAAGAAGCACCATATGAATAATCATTATAATTGCTTGTAAAAGCATATGGACGCATTTGAGTTAAATATGTATCATCATCATAGGACTTTAAAACATTTATGAATTTATCATAAAATACTCTGGTTTTTAAATATGATAATTTTCCTAAACGGGTTTTAGAAATGAAATAGATGCTTTGTTTATCCCAACGAGGCCATTGCCAGTAACGGATTCTAATATTTTCATCAGTTCCCAGATAAACAGGATTTCCTTTTTCTCCATGCTGATAGATATAATTAATAGAATATTCATCATTTTCGTTTGGAGTAAACCCGACTTTCACACTAACTTTATTATCTAATCTGTATGAATTGTCACGAATATAATCAGTTTCATTTATGCAAGTATCAAAATCTTTTGATAGAGAATAGTATTCCCTACTAATTCGTGAAAAGCTTCCTTGAAAATACACCTTACCAAGATTGCTACCAACTGACAAATTTGTATTATAAGCTTTTCCACTAAATGCTCCTGCTGTTAACTCAAATTCAAGCTTTTTAAGAGGTTTGGAGCTTATCATGTTTATTGCACCTCCTATTGTATTTGCACCGTACAATATCGAGGAATATCCTTTTGAGACTTCAATTTTTGATAAATCACTATTAGTAAAACGTCCCAAGTCAACATAGCCATCATAAGGTACATAAACAGGAATACCATCAGCAAACACAGGCACACTTCTTAGGTCAAAACCTCGTAAAAATACGGTTGTTTCATTTCTTGCACCAGAATTTACGAGAGTAACTGATGGCAACATTGATATTGATGAAGCTACATTACCAGCATTAAGCTTCTGCATATCTTTCTTAAAAACAGTTTGATTGATAGCACTCTCCGAAATAATTATCTCTCCAAGCTGATAAACTTTTAATACCATTGATGTTGAATCAATATTTTTTTGAGCATTGACTATTATGGTAATAAAGCTTAAAATTAGAATCAAAAATGAAAATCTTCTCATAACCCACAAATCTTCAATAATCAATTTTACTCTCCCAGAGATTTATAATAAATTGCCAGCTTTTGCGCATAAGCTTTTGTGGCATTATCGAGCTTTTCGGAATCCCAGCCTCTGTACAATACATCATTTTTATTAATATCATAAAGAACCCACCGCGGACCTTTAACAAGAGCATATCCATGATTAAAAGCATAAAAAGCATTAGGAACATATTTGCTAAATACGTCCTCACTAAAAATGAATTCCTGATGATCAATATTTAATTGAGCTAAAAGTGTTGCACTTAAATCAGCTTGTTCTACAGTCATATCATATACAAATGGTTTACAGGTTATTGCACCTCCTGTCCATAACATATGAATATGAAACTTCGGTCTATCCCAAACTTCAATATTTCCATATCTGGTTCCATGGTCTGAAATTAGAATTACAAGTGAACTATCCCACTCTGGTGAATTTTCTAGTTTTGTAAGAAAATAATTAAGACAAGAGTCTGTATAATAATAAGAATTGTTGCATTTTTCCGTTTGGGTTTTATGCCCATAGGGGCCTTGTACAGGAACATCATACGGCTCATGACTGCTAAGTGTAAATAATGCAAAAACTGAGGAGTCTTCTGTTGCTCTTATATCATTGAATAATTGATTAAACATGCATTCATCATGATAGCCCCATTTAGTTTCTACACAATCCATCTCAAGGTTATTCTGAGATATTATCTTTTGAAAACCTGCATGTTTTAAATAAGAATTCATATTGGAGAAATTCACATCCCCACCATAATAAAATGATGAATGATAGACATTATCGACCAATTTTGAAATAAATGAAGGTAGATTTCTTGATCTCTTAAGGTCTTTCATAACCGAATAGCCTGGTAATGGAGGAACTGAACTAAAAATTGCAACAATTCCCTTTTCACTTCTGTCTCCATTTGCATAGCAATTACTAAACATAATCCCTTTATCGCTCCATTCAAGAAGCTTTTTTGTCACACTCTTATCAGGATTATCAATTTTTATTGCATTTGCAGTAAAGCTCTCCATAACAACAATAATAATCTTTTTTGGTGGTCTGTCGATTACTTTAATAACAGAGTCAGGTGATTCAAAAGCTTTTGCAAAATACTTCTCAAGTTCTTCTTCCTCAAAATAATTGTAGAGTTCGTAATCGATTTCGTCTGCAAATAAACTAGTTCCGCTGTTCCATACAACATTTATTGCAGCATGATTCAGGAACATATTATCTGAGAAATATGCACTACCAGCATTTATAGGTATTATTCCAATTCCACCACGTATTGGGATAATTAAAAGTCCGGCAATAACAAGATATAGTGTCGCCCAGAATTTCTCAGGTATAATCTTTTTAATTTCCTTTCCTATAACAAGGTAATAAATCCAGAACATTCCACCTGCAAGATCAAGATAAAGAAATGTTAAAAATACCAAACGCCAATTACTTGTTGAGGCTTTCATCAAACCTGGAGTATTCATATACTGTAATGGTGTATCATCTAATCTAAATCCCCAGTATTGATACACTTCGGCATCTCCAATAACGATTAAAGAAAAAACTGCAAGTAAAATTACGGTAAAAATATCTAGAGATATTTTAAGAACCTTATGTGACTTAAAGAAAGCGCTAATTATAAAAATCGGGATTACAAAGAAACCAATATAACTCACCATTGAGGCATCAAGTCGGAATCCGTGAATAAATGTTGCACATAAATCCCAAAATCCAGCATCACCGGAATCTTTCAGGTTGAATAGAATAAAATATACACGAGATATCTCAAAGAAAAAAAGCCAAAACAGCAGGTAATATAAGTATATAAGAAACCTTTTTGCCTTAATCAGGTTGATTTTTATTTAATGCAAAAATAATAAAGTTTTAGTATTATTTTAGATGTGTGGTAAAATATACAAACGCGAACGGAGTCGCGCTTGTACAATGTTTGTACGATTTTAAAATTAATAAGCAAGATTGTTAATACTTAGAACACATGTTTTCAATTCCTTTTTTGTAACTTTACCTCAAAATTAATTTTATGAGTAATATTCAAGAAAAAGCCAAATATTGGTTGACTGATATTTTTGATGCAGAAACACGTGCAGATGTTAAGAATATGATAGATAATGATCAGGAATTACTTACTGAATCATTTTATAAGGATCTTGAATTTGGGACAGGTGGCTTAAGAGGAATAATGGGAACCGGAACTAATCGTATGAATAAGTATACTGTAGGAATTGCTACTCAAGGATTAAGTAATTATCTGCTTGAGAATTTCAAAGGAGAAAAGATAAAATGTGCTATTGCATACGATTGTAGAAATAATAGTGAATATTTTGCTAAAATTACTGCTTCTGTATTTTCTGCAAATGGCATTGAAGTATATTTATTTGATAGTCTAAGACCAACCCCAGAACTATCATTTACTATAAGGCATTTAAATTGCCATTCAGGCGTTGTTATTACTGCATCTCACAACCCAAAAGAATATAACGGGTATAAAGTTTATTGGCAAGACGGTGGACAGATTATCTCACCTCATGATAAAAATATTATTGACCGAGTGAGAAGCATTACTGATGTCGCTGATGTAAAATTTGATGATGATTTAAAGAATGTAAAGTATGTCGGTAAAGATATAGATGATATTTACACTGATAAACTCACAAAAGTTTGCCTGAATCCTGAATCTATAAAAGCAGCTAATTTAAAAATAGTTTTCACTCCTATTCACGGTTCAACTGTTGAAATTTTACCAATGGCTCTTAGAAAAGCTGGTTTTGAAGATATAAATATTGTTGAAGAGCAAGCAGTTCCTGATGGTAATTTCCCGACAGTACAATCTCCAAATCAGGAAGAATCTGCTGCACTTGCAATGGCGATTGAAAAAGCAAAATCAATTGGTGCTGATATAGTTATGGGAACTGATCCTGATGGTGATAGATTAGGAATTGTCGTAAGAAAAAAAGATGACGAGTATTTACTTCTTAATGGAAATCAAACAGCATCGATTTTAATATATTATTTACTTGAACAATGGAATAAAAAAGGAAAACTAAAAGGTAAAGAATATATAGTAAAAACAATTGTAACCACTGAGTTGCTTACTGAGATTGCAGATTATTATAATGTAAAATCCTATGATGTTCTTACCGGATTTAAATACATTGCGGATATTATTGAAAAGAACTATGGAAAAACTACTTTCATAGGCGGTGGCGAAGAAAGCTATGGCTTCCTTGCCGGAGAGTTTGTTCGCGATAAAGATGCTGTAATGTCATGTCTTTTAATAGCTGAGGCCGCTAGCTGGGCAAAACTCCAGAATAAGACTTTAGACGAAATACTTATTGATATATATGTTAAGTTTGGTTATTATATCGAAGGATTGAAGTCATTAACAAAGAAAGGAAAATCAGGGCTGGAAGAGATTAAATCTATGATGGATAAATTCAGAAACCAAACACCGGAATCTATTAATGGACAACGTGTTATTATGGTTCATGACTTTGAAAAAGGTAAAACCTTTGATAAAATTAGTGATTTACGATACGATATAATGTTGCAAAAATCAAATGTATTACAATTTGACCTGATTGACGGTTCAAAAATCACTGTGAGACATTCAGGTACTGAACCAAAAATAAAGTTTTATGTATCTGTTCATGATAAGATTGACAGCATTGATGAGTACAAGAATAAAACAATAGAATTACAAAATAATATAGATAGTATCATTGAAGAACTAATTTCAATGTAATTATAAAAACAGAATATTATGAAATCATACAGAAAATTACTATTGTTTGAAATACCACATCGTAGACAACTAATAAATATAACTCCTCATGTTAACGAATGTTTGAGTGAAAGCGGTATCAAAGAAGGTTTTTGCCTTGTAAATGCAATGCATATTACTGCTAGCGTTTTTATAAATGACGATGAGCCTGGATTACATCAGGATTTTGAAGAATGGTTAGAAGGCTTAGCACCGGAAAAACCACACGATAGATACAGGCATAATACATATGAGGACAATGGAGATGCTCATCTAAAAAGAACAATTATGGGACGTGAAGTTGTAGTCGCAATTACAGACGGCCAGCTTGACTTTGGCCCTTGGGAACAGATATTTTATGGCGAGTTTGACGGAATGCGTAAAAAGAAAGTATTGGTGAAAATTATTGGAGAATAAAATCAAGATTATGAACAAAGATGATATCAGAGATAATATAATTGATGCAGCAAGCAAAGCATTTAGTAAATTTGGTTATAAAAAAACGACTCTTGATGATATTGCAGCCTTTACTAATGTAAGTAAGACAGGACTATATTACTATTTTAAAAATAAAGAAGAAGTCTTTAATGAATTAATTAGGCGTGAGGCTGCTAAAATGCAAGAGGAACTAATTGATGCAATAAACCAGGAAACCAGACCTATTGACAAAATGTTTGCATACATTCGTAAAAGAATGAGTTATTTAGCAAATATTAGTAATTACTACTCCTCATTAAGATACGACTTGCATGAACATTTGCACAGTATAAAGAAAAATAGAAAAGAATTCGATATAATTGAATTAAAAGTCCTATCCGCTTTATTGCATGAAGGTAATAAAACTGGTGATTTCTCTGTTGATGACATTGAACATACTGCAAAAACATTACTTTTAGTACTAATCAGTCTTGAAATTCCTTTATTTGGAGGTAGTGAAGTTGAAGACTATGAAAAAACGCTGGAAAAACTGGTAAATCTTTGTTTATACGTAATAACACCACGATAATTATGATTAAATACATTACAAGTTTATTATTTATATTTCTACTTAGCACTACATTTGTTTTTTCTCAAGAGGATATCGATCAGCTATTTATTGACGGATGTAATCTCGTTGTAGAAGGAAATTATAAGAAAGCAGTAAAATGCTTTAATAAGGTTATAGATTATGATGCCGATTATGATTTTGCAATTATTAATAGAGCAAGTTGTTACGCTTTGATGGGTAAACATAAAAAGTCAATTGCAGATTTGAATATTGTCATAGAAAATGCCCCAGATAGCTATTATGCTTACGAAACTAGAGGTTTTGAGCTAATGGAAATCAAAAAATTTAAAGAAGCAATTGAAGATTTTACGTATGTAATAAATCACGATAGTTCAAGTCAGTTTGCATATTTCAATAGAGGCTTATGCTATTATAAATTAGGTAACCCAAAATATGCAATTGATGATTTTACAATGAGCATCTACTTAAATGAAACAGATTACGAGGCATATTATTTCAGAGCTTTGGCCTATATTGATGATAAGAATTTTGATTTTGCCTGTCAGGATGCACAAAAAGCAGAAGAATTAGGATATCCTAGGTCATTAAAGAAAATTATAAAATATTGTAAATAAGGAAAATATTGCCTATACCTTCTTTCTATCAAAATAAGCTCTCGAAAAATTAAAATATACACCAAATGAGAGATTTGATGCAGAATAATCGAAATTGCAATATCCCAATGGTAATGTATATGAGTACTGAACTTGAATCTTAATGTACTTCCAACCTACCCTCATGGTTGCTGCAGGTTCAAAAAACAAATAATGTCGCTTAGCTTCCATTAAGTTTACTATTCTACTTTGATCATAACCGTATGTGCCAACAATGGTATCTGTAATATTATTTTCAACAGAATAAATATTGAAATAACTTACTCGTGGAGATATTGCCATATCAATAATCTCACCTGTCACACCCCAGGATGGTTGTATGTATGACCTAAATGATGTTATATTTGCACTGCCGTATTGTACAGGGATTAAAATATTTAAATTACTATTGTATTCCATGTCTGTGTAGGAATGATTCTGGTTATATATACCGCCTCCACCAAATATCTCAAAAATATATTCATCACCCATAGGCTTATAAAATCCTCCGGCTAGGTCAAAATACTGTATTCCAGGTCTAATCATTAAGTTCGCTGCAATGGCAGCTTCATCTGTTACTGAATACGCTCCCTGAACTTCTACTTCATTTACTATTTGTGAAATATCAGAAACCAATAAGCTAAATTCGTTTTTTTCTTTAAATAAAGGAACATTGTGTGATGGAGCATGATAATAAGTGTGTGAACAAGAGGTTCCAAAATACATTCCAGCACATAGAATAATGAATATAAAGATTCTTTGTGTCAATTTTTTATCCATAACAGACTTCCTTTGATTACTAAAGCAAATTTAATAAAATATCTGAACATTTAAGATTATTATAAAAGAAGAAGAATTTAAATATGGAATATATGTTTATATGTAAATAACAAAATTATTCATCAAATTATCTTTTCTAGTTGTAGGTTTCTGATATCCTTCGCTTATTTCCACAACATTCTCAAAAATATATTCTCGTAGTTAGCTAACTGTTATTTCGCCATCCTGATTTGCGTCAGCGAGTTTATCATGCAGAGCTTTTAACAATACATAGGTAAAGACTCCGTGTTTTAGCTTGCTGATTTCAAGAGCAAAACCTGAACCTGTTGCGGCTGATATAACTACTGCCCCTGTACCCTTTCTTACATCAGCAAAATAATTCATCATTAAATCAAATGAATTGTCTAAAATATCATTATCTCCTACTGTTGGTACATTATACATAACAACACCTTTCGCAGCAAGGGCTTGCTGTGCTGTTTCCGAGACATCTGTACGCTCATTTGTTTCTAATTGTATCTCTTCATCCAGTTCTCCTGAATGACATGCGTCAAGTAAAACCAGTTTATTTCGAGCAGGTATCCCATCCATAACACCTTCAATTAAATCGTATTCCAAACCATTCACAGATGGATTGGAAAAATCCACATCATAAGTTGCAAAATAAAAATCACCTTCAGAATCAAGTAACCCATGACCTGAAAAATGAATAATTACAATATCATCAACGTTTGTATTGTTTAATTTTTCTTTTAATGAATTAAAATTGTCACGTGTACAATCTTTTCCAAACAGAGTATCAATTATGACATTATATTCAGGCTCAAGTTCTTTAAATGTATTTACTATCGCCCTACCATCGTTTATAGTATAATTAAGATTATAATCGGTATTATCATATTCTGCAACTGCCATTGATATAACATAAAGATTCCTTTGAATCTCTGTTTCAGGAGAATAATAGACTTCAACACTTTTTCTCAAGCTTTCAATACCCTGAGTGTTCATGGCTGAGACTTCAATATAATTCATACCCTCACTTAAATTAATCTTTTCTCTAATGGTAATCTCATTTTTATTGTCTTTTCTTGTGTTTTTGCCATTACTCCCAAATACGGAAACGCCGTTTACAAAAATATTATATCTATCAATGTGATAAATAGAGTCTGAGGCTAGGATGTCGATATCAACAGTATTTTTACTTGTATAGAAATCTATTTTCTTAAAATTCTTGATTTCAACCTCCGGAGCATTAAATGTCTTATCAAAGAAATCTCCGTTAAAACCAATTTTCAACATCCTTTTTTCATGGGCTTTTTTATACAGAGGAATCAGTTGTTTATCTGCAAATGGGAGACTTTCAATAACTTTATCAGGTCGGTTATATTGTAGGTCGAATTGTTCAAAACTATATGTATGCAGACCATCTGCAAAACTTACTTTTTTAGCGGCATCACTTGTACCCATGTAATACATCTCAGGAGTAAGTATTAAATAGTCTTCTTCATCAACCGGGATAATTGTACAAATCTCTTCTAGGGCTCTTGAGTCCAAAATTTTAATTTGGCTATCCCATCCACCTGAAATTACATATTTACCATCCGGGTTATATTTAACTGATGTAATACTGCCTGTGTGCCCTGTATATCTTGCTGCTTCAATTTCATTTTCCCAGTCAGTTAAAACAAGATTTTTATCCCAGGATGCTGATAATATATAATCATTTACAGGACTAAATTCTAAGGCAGAAACTATCCAATTATGTGGTTTAATATACTTAACCACTAGTTTTTTTTCTATATTACAAATTGCAATATCACCTGTCCATAATCCTACAGCAAGAAACTTATCATCACTTGTTACAGCAACTGATTCTGCTTTAGATTTTAATTTAATATTATAGTTCTCATCAGGATCAAAAACATTTGTAATATTTAAAATTGAGTCTCGTCCAACAGAAAAAACAAAATCTCCTTTATGATTGAAGCAAACATCCATTACATTATCACGATGTTGAACTTTGAATATAGGTGATGTATTATCTGTTTCATATACTTTAATAAGACTGTCATTACCGGCTATTGCAAGATAATTTTCATTATCAGACAATGATAGTGAGTTTACTGAAGTTCCTGCATCAATATATTCTGATAAAATATCTTCTTTTATCTTTAAATTATGAATCTTCCAACCCATAGATGAAATATAAGTATCATTTTTAGCCCGGGAAATAAAAAGGTCTGTTAAAATTTGATTATCTATAAATATAGAATTAGAGAGACGACATTTATACATATCGAACAGTCTAAGTCTTGAATCCCAACTAGCGCTTCCTATAAGCAAATTTTCATCAATAACATCAATTCCTTCAACCGGACTGGTATAATTAGCAAACGATTTAATTTCAACCCCTTGTAAAGATCTGAAAACACTAATTTTATTTGATGCTCCACATGCAATAATCTCTGATGCATCTATATTGTACACAAGAGCTGTTCCCATTTGAAAACCGGTGGTTTTCTTGTATATTTTTTCGCCAGTCTCAAGATTCCACTCATAAAGAAACCCATTCATGCTTAAAGCTGTCATTTTTTCAGCATCAGGTGATACAGAAACTTCTGTCCACATCTGATAATCTTCATTAAAATCATAAAGTATATTAAAGTCCTCAGTATCGACAACTTTAATTTTGTAATCGTATGATCCAGATGCTAATATTTTACCATTTTTACTAAAACTTAAAGATGTAATAAATGAATCGTGAAGTTTAATTTTTTGAATAATTTCAAGAGATTTTGTATCTATTAAAATAAGATTTCCGCCCTGATCACCTATTGCCAATAAGTTATTTTTCTCACTTGTAGCAATTGCATCACATGCATAATCTGAAATTTTCATCTCTTTTATAAGTGTCCCATTTTTTGCTTTCCATATTTTTAGAATACCATCCTTACCAATCGAAACAATGTTTCTTTATTTAGGTAATAGATCAATATTATTTACTCCATTACTATATGCTTGCCATTCTGCGGTTTGTTTAAGTTCTTTTAAATCCCATTCTCTTATCTTTCCATCCCATCCTGCAGAATATATTATTTTATGCTTGTCATCAAAAACACAACATGTTGCACCATAATCTTTTCCGGAAAATTTTATTATCTGTCTGCCTGTTATATAATCCCATAGTATAATTGTTTTATCGACTGATGAACTTACAATATACCTTCCATCAGCAGACATATCAACATCTGTTATTTGACCTGTGTGACCCACAGGAGGAATAATTCGAACATCCTGAGCTAAAGTAAGGTCACTAATTAAAATTATAAGCAATACAATAAGAAACGTGTAATTCTTTTTCATCATTATCAGGGTTTGAAATGTAAATTTATAAAAGATTTTGAAAAAAATGGTAATCTCACAAAAACCTCACCATTTTTAAATAAAAAAACCGCCTCTATTCAGAGGCGGTTAAATATTAAAGTTTACATATTTATCTAATAAGATTTACAATTCCGGTTTCGACAACATCTTCTCCTTCTTCGTTAACCCCTGTAATTATGTAAATATAAGCACCTTCAGGACATTCAGAACCATAATTTTGCACTGTTCCATCCCATCCTTCGTAATAGTTCTTTGTAATAAAGATCGATTGATTCAACCTATTTATGATTTGTAGTTTAAAATCTTCAAGAGGTCTGCCTCTTACATAAAACACATCATTTAGTCCATCATTATTAGGTGTAAATGAATTAGGAATATAGAACTGTGGTTCTGTTACATAAACTGTTACAGAGTCAGTTCCCATACATCCATGAACATCGTATCCAATTACAACGTAGGTGATTGTATCATCTGGATTTACCAAAGGATTTGCAATATTTGGATTGTCGATGAATTCATCAGGAGACCATGTGTATCCTACACCTCCTGTTGCATTAAGATATGTTTGTTCTCCTGCAACAATAGTTTGATCAGGTCCTGCTGAAATTACCGGTGAATCAAACACATTAACCATGACTTCATCAGTAACGGTATCACAGCCATAATATGAGACGCTTAGTGTGAATAGTGTACTTTCAGACAAAGTGACATCAGGATTTGAGATTGTTGAATCTGTCATTCCTGTAGTTGGTGACCACAAGTATGACTGACCTTGAATCTCGCCTACTCCTAATTGTACTGTTCCGTTCATACATATGCTAACATCTTGTCCTGCATTTGCAATAGCTGTAGGTAACATTGTTATTCTTATTGAGTCCATACTCGTACATCCAGTAATATCATCTGTTACTGTCAATAAGAAGTTTGTGAACTCAGCAATTGGACTAGCAATAGGTTGTGCAGCAGTATTATCATCTAAATATGTAGAAGGAGTCCAAAAATATGATAAGCCATCAATTGCAGGAGTCCCTAGCAACAATGATCTGTTTGCACAAATAGTAGTATCTGGTCCTGCATCAGCTAATGGAGATTCAAAAACGTCAATAGTCTGATAAGCAGAATTACTACAGTGGTTGTTAGATACCGTTAAAATTATATCCTGTGGCCCACCTTGTGAGAAAGTTATTCCAGTTGGATTTTCCGCTAAAGATGATGAAGGGATTCCATATCTACCAAAACTCCAAGTAAAAGAAAAATAACCTCCGGTGCTTCCTTCATTGATAAAGTTAAATGGCTCATCAGGACACAAAGGAGCATTTGAAGAGAAATCAGCATCTGGAACTTCATGAATTGTTATTATTCCACTAGTAGAATCCGAACACCCAGTTGTCGAGTTATAAACACTTAGACTAATTATATGCGTTCCTGTTCCCACATAAGATACTATTGGATTTTCATCATTAGAACTAGTCATAGATGCATCAGTATCAAAATACCAGTTATATGTTACACTGCCATTAACTTCTGACAAATTGTGCATTTGAATAGGAATATCCTCACATTGTGGAGCATCAGTAGTAAAATCTGCAACAGGGCTGTCATATATTTCGATAGTTTGAGTTACTGTCATCGTACAGTTATTAGACGTTATTGTAAAAGTAACTTCTTTATCGCCACCTGATGAATATTTAACTGATGATGGGTTTTCAGCGCTAGAAACTGCGGGTGTAGCATCTGCTCCAAAGTCCCATGCATAGGAAAATTCCATTCCACTATCACCTGTATTTGTAAAAGTAACATTATCTCCATCACAAACCGGCGCTGTAGATGTGAAGCTTACATTTTGTAATGTATATACAACAACTGTTTCTTCGGTATAATTATCACAACCTGTAACAGGGTCGATTGCATATAACTGTACATTCATTACTCCTCCTGTATTGAAAATAATAGTTGGACTTTCACCATTTGCTGTTGTTGGTGTTGCATCAGCACCAAAGTCCCATGAATAGTCTAATGCAGGATCATAATCTAAAACATTAAATGTTATATCACTTTCAGCACAAACTGGGCTTGTTGATGAGAAATCTAGTTATGGCGCAGGTGAATTTTTTATAAAAATAGTATCAGTATAACTTGATACACAATTTGGTGATGATACACTCAAAGTAATAATATGATCGCCAGTAGTATTAAATTCAACTCCTGTTTGATTTTCAATTACAGATGAACCTGGTGTTGCATCTGCTCCAAAATCCCATGCGTAAGAAATATCCTGACCACTTGCGCCTTCATTTGTAAAATCAACTAATGCACCAAGACAAACAGAATCTGTAAAACTAAAGTCCGCAACCGGAGTTTCAAAAATATTAATTGTCTGAGTCTCTGTATTAGTACATCCTGAAACCTGATCAGTAACCATTAATGTAATTATTTGAACTCCTCCAGTTGAAAATGTTATACCAGTAGGATCTGAATCTGTCGATGTTCCTGGCGAGCCATTAATTCCAAAGTCCCAGTCAAAGTCTAAGCCTGTTGGGTCTGCATCGAAACTAAAGTCAATTGATTCGCCTTCACATTGAGGTGCTGTACTACTGAATGATATATCAGGAGCAGGTGAATTTGCAACAGTAACAACTTGTGAAGTATTATCGCTACATGCACCGTTAGATACGGTTAAAGATATTGTCTGAGCACCATCTTCATCAAATTGGACAACTCCGGGGTTTTCAGCCGTTGAATTTTGTGGACTGGCACTGGTTCCAAAATCCCAAAGATATGTGTATTCTGTACCTGAACTACCAGCATTTGAAAATACAATTCCAGCACCAACACATGGATTGTCAACAAATGTAAAATCAGCAACAGGAGCCTCAACTACAGCTATGTTTTGTACAACTGTATTAGGACATCCACTTCCAGAATCAGTAATAGTAAACGTAATAGTTTTATCACCAGCAGTAGCAAAACTTACTCCTGCAGGATTTTCATCAGTACTAGACGATGGACTTGCATCCGGGTCAAATACCCAGCTATATGTCATTCCACCTCCTGTTGTACCAGTGTTAAAGAAATCAATTGTTTGATTGACGCAAATTGGTCCTGTATGCGAAAATGACACCTCAGGCCCGGATACAATATTTATTGTATCATAAAAAATCTGAGTACAATAATCATTTGAAACAATGTGTTTAACAGGTTTTAAGCCAGATGTTTCAAAAACCACAAAAGGGTTTTCTGCATATGAAACTTGTTGCTCTGCATCTGTAGTAAATATCCACTCATGTGTATATTCACTTCCTGTTGAACCGGTATTCGTAAATTGCACTGTATTATCCTCGCAAACATCATTCATGAATGTGAAATCAGCGTCCGGACGTTCTTGTATATTAACATAATGAGTAACAGTTGCAGAGTCCATTCCACAGTTAATTACAATTTCAAGATCAACCTGATGTAAGCCTGGTGTTGACCAACTTACACTCGGATTTTCATCTGTAGAACTAGCAATAGATGCACTACCATAAAAAGTCCATTCATATGTAACACCATATCCTGATGGTCCGGCATTAACAAAATCAATATCTTCTTCTGTACAGCCGGGTTGAGTATAAACAAATTCAGGAACCAGAGTATCAACATCTGCTCCAAAACTATTTGCCTCAAGAAATACAGCAGAATCATAAGAAGAATCAAGAGCATCAGCAATAACTAGCTTAATATGATATTCTTCACATGGTTCAACTATTGCCATAGCTGTAAACATTTGTGTTAAACCATCATACTCAACAAATATTCCACCTGTGTTGTCTACGTAATAGCCCGAATTTGAGTTTTCTTCAGGACATGTACTGTTTGAGTCACCATTATTAACTGTTGCAATAGCAACTTCAGTAGAAGTTCCAGGTACTAGTGCAATATTATAATCTGTATAAGTTCCACCTAAAGGATTGGGTCCCGTTAAAAGAAATGCAAAAGCATCATTAAAGTTGCAAACATATTCTCTGTACTCTTCTGATGCAAAAATGTAATTAAACATTACTGTATCTGCTGGGGACTTAAAGTCAAACTCTATTACTGCAGCATCATTAGTATTAATACCAATAATTGCCTCAATATCTGTATCTCCGGCTGTTCCATTATTAGAACTCGTACCACCAGCGAGGTTTGGTCCCGGAGCATCAAAGATATCTCCTGTTGACATTATAATACCACTTGACATTGGAACTGAAGGGTCTCCAATTCCTGTATCAAACTCACCAATTGAACCAGGTGAGGCTGTAGAACTTATATTATAAACCTGAACACCATCTCCAAGAAGTACTTGCTGAACTAATTCCACGTCAGTAAGTATATCTTGAATGACTAGCTGGGCCTTTAATGGTATACAGGCCACAAGGAACAGGCTAAATGTCAATATTATATATTTAAATTTGCTCATATGCGATATTTTAAAATAATTTGCGGAATTCATCTTCCGAATTAAAATAGTATCCGAGACTAATCTCGTGTGTATTTGCTCCTGATGCGACAGTACTAAGACTTGTGCCCGGCAGGTCATAAGAATAACCAATATAATAATTAGTCCATTGGAAGCCTAGTAGGAAGGCAACTGTATTTTGAGCACGATACCATGTTCCTATTCTTACAAGAAAGTCTTCTTCAAATGTGTAATTTGCATATAATCCTGTTGCCAATTCGTAAATTCCGTTTTGTGAATTTGCTATTACATTAGGCATAAAGCTAACAGCACTACCTTCAGGTGTAATTTTAATACCTGCTTGTGTGGACATTTTAGTATATAATGGACCTTCGTCTTCCATAAAACTTTCATTTGGTGCTACCATATGGAATGCTGAAAATCCGGCAAATGCGTTAATATTACCATCATCAGGTTGATAAAACCACATTAGTCCTAAACCAGCATCAAAGAAGAACTTTGATTCATACATAATATTTTCACTTGTTGGGTTTGATGCAGTATAAATACCTGCTGAATATTGATCATCAAAAGTTAAACCTTACACATCAAGATATTTCTGATTAAATCCTCCATAAAGTGACACACTTAAAAAATGACCGCTTTCTGTTAAACGTAAATTATAATTTGGCGCAATCATTACCTCGATATGATGGAAAGCTCCTGCTTGGTCATTCATTGCGAATAGACCAGCACTTAGATTATTACCATCTCCCTGCTCGTAAACAGGCATAAAAAATGTTAATGAAGCTGTTTTATATCCATTGTCAATACCTGCCCATTGAGAACGATAATTTAATTTAGCATTTATACTGTTATCAGCTCCCATAATTGCAGGATTAACTTTTAATGGAGCAGAATATGGTTGTGAGAAACGCACATCCTGTGCAAAAACTGACCAGCTTAACAGTAATCCGAGTGTTATAATTATTATTTTTTTCATAATCTTAATTTTTAAAATTTTACCTATATAATTTATCTAATTAAATTTACCATTCCTGATTCGTTGAATTTTTCACCATCTGTGAAAACTCCTTTTGTGTGATAAACATAAGCGCCTGAGGCTACTTTTTTACCAGTTCCTTGAATGGTGCCATCCCATCCGTCATCAGGATTTGTTGTATGATAAATTAGGTTTCCATTTCTGTCAAAGATATCCAATTGGAAACTTTGTGTTCCCTTTCCTCGGATATAAAACTTATCGTTTCTACCGTCATTATTTGGTGTAAATGCGTTAGGAATATAAACTCCTGGCACATTAACCATGATTGTTATACTATCAGTACCAACACATCCATAAAGGTCAGTTCCGATAACAACATAAACGGTAGTACTGTCTGGATAAGCAACAGGATTAAACACCCATTAATTGCTAAGTGACTCTGCAGGTGACCATTCATATTGAATAGCTCCTGTTACTATAAGTTCAATTTGTTCACCTTCTGCAATTTCTATTGTATCTTGATCTACAAAGCTTGTAGCATGAACATCCGGCATTTGATGTACATTTACAAAAACTTGGTCTGTTAGAGTATCACATCCAGGATAGTATGTATTTAATGTATAAACTGTTGTTTGCGCTGGAGTAACATATGGGTTTGGAGCTAAAGTATCTCCTACTCCTTCTACCGGAGACCAAAAATACATTTGTCCTTCAAGGAGACCAGTTCCAATTTGAATACTGTCTCCACTACATATATCATAATCAGGTCCTGCATTTGCAATTGCTGATGGTAACATAGTTACAATAATAGTATCTTGTGACATACATCCTGCGGCGTCTGTTACCACTAAAATATAATTAGAAATCTGTGCTTCAGGACTAGCTAAAGGTTGTGCAACAGTATCGAAGTCTAAAGTTGAGCTTGGGAACCATAAATATGTAAATCCAACCTCTTCAGGACTTCCTAATAACAAACTTGCATCTGCACAAATAGTTGTGTCGTTACCTGCGTTAATTTCAGGAAATTCAAATACTTCAATTGATTCGGTATGTGAATTTGAACAAACACCATTTGTAATATTTAGTGTTATTGATTTTGAACCGCCTTGAGTATATGTAACTGTTGTTGGGTTTTCCGCTGAAGAACTTGAAGGCTGTGAATTTTCTCCAAAGTCCCAACTGTATGTCCAATTACTACCTGAACTTCCGGTATTTGAAAAATCAACACCTTCGTCACCACAAACTGGTGCAGTTGAACTAAAACTTGCGGTAGGTGTTTCATTTATTGTAATTGTATGTGTAACAGTGTCAGTACATGATGTTATACCGTGAGTAATTACTAATTGAACTTCTTTAGTACCATGCATATCATATACTACATTTTGTGGATCTTCATCTGTAGATGTAGCCGGACTTGCATTTGCGCCAAAGTCCCATTCATAAGTAACATTTACATCATCACCTGTATTAGTAAAGTTTACAGGTAAGCCTGAGCACTCAGGTGCTGTGCTAGCAAAATCAGCATCTGGAGTATCATATACATAAACTGAATCAATAATTGTGTTTGAACAATTAGAATTTCCGATAGTAAAACTAACATATTTCCAACCGCTTGTTGTATAATAAACTCCTGTTGTGTTTTCAGCATTTGCTGTTGGAGGAATTGCATCCTCACCAAAATCCCAAGTATAATATAAATTTGTTCCTGTACTTCCTGTATTTGTAAAGCTATAAGTTGCACTTAGACACAATGAATCTGTATGAGTGAAGCTTGCAACAGGTGTCTCCTGAATATTTATTGTGGTAGTAGACATATCTGAACAACCTGTAATTGTATTAGTTGTTACTAATTCTACTACTTTATTTCCTGCTGTAGTATATATAACTCCCATTGGATTTTCATCAGTACTTGTTGCTGGTGTAGCATCAGCACCAAAATCCCAAGCAAACGTAACATCTGTAGATGTACAAGTATTTGTAAAATCTACTCCTAGGTTTATACATTGAGGACTTGTATTAGCAAAATCTGATTCAGGTGTATCGTATATTGTAATAGTTTGTGAAGAAGAATTTGAGCAGCTTCCATTACTAATAGTTAATAGAACATCTTTAGTCCCACTGGTGTAATAAGAAATTCCAATTGGATTTTCAGCTGTAGAACTACCAGGTGTTGCTCCTTCTCCAAAGTCCCATTCATATGTCCAGTCTCCTCCAGTACTACCAGTATTCGTAAAATCTATTTCTGCATCAACACAATCATCTCCAGAATATGTAAAGCTAACTGTCGGTGTAGTATTTATTGTAATATTCTGGCTAATTTGATCAGTACACCCAGTAAGAATATCAGTTGTTATTAAAGTTACTGTTTTAGTACAGGGTGCTGAGTATGCTATATCAACTGGGTTCTCATCTGTACTAGTTGAAGGTGTAGCATCAGCACCAAAATCCCATGCATATGTGTGTCCACCAGTAGAACCAGTATTTACAAAATCAACATTTAAACCTGTACAGACAGGAGCTGTACTTGAAAAGTCTGATACAGGGGTTGCATATACTTCGACATTGTCTACTGTTGAATTTGAACAATATACGGAGCTAATTGTAAGACTGATATTTTTAACTCCAGAAGTAGTGTATTCTACTCCTGTTGGATTTTCCGCAGCAGATATCTGTGGATTTGCTCCTTCTCCAAAGTCCCAACTATATGACAATCCGGCGCCTGTTGACACAGTATTTGTAAAGTCATAGCTTGAACCAAGACAATCATCACCAGAACTACTTATTGATACAGTTGGTGTTTCTCTGATTAGAATGTCATCAGTATAAACAGTTGAACAACTTGTAATACTATTTGTAATTGTTAAACTAACGTGTTTTGAGCCACTGCTTGAATAAACAACTCCACTTGGATTCTCTGAAGTAGAGGTTAATGGTGTTGCATCTGTACCAAAATCCCAGCTAAAAGTATGTCCTGCAGATGACCCAAGATTAGTAAAGTCAACATCATAGCCAGTACAAGATGGTGTATTAGTTGTAAAATCGACAACAGGTGCTTCATTTACATTAATAACAAGATTTGTAGATTCTGTACAATTTCCATTGGTTATATTTAATGTGACAGTTTTTGAACCACTTGTAGTCCAATAAACACCACTTGGATTCTCTGCTGATGATACTGAAGGAATGGCACCTTCACCAAAATCCCAGGTATAAGTCCACCCAGCTCCTGTGCTTCCTGTATTTGTAAAATCAACAGTTTCATATTCACATGGTGTTAAGGATGTCGAATTAAATGAAACAGTAGGATTTTCATAAATCATAATCCCATGAGTTTTATACGAAACACATCCTGTAACAACATCTGTTACTGTTATTGTTACCTCTTTAACTCCTCCCAATGTGTAGGTTACTCCTGGGGGAAACTCTCCTATATGAGATGCTGGTGATGAACTAGCACCAAAATCCCATTCGTATGTACAGTTAAAATGGCTATAACCACTATTAACAAAGGTAACAGAATTCCCTGTACATTCAGGTGCTGTTGATGTAAAGTCTGCTTGCACACTATCGCAATAATGTGGGGCCTGAGCAAATGCCACCACACCAAACAAACTCAATAGCAGAATTAGTTTAAGTTTTTTCATAAGTATCAATTTAGATTTAATAAAATGCTTTTCACAATATAGCTAAAATAAAGTGTTATTTAGTTTTTATATTTAATAATTTAACCCTGTATGCTTGAAATTTAGATAAAATGCCTTTTTTTATATAATTTATATTGTATCTATTTTCTTTACTTTTAATTTAATTTCTACGCATAAAATTATAATAAGTTTGATTATGATAAGTTTATTTTAGAGTAGTATTTTTCAAGTATTTGCTAAAGACATATAATACTATCTGTAAATGAAATGCTTACGAGTGTGATTCTGTTGATAAAATAAATTGATATTTGTAAAAAAATACAATTTTATTTTCAATATCATTTATTCGTACTTACTTTGCAGAAAAATAACAAATATTTATTGACCAGAATAGATTTTAATAAATGATATTTCTTGAAAATAGTACCTTTCTTTACATTCTGGTATTTATACTTATTTACAATCTGTGCTCCTATTTGTTCTCGAATAAGACATTATCAAACATCCTCCTAATTGTGGGAAGTTTTGTTTTAGTGGGAACAGTGTGCACACATGAATCGATTGCTACTGTTCTAGTGTTATCTTCTTTAGTTTATTTTGCCGGTAAACTATTGCGAAAAAAGAAAAGCAAATTCTATCTTATATCTTTTATAACAATCTTAATTATAGCTTTTGTAATAAAAAACTATCAAATTGCGGAAATAAAACTAATTCAAGCAATAGGTCTCTCCTATATTTTATTTAGGCTAATTCATTTTTTAATTGAAAGTAATAGAGGGACTATCAAAGATTACAATTATTTAAGTTTCTTAAACTATATCATTTTCTTTCCAACCTTTATTGCTGGTCCAATTGATGAATACAATAATTTTAATTATTGGATAAAACAAAAAAGAAACACATATAAGACAATACTGATTAAGGAGGGTACATTCAGATTATTATTAGGTGTTGTTAAGAAATTCTTTTTGGTGCCAATCATTGTAAATTATAGCCTTGACTTTTCATTATTTGGTGGTGGAACTATATGGCAAAGTGGTTTTATATACAGTCTTTTACTATACTCATTATATATATTATTTGATTTCTCGGGTTATTCTGACATTGCTATTGTAACTGCTTATTTAATTGGGATTAAAACTCCGGAGAACTTTGACAACCCATACTTCTCAAGAAACTTGTCTATTTTCTGGAAAAAGTGGCATATGACTTTTTCAAATTTTCTGTTCAGATATGTATTCAAACCTATTGTAGTTAATTTATCAAGTGTTTTAAAAAAGACTCCAAGGTTACTCATTACTTTCATAGGTTATATTTTAACCTTTATAATTTGTTGCATATGGCATGGAAACACAATTAATTTTGTCTATTGGGGATTATTCCACGGTTTAGGATTGATATTGTTCAAATTATGGAATCTTTATGTTTACAAGATATACATACAAGCCATTAAATCAAATTTTTTCCATTGGGCCTACAATTCCCTAGCAATAATAATAACATTTTTATTCGTTACAGCAGGCTGGTTTTTATTTAATTACAAATCAAATGATATTTCATTAATTTTAAATAATATAAACTCATCAAATAATGAGAAAGTAACAGTTAATACTATTATTTATAATAAAACTGCTGGAATAGAAATCAATTATGTATCTAATCATGAGTTTATTGATATATAGTATACAAGTGCTAAAAATGACAGTCTAATTAAACTTTATAATATTCCTGTAAGAAAGAGTTGTAAATACTATTTGTTACCAAAAGATTCAGAAAAAGAACTATATATTATTAAAGTAAGGTCTTCAAAATCGAATAATAAAGGAGAATGGAATGTAATACTATTCTATTTGGATGAAAAGGATATTAATCAATCAAATATATCTGAATTAATTTTTGGCAAAATAGTACCTGCAGCTGTATTACAAGAAAAACCTGATTATGTTAACCGTTAAAAAAATTATAAAATATAAGCTATGGATTTCATCTGTTATTGCAATAATAGTTGGCTTAATTTTGCTTCCAATTGCTTTGTTATTTGTTAACATACAGGAAGAAAATCCATATGATAATGAATATTATAAATCCTCAACAATTAAAGTCCCAAAAGGAATATACATTAAAGAAGCTAATAAGGTTTTTTATGACTTTTTGGTTGATATTAAAAATACTGACGGAGTACTTGTTTTAGGCACATCTGAAACATCAAATTGGTTTTCAGGGAAAAACTACTATAGTTTATTAAACAAGGATATCTCTATTAACAGAGGCTTTTATACAATTGCCGGTGCCGGTAGAAATGCAAATATGTATTTCCCTCTTATATTAAATAATCCAGAAGCATTTAAAGGCTTAGAGATTATATATTACATCAACCCTACTTATTGGAGAGAAGATTTATCAAAATTTGACAATCAATATTTTCAAAGATATGTTGATTTTAATATAGTACTAAATACAAAAGCCCTTGCAAAAGAAAAGGATATCTACCGCAATTTCATGATACTTAGCCCTGAATATTATATCGGAGCACTTTCTGAAAAAATTATTACAGATTATCGAGATTTATTTAGGGAGAATTTGAATTATTTAATTAGTGGAAGCGAAAATAAGAATGCTGAACAGACAATAGTAATTAAACAGAAACATTCATCTAAGAACAAAATTAAAATAGAAGATTATTATACTGATGAAGATTTATTAAAAGAACAAAATAAGATTAATCTAAAATATAATGTAACAGATAAGTATTTGGCAAACAATGAAGAGTTTCCTGAAATCGATAAAGAATCTACTTATCATTACGATTTATTATTAGCTTTTATAGGTTTGTGTAAAGAATATGACATCAAATGTGTCTTCTATCTTGGGCCATTTAACTAAATTTACTGTAAACAAATGAATCCTGAACTTATTGAAGATTATTGGAATACACTAGAAAAGATAAAGCAATTATTACAGGAATCTGATGTTGAGTTTATTGATGGAACAGAATTATCAGTTAAACCCGGGACTTTTATTGATAAACAGCATATTTCAGAGTATGGAGCATATTTTACAGCATTGCAAATAAAGGAATATTATGAAAAAAATAAGTAAAACAATCTACATAATTTTAATTGCATTGGCTTTTATTGCTGTAATAACGTATATTCTGGCTCAAAAGACCATCGAAGAAATCCCCTATATTTATCTCGAATTTTGATCAGGTAAGTTTTTACTATCAATACTTTTTGATATTTTTTTGTTTTTTATTCGTTTAAAACCTTTACTTGAAAAAATAATTCTATCCCCTTTTGACATAAACCCAAATATTAAAGCTGATATAATTATAAATGGGACTATACTCATAATTAAGGGGCCTAGCCAAAATCCATTAAATGAATAAATTTTAGCATTTCTTGGATTTTTTTTCTTATAAATAATCTTATGAACTTCACCATTTTTATAACCTAAATTTCTGTCTGCAGTAAATATAACTCTATCTTCATCATTATAAAATTCTATTACAGGTGCATATTCAGAGTCCTCCGGAAATGTTTTATTTTCATATTTTTTTTGTCCAACAACTATACCTTCAGTAATTATAGCAGAACTGATGTATCTGTATCGATTTATTCCTACAAACAAAACGACAACTATTAAATTGATAATAATTAAATGTACTCTACTCAGCTTCATTAAAAAAAATTACTTAGTTAAAAATACAATATATAATTTTAATAACAAAAAAAAGCCGCATATTGCGGCTTTAAAATATTCTAGTGTGCTGATCCAATAACTTTTAATTTTTCTCCTGTATCATCAGCAATTCTATTATACCATTCTTCCCCATAACCTGGTTGCTCGAGTTCAGGGGCATAATATTTATACCCTGCAGGAACTTCGGTTGGGGTTTTCACATTACCATCCATATATTTCGTAAATAAATATGCATAAAGTTCAGTCCATTTTTTATGTGTTAAAACAGCAGCTTCATTAGAGAAATCATTAATCATTTTCTGAACTTTAGCAGGATCTGATTTATATGTTTCCAACATCTTTTTATCAAGTTCTGCAACATCGCCTATAAATTTATCATGTAGTTCATTTTGCACTTTCGCTATTTCCGGATGTATCATACTATATCTGGTATATGCAAAATTTGAAACCATATTAAATACCCAAAATGCAGATTCCATTGTAAACTCCATTAAAGAAACATTACCATGAGCAAAAGGTTTAGGAATTTCTGTAATTGAGGCATACATTGGAACATAAACCGTACTTGCCGCATCATCAACTGAGAACCAGTTAATCGCACCAATATAATCAGGCAAATATGAACGTAATTGAGCTACAAAAGAGAAACATGTTTGTTGTGTACCCGTTGCTCTTTCATTGCAATAAGTTACACCGTCAACTTCCCAAGTTAGAGGTCTCCATCTGTATGGATTTCCAAATGGTCCTGCTCCAATATCTTTTGTCATATCTAATTCAGTTCCCTCTAGATGATCACCCATATATTTAAAAATATCTTTTTGTGAAATTTTCTTATTTGGTTTTATCCATAAAGGCATTCTGTTAGTTGCATACCCGTTTTCACCATGCTCGATATGACCTTTACAGTAATCCCAATACTTATCCATACCATCAGTTATTTCGTTGAAGAAAGCCCAAACTCTGATTTCGCAGAATCTAGCGCCACCAAATCCTACTGGTGCATATGTGTCAGAAAAGCTAAAATCTTCATCTTTACCATCGAAATATCCCATTTCTCTAGCAAAACTGATTACATCTTTTGAATTAAAAACTACCTTATCTTTATTATACCAATCATTTTTCTTTTGATAATCAAATGTTGTAATTCTTGCCTGATTGGCATGAGCACAAACATATCCGTCAGGAATTAACATAGCCACCCAAACAGCACCTGTATTACCTGGTCCTTTACCAATTAATTCTAAAATCCAAGCTTCATTTTTATCACATACAGAAAATGATTCCCCTGAGCTGTAATAGCCATATTCATCCATTAAAGTAGTAATAATCATAATTGCTTCTCTTGCAGATTTTGATCTCTGCAAAGCAATATATATTAAACTTCCATAATCCATTATTCCGGTAGTGTCTCTTAACTCATCTCGTCCACCATAAGTAGTTTCACCAATAGCAACCTGAAATTCATTAACATTTCCAACAACATTGTATGTCTCTTCAACTTGAGGAATTTGACCTAATAGTTTCCCAGTATCCCATTCGAATACTTTCATCATTGTACCTTTAGGATATTTTTTAGCAGGCCAATGATAAAGCTCACCATATAATAAGTGACTATCGGCTGCATAACTTACCATTACAGAACCATCTGTTGATGCCCCTTTTGTTACTATAAAGTTTGTACATGAAAAACCGGAAATTGATGATAAAAGTAGTCCGGTTAAAAGAATTGCAAAATATTTTTTCATCATTCAAAAATTTAGTTTCTACAAATATAATTTTTAATCTCAAACAATAAACTAAAATCCAATGCAATGTTTAGAATTTTAACAAATTTTATACATAATCATTAGTTATTGTTGTGGTAAATCCTTTTGAAAATGATGAATTTAATTAAGTGTGTTTAATGTTTTCAGTTTATGTACAACTGTACTTAACATTCACTTATTGTATTAATTAAAAACTTTGTGTAAGTTTGTCCAAAAATTACGCCGAAAATGTTGAATTCAATTATATGGGATGTAAATCCGGCACTACTGGATTTAGGAAACTTTCAAATCAGGTATTATTCTGTTCTATTTGCATTAGCTTTTATCGTCAGTTATTTTATAATTAAAAGGTTTTATAAAAATGAAGGAGTTCCTGTAACAGAACTTGACTCTCTAACAGTTTATGTTGTGCTTGGTGGACTTATTGGTGCTAGATTAGGGCATTGTTTGTTCTATGATTGGGATTATTTTTCAAATCATTTATTAGAAATAATTTTACCTGTAAGTTTTACCCCGGATTTCCATTTTACCGGATTTCAAGGATTAGCAAGTCACGGTGGAGCAATTGTAGTGATTGTTTCTATATTATTATTTAAACGAAAATCTACTAAGAAAAGTTTCTTTTGGGTTATCGACAGAGTCGCTGTTCCAACAGGTTTTGCTGGTGCATTTATTCGTTTAGGGAACCTTATGAATTCCGAGATATATGGTCATCATACTGACCTACCTTGGGGTTTTATTTTCGCCAGAAATGGAGAAACTCTTCCAAGTCATCCTACCCAACTATATGAAGCATTTTTCTATGTAATAACATCTTTAGTCTTATTGAGACTTTATAAAGTTGAGCGTTTTCGTAATGCTAAAGGTTTTTTGCTTGGGGTATTCTTTATAATGGTGTTTACTGCTCGCTTCTTTATAGAATTTGTAAAAGAGAATCAAGTAGCTTTTGAGGAAGGTATGACTCTAAATATGGGACAATGGCTAAGTATTCCTGTAGTTTTGGTTGGGATATTCTTGGTTGTTAGAGCATTGAAAATTAATCCAAAAAAGTTTTAGCTCAACTGTTTAACATTTTCTTACTGCTGATGTTATCATGTTTATAGGCTTTAGCATAACGAAAGATAAACAACAAAGAACAATAGAACAGTTGAACAATAGAACAAAGAAAACGATAAACTATAGCTTTGAGTTTTTCTTTGCGGTATTAATACTAGCAACAAAAATTGAGATTAATTCATTTGTTTCAGAAATACATAATGATACTTTTGCTATATCATTTTAAAGGCCTGCTTTTTGAATAATACTTAGGTTGATCTCCGATTCGCGTAATTCCTTTAAAATTACTTTCATTTTGTGAATAAAGTCCTTTGCAGATTCTGCTCCTTGAGCCTCTCCATAGTTCAATGCTGTAGATGTTCCCGATCTGAGTAATTGACTTCCTATGTGCGTACTTGCTTTTGAACTATTAAGAGTATTTGCAATATCTATTATTAAAACAGAGTAGTCAATTAACCTATTTTTTAAATCTTTATTGTTTTTCATGGCTCATACAAATATAGCAAAATAGTTCGAACTTCTAATGCTCTAATGTTCTAATGTTCTTCTTTTACAAATTCAAATAGATATAAATAATCAGTTGAACAAAAGAACAATAATAATCTTTCTTTAAGAATTATTCAAAAAAAAAGACCCACAAAATGTGAGTCTTTCTTAATAAATCAAATAAGCCTAATTATCTGATAGTTATTCTTCTTGTAATTGTTTCTGTTTTATTTGTAATTTTTACAATATAGATACAATTTGCATAATCATTAAAGTCAAAGCTAGCGTTAAGGCTATTAAGAGCTGAATTAAATACTAGTTTTCCTGTCATATCATACATTGTAATATCTTTTAAATTACTCGATGATTTAATATTTATAATGCCGTTTGTAGGATTAGGATAAACAGAAATAGCCGTACTAGAAACTAAACTAACATCAGTTATAATTTCAGCACCAGTAACTATTACATTATCGATTTTTGATTTCCCATCAGCTACGAGAGTCTCGTCATTAATATTCAAGTTTGATGTCATTATCCAACGAATATATATCAGAGATTCATCATTACATTCAACAGGCAACTCTAGATCTTCAGTAACACCAGTAATCCAATCATTTGCTACTGTAACTGTACCATCAGGCACATCAGTCCACATCCCGGTCTCTCCTATTTTATATTGGATTTTAAAATCTTTTGGTCCTGCATCAGTTCCACCAGCAGTAATCATTGAACTTAATAATAGGTTGCTGTAACCTGTTGTATTTACGCTTATTTGCCAAGATTTTGTGTCCATACATCCATCCCAGCCTGTTGCTTGAGCTGACTTAGTTGTTTCTCCGTTTTTTGAAAAATCTATAGCACTAGTACCACCTTCTGTAAATACAGTTTGACTGATGTTATTTGCATTTGCTACATCAGGATTAGCATCCGCTTCTGTACCTGTTGGGAAAGTCCAGTTTGCAATTGTTTCAACTTGTGCAAACATAAGATTTGCAGTAAATAAAATTGCGATTAAAAGTGTAAAGTTTCTTTTCATTTTTTTAAGTTTTAATTATTAGACATATTTTTCTGGTTTAATTCTTTTTTATTTTTGTCATAATCTTTGCATATATGAGCTTTTGAGTTATTTTTAGATTATCTGTAGCAAAGATGTACGCCAAAAATGTTTGTTATTTTATTTATATCCTCCGGACTACGTCCGAGGTTATAAATATTAAACCCCTACGGTGTTTTATTTAAATTTCATTTTTTAAAATAATACTATATTTTATACCCAGCATAATAAAACGACCGGGGTTAACTTGTCCTTTTCTATCAATGTATTCTACATCTAAAATATTTTGTGCATCTACATATGCATTAAATGATTTAAGAAATGTTTTGGATAAGCGCAAATTTACAATGAAATAGTCTTCGATTAATAAAGTGTTCTCATCATCAGCCCATTGCGAATCAACATAATTACAGTTTAGATTTGTCACAAAATATCTATTACGCCAATTTATTCCTGCGTATAATAGATGTGGAGAGACTTCAACAATATACAATCCTGTTAAGTCTTTGCTAGGATTATCTTCTGAAATGTTGTAATCAAGAATTACTGAATTATTATATGAATAACTAAAACTAAAGTTAAGATTCTTGTTTAATCTATATTTTAAACTCAACTCCCCTCCTATAACGCGAATTTTTGATACATTTTCTCGATATAAAATTGGTTTTAGTTCACTACCACCGGTATCAATTGAATCGCCTGTACCAACCAAATATTGAAATCCTTCACCTATAGAATAATAAGTTGCAGCATTTAATATCAGATTATCAAAAATAGCTGAATTATAACCAATTTCATAGTTGGTCAAGCTTTCCGGCTCTAATTCCGGGTTTGCCAGTCTAAAGCCTTTTCTAATCTTACCTGTTTTACATAGGTCATCTAGTTTTGGAGGCTTAATACCTGTAGAATATGAAGCATATAAGGTAGAATTAGGGTTTAAGGCGTATTGAACACTTAGTTTTGGACTTATTGCATTCCACTGATTTGACTCAAATGACTCGTAAAAACCTTCTATAAATCCTGTTGCTTTTGTTGGATTAGTAATTGTTTGTTCACCTCTGTTAAATAGTATCAAGTCATTTCTCAAACCAAAAACTACTTTAAATTTATTAAAATTCATTTCATCCTGTAGGAATAGAGCATAATTGCTAATATTTCCATTATATTCAATGATGTCTGAAGAAGTTCTGTAAATTTCGTCACCAATGACACCTCCGGCTTTTACTTCACCACCAATAGTTATATAATGATTTTTAAAGAACTTTCTGGACCAAGTTAGCCAAGCTCCCTGATCATTCTTTAAAGATGATGCATCGGACAATTTATACTCATCATAGTCGTTTAATGATTCTTTTACAGCGTCATAATCTTCGTGATTGTAATAAATAATTGCATTTAAAGATGAGTTTTTGAAATTCCCTGTGTATTTAAGTTTTGTTTGATTTGTAATATATTTATTATAACTCCCTCCTTCTTCAAAAACTTCTCTTCCTGCTCCACGAAGTTCATCATAATAATCGTATATAACTTCCAAGCTATTTGCTTTGTTAAATTGATATCCTAGCTTTGTTCCTGCACCATATTCCTGTAAGTAGGTTTGCACATCGGTTTCGTCCCTATTTTCAGGTAATTCAAAAACATATCCATCTCCTTGACGATACAGTCCGTTAAAACCCCAATAGAACCCTTTATCATTTTTGATATTACTACCCATCAGGTTTGTTGTTCCGCCAAAGACATTATATTGCCCACCAAAAACTTTCACACTTCCTTCAACAGGTTCAACAGGCTTTTTGGTTATTATATTTATAATACCTCCCATTGCATTGTTTCCATATAATGCTGAGGCAGGTCCTTTGATAATCTCAATTCTTTCAATGTTTTCAGGGTTTATATTATGCCAGTTTACTGCTCCGCCTGAAATTTTATTTTTTGGCACACCATCAACCATTATTAAAGTCCTATCACTACCTTCCAGTCCACGCATTGTAACACTAGAATTCTTTGAAAAGATACCCCAAGAACGATTAACGTAGACATTTGAAACAGATTTTAAAACGTCATCGATATTTTTAACCGGGAAATTCTCTATTTCAGATGCTGTTACTACTACAGCCTGAGCAGGTACATCAATAATTTTTCTAGCAGTTCTTGTTGCACTGACAACAACTTCATCGATATATATTGTGGTATCTTGTAATTGAGCGTATGATAAAGACACCAACAATATTAAGATATTTATAAAACCAAACTTCTTCATTACTCCTGCATCTTTATTGTTATTGTTATCTCTCCTTCGTCAGTACCAATTACCTCATTAACTTTAAAAAGTCCTCGATTACCATCTTCTGTTACAAAAGAATATATATCATCTGCTGTTAGATTTTTAGATTTTCGTTTCCCTGTAATAAATTCAAATGTGTTAAACAAAATAAGACTATCATTCTGACATTGATCAAATTCTTCCGGCAGTATATCTTCCTGATAAATAAACCTTGTAGTATTTTTAATATCCCATTGAGTTGTTCCATATGTTGAACCATATACACTTTCATCAATATTTGCACCTGGCGAACTGATTGTATTCTCGTCTCCATCAATAAAATCATAGAAATACAATAAATTTATCTTTTCCTGATTTTGATATGCTTCTTGCAGGTCAAATATGCCATTACTTTCAAAAGAAAAGAAAGATCCAATTACTGCATTATTTTGTGCACCGAATGTTAAGTTGTCAATCGTTCTAATATTTCCATAAATTGATTCTGTGCCTTTTGTAAATGTTATTGAGATTGTATCAGATTGTCTTCCATCTCTATCTCTTACATAAAATGACCATGTCTCTGTCTCATATACATTTTTTACAACTATTTTGCTATAATAGAGCTCATCAATATGAATTCCTGTATCAATTCTAGTCACCTCAGAATCATTTGTGATAAAATAATGTAAATGAGTTAAAGCTTTGTCGCTTTGGCTTATTGCATGAATCCCTATTGTAACAGTATCTCCTAAAAGCAAGACTGTATCACCAGAAACATAATTTGCATCAGTAACAAATTCAATTTGAGGATCTGGATAAAATCGTTCTTCATCCTGACATGAAGTTATTATTAATACAATAAGTAATATCGACATGCAAAGATTTACATATCGGTAAGTATTTGTATATATGTGGTTTAATCCTTTCATTTAAAAATTATTTACTGTTTTTTACGAATAAACGGCATTGAGATTCCTGCTCCTAATAATGCTCCAAACATTCCAAAGGTCAAATGAAGAGCAATTTTAGCAATAATACCATGTTTTAGGAGTGAATTATATGGATAACCTGTAGTGAGATTTATTAGTAATCTAGATAATGGGATAATCATATAAGATACTCCACCCAATAATGCTAGAAAAACAATATTCTTTCTAAATTTTTCAAAGCTTACAAAAAGGAAATCAATTGTAAGTCCCATAGTAATATAAATTGCAGGTAAAAAAGGATCTTTAAATCCCATGAATGGAAAAAGAATTAAAATTGATGCTGCCAAAGTACTAATAGTTGAAGCAGGTTTAAAATTTGACAAACTTCTACCTGCAATAATTAATGCCATCACCTCTACTCCGTGATGACCGGGTATATTAATAGGTATTCTAAGTTTTGCTCTTAGAATAATTGCAAGAGCTCCTACTCCCATAAGAATTAACACTTCAACTAAAGACGCATAATTAGTCGCTAATGCTTTTGATGTACTCTTTGGATGCAACTTCAAATTCATAATTTTCATTATTTTTTGACGACACAAATATAGTAATTTTATTTTTCCGAATTGCAGGTCTCACCCATTCGCCAACATTTATTTTTGATTTTATATCTATTTGCTTGTTATTCAAGTCAATTATATCATCTATATATAATAAGTTATATAATTCTTCTGCAGTGTAAATCCCTTTTAAATCTCTAATTTCAAACCCATCCAACCATATACATCTACCATCATTACCAAATTTCCGCAAACCTATTGCAGCTAAAGCACCGATAATCCCATCTTTTGTTCCGGTAAGTCCTTCTAGCATAATCCCTTTAATTTTAGCTAATTTATAAGCATTTTCTTTAGTTAAAACTTCGGATTTTGCTTTATATCCCCAATCGATAATATCAGTATCTACATCTTCTATCTTTCCAACGGCCAAACCAACATCTGAACAATCAGCTGCAATTTCTAAAAGGAATTTTCTACATAGTTTAGTTAATTCCTGTATTTTATCAGATTCTATGAGAAGACAAGCAGAACTGTTTTGCGAAGTATAAGGTATCCGTCTATCAAAAAACAATTGATGTCTTGTTATACTCTTTACTCGTCCTAAACCTGACTTATGAATTAGTTTAGCCATTTCTCGGGACTGAAAACCAGTTCCTCTAGTGTTTGGATTATCGGTATCATCAATACCTATTAATATATAGTTGTTATTATTCTTCATAAAGCACAAAAATACTAAATATTAGCAATCTTGTTTTGTTGTTTTGTCTAATTATTTACTTATTATCTAAGTATTCTCGCAGAAATATATAATTTTAGGGAAAATCAAATTGTATGAAGTATTTAGAATCAGTTTTACTCCCATTTTTGTTGTTAATCTGTTTGTCAATTTGTGCTCAGCCAAAGAAAACTACTGCTTATAAAATCAGTTATATTCAATATTCGAACAATAACACAGCTGACTGCGATACTTTTAATATTTATTATTTCGATGGTGTTTGTTTCCTGACAGATAATAAAGGTTCGATTTCTCAATATATTGATATCAACAGAGGTTTAAACGTTGATATTATTGTTAAAGACAATGAATACTATAAAACAACACAATCAATATCTGACAACCCCAAACCTATTGAAATTTCTGATGAAAAGAAAAAAATAAATGAGTACAAATCTAAAAAAGCTACTTATAATTCGTTTTCAAACAAAATTGAAGTTTGGTTTACAGATAAAGCAAATGTTTACGGTTCGCCCTATCAAAGATTCTTTCCAAATACTGAATCATTAGTTACAAAAATTGTTGTAAACAATAATAGAACTATTGATTTAATTGATATAATCAAAGTTTCGAATTATGACTTGCCTGATTATTATTTCGATGCTGCTATGGAAATTACCGATCCTGAATTTGAAGAATTAAAAATACTTAGTAGGTATGAAGTAGTTCCGGTTTTTGAAAATGATAGGATAAACTTTGACACAGAATTAGAGAAAATTAATCCAGAGGAAGTAGATGGTTTAGAAACACTCCACCTTTCAAATGGAGGGATTATTTTTAAGAAAGTAAAATTACCTCAAATGGCTAAAGAAGGTGCATACTGCTTTGCTAAATTAACTGTTCGTTCTGATGGTGATGCCTACGATCGTACAGGTTCTGTGTTTATTATTCCTGATTCACAAAAAGATGGTTTAATGTTCAATTCTTTATTTCAAGGACCTGATATCTTACCTGTTTTTGTTGATAAACTTGGGAATGAATACCAAGGATATATGGCTGAAAATGATTTTAATCCGGCAATTGAAATCATGAGGTTCTTTACATCCTTTGGTGCAGGTCATTTCAATGATAAACGTCCGATAAATAATTATAATTGGGAGCCTGAAGTTATATATAAAAGAGAAGTAACAGAACTAATCCCCGACAATGAGGATTATATTTGGGTTGGTGTATTTATTGGCAATTATGATAAAAACGGTCATATAGTTGATTTAGAATTGGATTTCTATCCTCCGTATGATGAGTCAGATAGCAAGAAGTTCATTAAACCACTTTTCAATACAGTGAACATAATGGAAATGAATTCTCAAAATTACTGCAGATTCTTTAAAACATATACGTTGAGAATGAAATTCGAATTACCTGAAGGTGTCGAGAACCCACAGCTTGTCTTTACAACAACGGGGCATGGAGGTTGGGAAACCGGTGATGAATTTGTTCCTAAGCTTAATGAGATTTTAGTTGACGGCGAAAAAGTGTTTGAAATTGTTCCATGGCTTACAGATTGTGCAACATATCGTTTAAACAATCCTGCATCAGGAAATTTCGGCAACGGACTATCATCAAGTGACTTTAGTCGTTCAAATTGGTGTCCCGGAACGCTCACTCCTCCTTATTACGTCAAATTAGAGATGCTTAGTTCTGGCAATCACACTATTGAAGTTATTATTGATCAAGGAGAAGATGAAGGTAGTAGCTTTAGCTCCTGGAGTGTTTCCGGAATTTTAGTTGGGACCATTATTAAAGAATAGTGAAGATTAATTGGAAATATATTGAAAAGTATTTTTTTATTTTAATGTTATTGGCCTATATTTTTCCAATAATTAGCATTAAGTATTTTCCTACATTAGATGGTCCTGCTCATTTATATAACGCAAAAGTTTTTAATGAATTAGTATCAAATAGTGATTCTTTTTACCATTCTTTTTATGAGATTAATCGTAAAATTCCACCAAATATTACAGGACATCTAATCTTATCTGTATTGCTTCTTATCTTACCTGTATGGCTCGCCGAGAAGATTATTTTACTAATTTATGCAATAGGTTTACCGGTAGGATTGCGGTATCTTTTTAAATCTTATGATTTTAAAGGTAATATAATCTTATATCTGATATTTCCGTTTATTTATTCTTTCCTATTCTATTACGGCTCGTACAACTTCAATATTGCAATTGTTCTTTCTCTTTTCGCTATAGCATATTTGAAAAAGATAGAACCCAACAATACAAAAAAATATATAATATTCTACATAATCTTTGGCTCTTTAATTGTGATTACTCACATTTTCGTTTATGTCATATTTGCAATGTTTTTTCTGGTAGATATTATTAATCGAGTAATCCTTCTGAAAACTAAAATAACTTTTAAAAATATTTTGTTTTTATGTTTAACTCAACTTCCACCAATAATATTTATAATATCTTACTTTTCTGCATCACCTGCGGTTGAAGCACAAAGTACTTATCTGGGGTTTCATGAAATTATCACAAGGTTGTACAGAATAACTCCACTAATAAGTATTAATTTTGGTCGGGCAGAACTACTATCTAAGCTTGTATTTATAATTTTTGTTGCAAATATTTTATATTTAATCATCCAAAAAATATTAAGAAAACTCAATCAAGAAAGTAATAGAAAGGGCAATAATGTATGGCTAATATTTACATTGCTATTATTGGTGCTAATATTTTTTGTCCCCGATAGTAAAGGCAAGGAAACAGGATTTATTATTGAAAGAATTTCTATTTTATTCTTCATTTCATTAATAATATTTCTATCATCTTTTGAGTATCGTAAATGGTTTAATATCAGCATAATTATTTTAATTAGTATTTCGAACATTTTCTTTTTAAGTCATCATATAAATGCAAGTAGAAGAATAAGTCAGGATACTGAAAGCTTAGTTGAAATTAGTAATCTAATCGATGAAAATGCAATAGTATATCCTATTGTAGTAACAGACAATTTTATTTATCAGCACATGTCTAACTACTTAGCAGCTGAAAAAAACATACTAATTACTGATAATTACGAAGCTGATTTAGGTGATTTTTTGATAATATGTAACAAAAATAAAATACCTCATATAAAGCTTGGCAATAAGAGTATTGGTAATTACCAACCAAAACAAAGCATAAATAAAAACTGTGTAGATGTTGACTTTATATTGATCCTCAGCAACTCACCAATAAGTGATTACAGAGAAGTAATAAAAGCCGAAATTTATAAGGAATTATCTGACTATTCGACATTAAAACAGTCGGAGAACAAAAATATTATTTTACTAAAAAGAATTGAATAGCAATAAGAGATGGTGTAATTATCTCATGTAAAAATATAATATATTTGGCATTACACCTAAGTCAATCCAGTGCTATATCAATTTAAGCTAAAGTTCAAATAGCATAATAATTATTTTGAACAAGAAATGGTTTATGCATTGGAGAAAATCTGCCCCGTGCAGATCTTTTCCCTAGCCTTAATTGTAAAATATTCTTATATTTGTATTCTTTATAAGTATATTATGCTTTTATCTATCTATAAATGAAAGAAAATATTAAGTATATACTGATTATGTTAACCATTTTAATCTCAATTAAAATCGTATACTTGTTATTTGCTCACATTGTTAACCCAGAACAAACAAACATTTCATACTCATCTTACAAAGAACTAATATTTAGAAATGACTCTGGGTGGTATAAGGATATAGCAGAAAAAGGATATCCGGAAATACGTGAGAAAAAACTTATTGGGTATAGCTACAAAGATGAATACCATCAAAGTGCTTGGGCTTTTTTTCCTGCATATCAGTATACAAACAGAATAATCATGAAAGCATTTAATACTGATTATTACGATGCCGCTTTTATTTCGTCAATTCTATTTTCTGGTATTGCTACTATTCTATTGTTTTTATTGTCACTGTATATACTTGAGGATAAGAAAACAGCGATGTATATAAGTGCCTTCTTTCTAGTTTTCCCATTTTCATATTATTTATCCATGATGTATACTGAAGCATTGTATATTTGTTTGGTTCTGGGTGCATTTGTTTCGGTTAAAAAGAACAAAAAGATACTATTAGCACTTTTACTAATACCACTAATTTTAGTAAGACCCAATGGTATTATTATTTTAATCCCATTATATCTTTTTTATCTGGAACAAAACAATATAATGTTTCGATGTAAAATTGACTTTAATAAGTTGCTCCTCAGGAAGAACATTCTAAACTCATTGTATTTCCTGACAGCGCCCTTAGCATTTGCATTATTTTGTTATTATCAATATTTAATGACAGGCTATTATAATGCATTTAGTATTTCACAAGCTGGTTGGTATAGAACTTTTATGTTTCCACTATTTGCATTTTTTAGAGATGGATTTTTTCCTACACAGTTTAATTCAGTTTACACTATTATTCTTATTGTTCTTTCTATTTTATCCTGGAAAAAGTTACCAATAAGTTTAAATATATTTATTTGGTTAAACATATTATTACCATTAACATCAGGCTCTGTAACAAGCATGCATCGATTTTCTGCATTTATTTTTCCTCTTTTTATTATTTGGGGTAAGTATTTGTATCAAACAAAACTAAAGTATGGAATATTAGGAGTATTGTTTGCATTACAAATTTTCTTTTTTTACTTTTGGGTTATTGCAGACCCATTAAGTTTTTAAATGCATAAGTTATGGCTAAGCGATATTTAAACAATTAACCAAAATAAAAAATGAAAAAGAAAGCACAGTTACTTGTTTTTGCAATACTTCTATCGCATTTCACATTTGCAGATATGGCCCCTTTGGCTATGATTCCAGGTGGAAGTCTAGTACCCGCAAATAATAATGAAATCCAAATGAAGTCAGAAGTCATTACAATCACTCTTTACCCTAATTATTATTTAGTCAAAGTAGATTATATATTTAATAATCATGGAGATGCTCAAAAAGTAGCCATGGGGTTTCCATCGAAATCGTGGGAAACAGATTTAACTCCAACTGATTTTAAAGCATTTGATGGTGAAGAATCTATTTATATTTATCCTAGCGAAGGTAGCTGGGATTATACAGTTAAATCCAAGTATTTTCATGTGGATAATTGCGGTAGTGCTATTGACCAGTTTTTATGCTGTAATGTTGAATTTGAAAAGGGAGAAGAAAAACTTATAACTAACACATATAAGGCTGAATATGGAAAAGTTCACATTGAAGGAAATTATGGTATATATGATCATTTATATTTCAATTACATTTTAAAAACCGGTAGTCTTTGGAAAGACTCTATTGAGTCTATTCAAGTTATCGTAAATTCTGAAAATGTGATAAAAGATTTCAAACTTGCGGAAGCTTATTTTCAAGACGAAATATATTCATTAACTAGTTTTGATACTACATATTATAATATTGACCCTATGTTCGACCTTGCTTTTCTTGTAAAAATAGCAAATACTATGGAGCCATACCGTACTTCATCAAATTTATTTCCTCAAGCGCAATATACCTATGAAAAAGACAATCTTAATGACAGAAATTCAAAAACTGCATGGGTTGAAGGTGTTGGTGGATATGGAATTAACGAATATTTTGTTTATGAGACAACTATTGGAGTAAAATGGGGTGAAGATATAATTCAAGTAGATTCAATAGGAATAATAAATGGTTATGCTTTTAATGATACTATTTTTGCTGAAAATAGCAGAGTCAAAGCAATGAAAATAAACTCAGGTTACCATTTTTATTATGATAATGACAATGGGACATATTTTAAATATTCGAATAATGATGTGATAATAGAGCTCAAAGACACTCAAGAAATTCAATATTTTTTATTTGATCCTCCATTAAAAGCAAGTTATCTTGTATTTACAATTCAAGATGTATATAAAGGAACTAAATATGCTGATACTGCTATATCAGAAGTGCAAGTTTTTGGGGATGCAGAGTACAACAAACCGTATCATTTTGAGTAAAAAAAAAAGATTGTAGAAATACAACCCTTTTTATAATATAATCTTATTATTACTCTAATAATTTGTAGTATGAATCTTAACAGAGAGTTACGATAAACAAAAACCACTAAAATAAGTTACAACATTATGAATGGAAAAATGAATATTGGGGATATGATAATTATAGCAATCACTTTTATCTTGTTTGTGGTTGCATTATTCGTTAAAGGTCTTACAAAAGACATATTACTAGAAGCCGGAGTTTTGTTGGTTTCGATTAAAATAATTATAATGGCCAGAAAACAATCTGAAGTAAATCAGGATGTTCAAAGAAAACTTAATGAGATTATTAGGTTAGAAAATGAAGAAAAGGATTGCAAATAAATTACAATCCTTTAAACATATTAAAATCGCATTAACTCTAGTAGTTAGTCGCGTGAATTTCGAAATAAGCTTCGGGGTGTTTACATGCAGGGCAGTTCTTTAATGCCTTTTTACCTTTGTGCACATAGCCACATTTACGACACATCCACTCAACCGGTTCTTCTTTTTCAAATACTTTATTATTCTCAAGATTTTCAAGAAGTTTTATATATCTTTTTTCGTGTTCAGCTTCAACTTTTGCAATCATTTTAAATGATGTAGCAATTTCTTTAAAACCTTCTTCTTCAGCAATTTTTGCAAATTCAGGGTAAATTTCTGTCCACTCTTCGTTTTCACCCATTGCAGCAGCTTTTAAGTTTTCTGCAGTAGTTCCAATTTTTCCAGCTGGATACATTGCAGTAATTTCAAGACCTTCACCACTTTCGAGATACTTAAAAAATACTTTTGCATGCTGTTCTTCCTGAATTGCTGTTTGCATAAATAGTTCAGCAATCTGCTCGTAGCCTTCTTTTTTAGCAACCTTTGCAAAGTAGGTATACCTATTTTTTGCTTGAGACTCTCCGGCAAATGATTTAAGTAAGTTCTTTTCAGTTTCTGTTCCTTTAATTGTACTCATAATTTGATTCATTTTTAAGTTTTATATTTAATTTAGTTTAGTAGCCTCTTCTAAATGCTGTAATATTTTCTGGTTTTAAATAAAAGACATTTACATTTTCTATAGCAGGATTCGAATATTTAAAATCATCACGACCTGAATACTTTTTCATTATAACATTTAGAATCCTTGCTTTTTCATCTTTATCTTCAACAAATATTATTGCACCTTCTGCTAAAACATATTTGAATTTCATTGAATATGAGCATGCTACATTTTCGTGTCTAATATTTAGTAATTCGTCAGAATAAAATGATACACATACTTCTGGGTTTTTATTTAAAGCATCTATTTTTCTTCCAAAAGGAGCACCATGAAAATATATTATTTCATCTTCATAGGCAAAGTTCATAGGAACACAATATGGCTTACCATTATCAATTAAAGATAAGGTGCAAACATCTGTAGAATCAATGATTGATTTAATCCCTGCTTTATCAGTAATCTCAATTTTCTTCATAATAGAAAAAATATATATAATTGACGATAAAATTAAACATTTTATTTATATTTTTGTTAGAAAGATGAACATAAAATATTAACACTTAAAATTCAAAAACTATGTTAAAACCAAAAGTAGAAAAAATCTTAAACGAACAAATTAAAAAAGAAGGTTACTCTTCGTTTTTATATTTATCAATGGCTAGTTGGGCTGAGAGTAAAGGAATGCCCGGAATAGCCCAATGGTTATTCGCTCAAGCTGAAGAAGAGAAAATGCACATGTTAAAATTCGTTGATTATATCAATGAGCGTGGCGGAAGAGCAATTATTCCAGCATTAGATAAAGCTCCTGAAAATTGGAAAGATGTTTTTGTTATATTTGATGAAGTTTTAGAACATGAAAAATATATCAGTGCGAGCATCAATGACATTTTAGCACTAGCTGTTAAAGAAAATGATTTTGCAACACAAAACTGGATTCAATGGTTTGTAACAGAGCAAGTTGAAGAAGAAAGCAGTGTTCAATTAGTTATTGACAAGCTAAACTTATTAGGAAAACATAATTTATATATGTTTGATCGAGACATTATGGGTCTAAGAACTGCAGAATAAATTAAAAATGTAATAAAATAGCCTTGTAAATTGCAAGGCTATTTTTTATTTAAATTATACTCAAATTAGACTGAAAAAGATAGATAATATAAATTATTATTCATATCTTTAGCGTGTAGTAAATTAGGAACATTTATTATTTAATTTTTATACTGGCTATATGATTTTTTCACCTGAACAATATAGGGTTAAGGATGAAAGGATGAAACCTTTTATCGATATAGAGGAGATTGAAGAGTTTCTTGCAGAAACTAAAAAACCTACCAAAGAAGAAGTTGAGAGAATAATTCAAAAATCTCTTAACAAACAACGATTAAACTTAAAAGAAACTGCGACATTAATAAATGCTGACACACCCGAATTAATTAAACAAATAAAAGATGGTGCTAAAACCTTAAAAGAAAAGGTTTATGGCAACAGAATTGTTTTGTTTGCTCCTTTGTACATAGGGAATAAGTGTAAAAACAATTGTTTGTACTGTGGCTTTAGGTCATCAAATAAAGATGCCGAGCGCAAAACATTGTCTGACAATGAACTGATAAAAGAGATTGAAGCTCTTGAAGATAATGGACAAAAGCGATTAATCATAGTTTATGGTGAACATGATGCCTATAATCCTGAGTATATAGCTCATACTGTAAAAATTGCTTATGATGTAAAAAAAGGCAGAGGAGAGATAAGACGAGTAAACATTAATGCTGCCCCACTTGATATCGAAGGTTTTAGAACTGTGCAAAGATCAGGAATAGGGACATATCAGGTTTTTCAGGAAACATATCACAAACCAAGCTATCAAAAGTACCATATAGCTGGACCCAAAAAGGATTATGATTACAGACTTACATCTCTGGATAGAGCTCAAGAAGCTGGTTTAGACGATGTTGGGATTGGAGCTTTATTTGGACTTTATGACTGGAAGTTTGAGGTGATGGCTCTAGTAAGACATACAAATCACTTTGAGGCGTGTTATAATGTTGGACCACATACAATTTCATTTCCTAGAATAACGGATGCTTCTGGATCGAACATCACAGATGAATACATTGTTAATGATGAAGAGTTTGTGAGAATTATTGCTATATTACGACTTGCAGTTCCTTATACAGGTTTGATTTTAACAGCTCGTGAAACAGCTGCAGTGCGTGATGAAGTTATAAGTTTTGGAGTTTCACAAATTGATGGAGGTACAAAATTAGAGCTTGGCTCCTATGCTGCATCGCAAAATGAAGAACAAAATTTAAATAAAGAACAATTTGCAATTAATGACACAAGATCATTAAGTGAAATTATAGAAGAGTTAATTGATAAGGAGTTTTTACCATCATTCTGCACAGCCTGTTACAGACTTGGCAGAACAGGTGAACATTTTATGGAATTTAGTGTTCCAGGTTTTATAAAAAGATTTTGTACTACAAATGCAATATTAACTCTATCTGAGTATCTTGTTGATTATGCTAAACCTGAAATATCTGAAAAAGGTTGGAAGTTAATCGATAAAGAGCTGAGAAAACTTGATGACGAAAAGGTAATCAATCAAATTAAAGAGAAAATAGAGAAAATCAAAAACGGTGAAAGAGATTTATACTTCTAACTATGAAAACAGAAATTAATTTAATATCAATAAAGGTTCTTGATAGAATTAAAGAAGCAGGGCGACTCCAACAAGCACTATCAAAATACAGTAGTCTGATAAACACTCGATTTGGTTATCATGAACTTAACGATTTAAAGTGTAGTAGAACCGGTTTAATAATATTGGAATTACGTGGAACAGACAAAGAATCTCATGATTTTATTGAAAATTTACAAGAAATCGGGGGAATTATAGTTAAAGTAATGACATTTAAAAATTAAGAAATGAGTTATAATATAATTGGAATACTTGTAAGAAAACCCGAAGCTGGAAGCATCAAATTGCAAGAAGTATTGACCAGATATGGGAATGTTATCAGAAATCGTCTAGGCATCCATAGAGACGAAGTTGCCGGAGGCATAATCATTCTGGATATTTATGGTGACAATAATCAAAAAGAATTATTCTACAAAGAATTAGATAGTATCGATGGAATTGAATATAAACATATAAATCTGTAAACTAAAAATGACTAAAATCCTAGCAATTTCCGAAGCCAATGCAATAGCTTTTCACGCTATGGCATTAATCGCTAAATCGCAGATCTCGATTAATGCAAATGACATTGCAGAAATTACTAAATCTTCCAAACATCACACTTCAAAAGTACTCCAAAGGCTTGTTAAAGAAGGACTTCTAGGTTCTACTCGTGGCCCAAGTGGTGGTTTCTATTTAAAGCGTCCAGCAAAAGACATTCAATTAATTGAGATTCTTGAAGCAATTGAGGGCGAATTACAAGTTAACGAATGTCCTATTGATAATGATGTCTGTCCTTTTGGCAGCTGTATTATGGGTGGCATTTGCTACGATATTGGTGATACAATGTTAAAATATTTAAGGGATAATGACCTTCAAAGTATCATTGATAATATTGACGCTGAACAAAAAATATTTTAAAATGAAAATTTTAGCATTATCTGAGGCAAATATATTAAGCTTTCATAGCATGGCATTGATTGCTGCTGCTGGTGAAGGTGGAATTAGTGCTCAAAAAATATCAGAACTAACTAATTGCTAAAGAAATCATTTATTCAAGGTTTTAGAAAATCTAGTTAGAGCTAATCTTGTTTATTCAACAAGAGGACCATTAGGTGGTTATCACTTAAAAAGACCTGCTAAAGATATTGTGCTTGTTGAAGTTTTTGAAGCTCTTAATGGAAAAGTTGATGAAGAAAACATTTGCGTTGGAAGAAATCGACATGAGGAGTCGTTTATTTTCTTTCAACAGTTATGTCAGGAATTAACAGCAAGATATTTAACGTATTTAAAATCTACGAAAATATCAGATTTAGAACCTAAAGCAAGATTTTTACTTAAATAAAAAAGCTGTCGTAAATGACAGCTTTTTGTTTTTCTATTTATATATTAACTTCTCAGTCTTTACCAACTTCCCCTCAACAAATAAATTACAAACATAAGCCCCCGGCTTCCATCCTTTTGTGGAAATAACTGTTGTTTCTCCTTTAACAGGAATAACATCTTTTAAATGCCCATTTAAACCTGCAATTTTTATCTTGGCATTTTTGTAATCTGGCAGATTGGTTTTAACCGTAAAATTATTACTGCTAGGATTTGGAAATACCTGCATTTCTATTTGCTCAAACTCCGGTATATCATTTCCAAGCTCAATGTAAATTGTTTTTTCTGCAGATTTTATACAGCCATCATGCGTTACCGTAACTTGAACATTATATTCCCCAACTTGTGTGTATGTATGCACAGGATCTTTTACATCCCCAGTTTGCGAATCGCCAAAGTTCCATTCCCATGTGTCTGCATAAGGATTATTATTGTATAGGTTTACATCAACTTCACCACCCTCAAGGTAAAAAGTGTCTGCATAGCTATTAATTCGTGGTTTTAGATAATCGCAGCCATTGTCGGGCATATAAAGTTTTACAAGGCCTTTTGATCTGTGTGTGGGGTCAGGAGAAGAACCTCCCCAGTATGAGAACCCTCCCCCAATGTATAGTGTGTCGCGAAATACTTCAAGAGCGAAAATATTATCATTAAATGCTCCGCCGATACTATCCCAGGTTGCACCGTTCCAACGAGTAATAAATATTCTATCTTCGGTCTCATTATCATAATATTTACCACAACCTGTAAAAAGATCCCCCCTGTATATTGCAGTAGCCTGGGGCCATATAGTCGTATGGCAATATTCTCCCGTATAATCCCATCCGAATCCGTCCCATATTGCAACGCCATAAGAGATACTGTCCCCGATCTGGTTAAATCCTCCGCATACATACAAAAAACTGTTTATGGTATCTGTTTTAAGTTCATAGACATTACCGTTGGGCTGATCTTCAAATACTTCCCACTCAGTATCTCCGAGAAATTTACGCAGGCCGTAATACCCGCCCCCGTAAAGTTCTCCATTAAGGCTTTCGACAGAACTTACCCATTGACCCCAATAGCCCATATTTATCCAATTGCCATCATAATATGCAGCTATTTTGTTGTATTCATCCTCACCAATATGCTCAAAATCTCCACACATTATTAATGAATCGTTATGTATAGTAAAATCCCTTACATGGCCTGTAACACCGCCACCACCAAAGGTTTGCCAGTATGTGCCGTTCCATTGTGCAAATGCATATGTTTCTGCTAGGCCTGATACATTAGGAAATGTACCCCCAACCAAAATATTATTATTATATTTTATTATTGCTTTTATTGTCCCGAAATCGTTGATCCCGTTTATTGCAGTATAGTTTGTCCCGTCCCAGCTTATAAACTGATCAACTTCCTCTAAGTTAACATAGGTAAATGGTCCTCCTACATAAAGCAGATTATTATTGTCATTGTATAAATCCCAAACTTCTGCATTGTACCCACCAATATGTAAACTATCAATCTCTCCAAGATCATCGGACCATTCCTGGGAATAAATGCATGATGAAATAAATAATATAGCTACAAGTGTAAAAAACTTTCTCATATCTCTTGTTATAATGGCCGGATCAAAGGTTTAAAGTTTATAAATAAAGGTTTGTTTGCCAACAGCTAACAGCCAATAGCTAATTGCTAACAGCCAACAAACCTTTATTTATAAACTTTCTACTCAAACACCAATTTTTCAGTCTTTACCAGTTTCCCGTCCACAAATAAATTACAAACATAAGTTCCCGGCTTCCAGCCTTTTGTAGGAATAACTGTTGTTTCTCCATTGACAGGAATTATATCTTTTAAATGGCCATTAAGGCCTGCGATCTTTATTTCTGAGTTTTTATAGTTTGGCAGTGATGTCTTTAAAGTAAAATCATGACTGCTTGTATTTGGAAAAACCTGCATCTCTATTTGCTCAAACTCCGGGATATCATCTCCGAGCTCGATATAAATAGTTTTTTCTGCAGATTTTACACAACCGTCCTGTGTAACAGTCACCTGAACGTTGTACTCACCTACGGCAGTATAAGTATGCACGGGATCTTTCACATTATCCGTACCTAAATCGCCGAAACTCCACTCCCAAGTATCTGCATAAGGATTATTATTGTAAAGGTTTACATCTACCTCGCCACCCTCAAGATAAAAAGTATCTGCATAAGCATTTATACGGGGTTTAAGGTAATCACAGCCATTGTCGGGCATGTAGAGTTTTACTATGCCTTTTGTACGGTGCGTGAGTTCCGGCGAAGAACCTCACCAGTATGAGAACCCGCCACCAATGTACAGTGTGTCTCGAAATACTTCAAGGGCAAAAATATTATCATTAAATGCTCCGCCAATACTATCCCAAGATTCACCATCCCAGCGTGTAATTGCAATCCTGTATTCAGAATCATCATAGTAGTTTAAACAGGCGCAATAAAGATCCCCCCTGTAAATTTCCATTGCCTGTGGCATAACCACAGCAGTACAGTACTCTCCGGTATAATTCCATTTAAAGCCATCCCACATCGCAAGACTATAAGATGCAGAGTCCCCTATGTATCCGAAATTCCCACCAACATAGAGAAAAGAATTAATAGTATCTGTTTTTAAATCCATAACCCAATTATCCGGTTGATCTTCAAATATCTCCCATTCAGTATCACCAAGGAATTTACGCAGGCCGTAATATCCGCCCCCATATAGCTCGCCGTTAAGGCTCTCAACAGAACTTACCCATTGCCCCCAATAGCCCATATTGATCCAACTCCCATCGTAATAGGCAGCTATTTTGTTGTATTCATCCTCACCAATATGCTCAAAATCTCCACACATTATTAAAGAATCGTTATGTATAGTAAAATCCCTCACATGGCCTGTAACACCACCACCACCAAAGGTTTGCCAGTATGTGCCGTTCCATTGTGCAAATGCATATGTTCCTGTCAGGCCTGATACATTAGGAAATGTACCCCCAACCAAAATATTATTATTATATTTTATTATTGCTTTTATTGTCCCGAAATCGTTGATCCCGTTTATTGCANAAGCAGATTATTATTGTCATTGTATAAATCCCAAACTTCTGCATTGTACCCACCAATATGTAAACTATCAATCTCTCCAAGATCATCGGACCATTCCTGCGAGTAAATAATTATTGAGAGAAACGATATTGCTATTATTATACTTAGTTTTTTCATAATTTTTTTTAAATAACCGGGTAAGCATTTCTGCTACCCGGCATTTAATAATTTCTATTGTGTTATTACCATCTTTTTATATTCAATGATCTTATCTTCTACCATAAATCCGTAATTGTAGATGCCCGGGGCCCAGTCATCAGAAATAATTTTAAGGGTATTTTCTCCCTCATTCAAATCATAGATATCAATAAGTTTCCCATACATATCATTAACAATAACTCTACCTTGCATTCCTTCGGGCAGGTAATAATTAACAAGGGTTTCTTTTGTAAACGGGTTCGGGAAATTATCCTCAATCCAGGCACCGGTTTCAGGAACAGTGAATTCTATATCCTTAACAAGTGATGACATATTCCTGTTTTGCATCTCAACACATTCCGGCACTTCTATTCCATATAAGATGTATAATACGGACTGTGCATTTGCCGTAGTGTAATCGGGCGGGCATTCGTATGCCTTTTCTCTTATAAAATCAAGTTGGGCACTGTCCATATCATAAATTGTTTTGCCTTGTTCATACAAAGATAACAAAATTTCGTGATACTCTATCCAGTCGGATGTTTCCTTATCCACAGGATCAATTGTATTAATGATCTGTTGAGCTTCGGTAAAATCACCTTCCGATATAAGATTTGCCACATATGTCCTTGTAAAATAAGGATCATTTTCGGCAATAAGAATCTCGCTGATATAATCGGGCCTGTAATATGCACTGTCTGTTAATAGAATTAATATTCTGTTCACAAGTAACTCCCTTTAGCGGCTCCAGTAGTTTATTTGCCTTTGTATTGCTGTTTCGGTTAAAGTATTCGGATTATATGCCTGTAAGGCGAGTAGCTGCCTGCTTATCCCTTCGGGTAAAGTCTCTGATCTTGCATAAAAATATGGTTCAACATTTTTGCTTACAGGCAAATTCATTTCCATTACATTTTTAAAATTACCATGCGAAAGAGGATAATCTATGAGTAAGGCGATTATGACAGTATCTGACAGGGGCGAACTTGCAACGAGCTTGTTTTTTAACTGCCCATTGGGCATACCCTGTTCAATATCCGATAACAATTCGTATGTTATCCCGTTGTCCTTATTGTTCCCTGCCTGTTCGAGGTCATATTCCAGATTTTCGATCAGGTCCAGGATATCGTGGCGTATGGGTATGATATCTTCCACAGGAGGCAGTTCAGTGTCGGGATCGTCATTGGTAAAAGGGATTATCCATGGGTCTGATACAACCGGGCATGCAATAGTATTTTCATCTTTATCAAAGCCCAGAGGCTGCATTGTTATTATATCACTGTCAGGATGCAATGTCGGAGTTGTCCGCACATCATTATGATGAACATAGTTGTATGTATTATTTGTACTTGTATACAAATATCTCGACTCTACAGATGGATTCATAGGATTGACTCCATCAAAAAATTCATTCCCTGCTCCCCAGGTCTGCTGAGGAGTACCTCCCGGGTAAAATCCCTGGTCACCCAGTGTTCCACTATTTCTGAAATTAACCGTGTACATTGATCCCGTAATATTATAACAATTATTACATTTTAACCTAAGTCCGGAATTATCAGATGTTGTAAATATATTTTTATCACATTGAGTAAAATAATTACCTCTCCAATCATCATGAGCTTCAGACTCACCTGCCCTGATATCGGATGTCTGAGGCCCGCTGGAGCTTACTCTAATTCCTGTGTTCAAACGCATGAAATCATTTTCCTGGATAATAAACCTGGAGGCTCCCAAAGTAAATATCCCGTAATTTGTTTCATCCTGAATTGTACCAGGTGTTCCGAAATAATTATCCCTGATACGGTCGAGTATTCCTCCCCTGATATAAATATATGCACCATGCACTCCGGGCTGCCCCGGTATATTTGAGAAATAGTTTTCTTCTTCAATCCTGTGCGAATTGTTTACTGTATTTATAGTATTAAATATCCTTATACCCCAAAATGCATTATCAAATGTTGATCCGGTAACAGCAAACCTGGAGTCGTAGGACTCAATACACATTTGTTTATTCTCAAATGTATTTTTATTCATTGTAACCATTAATCTTTGGTTTTGCATCCAGATTGCCTGAGGTGAACGTTGTTCCAGATTTGAACCTGCTGCCCATGGGTTTCTTGGATTTGCCATAAGAGGATTTCCGCTATACGATGTGGATGGGCCGTAAGAATCTGTATATGTACTTAGATATCCCGGGTCTAACAGTGTTGTACAAGTGAAAGTACAATTTGCAACATCACTTGGATTGATATATTGTTCATTATTAACCGTACGGACAAACTTAATATCAGTTCCATTATTATTAAATGTAACCCCAGAAGCTTTAATTATACCGCAACTTGATTCAGTATTAAATGGTACAAACATTGGATCCATATCAGGATTACAAACGTAATCTTCATTTCTTTTACCAAGTAATACTCCAATATGTGCATTTTCAATAATGTTATCACTATCTGTAAAAACAACTCTACCTTGACCATTTTCAGGCATACCGAATTTTCCCCAAACTTCAATTCCTTGCCACATAGCTCCTGGCCCATGACAAGACTGATCACGATGAGATGACATTTTTGTCGCAAAAACGATAAGTTCTCCACCATCATGTACTGTAATTCCACCTTGTGTCCCAAAAACAAGGTCGCATTTGTATAATGTTAATGAATGTCCCGATGGAACAATAATTTGTCCTCTGATATCTAAAACCTGATCTTCCCATAGTTCACTGGTTTCTGTCACAACATAATCCTCAAAAAATCCCGGTGACCACTCTTGCTCTATACAAAAACATCTTTTAGGATACACATATAATGTTTTACTTGTTGTACTTACACATTCCTCTCGACTCACAATTATTGAAGCACAATAATATCCATAATATTCATAATCTACCAGTACCTGTGGTTCAGTTGAGGTTGTTCAATTGCCTAAATCCCATTCATATGTATAATTTTCCCAATCAGAATTTATTTCGTCTAAAACGAGCTGAGGGTCAAAATACGAGTTTCCTATTATATCTAAATTTAAGCATGGTTCAGTAACATGAAATTCAGCTGAAGTATTATAATTTTCAACTATCCCAATTGTTTCGCCGCTACAAGTATTTTCAGCTGTTACTGTTACAGTATATTCACCCGGCTCCAGATTCTCAATAGTTTGTGTTATTTCACCATTTGACCAAAGATATGTAAATGGCCCGTCAAGATTATCAACATTTACTGTTAAAACACCTGAGGCGTCTCCATTACAAACATAATCTCCTGCAATTTCAGGAATAGGGCTTGTACTTGCATCAATTATAAATTCATCTGTAATCTGACAATCAAATTCATCTGTAACAGTTAAATAATATGTTCCCGGAGCTAAATTATTTATATCGGGTGAGTCAGGTAAAGATCCGCTCCAATTATATATATATGGTATTTCACCCCCTGTAACATTAACAGAAATCGATCCATTATTAGAATTATCACATGAATTTGTTACAATACTTGATTGTAATTCAATATTACTCTCTGGTACAAAGATTGACGATTCTGCAGTACAATTGTTCTCATCAGTTACAGTAACAGTATATGTCCCTTCTTCATTAATAAAGATTGTTTGGCCGGTTCCATCATCACCCCAGTTATATTAAATCCCTCCATTTGCTGTCAGAGATGTTTCCTGCCCGTTACAAACAGGGTTGCTGTCAAAAGAAACCTCAGGATTGTAATAAACAGTTAAATAACCTGAAGCTGTTGCTGAACATTGAATTTCTCCGTAGTCGAATGTTACTGTTACGGTATAATCTCCTTGCATATTTGCCTGTATAATGCTCAATTCCCATTCATTACTGTCCGGTCCATAACCATTTGGCCCTTCCCATTCATACGAATCTGTTGCTGTTGTTATTTCAGCAGAAGTGCTAAAAACGACATCATCATCACCGATGCATGCATACTTATCTGTTACATTCGGATTTGGTAATTCGAAAACGGTAATTGTTATTTCATCAGTTGCCGGGCAGGGCCCATCAAGAGTATAAGTTATAATGTGTTGCCCGGCACCTGCAAGAGCAGGGTTAAAAATACCGTTAGGGGTTACACCATTGCCAGACCATGTTCCACCGGGAGTGACCGCACTTAAATAATCAGGCTGGTCATTTAAACAAAAAGGTTCATGTTGAAGAATTGTTGGATCTGAAGTTTCTAATATAGTTATATAAACCCTACGTAAATGGCATAATTCGTATTCAGCATTAAGTATATAAGTGCCAGGATTATGTTGGCTTGGATCAAACTCTATGATTTGACCATAAGTAGGGTCATCAGTTAAAGTAAAATTACAATCATCATCTATTTGTGGTTCATTACAATAATAATTATTATCAACTACATCTCCATCTTCCCATTCTTGATCCCAAATTGTACAGTCTCCACACCACCAACTTGCAAAATGTGGTGCTAGCGGATTGTCGTCATAAATAAAAAATGGTTCATCATTCTGACAAATAAAATAATGCTCAGCTGTTGCTGTTCCAATAGTTGGCTCAGGTGGCGACCATTCTATTTCTCCAACATATGCTCCATGTGATAAATCAATATCTACAGTAATTTCAGGGCTTACACAATCTCTATCAAAATTAAAGCTATACGGCCCTGCCCAATAACTTAATTCAGTTCCACAGTTTGCATTAATATAAAATTCATACTCTGTATTTTCATCAAGTCCGGAAACTGTTACAGAATTATCTGTAGTTTGTATATAATTTACCATCCAGTTATCATCCAGAGGGTTTAGATCTTCAATACCAACAGCAACATTATAAGTTACTCCGCCCGGGCCATCCCATGACAAGGTGTGACTGGTTGATATTCCTTCGGTTGAGCTTAAATTTGTTGGTTTTGTACAGGTAGATGAAACCAGTATTGCATCACTAAACTCAGATGTATTGCCATATTCATCTGTTGCAGTTGCAATCAAATGATCATAGCTTGTTGTTACACTTAATGACCAGTCTCCGTTTTCATCTGTTTGAACTGTTCCGAGATATTCATTTGAATTTTCATTTCCGGTACTTCCGAAAACTTCAATAATATCGCCGATTTCTCCGATCCCGTTTATTGTTCCTTCCTCATAACTAAAGATTATCGGGGATTTTTTGGAATTGTTTGAGCCATTTTCATACAATAAACCCATTGTATTGTCATGAATTAAATCTCCTGAGATTTTAATTCTTTGTGCATTACTTAAATAGATCCCGGTGTAACAATCATAAATCTCATTATTCTCATTTTCATTTGTTCCACCGACATAACAAAAGTCAGAATCAAATATTGCAATCCCGTAGTTATATGGCCCGGGAGTAGGATTACCTTCTACTGATGCATTTAATATATTGTTCATTATTGATACATTATTGCATCCCATTAGGCGTATCCTGTTAAAACCAAGCTTACTGACATTGTAATTTGCATTTGGTAGGCTTATGATATTTGAAGATATCGTTGCATTAATACAATTATATAAAACCACTCCTGCAGATGTGAATCGATTCATCCTGAAACCGCTTATTTCAATTCCATCAACATTATATGCATAAAATGCCGTTGCAATATTGTTCTGGCCGTCGATAATTATTGCAGGTTCGTTCTCAATATATCCTGGCTGACTTGTACCATCAATACTTACACTGTTTGTAATCTGAGGAAAATAGTATCCAATATTTATTGTATGTGGCCCCTGATCAGGAATATTAAAAACGATCTCACACGAACCTTCGGTATCATTTGATTTTCTTATCGCCCATTGTAGCGTTCCGTACATTTCGGATGAACAAAGTGCATCATCGAAATCATAAGGATATACATAAGGATCAGGATCTGTTGTTTTTGTAACTGTGTAAACAGTTTGTGCATTACTGTAAAAGCTTGCCAAGCCAAAAATAATGCTTAATAAAATATATCGTAAGTTTTTCATTTGTCCGGATTTTGAGATTATTTAATGAAATATAATTTATTACTCGATTCGCCATTAATATCCCCGATATATAACGTTATGTAACTATAAGCGGATTCCTGGCTTTGTGTTAATTCAACACTTAAACTTGTATCATACCCGACTATTAATTGTTCTACCCCTCCATAAGAAACATAATATTTGCCTCCCTGCTCAATAATTGATGCATCAATAGTCAAAACATCTCCTAAATCCTGAGCCGTTCCAAACTGCAAATGCAAAACAGATGCATCTGCCTGGTTATTCATTTTAAACATCACTTCCAGTTGATTATTCATACTGGTAGAGTCAATACCTGTAATAGGTTGAACATAAATGTCCTTAATTTGTACACTTGATTGTGCTGCCATATATCCTCCTATCAGGAGAAAAATAGCCAAAATAAATAGTTTTGGTTTCATAGTAAGATATTATTTAATTTGCTTTTCAATGCATTATAAATGTTGCTTTAAATTTAACATAAAGTATTCAATAGTGTATAAGAATGCAAATTGAAGTTTTTAACATCTGTTAAATGTTTTAGTTAATAACTCATACAAAATGATTGATTTTACTGTCAAACAGCATTCTTTTTTATCTCACAAAGAAATGACGAATGCAATTAGTTATGTAATAAAATATAGAAGATAATCTTTATGAAATCTTTATGTTTACTGAATATTGTTAAAAATTCAAGTAGTTTATGAATACCAAATTTATTAAGATTTTCTCAAAAATGTTAATCATGCCAAAACAGAAAAATACTTCAAGTTGATGCTGTTAATAACTTTTAAATTCTATCTAAAAGTTAACATTCTTTTAATATTAAGTGTATTATTTGTCAATATTTCGATGGGATAATCAAATAAATTCTATTTAAATTTATGATTTGCACATATATTAGCAGTCAGAAAGTTTGAGATACAAAAAAAGCTGTCAATTATTACAGCTTTTTTTTATTTTTTATTTGAAAGCAGCTTCATATAATCCCGGTCCATCTAGAGATAGGTCGTCAAAGTATGATGGCACTTCTTTTCCGGTTAATTTATCAACATAAAGCTTCGCAAGATATTGACTTAGCATAAATCCGTGTCCACGTAAACCAATCATCAGTCCTTTATCAGCATCAACTATATACCTTGGCTCAACATAGTATCCCGACCAAACAGCCTGGAATCCCACACTGGACAATTGAGGAATCCAATCAACAAAAATCTCCGAAACTATCTCCATGAAATCTTTACTGTTAATTCTCAGGTCTTTATCTGTTTCCATAGGATCAACAGCAGGAGAAGCACATCCAATAATCTGCCCAGTTTCTGCTAATTGCTGACCGTAAACAGCTGAAAATCCTTTATATTTTCTTCTATCGATAAGCATATCCAATGTGCTATTATCTTTTCCAAGCATAGGAAGACGTCTGGTAATAAATGCCTGATGTTTTACCGGATATAAACCTGTTTCAATCCCAAGTTTTTTAGCGAACTTATCGGCTTGAGGTCCCAAAGCATTAACAAAATGTTCTGTTTCGTATTCAACATATTCGCCGGTATGAAGTTTAACCAAAGCAACAGTATTACTACCTTCCTTAAAAAGATCAATAAGTTCGCAATCTTCGAGGATTTCTCCACCATTTTTTAATCCAATCTTTCTAATTAAATCAATTGTTCTACCGGGTGTTGCTTGCCAACAGTCGTGTGTTATCAATGCAGCATTATATGTATTTAAATTTGGATTAAAGTATGGAGATATTTCCTTAACAAAATTATTCTTTTCAACCAAATATGCATCAGACCATGCTCTTGAGGCATCAAGTGCTTTGTATGTTTCTTCATCATGAGCAAAGGATATATATCTGATAGCTTTATAATCGATATTTGCAATTTTCTGAAGATCTTCAAATATTTCACGATTTTTTAATGCGATATCAGCTAATGCCGGTAATGAAAATGCCGGGCGTCCACCTGCAATATTTCTCCAGGATGCTCCTCTGTCTTTATTTATCAATACAGGTTTTAAACCTGCCTCAGCCATATATCTAAAAACAGAACAGCCGGCCATACCTCCACCAGCGATTAGTGATTGTACTTTAATTCGTTTATTTTTAATCTTTTTAGTATTTGTATATACTCTTTCTGAGGTATGGGGTAATAATTCTCCCATTGAAACCTGATTTGAAAGAGGTGCTCTAGGAGTCGCATCTCCGACAATTTCAATATTATATGGCCCTATAGTTTGCTTAAGCCTTTTGATACACCTTTTACCTCTACACGCTCCCATTCCCAATCGGGTTGTGTGTTTTATTTCATCAATAGATATAAACTTTCTGTCGCCTATTACATTAAGAATTTCGTCAAGTTTAACATCATCACAATGGCATATATACGTTTCTGAAGGATGTTTCTCAGTAGATTTACTAATTTTAACCTGTTCCGGAAATTTGTCTTTAATAATAAATCCTCTTGCTTTTGTAAGTTCTTCACCTGAAATATCAAGTGCTTTTACACGAGCAACATTTGTTTTATTAGGTTTTAAGAGTATCTTTTCAATTACCCCTTCGCCAACTTTTTTCCCATTATTATCTACTAAAAACACTTCATCACCTTGATTTGCTTCATATTCAATAGGTAAGAATATCCAATTCTTTTTCTCACTATATCCAAAAATTGCAAGTCCGGGACATTGATATACACAGTCCATACATCCCACACATTTCTCAAAATCAATTTGAGGAACTGTACTAGTTGATGTTTTTGTAATTGCTCAGTGAGGACACGCAAATTCGCAAGGGTTACAAGCAAACCCATAAAGACAATCTATCAACACATAAGGTTTTGCTTCAGCACGCTCACGAGAAGGTTTAAATGGTTCTTCGATAACTCTTGTCGGATGTTGTTGAGAATCTATATATTCTTTTGACATCGCAAGATAATCATCATAGTTATACCTTACACCCATTGACTCCAATACTTCGTAAGCTGCCTGTTTTCCACGTAATACAGCACTTGTCCCCTCTCCGATTCGTAAAGCGTCACCTACAGCATGAGCATTTCGACCAAACAGAAGGCTTCCTTTAGTCATTAGCTGATCATCTGCAACTAAACCTGTACATATATTAATAGCATCAATACCTTCAATAATTTGCTCTGTACCAGGAATTGGTTTAAAATTCTCAGATTCTGCAATTACAGCCCCAATAACACCTGTATAATCTTCATTTGGAATAGCTTCAAGAAGAATATAACCTGTCATTACAGGAATTCCTAATCTTCTTACTCTGTTTGCTTGAACAGGAAAACCACCTTCACGAGGCATTGCCTCAATTATTGCTTTTACATTAGCTCCGGCCTGCATTAATTGATATGAAGTAAGGTATCCTATATTACCTGCTCCAACAGTCAGAATGTTCTTACCTAGGAGGGTAAACTCGTTATTCATCATTTTCTGTATAACCGCAGCGGTATATACACCTGGTACGTCATCGTTTTTAAAACTTGGCATAAAAGGGATTGCACCAGTTGCGACGATTAAATGGTCTGCCTGCACATAAAATATTTCATTTGTCTCAATATTTTTTACTGCAACTTTCTTTTCTTCAAGAATATCCCAAACAACGGAATTAAGCATTATTCCATCTCTATTTTCACCGGCTAGTGTTTCAGCAATCTCAAAACCACGCATACCTCCAAATTTCTTTTCCTTTTCGAAGAAAAAGAATTGGTGTGTCTGCATTAAAAACTGACCTCCTATTTTATCATTATTGTCAATAACAATGTTTGAAACATTATGCTCATTTAATAGCTCGCGCGCTGCTAATCCAGCAGGTCCTGCACCAATAATTGCGACATCTGTTTTATATATTGATATTTCAGTATCTTTTTTATTTAATTCTATATCAGGTTGGTAATCCTTAGGAATTTCTTTTACCTCTTTAACATTATCAACTTTAGTAATACAAATTCTTTTAATTTTACCGTCTACCAACATTTCACATGCACCACATTTACCAATACCACATTCTAATGAACGATTTCTATTATCTAATGAGTGACTATGTACCGGAAATCCAGCTTGATGTAATGCAGCAGCAACTGTAAAACCTTTGTTTCCAATTACTTCTTGCCCGTTATAAATAAATATAATCTGATCTTCCTGAGTAACTGTCAGAATAGGATGCTTATCAATTTTTTGCATAAAAAACTATTAAAATTTGCCATACAATTAGAATTGTAAAAATGCAAATTTTAATAGTACTGTGAAATGAGTTTTGTCAGATATTTAAGAAGGTTTTATCTTGGTCGCACAACAGAATTATAAAACTCTCGCAACTCATTCTTTCGATCTTCATCCAACTTGTGCCATCTAACGCCTTTAATAGCGCCTTCTATTGAGAAAATTACACTTCTGCTGGTATTTTTATTATTTGACAATAATCTTAAAAAAGATTCTTCTGTCCCTACTTCTTTAAGTTCATCAAGTGAGTGAATACCCACAGCTTCTAATTTTAATTCAAGTACTTTCCCAATATTATGTACCCCTGTAATCGCCATAATCTCGAATTTTAAGTTCAACTTTTCTCTAGTTCAAAAATAGTGTAGCAATCTTGCCAATGCAAATATAAATAAATTATTTATACAAATACAAGTTTTATATTGATAAAATGCGGAAATTTAATGTAAACGGTTATTTGTATTCTAAATTAGAATGAGTTTTATACCATGCATAAAGATAGTTTTTAATATCATTTACGCGAAATTCAGGCATCATCTTACCATTTTTAACAGAAACAGTTGCACCATTACTCATTAAATAATTTATTATCCCGGCATTATAAAACAGAAATTTATCATCGGGGTCAGAATAGCCTGGGTTTAACCATAGAATGTATAAATCATATCCCTTTTTGATAAAGAACTCAAAATTCTGCTTAACATCTTTATGATACAAAAAAGACGAAAGGACTATTTTAGGGTCTTCATCAGGTAAAATGTATTCCAGATTTGTTTTTCTCTCTAATGGAGCTCCATTGATTAGAAATACAGGGATTTTTTGGTCATGAATAGTAATATGTCTAACATTTTTACCTGTATGCACATTACGACCAAAAAAGTTATTCCAGGTTGTTGTTTTACCTGCTCCTAAATTACCAAGCACTCCAATCAATAGTTTTTGTTCCATGGTATCAAAATTTTCTATAAATATACAAAATTTATTAAAAACCGTTTATAAATATGAAGTTTTTGAAATTTACTATAAACTATACCAAATTATCTTTCTTTCCAGAAGAATATATCTTCTCTTTTCATTGTTCTGATATAATCATACCAAACAAAATCCTTTAATGTAACCTGTTCATTTGTAACTTGTTCAATAGGTATAGTTTCACCATCAGGCTTCTAGTAGAACCAGATTTTCTCAATCTTATTATCATTAAGGTGTATGGTCATATTACTACTCACAACCTTATTAAGGGCAATTATCTCATTGATTTCTTCATCAACCACAAAATAAACTGTCTGACAATCATTTAATAGGTCTACTTTTTTAATTTCTTTTTCTATTACATAACCAGTAATTTTACGACTCTTCATTTGATTAAAATGAATAGAATCATACTGTTGTATTGCAAATGCATTATTCTCAAGATAAAACTTATCAGGTTCCTTATCCACAAAATGTACGATTATTTTATCTGCCAGAATCTGATTTTCTTCAGACCAAACAATTGGATCATAATAAAGTTCGACTATTGAATCTTTTGACATAAACACTAAAGAATCACACCTAGCCTGCACATCTGTTTTATAAACTTGAACTTCGTAAAAAGCCCTAATAAGTCTATGATCGAGACTATCAACTGATATATACACGGTATCACAATGCATAAATAAGCTATCGCCATCAGTAACATATATTACTTCTGTACTATCTGTCATCATTGCATTTTTAGGATTTTCATAATAGTACCCATAATTTCCATATGCGATAAGATTTTCAGCAGTATCAATAACTGATACGTTGTTAAAACCTTCCCCAAAACGAATTTTCCTATCGTAGTAAAGGCTATCCCCCCTTAAATAATTCGGTCCGGATCGCAACCATGCATTTTCGGAAAAGCCGGCAACGTCAGTTCTAGTATTATAATAACCATTTTCACAATAAATAACATTAGAATCTGCGACAATATGTGTAGGACCATAAAAATATGAAATTGCCGAATCAGTATTGTATCGTAAGGTATCTGAAAATATATCATATTGAGGATTTCTCAATACAACTGTATCCACAGCATAATAGTCTTTATCTTTTGTAAAATAATAGCCCCTACGTGAAGTAAGTTTATTGTCACCATCAAATATTCGACCTCCTTCAAAATAGTAGGCCATATTCTCATTCCTGTCATAATCGAGAGAATCTGTAAGTAGCAATGATTCCCTATGTTTTAATATCACAGAATCGCGCATTTTAGCAATTTTAGTATTGCCATCATATTCAAGGTAATTACCGATTAGTAAAATAGTATCTCCTTGTTTTATTCTCACGTTGTCGTATGCTTCAATAGTATTAGATTCATCATATAAATATGCAGAATCACAAAACATATATGCATCTTCATGCTTAAAGACGACCTTGCCTAATAATTTCTTTGCTTCTGTACCTGTTGACTCGTCATATTCAAGACTATTAGCATGAATAATTTCTACCTTTTTAGGAGTATCATCATACTTGTCTTCATCCTGCGCAAAAATCTTGACAGAAATCAAGCAGAAAAAAGCGAGTAGTAATATTACAGCAAGGTTTTTGCTCATTTATTTCAATAATTCATCAATAATCATCTCAATACTTATGCCATCTGCTTCAGCTTTATAGTTTTTGATAATTCTATGTCTGAGAATTATTTTAGCAATAGCCTTAACATCTTCAATATCAGGGGTATATTTGCCATTAAGCACAGCATGTGTTTTTGCACCAATTACTAAATACTGAGAAGCACGGGGCCCAGCTCCCCAATGAAGATACTTTTTTGTATATTCATGAGCATGTTCCGAATCAGGTCTTGTTTTATTAGCCAATTTGACAGCGTACTCTAGCACATTATCATTAATTGGGACTTTTCTGATTAAACCCTGGAAAAAGATTATCTCTTCAGCTGTAAGAACTTTCTTTATATCAAATTCTTTATCTGTTGTGGTGTTTTTCACAACCGTAAGTTCATCTTCAAAATTCGGATATCCAACCATTATATTAAACATAAAGCGGTCTAATTGCGCCTCAGGCAATGGATAAGTCCCCTCTTGCTCTATAGGGTTTTGAGTTGCCATTACAAAAAATGGCTCATCGAGTTTATACTCTGTACCAGCAGCAGTAACAGACCTTTCCTGCATAGCCTCAAGCAAAGCTGCTTGTGTTTTGGGAGGAGTTCTGTTTATTTCATCTGCTAGAATGAAATTAGCGAAAATTGGACCTTTGACAAATTTAAACTGTCTGTTTTCTCCTAAAATCTCTGTTCCAATAATATCAGAAGGCATTAAATCTGGAGTAAACTGAATCCTTTTGTTTTTTAGGCCTAATACTTCAGCAATTGTATTTACAAGCAAAGTTTTTGCAAGTCCAGGAACACCAATCAAAAGACAATGCCCCCTACTAAAAATACTGATCAGAACTTCTTTTATCACTTGATCCTGACCGTATATCTTTTTATTGATTTCCTTAAGTATTTCATCGTGCTTTTTTCTTAAAGCATCTATCGCCTCTACATTATCATTAAACTTAGTCATATGTCGTTTTAAATTCCTTAATATTTAATAACGAACAAAGGTAATTATAATTGTATTATGAAAAAATATGAATTCTACATTATTAATCGCAATATTATATTTTAAACAATATATCTGAGTACACAAATAATTGAATTCTTTAAAAGGCTCATGAAGCCACATTCCCATTTTTCTGTTAGCTTTAAATAAACATTAACCTAATACATGAATAATGTAGGTATATCTCGAATTTAAATTTTTATTAGTATTTTTGTCAAAAATTATTAAAAATGATACAAAGAATTCAGTCATTATATCTTATTCTTGCAATGGCATGCATGGGTTTATTATTATTTCTTCCTTTTGGTGAAATCATTACTAAGTCTTATGAAACAGTTGAATTAGGTATAAAAGGTTTTGAATATCAAAACGATGGAAAAACTGAAATATTTAATGTACTTCCTCTTACAATCATGCTTTCATTGAGTGTATTAGTCACTTTCGTAAGCATTTTCTTGTTTAAAAAGAGAATGATTCAAATACGATTTAATGTATTCAATTTAATAATCCAGATAGGTTCTATTGGTTTAATGTTTTTCTATTTATTTCAAGCTAGCAGTGTTGCCGGTGAATCATGGTCAACTAAAATATGGATAATTATGCCACTTATTGCAATGATTTTCACATACCTTGCCATTAGAGCAATTGGTAAAGATGAAGCATTAGTAAGATCAATCTCCAGAATGAGGTAGTTATGTTGGGTAACCGATGACGGATTATTGCATTATATCTAACCAGCAATTATAAATTTAATTATTCTTCAGCAGAAGGTAGCTCCTTGTTTTCTTCTTCATAGTCTGAAAGTATATCTTTAGACAATGCTTTTGTAGTTTTAGCCCCCAGATCTTTAAGCATCTCTGTTTGCCTAACCAAACTTCCAGAACCGGTAATTAGCTTTTTATAGGCACTATCATAGTCAGATTCCGCTTTTTTGAGACTTTGCCCGATTTTGTCCATATCTTCAATAAACCCATAGAATTTATCATACAATTTCCCTCCTCTTTCTGCAATTTCAATTGCATGCTCTGTTTGCTTTGTTTGTTTCCACATCGAAGCAATAGTCATAAGTGTTGCAATTAATGTTGAAGGACTTACAATTACAATTTTCTTTTCCCAGGCATCGTTAAAAATACTTTTATCATGAGTTACTGCAGCACTAAAAGAAGCTTCAACCGGAATAAACATTAATAAGTATTCTGGAGTTTCAAGACCAAGATTATTAATATAATCTTTTGATGCTAAATCTTTAATGTGTTTGCGAACAGAATCGATATGTTCTTTTATATATCTCGTTTTTTCTTCTTCATTGTCAGCATTTGCATATTTTTCAAAAGCTACAAGAGAAACTTTAGAGTCAATAATAATATGTTTTTTTTCAGGCAAATATACTACTGCATCAGGCCTTAATCTTCTACCTGAATCAAGTGTAAAGGAATCCTGAGTTTTATATTGTTCCCCTTTTTCAAGACCCGATGATTCCAGAATTCTCTCGAGTATCATTTCGCCCCATCTACCCTGTTTTTGACTATCTCCTTTAAGAGCTTTGGTAAGATTTGATGCTTCCTCCTGTAGTTGTTGATTTAACCTCTGTATTTGTTTTAATTCTGTAGTTATTTCTGTTCTTTCTTTAAGCCCTTTCTCATAGGTATCTTTAACAGCATTCTTAAATTCCTTAAGGTTTTCTTGGAGTGGGTATAATAAAATATTTAGCTGTTGCTTATTTGTTTCTTTAAATGCCTTTGACTTTTCATCAAATATTTTGTTTGCTAAATTCTCAAACTGTAATGCAAATTTTGTCTGTAGTTCTTCGAGGTCCTTCTTTTGATTCTCCAACTTTTCATTCATATTAGCCAGGTTTGTCTCAGCTGATGATAATGTAGCACTAAGTTGAGTATTTTCCTTTTGAAGTAGCTCTATCTTTTCTTTATTTTCTGTAAGTAGTTCATCCAGTTGGTTTTTCTTTGATTCAGCACGAATTAGAGATTCTTTAATGTCATTATAATCATTAGGCAATGTCTCTGTAACAGACTTTTTGTTTTTAAAAATTATAAATCCAATAAAAAATCCGACAGCTAGTCCTAAAAGTGCGTATATTATTTCCATAAATTCATAATTAATGATTCAGAATGTAAAACTAATACTTTTAAAAATAATCTATGAGCAAACATCATTTTTAATGATATTTACTTTTCAACAACAGACTCACAATAAAAATCAAACCAATAGATATTAGAATAAAAAATAAACTATAGTGATATATACTGACGGTTTTATTAAAGATGCTTTTATAAGGACTGAAAATTAGATTATTTTTCATATAATACGGTGGTAGATATGAGCACATATATTGTCTCATGAGCTTACCATCATCAATTAAAATCTGTTGAGAATAATAATTTTCAACTATATCAGATAAATATTTATTGGATTTTCTGTTATTATCTACTAAATTATGTTTCGAGAGCTTATTTAAGGCCCCTGCCCTAATCTTTTGATAATAATCTTCAAGGTTTATCAGAGTATTTTCTAGATCATTTTCATTGTAAATAGGAAATTGCAAATTTATATTGCTTTCATTTTCAATTATGCGTTCAGCATTTACGGAGTCACTTTTTGCTATATCCTTTAATAAAGGTATAAAATAATCAAGATAATAGACAGATTCGTAATATACAATTCTATCCTTGAAGGTTAGATTTTCTTTATCCTCAAATGTGTAAAACTCTACCATTAATGCATTAAGGGCATGATACGAAACTTGAGTATTTGCTATAAACATAGCTCCTTTATTGCTCTCACCAAATATATCTTTATTAAAATGGTCAAACTTAATAATCACTCCAGTAAAAAGCATGTTTACTATTATTACTATTGGGATAATTAAATTAACTAGGTTTGTATGTCTTAATAATACAGATAAAAGAATTCCAAAAGATGATCCCCAGTAAATAAGCAATACAGAAAACAATAGTATTTTATATGAAATAAATCCTATTTCTAAAATATATACTGAAGGTAGAATCAAAATTAGCCCTTGTACTAATGATATGGAAAGAAATTTAAAAAGAGATGCTATAATTTGCGAATAGTATTTATTTTTAAGATAGTATTCATTGATTCTAAATTCTCGCAATTTTATAAACTCGTTGCTGGAACTTAACATACCTATAAATAGAGAACTTATAACAATCATGAATAACAATATTGGGATATTAGGATTCATAGACATATTATATTCTATGTTATCAGAATATCGTGAAACCAAGCCTAAAACTAAACCTATAATTAAAGGTACAAATAACAAAAATGCTGGTCTTTTGAATTTTTTAATTTCAATTTTATAACTTAATTTCAATTCCGAGAAGAAAGATTTAAAACAATTTAATTTAAGACATCTTTTATCGATAGTTTTTGTTGAATTCTTTTCTTTCGCGTGATTAAACATTTCACTTGATTTGAACTCCTTATACCAGAAATCTTTTTCTTTTGTTTTTGTGTTATTTAAAATATTTAGCAGCACTGATGGATTTTTGCTAATTTCCAGAGCAGAGTTTTTATCTACTCTATCTGTAATTTGCCGTAGATATTCTGAAGCTTTTAAAGCAGGACCGTAAAAGACCGGATAAGCATTATCATCAAGAATCAGGATTTTATCAAATAATAGAAGGCTTTCATAATATGCCTGATGAACTGATGCTATTACGATCTTATTAAATGAACACAATCGTTTAAGCATTGATAATAATTGTATTGTATCCTCAGAACTTAAGCCACTTGTATGTTCATCAAGAATAAAAACATCAGGCTCGGAAATAAGCTCTGTTGCAATAGCAAGTCGTTTTTGCTGACCTCCCGATAATTGTGCATCAAGGCTTGAGTTATTGAATGCAATTTTATTTAAATGATAAGAAATGCCGGTTAATTCTGCTATTTTATCAATTATTACAGAATATTTTGATTTTTTTATTTGCAAGAATTCACATCTTCTAACTAATAATTCTTTTGCAGTAAAACCTGGAATAAAAAAACTATCCTGAGCTAATGATGCAAAACTAATAGATGCACTTTTATCAGTTGACTTAATTGCAAAATCACCAGTATATTTCTTTTCCCTACCGGATATTATATTTAAAAGACTGGATTTCCCCGAACCACTATTCCCAATCACACCAATAAACTCACCAGAAACAATTTCAATCGAAATGTTATTAAGAATGTTTGTTTTGTTCTTGACTAGTGATACATTATCTAAATTTAAACAGAATTCGACACTATGTTTATGAGATAAATCTGAAATTTGATCACTAAAGAAAAGTTTTCTTTGATCTTTTAAAGCTATCACAGATTCTTTTAATGCATAACAAATTGAACCATTTTTAACCTCTACAGAATCAATTAAGAAATTTTCATGAGAAATATTCTTTAGAGCATACACGCCATTACTAAATTCAATAAATTCTGCATAAGAGTTATCCTTATCATTAATTAGCTTCAATGACATTTTATCTGTTCCTAGAAAAAAATCAAGAAGTGAAATTACTCTATCCTCAGCAATTTCATAGATTTCACCGACCAATTTAATAAACTCTGATGAATCATTTAAGTCATCAGTTTCATGAATCAGCCTTATTAGATTAAAAATTATAATAGAACGTTCAGTTTGATTAAGATTCTCTGCTGTCTCTTGGCAGAATGAAATTAACTTCACAGAATTTAGTGATAATTTCTTTTCGGAAACGGAAGATGAATATTCTTCAAGATAATTCTCAAATAAAACAAGAAAACTGTTTACATATTTAGCTTCAAGATAATCTTCCAGAAATGATTTAAAACTGCGCATGATAGATTTTGTATCAGCAGCAGCTTTTCTATTAACAGATATTGCAAATAACTTAATAAGTGCATTAAAAGTATGTCGGGTCATTATGGTTGATTGTTATTTGATATAAAGTTAAAATATTATACAGAATTAATAAAATACTTTTAACTTTTTTTTAAGACAAAACAATAACAATAATTTTCAATATGCGTTAAATTTGCGTGAGTTCTAAAACTTTTTGAACTTATTGGCTGTTTTAGTCAGATTCTTTTATTTTTGCAATAATTGATTTGTTTTAACTATGAAGAAGATTTTACTAATATCATTAGTTTTAATATCTAGCATCTTTGCTATTGCAGATAATGTTAAGTTCACTGCAAGATCTACTTCAAAAGCTGGAGTTGGACAGAATTTCCAGGTACAATACACATTAAATGAGAAGCCATCGGAAATTCAATTGGGCGACTATTCAGGGCTTAAATTAATTAATGGTCCTTCTATTTCAACAAGTTCAAATGTTCAAATTATTAACGGTCAATATTCTCAGGAAAACACATACACCTATACTTATATCTTTCAAGCATCAAAAACCGGAACATATACAATTGAAGGGGCAACAGCAAAAATTGGCAGTAAATCCTACACATCAAATAGTGTTAATGTTGAAATTCAGCAAGACCCTGTACAGACAAATAATGGAATAAACAATAGACGCAATAATTATGATCCTTGGGCTGATTTCTATAATATGATGGGTTATGATAATAATGCAAATGCTCAACCCAAGGAAATAACGAACGAAGACTTATTTGTTAGAGTTTTTGTTGATAAAACCAACTTATTTAAAGGAGAACATCTTATTGCCACAGTTAAAATATATAGTAAAGTTGATCTAGTAGGATTTGAAGATATTAAGCTACCTCAGTTTGATGATTTTTATGTTGAAGAAATAGAAACTCCTGACAGGATCAATCTTGTACGAGAAAACTATAATAATGATGTTTACAATGTTGGTTTAGTCAAAAAATACATTCTTTATCCAAGGATTTCAGGCGACCTAACAATAGAATCTTGCCAAATCGATTGTCAAATAAGGCAACCTATTCAAAGCAATGGCTATATGTCTGTATTTGGATATTATGAAACTATTTCTAAATCGATAAAATCGCCTGAAATTGGTATTAAAGTGAATCAGCTACCACAATCACCTGAAAGTTTTACTGGTGCAGTAGGAAAATTCAGCATGAGTGTTAACATGTCTGAAGATACTGTTTTGGTTAATGATGCTGTTAGTATTAAGGTTAGTATTTCCGGAAATGGGAATTTTAATATGATCGAAACACATTCCATATCCTGGCCAAAAGAATTTGAAGTATATGAACCTGTAGCTGAGCAAAATGTCAAAACAGATGCAAGTGGCCTCAATGGCACCAAAACATGGGAATACACAATTATTCCAAGATATCCTGGAATTTTCAAATTAGGCAAGTTTAGTTTTACATATTTTGACACCAATAGTAAACAATACAAGACTGTTAACTCAGATAATATATCTATTGCGGTTAAAAAAGATGCTAATGATACAGACTTTGGAGAAACCTACAATTACACTCAAAAGAACTTAGATTATATCAGTGAGGATGATATAAGATTTGTAAATTATGACGATCTAAATCTAAAGCAAAACTATATACCACTTCCAAAGAAAGGCTTTTTTATCTGGATGTTTGTTTTACCTACACTGATTTTTATAGTTTTAGTTGTAATATTACGTAAGAAAATTAGAGAAAATGCAAATCTTGCACTTGTTAAACAACGTAAAGCCGGGAAAACATCTCAAAAGAGATTAAAAAAAGCACGAAAGTTTATGAAACAAAACTCCAAGACAGAGTTTTATAAGGAAATAATTTCAGCACTTTGGGGATATTGTGGATATAAACTGGAAATTCCTGTTGCAGAGCTTACAAAGGATAATATTAAAGACATAATGATATCAAAGAATGTTAAAGAAGATTTAATTAATAATCTTTTGGAAATAATAGACAAATGTGAATTTGCTCACTTCGCTCCTTCTGTCGCAGAATATGAACTTAATAATATTTATATGGAAGCAACAGAAATAATAGAGAGTCTTGAACAAACAATTAAATAAGGTCTAAAGATTGTTTTAATGTTTAGAATTATGAAAAAAAAGTTATTAATAATATTTACGATATTTAGCGTGATAAATGCCTTAGGAGCAAATGTAGATCAACTTGCTGACAGTGCTTCGTATTATTATAATGAAGCAGACTATGAGAACGCATTAATATTTTATGATAGCATTATTGCATCTGATTACAGTTCATCAGAATTATATTTAAATACTGGAAACTGTTATTATAAAACAGGATCTCTAGCAAATGCAATTTATTATTATGAAAAGTCCCTTAGCATTGACCCTTCAAATGAGAATACTATACATAACCTTCAAATAGCAAATACAAAAATAAAAAGTAAGACCGAAGAGCTTCCTGTAGCTTTTTATAAAAGATGGTTTTCCGGACTAATCTCAATTATGTCAGCTGATGCATGGGCCATTTTTTCTGTTGTATTGTTTGTTATAAGCATTATTATGGGAGGTTTTTATCTATTTAGCAGAAACCTAATATTACGAAAAACGGGTTTTATTGTCGGGATAAGCTTTTTAATCCTCACAGTTTTTTCAGTAGTTATTTCTATAAATATCGCAAATAAATTTACAAATAGTAATTATGCAATTGTTTTTAACGAAGGTCTTGTAAAATCTTCACCTAATGAAGAAAGCAATAATCTATTTGAACTTACAGAAGGCATAAAAGTTGAAATTACCGACTCCCTTAACTCATGGTATAACATAAAATTATCTGATGGGAAACAAGGTTGGATAGCTGATGAAAATGTCAAAAGAATTTAGTAGCTTTGTAACAGCCAAACAAAACTAAATGAGAAAAATACTAATTCCTATAATATTAGTTCTTAGTTTGCAATCGTGCAATATTGTCGAATCATATATATGTAAAGAGGGCAATAGTGACAGCGAGGTCTTTAGAGCTAAATCTAATGCTATTAGTACAGACAGTAACTTAGCAAAAGAAAAAGCTCTATTCAATGCAAAGGCTGATATAGCTGAGGAAATTGATGCATATATTCTTGATAAATATTCATATCAAACTTTTCTTGCAGACCCGGAATTTGAAGCAAAACTAAATACTGCGAGAAAAAATATGCTAAATGAAATCTCAATTGTATGCTCAAAAACAATTCCTAAGAAGGATATGTACAAATCATTTGTTTCAATTGAAATTAGCAGACAAAGTATATATGATGAATTAGAACGAAGGTTAAACGAAGAGACTCAATAAATGGATATAGCACTATTAATAATTGGATTTATATTAATCCTGGCAGGCATTGTCGGATGTATATTTCCTGTTATACCCGGCCCACCACTTAGCTTTCTTGGTTTGTTACTATTGCATTTTACCGGAGCTGTTGATATAACTACTTTCACACTTATTCTTACAGGTGTATTAGCAACAGTTTCAACAATTCTAGATTATGTTGTTCCTGTTTGGGGTACTAAAAAAGCCGGTGGGTCGAAATGGGGAACGCGTGTAAGTGGTTTAGGACTAATTGTCGGTTTATTTTTTAGCCCTATCGGAATATTTGTGGGTCCATTTATTGGTGCGCTAGCCGGTGAACTTATTTATCATTATACCCGTAAGGATAATCCTGATAATGATGGCACTAAGATGAAAAAATCATTTAAAGCCGCATTAGGTTCTTTCCTTGGACTTATGTTTGGTATTGTGCTAAAGCTTATCGTTTCTTGTTTTATTGCTTTTGTTTTTGTAAAAGAATTTATTAGAGGATTCTTTTAAAGATGACCGATTTCCGTTGACAGGTGACGGGTGTATTATAAAAAAAAGCATTTAGATAACATATGTAAGTTACAAAATTAAACAGGTTGAATTCATAAATTCAACCTGCAATTTTTTATAACTAACAAGAGGATTTGAAAGCCTATTGATTATACTTATATCTTTTGATTTTTTTAGTTGGAGTTTTCTCAAAAGGTGTTTTTTGTATAGTCACAACCTTGATGGCAGAAAACTTATTTACCTTAGAATTGATATAAAGCTTCAGATCTGCTTTTAAGTCCTCTATTTTATCATCAAGATCATGTTTAACAAGTTGATATTTCTTTTCTAGCTCTTCCATATTAAGGTGTACCAGAGCAACAAGTCTACCTTTTTCCTCAATAACCAAAGATTCAGTAACAAAATTGAAATTATTAATTATCGATTCAATTTCCTCAGGATAAATATTCTCACCACTAGAACCTACAATAAAATTTTTGCTTCTTCCTTTAACATAAATATAATTATCTTTATCCATAGTAACAAGATCACCTGTATTAAACCAACCGTCTTCAGTTAGAACATCACTTGTTAACTTAGGTTCTTTATAATATCCTTTCATTATACTAGGACCTTTTGCCCATAACTCACCCTCTCCTGTTTTAGGGTTTACATCGTTTAACTTATATTCCATTCCTTCAATAACAGGTCCGGTTGAGTTAAGACGTATCGTTTGAGGGTTTACACCTGCTAATAATGGAGATGTTTCAGTCAGTCCATATCCAATTGCATAAGGAAATTTAGCTTCAATAAGGAATTTCTCCACAACAGAATCAAGCTTCGCTCCACCTATTCCAAAGAAACGTAATCTTCCACCAAAGTTCTCCATTAGCTTTCTACCAGCTGCAACATTTATCATCTTACGAATTGGCGGAATCTTATAAAGCATCTTGGTTGTTTTCTTGGCATTTAATGACGAAAGAATCTTATTCCTATAAATTTTCTCAATTATTAGTGGCACAGAAAGCATAACAGTTGGTTTAACTGCATGCATAGCAGGAATCAATACTGCCGGAGAAGGAAGTTTGCGCAAATAATAAACAGATGCACCATTATTCATAGGTAACAAAAGCCCTAAAGTGTTCTCATATGCATGTGACAATGGTAAGAATGATAGAAAAACATCATCCTCTCGTATCGGTTGTAATACAGCACATTTCTCAGTGTTAAAACAAAGATTTTTATGTGTTAACATTACACCTTTTGATTTGCCAGTTGTACCCGAAGTATAAATAATAATAGCCAAATCATCTTCCTGAACATCTGCAATTGTATCAGACTTTACATTATAATCATGTTTAGCATCACTCTTAACATCAATATTAGTAAAGTCATTAATTCTGATTTTCGATTCAAGAAAGACTGTACTTACTGCTTTAACTTTATCTTCTAAAATTTCTGAAGTAAAAATAACTTTTGCTTCGCTATGAGATAAGATATTCTGTAGTTCTGTTTCACTAAAGTCAGGCAATAGAGGAACTGCAACAGCTCCAATAGAAACAGTTGCAAAATAAGTAATTCCCCAATTAGGCATATTATTGGAGAAAATAGCTACTTTATCCCCTTGTTTCACTCCCAGGTTTTCCAAAAATGCAACAACAGATTTTACTTCTTCTTGTATTTCTGCATACGATTTTGCCTTTTCATCGGAGAATCCAAGAAAATCATTTGTAGAATATTTTTCGAATGATTGGCTTAAAAATGCCGGTATAGTTAGTTTCTTATTCGTTTCCATAAAATAGAATTAGCTGCAAACATAACCATAATTAACTGATAATGTTGCTCAAATAAGATAAAACTATACAATTTGACTGTTCATAACTAGCAAATCAATGGTAACTAAAGAGTAAAATTCACTCGAGATTTGGCCTAAATAAAACAATTATGAAGGATAATAGAAAATATTCTCTATTTCATAACCTGTCTTTGGAGACCATAACAAATCCGCCACCAAGTCTTGTCCACGAGTAAAATCCTGGTGTTGTGGTATATAATCAACGTATATCCTTATTCTGAGCAATTGCTTTTCTTTTGAAATATTTGTTACCTCTGCTCGTATTTATTTGGCAATAAGCTTATCAGTTTTATCTCTTGCTACCAAATTTGTGTAAAATTGAGGGTCTGTCTTAGCGAATTCTATTGCTTCGATAAGTACCTTTGACGGAATATTCATACAAAGTAAGTTTTTAAGTTATACATTTAGTATATCTCAAAGATATAAAATGATTTGAAATTATTACAAATATTATTCTCTTATTCCATATATATAATAATTTGACCCTCCACCAAGTCCACCTAAACCTGTTATGCTGAACGAGATAGAATCAAGCCCAATAAATTCACCCTGTTGATAATAATGATAGCCAATTTTATCAACTAGTTTTCAATTATTTTCAACTAGAGTAGTAATCACACGATAATCTGCAAATTTAATTGTGATTGAGCTATCTGGATTTTGTGTACTGTCATCATCTTCATAATACATATCCGCATCAAGATCAGCTGTTTCAAACTTTCGAATATATCCGTGGTAGTATGATGTATCATTATGAGAACTTTCCATTGTCCAACTATTTGATATCACTTTAAAATAAAAATTACCAATATATTCTTCGCGATAATCTTTTGAAACTTCTTCCTTGCAGGACACAAGTACAATTGTAAGAGTAGCAAAAATAAGGGCTTTATATATTTTGATTAATTTCATTTGATGTTTATACTATATGTATTAATACAAATATAAGCATTTTTAAATTCAATTGTGATAATTTCAATAGATTAAAATATTATTCAGTCTTGTTTAATTCAAACTTGATATCACTTTTTAATTTTTTGGTTAAGTTTAAAACCATAAAAAAGGTCACAACTGCAGAAAGGAAATCTGCTGCCGGAAATGAATACCAAATACCATTTTCACCCCATTTTAAAGGGAATAAAAGTACAAATGGGATTAAAAATAAAGCCTGACGAGCAATTGCTAAGAAAAATGAGGCTTTAGCTTTTCCTAATGCCTGATATAAACCTGATCCAACAACCTGAAAACCTATAACCGGGAATGCAATTATAAATATCTTCATTGCGCTACTACCAATCCTAATTAGTTCCGGATCTGTGGTAAATATTTTTACTAAATCGGTAGCAAAGAAATAAAATACAACCATTGCTAAAATACAGAAGGCTGTTGTCCAAATATTTGCAAGTTTCAGCACTTCTAAAACCCGGTGATTTTTCTTTGCTCCATAATTAAAACCTGCTATTGGCATAAAGCCTTGGTTTACACCAAATAAAGGCATAAAAATAAACATTGCTAATCTAAAGATTATTACAAATGCTGCTATTGCAGAGCTTCCACTATAATATAATAAAGAATTATTTAAAGCTATTGTCATTACCGAACTGGCAATCTGTCTGCCAAAAGAAGAAGCACCAATTGCAAAAGTTTCTTTTGTAATCTTTTTATCAGGGAGTGAAAGTAACGTTTTAATATCCAGTTTTAGAACACTTTTTTTATTATAAGTATAGTACCATACACTTAAAACCATTCCTGCAAATTGACTTAATGTTGTAGCAAGTGCTGCGCCCATTAGTCCCCATCCAAAAGTAAAAATAAATATCGGATCAATTATTAGATTTAAAACGGCTGCAATTGTTTGGCCTATCATAGGAAATCTTGCATTTCCTTCTGCTCTAATAACATTCATTAAAACAAAAAGAATATTTAAAAAGAATGTTCCTGGCATTGCCCAACTGGCATATTCAAGTGCATAAGGTAAAATTTCTGAATAAGCACCAAATACCTTTAATATAGAGGTGAGGTTTGCATATGCAATTGTAAATACAACAACATTTATGACAATTATTAGTGTAACAAGATTATTTAAAGTTAGATTAGCCTTGTCTTTATCATTTGCCCCTAGTGCTCTAGAGATAATTGACGCTCCTCCCAAACCAATAGCATGACCAAAGGTACTAATAGTCATTAAGAAAGGCATTGAAACAGATATTCCCGCAATACCCAAAGTTCCCACTCCACGACCAACAAATATAGTGTCAGCAATATTGTAGATTGATATTGCTAACATACCAAGAATAGATGGCAGAGACAAATTCCACAGCAACTTGCCTATATTTTCCTTTCCCAACCTTTCTGCCCTATTCTGTGCCATTTAAATTATTCCGATTTATAAAGTTTTAATTCTGTAAAATCAAAATCAGGATTAGGGATGTCAATTTTCATTTCAACAACCTTCCCGTATTTATCAGCTACAAAAGTAACAGTTCCCTCGGGTAATGAAGGTGCTTTTTCAAATTTTATAGAAAATGTATCGTAATGCCAATGATTTAGTTCACCCTGATATATTGAAGTATGCAGCATCTCTAAGTATAATTTACTATCCTTCATCCTTACCTCAACGTCTCCATAAACATCAGAATTATAAACTCCTATATAGTTTTCAAGTTCAAATGATGGTTTAGTATTAGATACTTTGGTATCCAACCATGCTTGTTTTTCTTCTGCATCATAATCATCGATCCAGGCTTTAACCTTTAGATAGTAATCACTCCATTCTTGGTCTATTTTTTCACTTACAAGATAATCCAGAATCTCATCCAAAGCAACCATATAGAATATCGACAGATTGTTTGTTAAAACTACAAAACCATAATCGAGTTCAGGGATAAGTACAGTTTGAGATATCATTCCATCATATCCACCATTATGAGTAACTATTAAATAACCTTTATAGTCGTATGTTCCCCAACCTAAGCCATATGCTTTAAAGTGTGTTGATGGATGAATTGATTTATTAAAAGCCGAGATATCCTGAACTGTATGTGCTTTCCACATTTCATCAGATGCTTCTACACTGAAGATCCTTTGCCCGTCATATTCACCTTTATTAAGCTGCAGAATCAACCATTGTGCAACATCATGAACATTTGAAAAAATACTACCTGCCGGAGCAATATTATGCCAATCAATGTATTCGGTTACAATATTTTGATTATCAACATAAGCATGACAGCTGGCTACATTCTTTTGTTTTAGATTTTCATCCAAATAAGTTTTTGTCCGATCCATTCCTAAAGGTTCGAATATTCTATATTTTAAGAAATCGTCCCATGTCGTATCTGTAACATACTCTACAATTTGCCCTGCTGTTAAAAACATAATATTTGAATATCCAAAATGTTCTCTAAACCCATAAGTTGGCTCAAGATATTTTGCATGACGAATAACATCCTCACGTGAATAGTCAGAAGCGTACCATATAAGGTCTCCACTAAAAGTCTTTAAACCAGTACGATGACACAATAGGTCGCGAATAGTCATTTGTTCTGTAACAAATGGATCATAAAGCTCAAACCATGGAATATAGTCCGTAACTTTGTCATCCCAACTTAATCTTCCTTCATCGACAAGTATTGCGATTGCAGCAGAAGTGAAAGCTTTAGTATTTGATGCAATAGCAAAGTTTGTATGTTCGTCAACTTTTGCTTTTTTACCGGTTTCAAGAACACCAAATCCCTGTTCGTAAACAATCTGATCATCATGAACAATTGCTACGGCAAATCCTGGCACATTCCAGCTCTCATAGGTTTTGGTTAATTCAGATGTTAATAATTCTGTGTCAACTTCTTTTGGTTGTGAGAAAGCTAAAAAAGTGATAAGGGAGAGTGGTAGTAATAGAAATGTTTTCATTTTTTTACAATTTTTGACCGATGACCGGTGTCCGGTGACGGATGTTAAGTGAATTTTTTAATTAATACTGATAACTTTAAATTCTGTACGACGGTTTTGAGCTCGTCCTTCATCTGTACCATTATCTGCTACAGGTACTGAGAAGTCATAACCTTTATATGCCAATCGATATTTTGATATACCCTGTGAAATAAGATAATCATAAACAGATTTTGCACGATTAGTTGATAATGTCTGATTGTATTCCTTTGATCCAACATTATCAGTATGTCCACCAATCTCAATTTTCATGCTTGGATTATCATTCATATACTGAACAACTTTATTCAATTCGGTATATGATTCTGGTAATAACTAAAATGAATTAAATTCAAAGAAAACATTTTTAAGAACAACTGTGATATCATCCTCAATTGGTTGTAAAGGAATGTTCATAATATATGGTTGCGAAGGGTCTTCTAAGTCAGTAAGTGAGAAATTTTCAGAATAGAATAAATATCCCGGTTTTGAAACATTAAATGCATAATCTCTATCAACAGGAAGACATACCATATATTCGCCTGTACCTTTCTCCGACATTGTATTAACCAAGACTTCTGCTGATTATATATCTAGCATTTCGCAGCTAGCCTCTAATCTTTCATTAGTTTTAACATCGTATACATATCCTTTGACGTAGGTAACAGTAACAGGTTTTACTTCTTCCGGAATTTCAAAATAGTAAATATCAAGGTCTCTTTGTCCACCTGATGATGCAAACATTGCAATATCACCTTTAGCGTTAACAATCAGACTTCGCTCTTCTCCATTTGTATTAATTGGATAACCTACATTAACTGGTGTTCCCCATTTACCATCATCTCCAAGACGGGAATAGTATAGATCGAAATCTCCCATTCCGGGAAAACCGTTTGATGCAAAATATAGTGTTTTACCATCGGGATGAATAAAAGGAGAAAGTTCTTCATATTCTGTATTAATTTCCCCTCCTAAGTTAACTGCAGGTTCAGAAGCAATACCATCTTTATCAATTTTTGCCATCCATATATCTGTTTTCCCATTACCTCCTGAACGTCCACTGGAAAAATATAAAGTTTTGCCATCTGCGGAAAGAGAAGGGTTACTATCCCAGGATGCAGAATTTACAGTAAAAAGATTCTGAGGTTCAGTCCAAGTCCCATTCCTCAGGAACATGATATAAAGATCACAAGAGCCTACTCCGCCTGGACGATTACATGCTGTTATAACAACTGTCTTACCATCTGCTGATACACATTGGGCTCCTTCATTTAAACGAGTATTTACTGTTCCAGGCATTGGAATTGCATTGTCGTATTTACCTGTCTCAGGATTACGAAATGAAACGAATAAATCTTCATGCATACTTTCCTGAGATCGAGAAGGATTATCAGGATTTAATGGTATTTGTCTTGTGAAAACAAGTACATTTTCATCAACAGATAAAGATGGCCAATATTCATCAAAATCTGTATTAACACCATCTCCTACACTAATTGGTTCAAAATTAACAGGATTCTGATAAGCACTATCAGCAAAATAAATATATCTGCGCAATCTGTCTGTATCGTAACGTTGATATTTAGCCACGTCTGCAGTTTCATAAAATGCATAAATATATTCTTTTGCAATAGTATATTTTCCGAGTTGATATGAATTAATGGCTAGTTTGAAACTTAATGCCGGATCATATGCAGGATCAATCTCAAATACTTTAGCATAATTCTCAAATGCTTCGGCTGTTTCACCCCAGAAGTCGTGAATTTCCGCTTTTAAAAGATATGCTTCAAGAAATCCTGGATCCTTATTTATTGCTTTATTAACTTCATTTATAGCCAAACTCTTTTGGCCTCTTTCCATATATTCAACAGCTCTATTAAAACTTTTAATTGCTGATTTGTTTTTAGTATAATTTGATTTGTTTTGTGCTACACATGAAACACTAAACACCAAAACAATTAAAGCCAGTATTATTTTAATTTTTCCCATACTATGGTATTTTTAGAAACTTATGTGCTTGAACAGACACATTCCATTTCGTGTTATTCTTTACATACTCTACAACAACTTTGCCTGTTTCTTCAAACCTGCTCCATTCCGGCTGTAGAAATAAAACGCAATTATCACTTACTTTATTGGCACACTCTTCAGCCCACTCTAAATCAGTTTTGTCGTAGATAATAACTTTTAGCTCGTTTAGCTTCTGAAAATAAATACTTTGCGGAGGTTTTTGTTTTTTCGGTGATAGGCATACCCAGTCCCAATTTCCACTATATTCATGAGCTCCACAAGTTTCTATCATTAGAGTTTGTTTATTCTCTTTTGCAAGTTCACAAAATCTGTCAAAATTATAAATCAATGGTTCGCCTCCAGTAACAACAATTGTATCGGCAGATGTTTCTGCAACTCTTTTAAGAATATTTTTTATCGAGACAAACTGATGCTCTTCAGGTTTCCAGCTTTCTTTAGAATCACACCATCTACATGCTAAATCACATCCTCCTGTTCTAACAAAGTATGCAGCTTTACCTGTATTAAATCCTTCACCCTGAATTGAATAAAATTCCTCTAATATCGTGATTTTATCTTCATTCAATTCTTTTTCAAATCTTTCTGTCATTATTTAATAATATTATCTAAAATAGGTCTGGCAACATCAACATGAATCATATAATTCATAATTTTTAACTTCACATAATCTTCATGATAAAATCTATAACCTTTATTTCTACCATCAAATGCACCACTGCCGCTATCCTTAATCAAATACCAATAAACATCACCTACCTTTTGATATCCAACTAAGTGTATACAGTGATCATCAGTTGTTGTGCCATTACTTAAGCGAAATTGACGGGAATCTTCATTAATGTATTCAGACGGAATATCAAATGTAGGAATAACACCGACCTCATGATATTGATTATATCCTGCTTCTGAGACATCTCCACAAATACTTATTGTATATCCCTGTTCTATTGACGATTGCAATAAACTCATATAATCATCAAGGCTTATATTATAATAGTCCTTACAATGCCACCAATTATCATTTTCTACTAATTCGTGTTTTTCATTATAAGGATATTCCATTGTTGACATAAAACTAAAGTAATCTCCAGGATTTAACTTTAGATAATCTGTCATAAAAGTCTGCGGAGTGTACATTTTTCCTTCGTAATTGAACTTTTCAGGTGGAGTCCCAATATATTCATCTAGAATTTTCTTTATATTCTCGACAACCTCTTCTTCATTCCAATTACTGGTCATTTTAACAGATTCAAGATATTTTTCCATTTCATCAAACATTTCACCATTATTATTATAAATATGGTCATCTTTGATTCCTGTATAGATATCATATGGTACCATACCATAATCTCTAATAACTCTTTTAATAGCATTGGCTTCTGAACCTTCTCCCAAATATGTTTCGCCCTTTGTTTGAACATAATGCCTTGCTCTATCAACATAATCCCAATAAACGGTGTATATTTCTGATATATTACATTTTACTCCAGCAATCCTATATGCTTCGGATTCCATAAATGATGTTGCTGAATATGCCCAACATGTACCGCTACTTCCTTGAGAAACCGGCAATGAATGATAAACTGTCTCGTACTCAGAAATATGCACAGGATAGTTTTTCAGATCAAAATCCATCTGAAAAAACTTTATATCAGAAAAGTCAGGGATAAAGAACTCATCATCTCCCATTACATCACGCATGATAACTTTGTAATAGAAGCCTGCCTTATATTGTTCAAATTTGCCTTTATCTAAGCTCTGTGAAAAAGCCGATATACTAAAAACTGAAATGATTAAATAGATTATTATTTTCTTCATAAACTTTATTTTCTACAAAGAAAACAAATTTCATGTTTATACATAGTATATTAGAGTGAAAATTATACTCCAAGAATTAATGATTAGTTTAATAAATTTCAATTACTCTAATTCATATTCTCTTTACGACACTGATATATTTGAGGTAAAATTGATTGCAACTGTTTAAGAATTTTGAGCCAATTGCAAGTTTCAACGTCTATACCCCAACTACCGGGCATTACTTTTTCTAGCTTAATCATTGAAAAGACAGCTTTGCGAATAAAACTAAGGTTAGATGTACTCATATACTTATCATTGCTTAAAACGGCATTCATATCTTTTATCCACATTTTATAAGCACTAGAGGAATTATATTTTTCTAAAAATTCTGTCATCACATCAACTTCTTCGACTAGTTTTGAATCAAAGAGAGCCTTAATAAACGAGTAGAATTGAGCAGTATATTCAAATGTATGATCATCATGATATCTTATGTAATCTTTTTCAACAATATCTTCGAAAAAAGGTAAATATGATAAAATCTCACAATATAATGTTATATCGTAATCGTATTTGTTTTCTTCTTCAAAAAGCTTGGATATCGGTCTGCTCAGGCTGTCCATCTATAATTTGTTTAACGGAAAAACAACAGGAAGCACTTTTTGTTCAACAAAATGGTTAAATAAAATTAAAAAATGATTGTTAATAATAACTTCACTTAAATCATTCAGAGATGCAATCATCAAAACCAGAGGTACTTATAGCCTTAACCTGCTCATTTTCGTCTATATAAATAAAGTACGCTTCAAGTTCCGGAATTTCTTCAGCAATTTCTAATGATTTATCAAGACCGCATACCATAAATCCTGTTGCAAATGCATCAGACTGCATACAATTATCCGATATTACAGAAACACTTAATAAGCAATTATTAGCAGGGTAACCCGTACGTGGATCAATAGAATGACCATATTTATCTTTACCATTTTCGACAAATTTTCTATAATTCCCAGAGGTAGCAATAGCTTTACCTGACAAGTTTATAATAATCTGATTTTCACGATTTGATTCGTCAGAACCCTCAATTGGTTTATCAATTCCTATTCGCCATGGTTCTCCCCTATTATTCTCTCCAAAACAGTAAATCTCTCCTCCTATTTCAACAAGAAAATTCTTTAAGCCTAATTTAAAGAAATAATCTGCAACATAGTCAACAGATAAGCCTTGTGCAACCGCATTTGTAATTATACTCGTATTTGGATTTTGTTTAATAAGGTTTGAATTCTCAACATGTACTTTATCCATGCCAACGTATATAAGTAAGGAGTCTATCCTTGCTGAATCAGGAAGCTCACTGCTTTGACCTTTAATCCAACCAAAACCCCAAGCATTAACAATTGGAGCCACTGTAATATCAAAAGCACCATCAGTTTTTTTATATACATACAAACTCGCTTCTATCATAGTCTGAGTAAGCTCGTCTAATTCATCAGTTTGATTTGTATTTAACAATGAGATATTTGACTTTGGGTCATAGTTAGATAATGATTTGTTGAAAGTTTCTAACAGACTATCAATTTGTGGAGCAAGGTCTTTATTCCATTCATAAGTAATGTGAAAAGTAGTTCCCTGAATTGGACCTTCATAATAACGATATTCTTTAGCAGATTCATTATTACATGAATATAAAAGTGCTAAAAACAAAGCAAGTAAGACATATTTCATTGCGGCAAAGTTTAGTGCAAATATAATTTATTTTAGGAGGCTAATCAACTTAATTATACTTAAGGCAATTATTACAACATAATAGTAATAATTAATCCTCTAAATAAACCAAATATATTATTATTTACTTAAATATCCTTATCTTAAAAGAGTTACATTTCCTTTATGATTATATTCCTCTCCGTTAAGACAACGAGCTTTTAACCAGAAAACATAGACGTCTGTTGCAAGTTTTTCTCCCATATAAGTACCATCCCAGCCTGGTGAGTCCAAATCAGTTGTTTCATAAATAATATTTCCCCATCTGTCAAATACTGCAAAATATACATCCGTCACAAGAGATAGTGGATAATATGGTTTAAATCTATCATTACTTCCATCAGAGTTCGGGGTAAACGCATTTGGCACATATAAATATGGATCTCCACATACAACTTCTTTAACACGAATATAAACAGTGTCTAGTGCTTTACAGTTATTAGCATCTCTAAAAACGACTTCAAATAGTGTAGAATCTTCGAGTATTGCAACAGGGTTTGGTATCTCATTATCATTTAAATAATCTCCATTATTCCATCTATATGAACATGTCAAACTTGATTGAGCAAGTAAAGCTACTTCTTCCCCTGCAAAAACTTCATAAGAACTAGCTGTTGCATCCAAATCAGGCACATAACCTTCATTTATTATTGTAAAGTTTTCAGTTAATTCGCAATCATTTGCATCCTTTAATACTATTTCATAATCACCTTCACAAAGTTCATCGGTAAAATTTTGCTGACTTCCACTACTCCAATCGTAGTAATAAGGTGGAGTTCCCCCCTCAACATTTACTGATATTCGTCCATTACATACATTATTACACAGCATATTTTGAATAGATGTATCCATTAATAATTCAGGAGGTTGGACCAATTCAACGTAAGAGTAGTCTACACATTCATTTGCATCAACAACTGTTACCAGATATGTTCCTGCTTCTATTTCAAGCAACTGGTTTTCATCACTACCATCTGACCAAATATAAGTATATGGCTGTGTTCCTCCACTAGTTTGCAATCCAATATCACCTAATTCACCATAACAAAGTATCTCATTATTTATTACAGCATTAGCAATTAAGGTATCAGGCTCATATATATTCATGAATTGATGCGACACACAATTGTCAGAGTCAAGAATTGTGACAGTGTACGGTCCTGCACAAAGGCTTTCAATATTTTCAGAATTTCCACCATTTGACCAAGTATATGAATATGGAGGGGTTCCTAATTCAGCTGATACAGTAATTGAACCTGTACATTCTCCATAACACCTAATAAGGTCATAATCAATAATTTCTGAGATCAATGTTCCAGGCGGTGGCATATATATTGAGATAATTTCCTCACAACCATTGACATCAGTTACTGTAACTACATTATCACCAACTAAACAATTATTATTTGTTTGCATGGTTCCACCAAATTCCCAATCATAATAATATGGATAAGTACCACCCTGAGCTTCAACCGTTGCTGATCCATAACCTACTCCATCACATTCCGGCACGCTAACATTAATAAAATCTGCAATTAAATCGGGCGGTTCAATTACATTTACAGTAGTTTCAGTAGTACATCCTAAATTATCTTCAACTGTTACTGTATAAGTATCGGCGCATAATTCTGATATTTCGTACGTATCACCACCATTGCTCCAAGAGTATGAATATGGAGGGATTCCATTTGCTGAAACACTAGCAGATCCAAAACAATCACCATAACATAGATTATGAGAAACTACAGGAGTATTAAATATTATCTCATCAATACTAACTGTTGTTTGATCTGTTGTAGTACAACCCATTTGATTGGTAATTGTAACGTAATATGTTGTCTCTGTCGATGGTCCAACTAGAGGAGAATTTGTAGTTTCTCCACTTAGAATCTGAGCTGTTGGTTCCCATGAATATGACAAATCATCCGATGGATTTTGATTTGTAATAGTAATATTTGTAGTATTTCCAGGACAAATAATTGTTGTAGGTGAGACATCATAATTAAATTGATGTATACTTACAGTTACTTGTTCTGTTACAAATGTGTTACAAACATCTTCCTGAGCTCTTACATAATATGTTGAATTTGAGCTTGGGGATACTGTTACATCTGTTGTAGTCGATAATGTGTTTGAAAAGCTAGGATTTGACGACCATTGCCAGGAAGTTACATCTCCTGTTGTACCAGCATAAAGATATGCTTCATCTCCTTGACATATAAGAGTATCACTACAAACAATAATATCTATATCAGGCTCATACAGCTGAACAGTTTGCCAGACACTATCAATACATATTCATGTTGCTACAAGTAAATAATCAGTCGTCTCATCAGGACTTGCCACCGGATTTTGAATATTGTAGGAATTTAAATCTGTACCTTGTACCCATTGAAAAGTTGTACCTTCAGGGTAATCACCAGCGGGTCCTATAAGCGTACTTCCTCCAGGACAAATTTCTATTGGGTCTAATGATGTTTCTCCCGGTTCAACAACATTGATTACTCGAGTTATTGTATCATAAAAATTACAACTTGCAGGATCACCGACAATTAAACTTACTGTATATTCACCACCTTCGGTATATACATGGTCAGGGTTAAATTCTGAGGAAGTAGGCGAACCATCACCAAAATCCCAAATAAAAGTTTCTCCCTGAGAATTATTATTAAACTGTACTTCGTAAGGAGCACAACCAACAGGTATTGGGTCAAAGTTTGCTTGAGCTAAGTTTTCAATAATTCGAATTTTGAATACTGCATTATTACAGTTTGTTGCATTATTTGTTGTTGACCAAACACCCGGATTAGGTTCAGTAGGAAATTCCTGACATCCTCCACAACTAGCGCAAACTGACTGAATTATATGACCTTTTTTATCAAATCTACTTGTTCCTCCATCTACATGATCATGACCGGAATATCCACAACTTGTATAGTGTACTTCACCAAAATAGCTGGCATATTCCAAGGTACTTGCATCTTCACTCAAAACAAGAACATAGAAATCTTGTCCGTCTGTTTCAGTTTGTAATGCATCTGCGGTTAGTGGCATATTTTTAGTACCGTAATCTGAATCCCAATTATAATAATCGCCTTGCGCATTATAATAAGAATATGCCCATTCTCTACCCCATCCAGATAAATAAACCCTATTACAGACATCAACCGCAAATGCAGTAATAGAGATATTTGGACGACCGTTTCCACTACCAAAAACTGTTGACCATTCAAGTGTGCTTAAATCGTTATTGAATTTTGCAATAAACTGGCCACTATTAGGCACAGAGTAACCTGCATTATGTATCAATGTGGTACCACTTGCTTTTGTTTGTCCGCAAACAAATATATTATTTAGTTTATCTGTTCGTACAAAAAATGCATTATCATAAACATCTGAGCCGAAGAATGTGGATGCTAGTAATATATTTCCATTCATATGAATTTTGGAAACAAAAGCATCTGTTGATCCCCCATTGTGTGTATCATTATATACTCCAGATGTTGTCGGAAAGTTTGCTGACACAGCACCACCGGCAACTATAACATCTTCATTCTCAGTTAAGCTAAGACTAAATATTGCATCGTCTTCATCACCTCCCATGTATGAGCTCCAAATCATCTGTGACAGGTCAGGGTTTAGTTTGAAAACTATTCCATCCTGTCCTCCACCACTAATAGTTTGAAAACCAATATTTATACCAAGAGGAAAATCATTTGAGAAAGTATTTGTACCAACATAGACCATATCCTTATTATCGACAATAACTTCTCCTCTTGCTCCGTCCCCATAATTAAAATAAATAGAATCGTTTCCATGCATTGAAACATAGTTTATATTAGTAACTGGATCAGGCTCACTAAAATGCATTTGATAGTTCAATCCATCATTACCACTTCCTCCTACATAGGTACTACCAAGTAATGATGTCCCATCTTCGCTAAGTTTAGTGACAAATATATCGACACCATCATCAAATCCTATAACATTATCATATACGATACTATCTCCTCCTCCAAAAACTGTCTGGAATGCATTAAAGGACACAGGAAAATCAGGAGAACCTGTTGTCCCCATAATAATTAGGTCATTATCTTCACTCACAACAAGACTATGGGGCATTTCTTGTCCATTTGCTCCACCCAAATATGTAGCATATAATCTTGTTGAACCATCTTCGGTATATTTAATAATACCTACATCACATCCATCTTGATAGTAGGTGCTTCCTGCTATTGGTGGAGTTCCACCGGCAAAGCTAATTTGGAATGATCCTGTTGTAGTAGGATACCCGATAGCGAAAACAATACCACCAGAATAAACATTATCATCATAATCCCAGGTAGCTGTAAATCCCCAATTATCAACGGTTGATCCTGTATACGTTGAAAAAATAAGTGAGGGGTCTATTATCAATTGCTTTGTTTTATCATAATCTTCATTTATCTCAAATGCTACTTTATTGCGTTTTAAGATATAGCTACATTCAATTTCAACAGTATCTCCATTAAATACCTGATATGCAAATGGCTTAAGCTCTTTGACAGAGCTAACACTTGTATTAACAATTAAGTTCCCATCTTCCAATGCAATATTATCAACCCCTTCATACTCAAAAATAACATCTCTGTAATCTGCTCCTGGATTGATGATAATGTCGTACTTCATACCTTTATCGGTTGAATAAAAATCTAAATCAATCCCATCGTAAAGGTTAATATATGTGACGTCAAAGTACTTACCAACATATGATGCCCATTTAGAAGGATCATTTCCTATATAGTAATTGTTATAATCTCTGGTTTTATCATTTGCTATAATGTCTGGGGTTTTATTTGCCCTTAGAAAATGCATTTTATAAGCATGCCCTTGATTTTTTATAGTATGTGCATGAGTTTGTTCTTCAGATCCATTATGTGCATGTGAATAATTATGATCATCAGGATTAATAAAATTATATGTAATGCAAGAGTTTTCAAGAAACATTGCTCCGTTTCTCATTTCCATTTTATAAAGAACATTTTCATGCCATTGTCCTTTATTTTCAATAAATTCAAATTGTGCAAAAGCATTGTAATTACACAATAAAATCAAGAGAAATACAAGAAGAGTAAAAAATGTCTTATTTTTCATATGGTCTATGGTATAATTTCCTGAGTATAAAGATACTAATTTTTTAAACATAAGACAATCTAAATTATGCTTTCGTTGTTCACACTTTCGATTAGCTGTAAATAAAGAGATGGCAATATATAAGCATTTATGGTATTCTCTTAATTAGAATTAGTAATTCTCTTTTTCTTACGATAATAAACATACCAAATTACGGACACTTTCATAAATAGATATATGATACAATATTAAATAGACTTTTTACTTTTTGTCTTAACACTTCGAATTCCTCAGTGCGGGCACAAAAAGTAACAAAAAAGTCAAGACTAAATAATTCCTGCATCCCTCCTCAGAAAAACAATAGAACTGTATAGCGACCTCGGTAAAAGAAAAGATAATTATAACTTTCAGTTCAAATTACTTGAATTGATAAATAATACAAGCCTGCTATATCAATCATTTCTTTTAAACGACATGTCGGCTCGCTACAGTTCTAATTCTTTTTCATTCACCGCAAGAGCTGCCGGATATTTAGTCCTGCCATCGCACGTCACTTTGACTAAAATGATTACCATAATAATTCTAGTAAGTATCTTTTCTTCAGTTTTTTAGTTAAAATTGTTCTTCCAATTTAATCAAAACTATTTCTTAACCTTTTTCTTTCGATAATAACTAAACCAAATTATGCTTACTATCATAGATAGTAAAATACCTAAAACATATGACAGATTATGACTTAATGACATAACTCCGTTTTTTATCGGAGCAATAAAAAGGTAAGTAAAACAAATTGTCGTTAATAAGAATGCCGGAATTGACATTATCCAGTGTGGTTTTTTATTTAAAGCAAAATACATAGCAATAGTCCATAATGTTATTGCTGCTAGAATTTGATTTGAGATACCGACAAATTTCCATATTGTAGCAAATTGAGAACTCAAAATAAAGGTCAAAACTATTCCAATTGCAAAAATAGGTGCTGAAACAGCCAATCTGTTCGTTAATTTCTTTTGATCTATTTTGAATGCATCAGCAATAGTAAGTCGTGCTGATCTAAAAGCTGTGTCTCCGGTAGTAATAGGACAAAATACTACTCCTAAAATTGCTATAATTGCACCGACCTGCCCAAACCATGTATTGCATATCTCATTTACAATCCATGCCGGATCGTGAGCCCCTGCTCCCATAGTATAGTTAAGTCCATGCACATCACCAAAATAATTCATAGCAGCTGTTGCCCATATAATTGCGACAATCCCCTCAGCTATCATTGCACCATAAAATGCAAATTTTCCCTGTTTTTCATTTGTAAGACATCTAGCCATCATTGGAGATTGAGTTGCGTGAAAACCTGAGATTGCTCCACAAGAAATCACAATGAACATCATTGGATAAAGAAGATTTGTATCTGCTCCAGAATGAAAATTCTTAAAATCAGATATAGACAGCTCATGTAAAACCATTGCTCCTGATGCCTGCTTAAAGATCATCATTGCAAAAATCATCAGCGCCATAATGATTAATACTGCACCAAAAATCGGATATATTTTCCCGATAATCTTTTGTACGGGAAAAAGTGTAGCAATAAAATAATATCCAAAAATAAGGATTAACCAAACATTCAAATTAAGAGATGTCAAGGCTGTTAGGAGTTTTGCAGGGCCACTAACAAAAGCAACACCAACAAATATCAAAAGAATTAGTGTGAAAAATCTTAAGAATACTTTTGTTCCATTTCCAAGATATTTCCCAACTAACTCTGGAAGGCTGGCTCCATTATTTCTTAATGAAAGCATACCGGCAAAATAATCATGTGATGATCCCATAAATATACAACCAAGAACAATCCAAATATATGCCATTGGTCCGTATGCTGCACCGAGTATTGCACCAAATATAGGTCCTAATCCAGCAATATTAAGAAACTGAATCATAAATATTTTCCATACTTGTAATGGTGTATAATCAACTCCATCATTGATTTTAATAGCAGGGGTTGTTGCTGAGCTATCTACCTGCATCATTCTCTCAGCAAATTTACCATACAGTATATACCCAAAAACAAGAACAGATATGGAAATTATAAGTGTAATCATAATTTTTATTCAAAAAGCAAATTATACTTAGATTCGTCAAGAAATGCAATAAAATCAGGAGTTTTCATATCCTTAGTATTATATATAATTTCTTCTCCGGTTGCGATATTTATAACTTTACCTCCTGCAGACTTAAGTACAGCATGTCCGGATGCTATATCCCATTCTGAGATAGATCCGATGCGTGGATATATATCTGAATGACCTTCGGCAAGACAACAAAACTTTAGGGAGCTTCCTACTCTGCATATTTCAATATTTGAATATTTTGAACGTACTTTTTCAACAAATTCCCGGGTTGCATCATTTAAATGTGATTTGCTTATTATCAAACTTAAACCTTCCTGATTAGCTAAAGGCAATTTACTAACAATTTCAACGGAAGCTTTATAATTATACAAATGTGCCCCATCCTTCAAATTCCCATAATATAATTTTTTATGCGCAGGTGCATAGACAACACCTTCAACCGGAGAATTATCAAGAATTCTGGCAATATTAACAGTAAATTCATCCTCATTTCTAACAAATTGCTTTGTACCATCAAGAGGGTCTACTAACCAATATTCTTTTAAATCTTTCCGTTCGGAATATGACATATTAGCAGATTCTTCACTTATTATCGGAATATCTGTATTTGATAGTCCCTCGACAATAATTTTGTTTGCAGCAAGATCTGCATCAGTTACGGGAGAATCATCTATCTTAAAATTTGTAGTGTAATTCTTCCCATAGAAATTTAATATTTCCTCACCTGCCTTTCTAGCCAAAGAAATCAATATTTCCTTATAATTATCCACTAATCTTTAATAATATTGGTTGCACTTGCCTGTGCAGTAGGAGTTACAATCATATCGTTAATACAGACATGCTCAGGCCTTGTAATAACATACAATACAGCATCCGCAATATCTTCAGCATAAAGCGGTGTTAATCCTTTATATACATTATCTGCTTTTTCTTTATCACAGTGGAAACGTACTATTGAAAACTCTGTTTCGACTAATCCTGGAGCGACTTGAGATACTTTTATTCCATGAGGAAGCATATCTATTCGCATACCTTTAGTCAGAGCATCTACAGCATGTTTTGTCCCACAGTATACATTACCATTTGGGTAAACTTCTTTCCCTGCTATTGACCCAATATTTACGATATGTCCTTTACGATTTTCTATCATAATTGGAGATACTGCACGTGTAAGATATAAAAGACCTTTGATATTTGTATCAATCATTTTCTCCCAGTCATCAATATCTCCTTCCTGGATTACACCTAAACCAGAAGCTAAACCGGCATTATTTACAAGTACATCTATTTTCCTGAATTCTTGTGGTAAGTCATCTATTGCATTAAAAACTTCATCTTTTTGACGAATATCAAAACTCAATGCATAAACACTAATATTATATTCGCTTTCAAGTTTAGTTTTTAACTCGTCCAGTCTTTCTTTACGTCGACCTGTGATAATTAAATTAAAGTTGTTTTTTGCTAGCAATTCAGCTGTTGAATATCCAATTCCTGCTGTTGCTCCTGAAACTAATGCTATACGATTCATTTGAAATTATTTTTAAGAATATTGTAAAAATACTGCTTATTTTAGAAATAACAAATATACGAAAAAAGAGTTATGGAGTTCGAAGTTGGGAGTTCGAAGTTGGGAGTTTGTTTGCTTTGCAATTTAATTATTGTTTCTCAAAACCCAAACTAAAAGTTTCTTCATCAGTAGTAATTTTAATTATATAATTACCGCTAGCAAAGTCTGCAACCTCAACAACATTCAATACTTTATGAACACTACATATTTTCACCAATTGTCCAGAAGAGTTGTAAACATTTGCTTTCAATTGGTGGTTTCGACTCCGCTCAACCACCAATTGAGGTATATCAAGATACAACTTGTCTTTTACAGGATTCGGATATAGTTTTACAGGACAAATGTTTTCGGTTTCAATATTATCATCGCAATTATTTGCAAAAAACATTTTTGATATTGTTTTACTCTCACCATAAGCATCTGTAACAGTAATATCAATATTATGCGTTCCATAAAACTGTGGAGTGTAAAAATCAACCGGTTTTGCAATACATTGCCCCCATTCGTGATTGCTTAAAGTTGCTTCGGTTATTACTTCTGAAAAGTACTCTATACCACCAACTTCAATGCTTGTCTCTGACAAACCTATCTCAACCGGAACAAATAAAGGGGGATAAAATATACTGTCTATTACCTGGCCTGTACTAAATTCAACAGTGTAAGGTGCTGATTTGCCTGCAATATAAACATAAACCTGTATTGTATCATTTTTACAAACTGTTTCAGGAATCTCAATATCAAAATTTAACTCAGGAATTTGTGTATTACATAAACCATCTAAACCTAAACTATCTGTTTTTACTAGCCATGCTTGTTGGCGCGGGTCGTAACCAAAATCCTCATAATGATCTCCATAACCGGCAAGAATAAACCCTCCATCGTTTGTAGGTTTTATAGAATTTAAATACTGCCAAGCAGAACTTTCAGATTCTGCATAATATAATCTATTCCATTTTATATTTCCAACAGAATCTAATTTCATCATAAAACCTCTATGTCTTGGATACGATTCATAAGAATTCCCTATAATAATTAAATCTCCATTTGAATATTCAATAATCGATGAAATTGTTAATAACATTGTTGTAGGACCGACTGTTGGATAAAATGAATAGCGTCTATAATACTTTGTCCATAACAGATCTCCATCTTTAGAAACTTTTCTCAAACAGCCATCATAATAATTATCCATTGCAGCCTCAAAAACAGGATAAGCTCCACATGCAATATAATTGGAATCCTGAGTCTCAATTATTCCTGTTGTCCCTCCATCACCAATACTACCATTACCAAAGCCTTTTTGCCAGATAACACTACCTGCTGTATATACTTTTAGCAAGTACCAATCCTGATCATTTGCACTTGTAGGGAAGCTATATGTTCCACCTCCAATTAAAATATTATTGTCAGATGTTTCAATAATTTGTCCTCCAAACTCATACCTTTGTCCAAAAGATTTCTTCCATATAAAACTCCCAACTGAATCAGTCTTTACAAGCAATAAATATGCGTCTTCAGCCTCTACATCTTCTATTTGTCCTGTAATATAAAAATCATTAGAATGTGTTTTAATTATATTGAAAGATCTCTTCCAAGTCGTATCTTGCAATAAAACACTTGTGTGAGTTAAATTAAATGTACTATCAAATTGACATATAAATGCTCGCAATTCTGATTCTGTTGTATATATACTACCAGACATATAATAACTATTCCCGTCTTCTTTCAAACAGTTGTCCCATCCTTCCCAATACTCATCTGTATCACTACCATAAACTTTTTTCCATTGCTTATCACCTTCTTCATTAATAAATGTTAAGGCAAAACATCTAACAAATGATTCATTATTAGTCCCTGTTAAAAAGACATATCCCGTATCCAAAGCAATTACACCTCCTGTAATATGTGCAACGGTATCCTCAATAATACTATTAAATACTATTTGGGAATTCACTACAATTGATGCAAAAATAGATAATATAGCAATCAGGATTCGCTTCATAAAACAAATATACGAAAAAGAGTTAGAAAGTTGGGAGTGTGGAGTTCGAAGTTGTAGAACCTAATAACTATAAATAAATGATTTTCTTAATTCATCGAGACTCTAATAGGTCACGCAACAAATTCGTTCCACAGCATCGACTTCCCTATCATTGTACGGCACATTCGAACAATAAGCTAACAGGAGTCGCGCGACAGCAAAGGGGATTATAAATTTAATTTACTTATAGTTAAAATTACGCTACCGCACGACTTTGTCGTGTTGTTAAAACTATAAGTAATTGAATTTTTAGTGATATTTGTTTAAGCCTTAAGAAATAATTTGCATTACCACGTTACGAAGATCTTCGAAGGAGTCGAGTTGTTGTTAGATAACTAAGGCCTTCCCAATCATTGTACAACACATTCGAACAATGAGCTAACTCCCCGCTGCCGCACGACTGTGTCGTGTGGTTTTGCAGCCCAAAGGATGCAAGCTATTCTTACAACTCTTTTGTATATTATTATTTATTATAATTACAAAACAACTATAACATCCTTAACCAATCCTTTTTCACAACTGTAATCTCTGGCACTGCTATAGATATAATCTTTTGGGTGATAAACAAGTCCTGCTTCCACAGGGTTGTTATGGACATAAGCTATTTTCTCATTTGTTACTTTAGGACTCCAAAGTTCAATAGGCTTATTATTATGTTGCCAGAATTGATATTTATTTACATTTGAAGATTTTAAAGCAGCTTCTTTGAATTTATCAAAAAACATCTCTTTCCTACTATCTGTTTGGTTTTGCTCTATTGCTTTTACAATAGCTTTACTAGTGAACTTCTTAAGGTCTCCTAAAACATTTTGTGGTTTAAAATCTGATGTAACTCTAAATATCAAATGAACATGGTTTGTCATTATACACCATGCAAAGATTTCCATTCCTTTTTCCTTTTGACAGTAATTTAGACTATCGATAAAAATATCTTTATACTCGTTTCTGGTAAATACATCCAGCCAATCTATAACTGCAAAACTTGTAAAATATACTCCTTCACTATTATGAAACTTGTAATTACGGCTCATCTGATAGAATAATGCTAAATTTAAATATATTCTTTAAAATTATTAAAGATACTAAATTAGTTGAAAACTTTATATAAGTTTAGGTTTTATAATTAACCACACGACAGAGTCGTGCGGTAGCGTAGAATAGTTTTAGATATATTAGTTTTATTAGAATATTACCATACGATACAATCGTGCGGTAGCGTAGAATAGTTTTAGATATATTAGTTTTATTAGAATATTACCATACGATACAATCGTGCGGTAGCGTAGAATAGTTTTAGATATATTAGTTTTATTAGAATATTACCATACGATACAATCGTGCGGTAGCGTAGAATAGTTTTAAATATATTAGTTTTATTAGAATATTACCACACGACAGAGTCGTGCGGTAGCGTAGAATAGTTTTAAATATATTAGTTTTATTAGAATATTACCACACGATACAATCGTGCAGTAGCGTAGAATAGTTTAGATATATTAGTTTTATTAGAATATTACCACACGATACAATCGTGCGGTAGCGTAGAATAGTTTTAGATTATCCCGAAATAAATCTCTTTGCTGCAAGGTACTCTTGTGGACAAATAAAAATCTTTGTGTCAGGCATAATGGTATAACCTCTACCTAGTGGATTGTACTTTTCAAATAAATCTACAATTTTACTAGCATATTCAGATATATTTAAGTCATCTAAAAGATTTAATTCTCTTACGTTAATTAAATCTGTATACTTAAAATTATAAGCATCAGTACTTTGCTGGGTATTTAAAGTAATTTGCCCCCATGTATCGAAAAATCTGCTCATATTTTTAAGCATAAGCTTAAAATGCGAGCTATGATTAAGGTTAAGATAATGCGAATTTATAAATCCTAAGCCATTTTCGCTACACAATTTCTCAAATTTTTGAATCCAATACCAATAACGGGGGTTATCCTGATGAATAAATGGGAATAAATTACAGCTTAGATTATAATCACAATGTCCAAACGCCACATTTTTAAATTTTGGATGTTTAAACTTCATAATTTCCTCTATATCTGCAAATGCTTCATTACTTTCAATGATAGGTACTACATCCTCGAAATTTAGATCTTCATTCTCCTTAAGAAATGTATCCAAAGTTGCAGCATTATGAACATTTGCAAGGAATAAAACCCTAAATTTCATTCCTTTTAGCTGCTGTAAAGCTGAAATATCATCATGATATCTGTTTAAACCATATTCATTAATTCTGAAACCAATATACGAATTAAGAACTTTGCTTTTATTACTAGTTATTAGATTAATTACCTTAGTTCTATAATCTGATTTATATCGATTAGTATCATTCTTCTTAAAGTCAATAATACTATCCTCAAAATCGAAGCAAGAAACAGTATCCTGTTCTGACAACTGTTTATGAAATTCAACAAAGTTATCTTCTTTAAATTTCACAAATTGATAAGACGTAATCATAGTGGCTTTTATTTTGGTTAATTTTCTGTTTGTTGGTTTTTCTTATCAAAGAATTTTAGTGCAATTACTGACAGTTTATAACTAATATAGATTAAAACCGGCCATGCAATCAAACTTATTATCTCTTTTGTATATTCCATAATGCAAATTTAATAAGTTATTTCATTTTTATCATTAATTTCTTCAGTAGTTATTTTCTTTTTGTTGATAGAACGCCAAGCATATACAATATATGCCAAAACAAATGGTATCATAAATGAAACTACTGTCATTACTTTAAGAGTAAATAAACTTGAACTTGAGTTTTGTATAGTTAATGAACTCTGCAAATCACTTACTGACGGATAAAATGCAGTATTATTGTAACCGGCAATTAAAAGAACAGCAAGTACTGTAAATACTGTTCCCGGAGCTACAAACCAAAAACCTTTATCATACTGGTTTTTATTAAATAGAGTTTTAATTATGCCAAATAAAACTGCTACCACTCCTAATAAAAACATAATTAAAACAACCGGCATCGCTAAAAAGTTATGAAGATATTTATATGCTTCCATCGAAACTACACCATTTTCATCAACAGCAAATCCATCTTTTAAAAGTAACCAAATCACAAACGCAAGAAAGAAAACTAAAAATGGAACAGTATTAATCCAAAGATGTTTTTTTATTCTTTTATACATTTCATCATGATGTATTGTCATAGCAAAGTAGAGCAATCCTAGTATTCTCGCAAGAAAGAAAATTGCTAAGCCTAATGCAACATTATGCCAATTAAGTACTGCCTCTAATCCACGGGCATTATTCTGCCAGTCAACAGCTTTCATATCAGAAATCAGAAACTCTGATCCATTAAAAAATGTGCCGACAACAGTACCAATAAGTATAGTCCCTAACAAGCCGTTAATAAATAATAGTGACTCAAAGAATTTTGGCCCAAAAACATTGCCGGCTTTAGATCTAAATTCATATGATACTGCCTGAATAGTAAATGCTAAAAGAAATGCAGTCCATGCCCAATAGGCTCCACCAAAACTTGATGAATAGAACAAGGGGAAAGAAGCAAAGAATGCACCTCCAAAAGTTACCAGAGTAGTAAAAGTAAACTCCCATTTACGTCCGAGAGTATTGACGATCATATTCCTTTGAGTATCATCTTTACCAATTGTATAAATTAATGTCTGACCTCCTTGAACAAAGAGTAAAAATACAAGTAAAGCTCCTAACAGCGATACTAAAAACCACCAGTATTGCTGAAAAAATAAGTGTGTTAATTCTGCTGTTATCATTATTTGTTTCCTCCTTCATTTTCAGGGTTTGCAGGGCCTGTTTTAATAAATCTGATCATTATACTTACCTCTGTAATCAACAATGCTGTAAAAATAAATGCAAATATCCAGAAAGTTAATTGTACCGATGAGCTACTGATTTTTGTAACTCCGGCACTAGTTGTCATTAAGTCCTGAATTACCCATGGTTGACGCCCAACTTCAGCAACAATCCAGCCTGCTTGTGATGCAATAAATGCCATTGGAATACCAAGTATTCCTAAAATATACAATAGCTTAGAAAATTTGAATGTTTCAATTTTATCTTTAACTGCAAACCATCCAAATATAAGGAACATCAAAACAAATAAAGTTCCAAGAATAACCATAATATGGAAGCTGTAGAAAACCATTGGAACATTTGGAACAATATCCTGTGGTTTTTCAACATAAGAATACCCGAAATGATCAAAATTTGCTTCCAATAATGCTAATTGTTCAGCGGCAGCCTCTTCATTTCCTTCTTTTTTAAATTTCTTATAGGCAATTAAAGCATCCATTGCTATATCGCCCCTATCCATTCGTTCAGCTGTGGACATAATACCATTTTCAGGATCTCCTTCTATTAGCTGATTTATACCAGGAACATATGTCTTTGTGTCCATATCTATTAAAAAGCTGAGCATACCTTTAAATCCAAACTTAAACAGGAATGGGTCTTCATCATTATCTACAGTTTTCTTAGGATTTAAAACGCCAAAACCTATTAGTTCTGCTTCTTGACCACCGTCATAAAGTCCTTCCATAGCAGCTAATTTCATTGGTTGATGCTTCGCAACTTCAACTGCTGAACCATGGCCGGTAAATATTAAAGCCATCACCGAAATAAAACCAAATACTGCAGAAATTACAATACTTCGTTTTGCCATTAGTGACTCCCTCTTTCTAAGTAAAAAATATGAGCTTACTCCAATAACAAAAAGAGCAGCCAGAGTGTATCCACTTGTAATTGTATGTAAAAATTTATTTATTGCAACAGGAGATAAAAACACATCCCAAAAATTTACCATTTCATTACGAGCAGTATCTGGATTAAATTGCATCCCAACCGGATTTTGCATCCATGCGTTAGCAACTAAAATCCATAGTGCTGAAAGGTTTGCTCCGATTGCTGTTAACCATGTAGATGCAAGGTGAAACTTCTTACTTACTTTGTTCCAGCCAAAAAACATTACTGCAATAAATGTACTTTCAATAAAGAAAGCCATAATACCTTCTATTGCCAAAGGAGCACCAAAGATATCACCTACAAACCATGAATAATTAGACAAGTTTGTACCGAATTCAAATTCTAATATTAAGCCGGTTGCTACACCTATTGCAAAATTAATCCCAAAGAGTTTCATCCAAAACTTTGTAGTTCTTTTCCATTCCGGATCACCAGTCTTTACATAAATTGTCTCCATTATGGCAATTATGAATAATATACCTAATGTTATAGGCACAAAAATCCAGTGGAACATTGCCGTTAGAGCAAATTGAGCTCTTGACCAGTCAACAAGAGACGGGTCAATGTTTAGTAATAGTTGTGTCATTCTGTGAGGTTTTTATTAATTCATTTATTACGTGTTCACTTCTCTGTTCGTCTGTTTCAAAATTCTTTTTAAGGTGGTTAGGGAAGAATATAAATTTAACTAATACAAATACCAGAAATCCTTTAAGAAGGATTATAATCCACATTTGTCTTCCCCATTTTGGCATGGTTTTAAATCCTTCGTAGTAAAATTTGAAAATATTTTTAAGTATTCTCATATCTTATTTTATTCTATTTTTAAAATGTACAGGATCTCCTAGTTCTCCGTAACCGACTGTATCTCCAGCCTCAGCAATTTGTTTCTCTAATTGGGCAATATAATTATCAGTTTCAGGAACAATCTCCGGTTTACCTTTATACAAATTATATGATGAATGATACTTTATAGGAGTGATATTTGGCATTATTACATTTGCTCCTACACGAATTCCTTCTTCCCTGCCATCAGGATTTACTGCCTGTAAAGCTGTTGCCGAGGCAATATTTACATCTTTCATAAGAATACGTAACAAAGCAATCATTTTTAGGGTTAATTTGTAACGCTCTTCTAATGGAATCAATTCATTTTTATACTCATAAAGTGGTGTATCCTCATGCTCAATATATGGACCCATACCACACATATCAATATCTATTTCCTTCATAAAAAGCAAGTCATCAGCTAAATCTTCCAAAGTTTGAAAAGGAAGTCCTATCATTACTCCTGTACCGGTCATATATCCGGCATTCTGTAAGTCAATTAAAGCTTGCTTTCTTTTTTGAAAATTATGTAATTCATCTTGAGGATGAATTTTATAGAACAAATCTTCATTAGATGATTCAATACGAACCAGATATCGGGTCGCCCCGGCTTCGTGCCACCTTTTCAAGACTTCAGGTGTTTGTTCACCTAAAGAAAGAGTTACACCTATTTTATCTTTTGATAAGTCTGTGATTTTTTTAAGAAGTTCTTCTACTCTGTCAACAAATATCTTGTCCTGTCGCTCACCAGCCTGTATAACAATGGAACCCCAATCTCGGTCCAAGGCATACTGACATGCTTTTAGGACTTCTTCATCAGTAACCGTATAACGATGTACATTCTTATTGCCTCGTCGAATTCCGCAATAAAAACAGTTTTTCGAACAAATATTAGAAAGTTCTATTAAACCTCTGAAATAAGTATAGTTACCAATATATTTCTTTTTAACTTGAGCAGCTTTTTTAAAAATCAACTCGGTATCTGCCTCATTTGCAGATAATAACACAACTAAATCCTCTTTAGTTAGATTTTCTTTTTCAAGAATTCTTGATATAGTTTCCTGCATAATATTGATATAACAATACCAAATTTAAACAATTATAATTACAAAATGTTTAGAGGTGACTGATTTTTTTTTCGACAATTCTTAACTTGTTGATTTTAAGGTTTCTCTGGATCGAAAAAACTAAAGTGAACACTCCCATATTTTTTTTGCATCAAAAAATGTGGAAAATCACTGAAATTATTTTTTGATGAATGTTCTATTATTAAAAATGATGTATCCGACAATAAATTATTTTCAAATACTGATTTGTATATATCTTCTATATTTTCCATATCATATGGAGGGTCAGCAAATATCAAATCGAATTTTTGTTTAGTAGTTTTTAAATATCTAAAAACATCTGATTTAATAACTTTTGCCTGCTCAAATCCCATAAGTTTTAATTGCTTGTCAATATAGGCATAACTAGCATAATTGCTTTCGATAGCAACTAATGATTTAACATCACGACTACAGAACTCGTATGAAATATTACCGGTACCACTAAACAGATCTAAAACGTCAATATTCTCAAAATTAAAAGAGTTATTAAGGATATTAAATAATGCTTCTTTAGCAAAATCGGTAGTTGGTCTGGCCCTAAAATTTGAAGGAGGAATAATTGTTCTCCCTCTATATTTTCCACCAATAATACGCATTAGCAAATATTTAAAAAGTTATAGAAATAGTGAGGCGCTGTTTCCTGAAACTTATAGAAATACTTGTAATAAGGATTTTGAGATTCAAAATAAACAATCTGTACAAACTTTCGCAAATTCAATATCGTAAGATTATCTGTTTCAATTAATCCGGAAAATCCAATACTTGTTTCAGTTTGTGACAGTTTTAACTGCTCAAAAACGTTTATAATGAAATATAAAATATCATTATTTGTTTTATAGGAGAAAGTGTTATAAAATTTTAACTCTGATTCTTTTAATACGATAATCTCTATAAAATCATCAAATACCTGAACAAACATTTTTCCAATATCTGAATCTTCGGCAATCTTATTCTTTTGGTAATGATTTTCTATAAATGAGTATGATTGAGGAAATACGCTCATCAATGGGAAGTGCTTTGATATCTCAGAATATAAATTTTTATTCACAGAATAGATTAACACATTACATGATTTTGGCATGTTGCATACCAATATTTTCTCATCCTCGGTTTTATTAAAGTTCAATGCAAATATTTCTTAAATGCTATCTTCGTGATATAATGCTTCCGGGACAATTGTTGATTTCCTGCCGGCAAAAACAATATTAACACTCTTATAATTCTTATTCAGAATTTTTTCTTTTTCAAGCATCTCAATACACTTTGAAACATATAGATCTGCCTCTGAATTAAATTTATCTGAAACTAATGTATAGAATCGTTTTGATTCATCGTGGTATAAAGAATAAGAAAGTCCATCCTGTGTAAACAGAATGGACAATGTTAATTCCGAAGAATTTATATTCTCAATATCTTTATCTTTAAGACAAAGGGATTTCATTAAAGATTTTACTCCCAGTTACCTGCATTATTATTAGCCTCAGTTAAGTGACCAACTCTTAAACAAGTATCTTTTTTAAGTGCGTTATAATTTATAATTAGCTGATGATCAAGCCCATCAAGTATCTCCTTATTTAGTGCATAGCATTGAAATACTTTTACTTCTACACCAGAACCAGTCATCACAGCATTTGTATCCATAATAAACATTGACTTTGTACCTGTAGGAATATATTTCAATGAATCAATTGGATAATCAATGTGGTTAAATAATGAATCCATAATAGGTACATAAAAAGTATCACGAGAAATAATTCCTAATTCAAGAGCTTTTTCTTCAGTTAAAGTATCAGGAACAAATCCAATAGCTCTTACCACTCTGATATTTTCTTTCTTAATAAAATCTATTAATGTGTCGAAATCAGGAGTATATACCCCATATAATTCTTTATAAGCTACTTGTGCAGTTCTGATATCTTTTAATCTATTAATAGTCTTATCAAAACGTCTTGTACGCTCCTTTTCAAATTTAATAGGTTTGTTAATAACAATAACTATAAAATAAGCAAGTGCAAGGATTGCACCCAACAAAAGAATCTTAACTATAATCCCAACTGTTTTATTCATTTCTAAAAAAGTTTTAATTTGCCAACAAAAATAATTTATTTTTTTAAAACGAAATCAAATTTCGACCTAAATATTAAATAATAATACAAAAGTTTTTCAACAGCCTTTTGATGAAAACTCAAATTATATTTATTGCAATTGTAACGTATACATATTTCGATTATTGTTTTGTTTCAAGTAATTAAAGGGTTTATGATTAGAATAATTTTTTATACTACTTTTTTAAGTACCTTTGTTTTATCATATTTTTTGAGTTAATGAGCAACCAAAATAGAGTTTTGATGTTCTTAATATAAAATATTCGTAATTATATGTACAAATTTATTAAACTATGCTTTGTGCTAGTTTTAGTATTATTATATACTGAGGCAAAAGCACAATTATCAGTTACAGATGCAGGTCTTGATGGAAGTCTATTAGGAAGCAATCTGGCTGGAGAAAACATTGTTGTTACCAATGCTAGTGTTAGCGGTGACATAATGCAATCAGGAACATTTACATTTATTGGAGATGATCTGGGTGTAAATTCCGGAGTAATCCTTTCCACAGGAAATATAAACTTTGCATTAGGACATAATCAGAGTCAAAATACGAGTACAGGTTATGGCGGCCCTGGTAACGCTTTATTAACTGAATTGGCGGAGTCAAGTACACATGATGCAGTTGTTTTACAATTTGATTTTGAAGTTCAAAACGATATGATAGAGTTTAATTATGTCTTCTTATCTGAAGAATATAATGAATTTGTAAATACAGGATTTAATGACGTTTTTGCATTTTACATTAGTGGCCCGGGTATTGATGGAGAAGAAAATTTAGCTGTTGTCCCAGGTACAACAACTCCTGTTTCAATCAATACTATAAATAATGAAACTTTATGGCAGTTCTATGTTGATAACGAATATGAGCCTTTTGCTGCAAATATTGAATTTGATGGTTTTACAACCTTAATGAAAGCTCAAAAAACAGGATTAATTCCTTGCGAAACTTACACTATTAAACTTATGATTGCTGATGCCGGTGATTCTGCTTATGATGCTGCTGTTCTTTTACAGGAAAATTCATTAATTCAAGCTGATGTTTCTGCTACAGCAAATACTTTCAGCGAAAATGACATCGCATTAGAAGGATGTATTGAAGCCAGTTTCACATTCCAGCTCGAAGAAGCTCTTGAAGATGATGTCGAAATTCCTATAGAAATTGCTGGAACGGCTATTAATGGTGTTGACTACGAACATATAGATAATGTAATTGTAATTCCGGCAGGACAAACATCAGCAACAGTTGTTATAAACTATTATGGTGATGGTTTAACTGAAGGACAAGAAACTATCGAACTTATTTTTGTACCTGAACCTTGTCAGGAACCAGATACTGTAACCTTATATATTGATGACTATAATTTAATAGAGTTTACTACTTCTCCTACCGATCTTACATGTAATGGAGATGGTACAGGTGGTGTAAGCTTAACATTATCAGGAGGCCTTCCACCCTATTACATTACATTAACTGACAGTATTACGAACGAAAGTGAATTATACACAACAAATCCAGTTGAAAACCTTGAAGCCGGGACTTATTATGTTGAAGTACTTGACGGATATGGCTGTTCTGCAGAAGATATTGTATATGGTAATATGTTCGATGGTGGTCCTGTATTTATACCTGATGGTACAGGATTATCATATGAAACAACAATCAATATTTCGGGCTTCGGCACCGGACAGACTCTTTCAAGTGTTGATCAAATTGAGTCGATATGCATGAATATGGAACATTCCAGAATTGGAGAGCTAGAAATTTTATTACAAGCACCTGATGGAAGCCAAATTGTATTAAAACAACAGCCAGGAGGCGCTGTTACAAATATGGGTGAACCTTGTGCAATCGGCCCTGCTGATGCAGGAAACGATGACACTTCTCCCGGCATAGGATATGATTATTGCTTTACTGCAGATCCTACATACGGAACAATGGTTGAAATGGCAAATGTTAACTCATATACATATATTACACAATGTTATGGGACTGAAGAATCTGATAAATACTTACCAGAGGGTTCTTACGAACCATACCAATCGCTTGCAGGGCTTGTTGGTGTTCCATTGAATGGCGACTGGAAGCTTATAATTACTGATGAAATCCCAAACAATAACGGATGGATATTTAATTGGAGCATAAGCTTATCAGCTGATCAACCCGATTCAGTGTTTACAATAGTCGAACCAATACTTCCCGAAATTACATATGATGTTATTCAACCCGAATGTGGCCTTTCGAATGGTTCAATTGATATAACTGTAAGTGGTGATTCCAGCCCATATGATTTTGAATGGTCTAATGGTGAATTCACTGAAGATATAACAGGTTTATCCAGTGGTGACTACACAGTAACAATTACAGGTGCTGATATGTGCCAATATGTTTACACTTATAATCTAAGCAGTAATGGTAGTTTGGCTGTTACGAGTGATATAGAAAACACTTCATGTCATGATGGTAACGATGGATCAATACAAATTTATGTTGCAGGAGCAAGCGAACCACTCAATATTAATTGGAGTAATTTAGAAGATACTGAATTAATTGAAAATCTTGAAGCAGGACAATATACCGTAACTGTTACCGATGCTGCTTCATGTATGAGTATCGAAACTTATGAAATAGAATCTCCTTTACTAATCGCTTACACAGAAAGCATTACTGATGAGAATTGCGGAGATGGTGAAGGAATTGTTTCATTAACAATAACTGGTGGCACAGAACCATATACTGTAGATTGGTCAAACGGTGATTCTGGATTAATGACGGATGAACTATCAGCAGGGAGATATTATTTCACAATTACAGATTCGGAATTTTGTGAAGTTTATGATTCAGTTGACATAGTAAACTATGTTGGGAATTGTGTTCCGGATTGTGATATTGCAATTACAAACTATTTTGTTGAGAATGAAATTTGTGGTAACTCAAACGGTTCAATTGACCTGACAGTATTTACAAGCAACCCTCCTTTCTCTGCTGAATGGAGTAATTGGGAAACAACTACTGATATCTCCGGACTTTATGAAGGTGAATATACTGTTACATTCACTGATGCAGAAAACTGTGAACTTATAGAAACATACAATATTACAAACGAAGCAGGAACATTAGATATAATAAGTGTTTCCAGCTTCAACGAATATTGTGGCCAAACTGATGGCAGTATTAATATTACTGTATCCGGTGGTGCACTACCCTATTCTTATAACTGGTCAAATGGTGAAACTACAGAAGATTTAACTGATATTCCTGCCGGAAACTATTCCGTTACTGTAACAGACGGTAATTACTGTTCAGTTGTTACATCGACGGCAATTACGAATGAAACTACTGGCTTAAACTATGTTTGGGGAAATGCTGTGAATGAAATATGTGGAAACGGAAATGGTAGTATAGATATCATTATTGAAGGGATAGGTGTACTTGATTATGATTGGTCAAGTGGACAAATATCAGAAGACTTAATGAATATAAGTGAGGGAACTTACCAATGTACAGTAACAGATCAATATGGTTGTGCAATTACGACACCAGAATTTGTTGTGGAAAATGAAGCAGGCACATTAAACATTGATAATATAGACGTTGATAATGAAATTTGCGGTAATGCTATTGGTGAAATAGAAGTATTTGTTTCCGGTGGTGCTACTCCATATGATTATACATGGTCAAACGGAGGTGATACTTATATAATCGAAAACTTATCCGCAGGAACATATTCTGCAACTATTTCTGACATGAACGGATGTGCTGTAGCAACCGGTAATATTCAATTATTAAATGAAACAGGCACACTTGAACTATCCGAAATTATACTTACTGATGAGATTTGTAATAACTCAATGGGTGCTATAAATATCAGCCTTAACGGAGGTTTAAGCCCATATGAATATTTATGGAGTAACAGTAGTACTTCTGAGGACCTTCAAAATGTTTCAGCAGGCGACTATTCGTGTACTATTACTGATCAAAACGGATGTGAAATAGATTTTAGCACTACTGTTGAAGAAAACATGGGAACATTTGCACTACAAAATATAATCACTATTGATGAAACCTGTGGAGCTCAGGATGGTTCTGCACAAGTTGTAATTACAGGAGGCACAGCCCCTATCATTTATGATTGGAGTAATTCTGAAAGCACAGCGCTTATAACGGACTTAGCTGCAGGAAACTATTCTTGTACTATTACGGATGACCAGGGATGCGAAATATTTGCAGAAACAAACATTGAAAATATTTCCGGAGATCTGCAATTAACTGGACAAGTAATTACAAATGAAACTTGTGGTGACAATAATGGTAGTATTGAACTTACTGTATCAGGGTCAGGAACTCCAATTGAATATGATTGGTCAAATTTCGAAACTAGTTCTTCGATTTCGGGATTAAGTTCAGGTGATTATACTTGTACAATTACTGATTCTTACATGTGTGAAATTGTTGCCGGTCCATATACGATAAATAGCTTTAGTGGAGGTTTTACAGTTTCTGATGTAATTGTTACAAACGAAGCTTGTAATTCAGGAAATGGAAGCATTGATATTACCATATCCGGTGGTGTAGAACCTATCACCTATGAATGGAGCAGTGGACAGGACACTGAAGGTATTACAGACCTTTCTGCAGGTGTATATTATTACACTGTCACCGATGCTAATTGCGTTATTTCCGGATCAGCAGAAGTAATTAATGATGCCGGTGATTTAAGTTTAGATGGCTATATCACAACAAATGAAATATGTACAAATGGCACTGGTAGCATTGATATTACTGTTAGTGGAGGCCTTGCACCTTACGATTTTGCTTGGTCAAACCTTGAAGTAAGTGAGGATTTAGATAATTTGTCAGCAGTAACTTACACTGTTACTATTACAGATCAAAATTCATGTGAAATTGTTTCAAACAACATTACAATTAGTAATAATCCGGGCACATTTAGCCTGGTTGATATTAATGTAACTGATGAACAATGTGAAGATGGTAGTGGAGAGATTGATGTAATTTTATCTGGAGGAACAAACCCTATCACATACAACTGGAATTCAGGAGGCTTTAGTCAAGACCTTACTGGCCTTAACAGTGGCACATATTATTGTACTGCAACAGATGCAAACTCATGTGAGTTAGTATATTCTGCTATAGTAAACAATAATTCCGGGAATATGGAAGTAAGCTATGAATTAATTACTGATGAAACCTGTGGTGATAATAACGGAGCAATTGACATAGAGATTGTTGGCGGAACGGAACCTTATAATTATCTGTGGAGCAATAATGAAACTTCTCAGGATTTGGCAGATATTAACTCAGGAGATTACACTTGTATCATCAACGACGACCTAGGTTGTTCAATTGTTTACCATGCTACCGTAAATGGTAATAGCGAAGGCTTTCAAATTAGCAATGTGATAATTACTGATGAAACTTGTTCTCTATCAAATGGTAGCATTGACATTACAATTGCAAATGGAGCTGAACCACTAATGTATCAGTGGAATGAGATTATTGAAACACAAGACATATACAACATAGAAGCTGGAACATATGTAGTAACAGTTACTGACTTTAATATGTGTACAGTCTCAGGAACATATGTAGTCGACAATATCATAAGTGATTTATCTATCGACAATTTAGTTGTAACAGATGAAAACTGTGGACAAGCTAATGGTGCAATAGACATGGCTTACTCAGGTTCAAGTAATCCAATTGAAATTTCATGGAGTAATTGTGATGATATAGAATATATTACTGACTTATCTTCAGGATGGTACTATGTAACTTTATCAGATGCCATGGGATGCCAAGTAACAGATGCAGCTTTCGTAGAGAATATTACTAATGGCTTTGAATTAGCATCAAGCATTGAAACAGATGAGTATTGTGGAGCTAGTGATGGTTCGATCGATCTTACAGTTACAGGAGGTATAGAACCTATTACATTTGAATGGAATTCTGGTCAGGACACTGAAGATATATCTGGTTTAGCTGCCGGTTATTATGAGTGTACTATTTCTGATGATGTCGATTGTAGCTTTATCTATTCTTATACAATTATAAATGAAACCAATGGCCTAGAAATTGTTTCAGCTGAAACAACTAATGATATTTGCAGCACAGGTGTTGGCGCAATTGATTTAACAGTAACTGGTGGAACAGAACCTTACGAATTTATTTGGAGTAATGATAGTACCACAGAAGATCTGACCGGAATTACTACGGGGGAATACACCGTTACAATTACTGATAACACATCGTGTGCTATTTTCTCAGATGTTATTACAGTTGGCTCGGATGATAACGAAGATTTAGGATTCGAATATATTTACATAAATAATGCAACATGTGTAAATAGTAATGGACAAATAATGTTCTATCCTATTGGCGGTAGTGACTATCATTTCTTCTTAAACGGAGTTCAAACCGGGAATACTAATATTGGTAATTTAGAAGCCGGAGAATACATTTTAACGATTGAATCACAGGGTTGTACAGTTGATAGTTTGCTAACTATTGAGAATTCAACACCTTACACTCTAGCTATTAGTAACATTCAAGATGAGATTTGTGGTGATGGAACTGGTTCTATTGATCTTCTTGTTTCACCAACCCAAGCATACACATATATTTGGTCAAACGACACATATAATCAAGATGCAAACGGATTAAGTGCAGGAACATATACATGTACTGTATCTGATGACGATGCCTGTCAGTCGATTATTAGTGCTGAAGTAAATAACATTACCGGCTTTACCGTTTCTTCTACTACATTTAATGATATTTGTATGGGTGGAACAGGAAGTATAGACCTAGAAGTAGCAGATGCCATCGGTTTGGTCAATTACATTTGGAATACCGATGACGAAACTCAGGATATTTCGGGGCTATATGCAGGTGAATATTCTTGTACAATTACTGATGAAACGACTTGCCAGTTTATTTATAATACTGAGATATTAAATGAAACAGGTGATTTGGAAATTAATTCAGTTATAGAACATGATTACTGTAATTACAATCAAGGTTTTATTGAACTCAATATTACAGGTGGTTCCGGAAACTACGATATTGAATGGTCTGATGAGTCAACAGAAACATTACTTGAAAACCTTGGAGCAGGAACATATAGCGTAACTGTAATTGACATTGATGAATCCTGTACATTCACAGATACATATATCATTGAAAATGGAGCGGCATTCTCAGTTAATGAGTTAATTACTCCTGCATCTTGCCAAACTTGTCCTGATGGAGAAATTGATCTTACAACCAGTGGTGGTGGTCCAAATCTTGATTTTGTATGTAGTAATGACGAATATACAGAAGATATTGTCGGTTTACTCCCTGGTGAATATACTGTCACTGTTACAAATAATTGGGATTGTGAACAAGTTCTTACATTTACAGTAGGCTTTATTGTTAATGCTGAACTGCAAACAATGAATCAGCTTCAAGTTTATCCTAATCCTGCTGATAACATCATTTATATCGAAACTGAAAATTCAATAAATGCTAATATTGAGCTTTATAATATGCTTGGTGAAGTTATATTGATGACGAAAATAGATAGTGATTTAAAAACTATAGATATTAGTTCATACAAACCGGGATTGTACTTTATTAGATTAAGCAATTCTGAAATTGATGAACGAATAAAACTAGTAATTAAGTAGTATTATTTTAAGCATTTTTGAAAGCCTGATAAGGCTTAATATAAGTAACCCCAGACAATAACATGTTTTTGTCTGGGGTTACTTAGTATTAATTAAACTATTTTTGGCGTATATCTTTGCTAAAACTGAGGAACGAAGACTTGCAAAGATTGCGATGTGCTGAGCATGCGATGCACTGAGTTTATCGAAGTGTCGAAGTATGACAAAAATGCGTTTATTTTATCTTACTGTAAACTCTAACTATTGAACAACTATTTTCCTGATAAATCTATCATTTTCAGTATCCAAAATTAAAGTATAGATTCCTGCTTTTCCATCAAAATAAAACTCTCCATTTTCTTCTACAATAAAGCTATCAACAAGTTTTCCAGTAATATCAATTATCTGAACATTTAATTGCTCTTTTGAAACGATATTAACATATCCGCTTGTTGGGTTAGGATAAAGCTCGATTTGTGATGTGTTTTCGATTTCTGCATTTATTGCAGCTTCAATTGTAAGTTCATATATACCATATGCACCAGCAAAACCAGACACTCTCACGAGATAATCTCCTACAGTAAGTGTGTTAAATTCTATTCTTGACTCATAAGCTTCACATGAATTATCATCGTATCTGTATGGATAATGACTATCGCACAATGTAAAAAGATCGAGCTTTGTATTGAAATTAGAACCACATAATGATATAACTACATCCTGAAATTCTTCTTCTATTGTAAAGGAGTACCAATGCTCCTCTCCTGCTTGCAAAATATCAGTTTGTGACGGAGATCCTACAATTCCATAATAGATCGCTAAATCACAATCTGAACCGGCAACAAGAGGTTCTTCTGAAACATTTACAGTCCATTCCTGAGTATCACCACCATCAACACTTAATAAATAGGTAACTGAGCCGCTAAAATCATTTGATGTTACACCACTCTCCTGCTCTACTGCACTAACTGTAGCTGTAACACTATATGGTAATACAAAATCAGCAATCATGTTATCAATAGCAAATCCGTTTGGCATTACAATATCAACTGAATAAGCATCATAATCAATATCAGAATTTCCAATTTGATCATCAAAATTAAATGAAATAAACTTGGGTTCTAAAATATTATCATAAGGTATAGCAAATGCACCTATTTTATTAGCATAAGGGACTACTAATTCAGTTGTAGCATATTCCAAATTTATTTTAAACAAACCATTTGTTTCACCATATAAACATCCATACATTATTCCTGTAGCCATATTGTAAGATATATCCTGAGCATATGCTAAATCCTGTCCCACATACCCAATACTTGTAACAGATGCATCAACTGTACTTATCTTATATAGATTATCTGTATTTATAGAAATACAGTATAAATTATGCAAATTATCAAAATCAATAGAAATCATCATATCTGCTCCCGTTGCAACACCAATTTCAGTCATTACAGCAGTTGCTAAATCAATTGTACAAATATGTGTCTCTGACGAACCACCATCGACAGCACTAATATACATTACATCATTTACCCAATCATATGCTAAACCAGTTGGAATAAATGAAGCTAGACCTGTAATTGTAGCAACTTCTGTAAGTATTCCTGTAGCAACATCAATAGTGTACAATTTATTATCATTAGCAACTAAGTAATATACACCATTTGCGTACTCCATAGAATAAGGAAATGATCCAGTATAATCTGCTACATTTACAGAATCCCCAAAAGGTAAAACAAAAGAGTACAAATCATCATGAAAGCCATCATGATAATATGCTTCAAAAGCTTCAACAACATCTATATCAAACCTTATAGTGTCATTGTAAGGGTTTTCGTCATTATCAGCTGTCACAATTGCTGTTGCTGTATAACTTCCAAGTTCTGGAGCTACCCACTCTTCCAAACCAATCTCAAATGTATCACCCTGATCTACAGTAATTGAAGGTGTCCAGATTCCTCCTTCATACTCTGTCCAAAAACCATCTTTAACGATTAACTCCATTGTAAGATTTGTTATTTCTGAAGTGCTTCCGGCATTAACAATTGCCATATCAGGAACAAGATTTTGTCCTGCTTGAATAATTACTGGAGTAACATAAGCAGCATAAACATCATTTATTGGTCTTTCAAAAACTGCAATATCATCTATAGCCCATCCATAACCCCAGTCTTGATTCTGGCTATATGTAAAAGATATCCTGACCTCGTCATTTCCAACAAAATCGTCCAAAGAAACTTCAATTATTTGCCAACCATCATCTAGTGTTGTATTTTCCAATGTTAATAATGTTGTATATGTTGTCCCTTGATCTAAGGTTACTTCTACTTCACAAATATCACTAAAATTATATGTGACAAATTGTAAAACCGCATTATCTACAGCACTCAAGTCAATATTTGGAGTAGCAAGTCTGATATCAATCATGTCTGTAACACATATTGCATCGCGGGCACTTGCGTAACAATTTCCCCTGTAAGGAATTGTCCATGCAGGATCTGAAGCATTATTAGAAAATTGCCATGTACACTCAAAATCTGTCTTGAACCAACAATCCGGCAATGTACAATCATCAAAACCTTCATAAAAAATGTAATCTGAAGGACTAATAAATGATTTGTCTGTTAGTATTTCAAACGAAATATTGTCCTGCTTATTTTGATAATCTTTTGGTGCAATTAATTGACTTTGTGCCAATAGCATATTAAATCCAAAAACTACCACTAGTGTCAATAAAATATCTTTTTTCATGTTTAAATAAATTGAATGTTACTGCAAATCTAAACAAAGCGTATTATATATAAAAATATTATTTACGTCTGACATTAAAGACAATAACAAAACTACTTACTTTTATTTTACTTATTATCTTCACTTTTTATAGTAATAGTACATTATTAAAGTGCTCATCCATTTATAAACACAATTTGTTGATAGCTTTTTTATGATTGAACAATTTGAGCTGTTCATAATTCTAATTCTTCGTTAGCTCGGATTTGTAATCCGAGTGTAGATTATAATAAATTATTTTATATTTTTATAAAAAATAACTATGAGTGACAGCTATAAAATATTCGATCAAAATGCTATATATTTTTTAACCTTAACAATTGTTGAATGGCTAGACATTTTTAATTGTGAGAAACAAAAGCAAATGATTGTCGACTCCTTAACATACTGTCAAAAAGAAAAAGGCTTGATTGTTTATGCTTGGTGTTTAATGCCTAATCATTTGCATTTAATTTGTAGTGTATCATCAGATATTGGAATGTCTGGGTTTTTACGTGATTTTAAGAAATTTACATCAAAAGCAATTGTAAGGCTAATTAAAGAAACTCCAAATAGCAGCAAAGAATGGATTTTGAAGCAATTATAAAAAGCATGTACTCATTTGAAAAGAGATCAAGAATATAAAGTCTGGCAGGATGGTAATCAGGTAATAATAATTTTCTCAGCAAACTTTTTTTATCAAAAACTGAATTACATTCATAATAATCCAGTAAAAGCTAATCTGGTGGTCAATCCAGAAGATTATATGCATAGCTCAGCTAGAAATTATGCAGACTTAGATTATTTGTTAGAGGTGATTATTGAGCCACAACAATTGATTACATTTAGTTGATATATTTTCGCTCGGATTGCAACCGAAGTCTGTAGGACGAGCTCAGCAAAGCTAAATCCGAGCTAACTGTGGGTTAAGTATAGATGATATTTAGCTGCTCGGATTGCAAATCCGAGCTAACAGGAGGAGATACCCATTTATAAACACAATTTGTTGATAGTTTTTTTCTGATTAAACGATTTGAGCTATTCATAATTCTAATTTTGTAGTACAATTTACAGTAATGATAGATAATTTCTTCAAAGATCAGATTAGTTCAAAGCTAGGCCATATTCCTACTCATGGTCAGGAAGTGGCAATTGGTCAGTTACTAAAATTTATGAACGATCTTGAGAAATTCTGCATTTTTACATTAAAAGGTTATGCTGGTACTGGTAAGACAAGCTTGATTAGTGCTTTAATCAAAGTACTTGCAGATATGAAAATCAATACTGTTTTACTTGCACCAACGGGTCGTGCTGCAAAAGTTCTTTCAAGCTATTCCGGCAAGTCAGCAACTACAATTCACAAGTGCATTTATCGTAAAAAAACGACAAAAAAAGCTGATAGTGGCTTCGGAATAAATTTTAACAAGTATAAAGACACTGTTTTTATTGTTGATGAAGCATCAATGATTGGCAATATAGACAATGGGCATAGTGTTTTTGGAACTGGCAGACTTTTAGATGATTTATTAAGCTATGTTTTTAATGACAATAATTGCCGCCTGGTTTTACTTGGAGATATTGCTCAGCTTCCTCCTATTGGGACAAACCTAAGTCCGGCATTAGACAAGGGATATCTCGAATCACTAGGCATGAAAGTTTATACAACAGAGCTTAACGAGGTTGTGCGTCAAAGCGAAGAATCAGGAATATTGGAAAATGCCACACTAATAAGAAATATGCTCTCAGACGAAAACTATGATTTGCCTAAGTTTAAGTTAGCAGATTTTAATGATGTTGAGTCTATAAGTTGTGCAGAATTACTTGAGGAATTAGAGTCGTGTTATTCTAAATTTGGTGAGCATGAAACCAAAGTTATTTGCAGATCAAATAAGTATGCTAATAAGTATAATCTGGGAATTCGAAACAGGATAATGTGGAAAGAAGAGGATATTTCGCATGGCGACCTGCTGATGGTTGTAAAAAACAATTATAGCTGGCTGCCCGAAAATGCAGAAATCGATTTTATTGCAAATGGAGATATTATCGAAGTTCTTAGAATTGGTAAAAGAATGGAAATTTATGGTCATACTTATGTTGACCTAACAGTTAGTTTTATTGATTATACTGCTTTGGAAATAGATGTAAAGGTTATTTTAGATACTCTCAGCCTTGATGCTCCTGCTATGGACGCTAATTATCACAAAGATTTATACCAGCAATTACAAATAGATTATGATCATATATCTGATAGCAATAAAAGGCATGAAGAAATAATGAAAGACCCATATTATAATGCCTTACAAATAAAGTTTGCTTATGCAGTTACATGTCATAAGTCTCAAGGAGGTCAATGGCCTGCAGTTTTTGTAGACCATGGCTGGCTCGATATTGATAATATGGGACCAAAAGAAAATTACGAATTCCTTAGATGGCTTTATACTGCAGTAACCAGAGCAACAGAAAAACTATATCTGGTTAATTTTAAAAAGGAATTTATGGAGTAAAATAAACAATATTCAATATTCAATATTCAATATTCATTCGCTGCGGCGAACAATAATCAATATTTTTAAGAAAGTTAACATAGATATACATTTATTTCACGTAATAATTGGCATTAAGCAACACTTTTTACACGTAATAATTGTTTCTTAAATACATTATTTACAGGGAATATTCGATTATGGCCTTGGTTAACTCGGATTACAACCGAAGTCCTTTATTGCTCGGATTGCAAATCCGAACTAGCTATTTGATTGTTGAGTAAAACAAAAAAAGGCGCCCTTTCGGACGCCTAAATTCTACTATTGTAATTTAAAGTTAATTGGAATAACAAATTCAACGTTTACAGGTTTACCATCGATTTCTCCAGGAGTCCAATCAGGCATTTCTGCAATAACACGAACAGCCTCAGCATCAAGCAATTCGTTAACAGGCTCAACAACTTCAGCATTTTCGACTGCACCAGTCTTTGAGATTTCAAACTTAACAAAAACCTTGCCCTCAGTTCCATCAGTTCTTGCTTGTTCTGGATACTTAATTTCACCGACCAAATAATTAACTAATGCATTCTCGTCGTCTCCGAATGAAGGTAAAACTTCAACTTCTGAATAGTCATACATTTTTTCTTCTACTGCATTAACTTTTTCCTGTGTTTCTTTATCAATACTTTTAGTATTAGTTTGCTCCTCTGTACAAGAAATTGCAAATACAATAATTCCAATTAATGGCAATGCCATTACATAAAGCCAACGCAAGTAGCGTGGCGAACGATTTTTTTTCATCATTTTCATTCTTTTTAAAGTGAGTGATTCATTAAAATTGTTGGCCAACCCAATTCTTTTACCAACTACATTCTCAAAAAGGAGCATAAAATATCCTGCTGTGTCAAAGCCTTGCTCCATAACTCTTTCATCAGCAAGATATTCGTGGGTTGATTTTAAATTATCTTTTATAATCCAGAAAAATGGATTTATCCAATAAACAGAACATATAATCTCTGCCAATAGATTATCTATACTATGTTTTTGTCTAATATGTATTGATTCATGCGAAATTATCTGTTCTAAACCTTCTTCATCTTCATAATGGCTTTTACTAACATATATATGCCTAAAAATTGAAAAAGGATTAATCTTGTCATCACTGGTAACAATGATAAAATCACCTTTAGTAGATTTATCTGATGCCTTATTTATTCTATAAATAGATATTATAGCCCAAAGAATTCTTAATGCAAAAAATGCAGCAATGACACTATAAATTAATAAACTGTAATTGATTGTCGAGGGACTTGCCTGAACTACTTCCCCACCTGCTGTAACAACAATTTCATCTAATACTATCGGAACAGCATACGTGGTTTCTGTTTGCTCAATAGGTATTTGAATAAAAGGTAAAATTGGCGGTAATAGCATAGCAATTATCAGATATACCCTATTCAATTTAAAATATGTTGTATTCTTCAAAAATATGAAATAGAATAAGTATAAAACACCCGAGGCTGAAACTACTTGTATTAAATATTTTATAAATTCGTTCATGACTTTTTTGTTTTGGACCGATGACCGGTCATCGATGTATTAATTTAATCCTTACTCTTCTTTATCTCCTCTTCTATCATCTTCTTCATTTCTTCAAGATCTTTCTTGCTAATATTTTCATCTTTAGCAAAAAACGAAACCAGTTTTTTATAAGATTTATCAAAGTAATTATCTACAAGCTTGTTCAAACTGCCCTCTTTATATTCTTCCTTACTAACAAGCGTAAAATATTCGTAAGTCTTGCCATAAGCTTTATGATCGACAAATCCTTTCTTCTCTAATATCCTTACAATTGTAGAAACAGTATTGTAGGCAGGTTTGGGCTCAGGCATCATTTCAATTATATCATTTACAAATGACGGACCTCTGTCCCATAATATTTGCATTATTTGCTCTTCTGATTTTGTTAGTTCTTTCATAATTTTATTCTTTTCTAAATCTATAACGCAAATATACAACTAATATTTTAGTTTATCAACTAATTCTTTAGTTTATTTTGTTAAAAAAATCTTAATACGCTTTTATTCAACTACTTACAACAACTAAAATATTAGTTATTATAGTGTTGAATTAGTGAAGACTTCAGCACTTTAATGTTAATTTTATAGCTTTGAGCCAATATAGAAGTTACAAATTCTAAATGGTTTCTACCTTTTCGATAATCTGGTTCGGTATCTGGATGTTTTAAATACTTAGCTATTGTTTCTACTTTTTCGGATATATTAATGACAGCATGAAAGAAAAGATAATCTTTTCCTCTATACATTGAACTACCAACAATCTTTTTCCCATTCAAGACAATATCTGAAACCCCTTTTATTTCAAGATTTTTAACTCCTTGATCTTTTAATGCATTAATAATGTAATTATTACAATTTCTAAAGAATTGTTTAATCTCTGTTAACGAAGATTGAAAGGAAATAATTGATACAACAAGAGTGTTTGGTGATAATATAACTGAATGCCCTCCTGAAGGTCTTTGCATGACAATAACATTATCAATTAAGATATTTTCTTGATTCAAAGCACTTTCAATATTATCGCGCTGACCAAGTATAGCATAGGTTTTATCAGGCTGCCAAACTAAAATATTACTTTCATTATATTTTAGTATCTCTATATCTGGCAAGTTATACTTTTCAAGTTTAATCATTAATGCAAAATAAGTATTTTATTCTTATTTTATGAAAGAAATCTTAGCACATATCAAAGATTTCTGTCATAATCTTTGCAGACCTCGAAACTCGGTCAAAGCAAACATATACGCCAGAAACGTTCTTAGAATTATTTGTAATCCCCGGACTTTGTCCAGGTTTACAAATATTTAGCCCCTACAGGGCTTCAACAGAATATCAAGCATTTAACTCTTTGAAAAATAAATTCGTATCTTATACTAAAAAATGTGCAATTTTCATTAAATTGCAGAAAACTATTCCTATGGTACTAAAAATATTAAACGTAGTTTTATTTATTGCAATGGTTTATGTAAACTTTTTAGCTAACTCATTACCAATTAACGGGCAGTCAACTGGCGAAATTTCGAATGCATATTCCAATTTATTTGCACCGGCAGGAATTACATTTTCTATATGGGGGATTATTTATCTGGCTCTTGGGGTCAGCTCTGTACTATTATTCAAATCAAACAACAAGGAGATACTTCAGTAAATCTCGTGGTTCTATATTTTTAGTTCTGCCCTCAATGCTATTTGGATTTTCGCTTGGCACTATAATAAATTCGGTTTATCAGTAATTATAATGTTGCTTTTATTAATATCATTGATTATGATAAACATTAAATTAAGTTCTCATCCTAATAGCATTATTAAAGCTAGTTTTGGAATTTATTTAGGCTGGATATGCATCGCAACAATAGCAAACATAACAGTATGGCTAGTTAGTTTAAATTGGTCAGGATTTGGTTTGTCTGAAGAAATATGGACCATTTTGCTAATTATTATTGGACTAGCAATTACTGTTGCTGCTGTAGCAAAATTTAAGAATCCATTTATTGCCTTATCTGTAATTTGGGCTTTTGTCGGGATCTCAATAAAACAGAATGGGAACTCTAATGCAGTCTTTATCACAGCATTAATTTCTGCAATATTGTTTACGGGTATACTAATATTTTACATAATAAAGAAACCTTTAGAAAGCTAGGATTTTAATGAAGTGAGCTAAAGTTATTTGAGCGGTGCCTTCGAGACAATTTCGATGAAAAATCGAAATTCCTCAGTCACCTAATATTTAATAAATTTGTATTAATATGAATGGATACATGTATATATTAGAATGTTCTGATGGTAGTTTTTATACTGGAAGCACAAAGTTTCTAGAAACAAGAATCGCGCAACATCAGGCAGGTGAAGGAGCTAATCATACATCCAAGCATTTACCTGTTCAATTAGTATATTACGAAGAATTTAGCCGTATAGATTGGGCTTTTGAACGTGAAAAACAAGTACAAGGTTGGAGCCGTAAAAAGAAAATTGCATTGATTGAAGGACGACTGGATGAATTGCCGACTTTGGCTAAACCATATAGATTTCTGTAACTTCAAGAAGTTGCACTCCTCACTCACCTATTGTGTGCTTAAAAAAGGGGGCTGAGGGATTTGCCGTAGGCAAATTGTCTCGAAGCCCCTTTTTTTTTACTTATGTATAGCTTTATCTACTGCTTCAAATCCAGCTTCCATAAATATTTCAGAAACTGTAGGGTGAGCGTGTATTGTAGATGCAACATCATAAATAGTTGCCTCCAGATTCATATATGCAGATGCCTCAGAGATCATATCAGTTGCATTTTCAGCAATTATCTGAACACCCATAACTTCTCCATATTGCTTTTCGGAAAGTATTCTCACCTCTCCCTCTGTGTCACCACTTATTAAAGCTTTTCCATTGGCACTTAAAGGGAAGCTACTTACTTTATAGTCAAATCCTTCTTCCTTCAAATCTTGTTCAGTCATACCAAGCTGTGCTATTTCGGGATATGTATAAACATTTATAGGATATTTTTTAAGATCAAGAACAGCATCCACTCCTTTTATTGCATTAACTACAAATAAACCTTGTGCCGAACCTGCATGCGCATAATGAGATTTCCCGTTAACATCACCAATTGCAAAAATACTATCTACTGATGTCAATAACTTATCATTAGTCTCAATAAAACCATTCTCATCTAATTTAATCTCTATTTTAGACTCCGGAACAATTGCTTTACGCATACGAGAATTTACCTTAACCGCTCCTTCAGGAATATCAGAATCATTACTGATAATCTTAATCTTATCTTTTTTAAGTTTTTTAATTAGATAATCATTTATATAATCGTCAAAACCGCCAACTAGTCTCTCTTCAGATGTATAGATATAAACTTCTGCTCCTGCCAATGAAGACATTTGAGCCAACTCAATTGCTACCGGACCATGACCATAAAAGACAAGCTTCTCGGGTAATGATTCAAGTGCATAGAAGTCTCTGATACCAATTTCATCATCTGCACCTTTTTCAGGGTATGAGCCTGTTGCAATAATGATATTGTCTGCTGTAATATTTCTATTATTAACAGTAATACTGTTTTCAGAGCTAATTACTGCAGTACCTTCTATTGTTTCGACTCCACTTTTCTTAAGCAAGAATTCAACACCTTTCGATAGTTTTGTAGTTACTCCCATTGCTTTTCGAACAGCAGCTGGCCAGTTAAAACTTAAAGCCTTTTTATCAATACAATCTATACCGTATCGTTTTAGATCTCCAGCTTTTTTATACAGTTTAGCACTTTCTATTAAGGATTTAGAAGGTATACATCCCCAATTTAGGCACATGCCACCAACTTTTTCTTTTTCTACTATTAAAGTTTTAAGGCCCAATTGTCCTGCTCTAATTGCAGAAACATATCCTGCCGGTCCTGCTCCTATTATTATTATATTGTAGTCCATATTTTTTTATTTGACGGAGGATGGATGACCGGTGTTATCGCTATACTCCTCCTATGGTTTTTAATTACTTTTCATTTTAATTCTCAAGTTCCAATTAACATTGCTACTGGTTCGTTTAAATACATCATTATCTCATTTAGGAATCTTGTAACTTCTCCTCCATCGACTATTCTATGGTCAACACTAAGGGAAAGTGGCATATTATTTCCTACTACAATTTCACCATCTTTAACAACAGGTGCTTCGAAAATCCTACCAATTCCAAGAATTCCAGCTTGTGGATAGTTTATAACAGGTACAGCGTATTTACCACCTATTGAACCATAACTAGTAATTGTAAAAGTCCCACCTTTCATATCCTCAAGTGTTATTTCACGTTTTCTTGCTTTTTCACTAATCTCACCAATCTCTTTTGCAAGTTCTTTGACTGATTTTTTATCTGCATCTTTTATTACAGGCACTAATAGTCCATCTTCTGTATCGACAGCAATTCCGATATTATAGTATTTCTTATAAATCATTTTACCGTTCTCGAGATCCATTTCGGAATTCAATGCTTTATACTTTTTTAAAGCAAGAGCAGTTGCTTTGATAACGAATGGTAAAAAGCTTAGTTTTATACCCTCTTCTGCAAGATTGGCTTTGAATTTCTTTCTTAATCTGATAAGTTCTGAGACTTCAGCATCATCAAATACAGTCATATGAGCAGCATTATGCTTCGACTGAATCATATTTTTAGCAATAGCTTTTCTAATTTGAGTAAGGTTTTCAACTTCGACCAATTCTGTTTCTTCAACTTGTGTTGACTTCTCAGGAGCTTTGTAAGAACTTTGCTGTTTATATTTTTTAATATCCTCTTTCATTACTCTGCCACCGGGCCCGGTACCCTGAACTTGGTTAATATCAACTTCTAGTTCCTTAGCTAAAGCTCGTGCAACCGGTGTCGCTAATGCTTTCTTGCGGTGGCTGAGCGAAGCCGAAGACACCTCTGCAGCATCCACTCCTTCATCAGAAGCAGGCATAAAAGCATTATTTCCTGCGACTTCGAGTGTTCCAACAACTCCTGCACCTTCTTCTTCAACAGCTTCTTTCTTTGTTTCTTCTTCTGCTACAACTTTTTGAGCTTCTTCTCCATGCACTCCTTCAATTTCTATTTCAGCAAGAGGATTACCAACATTGATAGTCTCTCCAACCTTTCCATAAACCGAAACGATTGTACCTTCTCTTGGTGAAGGAATATCTGCTACAACTTTGTCGGTTTCCATTTTTACAAGTGAATCACCAACTTTTACATCTTGTCCTTTTTTTACATACCATTCCAGAATTGTTCCTTCGTCCAATCCTTCGCCTATATCCGGAAAATTAAATATATATCTCATGATCTTGTGTGTTTTAGTATTTTATAGTTCTTAAAATTTCGTAATAAATTCTCTCTGGGCTAATTATAAAGTGATGCTCTCCTTTTGGTAAAGGAACTATCACATCATAACCAGCAACTCTTTTTGGAGGTGCTTCAAGATGTAAAAATGCTTCTTCCAATGCAATGCTTGAAATTTCGGCACCAATACCAAATGTTTTAATCGCCTCATGAACAGTTAGCAACCTACCTGTTTTCTTTACAGATTCAGCAATTGTTTCTCTGTCAATTGGATAAATAGTCCTTAAATCGATAATTTCAACAGAAATATTATCCTTTTTTGCCAAAGCAGCAGCTTTCTGAACTTCTCTAACCATTGCTCCGTATGCAACAACAGTCACATCGCTACCTTTTTGCACTACCTTAGCCTTTCCTATCGGAATAGAGAATTTACCTTCATCTACTTCCTGTTTAATTGCTCTGTATATTCGTTTAGGTTCCATAAAGAACACAGGGTCAGTCGATTCAATTGCTGAAATCATCAAACCTTTAGCATCGTGTGGAGTTGATGGAATCACAACTTTTAATCCAGGAACGTGTGCCCATATTGCCTCTATACTCTCGGAATGATGCTCCAAAGCGTTAATAGCTCCACCATAAGGCATTCTAATCACCATATCAGAGGTATATTTCCCTCTACTACGATTACGCATTCTGGAAACATGGCTAACAATCTGATTAAATGCTGGGTTTGCAAATCCCGAAAATTGCATTTCAATTACAGGTTTCAAACCAGCTATTGACATTCCAACAGCGGTTCCGGCAATGCCTGATTCTGCTAAAGGAGAATCAAATACTCTTTCTACACCATGTTTCTTTTGTAGGCCTTCTGTAACTCTAAATACTCCTCCCTCTACTCCAACATCTTCGCCATAAACAATTACATTTCTATCTTCTTTGAGTTTTATATCTAATGCGTCGTTAATCGCATTTACCATATTCATTACTTTTTTCATCTTCTTGTGTGTTTTAAGGTTAAACGTGTGCATTTAGTGAAACTTCTTTACATTTCAGAAACTTTTCATGCTCAACCATTTGCTGTTTTAAATCCTCAGGCATATCGCCATAATTATATTTAAAGATATCTTCGAGAGGATAAGGACCATAATTCTCTGCTTCTACAAATTGTCTATCAATTTCTTTTTTGTAATCCTCTATCAACTTCTCTTCATCCTTCTCAGTAATTAATTTCTTACTTTTAAGATATGCTTTAAGACGTTTCAATGGGTCTTTAACATCCCATTCTTGTTCCTCTTCTTTTGTTCTATACTTAGTTGGATCGTCAGATGTTGTATGAGCTCCTTTACGATAAGTTACTGCTTCTATTAAAACCGGTCCATTACCAGCTTTTGCATGCTCTGCAGATTCTTGTACAGCTTTGTACATTGCAAAAAAGTCATTTCCATCAACCTGAATACCTTTAATACCATAAGCATACGATTTAATTGCGATACCATCTGATGCTGTCTGAACCTTAAAAGGAGTTGAAATACCATATTGATTATTCTGAACAATAAAAATTACCGGAGCTTTCCAAACACCTGCAAAATTTAATGCCTCATGAAAATCTCCTTCTGATGTTCCACCATCACCAACAAATGTATATACAAGCTGATCTTTTTTGTTATATTTGATTTCATACCCGATTCCTGAAGCATGAACTAATTGTGAGGCAATAGGCACCGCATATGGGATGAAGTTCTTTGCATTTTTAAAATTCACACCTTCTTCATATCCCATGAAATAAAGAAATATTTCTTTTAAACTAGCACCTTTTGCTAAGTATGCGCCCATCTCACGAAATTCTGGAACTAACCAATCGTCATCTCTCATTAGCTGAGCAACTGCGCCACTTATTGCTTCTTGTCCATAATTTGGAGGGTATGTAAAAATCCTTCCTTGTCTTTGATAGCTGACAATCATATTGTCTGCTGTCCGAGCAAAAAGCATATCCTTATATGCTTTTAAAACTTCTTTATCTTCAATATCAGGCTTAAACTTTGTGTTAACAATCTTTCCATTGTTATCCATTACCTGAAACATTTTCTTTTTTATTGGGTCATATTCATTAAACATAGTCTTCTATTTAGAGTTCATCTAAATAACAGACGTTTGTCAAAAATGTTTAAAAGCATTTTTTTTAATTTGGGAGAAAAACATTTTTATAAACTATAATAAAAAATCTAAATAAAAGCATTTGTTAACTTTTGTCAATTCCTATTTTTTTTTAAGTTTGTATTATAGAATTAAGCATTGTTCAAAACAATAGAAATTTTAGAATTATGTGGAGTCCAGAAACCACAAAAACGGGGCGTTTTTCTGAAAAGCCATAAGAGTAAGAATTCACTAAAAATTCAATTATGAAAAAACTTAAACTATTATTTTTAACTGCTTCGGTTGGTATGTTTTTAGCATCATGCACAATATATCACCAAGTAGATGTAACAAATAATCCTGTAGGCACAAAAGTAGGAGTTGCTAAAGGCAGTAACTTTGGCAATTGTGATGTTACCCTAGAGACAGCCGCAAAAAACGGTGGCATTACAAAAATCGGAACTGTAGAATACAAAGCAAAAGGCTTTTTAATCTTCATGAAGTATACCACAACAGTAACCGGTGAATAATTATTAACCTTTTAAAATTTAAAAAAATGATAAAAAAGATATTAATATTTGTAAGTTTAGCAGCAATTTTCGCTTCTTGCTCAGTAACAGTTCCTTATGCAGTTACTAACAATAAAATCGGTAATAAAGTTGGGACTTCTGAAACTGTTTGTGTTTTTGGCGCTCCTATCGCTCCTGGACCAGGTGGGAATTTGGTTGCCACAGGTAGTCTTGTAATGAATGGGAATTATGGCATTGAAGAAGCTGCAAAAAATGGTGGAATTACAAAAATTGCCACTGTAGATGTTAAATTTAATACATTCCTATTCTTCTCAAAGTATAAGATAATTGTAACAGGTGAATAATTTAAAAAAGTAAAAGATATGAAAAACATAAAATATATTTTGGTCATTGCAACAGCAATTGTACTAACATCATGTTCGGTATCCGGACCATTATTAGTAACTGACAATCCAAGTGGCCCAAAAAGAGGTGAAGCTACGTATAAGGTAATTTTGGGTTTCCCCCCAATAAATGGTGACAGAAGTATTAAAAAAGCTGCAGAAAACGGTGGTATTACTAAAATTGCAACTGTTGACTATAGAGTTTATGGTGGACTATTTGTTAAAAAACATACTACTATCGTAACAGGAGAATAATTCTCCAAATACAATAATTTATTAAGGAGTGCTTTGCGCTCCTTTTTTTTGTTAATATTTATTAATAGATTATTTTTTAGTAATTACACAAAGACTTTACTTTGTAAAACATTTTTGCAAGTACTTTATGATTTATGAAATTATTATAGCTATTCTAACGCTTGTAGCTTTGGAAATAGTTTTAGGAATAGACAATGTTATTTTCATCTCTATTCTTGCGCACCGTTTGCCTGAAAACAGACAAAAGAAAGCAATTAATTGGGGATTAATCATTGCAGGTCTTACTAGATTAATATTATTATCTTTAATCTCAATTATATTAAAACTTGATGATGAGTTGTTTACCCTATTTGAACAAGGCATATCAGGTAAAGATTTAGTTTTAATTATTGGAGGTGGGTTTCTAATCTACAAAAGTACAGTAGAAATCTATCATAAAATGGAAGGCAAAGAAGAACAAATAGAAAACAAAAAGAAACAACTTACATTCGGAGCTGTTCTACTTCAAATAGCCATTATGGATATGGTATTTTCAATAGACTCAATAATAACTGCCATTGGACTTGTAGATCAAGTATGGGTTATGTATGTTGCAATTATAATAACAGTAGCAATTATGTTATTCGCAGCCTTTCCAATTGCAAATTTTGTAAATAAACACCAAGCTTTTAAAATGTTGGCATTAGCATTCCTATTATTAATTGGCTTTTCGCTTATAACTGAAGGTTTTGGAATAGAAATCCCGAAGGGTTATATTTACTTCGCAATGGCATTTTCATTATTAGTTGATATTTTACAAATGAAAATGAAAAGAAATTTAAAGAAAAACAATATTAAAATTTAATTATGAAAACAGTCTTTAAAAACATTATTTTAAGCATCTTTTTAGTCATTCCGCTACTAGGGAATGCTCAATATCATCGTCAGGAATCAACACTTTACTTCCCTGATCTTGATGAATATAAAACTTATAAATGCGATTTTCATATTCATACAGCTTTCTCAGATGGGCAAGTTTGGCCTGATTACAGAGTTACCGAAGCAATTATGGATGGCTTAGATGTAATTGCAATTACAGATCATATCGAATATACTCCTCACGAAGATTACTTAAACTGTGACCATAACTCAAGTTTTGAAATTGCAAAACAAGAAGGCGAAAGGCATGGTGTTTTAGTAATTAAAGGGGCTGAAATTACACGCAGCATGCCTCCCGGACATTTAAATGCTATTTTCATTCAAGATGCGAACAAACTTGACACTGAGGATGTAATGGATGCTGTTGCTGAAGCACATAATCAGGGAGGTTTTATATTTTGGAATCATCCATGTTGGGATGCACAACAACCAGACACAGTTATTTGGTTTGACATTCACACAGAAATGTATAATAATGACTATATTGATGGTATTGAAGTTGTAAACTTCTCCGACTTTTGTCCTGAAGCGTGGGCCTGGGCAAAAGAAAAAGACTTAACAATCCTTTCAAATTCAGATATTCATTCAACCACGCAAATGAGTAAATTTGTAAAACATCGTCCGATTACTCTAGTTTTTGCTAAAGACTTAACAGAAAGTGATATAAGAAACGGACTTGAGGACAAAAGAACAGCCTTGTTTTATAATGAATGTATTTATGGAGATGAAGAATTAATAAGCCAACTACTTATTAAATCTTTATTAATAGAAAAAAGATATGATAAAGAAAATAATAAAATATTCTTTGATATACATAACATATCCTCTGCACCAATTATTCTAATCCCATCAGATAACACTCCTAAATATGCTATTCCAAAAAGGCTCTATATTGGAGCAAAATCAAACATACATTTTTATGTAAACACTAAAGATATTGATACTAGAAGCATTACACTAAAAGTTGAGAACTTTTTTACAGGAACTGATGAAGAACTAGATTTTAATTTAGATTTGTAAGTACAAGGTTTAAGGGTTGAGGGTTGAGGGTTAAGGGTTGAGGGTTAAGGGTTAAGAGCGGGAGATATTATTAATTAAATTCAGTTTTTATGAAATGTGATAGTTTAGATGTCTGGAAACGTTCTGTTCAATTATCAGTTGAGGTATACAAATATTTCTCAGTCTGCAAAGATTTTGGTTTTAAAGATCAAATCACCCGTTCTTGTTTGGCTATTCCTTCAAACTTAGCAGAAGGTCTTGAAAAACAATACTTAAAAGACCAGATCAGATACATTGATATTTCAAAAGGCTCGGCAGCAGAATTTGCTACACAAACCATAATAGGGACGAAAATAGGATATATAGATAACTCAACTTCAGAATCATTGCTAAAAGAAATTAATGAAATACTTTCTATGATGTCTAAACTACAATCATATAAAAAACATAAAATAAACTCCCCCCGCCCTTAACCCTCAAACCTTAACCCTTAAACCTTTAAATTATGAAAAATACAATATTAATAACAGGTGCTACAAGTGGAATAGGTAAAGCCACAGCTGAGTTTTTTCTAGAAAAGTCGTGGAATGTTATTGCCACAGGAAGAAATTCAAACAAACTTGAAGAGCTTAAAAACAAAGGGGCAAAAATAATTGAACTTGATGTTACAAGCGACTCGGATATTAACAACTTAATAACATATCTTGTTAATAATAAAGTACTTGTAGATGTTCTTGTTAATAACGCTGGTTTCGGACAATTTGGAACTATAGAAGAAACTAACATCAATACGGCTAGAAAACAATTTGAAACCAATGTTTTCGGTTTAGCGGCTATATCCCAAAAGATCATTCCAATTATGCGCAAGAACAAAAGCGGTAGGATTATCAATATATCCTCAGTTGCTGGTTTTGTTTCAATGCCCGGAGGTGGATGGTATGCCGCCAGCAAACATGCCGTAGAAGCGATTTCTGACTCTATGAGATGGGAAACAAAACAGTTTGGAATTAAAGTCTCTCTGATTGAACCAGGACCAATAAAGACGGATTTTGCTCAAAACGTTGATAAAACAATCGTGCATGTAAGCGATAGCCCTTATGGAGATTTAATGAAAAACCTAACAGTATCTACTGATAATATTAAAGGTGGAACAGTTAATTCATGTGTTAAAAAGATATATAAAGCTGCTACTAGAAAAAAACCAAGGAATAGATACCTTGTTACAAAAGAAGCTTATCTCATTAAGCTATTAATTAGTATTTTCCCTGCTAAAATTGTTGATTTAATTGTTATTAAAATGTTCATAGGTAAAAAATGAAAGTGAATTTTAAGTTTATTAACATCTATTTTATTAACAATATTCAATAAACATTAGTTATATCAATGTAATAAAAACGTTAATAATTTTTTATTTAAAATTCCTTTTTTAATTGGAGTTTAAAAATAATTGTCCTTATTTCGCGTCAGATAAAAATTATTCTATGAAAAAAATATCAATAATACTAATTTTGACCGTTGCAACAAGTGTACTAATATGGTCATGTAAATCTCAAAAAGAAGTGGAAAACAAAAAAGTAGACCTTACCACACAGGTTGATTCAGCAAGTTATGCTATTGGAATGCAAATTGGACAAAATTTTGTTCAACAAGGACTTGATACTGTGATGAATATTGATGCGATTCTTGCAGGCTTAAAAGATCAATTATTAAAAGAAGCTAAATTAGATATTGCTGAAACAGATCAAATAGTTCAGACATTCTTTGCTGATATGCAAAAATCTCAATCAGGTGATAAAATATCAGAAGGTGAGGAATTTTTAGCAGAAAATGGAAAACGACCTGAGGTTACTACAACTGAAAGTGGACTACAATATGAAGTACTAACAATGGGTGATGGTCCTAAACCGGTAGCATCTTCTACTGTTAAAACTCATTATGAAGGTAAATTACTTGATGGTACTGTATTTGACAGTTCGTATCAACGAGGCGAGCCTATCTCCTTCCCTCTTAATGGTGTCATTAAAGGATGGACTGAAGGTTTACAATTAATGCCTGTGGGTTCCAAGTTTAGATTTTATATCCCTTACAATCTCGCATATGGAGAAAGAGGTGCCGGCCAATTGATTGGCCCATATGAAACTCTTATTTTCGATGTTGAATTACTGGGAATTGAAAAATAATTTATTAACCGAAGTTTTTACTTCGGTTTTTTTTTGTAAAAAACTAGGTGTAATATAAATTAACAAGAATCAAAATGAAAAACAAAAGTCTTATCTCAATCAGCGATTTTTCTAAAGAGGAATATTTTAAAATTCTCGACCTTGCCGAGGAGTTCCAGAAAAATCCAAATCAAAAACTTCTTGACAACCATGTTGTAGCTTCTTTATTTTTCGAGCCTTCAACAAGAACAAGATTAAGTTTTGAAACTGCTATCCAAAGATTAGGTGGCCGTGTTATTGGTTTTAGCGAAGCTTCAAGCTCCAGTGTATCTAAAGGAGAATCTCTTAAAGACACAATCCTGACAGTTAGTCGTTATGCCGATCTGATAATTATGAGACATCCTATCGAAGGTAGTGCAAGACATGCTTCTGATGTAACTGATATTCCTGTAATTAACGCAGGTGATGGCTCTAATCAACATCCAACACAATGTATGCTTGATTTATATTCTATCAGAAAAACTCAAGGAACATTAGAAAACCTAAATCTATTCCTCGTAGGTGATCTGAAGTATGGCAGAACTGTGCACTCATTATTGCAGGCAATGGCTCAATTCAATCCAGTATTTAATTTTGTATCTCCTCCAAGTTTAAGAATGCCTCAGGAATATAAAAATTTCCTTGATGAAAGAGGTATAAAATATTACGAACACGATCAATTAGATGAAAATATAAACCATGCTGATGTTGTGTATGTAACCCGTGTGCAAAAAGAAAGATTCTCAGACCCAATGGAATATGAAAAAGTAAAAAATGCTTATATTCTAAAAAACAGTATGCTTAAAGACACAAAAGAAAATCTAAAGATATTACACCCACTTCCAAGGGTTAATGAAATTAGCACAGATGTGGACTCTAATAATAAAGCATACTATTTTGACCAGGCTGAGAATGGTGTTTACACCAGAATGGCAATTATGGCACTAATGTTGGGATTAAAATAATTAAATCATAAAATTTTAAATAAATAATGATGAAAAGCGAATTAACCGTTAAAGCAATTGAACAAGGTACCGTTATTGATCATATCAAAGCGGACAGTTTATATAAAATCATTTCAATAATTGGGATTGATAACATCGATACAGAAGTTTTTATCGGAAATAATCTTGATAGTAAAAAATATGGAAAAAAGGCTATTATTAAAATAGCAGATAAGTTTCCTTCAATGGATGACATCAATAAAATAGCATTGATAGACCAAAATGCTGTTATCAATATTATCAAAGATTATAAAGTTGTCGAAAAACAAAAAGTATCACTCCCCGACACTATTGAGAAGTTTGTGAAATGCATAAACCCTAAATGTATCACAAATCATGACGATGTTGACACCAAGTTTAATGTAGTAATTAAAGATGGAAATGTCAATTTAAAATGTTATTATTGTGAAAAAGTTACGGGACAAAAGAATATAGAAGTTATAAAGTAATTTAATCTATTGTGTTATGAGCAAAATACTGACAACACTTACGCTGATTATTTGCTTTTCTGTGACTATAAATGCACAGAAAACGACAAATATTGTTGAAAACAATAACGATTTTGCTTTTCGTTTATTTAAAAATATATCAGCAACCGACTCGACAAATGTGTTTATAAGCCCTATTAGTGTATCATCAGCTTTAGCAATTACATACGATGGAGCAAAAGGGAAAACAGCTAAAGAAATGAGAAAAACTCTTGGATTTACTAAAGATAAATCCGGATCTCATAATGAATTTACTGAATTGCTTAAATATTATAAACAGGATAATGTCAATATATTTAAGATTGTTAATGCAGCATTTGCTAAAGAAAAATACAATTTTCTAGAATCATACTTTGAATTACTTAAAGACTATGATGCTTTAATAAAACAAGCCGACTTTATTGATGATAATAATCGTGAAGAAGCACGAAATGAAATGAATCAATGGGTATTAGAAAATACTAATTATAAAATTGAAGAATTAATCGATAAAAGTTCGGTAGATAAACTGACCCGGCTTGTTTTATTAAATGCTATTCATTTTAAAGCCGACTGGAAATTTGAATTCCCTGAAGATAAAACCCGTCAGATGATTTTCCATCATCCAAACAGACAGTATATTGCTAGTTATATGCATACAAAACAGGATTTCAAAATATTTCAGGACAGTACTCTTACATTTTTAGAAATTCCTTATGCTGATGATCTTGCATCAATGTACATTCTTTTACCACCTGATTCATGTGACATTGACGATTTTATCAACAATCTTAATTATGAGAAATTTAAATTTTTTATAGAGTCTTCTGTTGAAGATAAAGTTGACATCCTGATACCTAAATTTAAAATTGAAGTTCGCTATAAGCTTAAAAAGAATCTTATGGACATGGGTATGCAACAAGCATTTACAAGTCGTGCTAACTTTAAAGGAATGAATGGAAGAAGTGACTTGCTTATCGATGATGTAATACATCAGACATTTATCGAAATAGATGAGAAAGGTACTGAGGCAGCAGCAGCTACTGCTGTAGTTGTCAGAGAAAAATCATCCCCAAAAGTCAGGTATGTAAATCTTAACAGACCTTTTGTTTTCATTATTAAAGAAAACTATAAAAATTCTATTTTGTTTATTGGAAAATTCATGAACCCACAAGAATAATAATTATGAAAAGAACACTCATTTTTATAACAGGTTTGATAATTTCAATGTCAGTATTTTCACAGTTTGGATATAAATATAAACTTGATCCGATTGATGGTGTTGAAATAAGCTATAAGATTGTACATGAAAAATTATTCGATAAAGAGAGTACTGTACAATTGCGCTTTAAGTTTAAAAATACTAATGAAGATGATGTTAAAATACTCTTTGAGATTGAATACCAATTTGATCTTACAAAAAGATACAATAGTGGTGAGATAGAAATTGATATTCCACGAAAGTCTGCTAAGACTGGTAAAATTCATGGCTTGGTTTTTGAAATAGAATCAAATGACACAAAAGTATTTGAATCTGAAAATGCTAATTGGGAATTTATTATCTTTGAGGTATCAAAAGAGTAATGAAACTTAAATAATTAACCTTTAAATTATAAGACTATGAAAAATTTATTATTATTTATTATCCTTACAGGCTTTGCAACAGCTTTATACAGCCAAGACAGTGGTTATACCGACATGAAAGAAGCAATCGATGGTGTAGAGATTAGTTATAAAATTGTTCATGAAGTAGCATCAGATGTAACATCTCCTGCTGAATTAAGGCTTAAGTTTAAAAACACAAATGATTATGCTGTAAACATAACTTTTCAACTTGGATACAGTTCTGGGATGGCACCAGATACTGAAGGTGAAGTAATGTCAATATGCATTAATAAAAATGCAAATAAAATGGGCAAAATTGATGGTTTAAATTTCGAATTTCCTGAGGAACATGCAAGGTATCTTGAAATTCATAAAGCAAAATGGAATTTTCTAACTTTTGAAGTTGAAGAAGTAGAGAAATGTCTTGGTAATGGCGCAAGTAAAAACTAGATAAACTAAATTAAACTAAATTTTAACATTATGAAAAAACTACTTTTCTTATTATTACCGGCAATGTTCTTATTTGCTTGTAATAACGTTGAGACAACTAAAGATGCTGATGATGAATGCTGTGACAAAGAAAAAACAGAAGACTGCACACATGAACATGAAGGAAAATGCAAAAATGCAATGAGTGTTGATGATTTAATGGCAAATTTAGAAGAAAACGTTGACAAAGAAGTAAGTGTTTGTGGTATTTGTACTCACATTTGCGATAATTCAGGGAAAAACATCTTTGTTAATTCTACTACAGACGAAGAAATCCTAATTATTGGGAAAGCAGCAGATGGTGTAGAAGCATTTGACAAAGCTCTGGAAGGTAAAAATGTAATGATTACAGGAAAACTTATTGCTGTAGAAGTTGAAAACGATGAAGAAATTGAAGTTAACCACGAAGTAGAATTGGATTACTACATCGAGGTTACTGCAGTTAAAAAATGTTGTGGTGGTGACCATAAGCATGATGGCTCAGGCAAACATGACTGTGATGGAAAACATGATCATGAGAACGATTGTGATGGTGAACACCAACACGCTGAATAATGTAAACATTGATTAAAATAATATCTTAAGTAAAGCAGAGTTAAAACTCTGCTTTACTTTTGTTATTTTTGTGCTACTATGAGTAATAAAAAAGTTGCATTTTTCACATTAGGCTGCAAGCTTAACTTTGCTGAAACTTCAACAATTTCAAGATTCTTTACAAGTAATGGATTTGAAATCGTTAAGTTCGCAGATATTGCTGATTACTATATAATTAATTCATGTACTGTCACATCCAATGCTAATAAAAAGAGTCGGAATGCAATATCAAGAGCCAGAAAAAAAAATGCAAAAGCCGTAATTATTGTTACCGGTTGTTATGCTCAACTTAAGGATAGAGAAATTGAAGATTTACATTTGGCAGATTATATAATTGGAGCAAATGATAAGGCTCAAATTGAAACAATTATAGAAAAACATTCAGACTTAATCCAATTTAAATACCTGACAGATCATAAAAATGTCGAATCTTTTTTCCCTGCTTATTCAATGGGAGACAGAACACGTTCGTTTCTTAAAATTCAGGATGGTTGTGACTATTTTTGTGCATACTGCACAATACCATACGCTAGAGGAAGAAGTAGAAATGAAAGCATTAAGTCCATCATCAAGAATGCTGAAAATATAGCATTAGGAGGAATAAAGGAAATAATTCTTACAGGAGTGAATATTGGTGATTTTGGAAAATCTACAGGAGAAAATCTTTTTTAACTTCTAAAAGAACTAGTAAAAATATCAGGTATAGAAAGAATTAGAATTGGAAGCATTGAACCAAATCTACTTGAAGACAGAATTATTAATCTAATTGCAAGTGAGAAAAAACTTATGCCCCATTTCCATATTCCTTTGCAATCAGGTTCTGATGAAGTTCTTAAATTAATTCGCAGAAGATATTCAACTGACTTATTTAGAAAGAAAATAGAAACGATAAAAGAACTAATCCCTGAAGCATTTATTGGAATTGACCTAATTGTTGGTCTTAACGGAGAGACAGAGACTCATTTTAATCAAACTATCGACTTTATTAACTCATTAGATATCTCTTTTATTCATCATTTTCAGTATTCAGAGAGGGAGGGTACTTCTGCAATAAATTTTAGTCCAAAACCAAGCTCTAAAATAAAAAAAGAAAGAGCTGAACAAATAGCAAATATTTCAGATTATAAACACAAAATATTTCTTGAATCATTTATAGGAAAAGATTCAAAAGTATTATTCGAATCAAGTAAAAAGGAAGGGAAAATATATGGATATACATATAACTACATAAGAGTCTGTATAAAATATGATAAATCTCTAATTAATAGAATTGTAGACGTTAAAATTTTAGAGTTTTATGAAGATGATATTTTAAAAGTTAATCTTAAATAATGAATTATAAAGAACTAACAAATAGTGTAATTAAAATCTCAAAGGATGCAGGGCAATTAATCCGCAATAATTTTGGAAATATAAACTCTGATAAAATCCAATCAAAAGGTTTAAATGATTATGTGACAGAGATCGATAAATCGTCGGAGGAATTAATTGTCAAGCAATTATCTAAACTAGTTCCTGAGGCTGGGTTTATTGCAGAAGAAGGCACATCCACAAAAATAGGCAAAGATTATAATTGGATAATTGACCCACTTGATGGAACAACAAATTTTATTCATGGCATATACCCGTGTGCTGTAAGTATTGCATTAGAATATAGAAACGATATAGTTTTAGGTGTAGTTTATGAGATCGGCCTTGATGAATGTTTCTATGCATGGAAAGATGGTGGAGCATACCTAAACGAAAGTCCGATTAAAGTAAGTAAAACTGCAAAGGTGAAGAATTCTCTTATTGCAACAGGTTTTCCTTATCATGAGTTTGATAGACTTGACAATTACATTGATTTGCTAAAGTATTTCACAAAAAACTCTAAAGGAGTCCGTAGACTAGGTTCTGCTGCAACAGACATTGCCTATGTTGCTTGTGGAAGATTTGATGCATTCTATGAATATGATTTAAAACCCTATGATGTTGCTGCAGGATCTATTATTCTGTCTGAAGCCGGTGGAATAAACGCTGATTTTTTGGGCAAATCAAATTACATTTTTGGCAAAGAAATAATTTCCTCAAATCTTGTAATTTACGATGAATTTCTAAAGATTATAGAGAAATTTATGAGCATTTAACATTTCTTTTACATTTTAACTTGCAGACAGAGCTCTTTTTTAAGTATATTGCATAAACAACAAAACCTAAATTATGAAAACTGTAATTGTATCCCTAAGCTTTCTACTTTACTCAATCTTCTCTTTTTCAAATCTGGAAGTGTATTTTATGTACTCAACATTTAACTCGCCGGATGGCCCTTATATTGAAACCTATTTAAGTACCATAGGAAAAACAGCGAACTTTGTTCAAAATGACAATAAAAAGTTTAGTGCTGAAATTGAAATAACTATGATTTTCAGAAAAGCAGATTCTGTAGTTGCATTGGACAAATACAACCTGAAAAGCCCGGAAATAAATGATACCACTGAGAAAAAACCTAATTTTATTGATTTGCAAAGAATAAGTCTGCCAAATGGTATTTATAATTTTGAAATTCAAATAAGGGATATCAACGACGATAAAGAAGCATATAAATTAACGGATATTATACAGGTTGATTTTTCAGAAAAGAAATTACAATTTAGTGGAACTCAATTAATTGAAAGCATCACCCCAACAGAAAATGAATCACCACTAACAAAAAATGGATTTGATCTATTACCATATATTTCAAATTTCTATCCATCTAATTTTGACAAACTAAGCTTTTATACAGAAATATACAATTCTGATAAATCAATTGGTGATGATTTTATAGTCAGATATTATATTGAAAAGTTTGAAACATACGAGGAAATAGAATCATGCAGCAGATTTAAAAAATTAAACTCTGCTGCTATTGTACCGCTAATTGGTGAAATAAATATTGAAAATTTACCATCTGGGAATTACAGTTTAGTAATGGAAATAAAAAACCGAGATAATGAATCATTGCTAAAACAAAAGTTCTTCTTCCAAAGGAGTAACCCAGAACTGGATCCTAAAATTGATTTATCAGAACTTATAAAGGAAACTGATATCTCAACGACATTTGAAGGAAGTATGAATAACACCGATTCGTTACGAGAATACGTGGCGTGTCTTAGACCTATTGCTGATATGAATGAGAGAAATTTCATCGATTATCAGTTAAAAACAGCCTCAAATGAGATAATGCAGAACTATTTTCTTGAATTTTGGCTAAAACGTTCTAATGTAGAGCCTGGGAATTTATGGAAAATCTACAAAGAACAGGTTGATTTTGTGGATAAATTCTATAGAACTCCAATAAATAGAGGTTATGAATCTGACAGAGGACGTGTTTACTTACAATATGGCGCTCCAAACGATATTTATGTGTCGAAACATGAACCTAGTTCATACCCATACGAAATATGGCATTATTACAGAGTAGCCGACGAAAACAATAAAAAGTTCATTTTCTATAATCCTAATATCGCAGGTGATGAATATGAATTATTGCATAGTGATCTAACCGGAGAAGTTAAAACTCCAAACTGGGAGCGTGTACTAAGTAAACGTAACAATGCACTCTATAATCACGATGTTATGAATTCTGATGATTCATGGGGAAGCAGAGCTCAGGAAGAATACAATAGATAATTTCTAAGATTGCAAAGCGCTTATAAAATAGAGCAGTTTTATATGGTCTATGCATTATGCTCTATGCCAAGTATAAAAATTATCCTATCTTTACAAAATACTATTTTATTATAAGTTGTTGTAAAAAGCTATGCAAGCATATTTTCTAGAAGGTAGTAATGCAAAATACTTTTTCTTCCCTAATACAGAAGAGACAATAATCAGTCAGTCTAAGTTCTCGATAATCTTTATAGGTGCCGAAGTAAGCACAAAACAAAAAGTTATTATTAAACAGCTATCACCAGAACTTTTTGATAATCAATCAGCTAAGTTGAAGTTTTTTGTCGAAGCAAGTGTCAGCATGAAACATCCGGGAATTGTTAAAACAATTGATCTGGTAATAGAGAATGAAAATATATTTATAATTCAGGAATTAATTCAGGGACCTACACTAAAAACACTATTAAGCGACAAAAGGTTTTACGATTATAAGTACAATTACTTCTTTATAAAAATAATTGCACAAACCTGTGATGCTCTGGATTACATGCATAAAAGCGGATATTGCCATTGTGATGTCAAGCCTGATAACATAATGATTGTTCAGAAATATTCAGATCTTGATATTGATGATCCGGAAGTAAAACTAATTGACCTTGGAAATATAAAACCTGCTTTTAAGGAAAGAGTTTTTGATGCAGGAAAGAGAACATATAACATTATGTATGGTAGTCCTGAACAAATATTTGGCTTTGATAACTTTATTGGTGACCATTCCGATATTTTTAGTTTAGGATTGGTTCTATTTGAAGCAATTGCCAAAGAACCTGCATTAAATACTTCAAACCCAATGTTTATAAAGCGATTACAAGCGGTTACGCCTGTACCAGAGCATTACCGAATTGATAATTAGTTAGCTTCCATTATTGCAAAAGCGACTGTAAAGCCGGCATTAATAAAATCTACCTCAAAATATACTCGTGAAGAAATAGGTATGAAAATTGTAGAATCACTACAAAAGCGGTATCAAAAAGCTTTGGACATGAAGGAAGATTTATTATCTTTGATTAAATAAACAAAATTTGAGAGACTATGACAGAAGAAGAAAAAATGATTAGAGATTCTTTTAAACCCAGAACATGGGCAGATATAAAATCAAATGATTCTTGGAGTATATTTAAAATAATGGGAGAATTTGTAAGTGGTTACGAACACTTTTCACAAATTGGTCCTTGTGTATCAATATTTGGTTCAGCAAGAACTAAACCAGAGCATAAATACTACAAAATGGCATCAGAGACAGCTTATTTGTTGACACAAAAAGGCTTTGGTGTTATTACAGGTGGAGGCCCTGGAATTATGGAGGCTGCAAATAAAGGAGCAAGTGCTGGTGACGGGATCTCTGCAGGCTGTAACATTCTATTAGAATTTGAACAAGAACCAAATAAGTATATTGATCAAGACAAACTTGTTTCTTTTGATTATTTCTTTGTTCGTAAAGTAATGTTTATGAAATACTCGCAAGGGTTTATAGTATTCCCGGGTGGCTTTGGAACATTTGATGAGCTTTTTGAAGCTATAACTTTAATCCAAACAAAAAAGATTGGTCGTTTCCCAATTGTATTACTTGACAAAGCATATTGGAGCGGATTATTTGAATGGGTTAAGAATGTGATGCTTGATACTGAACACAATATCTCTCCCGGAGATATGGACTTATTCCATATTGTTGACAAACCTGAAGAAGCCGCTAAAATTATTGAAGACTTCTACAAAGAATATAAGATTACTCCTAACTTCTAGGAGACTTTCATAACAATAGAAATAGGCTGTAAGAGAACTCTTACAGCCTATTTTATATCTTGAATTTTGTAATATTCATTCGCCGCGGCGAATGAATATTACAAAAGCTTTAAAAAGCTTTTGTCTACACTGGAAAATCTCTTAATGACTCATGAATACCTTTATGGATTTCATACCAAAAATCATACGATGCCTGGTGTTTATCTTTATTAAAACGCTCCAACCATTCGTTAAGTTTTTCGTTTGACTGGTCTTCTTCGTATTTCTTTTTAAAGAAAGTATGAACATAATCCATATTACGTTCTGATTCCCAGAAAACAGAAGAATTTCGACTGTTTATGCGAGATGCTGCTAAATCAATTGCTTTAAGATAACATTCGCTGTCACCAAAGAGTTTCTCAATAATTTCAGGCATTATATCCTCGGCCCAACCTCTGTGGAACCGACAAATCCCAATATTATCAAGCATTATCTCTTTCTTCATTCTTGTCGCACTTATTCTACCTAACTCGCGAGGCTCGATAAATACTTTTCCGTAATCGTTATAGTATTTACCCATGATTCCCATAGGTGCAAGAACACCCGGTGTCCAGTATTGATTTGGGACCATCCAACCCTGGCGAGCAAAGGCGGTATATACGAACTTATCCATAATCTGCTTGGATTTCTCCTTAGCCATTCCTCTGGCAAATTTTCTTGCCCCAAGCATAAGGTCTATCTTACCATCCGGTTTAAGCATCTGGTCTATTAGAGCTATTCCGAGGTCTGCATTATGCATTGAACTTTTCACAAGGTCAAAGTTCTCGATATCCCACATTGGTTTTTCTGTTACACCTAACTCTTCAGGTTCTATAAGACCTTCGTCCATACAATCCATTAGCCAAGCTAACACTCCACCAACAGAAATAGCATCAAATCCCATACTATCGGCTTTACCGTTTAGCTTTTCAGCAGCACGTTGATCAAAAATACCACAAAGCGGTCCCATTGTTTGATATGGTTCGTAATCTTTTTTAAACTCATCATTCATTTTTTTACATACGGCAACACAAGGTTCACCACAGTTTTTCTGCTGTTTTGGTAAGATTGTTTCCTCATTAAACTGTTTTAAATAATGATTGATTACAAATTTCTTATGTAAATCTACGCGATATTCAGTATCCCAAAAAATACTGCGATAGTTAAAGGCTGTTAACCACTCTGCATTATTAGCAAAGTTTACTCCGAATGTGCCACCTGTATCAAATTTAGGGTCATAACGATATTTTGTTGTCGCTTCAAGGTCTTTAGCAGCAAGTTTTTTGTTATATCTGTCTTCAAACCATTGGTCAGCAACTTTCCTATCTCTAAAGTCAGTATCAACATGTGTTCCGCCATAAATTACAGCAACAATTCCATGCTCCTGTAGCATTTTTGTGCCTAAACCACCTCTACCTGCCCATGTATCTACAGGAGTTATTGCGTTTTTCTTTATAGGCGCTGAACATATACCTGCAAAGTCAGTATACATTGCTGCCGGTCCAACAGCAAGAATTCGAGGTGAGTTTACATATCTGTCGCCAAACTCTTTATAAGCATATTCCATCATTTGATAAACACCTCCTCTACCCTGTTTCCAGATGTCTTCTGCATCTACAGGACGCAATTCAACCTGAATTTCCTCACCGTGAATACGATTTAAATATAAAACAGAAAGCTGATTTGCTTTGTTTTGAATCGATAAAAGGTTTATTCCAAGATTATCAAAAACAAGCCCAGCTCCACCCATACTGGAGATGTAGAAACCATGCCAGTTAGGACTAATTCCTGTAAATATCATTCTGTTAGAACCAGGAAAAATTGATCCTGCAAGAATTCCTGTTCCAAAATTTAAACTATTGTATTTATATGATAGATGTAGGCCTAAATCTACTGGTCCCCAAAATTTTCCAATGTCATATCTTTGTATTCTGTAAAAGCCTGTAGAGGCATCTATCATTAAAGTCTTTAATTGTGATTTTAACATATTCTTCGATTTTTTTAAGGAAGACAAAGTTAATAAAAATTTCGGTTACAGAATACTTAATATGAAGCAAATCACATAAAAGATATTACAATATAATTACAGATCAAATACGCAAACAAAACCTTTTTTTTATTATATTTGTATCAAAATGCATTTTTATTATGAATAAATTTAAAATATTCATTTTACCTATACTTACAAGTTTTACATTGTTTAGCAGTATGTTATACTCGCAAGTAGAGTATTATTACACAAACAGTTTTTAATATAGCTTAATTTCACCTTCTAATGTGTTTAATAATCAATATATTGCTGATGAGTATTGTAGTTTTCCAAATAGAACAGATTCCTCTCAAATAAATAATCAGAAGAAATTTGGATTGAACTCCTATCTACTAGTTAATCCAACTAACTTCACATTTAATTTAACACCACAATATCGTATTAATAACTTTATTTTAAGTATAAACATACCTTACAATCTGCTAATTTGGGATGCTGTAAAAAATCTGGGAGACATTTATTTTAAAACCTCTTATTCGTTAAATTTCAATAAACTCACTAATACAAGTAGTCTGGGTTTTTCTATCCCAACAGGTTATTATAAAGAATATACGTGGTATCTAAGTATTAGAAATGGTTCAGGAACCTGGGATATTCATTTCAGTAATCACCTTCAGCTTGATTTTAATCGATATGGCATTTATACAAATTTTAATCTTAGATATGGTTTATTTACAGGAAGTCAAGACTTTACATACATTCCGGAAAGTGGTAATTACCCTGAAGACACACACTACAAATTTAAAAATGGTACTGTAAGTAGTTTAACGTGCGGCACATATTTTGAACCGTTTAATAGGTTTAGGTTACATCTTGGTATTGGTACGATATATAATCACTTAAATAAATTCATAAAAACAAGCTATGACTTAATTGATAATAGCACATATTTTGTTGAAGTTAACAATGGTGATCAACAATTTTTATATTCAGATATTCGATTTGGATTAACTTATCAACTAAGAAAGTTGTCCTTCTCATTATTCATTATGAAGCCAATTGTACAAAAAATTCATAAAACCACATATCGTGATTTTGAACCGGTTTTTAGAATCAATTGGAAAATATTTTAGTGTTTGGTTTAAAAGGTTTCACTGCAAACCATAATAATAGATTATCACAAACATTCCTGCAATACCTAACAAAGAAAACAAAATCCAAATAATTTTATCGCTGGATTTGGAGTCTGTTAATAGTTTCTTTATGTCTTTACCATCTTTTAGTTTTCCGATTTCAGGACCGGGAGCTATTATAAAAGCAAGTCCCAAAGTTAAGAACAATGGATAGCCAACAAAAATATTGAGAGTCCAGTTTACATATTCTAATAATCCATGATTAAGAGCAGCGAATAGTACACCGATAATGAATAATCCTAATCCTAACTTAAAGCCTGTTTTATATGTTTTTTTCATTTGGCTTAGTTACAAGCTTCAGTTGCGATTATACATTCTTCTGGTGTTTTTGTGGCTATTTCAGATAATTCTGCTAATGAACTATAAATTTGCTCAAGAATACTTATAAGCTTATCACCACTAGCTTTTTTAGCATCTTTAATAAGTTTCAGAATAGGTTTAACGTAATCACCTATTGACTCCAGATCATCAATTAACATAAATGTCTGTTTTTGCCCATTGCGACAATAGCACATTTCAGCATTTGATAATGCTATTGCCAGATCAGCGTCTAATATGTCAACATTATCATTTATTGCCTTGATAAAAAGTTTTAACTCATCAAGTGTATCATCAAAATTTTCTGAGTTAGGATCCTGTATAAGTTTATCAATTAAAACATTTGCTTCAAAAACATTATCTGACAGTTCGTAAAATCCATTTACTGCATTTTGAATCTGCATCTGATAATCATCACATTGAGCAAAAACAGCAGAACCGAATAAGATTCCAGCCACGGCAAATAATATAAATAATTTCTTTTCCATAAGATTTGTATCTGGATGTAAACTTACATAAACTCTTTAAAAAAATCAATTATTTAACTCAAAAACTAAGCCTAATTTTATAGTTACACTAAACTATAGTTCAAATATTTTATTATTTTTGTTAGCAATTGGAGTTCAGAAACCATAAACCCAAATTCTACAATTGAACTTGGGCTTTAAACGAGGCGAAACCGAAAAGCCATACGAGTAGGAAGAAACTAACACTATAAATTATGAGTTTTTTTGACACTAATAGTTATTTCATTGATGAAAAAGTAAATATGTTAAAATTTGAAAACGAATATAAAGTTTTCAATGACCAGGCAGTTCAAATAGGTAGCGTAAAACAAAAATTGAGTTCAGGAGCAAAAGTATTAAGCCTACTTATAAACAAAGCAATGATGCCATTTCATCTTGAAATTAGGGACCAAAACGACGTTTTACAAGCAACTATAAGTAGAGGCTGGACATTTTGGATGTCGAAAATAGCTATTAAAAATGCTGAGGGCGTGCAAGTTGGGACTGTTGCTCAAAAATGGGCATTTATGAAACCAACTTTTAAAATTTATAATACACAAAACGTCCAAATTGCCGAGATTACAGGAGACTGGAAAGCATGGAATTTTACAATGTACGATGCTAATAAGAATCAGATTGGAACTATAACAAAAAAATGGGCCGGTGTTGCAAAAGAACTTTTTACAACTGCAGACAAATATAATGTTAATTTAACATCTCCTATGGCTCAACCACAAGATAAGATTGCCATTATTGCTAGTGCTATTACAATTGACATGGTTCTTAAAGAAAGTAAATAAAATGTCAGATATTTATCCTGAGGGGTCAGCAGTTGATACTCTCGAAAAATTTGCAAAAGAGACAGGTAGAAGTTTTTATGGAAAGGAAGTTCCTTTTGACCATGCTCCTTTACATCCTGTAACATATCATATTCGAAATGTGTGTATTCCTTATGATGACAAAAGAGAATTATTCTTTATCAGCTATGGGAATTCGCGCGATTATGGAAGATATGCTAATTTCTCAGGAGTATTTTTTTCGATAGAACTACCTGACACAACGGTAATTAAAATCAGAAACAGAGATATTTTAGATAAAATAAATCCTTTTCTAAAAGATAGTGACTTTAAAAGTGATAATGATGATTTCAATAGTAAAGTGGTTATTGAAGAAAATGATATCTTTAGTACTAAATCGCTACTAAATAAAGAAAAACTTCAGGAAATTATTCCTGAAGTTTTTAAATCAAATCAAGCTTTAAATGTTGGGATTAATGATGTGAGAATCGATTTTGTTGAAGAGATAAACGGGAAATCTCATTTCGGAATCTATGTACTTGATAATTGGATTGTAAATCCTGAAGAAATTGAATTTCTATTTGAAAAAGTTCGTCAAATTAAAACTGCAATAATTTTCTGACTCTGTCTATGGACGTATTACCATTAATTATTTTTTTAAGCATTGTACTGATTTTTCTATTATGGAAAGTCTACATACATCTAAAAACTACTCCCAAAGGAGATATGGAAGAAGAACACAAGAAATTTCTACGCGAACATGTCAGTTTCTATAATGCTTTAAACAATCACAAAAAAAAGGAGTTTGAATTTAGAGTCAGACAGTTTATCCTAGCTTATGAATTTGTCGGTAATGAAACTGAAGTTGAAGTTCAAGATCAGCTTTTAATTGCTGCATCAGCAATTATACCTATATTTTCTTTTAAAGACTGGAAATACAATTCGTTAAAAGAAATACATGTTTTTCCTGACAATTTTAACAGATCCTTCCACATTAATCAAGAGGATAGTAATATTCGTGGACTTATTGGATATGGTTATTTACAGGGCAAGTTACTTATTTCCCGCACAGCTCTATACCAAGGATTCGAAAAACATGATGATAAACGTAATACTTGTCTGCATGAATTTATTCACCTGATAGATATGGAAGATGGAAAAGTTGACGGAATTCCGGAAAGACTTCTTGCACATAAATATGCAATTCCATGGATGTATATTATGAAAAAAGAAGTCGTTAGAATTCATAATAATTACTCTGATATCCATCCATATGCTACTACAAATGCTGCTGAGTTTCTTGCAGTAGTTTCAGAATACTTTTTTGAACGTCCAAAAGATTTTAAAAGAGAACACCCTCGCCTATTTAATGTTTTAAATGAAATATTTAAACCCGATGCTGCGGTTTATAATCAAAAAGGTATTGAAAAAGAAAATCCCTAAATCTGATGGCGATTACAGAGATAAAGGGATTTTACAGAAAACAAAATATTTTATTTATCAAGAATAAAAACTTTCAATAGTTTCGATATGCAAATATATGCAAATCGGTTTAATAATGCAAATCAATAACATTTTTTTATTCTATTCGTTATAAAGAATAATTATGAAATTATGAGCTATCCTCAACTTATATCAATAATTGGGACTATACCATTGTTCTCAATGAGGACATTCTTTCCTGCATTTTTGACAGCATTATTTTTTGCTCATCCTGAGTTATTTCCGGGTGTCACTAGTGTTCCGGATGCAGTAGAAGGAGGTTCATTTTTAGCTCAAAATTGGTTAATCATCATATTAGGGGTTCTTAGTATCCTTGAATTTGCAGCTGATAAGAATAGTGATATAAAAGTCTTTTTGAGAGAAGCTGAGCCCTATCTTAAACCTGCATCTTATCTTATTATTCAATTATTTGTACTTGGTGACCAATCCGAAGAAGTATTAAATCAAATTAATTGGGCTGGTTTTAATCCCATGATAATACTTGCAATAATTGGAAGCGGTGCAGTATATTCACTAAGTTTGATTAGAAAGAAAACTCTGGACTTACTTTATGATATAGATGCTGATGACAATCTATTTCTAGGACGAATTATAAGTTGGTGTGAAGACAGTTTGGTCTTTTTTGGCTTTCTATTACTGATTTGGGCAGGATTATTTATGATTATTCTTTACGCAATTATAATCGGGATAATTATACTCTTAAGAAAACAATACATAAAATCTTCTGATCAGCAAAAATACATATGTGAAGTATGTTCACACAAGAATTTACCATATGCATGCCAGTGTAGTAATTGTGGTGCAGACAATAAGAAAATATATTCGATCGGAATATTAGGGCAAAAAAAGAATAAAAACCCTAAAGATATTTCAAAACATAAGATGAACCTTCTAGCTCAGGGACGATGTCCTGTATGCGCAACACGTAAAGAGAATATTAGTAAAAACGATACATGTAAGGAATGTGGAACAGATTTTTTTGTAAATCCTTCAAAACAAGAATTTATAAAATTTCTGGATAGAAGATACTATATACTAATGGGAATAAGTTTTATTATTGGTTTTATTCCTATTTTGGGTTTTGTTGTTAGCGCAAGCCTTGTAAGTATTTATCTATTATCTCCTTACCGCAGATATATTTCCAAAAAGGGAACAATATTATCGAAACTGTTAATAAAAATCCTAACTGTATTGTTTTTTATTTTCGGATCAGCTTTGGGATTTATTGCTGCACCAATTTATGCTACAATAAGGTACTTTGTAATAAGAAGTCAGTTTAGACTAATTAAAAAATCAAAAGAACAATTAGCCAATCGGACTCCAAAATGAAGCATATTTTACAAAATCTGTAAACCCATAATGATCTTCCATTTCATGTTTTTCTTTGATATAAAATTTTGAGTTTTCGAGATCCCAACCTAAAATAATATAATCATATTTAATTTTAAGGTAGTATTTATATGTTTGTTGTACCAATTTCATGTACATTACATAATCATCATTTGATTTTAATAGGAAACCGGGTTCATCGCCTATCGATATATTAATATTATTCATAATAGATTCAGGAAGTTCATCATATTTTTTATACAATAATTTCTCAATTACCTCTTTTGAATAATCACCGGTAAAAATATTTCTAATACTGCTAACGTACTTACAGTTTTCCATATTTTCACTCTCTCTGTACCCATACGCAAGACCATTTTCTCCTTCGATATTCATTCCAAAAGGAATAGGTGATATTGACACTTTCATATCTGTACCGACTCTTGGAACTTCTACATCAATAAAAAAAAGTGCTCTTTTGTTCTGATAATTCACATTTGGAATAAATGCATTAATATTTAATTCTTCCGGAAAAACTTTATCAAGCTCTCTATTTGATTGAACCTCATTTACCCAATCACATTCCCAATATTCTTTATTAATTATCGTATATGATCCATCTTTATTTGTAAACGCTCCAACAGAATTAGAACAATTACATCCCATAGTTGGCCATCCTCCGGCAATATGCAAGTATCCATTTGCGGAATCATCAATTACATCAAAATAAGTATCGTCATCAGGTGATTCACCTATGTTCATGGACCAACAATCAGTAACCTGACTCCATAATATGCTTTTTAAATCCTTTTGTGAGTATGTAAAAAGACACAAGCTTAATAATGCTAGTAATAAAACAATATTTTTTCTAATTTTCTATTTTATTTTGGTTGATTCAGAGTTTTCTAATGATTATCAAAACCATAAGTCATAATAATCATATGTTCGAGAACGGTAAAAATTTCTGTCATATATTCACGAACAGCTTTTGGGCTACCGGGTAAACAAAATATCAATGTATTTCCAATTGTGCCTGCTATACTTCTGCTTAATAAAGCATTTGGATTCTGTTCTCCGTATTTGATTCTTACCATTTCCATAATTCCTGGAACTCGTTTCTCTAACATTGGGCTTATGGTTTCAATTGTAATATCCTTTTTGCTTACGCCTGTTCCACCTGTTGTAATAATGACATCAAAATCTTGAAGATATTTCTCTAGTGTATTTTTTAACACTGACTAATTATCAGGTATAATAATATTCTCAATATTACATAAACGTTCTATCTTCTCAAAATATTCATTTGTAAGTTTCGTAATTGCCGGTCCACTTATATCCTCATAAATTCCAGCACTGGCTCTGTCACTTAATGTTATTACTGCTATTTTAAAAACTTTTTGTTTATACTCTAACTCATCACCAACACTCATCTTCCCTGTTTTTAAAACCTGCGTAAATATTCCTTCTTTAGGCATAACACAGTGTCCGACCTGTTCAAAAACTGCACAACCACCACCATGACATTTTTTACCTTTTTGGGTAATCATTAGTTTAACATTATCATTTTCAAGAACATCAAGAACCTTAGTTTTTCTAAAGTTTATTCCTTGGGTAGTTATATTTTCTGCAAAATCGCCAGGTTTAAATGTTTCATTAAACTTACCGGCAAACATATCTATATCTTCCTGAGCAAGAAAACTAATCTGACGATGCCATTTGCCACGATGTGCATCTGTAGTAATTCCTAAATCATCAATTTCAATATTGGAAACTGGTATTTTTAATTCTCCTTTTCTTTCAGATACATTAATGGACTTTATAGTAAATTTCATTCTATTATTTTTTTGTTTTACTCAATAATTTTATACTCTCTATCGACATATTTTTATCAATAGCTTTACACATATCATATATTGTAAGAAGTCCAACACTGACAGCTGTTAGAGCTTCCATTTCGACACCAGTTTGCCCAATACATTTAGACATTGCTTCGATTCTAACTCCTTTATCAACCAAACTAGCATTTACATAAACTTTAGTTAAGTTTAGTTGATGACATAAAGGAATAAGCTCAGATGTTTTCTTTGCAGCCATAATTCCGGCAAATTCTGAAATAGATAACACATCTCCTTTTTTCATATTATTCTCTTCAATCTGCTTAACAGTTTCGGATGAAAGATTTATAAACCCTTCAGCAGTTGCAATTCTTATATTGTCAGGTTTATTACTCACATCAACCATGTTAGCTTTAACTGTTTTATTATCAATATGTGAAAATTCTGACATACTTTATCCTCCTATATTATAAAAGTCACCTTTATGACAACTTACTCCTTTTTCGGGTTTAAATTCAACTGCTTTTAATATTGCTTGCTAAGCACCTAATTCACGAACAGAATATTGATCATCAGAAAACAGACAAGGTTTAATAAAGCCATTTGCTGTAAGTCTGATACTATTGCAAATACTACAATCACCACCGGTTCCCCCTTCAACAATTGAAAATTCACCAGTATCTAGATGCATTTGTGTTATAAACCTAATTTGCAGGTTCATATCTTTTGCGAACTTTTTTAAAGCATCTTTCATCGAATTATCATGATTATCAAAAACAACTGAATTGATTTTAATAGGTTCTAATCCTACTTTTTGTGCTGCTACAATTCCTTGAATAACACTTGTAATCTCTCCCCCTCTTGTAATTTTACGATACTCATCCGGGTCTAAAGTATCTAAACTTATATTTACCCTCATAAGTCCGGCATTTTTTAATTCATTTGCAAACTTAGGTAATAAGATTCCATTTGTTGTCATTCCTATATCATCAACTCCTTCAATTGCTGATATTGATCTTACTAAATCAACAATTCCCTTTCTTACTAAAGGCTCTCCGCCAGTTATTCTAATCTTATTTACACCATGATAAGCAGCCGTTCTGCAAACATTTACAATCTCATCAAACGACAAAATATCTTTATGAGCTATCAACTTGATACCCTCTGCAGGCATACAGTATTCACATCTCAAATTACATCTATCTGTAACAGAGACTCTTAAATATGTTATTTTGCGATTAAATTTGTCTAACATCAACTATTTCTCCTTCTTCAATTTCCAAAACTCCTCTTTCCATCGCTATAATACCATATGCATTTGCGTAGGCATTTAAATGAGCTGAACCATGATAATTAATAGCACTAACAGTATTATCATTATTAAGTTCGACAGGATAATATGATTTACGAGAAGATTTCTTTCTGGTCATTTTTTTCTTTAAAGTAAATTTATGGACAATAGGATGAAAATCATGACCTTGAACTTTGTAAATAAAATGCTTAACAATTGTTTCGAATAATACTAATCCTGAAACTGGGTTTCCAGGCATTCCAAAACAAAACTTTTTATCTGATTCTGCATAAACAATTGGACGACCAGGTTGTGCTGCAATACTATCAAATCGAACATTTAGGCCTGAATTCTTTAATACAGGTGCAACGTAGTCATAATCACCCATCGATACCCCACCGGTAATAATTACAATATCCTTTTTATCAATCATTGTTTTTACAGCAGATTCAATATCTTCGTAAGTATCTTTTACTATCCCGAAATATTACGGGTCAATATTAATTGACCTACAATTATTTATTAATTGATAAGCATTTGAGTTATATATTTGACCCTCTTTGAGTTTATCGCCCGGCTCAATAATTTCATCGCCTGTAACGATTATTCCAATTTTGGGCTGACACGATACAAGTACCTTGTCATAACCTAAAGTTGCTAAAATTCCACAATGAAATGGTTTTAATTTTGTTCCTTTTTCTAAGACTTTATCTCCTTGCTCAATATCTTCTCCTTTAGGTGAAATATTAGTATTTGAACTCTTTTGTAGTACTTTAATCTTATTATCTGAAATATGTTCGACATGCTCAATCATAACAACCATTTCCGCACCATTAGGCAATGGAGCTCCGGTCATTACTTTAACACAATGTCATTTATCAACAATATATTTAGTCCCATCTCCTGCACCAACAATAGAATCAATAATCATTTCGTTATCAATGTCAGATTTTAAACATGCATAGCCATCTACCATACATTTATCAAAAGGTGGCATATTTATATCTGAAAAAACATCATGTGCTAAGATTCTCCCAATTGATTTATCTATTTCTATTTCTTCTGTATATGTTCTAAAACTTGTACTTAAAACTATATCTAAAGCTTCGGAATGACTTATCATCATACATAATAATTTTGGCACAAATTTATTAAAATATCTTGAACTTTTTGTTTAAAAATACTTGATTAAACTTATATGACAAACAAGGTTTTAAAGTAAAAAGATATAACAAAAAAAAAACGAAAAAATATTATACAACATATTATTTAGACCTCAAATCTTATATACTTGAATTACAAGCTTTTAACATGCATACTATTTAGAATTAGTCCATCTATAAATTTTTTTACATGATTTATATCATGATTTGACATGATTTCGAGAAATATATTTAAAACAGTATTAATAATGTATAAATATTATTTCTACTGTTATTTTAATAACATTGTGATTCGACTAACAAATAATAATTTAAACCGAATAAAAATGACAGATGTAAATGTAATTATCAATGAAAAGATCGAGAAGTTCGGTAAAGAGAGACAAGCTCTTATGCCAATACTTCAAGGTATTGTAGCGGACAAAAACTACATTACTGAAGATGAATTGCTAGAAGTAGCTAAAGCTTTAGATTTATCTGGAGCAGAGGTATTTGGTACTGCAACTTTCTACACTTTTCTCGAAGTAAAACCTCTGGGTAAGTATGTCATCAGAGTTTGTAAAACTATCTCCTGCCATATGTCAGGAAAAGATGAGATTATCCATACCCTTGAAAACACTTTAGGAATTAAATTAGGTGAAACAACACCGGATAAGAAATTCACATTAAAACAAGCGAACTGTATGGGATGGTGCCATAAAGGACCTGTTATGCTTATCAATGATGAAGTATATCCAGAACTAACACCTGAAAAAGCAATTGCTATTATCCAAGAGTATAGTTCAAAAAAGTAGTTCACCCTATTGTTAAAAATTAAACTTTAGAAAATGGAAAATAAAAAATTAACAAAAGTTGACCTGATATTTGAAAATGACGGAACATGTGCAACTACTGTACTTGATAAGACTTTAAGCATGACTCAGGATGAGATCATTAATGCAATGATTGACTCTGGTATTAAAGGTCGTGGTGGAGCAGGTTTCCAAACAGGTCTAAAATGGAAATTTACAAAAGCTGAAGATTCATACGAGAAATATATTGTTTGTAATGCTGACGAAGGCGAACCAGGAACTTTCAAAGATAGAGAAATCCTTGACAAAGTGCCTATTAAAGTTTTTGCAGGTATGACAATCGCTGGTTACGCTGTAGGTGCGAAAAAAGGTTTTCTATATTTAAGAGCTGAATATAATTTACTTTTAAAAGCATTAAATGAAAAACTTGAAACTTTTAATGCAACAATTAAAGAAAAAGGATTCGATTTTAATATTGAAATTCGTTCTGGAGCAGGTGCATATATTTGTGGTGAAGAAAGTGCATTATTTGAATCAATTGAAGGTAAAAGAGGTGAACCAAGAAATAAACCTCCATATCCAACAGTAAGTGGTCTTTTTGGAAAGCCAACAGTAATTAATAATGTTGAGACTTTAACTTATGCAGTAATGATTATGAAAATCGGTGCTGATAAGTTTAGAGCAATGGGAACAGAAGACTCTAGAGGTGGAAAAGTATTCTCAATATCAGGTGACACTCCAAATGCAGGAATCTATGAACTTGAATTAGGTATGTCTGTAGAAGATTTCGTAAAAGAATTCGGTGATGGTGATACTAAAGCTGTACAAGTTGGTGGTGCATCAGGTATGTGTGTTCCTCGTAAAAAGTTTGCTGATATGATTATTGGCTACGAAGGAGTTACTACTGGTGGATCAATGATGCTATTTAACAGCTCACGTTCAATGTATAATGTACTTAAAGATTATCTAGAATTCTTTACTGAAGAATCATGTGGTCAATGTACACCTTGTCGTGTAGGATGTCAGCAATTACTTGAAGGCATTGATGCAGTTAAACACGGTGAAAAGCATCCTTCATACTTAGATAGTTTGAAGAAGTTAGCCGAAACAATGAAATTATCAGCAAAATGTGGTTTAGGACAAAGCGTTGCAAACCCATTTATTTCAATTGTTGAAAATTTCAGAGAAGAGATCATTTACTAATTTACAAACCATTTAAGAATAAGAAAATGGCAAAATACGAAGTAAATCTAAAAGTTAATAATATACCAATTACGGTAGAAGAAGGCTCAACTATATTAGATGCAGCCCAAAAATTAAATTTCAGAGTTCCTACTCTTTGTCAACATCCCGACTTATGCGTAGCAGGTAACTGCCGTGTTTGTGTTGTTGAACAAAAAGGCGCTCGTAACCTTGTTGCTGCTTGTGCAACTCCTGTTTCTGAGGGAATGGAGATTTTAACTAATAGCCAAAAAGTTAGAACTGCTCGTAAACATATTATCGAGCTTCTTCTTTCTGAGCATAATACAGAATGTACAAGTTGTTACAAAAACGGAAAATGTGAATTACAATCATTAGCAAACGAATATCGTGTTAATGAAAATGACTTTATCAAACTAGTTGATAAAAAAACTTATACTATTGATGATTATTCACCATCAATTATTAAAGATGACAGTAAATGTATTCGCTGCCAACGTTGTGTAAGAACATGTGCTTCAATGCAACATGTTAGTGCAATTGCAGTTGCATATAAAGGTAACGAACAAAAAATCTCTACATTCTTTGAGAAACCTCTTAATGCAGTTGTTTGTACAAACTGTGGACAGTGTGTTAACAGATGTCCTACCGGAGCATTGGTTGAGAAAAACTACATCGATCAAGTATGGGATGCTATAAATGATCCTAATATTCATGTAGTTGTTCAAACTGCTCCAGCAGTTCGTGTTGGTTTAGGTGAAGATTTAGGTCTTGAACCAGGTCACAGAGTAACAGGTAAAATGGTTGCTGCCCTTAGAAGAATTGGGTTTGACTCAGTACTTGATACAGACTTTACTGCTGACCTTACAATTATGGAAGAAGGTACAGAGTTATTAACCAGACTTAAAAAAGCTCTAGTTGATAAAGACGAAACTGTTGCTCTTCCAATGACAACATCATGTTCACCAGGTTGTATTAAATTTATCGAGCATAAATATCCTACATTGTTACCAAATGTATCAACTTGTAAATCTCCTCAGCAGATGTTTGGTGCTTTAGCAAAAACATTCTTCGCACAGAAAAAAGGATTAAAAGCTGAAAACGTTGTTTCTGTTTCTGTTATGCCTTGTACAGCTAAGAAATATGAAGCAGATCGTCCAGAAATGAGAGATAGTGTATACAAAGATGTCGATTTTGTATTAACAACAAGAGAATTAGCAATGATGGTTCGTCAGGCAGGTATCAATTTTGAAAACCTTGCAGATGAAAAGTATGATTCTATCATGGGTGACTCTACAGGTGCTGCTGTTATCTTTGGTGCTACAGGTGGTGTAATGGAAGCTGCTTTAAGAACTGCTTACGAAATCGTAACAGGTCGTGAAGTACCATTTACAAACCTTGATATTATCCCAGTTCGTGGATTCGAAGGAATCAAAGAAGCTAAAGTTCTTATTAAAGATGTTCTTCCTGAGTGGGGATTCCTAGAAGGTGCTGAACTTAGTGTTGCTATCGCTCACGGTTTAACTAATGCTAATAAACTTATGGCTGCAGTTGAAAGAGGTGAAGTTAGCTATCACTTTATCGAAATCATGGCTTGTCCAGGTGGATGTCTTGGTGGTGGTGGCCAACCAATTCCAACTTCTCCTGAAATTCGTGCTAAGAGAATGGAAGCTATTTATGATGAAGATACTCATATGGAAATAAGAAAATCTCACGAAAATCCTGAGATTGTTGCTATATATGAAGAATTCCTTGGCAAACCTCTTGGTCATAAATCTCACGAATTATTACACACTCATTACACAAAGAGAAAAGCATATTAGTTCTCTAATAATATTTAAAAAAAGCCCGAAATTTCGGGCTTTTTTTATTTTGTAATTTCCCATATATTTTTTATATCTTTACAAAAAACAATTTTATTATGGCAAAAGAGAATAAAGAACCTAAAGTAAAAGGCCTTGGATGTCTTGGTTTTACAGTCTTCGGACTCCCACTTATCATTGGATTATCATTATTAATTATTTGGGTAGTTTGGTATGGATGGTAGACTTATAATAAATGTATAGATGCAAATGAGACGGTAAAAAACTCATGGTCAGATGTATAAAATGCATATCAAAAACGTTTAGATTTAATACCAAATATTGTTGCAACTGTAAAAGGTTATGCAGAACATGAACAAGAAACATTTACAGCTGTGACTGAAGCTCGTGCGAAAGTATCATCAATAAATATTGATCCTGAAAATCTAACAAATGAAGATATTGCAGCTTTCCAGGAAGCACAGGACGAATTTTCAAATGCAATCAGCAGGTTACTCGTTACAGTTGAGGCGTATACAGAGTTAAAAGCAAATCATAATTTCTTAGCTCTGCAAGCTGATTTAAAAGAAATTGAAGCAGAAATAATTGTCAGGCGCGATGCTTTTAATGCAAGTGTAAAAGCATATAACATTCTTGTATTAAAATTCCCAAGAAACATATTTGCTAGAATGTTTGGTTTTAATGAAAGAGCATATTTTGAAGCTCAGGAAGGAGCAGAACAAGCACCTACTGTAGAATTTTAGTAAAGCCTGTCTATCAAATTTGCAACACCATTTTGCTCATTTGATTCAATACAATTAAAAATATTTTTCAAATCGGAAGGAGCATTTGACACAACAAATGCTCTTTCTTTATTTACATAATTTAACATGTCAAGATCATAATAATCATTGCCAACCACATTAATATCCTCAATATTGACATTGTACATTTTTCGAATATGCTCGATCCCGGTAGCTTTAGAAACATTGTCAGGCAAAATCTCAATCCATACAGATTTATTATCAATTGGACTAGTTGCCCTAAGTACTTTTAAATGAGAAAAATGATTTCTAATCAGATTGTAATTCCCATTTTCTTCCGGACAAATAATAACGAATTGGGATGCCTTTTGCGGACATTTCTTTATTGGATCAACACCATGTGTTTCGTAATAAGAGATTCTTGAATAGAAATCAGCATTATGAGTACCCGACGAAAAATGATGAAAAAAATGATTGTCCGGAACAGGTAGTTGAACCATAAAATCATATGACTTTTTAACTAAAAATTCATATATTAATTTTGTGTCCATCTCTCCTATTGAGTTTTCTACTAAAAGTTTATGATTTTTCCAGTCATATATCCCTATCCCAGACGAAAAAACCAGATAGTCTATTGGTAAATCAATATCTACAACTGTTTTTAAAGAGAATAAACTTCTACCAGTAGCAATTACTCTTAATATACCCTGATTGCCTAATTTTTTTAATGCATCCACTGTTACAGAATTGATTTTCCCGTCTTTACCTGCTAGTGTTCCATCATAATCTGTAACAAAAATTTTATTCATAAATGCTATGATTTTTTTTGATGACTGTTTAATATATGCTTTAACTGATCATCAACATAAAAGTTTTCAAAATCTGCCAGAATCCCTTTAAATAAATTATCTAGTTTCTTGTTTGTAATAACAAAAATGAAACCCAGGTGGCTTTCAACAAAGAAAATTGGAATTATATATTTATGAGCTTTCTTTTCTAAATATTTATCATATCCTAAATATATAACTTCTTCAGTTTGGGAAGATTCTTCAAAAACTTGATTTATATCCTCAATTAAATCTTTTGGAAAATCATCATTGTAAAAAACCTCTTTGGTTTCTTTAATCCCAATTGCAGAATACTCAACATCCAGAAAAATAAGGTTAAATTGTTTAATTATAAATTCATTAACAATATCAGCAAACTCTTTCAATGTTGTAATTTTACCAGAAGCAATACTATTTCTAATATCATCAAAACTTCTACTTAACCTATCCGGCAAACAAACTATTAAATAAAAATATGATCCTATTAATACAAATACCAGCACCATCATCACAACAACAAGAATAATAACCGAGCTGGGCATTGCCAAGTCTGTAAAAAGCATCCATACAGGAAAGATTAGAGCAAGACATAGAATTACGTAAAATAATAATACCAGATTTCTTTGAATTTGAGATATTTTCCTAAAGGTTTCCATAATTGTCAATTCTTATGTCTACAAATTTACAATTATTTTATGATTTCTAAACTCAGTTTTAGAATATAGCTACTTTGCTAATTCCTTAACCACATCAATGCAAAACTTATATATATCTTTATATGCGCTAAAGGTCAGATCTTCAAATTTATCCAGTGGTTGATGATAATTGGAATTATCTCCGGCAGCATATACAAAAACTGCATCGACACCCTTTTCATAAAAAGGAGCATGGTCAGACGAAAAACTTGCTCCTGAACAATGCATCACATCAAAATACTTTTGTTTCTCATTCATTTTATTAAACAATGTTTCAACCTGTGGATATTCCTTAGCATTAAGCATATAAATGCCATCATCACCTGTACCAACCATGTCAAAATTTAGAAGTATTTTTACTTTTGATAATTCAAATGGTGGGTTTTCTGCCATATATTCCGAACCAAGTAATCCAGCTTCTTCACCAGAAAAAAGAACAAAAACCATTGTGTAATCATTTTTTCTTTTTGAAGCGTAATATTTTGCGAGATTTAAGACCATTGAAACTCCACTTGCATTATCGTTTGCTCCGGGATACATAATATCATCTATCATTCCCAAATTATCGTAATGAGCCGTAAACATGATAATACTATCCGATTTACCTTCAATATAACCAATAATATTTTGAGTTTCATAATCTTCGATAAAATCATTCTTAATGTTAACAAATATAGAATCTGCTTTAGTATTAATTTTCTCAGGTTTAACCTGGATGTGAACATATTCCTTCAATTCTGTTCGTGCAGTATATTTTAAATGTGAAGAGGCCTCAATAACTCCGGCAGCATTAATATAATTCTTACTGAAGATTATATTAGCAAAATTATAAAGTTCTTCATTATTTAAACCTGTTGAATCGATACAAATAAAACTTTCAGGATGGTCTTCTTTTAGAAAATGCTTTAAAGCCCAAGGATTAGTTAAGGTTCTCTCAGTTATCCATTCGATTTCATATTTTCCATTTACATTTGCTGAATTTGGGATAGCAATAAAATCTTCAGCTATTACAAGAGTCGAATCATTAAAACCAAATTGCGGTTTTATTAAATATCTATTTATGTTAGTTGTGTATCTTTGGAAATATGTTCCATTATAATTATCAAGACCAATTTCGGATAACTGACCTGACAAAAACTCAGCGGCTAAACTATCACCACGATTTACATAACCCCTACCATAATATTTTTCTGAAGCTAGCTCTTTAATAATCTTATGAGTATATTTCATATCTTGCCCAAAAACAGTAATGGCAATAATAGCGATAACAAATGAAGATATAAGTCTTTTCATATATAAAGATTTATATGTGTAATTTATTTTACAAAACTAACAAATAAGAAATAATTGTGTTTAAAATGATTATAAAATAATGCCAAATATGCTTCTGGCTATTATTAAGTAAATAAAGATTCCAATAATATCGTTACTAGTTGTAATAAATGGACCGGTTGCAATAGCGGGGTCTATTTTAAATCTATTTAAAACCAATGGCACAAAAGTGCCAAAAACTGTTGCAAATATTATTACTGCAAAAAGTGATAAGCTAACAGTCAGTGTTAGTGCGAAATTACTAGAGAAAATTAGATTGTATAGAAAAATAATTATTGAGCAAACGAATCCATTTAAAAGACCGACTTTAAACTCTTTCCAAAGTTTTTTCCACATGCTATGCAAATCAATATCACCACTAGAAAGGCCTTGTACAACAATAGCCGATGATTGCACACCAGCGTTACCTCCTGTCGCAACAATAAGGGGAAGGAATAAAGCTAATACAGCATATTTTTCAATATCTGATTCAAACAATCCTAATATCAAAGATCCGGCAATACCACCTACCATACCAATTAGCAACCATGGAATACGAGATCTTGATTGTCTGAACACGCTATCAGAAAAATCGACATCCTCGGTAATACCAGACATCAACTGATAATCCTCTTCGGCTTCTTCACGAATTACATCAACAACATCATCAATTGTAATTCTACCTACCAAGCGTCCAATACCGTCAATTACTGGAATTGCAACCAGGTCATATTTTTCCATTATTTGTGCAACTTCTTCACCATCTACATCGGTTTTAACAGAAATCACATCCGGATCAAATATGCTTAGAATTTTCTTATTTGTTGAACTAAACAGTAAGTCCTTTAAGGCAATAGTTCCTTTTAGAATATTATTATCATCTACAACATATAAATAGTAGATTTCATCAATATCCTCAGCTTGGTCTCTCATTTCACCTAAAGCCTGTTTAACAGTAAGATTCTCATTAATAGCAACAAGTTCTTTTGCCATCAAACCACCTGCTGAATCTTCATCATAATTCAAAAGATCGACAATATCACCTGCTTGCTCAAGGTCTTTAATATGGCCTAATATCTCTTCACTTCTTTCATCATCAAGATAACCAAGAATATCAGCAGCATCATCGGAATCCATCTTCTCGATAAGCTGCTCAGCAATAATTTCATTTGGTAAACTTTCAAGCAATTTACCTCTTTCTTCATCCTCAATTTCTACAATTACATCAGCAGCTATCTCAGGCTCTAACAAGATAAAAAGAAACTTTGCATCATCAATATTGATTTCTTCAAAAAATTCAGCAATATCAGCAGGGTGCATCTCTTTTAATAGAGATACTGCCAATTCAGAATCTTTGTTTTCGATACTATTGCGTAAGTTTTCGAAGAACTCCTTATTTAATTCTAATGCCATTAATTCCTTTTTACATTATTTATGCAAAAATAAGATTATCTTTCAGTTGTGAAAATTTTTAAGGCGTTTATTTAAATATCATAACAGTTAAATATACAAATTCTTCAGGACTTAATTGCTCAGGACGTTTATTAAAAACTTCAGAATCTGTAATGAAACCAGACGGTAAAATTGACTTTAAAGAATTGCGGAGAGTCTTCCTTCTTTGATTAAATGATGTCTTGACGATTAGTTTCAGTTTACTAAAATCAACTCCATCAATCTCTGTACGATATCTGGTAAGGCGAATAACAGCGGATTTTACTCTTGGTGGGGGAACAAAAACATGCTCACTAACGGTAAAAAGATACTCAATCTTGAAGAACAACTGCAGAAGGACACTCAAAATACCATAAGTTTTATTACCATGCACTGAGGCAATGCGCTCAGCTACCTCCTTTTGAATCATCCCGCTTAGTTCAGGGATTCTATCTCGGTTATCAAGTAATTTAAAAAATATTTGACTTGATATATTATATGGAAAATTACCAATAATACAGAATTCATCAGAAAAATATTCTTCTAAATCCATCTTTAGAAAATCTAAATTTAAAAGTCTAAAATCATCCTGATTAAAATTCTCTTTCAAATACTCAACCGACTCATTATCAATTTCCACCAAGGATAGTTTCTCATCTCTATCTATAAGAAATTTTGTAAGGATTCCTGTTCCAGGGCCGATTTCTAAAATTTCCAGATTTTTATCATTAACTAAAGAACTGGATATTTTTCCTGCTATATTAGTATCTTTCAAGAAATGTTGTCCAAGATGTTTTTTAGCCCTTACCATTTTGCAAATTTGCACATTATATTATTAATCTCCTAAACTAATATTATATTTGCAACAAATAACAGGAATTTGAAAGACTCATATAAAAACATAATCAAGACAATCCTTTTTATTAGCGTAGGCGTTTTACTATTCTACCTAGTATATAAGGATTCTGATTTCAATCAATTATTACAGGAAGCAAAGAATGTTAATTATCTTTGGTTCATTCCAATGGTAGTTGTTGGTATGCTTAGTCATATCAGTCGGTCTATAAGATGGCAAATGCTATTAAATTCTGATGGAAGTAAAGTTCGATTTACAAACACTTTCCTGGCAGTTTTAAACGGTTATTTTGCAAATCTTGCAGTTCCAAGACTTGGGGAAGTAACAAGATGTGCTATTGTTTCTAAATATGAAAAACAGAATTTTAGCAAAGTCCTTGGAACAATGGTAACAGAAAGGCTTACAGATGTTATAGTTCTAGGACTAATTACAGTAGCCGCTATTAGTCTACAAACTAATCAGATTTCAGATTTCATAAATAACAATCCTGACCTAGGAGACAAATTAGATAAATTCACAAGTTTACCGATAATGATTGCATTTGCAGCTTTTTCATTCTTGGGACTTATATTTTTATTTATGTTAATGAAAGGGAAATTCGACAATATTAAATTACTAAAAAAACTATCCGAATTTATAAGAAGTTTTTGGAACGTATTCCTAAGCATTCGTAAAGTTAAAAGGCCATTACTTTTTATTTTCCACTCTTTGTTTATCTGGTTAATGTATTTTCTAATGTTATACATATGCTTCTTTGCGTTTGATGGTTTTAATAAGTTAGGTATCCTTACAGCCCTCTTCGTTTTTGTTGCAGGCAGTTTTGGTATGGTTGCGCCAGCACCAAATGGCATTGGAGCATATCATTTTATGACTATTCAAGCACTTTTAATATACGGAGTACTTGAAGAAAAAGCAGAAGCCTTTGCACTAATCGTCCATGCTGCTCAAACGCTAATCTTAGCTGTTGCAGGTTTTACTTCATTTATTTTGGTTCCAATCCTAAATAAGGAAAATAAGAGTAACCCAAATGAATAAGCCAAAAAATAGAAAATTATTATGGTTTATTCTCAAACTTTTACTTGCTATTGCTGCCTGGACTTTTGTCATTCATAAAATTTATAATACCAAAGAAATAATTGAATCTTTAAGTATATTAAAGAATTTAGAAAATGAAAAAATAAAATACTTAGTACTACTAATTGTATTGATGCCTGTAAATTGGTTACTCGAAGCAATAAAATGGCAAAAGCTAATTAATCAGATTGAAAAAGTTAGTATTTTAAAATCATACAAAGCTGTCTTGATTGGAGTTGCTGTAGGCTCATTGACTCCGAACAGAATAGGAGAATTTGGCGGCAGAATTAGTGTTTTACAAAAAACAAACAGAATATCAGCAACAGCATATACTCTATACGGTGACCTCGCACAATTTATTATTACCTTTATTATAGGGTTATTTTCATTTGTTATTATCATTAACACACAAGTATTATCATTAGATGTAGTCAATTATCAAACTTTAATTATTATTATAGGTCTGATATCACTAATTATTACATCATTTATATATTTGAAAATTAATACAATTATTACCTTTTTCCACAGGAAAAGAGTTTTTTCAAAGCTAACAAATAAGTTATTTAAGCTTAAAAGCATCCCCAGCAAGTTGAAAACAGAAACACTTTTATTAAGTTTCATAAGGTATCTAGTCTTTACATTACAGTTTTATTTGGCATTAAGATTCTTTGGAATTGAGATATCCTTTATAAATGCTGTATTAGCTATATCATCAATTTATTTAGCACAAACTATTATTCCAAATATTCCTTTTGTTGAAATCGGGATTAGATTATCCTTCTCAATTGTATTTTTAGGATTGTTTTCAAATCAAACTGCATTAATATTGCTTTCTTCGACAAGTTTATATCTAATTAATGTCTTAATCCCTGTATTATTCGGAGCTATCCTAATGCTTTTTAATGATAAAAATCATTATTCTTAAGGCATAGCTTATGATAATTATCATATTAAAAACTTAATTAACATTTTCCCTTAATTTATACAATCGTCCACAATCCACTCATAAGTTTGTTATAATCATCAACATACACAATTATATGTAATTTTAAGTAATGTTGAGTATCCAATATATTAACAATATTTTAATAAGTATTTTACTATTGTAAGATTAAATCTCTTATTTTTGTGTATATCGTTTGATGAAAACAATTTTTATTAACTAAATTTAATTGATATGAAAAAATCTATTTTTTTCCCTATCCTAACATTTTTACTAGCGATAGGATTTTCGATTAACCTTAGCGCACAAAATGACTTGCTGATTACAGCAGTTTATGATGGTCCTCTTACAGGAGGATTGCCAAAGGGAGTCGAAATTTATGTTATTAATGACGTTGCAGACCTCAGCGTTTACGGAGTTAGCTCTGTATCCAATGGAGGTGGAACTGTCGGAACTGCTGAATTAGTTTTCGACGCTGTAAGCGCAACGGCTGGAGATTTTATTTATGTTGCAACAGAACAACCAATGTTTAATACTTGGTTTGGGTTTGACCCAGATTATGTTACAACACACATGAGCATTAATGGTGATGATGCAATTGAAATTTACCATACTCCAGATGCTGGAACTACATGGAATGTAGTCGATGTATTTGGCGATGTTGATGCTGATGGTACTGGAACCGCTTGGGAATACCTTGATGGTTGGGCTTACCGTGTAAGCACAACTCCATCTGTCACTTTTGACCCAGCTGATTGGACATTCTCTGGGCCAGATGCATTAGATGGTGAAACTGATAACGCAAGTGCTGCAACACCAATTCCTGCTGGAACCTTTACTTTAGGTGGTGGTGCTTTAGCATTCCCATTTGTTGAGCCATTCGAAACATGGCCATTAGAAAACTGGACTGTTGAAGGTTCTGGTACATATGTTTGGGAAGAAGGTGATGGTACTTCTTATGGTCCTGGAAGTGTTTTTGAAGGAACTCTTGCGGCTATGTTTGATGTATATAGTGCTTCAACTGGCAATACTACAACAATGACTACTGATGTTATTGATATGAGTAGTCCTATTAATCCAATTTTACAATTCCAATATTGGATGAATGGATCCTCAGATGCTAATCTTTGGATTAGAGCTGAAATGAGTACAGATGGTTCAACCTGGACTGAAGTCTTTTATCAGCAACAAGATGGAACAATCTCAGATTGGACTGAAGCAAAGGTTCAGCTAACTGGATATAACTCTACAACTCAAATAAGAATTACAGGTTCTAGTGACTATGGAATGTACAATTTGTATATTGATGATCTTCAAATTTATGAAGGACCTACAAACACTATGGACTGGTCTAACCTACAATGGCCAGATGTTCACACAATGCTTACAAACGAAACTGTTACTGTATATGCTCGCGGATACGAAGCAGGCATCACAGATGCAGTAGGGCAAGGTGCAAATGTAGAATGCTGGATTGGTTATTCTGATACAGACAGCGACCCTTCAACATGGACAAACTGTGTAGCTGCCACTTATAATACTTATACAGACGGTGATTCAAATGATGAATATCAAGCTGATCTTGGTCCTTTAGCTTCTGGAACATATTATTATGCTTCAAGATGGAGAGTTGAAGAAGGTCCTATGACATATGGTGGATTTGTTGGCGGTCCTTGGGACGGCACATCAAATGTAAGTGGTGTTTTAACTGTTAATGCACTATTAGGAGCTGAATGTTCAAATCCTTATATTGTTGATATACCAACAGCTTTGCCTTATACTGATGCAGCTGCTACAACTTGTGGTTTAGGTGATACCTATAATTTAGGAACTACAAGTTATGACAATGGTGAAGACGCAATCTACGAACTAACTGTAACTGCTGACACCTATGTTAGAATATCAATGGACCCTAATGCTACAACATGGACAAGTCTATTTATTTTTGACGGTTGTCCTGACACTGGTTCACTTTTAGATTCATACGAAAATAGTGGTTCTGAAACAAGAGAAATTGATATTGCGTTAACAGCTGGAACATATTACGTTATGGTTGATGTTTATCCAGCACCTGACTGTTATACATATGATCTAACAATCGAAGAAATTTGTCCTGATCCTATCAATATTATGACTAATAACTTAACAGCGACAAGTACAGATATTGAATGGACAGAGGCTGGTTTCTCTACTGCATGGAATATTAAAGTAAACGAAGGTGTTGCAATTGACCCTACTTTAGTAGATGGCGACATTGTTGCAAATGATGCAGTATCAACTACTCCAACATATACAATTCCTGATCCTACTTTAACACCAGAAACTGATTATTACGTTTACGTACAATCTGACTGTGGTTCTGAATGGGTAGAATATATGTTTACTACTATTTCTGCTTGTCCTATTCCAACAACTCTTGACGCATCAGTAGTAATCGATGATGTAACTTTAACTTGGGATGAATTAGGACAAACTGATTGGAACATCAAGATTCATTCTTCTGTTCTCGCAGATCCTGATATTGACCCTGCTGATATTGAAGATGCTGTTAGTGGTGTAGATGGAGAGTACATTGTAAATGATCTTGCAATAGGAACTTATTATTGGTATGTTCAATCAAGTTGTGGTAGCGCATGGGCTAATGGTACTTTCTATGTTGGTTATTGCTTACCTGCTCCTTCATCTGTTGATGGAAGTGGTATTACAAATGTTACTTTCGGCCAAAATATAGTTGTAAATAACGCTACTGGAACAGAAACTAACAATTATGGTGATTACTCTGCAATGATTGGTGATGGTGCACAAGGTCTTGAACTAGCTGTTGACATTACTTATGAAACAAGTTATACATACGGAACTAAAATCTGGGTTGACTGGAATAATGATTTAGAATTCAACGATGTAGATGAACTTATGTATACCGGTTTATCAACTTCTGCTAACCCAACTACATTAAATGCTAGCTTTATTGTTCCTATTGCTACTCCATTAGGACAATATAGAATGAGAATTGGTGGTACTGATGGTGATTTAGGTCCTGGTGATGCATGTTATACAGGATCTTATGGTAGTTTCGAAGATTACACACTTGAGGTTATTGCTGCTCCAGCATGTATGCCTCCAACAGATTTAGACGCATACAATATTACAACAGACAATGCTGAATTAAGTTGGACAGATAATGGTGAAATGAACTGGAATTTAGTTGCTGCTACAGCTCCTTTTGATCCAACAAGTGAAACTGGTGATTTTGGTGTAATTCCTGTTTTAACTAATCCATTCATTATACCTCCTGGAACATTAGCTCCTAATACTACATATTACTGGTATATCCAAGCTGATTGTGGTGGATCAACATCATTATGGTCTTCTGAAGGTTCATTTACAACAGAATGTGCATCATTTGCTGCACCTTTTGCAGAAGGATTTGATGTTTATGAAATTGAATGTTGGGAAGAAGCTGAAGGTATTCTTGCAGATCCTACTATATTAACAACATCTTCAAGTACTTGGATGTCAGATGATTTTGCAAACGCAGGAGATGTTTGTGTTAAAGTTAATAATTATGGAACCACTACAGACGAATGGATGATTACACAAGCTATTAACTTAGGTGACGGTTCTATCAATTATTTTCTTACATTTGATTTAGCTCTAACAGATTGGAACTCTACTAATGTTGCTGATCCAGCTCCAGATGATGTATTTGCTGTAGTAATCTCTACTGACAATGGTGCTACTTGGTCATCAGCAAACACCCTAATGGTATGGGATAATATTGGTTCTCCAAATGTTTATGATAATATCGCAACTGCAGGTGAACTTGTTACTATTGATTTAGCAGCTTATACTGGTGAAGTTAAATTTGGATTCTATGCAGAATCAACAGTGTCTAACGGAGATAATGATTTATTCATTGATAATCTTCAAGTTCGTGAGTTATCTGACGAAAACGACATTATTGATTTCGTATTAGCAGACCAAACTGGTGCTGCAACTATTGATGCAGGTGCACATACAGTTAATATTGAAGTTTCTATGGGAACTGATTTAGCAACTTTAACAACTACAATTACTATTTCTGATTTAGCAACAATTAACCCATTAAGTGGTGTACAGCAAGACTTTACAGGTTCAGATGTAACACCATTTGAATACACTGTGACTTCAGAATCAGGATTACCACAAATTTGGGAAGTAACTGTTACAGAAGCATTAACACTAAGTAGTGATAATGATATTCTTACTTGGACATTTCCAGAAGAAACAGGTGCAGCTATTATAGATCCTATTGGACATACTGTTACTATTGAAGTTAACTGGTTAGCTGATCTAAATAACTTAACTCCAACTATTACTACTTCACCTTTCTCTACTATTAATCCATTAAGTGATGTTGCTAATGACTTTAGCTCAAGCCCTGTTATTTATACAGTTGAGGCTCAGGACGGAACGCCTCAGGATTGGGAAATTTATGTAAATCAAGAAGCTGCTCCTATGGGTGCCAATTGTAGTAACCCATTCATAGTAAGTATCCCTGCAGATTTAACATATCAAGACCTATCTGCAAGCACTTGTGGTTTGGGGGATGTTTATACTACAACAGGTATTACAAGTGACTATTATTATAATGGCGAAGACGCTATTTATGAAATAACAGTTACTGCTGATACATATGTTAGAATGACAATGGATCCTCAAAGTACAACTTGGACATCATTATCATTATTTGATGGCTGTCCTGATACAGGGAACTTAATAGATGAGTATTATAGTTCTGGCTCTGAGGCTAGAGTAATTGATGTTGCTTTAAGTACGGGTACTTATTATGCAATGATTGACATATGGCCTACTCCAGACTGCTATACATATGATTTCACTATTGAAGAAATATGTGGTACACCAATGGATATTGAAGCAATCAACTTAACATCAACAAGTGCTGAAATTCAATGGACAGTTGGAGGTTTTGAAACTAACTGGTTTATTGAAGTCTCTTCAACTACCATAACAGATCCTGATACTGAAACTGGAGATATTGAAGACAACACTGTTGTTTCAACAACTCCATTGCATTCACTTTCCGGATTATTACCTGAAACTACATACTATGTATATGTACAAGCTGATTGTTTAGGAGACTGGAGTACTGAATACTCATTTACAACTCCTGCAGCTTGTCCTATACCAACAGGATTAACGGCTACAGTTCTTGGACCTAACGATGTTGACCTTGCATGGGATGAATTAGGAACAAGCGATTGGGTATTAGAAGTATCTACTACTCCTTTAACTGATCCTGGGACAGAGACAGGTGATATCTTAGATAACGAGATTGTTGTTGGTGCTGTTGGTGAATATAACTTATCAGGTTTGACTGCTGCAACAACTTACTACTGGTATGTTATGTCCGATTGTGGATCAGCATGGTCAATTGAAGGTTCTTTCACAACAGACTGTGAAATACTTGGGGTTCCTTATTTCGAGGGATTTGAAGATATTTCAATGCCATCATGCTGGTCAATTCTTAATTTGGACGCTGACGCTAACGAATGGGAAATAGGTACTGGAAATTCTGATCCATACGAAGGAGCTCAAACAGCAAGTATCTCATACAATGTTTCAGGTAACGATGACTGGTTAATTTCACCACAATTCGATATTACTGACGACAATACTGCTTTAGATTTTTATGCTAAGTCAAGAAGTGCTTCTTTCCTAGAAAATTTCAATGTACTTATCTCTACTACAGGCAAAGACCCAGCTGACTTTACTATTGTATTAGATAATATCGTTGATCATCCAACAACTTGGGAATTACATTCATATATCCTTAGTGATTATGGAATTACATCAGGACAACAGATTTATGTAGCTATTCAAAGCGTTTCAGTTAACGAATGGGAACTGTACATTGACGCCTTTGAACTTTATGTTGCTCCTGAAATAAATGAGATAGACGTTTACACTCAAGCTGTTGATATCACTGTTTGTGAAGGTACTGACGAAGCTACTGCAATTGCTGACTTGGTTCCACAAATATCTGTTACTGATACAGATGCAACTGAACATGTTGTTGACGTAACATGGGCTATTGCATCTTATGATTGTATGACTCCTGCTACTTACAATGCAACATGTACTTTCGATCTACCTGCTGGTGTAGCACAAACAGATCCTGCAACAGTTCTTGAAGTTTATGCTACTGTAACTGTTGATCCAATTTTTGATCCTACATTCACTCTAGAGTCAGCATATTGCCAGGGTGCAACTGCAGACGTTTTACCAACTACTTCTGATAATGCTATCACTGGTACTTGGGCTCCTGCTGCAATTGACACTGACATTATTGGTGATACAGATTACATATTTACTCCGGATGCCGGTGTTTGTGCTAATCCATTTACTTTAACAGTTACTGTAACTGAAGTTTTCACTCCTGAGTTTAGCTTTGCTACAGTATATTGTATGTGTGACACACCTGACTTATTACCTGCTACTTCAGACAATGCATTAACAGGAACATGGGCTCCTGCAGTTATCGCAACAGATGTTGCCGGAGACTTTGACTATATATTTACTCCTGATGCAACATGTGACGAAGAGGTTACTATTACTGTAACAATTAATGATCCTTCAGCTCCTGCTACATTTAGCTTTGCTGACGAATATTGTTTAGGTGATACTCCTGATGCACTACCTACTACATCTGATAATATGATCACTGGTACATGGGCACCAGCTGTAATTGCAACTGATGTTGTTGGTTCATCTGACTATGTATTTACACCAGACGCAGGTCAATGTGCAATTGGTACTACAATTAGTGTTACAATTAACGATCCAGTTGAAGCAACATTTAGCTTTACTGATGAATATTGTTTAGGTGATACTCCTGATGCACTACCTACTACATCTGATAATATGATTACTGGTACATGGGCACCAGCTGTAATTGCAACTGACGTTGTTGGTTCAGCTGACTATGTATTTACTCCAGATGCTGGTCAATGTGGATTAGAAACCACAATTAGTGTTACAATTAACGATCCAGTTGAAGCAACATTTAGTTTTGCTGCAGAATACTGTATCGATGGTACTCCTGATGCATTACCAACTACTTCTGATAATATGATTACTGGTACTTGGGCTCCTGCAGTTATTGCTACTGATGTTGCTGGTACTACTGATTATGTGTTTACTCCAGATGCTGGTCAATGTGGATTAGAAACCACAATTAGTGTAACAATCAACGAGCTTCCAGTTGTAACATGTCCTGCTACAATGGCAATGACATCTGCTGATGAAGCTGTTACTCTTACTGGTGCAACTCCAGAAGGTGGTGAATATACTGGTACAAACGTAACTGCTGGTGTATTTGATCCTGATGGATTAGCAATTTGTGCTTATACAATCACTTACACATACACAGATCCTGTAACAGGTTGTGTAAACTCTTGTGACTTTATTATTGATATTGTTACTGAAATTGAAAACACTACTGTTGAAGGAATTGGAATTTATCCAAATCCAAACAATGGTGAATTCGTAATCAACTTTAATAATATCGAAGGTGATGTTACTTATCAATTATACGACACTAAAGGAAGTATTATAGTTCTTAAAGATGTTTCTGCTAACGGTAATACTGTTGAAGAAATTTCTGTAGATCTAGTTCCTGGTGTTTACTATGTGAAAGTTGTTACTGCTTCTCAAACATATGTTGAAAAACTTGTGGTTGAATAGTATAACTTCAAATATCTTAATAAAAGGGTTCGTCAATTGACGAACCCTTTTTATTTTATATTAAATGGTTATATCTAGTATTTAATGGAAAGAATTGCAGCATTATAAAATCAATATTATTTATGCTGTTTTGTTGCCTTCCTTTCTTGCTTATCAAGAAAGTAACAAAGAAATCAAGAAGAACCAATCCTTCAGCCCGCTCTTTTGATCCAAAAGAACTGTAAGCAAAGCGGGATAAACCTCGTTGCAACAGTTCTAATTGTTTCAAAATTCACAAGGCCGGAGCTGGCCCGGTGGTTCTTCAAGGCTAACGCTCATTGCTTCGAATCATATTCTGAGCATAATATGTCTGTTTGAGTGCTCAAAACATTTGGTAAATTCTTCAGGAAACAATAAATATAGTAAAGTCTTACCTATTAAATTAATAAAACAACCATATTAAATAATTGTTAAGTTAATATATCTTGTATTTTAAGTCTGATTAATTATAATACTTTTGAGGCAAAATTAAAAACCGATGAAAAAAGTATTTATTCTCCTACTTCTCGCAATCACCGGTATAAGCAAAGTCTCTATTGCTGACAATGACACCACTAAAATTTCAGCAAAACCTTTATTCCTGATTTATTCAAATTTCCATCAGGGCTTAACCGAGAATGCACACGAATCAAATTTTGATGTAAAAAGAGCATATTTAGGCTATGATTTCAATCTAAATAATGGCTTAAATGGATTTGTAAAAATTGATATTGGTTCACCTGACGATAACTCACAGTATTCACTAATCCGTCGTAATGCATATCTTAGAAACGTTGGCGTTGGATATACTAAAGGTAATTTTAAAATTAAATTTGGAATTATTGATAACCAACAACATAAAACTCAGGAAAAATACTGGGGCAAAAGATATTTATTTAAATCTTTTATCGATGAGTATGATTTGCTTCCAAGTACTGATTTAGGTGTTAATTTTCAATATAAGATAAATGATAAAATCAGGATTGAAGCAGGAATGATGAATGGAGAATATCTGAGCTATGATACCGGTTTATCAAAATACATGTATAATATTGGTCTAGACTATTCGCCTGTAAAGAAGGTAAAAATTAAGTTTCACTCATCATTTACTCAAAAAACAAATAATTTAATAACGTCAGGTGTATTTTTAGGTCTTAACCCATTTCCATCATTAAAAATTGGTGGAGAGTATAATACTCAGGTTGAGCTAAAATCAGATGATGAATATCTGACTTATGGATATAATGCCTTTGCAATCTATAATTTTACTGATAAACTAAATATTTTTGCACGATATGACGTCTTAAATTCAAATATTCCTGTTGGATATTCCGCACCTTTCAATTTAACCGATAATGGTTCTGCAATTATTGGTGGTATAGAATATATTTTCAATTCAAATTTCAGAATGTCTCTCAATTATCAGGATTGGTACCCAATGGCTGCGAATATGCAAAACACAGCATATTTATTCCTGAATGTACAGTTTGGTATTTACGAATCATATAAAATAATCTAAAACTACAAAATCATGAAACAGAGATTTATTATATTTTTTACTTTATTGTTACTGGTTATATTTAGTTCATGCCGTAAAAGTGAATTCATAGTTGACGAAGTAATAGTTTTGAAAGATTCTGGTACAGGTATTGGGACAATTACTCTATCTTCAGACAAAGAATATTTGCTTGACGGACTTGTTTTTGTAAATGATGGACAAGTACTTACCATTGAACCTGGTACGATAATAAGAGCAAAACCGGGACAGGGAGAAGAAGCATCTGCTTTAATTGTATGTCGTGGTGGAAAAATAGTAGCAGAAGGGACAGCTGCAGAACCAATAATCTTTACTGCTGAAAGCGATGATCTTGATGGATCAATACCTTTAGAAACCAGTGGACTTTGGGGAGGTGTAATCATTTTAGGGAATGCTCCAGTTAATACAGAAACCGGAGAATCAAAAATTGAAGGAATTCCGGTATATGATGAAAGAGCAGATTATGGTGGCACTGATATTAATGATGATAGTGGTGTTTTTTGCTATGTTTCAATACGTCATGGAGGTACTAGTCTTGAAGTAGGAAATGAAATAAATGGTCTCACTTTAGGTGGTGTGGGAAAAGGTACTGAAATTCATCACATAGAGGTTATTGCAAACAAAGATGATGGTATCGAATTCTTTGGAGGAACAGTTGATTGCAAATATATTATCTCAGGTTTTTGTGGTGATGATGCATTTGATTTTGATGATGGATATTGTGGAAGAGGTCAGTTTTGGTTAGCAATACAAACTAACATGGCTGGAGACTTACTTGCTGAACATGATTGTGGTTATGACAATTATAATAACTTCACCAAACCTGTGATTTACAATTCAACACTTATTGGAAGAGGTATTACCGGCTCAAAAGGACTAATCTCATTCAGAAATGGAAGTGCAGGAATTTACAAAAACTCTGTATTTATTAACCAGGCATGGGGAATAGAAATTCAATATGAAAATACAGATGCTGACTCATATTCAAAGTTTACTGACGAAAAAATCCAATTTTAAAATAATATCTTTTATTATCTAGGAATAACCGATTATACAGATGTCCTTAACTTAGTTAGCGAAACAACTACTATTCCTAATGAAAAACAAGAGGAATTAGATTATTATTTTGTAAATTCGGGAAATATTTTGAGTGATCCCGGCATTACAGTAGAATCTAACTACATTTCAGTTCTTCCTACCGGTGAGGTAAGTGAAAATACTGCTATTGTAAATGACGATTGGTTTGATAATGTTTCCTATAAAGGAGCTTTTAAAAATGTAAACTGGACAACCGGATGGTCATATTTAAGTAAAATTGGTTATTTAAGGTAATGAGCGAACAGTCCGACAAAAGAAAGGTTAAAAACTTTTACTCTAAATTAGCAAAAGCAATAAATGATTACAATCTGATAGAAAAAGACGATAAAATCCTCGTCGGTGTATCAGGTGGTAAGGATTCTATGAGTTTACTCTCAGGGCTGGCAAGCAGAGCTAAATATTCAGATAAACCTTTTTCTGTTGTAGCTGTACATATTGATGTAGTTAATGTTCCCTACTCTATTGATAAGGAGTATATAGAAAACTTCTGTAAAAAAAACAATATTAAATTCATTGTAGAATCAATAGATGTTGATTTTGAAAAACAGAGTAAAAAGCCTCAGTGTTTTGTTTGTGCCTGGCATAGACGAAAACGTCTTTTTGAATTAAGTGAAGAACTTAATTGCAATAAAATTGCACTCGGTCATCATATGGATGATGCTATTGAGACTTTAATTATCAATATGAGCTACCATAACAGCATAAGCTCTATGCCGGCAAAATTAGACATGTTTGAAGGAAGAATTCAGCTTATCCGACCGATGATTCTTCTAAGCAATAAAGAAGTACAAGACTTTTCAAAATTACAGAGTTTTCCAGGCGAAAAAGAAATTTGTCCATGGAGTGATAAAACAAAACGAAATCAAGCATCTGAAATTATTGATGAAATAGAAAAACGTTTTAAGTATGCCAGACGAGGTATTTTTAAATCAATGTCAAAGATACATCTTGACTATTTGCCTACTGAACCGGGTACAGACCCGGTAATTCGCGGTTTAAATCTACCTAAAAGAGATAAAGATAAAGACCAATCCTAATTAGTTCTTCACTAAATTTATATTCTTGCAGATTATTGTTTTTTTTAATAATTTTGATGTGACTAATTTTAATAAAATGAAAGTAAAAACAATAATATTCACATTACTCGCAGTTTTAGTTTTAACTGTTTCATGTCGCGTAAAAGATAGTTGTGAGCTTAATCACACCGGAACAATCTTAGTAACAAATAATCTTAGCCACGAAATCGAAGTTTATGTAAATAGTTCACAGGTATTTATACTCCAACCTGATGAAAGCAAATCTGTTGATAAACCAATAGGTAGCTATACAGTTAATTGCTATTACAATGCTAATGAATGGAACTATACTGCTGATGTTTTTGAGTGTGAGACTGCTACGATAATTGTCCCTGAATAATGGGGCAACTCCTTTTATACTCTGCTTCAGCTGGTTCCGGCAAGACTCATAATATAGCCGGCAGATATATTTTATTACTTTTTTCCGGTAAACAGGCACACAGAAATATTCTTGCTGTAACATTTACAAATAAAGCTTGCGAAGAAATGAAGAGTAGAATAGTACAGGAGATGCATGATATCTCCTCTCCTCCTCATAATGCAGACAGACTAAAAGAAATAAAAGAATTCACCGGACTTCCGGAATCAAAAATTATTGACATATCAAATGATATTTTTAAAGATACTCTTCATGATTATTCTTTCTTTTCTGTATCAACGATTGATAGTTTTTTTCAAAAAATAGTTAGAAACTTTACGCGTGAAACCGGAATACATTACAATTATGAAATAGAGCTAGATACAGAAAGCATTATCAATAAAGGCGTAGATAGTTTGATAGAACAATGTGAAACTGATAGTGAACTAAAAAAAGATATAATATCTCTGGTTGAAGAGAACATATATGATAGAAATAAGTGGGATTTCAGACGTAAGTTAAAAAGTTTTATCAAGACTGTTTTAAATTCAGAATTCCGTAAATATCAAGATGCTTATAGTGAGTTTTTTAGAAATAAAAAAGCTGTAAATAAATTCTATATTCAGACTAAAAACATTGAAGACAGCTTTTTAAAAAAGATCGATGATTATACCATTAAAATGCAAGATATTCTTAAAACGAATAATCTTCAGATAAGTGACTTCAGTGGCGGAAACAGAAATAGTATAATTAAAAGATTATTAGCAACATCTGATAAAATTCGAAGTGCTACAATAAAAAATCATTTTGATAATATCTCAGATATTGAGAAGTGGTTAAAAAAAGCAAGTATAAATCAAGAGCCTATACATTCAGCAACTTTAGAGTTAATTTCGATCTCAACTGAGCTTGAATCTTATTACGATAATAATATCAATGATTATAATACTGCTCTTATTGTACGCAAACAGATAAGATATTCTGCTCTTATTGATAAATCACTAAAAATAATTAATCAAATATTATTTGAAGATGGTAAATTCCTAATATCAGAGATCCCGGCATTTTTATCCGAAATAGCAAATCAAAACAGTTCATCATTTATATATGAAAAAACAGGTAGTTTCTTCGAAAACTATCTTATTGATGAATTTCAGGATACCAGCAGAATTCAATGGGATTCTTTTAAACCACTTCTTGAAGAAAGTCTGGCATCAGGAGATGAAAAGCAAGTAAATATTTTAGTCGGTGATCTTAAACAATCGATATACTCCTGGCGTGGTGGCGACTGGAGTTTGCTTGCAAATGACGTAAAAAAAGATTTTGGGACATTTACAAAAGATATCACATTAAATGATAATTATCGAAGTGGTAAAAATATTGTTGATTTTAATAATAAATTCTTCGAAGAAGCATCTAAACTAGTCAAGGAACATATAAATGCAGACACTCCTACTCACTTGCATCCTTTTACAGGAGATTTAGTAAGCTCTTCAATCTATCATAAGATTGCACAAAACTCAAAAAAAGACTTTGAATCGTTAGTAAAGATCGATCTTTTCAATAAGGATAATGCCGAAGAAGATATTATAAATAATCTTATCCATGAAATTGAGAATTTACAAGAAAAGCATTACCAACCTGGCGACATGATGATCCTTGTAAGATCAAATAAAGAAGGTAGCCTAATTGCTAATGAAATATTAAAACATTCAAAGTCGGAACAAGCAAAACCCGGAATTATTTATGACGTTATTTCTAGTGAAGCTCTGTTTATTTCATCAAACAAAGCAGTTCGTTTAATTATTTCATGTTTAAAATATCTTAATGATAAGAACAATGTTCTGGCTTTTACTGAAGCAGCCTATTCTTACTATGTATTAACAAATCTAAAAAACGAAACAGAAATAGTTTTTAATAAAGATGAGTATATTAAATTCCTTGAGAATCAGCTTATTAAAATAGAAGATAAATATAAATTCTCTCTATTACATGAAATTACTGATAGCTTAATAGATGCTCTGGAATTAAATAAAATTGAAGAAAATATTCCATTTTTAAATTCATTTAGAGATTTTGTTCATGAATATGCGCAAACTAAAACTCCTGAAGTGAGCAGTTTTCTTGAATACTGGGACGAACATGGTGAAAAGCAGAATCTTCATTTACCAGAAAAACAAAATGCAATAAACATTATAACAGTTCATAAGTCAAAAGGTCTGGCTGCAGATTTAGTTTTTGTACCATTCTGCAATTGGGCAACACATAAATTTAATAGTACATTATGGGTTTCAACAGCTGTTGAACCTTATAACACACTGCCAGTTTGGCCTGTAAACTTTGACTCAAAACTAATCTCAAGTCACTTTGCCGACCAATATTATCATGAAAAATTCAGGCAATCAGTTGAATCATTTAATATGATGTATGTTGCATTTACAAGAGCTCGTAAAGGTTTATTTATTTCAGGAAACAATAATCCTTCAGAAAACTCTGTTCAAAAGTTTTTAAATAAATCTATCGATTTAATAAGCTCTGCTAATACTGATGTGTGGAAGATTTCTGAAAATGAAAGTCACAAGCAATATCTGTATGGATCTCTACCAGACAATAAATCAAAAGCTGAAGAAACAGATTATCTTACAACATACGATGTCTTTATTCCTGATAAACAAATAAAAATCAAACCATTTTACGAAAAAGACAAACACGAAGGTTCTATAGGGGCTGATATTACAGAAGGGATTATTTTTCATAAAATATTTGAAGAAATTGTCGAACTTTCGGATATTGATAATGCTATTAGTAAACTTGTAAATAGCGGAAAGATAAGTGCTGATTCTGCTATAGATTATAAAAATAATATTAGCAAAAAAATATCGCATAATTACATTAAACACTGGTTTGATGGCACTTATAAAGTAAGCAATGAGGCTGAGATAGCAGATATTGGTGGTTTTATCAGACGTCCTGACAGAATAATGGAAAAAGATAATGAGATTATTATTGTTGATTATAAATTTGGAGACCTTGAAAACAAAAAATACATTAAGCAAACATCTCATTATGCAAAATTGTTAAGAAAAATGGGTTATACGAACATAAAAACTTATATTTGGTTCGTTTTACATGAATATTTACTGGAAGTTGATGATTTATCCATGACTGCCAAAAAGATTGATCTGACAGATGAGAAGGCTAATTAGATTTTTAGTACGAAAAATACCAAGACCTTTATTGATAAGGTTTTCAAAACTGTTTTCTTTTTTAATCAGGCCATTTTATATGGGAAATAAAGTTGAATGTCCTGTTTGTGGAAAGCATTTTCGTAAATTCCTTCCTTATGGTAATAAAGCCGGTGTTAATCGCTTATGTCCTGTTTGCCTTTCACTCGAAAGACACAGGTTAATGTGGTTGTACCTAAAAGATCATTCTAATTTTTTTACAGCAGATTCAAAAGTTCTACACATCGCTCCAGAACAACCATTTTATAAAAGATTTCGAAAAGCTGAGAACATGGATTACACAACCGGTGACCTGGTCTCACCTCTTGCTGACATTCACTTTGATATATTGGATATTCCATTAGAGGATAATACATACTATTGGGTTATTTGCAATCATGTACTTGAGCACGTCGAAAGTGATATTAAAGCGATGCAGGAAATCCTAAGAATCCTTAAACCTGGTGGAAAAGCTATTATGCAAGTTCCAATTAATTACACTTACGAAGAAACACACGAAGATCTAAGCATTACCGACCCAAAAGAACGCGAAAGAGTTTTTGGACAGTACGATCATGTTCGTTGGCATGGCCTTGATTACCCCGAAAGAATTAAACAGGCAGGATTTACAGTTGAAGAATTTGATATTAAAGACCACTTAAGTGCAGAACTAGTTGAAAGGTACAGACTAGATAAACAGGAACTTTTGTTTGTTGCAATAAAAGCACACTAAAGTTCCCTTAAACCTTCTTCAATACATTCTTTTCTAAACATCTCAAATTCCCATTCTTCCTTCGGGATTACATTTTTTTTACAATCATTTATTAGGTCGAGATAGTTTGAAATTTTCTGGTAGTGTTTAAAAAAGTGTGTATTTGAGCTTTTAAAATCGATAATAATTTTCTTTCAAAGGAAGCCTAATTTAAGAATTAGGACTTTCCTTATCAA
>PKTB01000017.1 GCA_002869385.1 Marinilabiliales bacterium
ATCTTTTCCTGATTTTAAGTATAAACTTGATGATGCATTGAGTGTTCCAAAATCATGGCCATCAAAATCATCAACCAGATATTCAATATCTTCAGCCCCACCTTCCCAAGTTAAGACTGCTGCATCATACAAACTTTCAGTATCTGTTTCGTCAGCATATATTGTCATATTGTTTGAGGTAAGGTCTGTTGCACCATCTAGTTCGGCAGCTGCAATAGTAACATTAAAATCATTTATCTCTGTCATTATGGGGTCCCCTGTATATGCTAATTGTATATTAGCTTCAGTAGGACTGGAATATAAAACTCCATTTATTGTCAAACCAGCTGGAGCATTATTTAATGTAAAGTTTGTTTGCTCAAATGTCCCATCAACAAAAGACTCAGATATTAAAACTAAATCTAAAACCATTCCATCAAGACTTGTAGAGTTCATTTCTCCTGTTGGTGTTGCAGTTAAAGAACCTGATGATGAAGTAACGGTATATGTAAAATTACTACCACTGTTATTATTACCTTTTAAAGTTGAAAAATCAGGATATAGACTAACGAATGTTGATTCCATGGCTGAACTAAACACATAATATTCAATATTAGTACTAGCAACTTGCCCAGGTATTACTCCTAAATAATCTGTACCGGAGCCGGAACATGCAACAATTGAAGATGTACTCCATGAATCTGTTGTATATCTCAAATAAACAGTTTCCTGTATTGATAATACACCTGACAAAGTAATAGAGACAGTAACATCATTTTCATTTTCTGTCAAGCTATTATCACTTACAGTTAAGATATCCACAGGCATAGCGTCAGTTTCCATAATTACAAACTTCCTGTTCCACCATGTCTCGTCACCTTCCAGTCGGAAAGTATAGAATTTGCCGGCTGTGAAGCTCATTGCAAAAGTAACAGGAGCATCTCCTGATATACTTCCTCTCATTTGACCTTCAGACATATTGACTACCGGATAATAAGAATCAGTAGCATCTCCCCAAGTATCAACGCCATCTGCAGACTGATCAACTAAAAACTGTCCACTCGGTAAATCTGAAGCGACATCTACAGTTACCGAATAATAGCTATAAGACTCGGTCATCAAGTCCTCTGCTTGCCATGTATTAAAATCACCCATAAGATACTGGGCATATGAATTAACCATAGCAAACGCTATAGTTACAATCATAAAAAATAATCTTTTCATATCGTAAGCTTTATCTTGTACAATAATACGAATTTTTCTACAATTAATAACAGCTGTAGACTCAAATTGTTAGAAAATTAATATTGATTTATTTATCTTTTGATGCTAACAAACTTACACCGTAGGAATAGGTTATTGGTTGTCCATCAGCAAATGCAACAGGAAACGCGTCAGGGAAATCTTCCTGTGCAAGTCCTAAGTAATAGTCTGTATATGTTGCATCAGTATGTGAATAAACATAATATTTGTACTTGTTCCCAACTTTAATTTCAACAGCATCAGAGTAACCTTTAAGCTCCTAAGAATCAGACCCTATGGGTGTTGTAGCAGCTCTAATCTGAATCATAAAATTGATATCCGCATTAGAAAGATCAGACACATCTTCTGTATCCTCAGAATCATCTGATTCACCTTGTTCTTTTTGCTCTTTTTTTTCCTCTTTTCTTTGATTCTTCTGATATTCCTTTTCTTCTTTTTTACGCTTTCGTTCACGTGCACGTTTATCCTTTTCGCTCAATTCCGATTCGTCTGTTACATTTACTGTACGACCAATATTCATCAAACTAAAATTAACATACTTCTTAGGATTTAGTCTTAAGTCTTTCAGAAGCTTATCAAGATTCATAGCTGCATTTTCAAGTTGTATCGCAAGCTTATCATCATTTAGTAACTGACCTAAAGAACCTTCACCATTATTAACTCTCTCCATTATGGCATTAAAATCTGCAAGAGCTTTATTTGCTTCAAGTATAGTTTGTGAAATCTCCAATGCTACCAGAGTGTCGGAAAATTCAGAAAGATTATTGATAATATTGGTAATCTGCTCGTGATTATTCCTTAGTGAAAGTGAAATAAACTCCACATTAGATAGTATTCTTGAAATCTTTCCTGATTCTCTTGTCAGCATCGTATCCAAGCCATAAGCAGAGCTTTCAAGATATGCCATTGTTGTTTTAATACTTGCAAAACTTTGTTCAAGATTTGCTCTGGTCTCTTCGTTGAAAATATATGAAATAACTGCAATAGCTTTTTCAATCTCTTTCATCAAATCCTCAGCCTGATTCTTAACTGGAAGCATTTGAACACTTACCTGATCCTTAAGGCTTTGTTCTACCTCGCCAATTAAAGTATCATTAGGTTGATGATACTCAGAACTATTCCCAAATATAAGTTCTACTCCTTTCGAACCCATCAAGTCCATACTATAGATCCTTGCTATAGTAGAATCAGGTAAAAGAAACTCATCGGATATTTCAAGAGTAATCAATAGTTTACAATCCTGATCCGGTAAAAATGTAATTTCTGAAACTTTTCCTATCTGATAACCATTAACAGTAACAGGGCTTGATTCATTTAATCCCTCAATTCTATCGTAATAAACGTAATAAAGATTCGTTTTATTAAACAAAGAAGTGCCACGCAAGAAGTTAAATCCCCAATAGGCAACTAAGAGGATTACAACTGCGGAAATACCATATAATATATACTTCTTCTTAGATTTCTGCATTCTACTGTCCAAGTTCACTTCGAGCCTGATTCAGCGGAATTCTTTCCCCGTCTTTAAATGCAACAACAAAACATCCCTCAAAATCAGACTTTAGTTTCTTCTGAAGTTCTACTATCTCACTATACTTGGTAGTTTTACCAATAGTGCATTTGTAAACTCCATTATGCAAATATACATCAACATTTTGATAAGCCTGAAATTTTTCGGAATTAATTTCAATTTTTTGTGAGGATGTCATGACCTGTACCTTAAAAAATACACCTTTTTCATTGTAAGTAGTTGTATTTGTATTTTCAGTGGTATTATTTTGAGTATTAGTAGTAGTAGTTTGTTCTGTAGTATTCTCAGTAGTATTTGTATGACTTGAAGTTTCACTTCCAACATTTCCTTCATAATGATTCTTATAATCTTTAAAACCATTAAATATAGCCTCTGCAAGCTCGTCTTGACCTTTTTCAGAATTTAAATATATTTCTTCTTCCCTATTTGAGATAAATCCACATTCAATTAGGACTGCCGGCATAGTGGTTTTCCACAACACCAAAAACCCAGCTTGTTTAACTCCTCTGTCATAACGTTTTACATCTTCTCTAAAATTGTGCTGAACTTTATCAGCAAATAATAAACTCTGCGTTAGGTTTGCATTCTGGTAAAGACTGAAAATTATATGATTTTCAGGATCATTTGGATCAAAACCATCATATTGATCTTCGTAATTATCCTCTTGCAAAATTACTGAGTTCTCGAGCTTAGCAACTTTTAAGTTTGCATCATTAACATGAAGCCCCATCACAAAAGTTTCTGCTCCATAAGGCGAGGTGTTAGATGAAGCATTTATATGAATACAAACAAAAAGATCTGCATTATTATCATTAGCAATCTTTGCCCTTTTGTATAATTCAACAAAACTATCATCAGTTCTGGTATAAATAACTTTTACATCCTTAAAATTCTTTTCGATTAACGCTCCAAACTTAAGAGAAATATCCAATGCTAAATCCTTCTCTTTTGAAATTTTACCAACTGCTCCAGGGTCTGAACCTCCATGTCCCGGATCAATTACCACAGTTCTAATCTTATTCTTATCTGAGCTTTGTCCATACAAATTAAAACTAGTCAAAAAACTTATTAAGACTAATATGGTGATAATTATTACATTTTTTTGTCTCATAAACATACCAGTTTTCATTTCTGAAACGTTTTTTTCATTAGTTTTGGGCAAATTTTGTATTTTGTACAAAGATAAATCTTTCATATCGACTTTTTATAAATTGTTAATACTGTTATTAACATCGTTTGGTTTATTAACCAACACTGTTTTTGCATATAGCAATCTTTATACCACAAGTATTAACGATTCTGATAATTATTCAACCATTAAGTATGAAAAAAATCTGCAATTCATTGATGACACTATAAAAAACGTTAAAACAGTTGACTCTATTGCCTTGCCAAAAACGAATTCAAACATGGCATTTGATTACCCTGTTTATTATGATGCTGAGGATTCACTATTATTTGACTTTGTACGTCAAAAAGCATATTTATATGGAAATGCTATTGTAATTTATGAAAGCATCAACCTTACAGCGGATTTTATCGAGATGGATTTTAACACAAATGAAGTTTATGCCTATGGAATAGAAGACAGTTTAGGTAATGTTAACGGAAAACCACTATTTACGGATAATGAAGAGAACTTTGAAGCTGACACAATAAGGTATAATTTCAGAAGTAAAAAAGGTATAATTAAAGAAGTTACTTCAGAATTTTAAGGTAGTTTCTTACATGGTGGTAAAACTAAAAAACAGGAAAACGGACATATTCATATGATTGATGGAAAGTTCACTACATGTGATCTTGATCATCCACACTATTATTTTAAAATTAGTAAAGCTAAGGTAATTCCAAATGATAAAATTGTTAGTGGACCTGCATATCTGGTTATCGAAGATATACCTACTCCTCTAGGCATACCATTTGGGTTTTTCCCAAATTCAAAAGGTGGGTCAAGTGGAGTCGTTATACCAGAATTTGGAGAAGAAGGAAATCGTGGTTTCTTCCTTCGTAAAGGTGGATATTATTGGGCTATCAACGATTATATGGATTTAACTGTTCTCGGTGATATTTATTCCAAAGGTAGTTGGGGAGTAAGTATGTCAACAAATTATAAAGTAAGATATAAATACAATGGAAAGCTTATTGTAGTTTATAATAAAAATAGCCTGGGATACAAAGGTCTTCCAAACTATTCAACTAATAGTCTTTATTCAGTAAAATGGAAATACAATCAGGATCCAAAAGCAAGACCAAATTCAACCTTTTCTGTTGATGTAAACATGTCAAGCTCACAATATGACAAATACAACTCATATTCTGCATCAAATTATATGTCAACAAATAAAACATCAAGTATATCATACAGTAAAAACTGGCCTGGAACTCCTTTTAGTATGACTGCTGCACTAAGACAAAATCAGAATAGTTCTACAAATCAAATTAACTTAACCCTACCCGATCTGACATTTAACGTTAACCGAATTTATCCTTTTAAAAGACAGGTTAAAGTTGGCAAAACGAGATTTTATGAAAAAATTGGGGTGTCGTATAATATGAGCCTTACCAACAGAATAACCACAATGAACGATTCTACATTCCTTGACATTGGTTTTAATGACATTAGTAATGGTATATATCATAAAATTCCAGTTAGCACTTCTTTTAAATTCTTAAAATACACCACTATTTCACCAAGTTTTAATTATGCAGAAAGATGGTATTTTAAACAACTGAACCAATACTGGGGTTACGAAACAGCTACAGATACCGCAGCAACAGTAATTAGCGATTATTACACTAAATTTTCAAGGGTTTGGGATTATAGTGCATCTGTAAGTTGGGCAACGCAGATATATGGTATGTTTAATTTTAAGAAAGGGAAGATAAAAGCTATAAGGCATGTAATCAGGCCTAATATTAGTTTTAGATATCTCCCGGATTTTGGACAGGATAGATACAATTATTATGGTGAATATGACAAAATAGTTTACAATTATAATACTCAACAATACGATACTGTCAGCGAGATTTACTCTTATTATGGAGCTTTACCTTATGGTAGTGCACCAAGAGGTGGAGCAGGTTATATCAACCTTAGTATTGGAAACAATGTTGAAATGAAAGTCAGAAATACTAATGACACTATTGTTACCGATAAAAAAGTAAAAATATTGGAATCTTTAACTTTCTCAACAAACTATAACTTGATGTCAGACAGTTTGAATCTGGCACCAATTGCAGTTAATGGACGTACAAAAATCAGCTTTCTGGATTTAACATTTGGTGCAACATTAGACCCTTATGATTATGGTGAAAACTCATATGGCAACAATGTCAGAATAAATGAATTTCTAATAAATTCAAAAGGAATACCTGTCAGAATGACAATTGCAAGAGCGTCAGCAAGCTTCTCACTGAGGTCTTCCAAAACTTCCAAAAGCGATGATATTCCTGAAAGTCAATACGAAACACTTTATGGGTATCCTGAACATTATGTTGATTTTAATATCCCATGGGACATAAGATTTAGCTATAATTACAATTATTCAAAACCATATGACGAAGCAAAAATAACTCAATCATTGCGAGTTACCGGGTCGTTTAACTTAACCCAGAAATGGAAAATCAGCTTTGGTAGTGGATACGATTTCGTGAGTCATGATGCGACTTATACAACAATTGATGTATATAGGGATCTTCACTGCTGGGAAGCAAGTTTGCATCTAGTTCCCTTTGGTTTACATAAAGCATACATGTTCCAAATAAATGTTAAAGCATCAATGCTTAAAGACTTAAAACTTGCAAAACGAAGAAGCTGGGTCGACAATTTCTAAATAACTTAAAAATTAGTTAAAAACAGCAAACCAATTTGACGATTTGACGTTAGTTTACTAATTTGGCAAAGAATTTGAACACAAAATAATGGTTTAAAAATATTAAATTTGTATTATTTACTTATAAAACAATTATTCATATGAGAAAGATTGCATTTACTTTACTGATTTCTTTTATTACTTTAAGCTTATATTCTCAGTACGAAATCAAAGTGAAAATCAATGGGTTAAGTGATACTGTTGTATATTTGGGTCATCACTTTGGTGCAAAGAAATATGTCGTTGACACTACAACAATTGACAGTAAAGGTGTTGCTGTTTTTAAAGGAGATAAAGATCTTAATAGAGGAATTTATCTATTGGTAATGCCATCAAAAGGTATGAATTATTTTGAATTCTTAATTGCTGACAACCAAAAATTTTCTTTCGAAACCGATACTGCTAACTATGTAGAGCACATGAAGATTAAAGGTTGTAAAGAAAATCAGTTATTCAATGAATATCAAAGAAAAATGGCTGATATTCAAAATCGAAGAACTGAGCTAAATAAGGAATATGAAGAAGTTAAAGAAGATGAAGCTGAAAAAGAAAGAGTTACTGCTGAGTTAACTGCTCTTAATGAAGAAAGAGTAGAATTTATGGACAATATGGTTGAGAAAAATCCTGATGCTTTCTTCAGCACAATTCTATTAGCAATGAAAGATGTAGAAATACCTGACCCACCAAGAGATGAAAATGGCGTTATAACAGACTCAACATTCCAATACAGATATTTTAAATCGCATTATTTCGATTATATTGATTTTACAGAAAATGGGCTTTTAAGAACTCCAATATACGAAGGTAAACTGAATTATTACTTTGATAAAATGGTAGTTCCATTAATTGACTCATTAATGCCTGAAGCAAATGCAATAATTACAAAAGCTTTTGAAGGTGGTGACAGTTTAATGTTCCAATTTACTGCCTCACACCTGCTTCATTATTTTGAAACATCTAAAGTTATGGGATATGATGCTGTTTTTGTTGACATTGCAGAAAAATGGTATCTAAGCGGCAAAGCTACATGGGCAGACACTGCATTTATGGCAAAACTAAACGAAAGAGTTGCAAAAATAACCCCTACCAGATTAGGCGAAATAGCCTATAACCTGCAAAGAATGCAAAGTATTGACGACAAATATTATAATCTACACGATGTTAAAGCTGATTATACGGTATTGGTTTATTTTGAACCTCATTGCGGTCATTGCAAAAAAGAAGTTCCAAAATTGATGGACTATTATCGAGATAGCCTTAAAACCATGGGAGTCAAAGTTTTTCTTGTTTACACCCAGTACGATAAGGAAGAATGGAAAGAATTCCTAGATGAAAATGATCTCTATGAAGAAGGATGGATTAATGTTTGGGATGGACCATACCCACACTCTCAATTCCGCGACTTCTATGATATTTACAGCACTCCAGTAATCTATGTTCTAGATAAAGACAAACGTATTATTGGAAAACGAATTGGTGTGGAAAACATCAAAAGTCTGATTGAATTTGAAGAAGAAAGAAAAGAACGAGAAAGTAGTGAATAAAATAAAACAATATAATACTAATAATTTACAAGCCGTTAAATGCGGCTTGTTTCTTATTTTCATATTCAGCTCTCTTTTAACCTTCTCTTACAATATTAAAGTGGAAATTAAAAATTGTCCTGAGTACTATATATATTTTGGTAAACATAGAGGACCTGATTTTACAGTAATAGATTCTGTTCAGGCAGTAAACGGTTTAGTTGAATTCTCCGGTAAAAAAAACCTTGAAACAGGTGTATATTTTATTGTAATCCCACCACAGACCAGATTTGATTTTATCATAGCTGATGAACAAAACTTTACTTTAAAAACTGACACAAGAAATATATTGGGAGAACTAATTTCAAATGGAGAAAAACAATATCAGATTTTCTTGGATATACAAAAAGACATTGCAGAGATAAATAAAAAACGTTCACAATTGGAAATGGAGTCTGAGTTTTATAAGATGTATCAAAAAGATACGATCCCTTACATAACTGCTAAAATAGATAGTCTTAATCAAATACAATTTGACATTTATGAAACATATAAAACTAAACTTGACAAATCTACTTTCGTTTATGATATTTTAAGTATCCTATCTCCTTTCCATGTCCCGGATAGCATCGCTAAATTACAATACGAAGAACCAGCTATTCATTACAGATATTACATTGACCATTACCTTGACAGAATAAACTTTGACAATCCAAGTATCTTAAATACTCCTGAATTTGTTTTTCATAAGCTGCTCGCAGATTATTGTTATTACTTCTTTGACGTTAGAGCCAACAAACTTGATGATGCTTATCATGATATGGATAATCTTATTGCCAAAACCGAAAACAAACCGGAATTCAGACAATATATATTAAGCTATCTTGTTTCCAGATACGAAAAACCGCAGGACCTCAGACTAGAGTCTTTTTTAGTCTATTTATACAGAAACTACTTTATGATAAATAGACCAGATTGGGTTACTGACCAAGCTTTTGATATTATGAAATTGAGAATAGAAAGCGTACAATATAATCTTGTCGGTTCAATTGGTAAAAATCTAGTTCTTAATAATCAAAATGGCGACAGCGTAAGTATATACGGTTTAGAATCTAATTATAAAGTTTTGTTCTTCTGGGAGCCATCCTGTGATATTTGTACCGATGCAATACTAAAACTAAAAGAAGAATATTCAGATCTCGAAGCACATAATGTCCAAGTATTTGCAGTTTGTACTAACTCAAATGAAATAAACGATTGGAAATCATTTATTAATGATAAGCAATTAAATTGGATAAATGCTATTGACATACGAAACAGTTCTAATTTTAAGATCTATTATGGCACGTATAAAACTCCAAGATTATTTATTCTGGACAGTAACAATAAAATACTCACAAAAGATGTAAAACCTGATTATGTTTACGAGTATATTAAGAGTTACGAAGAACATTTAGAAAAAGAACGTGGTCGATTTGACTTTATGTTTGGAGAATAAAAAAAGGGAAGTAAAACTCCCCTTTTCTTTATATTCTATTATAACATTATACGTCAATATTTGCATAAGTTGCATTTGCTTCGATAAATTCTCTTCTTGGAGCAACTTCATCACCCATAAGCATTGAGAAGATTCTGTCTGCTTCAGCAGCATTATCAATAGTTACTTGTCTAAGTGTTCTTGATTCTGGATTCATCGTTGTTTCCCATAATTGCTCGGCGTTCATTTCACCAAGACCTTTATATCTTTGAATATGTAGTCCAGATTCTTTACCTTGGCCAAGTTCTTCAATTATTTGAACTCTCTGTTGTTCAGACCATGCATAACGTTCTGCTTTACCTTTTCTGATAAGATATAAAGGTGGTGTTGCTACGTAAATATGACCTAGTTCAATCAGAACTTTCATATACCTGAAAAAGAAAGTCATAATTAATGTCATAATGTGGCTACCGTCCACATCGGCATCAGTCATGATAATAATTTTGTGATATCTTAATTTCTCAATATTTAATGCTTTACTATCGTCTTCAGTTCCAATCGTAACGCCAAGAGCTGTATAAATGTTCCTGATTTCTTCATTATCAAGAACTTTATGTTGCATTGCTTTTTCAACATTAAGAATCTTACCTCTTAAAGGTAAAATTGCCTGAAACATTCTGTCACGACCTTGTTTCGCTGTTCCACCAGCAGAATCTCCCTCAACAAGATATAACTCACAGTTTGCAGCATCTTTATCAGAACAGTCAGCTAGTTTACCAGGTAGCCCGGCACCTCCAAGAACGGTTTTTCTCTGAACTAATTCTCTAGCCTTGCGGGCAGCATGTCTTGCAGTTGCAGCCAGAATAACTTTCTCTACAATTGATTTGGCATCTCTTTGATTTTCTTCAAGATAGTTTTTAAGTAATCCACTTACAGCCTGATCTACAGATGCACTAACTTCTGAGTTCCCAAGTTTTGTTTTTGTCTGTCCTTCAAACTGAGGTTCCTGAACTTTAACAGATATTACTGCTGTTAAACCTTCTCTAAAGTCATCACCACTAATATCAAATTTAAGTTTTGAAAGCATGCCAGAATCATCAGCATAAGATTTTAAGGTTCTGGTAAGACCTCTTCTAAAACCTGTTAGGTGCGTACCACCTTCAATTGTATTAATGTTATTTACATATGAAAAAATATTCTCTGCAAATGAAGTATTGTATTGTAGTGCTATTTCAACATGTAAATCGTTTTTCTCAGTTGAAACATGAATAACATCTTCAATTAGACTTTCCCTACCGGCATCTAAATATCCAACAAACTCTTTAAGACCATGCTCTGAATAAAAACTTTTTGATTTAAATTCTCCATCCTCTTCTTTTTCACGCTTATCAATAAGATTTAATCTAATACCTTTATTCAAATAAGCTAGTTCTCTAAGTCTATTTGCTAAAATATCGAATTGAAATTCACTAACAATAAAAATTGAATTGTCAGGAAAAAACTCAATAGAAGTACCTGTAACATCAGTTTTACCGATTTCCTCAACATCTGATAAAGGTTTTCCAATTTGATATTTCTGTTGATATATCTTACCATCACGTTTTACAGTGGCGATTAAGTTTGACGATAATGCATTAACACAAGACACACCGACACCGTGTAAACCTCCGGATACCTTATATGAATCTTTATTAAATTTTACACCGGCGTGAAGTACAGTCATTACTACCTCTAAGGCAGATTTGCCTTCTTTTTCATGCATATCTACCGGGATACCTCTACCATTATCTTCGACAAGTATTGAATTGTCTTCCTGTATTGTAACTGTAATATCTGAACAATACCCTGCTAATGCTTCATCAATTGAATTATCTACCACTTCGTATACCAAATGGTGCAAGCCTTTTACCCCAATATCACCGATATACATAGCAGGACGTTTACGTACTGCTTCCAATCCTTCTAAAACCTGAATACTCTCTGCTGAATATCCATTGTTTCCTTCGCCATTTGTTGCCATCTTTGTATTATCTATATTTTCAATATTTTCTTTATTATCACTCATAATTACATGATTTTGTAAAGGATTACAAATATACTTCTTTTTAAGCAATTTTCACCAATAAAACTTCGTCTGAAAGTATGTATTTATTAACAATTTAAAACAATATAAAACATTGTATTACAATGAAATACGCCTCACTGTTAATAGCTGTTAACATTGAGGCGTATAATGTTATAAGTTATCGTGTTTTTACCACTCTAAAAGAGATACTTTAATCCTAACATAAAGTTAAATCCCTGAGACTGATAATTGTTCCAGTAATACTGTTTCTGACCAGTCAGATTATTCAAATATATAAAAGCGTTAAAGTTCGATGCAAATTCATATTCAGCAAATAAATTAAGGTCGATTACGGGATTTAATTTCTTTTCTACAATATTTCCCGCGTCATCAAATTCTTTTGCAAAACGAGTGCTTAAAACGCCTGCATCAAAACCAAAATTCAAATTCTCATTAAATTGATATTTTGTTTTTAATAAAACATCAAAAGTTGGTAAATGCCATGGTTTCTCACGATTCTTGATATACGAATAATAATAATAGTGCCCTTTCAAAATAAAACTAAAATCACCCATATTTCTTAAAGCAAATTCTCCATATCCTGAAAAACGCTCAACATTTGTATAATCTAGGATAAATTTATTGTCTAAATCTAATAATGTATCATTAACAAAGAATCACATATTATCAATTTTTGAGTAATTACCATTTATATGGAAGTATAAGTTTTTACTGATATTTCCTTTTAAGCCGACATCAATTACCTGAGCAAAATTTGTTGGTCTATAATTATTATTTCTATTGATAAAAGGATTTATTATTGATAAACTTTCAAAATTATTGTTTTGAAGATATCCTTTAAATCCAGCATAAGGAATGATTGTATTACTTATATTATGTTGAAATTGGATATCAGGATATATATGATATTCACTAACACCATCGATAAACTCCCCTGTTGTTTTCACACCAAGTTTTATTTGCCAGTCATCAGTATAATGTTCAAAATACGGATCTAAGTCAAGAAAAACTTCATCATAATCTGCTATTGCTCCGATAAAACCGGCACTATCAAACACATTTTTATTATACTCTACTCCTGCATCCAGGCCAAATCTGTTTGATTGTATTAATTTGCTCAAGTCTGCATCAAATTTAATTTTGTGCTGAGTATCACCACTAAATGTAAAGAAATATTGATAATTTAATAATAACTCATAATCCATTCTATTCTTTGCAGTATTATTAGACTCCACCCCAACCTTAGCATTTAGTCTATTGTATCTTTGCATTTCAATTTCAGCTCTATCACGTGGTTTAACAATAGATGCATCTACATCTAGATATGGATCATAACCGTAAAAATACACCTGATCTGATGAGAAATCTATCTCACCATTTAAGGTTCCTTTACGTAAAAACTTTTTACCATATGCTTTTACATTATTATTATTATAACCACCATATATTTTCTGGTCAGCTACATTTTTAATCGTTCCGTGAGCAGAATGATGTTTTGCAAATGCACCAACTGAGAAATATTTTTCACGTTTTGAGTTGTAATATACTTCTACAAATGGTGAAAGATAATTCCACATACCTAATTTTATCATTCCATTATCCAGTCTTTGCAAAGGTTCTCCTTTAACACTTGCTGCTGTAATTGGAGTTGGATGGAAAGTAGTTTTAAACATTGTAGGATTAACATTATATTCAAACTCCGGTGTAACATTGATAGTATCAACAATTTCAGGTAAGAATTCCATTCTTTCGGCATCTTTCAAAACAGGAGTATATTCATTATAAATGATAACAGTTTGTGTACCAAGATTATCATCATCGCCATCACCATTTTCCTGTGCAAAAAGAGCACTTACACTAAAAAGCAATATTAAAATCAGTATGTATCTCAAATTTGAATTCATAAAATATATTTTTAGCGTTTTTATTCGTTGTTAGTTTCACTATTATTTATCGGATCTTCTCTATCAGTCTCTTCTTCAATTTCAGCTGGTTTCGGCAGATCGAATTTATCCTCTCCTTCCTCAAACAATTCATTATCCTCACTATCTTCATTAATGAGATTTATTTTAAGGTCCAGACCGTCTTCTTCTACCTGAGCAGCTTGTTCTTCATCAAGAATTGCCGTAAGTTTTTCACTAGCTTCATCTTTAATACCGTCTGTTTCGTTTTTATAATTATTTAGAACAGTTTGTAATGTGTGTTTTGCTGAGAAATTATCTCCATTCTTATAATAGATATCAGCGAGTAAGATGAATGATTTTGCTAACCAATATGCCTGTGGAGAATTCATCTGGGCAAATTCATAGATAAGATTTTCTGCTATTGAATCTTTGCCCATATTAAAGTTGATTTCTGCTACACGATACTTAGATTCTGCACCTTCGTAACTAACTACTTCCTTAGATAAAATTTCGAACAAACCAAGTGCTCTAATATTATTTTCTTTAGCATAGTAAGCTTTTGCCATTTTATAATGAGACTCTCTCCGCTGTTCATCATTGGATTTTTCATTTTCAATAATATCTGAAGCAGCTGATATTACATTGTCCCAATCTTTTAGATTATATGAACATCTCAAGCGTCCAACAGCAGCTAACAACTTAGTTGATTTGTTTTCAGCAAGTGGATAAAGTTTTTGATAATAATCAAATGCATTCTCCCAATCTTCATTATCGAATAAAATACTTGCTGCTTTTATAGTACTTTCTTCAGTATAAGAACCACGAGATGCATCTGCAACAACGCGATAACAAACCAGAGCGGCATCTTTTTCCTCGAAATAGAAATGTAATTCAGCTTTAAAGTAATTTGCTTCGATAAAATAATTTCCATTTGGAAATTTTGTTAAATATTTTGTCAATGCGCTAAGTGCATCATTATATTACTCTTTACCATATAAATCTCTTGCAACTGACCACATTATTGAATCTTGCTCGTCTTCACTCATAGTATCACCATACTCTTCTATATATCCATCAGAGTTTCCTTGTGCGAGATATATCTCACGTATCATATGATTTGCACGTTGAGCTTCTTCTGTATTAGGATATTCAGCAAGAACTTGCTTAAAAATATCAAGAGCTTTATTATAATCTCGCTGATTAAAATAAATAGCACCCAAACTAGACATTGCAGCCTTTTTCATACTTGAGTTTGGATAATTATTAATTAATCTGTCATAATAATATTTTGCTGAATCTGCATTATTTAAACTTGTATGATAAGTTCTACCTATTTCGAAATGAGCATTCCCAATATATTCAGATTCAGGATAATCATTAACCAAACGTCTTAAAGACCAGATTTTCTTCTGGTAGTCTTTTTGTCCACCAAAAGAAAGTGCCATTTGATAAAGAGTATAGTCTGCTTCTATCTCACCAATATCAGCTGCTTTCTTATAATACTCTGAAGCCGGACCAAATTCCTTATCAATATAATAGCAATCTCCTATTCTGTTTAATGCATCGTTTAAAATGGCTGTATTTTCAAATCCCGGTTGCATCTCAAATTTCCTAAACCATGAATTTGCTAAGGCATATTGCTTTTTATCGAAATATGCATAACCAAGATTGTAATGTGCTTTTCCGTACTCTTCCAAACTCACTGAACCAGTTGAATTAACAAATTCTTTAAACTGTGCTATTGCATCATCAGTTTTATTTAACCTCATATTAGCTTCTGCTTTCCAGTAATAACAAAGCGCTGCAATATCTTTGTCATATATTTGGTAATCCAATGATTTATCGAACATTACAATAGCTTCATTAAACTTCAATTCCGTAAAGTATTCAAGTCCTCTAAAATACGCCAACCTTTGATATGCTTCATCAATTTTTGGATTACGCTTTGGCATTTTTTCAATTGTTTCTATTGCTCCGGCATAGTTCTTTGTGCTCAAAAATGCCTGTAGTAGGTAATCATAAGCTTCATCTATACGTAAAGAATTTGGATACTCCTTAATGTATTGGGAAAATGCATTGATAGCTTCATTAAAAGGAGATAGTGAGAGTTCAAAACACAATTGAGCAAAATTAAACAAAGCATCTTCCCTGATTACAGGATTAAAATTGTATAAAGATGCAGTTTCAAATGATCTTCGTGCTTTTACAAGCTCTCCCATTTGCAAATAACAATCACCCATATGATACGCAGCATTTTGGCTTAAGGTGTCTTTCATATTTGTAACCTTCTTAAAGGAAGCTGCAGCTTTTTCATAATCACCTGAATTATAATATGCAAAACCGAGTTCATAATAATCATTGTCAGTAATAGATGAAGTATTCTGCATATATGTATTCAAATATGGAATTGACTCTTCGTATTTTCCAGTTCTGTAATATGCTTCTCCTAAGAGTTTAGATATTTCAGCTGCTCTGGCACCACTAATAGAATCCAATAAAGATGGGGCATATTCTATAAGCTCATCATATTTCTCCTGATTATAATAAATCTGAGAAATATAATATGGCACAATAGAAGCAAATGCTGGCTGCTCCTTCAATTCAATAAAACCATTAAGAGCTGTTTGGTATTGCTGACTTATATATTTGATATGAGAATAAAAGTACAATGACATCGGGCCATATATGCTTGTAGCATCTTTTGACTCATAAAATGCCTTCGCAGCACGGTCAAAATCATTACGGGCAAAGTGACTAAACCCAAGTTTGAAGAAATATTCAGATTGTTCATCAGCTGACAAAATCAATTTATCAGTTTTATCATACCATTCAATTGCTTTTTTGTATTTTCTATTCCTAAAATGATAATTTGCAATCTGAAATGCAGCATTATTGTTATTATAACTCTCAGGATGGTCTTCTATAAAACTTTGTAATTGATATTCAGCATCATAATTAAACAGATGCATTGAACATAAAGCTATATAATAAGCCGCATCATCTTTGTATGAAGAATGTTCTTTCCCTTCATGCAACAGCACTTCAGAAAACTTCTTCTTAGCAGGCACATACATTCCTTTTTCATAAAGCTCAAGTGCTGTCTGATAAGTAAATTCCAAATCATTATATTTACCTGTTTGCTGTGCAAATACGAGCATTCCGGTAAACAAAAAAATTAAAACTCCTAAAGATTTTAGTTTCCTTAACATATCTTTACTTTTTCAATTTATACATTATTAAATCCCCACTAATTAATCTACATAATAACTCTTAGCTAAGCACTTACAAAACAAGTACTTACAGTGAGTTACTATTCTAATAAATCTTTGTCAAATCTAATATATTAATATGTGAAAAACATTGGGCGACAATAGATTTAATTAACATCAGATTGTTTATTTCTAAAACGTAGAGAATTCAATTTTAAGTATAATATCTTTAGTTTTGTATGGTAATTTTATTTCACTAAGTCAGCAAAAAAATAAAAATATGGACTCTCAAAACAGCTTATTAATAAGCACCAATGAACTTAATGTTTATCAAGATGACAAACAGATTCTGGAAAATGTAAATATTAAAGTTGATGTTGGTGAATTTGTGTATTTCATTGGAAAGGTTGGTAGTGGGAAAACCAGTTTACTCAAGACTTTATATGCTGAATTACTGATAAAAGAAGGTACTTGCAAAGTTGTTGGTTATGATATTTATTCAATTAAAACAAAGCAAGTTCCATTATTAAGACGTAAAATTGGTATGGTATTCCAGGATTTCGAACTTATGTCGGATAGAAATGTATATAACAATCTTCAATTTGTTTTAAAAGCAACTGATTGGAAAAATAAGAATGATATTGATATCAGAATAAATGAAGTTCTTGAAAGTGTTGGGATGCTGGATAAAAAAATTGCAATTCCTGCAAAACTTTCAGGAGGTGAGAAACAATCGATAAGCATAGCAAGAGCAATGCTAAACAACCCCCCTATTATTTTTGCTGACGAGCCAACAGGAAATCTTGATCCGGAAAGTGCAGCTCAGGTAATGGATATTCTTTATAAACTCAAAGAAACCGGAAAATCAGTTATTATGGTTACTCATAATTATAATATACTAAAAAAATATACTGGAAGAGTTTATACTTTCGAAGAAGGAACCGTTAAGGAGTTAAAAGAAGAAACGATTGATATTGTCGAATTATAAAATGCCTGAACCATGTTAAAGACCCTGATAATTGACGATGAAATAAACGGTAGAAATATACTTAAAAAACTTCTGGAAACATTTTGTGAAGGAGTGGAAGTTATTGGTGAAGCAGAATCAGTTAAAACAGGTATAGAAGCTATTAAAAAGCTAAAACCAGAACTTGTTTTGCTAGACATTCAAATGCAGGATGGTACAGGTTTTGATTTGCTTGAAAAGACAGACGATAAAGACTTTAAAGTTATTTTTGTAACATCATTTGACAATTATGCTATCAAAGCATTCAAATTTAGTGCAGTTGACTATATATTAAAGCCTGTTGATCCCGACAATCTAATTGAGGCAATTAATAGAGTTAAAAATCTAGATAGCGGAAATAATTTTGAAGATAAAATTGATGTTTTGATTTCTAACCTTAACAGTTTGGATAAAATTGCTTTACCTTCATCTGACGGGGTTAGATTTATTAAAATAGGTGATATTGTAAGATGTGAATCTGACAATAATTATACAATGTTCTACCTGATTAGCAAAGAAAAAATTCTCGTTTCTAAAACTCTTAAAGAATTTGAAATAATGCTTTCCGGGGTTAACTTCTTCAGAGTACACAAATCACATCTTGTTAACTTACAGTATGTAACTAAATACATGCCCGGAGAAGGTGGTTATCTGATTCTGGAAGATGGTTCTCACGTAGATGTATCACGCAGAAAGAAAGAAGGTTTGATGAAAGTTTTAATGGGTTAAACTAATCTTCTAAAGTTGTAAAGAAACTTGTTTTACATATTTCTTCTCCTGACTCATTAATTGTAAATATTCTTATGAAATAATTGGTATTAGGTTCAAGTGCATTAAATTCAAAGCTATATTGACCAACTTCATGAGAGTTTGCGAATTGTTTTTCTATTGGCATATATATACCAGGATTAAGAGTACTATCAAGATAAACACCTTGGTACAAAACAGTATCGTAACCAAAGTCTTCAATTTTGTATGTATATTTTGCTGAAGAATCTGTTATATCATAAAAGTTATCGTAAGTTATGTGAGTTCCTCCACAACTCATGTCGACATATATAGTTTCGCTTAGATTAAAACTAAAATAATGACTTTTATAAGAAACTAATTTCCAACCAGTTTCATTTACCTCAGACAAAATACTAATTGCACATACCTTATTATATGGATAAATTGGCGTCATAAGTAAATATTTACCATCTGCCTGTTTTTCAAATAAACAGTCATAGTAATTTTCGTATGTATATGGTGATGAATAAGATGTTCTGAGTGTTATTTTAGAATAAAAAGTATCTGGAATATTATAATTATACCTATTTATAATAACAACTTTTATAGCATCTTCTGAGTAGTTTATTTCATCAACATTATTACTCACAGGAATATTTATAGGCTCTTTCTGACATGAAAAAAACAATCCTAACAATACTGCATATAAAATAATAATACCAATAATATTTTTCATAAGTTGAACCTCCTTGAAATTGAAACCATAAATAAAGTAGGATATTCTAGAGAAATAGGATTGGTGTATGAATAAGCGAATGGGATTAAAAAGAAATTAGCACTAAAGTCAATCTTTTTCACATTTAAGCATACTGATGTTTTAAATCCTAAATGAGTAAACGAATTTTCATTACTCTCCTCAGAATATTGTATTCTTTGATTATCCCAACTCTTATACATTACATAACTATGACTGCCATCTGAATTAAATGACAATATTGTTCCAAAATGAAAAGTCATATTGCAAAAAGGTTTAACATAGGTGTTTAATGAAAATGCTGTATATATACCATCATGAAAAACAAAATCATAAAGCTCATAGTGAGTTGTTCCAGCATAATCTAATATGTACTGTTGTCGATTCTTACCACTATAGCGAAAAAAAACATTAGCATAATATCCATACTTTTTATTAATGGAATAAAATGATGTATTCAAGATGAAGTCTTTACTACCTGTTGAAATTTCAATTTGATCGTATAATGTATTATTATTATTTGTTGGTAAGCTAATGCCTACAGAACTATTGCATATGATATCTTTTAATTTGTAATTATAGGAAAGTGAAAAACAATAATCTCCAAAACTTCCAAAGAAAGGTTCCGAAACACCAAACCTGTAAGGTATTTCAAGATTTAATCTAAATTTAGAAAAATTATATGAAGGAGATACATCAACTCCTAATTGTGAAAAGTTAACATCAATGGCAACCTTACTTAAATCAAACACCTCATTTTGGGTATCATTTAATTCTTTATTTATTAAATCATTGTTTGATGGAAGTTTAAACATATTTTGCATTATTGAATACTCACACAAAATATGAGACACACTAATTTCATTTTCTATAATATAATCTGCATTAATGTGTGATTCATACTGAGCAGACACACTTATAACATGAAACAAAATAACACATGTGATAAAAAAAAACAATATACTCTTGTATAAACTTCTCACTATAACAAATAGATTTCAATATGGAATATACAATTTATTTAAAAATAAAGTTGCACAAACATAGTAATTAAAACTTCCTGACCGGTCTGACTCTATACGAAGTAGTTTTCAAACTAACGATTTCCATTCCTTTCCACAAGTCAACAGATTTTGCATTTTGATCTGATTCTTCTGTCGATGTCCAGTATATATCATCGGTAAAATCGCCCAATCCAACTGAATGAAGATTTGAATAAATTAGCATTAATTCTTCAAGAGAGGGTAAAAACCAATCATCATAGTCATTTAAAATAAACTCATCACAATAAATTGCTGCGACAGTTCCGTCATTTGATGCATCACATTGTGTAGGATTAGCAGCATAATCTACTAAATCATTATTATGCGCATCTACAATTGCCTGAGTATTTGCTACACCTGAACCTACAACAGTAGCATTTGAGTTTATCAACAATGTTCCACACCCCCATTGCATGTTGACTTCGTAATCAACTATAGAAACTTCAAGCCCGCCACTTACACCATCATCATAGAAAATAATTCCGCCTGCCGGGCCATTACCTCCAAGCTGCAATGTAGTAAATGAAATTTCTGATCCATAACTCACACCTGCTTCGCTTTGTGCATAGGTTCGGGCGTAATACATAGTCCCGCTCTCTAAACCGTTAATCTGAGTTTCAAATATACCACCACCTGCACCGACATCGCTCATACCCAAATTAACTTCAATTGTAGGCCCTGTAACAGTATTGTATACCACTCCCTTAGAGACAACGGGCATATTTCCTTCATCTGAAACATTTCCCTCAAACACTGCAGTGTGTAGAAAAACATCACTAAATGTAACAGTTTCAACTGATTGTGTTATAAATGCAACAGTTGAGAATGTAATCTCATTGCTATAAAAAGTTTCTTCTGCATCATTTGTAGCATAAGCTCTGACATAATATGTTGTACTTTCAAATAATTCACTAATCGTACTTGTAAATGTAAAACTACCTGCACCTTCAAATGTAATCCCTTCATTATTTGTTAAATAAGGATTACTAAATGTTGCCCATACAAAACCTTTCTCTACAAAGGTCTCAGCTCCATCATCAGCAAATGATGCAGAAACTTCAGCAGAGGTAGGTGTTATTGCAGTTGCAGCACTTGTAACAATATTTACAACTCCGGTTGTCGAAAGTGTAGTAAAAGTCTTTATTCCGCTTTCACCATTAGCATCTGCAGTTTCGACAAAAGCATACACTGTATAAGTTGTTCCGAGAGTAAGGCTATTTGTACTTCCTGTAAATTCACCAATCGAATTGCCCGAAACCTCAATAATATCGTAATCTGGTGAGGTTGTTGCTCCATCCTCTTCGACAATAAACCCTCTTGATGTAATTTCACTACCTCCATTATCAGTAATTTCAGATGTGAAAACCGCAGATGTAGTTGTAAGAGATGTAACTTCTGGTTTTGTAACAATTATTTCTCCACTTGAAAAGAACATTTTTACTATCCTGATTTCATCATCATCATTTGATATCTCAATTGTATCACTAACAGAAAACAAATCAGTATCGTCCAGATTTGTGTATAACTTCATAACAAATCTCTTATTTATAGGCACTTCAATATTGCCTGATGATTGATGTATTGCATTTGTATTTCTGATAAACCTTATCGAATCTGAAACAATGTTTCCATCAACTATTTCTATATCCAACCTTGCTTTAAATTCATCAGGATAATGAATTTTTGTTAGTCCGGTATTTATATTTATTTGAATTGAAGAAATCGGTGTGATTATCAAGGCTTCTTCTTTCTCACAACCAAAAGTAATAAGCAAGAGCATACTTACAATAATTACCGAAAGGCGTGTATATTTAAATATTGACTTACTCATTTTAAAATATGTTTTTACTAAGTTTAAAATAATATTATAATTTTCTGGTATCCTCAATCCCGTCATTCAGACGCCAGGTATAAACAGGTTGAGACAGTACAAAAACAATATCAGTTCCAAAAACAGTAGCAGCAACTGCAAGTTTAACATCAGCAATAAAGAACTCCTGAAATGGATTTGAGTCCTCTGTACGAAGAATATCTGTATTCCATGAAAATGTTTGCTCTTTGCTAATCTTACCACTAGTATTACGCATAAGACTAAATCCGCCGAAAACACTTAAGTAATTAGTTATATACCTATTATAAGAACTGTTCAATGCAAATGTGTGTCCCTGAGTTAAATTATATGTAATTTGTTCAATTCCCGAAAAGTCAGGATAGCTAATAATTATTTTACGATCTGATTTCCCTGAAAATCTGTAAGTTAATATTGTATTAACAGTATAATTAGGTTTATTTAACTGAAATTGATTACTTAAAATCAAATCATAACTTCCTGTCCCTAAAGGACACAAATAACCATCCACATTTTTGTTTTCATTTCCTGTAGGAAAACTAACTGAGCCAATCACTCTATCAAATATCATTGGAGTTCTATACTTCCAAGAACCTGAAAGTAACAGGTCTCCCATTCCAGTTGCAGAAACATAACCATGTGAATAATATACTTGCTTTTGCAAATAAAAAGGTATGGATAAAGATAGTTCAAAGTTATTATAAAAATAGGCAACCGGTAGATTTAAGTACTTTGATGTTTTACTCCACCCAAATTCTGCATCTAAATCAAACATTGTAAAAAAGTCCTCAGTATCAGCAATATCACCATCATCTACATCTCCTTCATTAAATCTATCTTTTGTTTCAGTTATTCCGGGAAAATCAACAATATCATCCTGTAAAACAGGTTCAGTATAAATATTTTCGCTATTACTGATAAGAGTCTCAACATTCTCAGGAATTAAATACATTTCTACTTCTTGAGAAAATAATACGGACACACTAATTAATGCGACTAAAAATACAGGTATCTTCTTTATCATATTGATTTGGTCGATAAGTTTAGTACAAATATACTGAATTATTACATCATTTGTCAAAATTTATTAAACCGATTAATTATTACAAGCAACCGTTTACTAATTAATATCGTTTTATTACTAAAGAGCTCTTTTTTTCGGATTGATTTGATAATACTTTTGAACTGAACAAAAAGATAAAATTATGGAAAGCTATAAAGAGAACATATCGACAAAACACAGGGAATCATTTTCATTTTTAAGATTTGCAATAACAAGCTTGTGGATATTGTTAATTTCCAGTCTTGTATTTTTTGCAAAAATTATCATGGTATACGTCTAAACCCAATATTAAATAGAGAACTTTGTTCTCAATTTTCAGATTAGTGCAAATAAAAAGTCCGCAATATTGCGGACTTTTTTTATATCTCAAAAACGACTTTTTACTTTACTTAAGCTTTTTGCAAATTGCTTCAAAAGCTTTAGGGTGGTTCATTGCAAGATCAGCAAGAACTTTTCTGTTAAGTTCAATATTGTTTGCATGAATTTTACCCATAAATTGTGAATAACTCATTCCATTTAAGCGAGCTCCAGCGTTGATACGCTGAATCCACAATGATCTAAAAGTTCTTTTTTTGTTTTTTCTATCTCTGTAAGCATAAGTTAGTCCTTTTTCGTATGCATTTTTAGCTACTGTCCAGACATTACTTCTGCGTCCAAAATAACCTTTTGTTTGCTTAAGAATTTTTCTTCTTCTGTTTCTTGAAGCAACGGTATTTACACTTCTTGGCATAATTTTACGTTTTGCGAATGTTTAGCGTTCGTTATTACACGAATCTTTCGGCTAAATCACTCTGATTAATAAACTTTTTTACTTCATTCCGAGACACAACTTAATGTTGTTAAGGTCTCTTTCGTTAACTGTTGTAAAATGAGTCAAAGCTCTTTTACGTTTTTTCGCTTTTTTTGTAAGGATGTGGCTTTTATAAGCATGTTTCCTTTTAATTTTACCGGTTCCAGTAAGATGGAATCTTTTCTTAGCACCGGATTTAGTTTTCATTTTTGGCATCGCTTTAAATTTTAAGTTATTACTTTTTCTTTGTCGTTTTCGGCGATATAATAATTTGCATTTTTTTACCTTCTAACTTAGGAAGTTGGTCAATTTTACCATATTCTTCAAGATCCTGAGCCAATTTTAATAACAAAATTTCACCCTTTTCTTTATAGATAATAGATCTTCCTTTAAAGAATACAAAAGCCTTTACCTTATTACCTTCCTCAAGGAATTTAATAGCATGCTTTAACTTAAAATTGTAATCATGATCATCGGTATTTGGACCGAATCTGATTTCTTTAATTACAACTTTCTGCGTATTGCTTTGCATTTCCTTTTGTATCTTTTTTTGTTGGTAAAGAAACTTTTGATAGTCTATAATTTTACAAACAGGTGGCTCTGCATTTGGAGATATCTCTACAAGATCAAGCTGCAATTCTTCTGCAACATCAAGTGCTTCGCGCAAACTAACAATACCTGGTTTGTCTACATTATCACCAACTAATCTAACGAATGGAGCACGTATATACTTATTTATTCTGTGCTCAGCTTGTTTCTTCCTGTTAAACTTGTTATTATGTCTACTATGGTAAGCTATAACTTGGTCCTCCTATAATTAGTTATTAAAATATTCTTCAATTTCTTTATTCATTAATTCTGCAAACTCCTCGATTGTCATACTTCCTAAATCACCTTTTCCTTGCTTACGCACAGAAAGATTTCCTGCTTCAGCTTCTTTTTCACCTAAAACAATCAAATACGGAATACGTTGCAATTCATTATCCCTAATCTTACGTCCGACCTTTTCATTACGGTCATCAACTTTGCCGCGAATATCGTAATTTTTTAGCAATTCTAAAACTTTTTCTGCAAAATCATTGTATTTTTCACTTACCGGGAGTAAAACTACCTGCTCAGGAGTCAACAAAAGTGGGAATTTACCACCTGTATGTTCTATTAAAACAGCAACAAATCTTTCCATTGAACCAAATATCGCTCTATGCAACATAATTGGTTGATGTTTTAAATTATAAGAACCTGTATACTCAAGTTCAAATCTCTCCGGCAAATTATAATCTACCTGAATTGTTCCTAACTGCCAGCTACGACCAATTGCATCTTTTACAATAAAGTCAAGTTTAGGTCCATAAAATGCAGCTTCTCCTAATTCTACTGTTGGTTCTAACCCCATCTCATGAGCAGCTTCCTGAATAGCTTTTTCAGCTTTATCCCAATTTTCATCAGTTCCGATATATTTTGTATGGTCTTCAGGATCGCGTAATGAAATCTGAGCTTTATAGTCATTAAAACCTAATGACTTATAAACATACATAATAAGTTCAATAATACTCTTAAACTCATCTTTAACCTGATCAGGACGACAAAATACGTGTGCATCATCTTGAGTAAAACTCCTAACTCGAGTCAAACCATGTAATTCACCATGCTGCTCGTAACGATAAACTGTCCCAAACTCAGCCATTCTATAAGGCAAATCCCTATAAGAGAATTGACGTGCTTTATATATCTCAACATGGTGTGGACAGTTCATAGGCTTAAGCATAAAAGCTTCACCCTCAGCCGGTGTTTGTATTGGTTGAAAAGAATCCTTACCATACTTCTCATAATGACCTGATGTTTTGTATAAATCAATATGTCCGATATGAGGAGTTTTCACCATTTCGTGATCTCTTTTCTTTAACTCAGATGTTAACCAAGATTCAAGTCTGTCACGTAATTCAGTACCTTTAGGTAACCATAATGCCATTCCCATCCCAACTTTATGTGAGAAGTGGAAAAGTTCAAGTTCTTTACCAAGTTTACGATGATCACGTTTCTTTGCTTCTTCAAGCATTTCAAGATATTCAGTCAGCATTTTTTGCTTTGGAAAAGAAATTCCATATACTCTAGTCAACTGCTGACGAGTTTCATCACCTCTCCAATATGCACCTGCAAGACTTAAAATCTGAATTGCTTTAATTTTACCTGTTGAAGTTAAGTGTGGTCCTTTACACAAATCAGTAAAATTACCCTGAGAATATAGAGTTATTGTTCCTTCTTCAAGTTCAGAAATCAATTCAAGTTTATATTCGTCACCTTTTTCTTTGAAATATTTAATAGCATCAGCTTTAGAAATATCTTTACGTGTCACTTCATTATTCTGCTGACATAATTCCAACATTTTCTTATTTATACTTGGGAAATCCTTCTCAGATAAAGACCTTCCCTCAGGAAGTTCAATATCGTAATAAAACCCATTTTCTATAGTTGGACCAATACCAAATTTAGTTCCGGGAAAGATTGATTCTATAGCTTCTGCTAATATATGTGCAGAGGTATGCCAAAAAGCATGTTTTCCTTCTTCATTCTCAAATTTATGAAGAACTATATTAGAATCCTGCTCTATTGGTCTGCTTAAATCCCAAACATCACCATTAACAGAGATTGACAAAACTTCCTTTGCTAATCGAGGACTAATACTGTTAGCAATATCAAATCCGTTAACTCCACTTTCATATTCTCTCACCGAACCATCGGGTAATGTAATCTTTATCATCATTAAAAATTTTGTGCAAAAGTATGATTTTTTAGTTTAATACAATATATATTAATCAAATTTATTGCATTTTGTTTAATTGTTTTATTTTTGTCAGATATGAAAATGGTAAAAATAATCATATTTGTTGCATTAACAGTTGTTTTCTCAGGAAGCATATTTGCTCAATCCGAAGATAGTCTTAAAACAGTTGTTGCACAAAAAGGAGATGGGATTTATAAAATCCTGCGTGAAAATGGATATCCTGCATCTGATTACTATGATTTATTTAAAGAATTAAATGCAGAAAAGATTGGTGATGACGATAGTTTGATTAAAGGCGAAACATATATTTTACAAACAATAATTTCTGAAATTGAAGAAATTATTGAAGATACAATACAAACTGATGTACTGCTCGCTGACACTATTTTTAAGCCGGAAAATGGTTTCGCAGATACAATAATTGACAATCAATTAGAAGGGGCCGTATTCTTTCTGATTAGTGGTCATGGAGGTCCTGACCCCGGTGCAGTTACAAAAGTAAATGACAAACAAATTAGTGAAGACGAATATGCATATGATATTACATTAAGGATTGCCAGAAAAATCGAAGAACATAGTGGTACTGTTCATATGATTATCAACGATCCTAATGACGGAATTAGAGAAGACGAATTACTAGATATTGATTATGATGAATATTGTTATCCAGAACAGGATATACCAAAAAATCATAATAAGCGTCTAATACAACGAGCAGATGCCGTAAACGACATTTATCTTGAAAACAAAACTCCAAAATATCAAAGAGTTATTGTGATTCATCTTGATTCTAGATCAACCGGTGATAATGTAGATGTTTTCTTTTATCATTTTCCGGGAAGTACAAAAGGTAAAGAAACAGCAACAGCACTTCAACAAATGTTTGCTGATAAATATGCTGAATTTCAACCTAATCGTGGTTATGAAGGAACAGTTTCATCCCGAAATCTTTTGGTAATAAGAAAAGTCCTCCCTCCTGCTGTTTTTATTGAGCTTGGTAACATTCAAAATGAAAGGGACAGAAAACGTTTTATAAATCCTGACAACAGGCAAGCATTAGCAAAATGGATAGTTGAAGGTTTGATTGAGGATTTTAAAGCAAATCAGTAAGTTAAACAATATTTTTGCCTATCTTTCAGTTTATTAATGCTGAAAATCTTTCACTTATGAAGAAAAAGCAAATAGTATTACTCAATCTGCTTACAGCAATCATTTTTGCATTATTATTTTACAAAAATTACGTAGGATTAAATCTATTGTTGTTTGAAATCTTGGTTGTTCCTATTATGATTTATCTTAACAAGCCAGTGAAATTTAATAAGCTAAATATATCTGTTTTAGCCGGTTTAGGAATATATGCAATAATGGTTCTGATTTTAAACACTTCATGGAGTATTTTTGTAAATATCATTACTCTTTTTACTTTAAGCGGTGTACTCGCCTATCAAGGCTTTAGATCATATATTCATGCTTTTGCAGAATCCTTTTTCAGACTATTCTCCTCCCAAATAAGCATTCTACTTGACTGGGGAGAGCCAGTGATAATTAATACTCAAAAAGACAATAAAAAAAATAAGTTCGGAATAAATAAAGTTGTCTATCTAATAATTATCCCATTTTCAGTTTTAATATTATTTATAGTTCTCTATACAAGTGCCAGTTCAAAATTTTATGCGCAATTCGAAGAAATTTTTTCTGCCTTTCAAAGATTCTTGGAGAGTATATATTTCTTATTTATCATTTTTATCATTTTTGGTAGCATTGTTGCAAATGCTCTATACATGAAAACCAAACCGGTTGGCCTTCACAATTTAGATTTAAATTCCAAGGATAATTTGTTCAGAATCAGAAAAAGAAATTATATAAATTTTAAACCAACAGGACTAAAAATGCAGTATCTAAGTGGGGTTGTTTTACTGGCTTCCCTTAATTTTCTAATTATGTATTTTAATATCCTTGATTTCATTTATCTGTGGTTTGGTTTTGAATGGGACGGCACTTTTCTTAAAGAGTTTGTTCATGAAGGAACATGGGTACTTGTGTTCTCAATATTTTTATCTGCCGGAATAGCTCTATTTTTCTTTAGACGAAATCTCAACTTCTATTCCAAGAATAAATGGCTTAAAAGACTGACAATTTTATGGATAGCACAAAATATGATAATGCTGGTTTCTGTAGTCTTAAGAAATTACTGGTATATTCACTATTTCGGGCTTGCATATAAACGAATTGCTGTTCTTTTCTTCCTACTTTTAACATTAGTTGGTCTTATAACTATAATCATAAAAATTACTAATATTAAAAGTTCTTATTATCTATGGAAGGTTAATGGTTTTGCTTTGTTTACAGTTCTTGTTTTAACTACCTGTGTGAACTGGGATTTACATATCGCCAAATATAATTTTAAACACTATAATCGTTCATTAATAGATTTCCGTTTTATGGCAAAACTAAACAATTCAGCTCTTCCTTATACAATAAAAACACTTGAAGAACTTGAAGAAATAAACAAAATTCAGGAAGAAGCTATGCCTTTTGAGCTTAGTGAACATAGAAGCTATCTTTGGGATATCTACACTTATCAAGTTGAAGTGCTGGAAAAAAGACATAGATTTGTCGAAAGATATGAAAATATGAATTGGCTGGAATGGAATCTGGCTGATTATCAAACATATCAAAAATTGCAGAATATGTAGATATGAGTGGAATGTATTTCAATAGAAGAGTGTATACTTTGAGATTATTTTTAAAAGACGTTTTCTTTATTATCTCAAATATTTTTGAATTAAACAAGCTCCGTAAAAACAAAGAAATAAACAAAGTCTTTCAGGAAAAAATAATGACTATTGTTTCAAGTATTAATGGCTGTGTCTATTGCAAATGGTTTCATGCAAAGCAAGCAGTCAAGGCAGGGATTCCTTCTGAAAGTGTCAAAAAACTATTAAAGCTTCAATTCAATACAATTGCCTATGACTATGAGTTAAAAGGCCTTTTATTTGCCCAACATTTTACTGAAACAAATAGAGCCCCTGATAAAGATATGATTGAGGATCTTTACTCTTTTTACGGAAAGAAAAATGCTAAACATATAATACTAACTATTCGTATGATATATTTTGGCAATCTATATGGGAACACTTTAGATGCATTTGTCAGCAGAATGCAAGGGAAAAAAGCTCAGCATTCGTCCTTTTTATTTGAATTTATCTTCTTTATGAACAACTTGCCCATTTATGCAATTTTAAGATTATCTTTAAAAAAGTGATGTAATTATTAGTTAATAATTTCATATTTGGTATAAAACAGACCAAATAATTAAAATTATTTGCAACCAATATCGAGATTATATGTCTTTTCATTAACTTTACAGTATATTTATTTGTTATGAAAAAAGCTACACTCACTTTACTAATTACTATTGTAATTACTCAATTATCAGCACAAGTCTTTAAAGGCCAAGAGGCTAGCAAGATAGCACCAAGTTCTGATATTGTTAGAATGAATGATTTCTCTAAAGTGCCAGATTTTATTCATTTTCAGAAATCTGTTAACATAGATTTAAACAAAGCTATTAATTACACAATAGATTTCTTCGATTCTGATAATCTCAATATCGAAATTTATCAGACTCAAAAAAACAGAGATAATGAACAGACGGTCCGATTATTTCAAACTTTTAATGGAATACCGATAGAGTTTACTAGATGGCATATTCAACTTAAAGACAATAAGGTTTATGCTATGAATGGTTCTCTTTTAGACCAGATAAATGTTAATCCAACTTTTATTATTTCAGAAGAAACAGCTTTGCAAAATGCGCTAGACTACAGTAATGCAGACACTTATATGTGGGAATCAGAGGGTGAAGAAAGTTTATTAAAAGAATTTACAGGAGATAATCAGGCTACCTATTTCCCAAAGGCTGAAAAAGTAATTGTTCCTGTTAATAGAAAATTTAACTCAGAAACAACCTACAGAACAGCATACAAATTTAACATCTATTCAAAAGCACCTCATAAAAGAGATAATATTTATGTAGACGCTCAAACCGGTGAAATATTATTTGAGATGCCACTTATTATTTCATCTGATGAAGTTTGTACAGCTGAAACAGTTTATAGTGGCACACGAAGTATAAATACTGAATATAATGGTAGCAATTATGTTTTATCCGATAATACTCGTGGCGATGGGGTAAGAACTCTTAACTGCGAAATGGGAACAGATTATGAAGCTGCTACAGAATTTACAGACGATGATAACTACTGGGACAATGTAAATGCAGATTTAGATGAATACGCTACAGATGCTCAATTTGCTACAATGTCAACTTATGACTATTATTACAACATTCATGGTAGAAACAGTATTGATGGTAATGGATATCAACTTTGGTCATTTATACATTTCGACCTTATAGAATATGGATATAGTACATTAACCAATGCATTTTGGAATGGTCAATGGATGACCTATGGTGATGGAGATGACCCAATAACACCATTAACAACTATTGACATTTGTGCGCACGAAATCACACACGGTTTAACATCATATACATGTAACCTTAATTATCAGGATGAATCCGGAGCTATTAACGAAGCTTTTAGTGATATTTTTGGTGCATCAGTTGAATTCTATGCTGTGCCATCTTATGCAGATTGGACAATAGGTGAAGATATTGGTACAACTTTTCGTTCATTAGCTAATCCAAATGCAACAGGAAAGCCTGACACATACCAGGGTGATTATTGGGTATTTGGTTCTGAAGATTATGGCGGAGTCCATACAAATATGTCACCTCTATGTTATTGGTTCTATCTACTAAGCGAAGGTGGGAGTGGCACAAATGACAATGGAGACTCTTATTCTGTAACTGCTATTGGACGTGATAAAGCTGAACAAATTGCTTTCAGACTGCAAACTGTATATTTAACTCCAACATCTGAATTTCATGATGCATGGTTTTATGCAATGCAAGCTGCTGCCGATTTATACGGCGCATGTTCAGACGAAGTTCAAGCTGTTGGAGATGGATTTTATGCAATTGGTGTTGCAGATGAGCCTTATGTCAACGAAGTTCATGCAGGTTTTACTTCGAGCTATTCTGAAGCTTGTGCCCCGCCATTAGAAGTAAGTTTCAGTAATACTAGTTACAATGGAGATAATTTCCTTTGGACATTTGGTGATGGATCTACTTCAACTGAAATAAATCCAACACATACATACACTGATTTTGGATATTTCGATGTTCAACTTGAAGTTGATGGTAGTGCTTGTGGTTCTGATAATGAATTAATCGAAGATTTTATTGTAATTGATGAATCTATACCTTGTTTAACTTTACTTCCATCAAGTGGAAATATTATAGTCGAAGGTTGTAATGGGCTTATTTATGATCAAGGAGGCCCGGACGGAAACTATAATGACAATTCAGACGGAAGTATAACAATCTATTCTCCTGGGTCATCATCAATTGTTTTAACAATCTTAGAATTTAATATCGAAGCTGGTAGTGGGTCAACATGTGATTATGACTATATGGCATTTTATGATGGAAACTCTACTTCATCACCTCTAATCAATTCTACAATTTATTGCAATACCAATGGAAATCCAGGAACAATTAGTTCTACGGGTGAATATCTTACAATAAGATTAAGTACTGATGGCGGACTAAACTTAGATGGTTTTAAAATACAATATGATTGCATTGCTAACGATAGTCCTCCAACAGCATTATTCTCCGCATCTCCTATTTCTTCTTGTAATGGAATAATTGAGTTCACCGACAATTCTTTAAATCTTCCTGACCAATGGGAGTGGGATTTTGGAGATGGAACAATAAGTAATGAAGAAAATCCTACGCATTTATACGAATCTAATGGAACTTACGATGTTACTCTAACAGTAAACAACTCATATGGTGAAAATACTTTATTAAAAGAAGATTATATAATAATAAATATGCCAGATGCTCCTATTTTAGATCCAATTCAAGCATGCTCAAACACCAATTTCATTATTGAGTTAGATTTAGAAGGTGAAGCACAGTGGTACGAAGAAATTACAGATGAATCTCCTATTTATTCTGGTAATACATGGGATCACGATGCTATAACTGAAGCAACTACTTATTACATTAGAGAAATGCTACCAGGTGAAGTTTATAATGTTGGCGCTACAAACAATACTACAAATGGAGGATATTTTGGAAATGAAAGTTATATCCACTATTTAGTATTTGATGCATATTCACCATTTATTTTACAATCGGTTGAAGTAAATGCTGACGGGGCTGGTGGAAGGCTCGTAGCTTTAAGAAACAGTAATCAACAAATTATTGAGCAAAAAACAGTTTATTGTGTTGATGGTGTATCTAGAGTAACTCTGAATTTTGATGTTCCTATTGGTGAAAACCTACAATTAGTAGGAATGGGTAGTCCAGACCTATGGAGAACCAACGAGGGATCTGCATTAAATTATCATTACAATATTGAAAACTATGTTAGCATTAAAGAAAGTAGTGCAAGTACAGGACCAACAGACTACTACTACTATTTCTATGACTGGGAAATAAGCACTTATCCTTGTCAATCACCTTTTGTGCCAGTTGAGTTAGTACCAGAAGAATGTACATCAAATATTACAAATAAGTTATTGGACGAATTATTTCTATCTCCTAATCCAACAAACAATTACTTTACAATTAATGGTCTTGAACTTATAGAAAATTATCAAATCATATTAACTGATATCAGCGGTAAAAGAATCCAATCAGTTCAAAATATTAAAGAGAATAAATTCTCTGCTCAAGGCATGAGTCCCGGTGTATATTTTGTAAGTATATTATCAGACGATGGCCTTCGAACGATGAAATTAGTAATTCAATAATAATTAAAAGCAGCTTAGGCTGCTTTTTTTAGTTAATAACACGTTAATATTTCAAAGCATTTAATATTTCAGTATAAACTTTTTTTTATATTTTTATAACATAATTATTTTATACTAAAATATACCATGAAAAAACACATTTTATTATTCCTATTAGCTATCCCATTTTTTGCTATTGTATCATGCAGTGATACTAATAATACCACAAAAGAAACAGATGATTCAAATGAATTGAAACTTAGTTTCGATGGAACTGAAATACATTATTCCGAAGATTTTAATGAAGAAGAGGTTGAAATACTTGGTCAGTTCTTAATAGAAGCTGATTTTACAGATGGTAGTAAAAAGACAGTATATATATCAAAATCTGAAGACAAGTATCAATTTAAAATGCCTGTAAAAGAAGGTTATGAAAAAGATGAAGGTTTTATTGACCTGGTAGAACTATTTGCTTCACAATTATCATCTTCAGTTTTTAGTGGAGAAAAAGTTGAAATTGTTCTTTGTAATAATGAACTTGAAACATTAAAAACAGTTCAAATGATTGAAGGTATAAATTTGGGATATAATATGAGAAACTTTGATGGCATAGATTGGCAATATGACAATAATGTCACTGATATTCAAATAGAAAGCCTTAGAAACTATTTAAACGAAAAAGGATATTTGGACAACAAAATTCAACAAGTTATTTTTTTAAGAGATGAATTATGGTTCCATATTCAATTATATGTTGCAAAAGAGGATTATGAAGATAGTGGATTTAAATCTAAGGTAAAAGAAATGGGTCAAGAAATATTTGACAAAGTCGTATTTTGCGAAACTCTGCAGGTAGATATTTGCAATGATTTAGGTCTAAGCCAAGTTACATACTTTTACAATAATTAATATTTACTAATTAAACACAAATAGACATGAAAAAGAATTTAATTTTTATCGGCTTAATTGTCCTCTTGATGGGATTTTGGTCTTGTAACAATTATGGTACAAAGTTGACTATTGATGATATGGAACTTTATTATACCGATGAAGTATCTGAAGACGACGCTGAAGCTGTTGGTGAATACCTTCAGGAACTGGAATTAACAGAAGGTGGTGAAAGAACTGCACAAATCACAAAAGATGGCGACACTTATCAGTTTAGAATGGTAATCAAAGAAGGTCACGAAGATGATCCTGAAGTAGAATTACTTGCAAATATCATTGCAATGGGACTTTCTGAAGAAGTTTTTGATGGTGATGAAGTTGAGGTACACTTATGTGATGATCAACTTGAAACAATCGAAGTTATTGAAATGGAAGATTATGATGATGAAGATTATGATTTTGATGATGAGTATGAAATGAAAGTTTTTGACGGAACTGAAATCGAATACGATTACACTATTACTAAAAGTGAAGTTAATGATCTTGGAAACTTCCTAATAGAAACAGGTTTTACTGATGGAACAACTAAAAGTATAGTATTTGTTTACGATGACGATGCTTATATATTTAAAATGGTTGTTGACGAAGATACCTGGGATGATCCTGAATTTGAAGAAATAGCAAAAACATACGCAAAACAGATGTCTGACGAAGTTTTCTACGGTATGGATGTAGAAATACACCTTTGCGATCCATACTTTAATACCAAAACAAGGGTTAAAATGTAAATACAAGTATCCAAATTAACATTAAAGCTGCCTTCGGGCAGTTTTTTTTTGCTAAATAAAAAATAATTTTGTTCAAGTCAAGTTTATGATTATATTATAGTCCTATTAAAGATTATTTTATAATCATGTTTATTAATTGTCATTCATATTATAGTTTAAGACATGGAACATTGTCGCCTGTGCAATTAGCAGAAAATGCAAGGAAGCACGATGTTGAAACAATAGTCTTAACAGACATAAACAATACTTCAGGAATACCTCAATTTTATTTCGCATGCAGACAAAATGGGATTAAACCTGTTGCCGGTGTCGATATCAGAGACAAAAACAACAAACAATTATTTATATTAATTGCACGTAACAATCATGGTCTTGCATAAATAAACAAATTTCTAAGTGATATAAATATCAGAGGAAAGCGAAAAGACAATATTCCGATATTTAATGACACATATATTGTATATCCTTTTAAAGATTTTGATAAAAAAGGTTTGGGTGATAATGAATTTATTGGCCTTACTCCCACTGACATAAAGCGATTGTTAAGATCGGACTTAATAAAATTCAAAAGCAAGATGCTTGCATTACACAGCATTAGTTTTCGAAATATCAAAGATTTTGAACTTTTTAGGAGTTTACGTGCAATTGATAATAATACTTTAATATCTAAACTCCCTACAGATCTTCATGCTACATCCGGAGAGGTTTTTATACACCCCTCCTATATGCGCAAAATTTATGAAGACTATCCTGAAATACTAAGCAATACGCTTAAATTACTAAGATCATGCAGTCTGATTTTTGACAAAAATCACAAAAATAAAAAACTCTTTACAAAGAGTTTCAATACTGATGTTCAAATGCTAAAGAATCTTTATGAACAAGGCTTGAAAAATCGATACGGAGCTCATAACATACTCGCATACGATAGATTAATGTCCGAACTCAATATTATAATCAAGCTAAAATTTGTTTCATACTTTCTGATTGCTCATGATATTGTAAAGTATGCACAATCTAAAAACTACTTCTATGTCGGCCGTGGCAGCGGAGCCAATAGTATAGTTGCTTATTGTTTGGGAATAACAGATGTTGATCCTATTGAATTAAATCTATATTTCGAAAGGTTTTTAAACCCAAAACGCAGCAGCCCCCCCGATTTTGACATCGACTTCTCATGGCGTGACAGAGATGATGTATTTAAGTATATCTTTAAAAGGTATGGTACAGAAAACACTGCTTTACTTGGAGCAATGAGTACATTTAAAACAAGGTCGATACTCCGGGAGCTGGGAAAGGTAAATGGATTACCAAAAGAAGAGCTCGACATTCTGGCAAAAACACCACAATTGGTAAAAAACAAGGATGGTATTCATAAAAGGATAATTGAAACTGCATCTGATTTATCGGGTTTCCCAAATCTCAGAACGATTCATGCAGGGGGAGTTATAATCAGCGACAATCCCATATATTATTATGCTGCACTGGACATGCCTCCAAAAGGATTTCAAACAACACAGTGGGATATGTACGTTGCCGAAGATCTCGGATTTGAGAAGTTTGACATTCTTTCACAAAGAGGTTTATGACATATTAGAGATTGTGTAGAAATTATTTCTAAAAATCAGAATATTGAAATAGATATTCGTGATGTAGAAAAATTCAAAAAAGATGATACAGTAAATAGCTATTTATCTACAGGAAATACTATAGGCTGTTTTTATATTGAGAGTCCTGCAATGCGTGGGCTTATAAGCAAGCTGGAATGTCAGGATTATTTAACTCTTGTAGCTGCCAGTTCCATTATTCGACCGGGAGTTTCAAAATCGGGAATGATGAAAGAATATATAGTAAGATATAATAATCCAGGAAGCTTTGAATACCTACACCCAGTAATGGAGCAACAATTAAGCGAAACATTTGGGGTTATGGTATATCAGGAAGATGTTCTTAAAGTATGTCACCACTATGCAGGAATGGACCTTGCCGATGCTGATGTACTAAGAAGGGCTATGAGTGGAAAATTTCGCTCACGAGCCCAATTTGATAGTATTAAAGATAAATTTTTTAAGCTTTGTCAAAAAAGCAACAGACCTGAGAAAATAAGTATTGAGCTATGGAGACAGATAGAATCATTTGCAGGATATTCATTTTCAAAAGCACACTCAGCATCTTACGCTGTCGAAAGCTACCAGAGTCTTTATCTTAAAACCTACTACCCTCTTGAATTCATGACTGCTGTAATAAATAACTTTGGTGGATATTATTCAACATGGGTGTATTTTCATGAAGCACAACGCCTTGGTGCTACAATAAAACTTCCATGTATAAACCAAAGCGAATACCTGACAAGTATCTCCGGTAAAAATATCTATATTGGTTTTATTCACATTCAAAGTCTAGAGAAGGCATTAATTAGCCATATCATTTTTGAAAGAAATCTAAACGGACATTTTAAATCTTTTGATGATTTTAAAAACAGATGCCAAATACCTGACGAACAATTAAACATCTTAATTCGTTGCGGAGCCTTTAGTTTCACAGGTGAATCAAAAGCAGAACTAATGTGGAAATCCTGTCTAAACAAATCCAAAGAAAAAATCAAAGTTTATGACAATCAAAAACGTTTATTTTCAGTTGCAGAATCAGAATACAAACTCCCGGAACTTATAAAGTCAAGTATTGAAGATGCATATGATGAAATCTAACTTATTGGTTTTCCTGTTAGCATAAGTTTTTTTGACCTTTTAAAAACAAAATACAGAGGTGAAGTCAAATTTAAAGACATGCTAAAGAATCGTGGTAAAACTGTCAGAATGTTGGGAATATTTGTTTGCCTAAAATATGTAAAAACTCATAATGGTCAGATAATGAATTTTATGACCTGGATAGATTCGGAAGGTAAGTTTTACGATTCTGTTCATTTTCCTGATACACTTAAAGAATATCCATTTAAAGGTGGCGGGGTTTATTTAATGCTTGGAATTATTGATGTAGAGTTTGATTATCCTGTATTAAGAGCTCAAAAGCTTGCAAAAATGCCATTTAAACAGGATCCTAGAGAATAAAAACTTTATAATTCACCTAGTTTTTCCATCTTTCTAAGTAGAGGTAAATGCATTCCAAATATTAATAACAAACTAAGAACAAGTTCTAAAATTCCGATATAATCGTCTGAGTTATTTACAGAGATATCAATCAAATACGCCAATAAATATGCAGGTGGATAAAAGAAAATCAAAATAACTACCATAAAAGCCATAATCTTTCCTAAAATCCTAATTTTTTTATTCTCAAAAAACACTCTTCCAAAAAGTCCAATGAAGAAAATAATATTCAAAGCAATATAAAAGATTAGACCTCCCCTTTCCAAAGATTCAAATAATTCATCAGGGTAAAAGATAATAGTATAAATAAGAAAAATTACAAAAGACAAAATCATTAAGATTGCACTTTTGTTTTTTAACGGAAACCTATAGTTGGTAATTTTAACCATATAGGTAATAAAAACAGGTAAACCAATAAAAAAGAACATAATATTAAACGCTCCGGATAAAAACCGAGAATCGTTAAAACTATTATCAGCACCACTAACACTAAATAGAACTACTGATAAAGGAGCTAAAATAGTAAACGTAAGGTAAAGTAAAAGTAATATTTTATTTAAACTTGAGCGTTCTGCAAATTTCATAATCCAAAAATAAAAAAAGGCTACCAAAATGGCAGCCTTTACAAAATAAAATATAGAATTATTCTCCAAATACCAATCTAACTGTATCCATAGCAATAACTAATTCTTCGTTAGTTGTAATAGTCATAACTTTTACTTTCGAATCAGGCATACTTAATACAGTATCCTTACCTTTAAGTCCTTGATTAATCTCATTATTAAATTCTACACCAAGATATGACATTTCACTTAGAACCATTCTACGTGTATCATAAGAGTTTTCACCAATACCGCCTGTCATAATAATCAAATCAACACCGTTCATTACAGCAGCATAAGCACCGATATATTTTTTCACTCTGTGAGCATACATATCAAGAGTCAATTGAGCTCTTTCATTACCTTTATCTGCTTCAGCTTCAAGATCTCTCATATCAGAAGAAATTTCTGAAAATCCATTAGTACCACATTTTTTATTGATAAATGAATTTGCTTCGCTAACAGAAAGGTTTTCTTTTTCCATAATGAACAATAAAGCACCTAAATCAAGGTCACCTGTTCTTGTACCCATCATAAGACCTTCAACCGGTGTAAATCCCATGGAAGTATCAACCGATTTTCCATTTTTAATAGCAGTAATAGAAGCTCCGTTACCTAAGTGACATGTAATAATCTTCTTTTCGTTCATATTCAAGTCTAAAAGCCTACATGCTTTTTCTGCAACAAACTTATGGCTTGTTCCATGAAAACCATACCTTCTAATTTTATATTGTTCATATAATTTATATGGTAATGGATACATATATGAGCTTGCTGGCATACTTTGATGAAATGAAGTATCAAAAACTGCAGTTTGAGGAACTTGTGGAAGTACATCTAGAATTGCTCTCATTCCTAACAAGTGTGCTGGATTATGCAGAGGAGCTAAATCGCAACATGCTTCAATTTTACCAATAGCATCATCATCAAGAACAACACTTTGAGTAAAATATTCACCACCGTGAGCAACACGATGTCCAACTGCTTTTATTTCATCTAAAGATTCAATAACACCATGGTCTTTATCAATAAGTGCATCAAGAACCAGTTTAATTCCAACTGTATTATTTGGAACTTCTGTTTCAGTTTCAAATTTTTCGTTTCTATCGTTTTTATGAGCAAGGCATCCAACACTTAAGCCAATTCTTTCAACAATACCTTTGGCTCTAACTTCAGGATTTTCACACATCTCTAATAATTGATACTTGATTGATGAGCTGCCACAATTTAGGACTAATACGTTCATTTTTGGATTTTATTTAGATTTAACATTCGGTTTTTATTACTTCATTGCTTTAGCCTGGTTTGCAGTTATTGCAACCAGATTAACTATATCACTAACTGAACAACCTCTTGAAAGGTCATTTATTGGTGCTGCCATCCATTGCAATACAGGGCCTACAGCTTCTGCTTTTGCCATTCTCTGAACAAGTTTATATGCAATATTTCCAGTTTCAAGAGTTGGGAAAACTAACACATTTGCTTGCCCTGCAATTTCGCTATCAGGAGCTTTTTTACTTCCAATAGCTGGTATAATAGCTGCATCACTTTGTAATTCTCCGTCAATTTTCATATCAGGTGCCATTTCTCTTGCAATCATTGTTGCTTGTACAACTTTATCAACCATTTAGTGTTTAGCACTACCTTTAGTCGAAAAGCTCAACATAGCTATTTTTGGTTCAAAGCCAGCAATTGCTCTGGTTGTATGACCTGTTGCAACAGCAATCTCAGCTAACTCCTTAGCAGTTGGATTTGGATGTACTGCACAATCAGCAAAAACCATTAAACCATCTTCGCCAAATTGCTTATCCGGCAAAATCATAATAAATGCTCCCGATACAACACTAATGCCTGGTAAGGTTTTCACAATCTGAAAAGCAGGTCTTAACACATCACCTGTTGCATTATCTGCTCCAGCTACTTCACCATCAGCATCTCCAGCTTTAATCATAAGTACAGCAAGATAAAGCGGATTCTCAACTAGTTTAGCTGCATCTTCTCTGCTTAATCCCTTACTTTTTCGAATTTCAACCAATAAATCAGTATATGATTCTTTTTTCTCATGATCTAACGGATCAACTAATTTAGCCTCTGCAATATTTGTCAGGTTATTTTCTACTGCAAGTTTCTTAATCTCTTCAGGATTTCCAATTAAAACAATTTTTGCTAGTCTTTCAGCAATAATCTGATCGGCTGCTTTTAATGTTCTGATTTCTGTCCCCTCGGGTAGCACAATACGCATATAATGCTTACGTGCATTTTCTTTAATTTTGTTTAATAATTCCATTCTTTGATAATAATTAGCTAAAAATTGTTCTTTTCAAAAATAATAAAATTTACTCGTTTTTAAAAGCGTTTAAAATAATTTTATTCTTAATTTATTTTACATCTAAACTGATCATTTCTTTATCCTCCAAATATGCATTATACTCATCTCCCGATTCCATTCTTCAAACACCTGCAGGAGTTCCTGTAAAAATCAGATCTCCTATTTTAAGTGTCATAAATTTTGAAACATATTCTATTATCTGAGAGAAGCCAAAAATCATATCAGAGGTATTTCCTTTTTGAACTATCTTTCCATTTCTTTGCAATGAAAAGTTCAAATTATTAATATCATCTACTTCTTCAATAGGTATAAATTCTGATAATACTGCAGAACCATCAAAAGCTTTAGATATTTCCCATGGGAGTCCTTTATCTTTGCAGTCTTGTTGAAGGTCACGAGCAGTTAAGTCCATGCCTAAACCAACAGCATCATAATATCTGTCTGCAAATTTAGCCTGAATATGTCTTCCTAATCTATTAATTCTGATTACAATCTCAATTTAGTGATGCACATTCTTAGAAAAATCGGGAAGAAAAAATACATTATTTCTTAGAACCGCCGATTCAGGTTTCAAAAAGAATACAGGTCTATCAGGAAAATCAGAATTTAATTCTTTTATATGATTCTTGTAATTTCTACCTACACAAATTATTTTCATTTACCTATAAATTAAAATAAGCTCCCCATTATTGAGAAGCTTATTTATATATTATTTTACAGCTGGTTTTTGGTCTATATAAATAGGGAGTTTTACTACTTGAGCTTTTAATTTCTTATTACGAACTCCAATAAATATTTCAGTTCCAACTTTTCCGTATCCGCTTTTTAGGTATGCCATTCCAATACCCTTTTTCATCATAGGAGACATTGTTCCTGAGGTTACCTCTCCAATTTCATTATCGTCAGCATCATAAATTAAATAGTGTTGACGTGGAATACCTCTATCTATCATTTCAAAACCTTTAAGCCTTTTTGTCGGTTTATCTTCTTTTAGTTTTTCATGATATTCTCTATTAATAAAGTCATTACCCTCAACGAACTTGGTTATCCAACCTAAACCTGCTTCTATTGGTGAAGTTGTATCATTAATATCATTACCGTAAATACAGAATCCCATTTCTAATCTTAAAGTATCTCTTGCACCTAACCCAACATTCTCAATACCATACTCTTTACCTGCTTCTAAAACAGCATTATAAAGTTTGTCTCCATCTGCATTATATGCATAGATCTCACAGCCACCAGCACCAGTATAACCTGTAGTTGAAAATATCACTTCACCAATACCTGCAAAACTAATTTGTTTACAAGTATAATATTCCATATCAATAACATTATCGTTTGTTAGTTTTTGCATAGCTTTGAGAGCGTAAGGACCCTGAACAGCTAGTTGACAAATATTATCTGATGCATTTTGTAATTCTTCACCTATTTTCAAACCCATTTCCTCTGCATTCTTAACACACCAATTCCAATCTTTCTCAATATTTGCAGCATTTACAACTAAAAGATAAGATTCTTCTGAAAATCTGTAAACTAACAAATCGTCAACAATACCGCCTTGATCATTAGGGAAACATGAATATTGCACTTTCCCGTCAAACAAATCAGCTACATTATTACTTGTTACTTTCTGAATAAATGCAAATGCCTTGGGACCTTTAACCCAAAACTCTCCCATGTGAGACACATCAAACAAACCTATCTTCTCGCGACAAGCTATATGTTCATTATTAATTCCGGTAAACTCAATTGGCATATTGTATACTGCAAATTCAGCCATACGGGCTCCTGCAGCAATATGAAATTTTGTAAAAGCTGTTGTTTTCATCTAATAATCAATTAATAAATATTCCGAATACGTTTTGAAATTTTCTTCACAGCAAATTTAATTAAATTTAATTTAAATAAAAATGATATTTGTGTAATTATTGCTTGATAAATATCAGTGATTTATTAAGGATAAAACACTCTTCCTAGCTAATGGTTTTGTAACCAGTAGCTATTTTTAGCCTACGAACCTAAAATATTTTTAAATAATTGTAGGGTTTTTAAAAATCTTATATATTTGCACAAACAAAATAAATGCTACGAAAATGAAAAGAAATTTAATTAGTATTATAACTTTAGCAATGCTAAGTTTGATAATTATTTCATGTAACAACCAGGAAAGAAAAATTAACAAAGAAGGCGTTGAAAGTGACAAGATTTCTGTAAAATCATCTATTCTTGATGAATATGGTCAGCTTATGCCTAATTGCAAGAATATGCTAACTGTTGATGTTGAAGGTATTGATATTGCAGATGCACTTGTATATATCGACAACGATGCTGGCGATGCCTATATGGAAACAGAAGGTGTTGGTCTTGTACCCTACGAAGCAAGTAATTCAATAAGTATGATCGTTAGTTTTGAAGAAGAAGGCGGAACAAAAGAATTTGAAGTTGCAGATAAAACACCTGCTCCTCAGGTTAGATTCTTCAATGCTGAAACAAATGTTATTCAAGATTATGATATCGAGAATGTAACTGCTGTTGTTGTTGAAGTTGTTGCAGATGATAAATTTGCTGAGCTATTCCCTGAAGACTCTGAATATGTAATCACCTCTTTCACAGCAAAGCAAATGAGAGGCGAAGAAGAACTAAACAGTATAATTGTTGAATCTGATTACTCAAACAATCAGATTGATCTTTCAAACCTTCAGGAAAATGCACAAACTGATGATGTAATCGTAGTTAGTATTACAGGACTTCAAAGAATCGATTTTGAAGGAAATGCTCATGATGTAGAGATTCCTGAAAAAATGCAAGAAATAAATCTGACAGTTCAATAAAAATATTTAAGACCCGTTAGGGTCTTTTTTTAACTCTAATTTGTTGATTAAATAAAGATCACTTAATTGATTATTTCAAAATCATTTCATATATTTGTAAATAAAAAGTATGAACCTATCGAATAATCTAAAGACTTTAAGAAGATTAAGAAAACGCACTCAAGGTGAGGTTGCAAGTGCTATTAATGTACCTAGACCAACATATTCGGGTTATGAAAACAATGTTAGCTATCCATCTATCGAGATATTAATTCGAATAAGTAAATATTATTCAGTAAGTATTGACATATTATTAAAGACTGACCTTTCAAAATTACGCGATAGTGAAGTTAAACTTATTGAATCAGGTAATGACGCTTATATAGAAGGTTCTCTGATAAGAGTATTAACAAATACTGTAGACGCTCAAAACAATGAAAATATTGAGCTTGTAAACATTAAAGCTAAAGCAGGTTATACCAGAGGTTTTGCTGATCCTGAGTTTATAAAGGTTCTTCCCAGTTTTCAACTACCTTTTCTATCAAAAGATAAAAAATATAGGACATTTCAAATTAGTGGAGATTCCATGCTTCCAATTCCGGATAAGTCATATGTAACAGGAGAATTTATTCAAAATTGGTTTTCACTTAAAGATGGTGACGCATGCATTGTTTTAACTCTTGATGATGGAATTGTATTTAAATGTGTTGAGAATAAGTTAAAATCACAAAAGAAACTAGGGGTTTATTCTTTAAATCCCGAATACGAACCCTATACAATTGATGCTTCAGACATTAAAGAAATCTGGAAATTCGTCAATTATATAAGCCCGGAAATGCCAAATCCTCCAGATTCGGAAGAAATACTACATAATGAAATAGCAAATCTCAAAGAGGATATGCAGAAAATAATGAAAAAATTGGAGATAAAATAACTAATCGGTGGTTTCGAGAGCCTCAACCACCTTACCTAATTCTATGGAAGGTGGTTGAGGGCATTGAGGTACGAAATGCGTCTCGAAACCACCGATTAAATTATATTATAAAACTTCCACTAATACTTCTAAAGTTATATACTTTGTTGACAATATCACCAAATAGGTCACATATTGAAATAACTTTAATCTTATCTGATTTTCCTTCTTTTATCGGGATAGAGTTTGTTGTAATAAACTCAACAATAGAGGATTTATTTATTCTTTCGTAAGCAGGGCCTGATAAAACAGGATGTGTTGCAACAACACGAACAGATTTTGCACCTTTTTCCATCATTATATCTGATGCCATAGCTACAGTACCGGCTGTATCTACCATATCATCCATAATGATAACATTTTTATTCTCAACATCTCCAATAATCATCATCTCACCTACTACATTAGCTTTTTCTCTTGATTTATGTGCAATTGCCATATCACAACCAAGGAAGTGCGAGTAAGCTTTAGCTCTTTTAGAACCACCCATATCAGGTGAAGCAATAACCATATCATCCAATTCAAGACTTCTTAAATATGGTACAAAAAGTGAAGATGCATAAAGGTGGTCTACAGGGACATTAAAGAATCCTTGAATCTGATCTGCATGAAGATCCATAGTCATGACTCTATCAACTTTAGAAGCTGTCAGCAAATCTGCAACTAATTTAGCACCAATAGCAACACGTGGTTTATCTTTTCTGTCCTGACGAGCAAAACCAAAATAAGGTATTACTGCAACAACTTTATATGCTGATGCTCTTTTTGCAGCATCAATCATTAACATTAGTTCGAATAAATTATCAACTGGTGGAAAAGTACTCTGAATTAAAAATACTGTACATCCACGAACTGATTCATCAAGACTTGTAATAAATTCCCCATCACTAAAACGAGTAAAGCTACTTTTACCAAGCTCATACTGTTGTAAGGTATCAGTACTATTCCCTGCTGCAATATGCATTTCTGCCTGAGATTTGTTATATCCTTTAACGATTTCTTCGGCCAAATAACGACTGGCTGAACCTGCAAAAAATTTAATTGGTGACTGCATTAGATTTTTAAGTTTATAGTTTCAACAAAAGTAATTAAATCAATTTTTTTTATACGAGATTAGTACAATTTAAAGAATAAAACTTTTCAACAGATGTTGAAAAATATAAGTGGGGGATTTATGATTTTACAAATATTATCGTATATTTGTAATAATCAGGATATTAGCATTAATTTCAAATACAAAACTTTTTACACTTTTGCATAAAATTATATGACAAAGAATATTATAAAATTAGGACAATTATTATTTACAATTATATTATCACTTTCTTTAAATGCTCAAGTTGTTTTTATTGAAACAATGGATGGCCATTTAGAAACATCTATTAGCACATGGGAAACTAACGATTATTATGACAATGATGAGCTCACAATGTCAGGAACCGGTGAGATGAGCGATTCAGACAAATCGGACGGATACTTTGCAGCATATGGAGATAATTCAGGAAATTGCAATGTTTATTTAAACAGTTCAGGCGAATATTTTCAAATCGAAGGAATTAATACAACTGGGTTTAGTTATTTGGAACTATCTTTTGGGATAAAGAAAAGTACTGGAGGAGACAATGGCACAAATTTACAAGTATCCTATAGTACTGATGGCTCAAGCTGGACTAATGTAAGTACAGGCGGAATTTATCCTACAGGTCCTAGCTCAACTACATCATGGCATTATGTAAGTCTTTCTGGGTTTATTCCAGAAACTTCATCACTTTATATACGTTTTACTTCACTCGATGCATCCGAAGAGTTCCATATTGATGATATCAGAATTACAAAACCGGCATTAATTGTTGAAAGTTATGATCTATCTGCATACGGTGATACAATTTTATTAGGAGAAAATCCCATTTTATATCTGTTTTCAATCGAAGCTATTTCAACAGAAGTTACAATAAATGCTATAGAAATTTTAAATACGTTTGATGCTAATGATTTTGAAACATTCATTTATTTATGGGATATCGATTATGCGTCGATGACCTATACTTCCCCTTTTAGAGGTTATCATCCAAGTTTAGGCACATATTTGTATGATTTTAATGCAGATGATCCTTTTCTTGAACCATTTACCTTATCAGATAACAAACAATATTTTTGCCTTGTACACGAAGTGAACACTTATGCAACTGACGAAAACACTTTTCAAACAAGTGCAATCCCTTGCAGTAATTTGACCTATACAGTTGATGATGGTTTAACTCCGCATGAAGTTTCAAATGCTACTGACGGTTTAGTTTACACAATTAAAAGACCGAATTTAATTTGTCCTATCACCAGCATATCCGGTCTTAATTATAGTGTTACCAATGGCCCAAGCACTGAACAAACCTTTACAATCAAAGGTGATTATTTAGTATCAAATCTAACAATAACTGCACCTACCAATTACGAAATCTCAGAAACTTCAGGATCCGGTTTTACAAATTCTATCGTTTTATCTCCAACAGAAAATAAAGTAGCAACAAGAACAATATATGTACGATTAAAAGCCGGTCTATCAGAAGGAACATATAATAATGAAGATATTACAATAACATGTGATTATAATGACGGTGAGACAGTTACATGTAATGGAACAGTATATAAACCAATAATAAATATTTCGGAAACAACACTAAATGGCTTTGAGTACAATTATAATAGCGGACCAAGCACCTCACAACAATTTACTGTCAATGGAAATTATTTGATTGACGATATTGTTATAAATGCTCCAACGAATTATGAAATTTCTGAAGACAATTCTACTTTCTCAGGATCAATATCATTGACTCCGGTTTCCAACACAGTAACAACAACTACGATATATGTTCGTTTAAAATCAGGACTTATACCTTCCGAATACAATTTAGAAGATATTGTTTTATCAAGCAGTGAGGCAGATAGTAAATATGTTGAATGTAATGGACAGGTAATTATACCGGAAGTAACTAATTTAACTGTAGGTTGTAAAACCAATACCAGTGCAGAAATAAGCTGGACAGAACCTGTTGGCAGCTATGATGGCGTTATAATTGCAATCAGGCATCATAATACATTTTATCCACACGAAATTACAGATGGAACTGACACTTCAACACTAATTGCAAATGCAGAATTTGGTTCAGGAACAGAATTTGGAATAGCAGAGCCTCCCTCTAGCTATGTTGTATATAAAGGATCTGGAAACTCACTTACTATAAGCGGTTTAACTAGTGGTGAGACATACAATATTAAGGCATACACATATACCGGAAACTATTGGTCTGACGATATTGATTGTCAATTAGCATCAATTCACAATGTTTATGTTCCACAGATAAATTCTGCAACAAGATACGATTCAAATGCTGAATCAGACTTGTATTGGACAAATCCTACAGATTGTTATGATGATATTTTGGTTGTCTGTAAGCATAATTCAGCGGTAAGTTCAAGCCCGACTGGTGATGGTTCAAGTTACAATGCAAATTCAACATTTGGTTCAGGAACAGATATTGGCAGCGGTGAGTTTGTTGTCTATTCAGGAACAGGAAATTCATCAACAATTACCGGTTTGACAAATGGAGAAACATATTATGCAAAAATATTTACAAGAAGTAATGACGAATGGTCAGAAGGTGTAGAATTAATTCTATATCCTGATAATGGGACAATTTTCACAAAAGGAGATCTCGCAATAATTGGTGTCAATAGCTATTACAAAGAGTTTACATTTATTTCATTTGTTGATATTCTCAAAGGAACAACTATTGATTTTACTGACAATGGTTGGCAGGAAGAAAACCCTGACAGCTGGGGTACTATTGAAGGAGTAATTAGATTGAAGCGTATTTCGGGTGGGACTTTACCAGCCGGTACCAGTATTACTATTTTAAAAAATGCTGGTATGGGAAGTAGCGAAAGTGATTTTGATGTCTATGTTAATGGTGTGGACCAGTTAGGGGCAAACTGGAGTATTGAAATGTTAAATACAAGCCAAGGTCTTGGTTTTAACATCAATCCATTTGACGAAATATGGCTTATGCAGGGTGGTGCATGGTTAGAAAATGACCTGACTACCGATCCTGATAACGATGATGATGTTTATACCGGTAATGTTTTTTATGGTTTCACTGCTACAGGCTGGGGTACAGGAATTTCTTATAATAAATCTGATTTATATCCAGGTTGCGACTGCTTTAATACTGATGTAACAGGAAAAGCCTATAATTCAAGAATAAAATACACTGGCTCATTAACAAGTGCAACAAAGCTAGAATGGATAACCAGATTTAATAACGAAGCAAACTGGCAAGTATATAGCAGCGATTTCAATTACGATAATGCATCTCCTCAACACAGAACAACAGGTTTAACTATCAGTATTGATAATGGCGATTTCGAAAGTGGTATCTGGACAGGTACTCAAAATACCGACTGGTTTGATTGTGGAAATTGGCATGATTTAACAGTTCCGGATGAAGGAACTGATGTTGTTATCAAAAATTCTTCTCCTTTAAATTATGATGAAATAGATAATGTTGGCAATGCAGTTTGCAACAATTTAACAATTGATAGTGGTTATGATTTATATTTATACGCCGGAAATAATCTTGAAGTTAATGGAGATTTTCTTAACAATGGAGACTTTAGCACTATAGGAGCTGCAACAATTCAATTTTATGGAAATTGTATCAACAATGATAATGCTGCCTTTTTTGATTCCGAAGTATCATTTCTTTCAGATGAACAGCAATCAATAAAATGTAATGGAACAGCATTTGATGATATTATCTTTAATAATATTAATAGTGGAGATTCTGACATTATTCTTTTAGATGATTTAACTGTTGCTAATTCGGCAACATTTACCAACGGAATTGTAAACACCGGGACAAATAAGTTTATTTTTGGTTTTACTGCAAGTTCAAATGAAGGAACAGGTACTAGTTTTGTTGACGGAACCGTTGAAAAAATTAATTTTAGTACTCCATTTACTTTTCCTACAGGTGATGTCGTTAACAGAGACCTTGGTTTACCTAGTGATCCTCAAACTTACAAAATTTGGGCTCCCTTTACTGCTGATCCTGCTGCAGCAACGACTGTCAATGTTAAATATTCATTCAGCACTCCAGAAGTTGATTATTCACACGGCGCACCTCTAACCCACACAAGTGGACGCGAATACTGGCTGGTAAACTCATCTCAGGATTTAGATATTTCATTATATTGGAAAAACAATAATACATGCGAGATACACGATTTCTGTAATAATGGTTCCCAACTCGAACATTTAACAGTTGCTTATTGGGACACTAATTGGAAAGATGCTGGTGGTGATGCTACATCCGAATCAACAATAACAGGAAGTATATCCTCTAGTACAAGTATTCCATTTGGAGCAAAGAGCCAGGGTATAATTACTTTTGGCGGTAAGGATCCTGCTATCCCACTACCAATTGAGCTAATTAAATTTGAAGCTACATGTATTGAAAACACTACTCAAATTAAGTGGACAACAGCAAATGAAACAAACAACGATTATTTTATTCTAGAGAAATCTTCTGATGCATATAACTGGTCCCAAATTGCACTTATAAATGGTCAAGGAAATTCAAACAATAAAACAAATTATAGCTTTACAGATAACAAACAATTTGATGGAGAAAACTATTACAGATTAAAACAAGTAAACTATGATAAAACTTATCAGATATCTAAAATTATTTCGATAAACTGTTTTATTGATGCATCTGATATAAACATATTACCTAATCCAGCTAAGAATGTACTATACATTACATCAAACCAACAGCATACAAGGCCAATTAAATATGAAGTTTATGATATTTCAGGTAAAATAGTACTATCAGATTATCTTGATTTTCAAACTAATACCAAAAATGCAATTGATATTAGCTTTCTCGATAGCGGAATATATTGTATCTCTTTAAATACATGCACTTTAAAAACTCTTAAAAGGTTTGTAAAACAATAATAAAAGCAATCTTGCATTTGGGAAACAAATAAGACCAGTAGCTCAAATATCCATAAGCTCACATCAGCAGACTACCAGATATAGGCTAATAAATTAAATAATTAGTTTTTGGCGGGATTTTTTTCATGAAAATCATGACAAAAACATTTATAAGCTAAAACTTTTCAATGAAAAATAAATAAACACTCACTAATCAAATAAAGAGGGACAATAACATGATAATAATCATATAAATCATGTAAAACATATCAAAAACAAGAAAATTTATTGTTTATAAGCACAATCTTCAAAAAAACGAAATATTTCGACTAATATATTTACATATTATCACTTTATATGAATTAGCATAATATTATCCGAAATTTCATATAAAATTATTGGCTGAAACATTATTTTTTTTCAACAATTGTTGAAAAAAAATCTCTATTTTAAGCATCTGATTAGCAACATTATACGTCTTATTGATAACAGATCGTATAAAATTGGTAAAAATGATTACAATTACTTAACATTAGGTGAATTTAGCTGTTGTATATTTGTTATATTTGTAAATTGAGGGATTAGCCCTTTATACGAGTTTGAATTAAATAAAATATTATAAAGTTAAGCTACACAGATGCATGTTTAACTACATAGATGTCAAAAAACCGTAAATAACACGGTAGACTACACAGATGTTACTTGCTACATAGATGCTTATCTTCTTAAAACTAAAATTTTAAAGAGATGAGAAATTATTTATTGTCTGCAAAAGGAACAAAAATAACAAAATTCTTTACTTTTTTAATCGGATTATTGATGATTGGTGGTGTTAGTTTGGGGCAGACAACAATATGGCTTGAGGATTTTTCAAGTGGAACATATTCTGTTACAGCAGGTGGTGAAGGTAGTGATGGTACCGCAGATTACTTTATGACAACAGATGGAGCTGATATCAATGTAACTTACACAGGGTTCACAGGTAATTTCTTTGCTGCTCAAGATGTTGATGACGGAGGTTGGACAGGAAGCGCAAATCCTTCTCAACTAACCTGGTCAAGTATTGACGTCTCTGGTTATACAAACCTAGAGATCAAAGGACTCTTTGCAAATGTCAATACGGATAAAATTGATGCATCAGATTATGTTATTATTTAGTATAACCTCGATAGTGGTGGATGGACAACTATTTTACAATTTGAAAATGATGGTTCAACATACAATACTGGGTTTTTAGAAGACACTGATTTTGATGGAACTGGAGATGGTACTGCCTTATCATCAACAGCAACTAGCTTCTCAAATAGTATCGGATCGACAGGAAGTAGTATTGATATTCGAATTACGGTATCTGTTAATGCTGGCGATGAAGATTTTGCTTTTGATGATATAAAAATTATTGGCTCTGCAGCAGGCCCCACAATTTCACTCTCAAGCTTAACAGATTTTGGAGATGTTTGTACTGGAACAACAGCTGGTCCAAATAGTTTTACAATCACCGGAACAAACCTAACAACTGATAATGTAACTGTTGCAGCTTTAACAGGATATACATATTCAACTACCTCAGGTGGAACATATACGAGTTCTTTAAATCTGACTCAAGGTGGAGGTGCATATTCTCAGGATATTTATGTAAAATTTGACCCGTCATTAGTACAATCATATGATGGTAATATAGTAGTTGATGGTGGTGGAATATCAAGCCCAGAAAACTGTGCTGCTACAGGTAGTGGAGTAAACTCCGGTCCGGGTATAGATACTCCAACAAGCACTTCAATTACTACTACAACTGCTGTTCTTGGTGGTAATATTACCGATTTAGGTTGTTCAAATATTACAGAAATTGGTATAGAATGGAGCACAACAGATGGTTTTACCGAAGGTACCGGAACAGAAGTATCAGAAACTTCAGGAGCTCCATACTCAACCGGGGCATTTACAGTAAATGTTTCCGGATTATCAGCATCAACTGTTTATTACTTTAAAGCTTATGCAGAAAACAGTGGTTGTAGAGTTTATACAACTCAGGGAACATTCACAACTACATGTGCAACTGCCAGCATCCCTTATTCACAAGGATTTGAAAATGGTGGAAGCATACCTACATGCTGGTCAGACGAAACAGTAACAGATTCAGATGCTGATGCAGAAGTAACATATGTAACAACATCAACTGGTCCAAGTTTAAGTACTGCTGACGAAGGTACTTATTTTGTAAAATTCAACTCTTACAACTGTGATAGCGGTGATGAAGTTCGTTTAATCTCTACACCTATCTCAACTGTTGGGGAATCAGACATTGAATTAAGTTTTGCTTTATATCAGGATGACGGATACTCATCTTATGCTAATGAAGGGGTAACAACACAATGGTCTACAGATGGTACTACTTGGAATAATTTAACTTTTTACAACAGATATTCGGCAACAAATGGCTGGACAGATCAATCAGATATTTTACCTGCAGAGGCAGAAAACCAAAGTAATGTTTACATTGGTTTCTTATTCCATTCTGAATATGGAAATAATGTGTATATAGACGATGTTGTTGTTGATCTTGCAGACCCAGAAATAACAGTTTCAACCTCAACATTAAGTGGGTTTATCTATGTTGAAGGTGCTGGCCCAAGTGCTGAACAAACATTTACAGTTGAAGGTGATTTTCTAACTGCTGATATCGTATTAACTGCCCCAACAAACTATGAGATATCCGAAACTTCAGGCAGTGGTTTTACAAATTCAATAACGCTTACTCAAAGTGGAGGCTCTGTTTCAACAACAACAATTTATGTAAGACTAAAAGCTGGTTTAAGTGAAGCAACTTATAATAACGAAGACATTTCTGCTACAAGCACAGGTGCGACAAGCCAAACTGTAACATGCAATGGTGAGGTTGCATCTTCCAGCACACCGGTTACTATTGTTTATCAAGGTTTTGAAGTGGACCCGGCAACTCCGGCAGACACATGGAACTATACACCTAGTGGAACAGTTACAGAATCTACAGACAGGTCATATGTTGGCAGTCAATCTGGCAGAATAGATGCTGCCGGATCAGTAACTCTTGACAATACTGATATTTCTAGCTACGAAAATGTTGTATTATCTGTTGCATATTCGTTTAGTGGTGTTGACTCAGGAGACGATCTATATCTTGATATTTCATATGATAATGGAAGTACATGGACAGGAACAGGATCTGTGCAGCTAGTAGATGGATATAGTAATGCAAATTATGCATTCGGAACAACAAATGCTTCAAATCCTACTACTGTGGCTACAAACCCATGGACAGTAGATATCGATGATACCGAAACTCAAATAAGTGTCAGATTACGTTCTGTCGGATGTTCAACCGGAGAATACTATTATATAGACGATATTAAGCTTAGTGGAACAGTAGCTACAACGGACCCGGAACCAACAAATCATGCGACTGCATTTGCATGTGGAACAACCTCCTACAATTCGATTAGTTTCACTTGGACAGACGCTGTTGCCGGGGCACAAGCTCCCGATTATTATCTCATTCTTTTTAATACTACTGGTACTTTTACTGATCCAGTGGATGGAACACCCCAAGCTGATTCAGAAGGTAGCATTGCTAATATCGCACATGGAACGCAAACTGTAACATTTACTGGTTTAACTGAATCAACGACATATTACTTTAAGGTTTTTCCTTACACTAATACTGGCGCTAATGTGGATTATAAAACAGATGGTACTCCCTTAACAGGAAACTGTAATACAAATGATCTACCAGAACTATTTATTTCTGAATTAGCCGGAACAGGATATGATGCTGATTATGACAACGAATATATTTAATTAACTAATAATGAAAGTTATAGCATTAGCCTTGATGGATGGCAATTACTTTATTATGAAGAAGGTTCTTTGGAAGAAACGGTAACTTTTGGTGCCAGCGATATTATTGGCGCAAATGATGCATTTGTTGTTGCAGCGAGATCAGGAAATACAATTACCGAAGATTATTTAGCATCATTTAGCATAAATAATGCAAACAGCTATGTAATTTTAAAAGATGATGAAGGCGCAATATATGACCAAGCTGGTTCATCTGGTGATCCTTTTGATAATGACTTCAATTATGAATTTACTCAATGCGATGATGACAATTATCCGGTTGCAAACTGGGATAATAATGCTGAAAACAATGGAACACCTGGAGTTGTCAATTGTATAAGTTGTGTTACACCAACAACTGAAGCGTCAAGTTTGAACTTTTCATCTATTACTGCTAGTGAGATGACATTAGATTGGACAAATGGCGATGGTGCAAAAAGAATTGTAATCGCTCGTGAAGGTGCAGCTGTTTCATTTACACCAACTGACTTAAATACTTATGAAGCTACAAATGTATTTTCAGATGGAACAGATTTAGGAAGTGGTAATATTTGTGTTTATAATGGTAATGGTTCAACTGTTACTGTTAGTGGATTAGATGGTTCGACTACTTATTATTTTGCTATTTATGAATATAACTGCTTACCAGGTTCTGAATTATACTACGGAACAAGTCTAACAGGAAATGAAACAACGACATTAAGTGCAATTACAAATCTACAGGTTACATGCCAGACTAACTCAACTGCAGAAATAACTTGGGATTCACCAACCGGAGATTATACTGGTGTAATTATTGGTGTTCGAAATGATGTGTTAGTACCACACACTGTTAGTGGCGACGCATCAACTTACACTGCAGATGCAATATTTGGATCAGGTTATGAATATGGCACCACAACTCCAAAGAGTTATGTAGTTTATAATGGTAATGGTAATAGTGTTACGGTTACTGGTCTAACAGCCGGACAATCATATTCTATTAAAGCTTACACATACAAAAACAACACATCATCTATCTGGGCAGATTCTAAACCAACAACATCAATATCATCACTAGGCGTCAGTGAAGTATCCAATCAAATTGCGTTAGCAGACAACGCACAGGTTCAATTACAATGGACATCTCCTAACTCTGCTTGCTATGATGAAGTTCTTATTGTTGCAAATGCAGGTAGTGCTATAACAACACAGCCAACAGGTGATGGATCGTCATATACAGGAAATCTTGCTTATGGCTCAGGAACATCTTATGGAACAGGCTATGTTGTTTATAAAGGTGACTTCTCTCCTCAAATAGTAACAGGTTTAACAAACGATGTAGAGTATTGCTTTACATGGTTCGTTAGAAGCGGATCAAGTTGGTCGCAAGGTGTTTCTGATTGCGCAACACCAGAAGAAATCACAGTATTATTACCTGGTGACCTTGCTATTGTAGCTGTCAATACTCAAGCTACAAGTTCAGGTTCTGATGATGAAATTTGTTTATTTGCATTTATTGATATAGCTCCTGGTACTGCTATTGACTTTACTGACAATGGTTATGAAAGAGAAACACCTGATGATTGGGCTGATTCTGAAGGGACAATCAGATTGACCTATAATGGTGCTTCAAGTATCCCCGCTGGTCAGGTTATTTGTTTTCAGGGGGCAGGTTATCAATAAACTGATTTTGATATATTTACATGTGGAACTCTTGATAATGCTAATTGGACTGTAACTTCACTGAATGGAACAGGTGCTTATGACTTAAATGTCGACGATAAAATTTGGATAATGCAAGGTGGAGCTTGGGACTATGGAACATCTTTATACGACCATGATGCATATTATTCAGGAAACGTTCTTTATGGATGGACTGCTACAAGCTGGAAACCTGATTATGGATATGGTAGTACAAAAGGTTCAACTATCTTCCCGGGATTAGAATGCTTTAATACTGATGTGACAGTAAACTCAAATCATGATAAAGTAAAATATATTGGACCACTTACAACTGCAACTCAATTTGAATGGATTTCAAGAATTAATGATAATGCAAACTGGTGGGGATATGCCGATAACACAGCTTATAACAGTGTTGTTGGTTATGACTATTCCGGCACATGTATTACTTTTGACATTAATGGACTAATATCAATTGGTAGCGCAGGTGTTTGGACAGGTGCTTATGGAGAAGATTGGTTTGACTGTTCTAATTGGGAAAACTTAAGAATCCCTAATGGCTCTGTAGATGTGGTTATTAGCGGAGCTGTTTCAAACAATGTTACAATTGATGATGGTATCTCATCTGTTCCTGAAGCAGAATGTAATAGCTTAACAATCGCATCTGATGCTACTGTAGGACCTTTTGATGCAGTAGTGGATGTTAATCATACAGATGCAGTACTAAACATCTATGGAAACATGTCAAATGATCAGGTGTTAGAGTTAACAGATGGTGAAATCCATTTCATGGGAAATTTCACAAATAATGACACTTATACACATACTGCTGGAACTGCTTTCTTTGATGGCAGCGACTCACAATCTTTATCAGGAACAGCAGAATTTTACAACTTAACTATTGAAAACACCTCTAGTGGAATTATAGTAAATAATGATATCACTATTAATAATATTCTAACACTTACTGATGGGCTTGTAAATTCAGGTGCAAATACTGTTATTATAGACAATAATGCAACAACTTCAGTAACTGGACATTCATCTGCTAGTTATATTGTCGGAATTTTAAGACGAAGTGTTGCTGCAACAGGCTCATATGATTTACCTGTTGGTAGTGCAACAAATTATCAATTGGCTAATATTACTTTGAATACCTCTACAATTGACTATCTTAATGCACAATTCACAGATACTCATTCAGGAACAACACTTCCAGGTTCTCCAAGCTATATAACTGTTGATGGTGATAATATTATTGAACTTCTTGACAATGGTTTTTGGACAATCTCTCCTGTAACAGGTGATGCATCAGATTATACTGTAACATTAACTTCTACTGGTCACACAAACGGAGGTGCTGATGCAACTGATCACACTATTGTCAAAAGAGCCAATTCTGCAGGTGCATGGACATCCTATGATGCAAATCACGATGATGCTACTCAATCCGGAAGTGGTTCTAGCCCTATTACAGCAGTTTTAACAAACTTAAACGGCTTCTCTGATTTTGCAATAGCTAAAAAAGAAGAAAACCTTCTTCCTGTAGAATTACTATTCTTTGATGCAACTGCTGAAAAATCAATTGTTAATCTTGACTGGCAAACTGCAACAGAAATCAATAATGATTATTTTATTATCGAAAGATCTGCTGACGGATTATATTTCAGTTCAATTGGCACAATTAAAGGAGCTGGGAATTCTCTAAATCAGATAGATTATAAATTCATTGATAAAGATACAATAATCGGAACATCTTACTACAGATTAAAACAAGTTGATTATAATGGTGATTTCGAATACAGCCAAATTGAAAATGTTTTAATTGAATCGGGAAAGAACCTTTCAGTTTACAGTATAATTGATCCGGACTATGCAGCATCTATTGTTGTGAATAATCCAAATAAGGGAAGTTTAACATTAAATATTACTTACATGTCAGGTAAGATAATATATCAGGAAAAATTGGATTATCAATATGAAGAGTTTTCTGTGAAGATTGACAAATCTAAATTGCGTCCTGGTATGTATATTTTCCATGTTTATAATCAACATGAAATAGCAACACAAAAAGTTATAATATTTTAAAAATAATTTTGAGAGGAGTAATCAACTCCTCTCCTTTTCTACATTAAATTTATCTTATATGAAACAAATTTGCTTTATAATTTCTTTTGCCATATTAAGCTTAATCAGTGTGGCAACTTATGCAACAGATCATTTCACTGAGTATTTTACAGCCGGTCCGGCAGATTATTATACAGGTTTATTTACATATTCAAGTGGCTTAGAATGGGATGTAGCAAATGTCGAAGCTGAAAGCGCAGCATACTACTATGGAGGTTGGGGAAGTGCTGTCAGGTTTTATCCTAATCTAACATCTTATGTTATTTCTCCTTCTGTTAATTCTGTTGGAAGTGTTACATTTTACTATAGAGAAGTTAATGCCGTTGGTGGTGGGGAATTTTCGGTACAAAAATCCGTAGATGGTGGTGCATTTACCGAAGTTACATCTCAAATATTTTCAGGTACTACATATCAGGAAATAACAGTAGATATTAATGACAATAGCGATAATATAAGAATTAAAGTTGTTGCAAATGTTAATACATTTTTAATCATTGATGATATGACAATAACAGCAATGTCATCAGACCCTGAATTACAAGTTTCACCAACAGCATTATCTGGATTTAATTACATAGTTGGGTCAGGACCTTCAACAGAACAATCATATAATCTTAGTGGTTCAAATCTTACTGGTTTCCCTGACAATATTACTGTTACAGCTCCTTCAAGCTTTGAAGTGTCTTTAAGTGCAGGTTCAGGTTATGCTGCAAGTATTAATGTTCCATACACAAGTGCAACATTAGCCTCAACTCCTATTTATGTTAGACTTAAGTCTGGATTATCAGTAGGGACATATAATTCAGAGATCATCACAAATACTGGAGGTGGTGCAACAACAGTGAATGTAACTTGTAGTGGAACAGTTGAAGACGTGCCTCCTCCAAGTCTTATTACTACACCATCTTCGTTAAGTGGATTTAATTATATTGTTGGCTCAGGGCCCTCAAGTTCTCAGAGCTACAATATTTCAGGAGAAAACTTTACTGATTTCCCAGCAAATCTAACAATTTACGCAACGGTGAATTATGAAATATCTTTAGATGATATTACCTATACAACAGAATTAAACGTCCCTTACACAACTTCATCCTTACCAACAACAACAATATACGTTCGATTAAAGGCTGGGCTGACAGTTGGGGCATATAATTCGGAACAAATAACAAATACAGTTGGTTGTTATGGTATTGAATATATTTCATGTAGTGGTGATGTAACTGATGTTCCACCACCAACTCTTACTGCATCACCTACAAGTTTAAGTGGTTTCGATTATATAGAAGGCTCAGGACCATCTAATGAGCAATCATATAGCCTAAGTGGATCAAATTTAACTGGATATCCTGATAATATAGTAGTTACTGCTCCCACAAACTATGAAGTGTCTTTAAGTTCAGGTTCTGGATTCACTGGCAGCCTAAATGTAGCCTATACTTCTGAGACTTTATCAGCAACAACCATTTATGTTAGATTAAAAAGTGGGTTACCAGTTGGAACATACAATGGTGAGGTAATTACCAATGCCGGAGGTGGTGCAACGAACGTTGACGTTACAAATAACGGAACAGTTAGTCCTGTAGTATCAACACCCACAGCTTGGATTAATGAGTTCCATTATGACAATGAAAGTACTGATGCTAATGAAATGGTAGAAATAGTTATTGTAAATCCTGGTAGTTATACTTTAAGCGATTTTAGAGTCGATTTATATAACGGTAATGGCGGTGCTACTTATGACAACGAATTATTGAGTGATTTTACAGTAGGTGCAAGTTCATGTACAGCAACTATCTATACATCTACAAGTTTATCGGGTATGCAAAATGGAAGTCCTGATGGTATAGCTCTTTCATACCAAGGGACTTTAATACAATTTTTAAGTTATGAAGGAAGTTTTACAGCGGTTGATGGTGTTGCTTCAGGTACTACTTCAACATACATTGGAGTTGCCGAATCTGGAACTACTCCTCTTGGACATTCCTTACAATTAACTGGAGATGGCTGTGCATATTCAGATTTTACCTGGCAAGCTCCTGCAGCTAACACACAAGGATCTGTAAATAATGGTCAAACATTATGTAGCCTCGCTAGTCCAACACTAACAGCTTCACCAACAACATTATCAGGCTTTACATATATTGAAGGCTCAGGACCTTCAACTGAACAAAGCTTCGATATTAGCGGAACCGATTTAAACGGAACTAATGTAATTATTAGTCCTACTACTAATTACGAAATTTCTTTAAGTGCCGGAAGTGGATATCAGTCAACAGATTTAACACTTTCAAGTTTTGATGGATCATCAACTACAATATATGTGAGACTTATCTCAGGCTTAGTTGCTGGTGACTATAATGGTGAAACAATTAGTATCACAGGTGGTGGCGCAGATGAAATTACAGTAACATGTAGCGGAACTGTTGATGAACTACTTACTCCTGTTTTAACTGCAAATCCAACAAGTTTAACAGGATTTAATTACACAGAAGGCTCAGGACCATCAACAGAACAAAGCTTCGAAATTAGCGGAACCGATTTAAACGGAACTAATGTAATTATTAGTCCTACTACTAATTACGAAATTTCTTTAAGTGCCGGAAGCGGATATCAGTCTACAGATTTAACACTTTCAAGTTTTGATGGATCATCAACTACAATATATGTGAGACTTATCTCAGGCTTGGTTGCTGGTGACTATAATGGTGAAACAATTAGTATCACAGGTGGTGGCGCAAGTGAAATTTTTGTAACATGTAGCGGAACTGTTGATGAACTACTTACTCCTGTTTTAACTGCAAATCCAACAAGTTTAACAGGATTTAATTACACAGAAGGCTCAGGACCANCTTCGAAATTAGCGGAACCGATTTAAACGGAACTAATGTAATTATTAGTCCTACTACTAATTACGAAATTTCTTTAAGTGCCGGAAGCGGATATCAGTCAACAGATTTAACTCTTCCAAGTTTCGATGGATCATCCACTACAATTTATGTAAGACTAATTGCAGGTCTAGTTGCAGGAGATTATAATAGTGAGACTATTAGTATTACAGGTGGTGGTGCTGATGCAGTAACAGTTACATGTAACGGAAGTGTAGATGAATTACCTGTACCTTCATTAACGATAACAAGTGGAAGTCTTGATCCATTTTATTATGTAGAAGGATTTGGACCATCAACTGAACAAACTGTATCATTTTATGGAACAGATATGGATGGCAGCGATTTTACAGTCACTCCATCAATAAATTTAGAGATATCACTAAGCTCAGGCACTGGATTCACTTCAGATCCTATAATTCTGTCTTCATATGATGGAACAGCAACAGATATCTATGTTAGACTTGAAGCTGGCTTAATTCCTGGCGAGTATAATACTGAAAGTATTGTGTTCACAGGTGGAGGCATTAGTGAAACTGACATATTTATTACAGGAACTGTAGATGAAAATGTATTTGTAAATAATATTTCAACATCTTCAAGAACTGAAATATATCCAAATCCAAGTTCAGATATTATTTTTATTGAACTAGATGGATGGAAATCAAATAAAGTAAGCTGTGAGATTTTTGACATGCTTGGCAAACAAATATTCCAATCTCATATAAATCTATTCAATGGACATACTGAAGAAAGAATAAACTTAAGTAATTACGATTCAGGCATTTACTTAATCAGATTATCTGATGGCCAAACTATTGAAAATCTCCGTATAGAAAAGCAGTAGTAAATCAACACATATTTCCTAATTATACATATTAAAGGCTGATCTTAGATCAGCCTTTACTAATATCTGTGTAATCTGCGCCAATCTGTGGCAAACAACTTGTGCGCAGGCACTGATGGCGACTGAGGTTCGTCATCAGTAAGGGGTGGCCAATCTGTGTTAATCTGAGTTAATCTGTAGCTAATTCTTCAAGCTCTTAAATAACTTCGTGATTTAGTGATTTAGTGGCATCTGTCAAAATTTGTATAACACCATAGAAATATCTTGATGAACAATACTTGATATACTATAATAAATTAGTAGCTACCTTAGAATCAACATCTCAAGAGAATATGTTACACATTTTAGAATTCTAATAAAACTCTGCTGGCCAGACTTTATTATCCTTATGTAATTTATAGTCTTTTATATAAAACCTACCTTCATTGTTTGATAACTTCACAACAAGATCATTGTCTCTTATCTCAAATTCCATATCAACATAATTCTTCCCTTTATAAAAGAAGGTAAAACCACTGCTATCTCCAGACCAATATGGACCTTCGCAATTGTATTTTGTTTCAGGAACAACTTTCTTAAATTTATTATATTTTGTTTTGTAGTAATTTGGGAATTTAACTACTTTTTTGTGCTCCTTATCGAATACTAACAGATCTTCATCATCTCTTATCGATGGTAATCCTTTACGTCTCTTTTTTCCTTCGAAAAAGTAATAACCTGATTCTGTTCTCAAAAAGTTTGTATTATACAATAAACGGAGCTTTAAGATTATAGATATAGTCGCAGCAATAGCAATCACTATGAGTACAACACCAGCTTCAAACGACCAAATTTCCTTCAATAAATAAACACTTCCTTTTTCCACAGAAGCATGGTCAGGTTTTACCGGTGCAATAATCATCCAAATTCCAATCCCGAACAATGCAACGGCTGAAATCATCCTAACATATCTATTTACAATTGCATCTTCCAGAATTTTAATTTCAGGATTGACAACTTTTTTATCTTTCTTCATAATTACATCTGATTTTTATTACATCAAATATACATATTACTTGAATAATTTGAAATAATCACGAACTGAATTTGTATTTTGCTCTACTTCCTTAACAATCTGTTGTAAATATTTTGTGCGCAAGCACTGATAACGACTGTGGTTCGTCATCAGTTCGGGACGGCATTTGTGAAATCTGCGCCAATCTGTGGATAAAATAAACCATTAGTGCAGCCAGGAGAATAATACCTAATAATAACAATTATAATTAACTGTATCCCCAGGAGTACAGTATAACTGACTTTCAACTATATTAGAAACATCATTATGAATTGAAATATAATTAACCGTAATACTCTCACCTCCAACTACTTTACAAAGAAATGTAGTATCTATATCTGCACCATTAAAATATTGAAATGCACCACTAAAACATACATCACATTCATCATTAATATTTTGTAATCTAAATTTTAACACATCATCCGAATCAGTTGGAGTATTATTAAAAACTCGTACTAATATGTATGACTCCATTGGAATAGTTTCATCAATCTCATAATCCGAATCTACTCCTTCAGGGTCGAAGGTTGTTGAAACAGTATGATATTCATCCTTTGAATAAGTTAAACGCATTTTTACAAAATTCCTACTTTCAAACTCAATCAAATAATTACCTTCACTATCAGTATATGTTTCCATAAAAGGTGTAAATGAAGAATTAAAATTACCACTTACAATTTCAGTAATATCAAGTTCCACTTTAGCATCTGCAACAGGCTCACCAGTTGCCATATCATATAGAGTACCACTAATTGTGTTTAATTCTTTTTTCTTACATGATGTAGAAAATGTCATTACAACAATAAATACTAATATTAGTAGTCTATAAATTATATCTAAATTATTTTTCAATTCGAATAGTATTTTTCAATCTTACAATAATTAATTACCTTTATCCAAAAATAACAAAAAAAACAATATCATGGGTATTTTAAGTAATCTGGAACCAAAAAATGTATGGCAATATTTTGAGCAAATCACTCAAGTACCTAGGCCATCAAAGAAAGAAGAAAAAATCATTGAATTTCTTTTAGATTTTGCAAAAGAACATAATCTTGAAGCAAAAAGAGACGAAATTGGTAATGTTTTAATAAAAAAACCTGCTTCTCCAGGTATGGAAAATGTTAAATCTGTTTTACTTCAAAGCCATATGGATATGGTTTGTGAAGCAAATAGAGATAAAAACATAGATTTTGACAATGACCCAATAACTCCGGTTATTGACGGTGAGTGGGTAAAAGCTGACGGAACAACATTAGGAGCTGATGATGGTATAGGAATGGCTGCTGAAATGGCTATTTTAACAGACAACACATTAAAGCATGGTCATATTGAGTGTCTATTTACTGTAGACGAAGAAACAGGTCTTACAGGTGCTTTTGAAATCCAACCTGGTTTCTTTGAATCAAAAATATTATTAAACCTTGACTCAGAAGATGAAGGTGAAATCTTTATCGGCTGTGCAGGTGGTGTCGATGCTGTAGCAAAATTTGAATTTAAGTCTGAGCCTACACCAGTAAATCATAATGCTTTTAAAATTGTGGTAAATGGTCTTAAAGGTGGACATAGCGGTGACGAAATTCACAAAGGTTATGGAAATTCAAATAAAATGGCCAACAGATTTTTATCATTATTAACAGAAAAATATGATATAAGATTATCAAACTTTGATGGTGGAAATAAAAGAAATGCAATTCCACGTGAAGCGGAAATGATTTTCACAATTGATTCTGCAAAGGTAAATGAGATGAATACTGATTTTGAAAATCTAAAAAACAATATCATAAAAGAAATAAAAATTACAGAGCCTAACATTAATATAGGTATAGAATCTGTTTCAAATCCTGATACTGTTATCGACAAACAAACTCAAAAAAATCTAACTTTAGCATTATATGCTTGCCCTCATGGTGTTCATGCCTGGAGTCCTGCTATTGAAGGTTTTGTAGAAACTTCAACAAATCTTGCTTCTGTTAAATTTAATGATAATAAAATCACCGTTGTAACCAGTCAAAGAAGTTCTGTTGAGTCAGGTAAAACAGACATAAACAAAATGGTAAGTTCTGTATTTGAACTTGCTGGAGCAGAAGTAGAGTCCGGAGATGGATATCCTGGCTGGGCACCAAATCCTGACTCTGAAATCTTAAGAATTTCAGAGAAGTCTTACGAGGAATTATTTGGTAAAAAGCCTGTTGTTCGTGCTATCCATGCAGGTCTGGAATGTGGTTTATTCCTTGAGAAATATCCTGATCTTGATATGATTTCATTTGGACCTACTCTACGTGGAGTTCACTCGCCAGACGAAAAAATAGAGATTAAAACTGTGAAAATGTGGTACGACCACTTATTGGACGTTTTAGAAAAAATCCCTACAAATTAAGTTTACTATCTAGGAGCTGTTAACGCAGCTCTTTTTTTTTAATATTATATCTTTATATTATTAATACTATTTAATCTAATTAAAAAATTATCAGAGTATTTTTCTAAAAATCCTGTTGAATATCAACTTTTAACCTAAAAAAACATAAGGTTTGTAGATTTAAAGTCTATATCTTTACAATCCTAAAACAAAAATTCAGAATTATGAAAAGAACTTTACAATCAATTTTCTTTACTGCAATTTTAATAGCCATCCTAGCACCGGCATTAAAAGCGCAAAACAGCGACAAACCAAAAGCCTTTGGAATTGCTTTTCATGGTTATGTAAAAAACGATTTCTTCTATGACACTCGTCAAAATGTTGCGGCGCGAGAAGGACACCTATTATTATGGCCATCTGCTCCAAACTTAGACGTAAATGGAGATGACATTAATGCACATGGAAATTTTAATTTCCTTGCTATTCAAACAAGACTTAAAGGTGTAATTACCGGACCAGATGCTTTGGGAGCAAAGACTTCAGGTGTTATCGAAGGTGAATTCTTCGGTCATACAAATGCTGACATCAATTGTTTTAGATTACGCCATGCTATTATTAAATTTGATTGGGAAAAATCTCATTTAATGACAGGTCAGTTTTGGCATCCAATGTTTATTATTGAGTGTTTCCCTGGAACAGTTTCTTTTAATACAGGTATGGGATATGCACCATTCTCACGTAACCCACAATTAAAATACTCATTTACAACTGGTGGATTAAAAATATCTGCAACAGCTTATGGTGAAAGGGATTTCTCATCAAGAAATATGGCTGGAGCTGCTAGCCCTGACTATATTAGAAATTCAGAAACACCAGGTGTAAACTTACACGTTAATTATGGAACTAAAAACAAAGATGCTGGTACTGCGTTAAATACTGGTTTTGCTGTTAATTATCACACTATGTTACCATCAATGACAACAACTGCAGGATACATTACAAATCAAATGGTGAATTCAATGTCTGGTTTAGCATATGTAAATGCTAAATTCAGTGGCATTCAAGTAAAATTAGCCGGAACATATTGTGAAAATCCTACAGGTATGATGATGCCAGGTGGATATGGAATTCTAGATACGATAAATCTTACTACTCAGGAAGTTAGTTATATACCTACACGCTGTGCTACAGGTTGGGTAGACATTTCAACAACAGGACCAAAATGGCAATTTGGAGTATTTGCTGGGTATAATCAAAACCTAGGTACTGCTCAAGATGTTTTAGTTACTCCAGGTGGACTAGGAACAAACATTGAGCACCTTTATAGAGTTTCTCCAAGAGTAAACTTTAAAACAGGTAAAATCCAAATTGGTGCAGAAGTTGAATATACTGTTGCTGCTTATGGTGATGGTACTTATGACGCAAAAGGTATTCCACTAAATCCTGAAGAAGTTGCTAACATCAGATTTATTACAGGAATCTATTATCATTTTTAAAATATTTAAGACATATAAGACTAAAGCCCTGAATCTCGGGGCTTTTTTTATAGAACATCATCAAATCGTTTGGGCGTGTAAATTGGATGTTTGGGCGCGAATCTATCGCGTTCAAATTTCAAATTTCGTGACAAAAGAATAACAATAGAGATACCTTAGCCCTGCGCAATCATTGCACGATACATTCGTACAATGAGCTAACGCAAAATAGTTTATATAATTATTAAGCCATAGAAACTTTAGCCCGAATTTCTGAACTTTCTTAGTTAATAATGGCTATTTATTTTGGGATAAAACAATCAAAAGCTATTGCTCGAATCTGTCGCGTGATTCTTTTGAATTTTATCCTTATATTCAACAAAAAATCACAAATACTGTTTCTAAATTATGGCAGACAAAAAATTCGATCCAAAGAAAAAAAGTAAGCTTAACAATCCTCAGAGATTAAAGCTTATTCCAATAGACATTATTGTAAATTCTCTAGATCTTACAGAACCAAAAAATCTTGTAGATTATGGAGCCGGAACAGGATTCTTTACTGATTATTTGTCTGAACAGTTTCCAAAGGCTAGAGTTTTTGCACTTGATATAGAGGAACAAATGATAGAGGAGATAAATCAAACTTTGGATGTCCCAAATATCTTCCCTATACAGATTGAGGATAATCAAATGCCTTTTGCAGAGAATGATATTGATGCTGTTTGGTCAATTGCAGTTTACCATGAACTTAAAACCCCTGACAAATGGTTAAGAAATGTACATAGAACATTAAAACCTGGTGGAAAGCTTCTAATTATTGATTGGTCTGTAAACCAGAAGCCTGATTCCAAGATGGGCCCTCCACTTGGACACAGAATTAGAGAAGAAAAAGTTATTAACGACCTACAGAATACAGGATTTAAAAATTCTCAAATTATTTCAGGATTTAAAAATCATTTTGGGATAATAGCTATAAAATAATAAACCTAAAATACTTATTACATTTATCATAAAATCAACCAATATGAAAAAGAAAATTATCGGGATTGTATTTATCACATTTTTTACGCTAAATTCATTTGCGCAAGAGCCTTGGCTCCCAAGCTTAAGTTTTGGTTACAGCATGTCGGATGTTTTAAACTACAATGATGCTTTTAAAACCACATTCAGACCTAGTTTTAATGTAGGGCTTGACTTTCAAATGTTTAGAATAGCTCCTAGAACCTACTTGACAACTGATATTTATTATCAAAGATTAGGAACAAAAATCAATTCGGAATGATATAATTTTAAGGTAAAAAATGATTATGTTCAATTTAGTTTAAAACCCAGATTTTACTTTATTGAAGAATCTTTTTGGGATGGACCTCCGGGATATTATTTTGATTTGGGGCCTTATGCTTCATACTTATTAAAATCAAGACAAGATGGAACTGCTTTAGGTATGGAATATGACAATATCAACACAATAGACTTTTATGAAACATTGGACTATGGTATTTCTGCTTCCATAGGTGTAGCGATTCTTCAATCATTATTTTTTGAACTAAACTATAATTACGGGCTTTCTGAAATAAATTCAGGTGGCGGAAATAATCACTTTTTCAGCCTAAACCTTATGCTAAGTTCAATGTTTTTTGAAGTACTATTTACTAAGCCTGATTACAATGAGGGATTTGAAGACTGATAAAAGTAAATATTCATATTAATCTTTTAACAAACAAATAACATTTTTTTAATTGCCGTATCGATTATTCTTGTACTTTTGCAGCCTTTTTTGGATTATATTAAATTATTAGAAGTATAAAATGGCAATTAGCAAATTAAGAAACATTGGTATCGCAGCGCATATTGACGCCGGCAAAACAACATTAACTGAAAGAGTATTATTCTTTACAGGCACAAACCGAAAAGTTGGTGAAACCCATGATGGGCAGGCAACTATGGACTTCATGAAGCAAGAGCAGGAACGTGGAATTACTATCGCTTCTGCAGCAATTACCTGTAAATGGGATAATCATCAGATTAACCTGATAGACACACCTGGACACGTTGATTTTACAATTGAAGTAGAACGTTCATTAAGAGTAATCGATTGAATGGTTGCTGTTTTTTGTGCTGTAGGTGGTGTTGAGCCTCAAAGCGAAACTGTTTGGAATCAGGCTGACAGATATCGAGTGCCCCGTCTTGCCTTTATTAATAAAATGGATCGCACAGGTGCAGACTTCGATGAAGTAGTTTCTCAACTGCACAAATATCTCGATGCAAATCCTGTTCCTATGCAAATCCCAATGGGTGCTGAGGATAACTTTACAGGTGTTATTGACCTTATTACCCGAGAAGCTGTTACATTCGAAGATAATACCAGAAACATCAAACCAATACCGGAAGAGTATAAGGCAAAAGTTGAAGAAGCAAGAAATTTCTTAATTGAAAAAGTTGCTGATTTTGATGATGATGTAATGGATATGTATTTCAATGAAGAAGATATTCCTGCTGAGAAACTAATGGAAGCAGTTAGAAATGCTACACTAAAACTAATGATAACTCCAGTATTTACAGGTGCTGCTTATAAAAATATTGGCGTTCAATTATTATTGGATGCTGTGGTTAGCTATCTCCCATCTCCTATCGATATTGGAACAGTTGTAGGACACGATGTTAATGATGAAGAAAAAACTATCACCAGAAATCCTACATCAAAAGACCCATTTGCAGCATTAGCATTTAAGCTAATCAACGATCCATATGTTGGACAACAAACTTTTATCAGAATTATTTCCGGTGAACTAAAGAGTGGCATGCAAATATACAATTCTACAAAAGGGAAAACAGAACGTATTGGTCGTATTTTTAGAATTAAAGCTAAAGAGAGAGAAGAAATCAAAGAAGCAGGTCCTGGAGAAATTGTTGCACTTGTTGGAATGAAAACCACAAAAACCGGTGATACTCTTTGTGATATAAACAATCAATTACTATTAGAATCTATTCACATACCTGTTTCAGTTATTGAATTGAAGATACAGCCAGCAAAGAATAAAGATAAAGATAAACTCGGCGAAGCACTTGCTAAGCTTGTAAACGAAGACCCGTCTTTTAATACAAAATATGACGAAGAAACTGAAGAAACAATAATTTCAGGAATGGGTGAACTTCATCTAGAGATTATTATTGACAGACTAAAAGACGAGTTTAAGCTAGATGTTGAAGTTGGCGAACCTTCTGTTGCATACAGTGAAACTATTTCTGAAATCACTGAAGTAAATTACAAACATGCTAAACAGTCAGGTGGTAAAGGACAATTTGCTCATACTGTTTTCAGAATGGAACCAAATACCGGAAACGGATACGAATTTATCGATATGATTAAAGGTGGTAAAATTCCAGGCGAATATATTCCATCTGTTGACAAGGGAATCAAGAAAATCATGCAAAAAGGTGTAATTGCAGGATTCCCGGTTGTTGATGTTAAAATTGTTCTTTTCGAAGGTGGTTTCCATCCTGTGTATTCATCCGATATGGCTTTCCAGATTTGTGCTGAAGCTGGTTTTAAACAAGGTTTTGTAAAAGCAAGCCCACAACTATTGGAACCGGTTATGAAAATCGAAGTTAATACTCCGGACGATTATATTGGTGATGTCGTTGGAAACCTTAATCGAAAACGTGCAAAGATTGAATCAATGCGTCGTTATAGAAAAGGCTCACAAAAGATTGTCGGACTTGTTCCTCTAATGGAAATGTTTGGTTATTCAACACAATTAAGAAATATTACATCAGGTCGCGCGAACTTCTCAATGGAGTTCTATCAGTATATGCCATTGCCTGCTGCAGTTCAAGAAGACGTTCTGAAAAAAATTAAAGAAAAGAACGAAGCTAAAAATAGTTAATACTCAATATCAATTATTACAAGTTAATCTTAAAATGCCGACAAACACTCCTTTTGTCGGCATTTTTATCTTAAGAAGTTTTTACTTATCTTTGCAAAGATGCTAAACGAAAGAAACAATATAAACATACTACCGAAAGTTTTTATAATAACTTTATTGTTAGCATTATTTTTTAATTCATCTAATGCAAAAGTAAAAGCAGATTTTTACTCTGTAAAAAGTAGTATTTCTCAAGTTTCCAAATTTAATAAATCTGCAAGTATTATTGTATTTTCAGAAATTGTTAAGCCGAGTCAAAACCTTAGAGAAATACCTGTTAACAATCTGGAAGTTGACAGAATCAAAAGTTCAGATAACCAGACATATATTATTCTTCAAGATTGTGAGACAAACTATATCAAGAATTTACCTCAAATCTGCTTTATAAATACTCACATGATTAGATCTTCATTAAATAGTGATGATATCCCATTGATTTCATAGATCACCACATTTTTTTTACAAAAATTTAACTTCGGCAATACCGAGGTAAAGTATCATATTATAAATTAAAAAAATACAAGAAATGAAATCAATAATATATATTTTAATTGCTGTATTTGCAGCAGGAATAATCTTTAAAGCAATTCCACAAAACTACAATAATAAAAAAACGGAAAGTACATTTCAATGTACTGATAATTACGCAAACAATGAGATGATTGAACAATCTGCATTAGTTATGAAATTCAGATTAGATAATATCGGATTAGAAGAACAGTATCAACTAGATATCAATTATCAAAACAAAACAATCAATATTCAATCTGAAGAGACAATAACACCAATTATTAACTCAGGATTCCTTACAGCTAAAGCACAAGTTGAACTTTACGAATGTTATTCACGCAAAGAAGTACTTGGTTTATTAAAAAACGACAGCACTCTTTTCGATTTAATGACTATCCCTGAACAGAACAGTTCTATGGTTTCAGATGCTATTTTGGGATATTGTAATACACAGAATATCCCTTTAGTAAACAGCTATATAACAGAACATTATAGCAGTTCAGTAATTGAAGGTATTAACTTTATCTGGAGTAATACGCCTAATTCTGAGAATCTGTATGAATTATACTTGTTAAAAAAGCACCCGGCAATGAATAAATCTCTAATTTCAGATTCACATGTAGATGAAGATGCTACAGGCTTACTTATACAATTTAATAAGCAGGGCTCTGAAAAGTGGTTTAATCTTACCAACACAAATATTAATAAACCAATCGCATTTGTTGTAGATCAAAAAGTCTGTTTTGCTCCTGTGGTAAAAGAAGCTATAAACTCAGGAAGCTGTATGCTAACAGGGGATTTCTCTGTTGAAGAACTAAAGCTAATATCTATCCTAATAAATAGTGATGAATTACTACTAAACTGGAAGCATAAATAATTAACTGAATAAGCAAGCACAAGTTCTCAATTTAAAGGGTTCTACTAATATTATTTGGTAGAACTCTTTTTATTTAATTACCTTTGTCAATTCTGATAAAATCATGAATCCAAATTTATGATTACTACCAGAGATTTTAACAATTATAACTGTAAATAATGAAAAGAGCAGTTCTATTAGTTTTATTGACATTCTCAATATTAAACCAACTAAAATGTCAAACAAAAGATAAGTTTGAATTTCTATCCAATGAGACATGTTTTAAATCTAAAAGAAAGATACTTTCTTTTTACTCTGATATAGTTAAGTTTGGAAATATAAAAGATGGGGACATTGTAGCTGACATAGGCACCTACAATGCTCTGCTACCAACATGCCTAAACCTAACCAATCCCAATATTATTTTCTACATTCAGGAATACTCCAAACAGAGATTAAATAAAAACAGAATCTTTCAAATAGTTAAATATTATAAAGATCAGACTAAATTAGAATTAAATAATGATTTTAAATTTATTATCGGAGAAAAACAAAAGACAAATCTGCCAGATTCTACATTTGATAAAATTATCATCAGCAATACTTTTGAATATATATCTAATTGTGACCTATGGTTGGCTGATCTAAAATCAAAGTTAAAGGAAGATGGAAAAGTGATTGTTAGTACCGGGAACAATATAGCATCTCGTTATGTTATCAGTATATTCGAAAGAAATGATTTTACATGTACTCTGGATAAAACATATAAAGGTCGCAACATTCAAATTTTCAATAATTATAGTAAAAGTGATAGATATACAGATGACATTTTCGATGCCATAGTTTGCCGTGATTCTGCAAGAGTTAAGCAATTTATTAATAGTGGAATAGACGTTAATACAAAACTTGGAGATATGAATTTGCTTAGCTTAGCTACAGCTATATCAAACAACTTACATGTAATAAGATTACTTATTAATAATGGAGCTACTTACTATTATGATGACAATCAGCCCTTTTATTCAGATGTAATACTTAAATCATCAAGTAATGCATGCTTTGACATCCTGGATTTATTAATAAATCAATATAATAATTGTAATCTGGAAGAATCTTTAATATATGCAGCTTGGCTTAGTAATGATATAAAAACTGTAGAGCTTCTGATTAATTCTGGTGCGGGTATAACTAGCCCTGGCATTGAAAACGATTTATTTGCAAGAACAATGGAAGGTGGTTCATTAGAAATATTTAAACTACTTATGAGCAAAAACAATGATATCAATATCTATCAAACTTATGAGGATGGGGCAAACCTGTTACACTTATCTACTATGGGCCAAAACACAGAGTTGCTAATTTTTATGATAGAAGAACTCAATTTTGACATTAATTTCATCGATGCTTCTGGAAATACTGTTCTAATGTATGCTGTTGCTAATGGATGTATTGAAAATGTTAAACTACTCATTGAAAGGTACAAATTAGACCCGAACATAAAAAACAATCATTCCAAGAAAGCAATAGACTATTCATTTGATCCGGAAATCTTTTAATACCTTAAAAATTTAAATTAAAATATTTAACTCAATTATTTATATCTTTGCAAAAACAGTAATATGCTACAAATCTGGAAAACACATAAACTAGAGGTAATCAGTTCAGCTGGAGATACTTTTAAAGTTGATGCAAAAGAACACGGACATCTTGAAATATTTAATAACGACCTTGTTTATAAGTTCGAACCTGGACAATTTGTCGATATATTTATACAATACGATAAAGAAAGAAATATTGTCGGAGTCCATGGTAAACCAATGGTAGAGCCCGGAGAATTTGCAAACCTCAAACTGGTTTCTAACTCAAATATCGGTTCTTTCTTTGATTGGGGAATGGACAAAGACCTATTTTGTCCTTTCGCGGAGCAAAAAATTGAAATGGAAGTAAATCATTACTATATTGTTTATGTTTATATTGATGAAAAGACTCAAAGAATTGTAGCAAGTACAAAAATTTCAAAATTTATCTCTGAAGATACTCCTGAGCTTGAAGAAAAGCAAAAGGTAAATGCAATGATACTTAACAAAAGCCAATTAGGATATAATGCAATTGTCGAAAACAAATATATGGGATTGCTATACTCAAATGAAGTATTTACAAACCTAAAACCAGGCACTAAGATCAATGCGGTTGTGCACAAAATCCGCGAAGACAATAAAATAGACCTTCGTATGTTTGTAAACGACGGTAGGGATATTGCAGGCTTTGAAGAAATGATAATCAAATACCTCAATGAACATGAGGGCAAAATGAAGATAAATGATGAAAGTGATCCTGAAATTATCTATGCCACTTTTGGAATTTCTAAAAAGAACTTTAAAAAAGCTCTTGGTGGACTTTACAAAAAAGGACTTGTCGACTTAAGCACAAGCACAGTAAAACTCCTTAGAAACACAAATTAATTTATACAAATAACACTTTTTTGCAATTTTTACATTTTATATGTAAAAATATTATTATCTTGCATTTGGATTTGTGATTAACATTAACCCTAATCTATTATTGTCCGTTATTTTATTTACTAATTTTACTTACTATGAATGTATTTGTTGCTAACCTACACCCTTCAACCAGGGGAGAAGACTTAAAAACTTTATTTGCCGATTATGGTAACATTTTGTCTGCAAAAGTTATTATGGACAAAGTTACTGGAAAATCAAAACGTTACGGTTTTGTTGAACTTGAATCAGATGAAATGGGAGAAAAAGCGATTAAAGAGCTTAACGAATCTGAATTTCAAGGAAATACGATTGCTGTGAAACATGCTATTAAAAACAATTAAAAGAAAGCGGGTTTCTCCCGCTTTTTTCATTTAATAATCTTTTTTATTTCCTTAAAATCTTCTCTAACTAATTGACTTACCTCAATAAGTTCAACTTCTGTCTTAGGCACATTCTTTTTCCCTATAATAACTTTATACGCGTCATAACCACAAAAATATGCTCGCCAATCTTCATGCTCATTACTATCTGTATAAAATGCAAAAAACAAATACCCTTCTGACAAGTAGTATTCTTTTGTACAATCTTCTTTTGCAACAATCTTCATCAGCTCTTCACCATCGTAGTATGCTGTAATGTTATCAAATTTCTCCACAGTAAAATTATCTATATTACCATTTATTTCCTTAAATTTCTCACGTATTTTATCGGTTTCGATGTGATAAACGGGCTGACCATTCATGATTATATACATATCTGATCTGTCAATTATCGACTTTGTTGTAAAATAATCCTCAGCATATCTAAAGTAGTTTTCTTTTAATAATTCTTCATCTGATTTTTCAATTATTGTAGGATTATAATTATCGAACTTTATAATAACACTTCCGCAATCTTCACATTGATACAAATAATATTGTAAATCCTGATATACATCAAAAATATAATATTCGGTATAACGCATAGCAGCCTGATGAATATCAATTGAGATCATTTGCAAAACCTCACCTGACATATTACTGTACTCATAATAAATCGATTTTTCTACCTTAAATGAGCCGACAGCAGGCCACGGCCTATTGTTAGCATTTGTAATATCGAGGTCTATATAATACCAGCTAGTATCACAAACCTCTCCGTAATACTTTAGTGCTTTTTCAATATTAACCTGAGCAAAAGTTAAACATGATAGAGCAAGTAGAATCAATAAAACTTGTATTTTCTTTTTCATTTTTGTTGATTTGGGTGGAAAGGAAATAAACCTCTCCTATTATCTATAGAACTTCAATAATACTTTCGAAATCATCTTTAACCTGGAAATTATATTCGTGAAAGTCTTCACCAGATTTTGGCATATATTCTTTACCTAAAATAACCTGATATGCGCTACCATTATAAAAATAGACTCTTATATCTTCACTGTATGATGTAGCAGGATAATATGCAAAAATAAGTTTCCCATTATCTAGATAGTATTCGCGATTTGAGTCTAATTTTGCTACTATTTTTACAAGTTCATTCCCATTATAATAACCAATATAATCGCCACTTTCTCTTTCGATAAGATTATTCATCGAATTTACTTCTTTAAATCTTTTTCGGATATAATCGGTTTGTTCCTTATATACCGGCATCCCAAATAAAATATCACAATATGATAAGTTCTTTTGTGCTTCGACTCTTATACTATCTGGATTAAAATCTGATTCAGGGTCAAGAAAATAATTCTCTTCTAAAGTTGCATCATCTGATTTGCTAATTATCTCATATTCTTGTCCGTTATATTTAATAATAAGTTATCCAACATAGAGTCCTTGATAAACAAAATATGTAAGATTCTGAAAATCATCATAGATAAAATACTTTGTATAATGCATTGCTGAAATTTTATTATCATCCGAAATCATACTGAGTGTATACCCATGATAGGTATCATATGAATAATAGAATGCTTTTTCAGTTTGATATGTACCAACCGCTGACCACATTTGTCCATCAACATTGGTCGAAATAATATCTTTATAAAATGTATCAGGGCCACATTCTTCACAAATTAATTTAAATGCAGCATCAGGATTAACTTGTGAAAACATATAAAACGACAACAAAAATAAGCTTACTAAAACAATTAACTTTTTCATCTTTTCTAATTTTCTAATTTACCTTAAATATAACATTTTTTATGGTTGGATTCTATCAATTATCTCTAAATAATCAAGTTTCACTTCTAAAGAATAATTATGAAACTCATTTGACTTACCGGAAATATAATCTTTACCGTAAATAATTTGATATGCTTCTTCTTCATAGAAATAGACTCGTATATCCTCACATGACTCTGTTTTTGGATAATATGCAAAAATCAAAATTCCATTATCAATATAGTATTCTCTGTTCGAATCATTTTAATCAATAACCTTTATCAAGTCTTTTCCATGATAATAATATATTACGTTTCCTACTCTCTTTTCGATTAAATCACTAATAGAGATTGTTTCTTTAAAGATTTTTCTAATATATTCTGTCTGCTCCTTATAATTTGGAATATCAAAGAAACACATGCAGTGTGTAATATTATCATTTGCTTCTCTAAGAATTTGTTCTGAATTCAAATCAGATTCAGAAGTAAAAAACATATTTTCTGCTAGTATTTCATCATCTGATGATTGTATAGTTTGGTGATATGTCCCATTAAATTTAATAACTACACTACCATCAGGCTCAGATTGATAAACAAAATACTTTAAATTATGAAATTCATCATAAATATAGTATTTTGTATAATGTGAAACTGATATTTCATAATCATCAGCAATCATATATACGGAGTAATAACTAGGCGGAGTATAACAATAATAAAATATCTTTTGTGTTTTATAATTTCCAAATCCGGGCCATGTTTGATTATTAAAATTTGTTATCATGGCATTCTGATAATTACAAGTATAATCATTTTCTTTATCTGCCAATTCAATTGCAAGTTCTGGTTTTACCTGAGAAAACAAAACACAAGTAAGAAGTATTAAAACAATAGATAATAAACTTTTCATGCTAATATTTAATTTAAATAAAACTTGAGAATCATTCCTCAATATTCCACTTAAACAATACAGGTTCAACTGTATATCCTTTTTTGCGTAGCAATTCAACAACTCCTTCCTCTCCTACTAAATGAGCTGCTCCAACTGCACAAAACAAAGATTCCTTTTTTGCAATTTTAATAAAGTTCTTAACCATTCCCTTATTACGATCAATTAAAAATGCTTTATTGAACTCTGCAGGTAAGGCAGTATCATTACTGATATCAAATATTTTCTCACTATCAAAACTCAAGTAAGCATCTAAAAGTTCGTCAAACTGAGCATCACTATTTACACTTGTTGTATCAGTTAAACCTTCATACAGCATATCTACTTGTTCCTCAATACTAATAGCATCAATAGCATCAATCTGATCGCTAAATTTTTCTACACCATAACATGATTTCCCTGCATCTCTGGCCATATTCAGAAAATATAAATCCAGAGCCATTTCCATATCCTGACTCATATTCATTTGCATTAATTGAGAGCTCAAAAAGAATTGTTTCATTTTATTGTACATCAACATTCCTGTTCCAGTCATTTCTTTTACTATGCTATCAAGAATTCTATATTCTTCATCTGTTAAAAACTCATCTATGGTATGCTTTTCCATAAACATGGCTTCTTTAACTTCGTCCATATCAAGTTCATCCATAAGAATTTCCATTGCAAAAGCATCGCATGAGTTAAATGCATTTGTTACAGTTTCATCAAAAGCAAAAACTTTTTTATCCTGAATATGGATTGTTCCATAAACATAAGATGGTGATTTTAATTTCTTTCCGCTTACCTTCCAAAGTATGGTTTGTGAAAATCCAAATTGGACAAAAACAATGAGTATTAAACTCAAGAAAAAGAATCTTTTATTCATAATTTAGAATTTTAATTAAAGAATTGGTTTCAAATGAATTGTTGTAACAAATATAAAGTATAAACAAATAGTTGACAAATAATATTCCATTTTACTAATCCTAATAATCTAAAAAAAAATAAAATCATTTGAAAATTAATATAAATAGTGTACTTTAGCGCTTTATTAAAAATAATCACTAAAAACTAATAAAATGAATACAAAAACATTAAGAGACTCCGCTGCAATGAGATGGACAGTCTTGATTTTGGTTAGTGGTCTAATGCTAGCAACCTATTGGTTCCAGGATTTCTTCTCCGGACTAAAAGGGATGATGGAGACAGAAATGGGATTCACTAGTGAGGAGTTTGGAAGATTAATCGGTCTAACCACTATTGCCAACATGTTTGGTATGATCATCATTGGTGGTATGATATTAGACAAATGGGGTGTTCGAATTGCTGGTTTAGCATTTGGAGGTTTAGCTGTTTTAGGTGGAGCAATTACTGCTATGGCTGCATCAGGTGCATTTGGAGAAGCTAAAAGCACTCAGTTAACATTTATGATTATTGGTCGTATATTATTCGGATCAGGATTGGAGGTGGTCTGCGTGGTCGCAACTACAACTATGGTTAAATGGTTTAAAGGCTATCAACTTGCTCTGGCAATGGCTATCAATATGGGGTTTGGACGACTTGGATCGGCAATGGGTATAGCTCTATCGCCAGATATTAGTGGTACCGTTTCTCCTGCTGTAGTTTTTGCTGCAACCCTTTTAGGTATAACTTTCTTACTGTTTATTGTATATGTTTTCTTTGATATAAAATTAGATCGTCAGGAGAAAGCAATTAAGTTAAAACATGCGGAGGCAAATCCAAATGAAGAAAAAGAAGAAGATGAAGAATTTAAATTTTCTGATTTATTCAAACTTATAAAAAACCCTTCATTTGTTTACATTACTTTATTGTGCGTTTCCTTCTACGCAGCTGTTTTTCCATTCATTCAATATGCACCTGACTTATTAATAAATAAGTTTAATTTTACTGATGCCCTACCTGAAAATGCAAGCCTATTTAGTTTAGGCGGAAGCACATCCTATGGTACAGCAATCATTTATATTGGTCTATTTATTTATGCATTGCTTTTCTCAATGGTTCCATCAAAAATGAAAACTCTTAGTGGAAAGATACTTTCACTAGTTATAATTGTTGGTTCTTTTGCAGGATTGATATTTTTGCTTAGAGACACATTTGGAGTTTGGTTTAACAACGGATCTAAAACTGCAAGTTTGATTCCTCTAGGAACTATTATTTTCACTCCAATATTTGGTAACTATGTTGACAGGAAAGGTAAAGCAGCATCATTAATGATTCTGGGATCATTGTTGTTAATCTTTGCTCACCTATCATTATCTGTATTTAACAATGTTGTATTAGCTTACCTTGGATTATTCTCATTAGGAATTGCTTTCTCACTTGTACCTGCTGCAATGTGGCCTTCTGTTTCTAAAATTGTCCCACAAAAACGTTTAGGAACTGCTTATTCAAGTATGTTTACTGTTCAAAACTGGGGATTAGGTTTATTCTTCTGGGGAATTGGTGCTTTATTAGACGCTGTAAATAAAGATAATTTAGATGCTATTAGAGCTGGAACACAAAACTATGATTATACAATCCCAATATTTGTACTAGTTATATGTGGAGTAATCTCTATATTACTTTCATTTAAACTAAAACAAGCAGATAAAAAACAAGGATTTGGATTAGAATTACCTTCAGTAAAAAACGAAGAATAATTTCTTAATCAAAATATTATTACCGAGACTGACTTTATAAAATTAAAGTCAGTCTCTTTTTTTAATAAAAAATGTAGTTTTTTTTGCTACTAATCCAACAAACTTGTTATTTTTGTAAATATATTATGTAAAAGTTAAACAATTTAATATTCTTATTATGAAAAAGATCTACAATCTTACTTTTTTAACCTTATTACTAGTTTTCCTAGGCTCTGGAATCAGTGCTATAGCAAATAATGATGTAGAAGTAACCAAAGTAGACTACACTGTTACTTTTAATGTAACTGACCTTGCAGAAAGTCCAATACCGGATGCTGTTATCACATTTGACGGAGTTGAATATGCTGAAGGTGAATATGCAATAACTATTGCTGAAGGTGATTACAACTACAGTATTGAAAGACATGGGTATGTTACTTATGATGGAAGTGTTACTGTTGATATGGACAAAACTGAAGATGTAATGTTAACTCCATCAGTTGAGATGACTTTTGACGGAACAACAATTGATTTTTCATGGAATGAAACAATAGGGACATTAGATCCTACTATTATTATTAACATGCAACCTTATAATACTGATGGAGCATTTGTAATGTTAAAATTATATAATGACTCTGAAGAACTTCAAATCTTCGCTGATGTATTTGAAGAGTTTTCTATTGGTGGTTTAGAATACCACTCTGGAACATCTAATAGAATATATGCTGACTTTACAGGAGCTCAATCAGCAGGAATATGGGGAACTCACGCAATTGATGATAATGCTGCTGCAGGAGGTTCTCTTAGAGGTACTGAGTTAAACGGAGCATTGTTTTATGGTGTTATGGTTGATGGTACTGTTGGGACAGTAGGAATTGTTACTCCAACTGCTACAGGATCAGATCAACTAGAAGTCGCCTATACTCAAAAAGCAGGAGTTTCTGGAAGTTATCACATTGTCGTTGAAGCATACGAACCTTGGAGACAAGGTGCTGTTGGCAGTGCCGGCTATTATACTTTAGCTGAACTTCAAGCTCTCGAGCCAATTGCTGAATTCGATTATGCTTTTGAATTAGACCCTATTGTTATTAACACTCAACCAGCTTCTGCAATTGTTTGTGATTATGAAACAACTGATCTTACAATTGATGCAGAATCTTTTAATGGCGAAACTCTTACTTAACAATGGTATTACAATACAGAAGTAATGACAGGTGAAGAATCTGCAACTGTTACAGTTTCTGAAGCAGGAGAATATTACTGCATGCTAACAGCAGGTGCTGATGAACTAATGTCAGATATCGTAACAATTACAGTTCCTGAAGTAAATCCTGTTCTTGAAGCATCTTACACTGGATGCGATGGCACAAGCATTATTTTAGACCCTGGAACATTTGTTGATTATGATTGGTCAGACTTATCTGAAGAAACCACATTAGAAGTTACAACAGATGGTACTTACTCAGTAACTGTTGCTGATGAAAATGGATGTACTGCAATGGCTGAAACTGAAGTAACATTTATTACAGAAATAGCAATCCCTTTCGAAGATACAGTATATCTATGTGATGGAAGTACCCTAATCTTAGAAGCTCCTGAATCAGACACTTATGAGTGGAGTACAGAAGATGAAACTCAAACAATTGAAGTAGATACTGAAGGATGGTATTACCTAACTGTTACTTTAGCTACATGCTCAGGCAATGATTCAACATATGTAATGGGTGCTGACTTACCTGAAGAATTTGATCTTGGTGAAGATATATTTACTTGTGCAGTTAGTCAAATGCTTACTGCTCCAGATGTTGAAGAAGTGGAATATAGCTGGACAACAATGGAAACTACAGAGACAATAGAAGTTACTGTTGATGGAACATATGGACTTACACTAATTAACATGTATGGTTGTGAAAGATATGATGAACTAGATGTTACATTCGGGACAGAACTAGTCGTTGAATTATACGAATCAGATACTCTTCACTCATGCGATAATTTAACTGAAATACTTGATGCTGGAGTAGGAACTGCTTGGACATGGAGCACTGGAGACGAAACTCAAACAATTGAAGCTGAAGATCAAGAGTGGTATTACGTTACTGTTACTAATGATTATGAATGTGAAGGTATTGACAGCTTATATATTAACTTCCATTCTATACCTTCAATAAACCTTGGTAGTGATGAATCATCATGTGCTGACGACCCTGTTGAACTAAGTGCTCCTTCTGCTGCTGCTTGGTTATGGTCAACAGAAGAAACAACACAAGATATCTTTGTTGATGAATCAGGAGAGTATATTTGTACTATTTCTGATGGTAATGGTTGTCAAAACTCTGATACAGTTGAAGTAACAATTTATGAATTACATAATGTTGATTTAGGTGATGATATCGAAGTTCCAAACAATGTTTTCTTCACAATTGGCGTTGACGCTGGTGAAGCTGATTATATCTGGTCAAATGGTGAAACAACTTCACATCAAGTAATAGATGCTTCTACTCTATCATTAGGAAATCATACCTACTCTGTTACTGTTACCAATATTCATGGTTGTGTTGATGATGATGACATAGTTGTAACTGTTACTCAAGGAAGTGCAGTTAATCAAAACCTTGCAGAAACTATCTCATTAACTCCTAATCCAACAACAGGCTTATTTAGAGTTAGTGGAGAAAATATTAACAATATTAAAGTATATGATAATATTGGTAAAATTGTTTTAACAACTAAAAATAATGAAATCGATATTACTAAATATCCTGCTGGAATGTATTTTGTAAAGATTTCTGCCGGTGATGTAGTCAAAACTTTGAAGATTGTAAAACAATAAAACACACTAGAAACTCGTTAAAATGAGAGCTACGGCTCTCATTTTTTTTGTTTCAAATGTGAATTAACGAAAAATTGTTAATAACTCTTGCACAGTTTTTGAGCAAATAAATGAATAAATAAATATTTTTGTATGCATCAAAAGGAAAATTTATGAAAAAGATATTAATCATTCTATCACTATTTGCACTTTTAGCCTTAGGTTTATTTTCTTGTAAAACTACTAACGATTGTCCTGCTTACAGCAAAGCAGATAAACCAGAAGTTGGTTTCAGAGCATAAATTTACTTATTACCAATCATTTATTACAAGTTTTTGCTAATTTTGTAGTAATTATGTTTTATAAATTTAAAATATTATTGCTGCTTTTTCTATTTACCCCCATTGCTTATAGTTTTGCTCAAGGTGAACTTCAAACAGAACGGGAACCTGATAAATATAATGTAAATGCATACGGAATAAAGCTAAACACAAATGGTTACGGCCTGTACTATGCATTCTCACATAGAATAAACTATCGATTAAGAAACTTCTTTGAAGCTGAGTATAACTATCAAAAAAGCCCAAAAGAAATAAAAGTTATAAATCCGTATTTTGATGCTAACTCATTAAGAAAATTCGTATTTGGCAAAACTCATACTGTACACAATATTAAAATTGGTTATGGGTATAATAAAATGGTTTTTGAAAAACGGGATGAAAACAGCATATCAATACATTTAACAGGATCATTTGGTGCAATCTTAGGTATAAGTAAGACAATTTATTATGAGATTGTGGATAGTGTTAAATACAGTAATAATTATCTGGTTCCATACACATCCTACTATAAAATTGATATTAATTTCCAGAATAACCCCACAGATATTTTAGGTAAAGCTCCTTTTAAATACGGTTTAAATGAAATCAAACTCCACCCTGGAATATATGCCAAATTTGGTTTGCAATTTGATTTTAGTCAAGATGTTATGAAAACAAAAACACTGGAAACAGGTGTTATTTTAGACAGTTTCTTCATCCCGGTTGAAATTATGGCAGGTCATGAAAGCAATCTGTTTTTAAACCTATATTTAGCATATCATTTTGGTAAAAAATATGATTCAAGTCTAAATAGAGAATATCGACGCGATCAAAGACGAGAAAATCGAGGTTATTAAGAAATTATATAATGCTTAAAACCTTGAGATTCAATACCAACCAAAACCTCTTTCATACATAGTGTTTATCAATATTTTAAACAAATTCGTTTTAATAAAATAATTGCCAATTAACTTTCACGTATTCATTTTTTTTTTATATTTGCAACATAAACATTTATTATTAATAAATTGTTTAGATATTAGAACGTATAACTAATTTAATTTTTAATAAGATTATGAAAAAATCTTTTCTGTTACTCATTTCAGTTATTTTGATGAATTTTGCATTTGCACAAACATCAAATAATTATTATGTATCTGCTGAAGATGCACAACAAATTGGTTCTAATTTTCATGCACATCAGGCAGCAAAGCTAAATCCTGTTAAATACAACAATCTTGACCAATCAATAAAAAGTCAAGCAACACTTTCAACACAAGAAGGTTTAGAGTGTATGCACGTGTTTAATTTTAATCAAGGTGGTTTTGTTTTGGTTAGTGCTGATATGAGAGCAACTCCTGTTATGGCATACTCATTCGAAGGTGAGTTTGATTATAACAACATGGCTCCTTCAACTAAATCTTGGATAGAAGATAATTACATGGTTCAGTTTGAAATAATAAACGAATCAAATATGGAAGTTAGTGAGTCTGTTTTAGCACAATGGGAAAGCATCAGACATAACTACTTCTCATTTGACAAAAGTGTTAAAGGAACAGAACCGTTAATAGAAACCAGATGGAATCAAGATTGGCCTTATAACATGTTCTGCCCTGAGCATCCAGAAGGACCAGGTGGACACACTTATGCAGGATGTGTTGCCACAACAATGTCTCAAGTAATGAAGTTTTGGAATTATCCTGAAATAGGTCGTGGAGAATATGAATATTTCTGGGGCGACTATGTCACAAGTAATTTTGGTGAAACAGAATACAGATGGGAAGAAATGACCGAAACAGCAACAACTAACAGTCGTGAAGCAATTGCCGAATTAATGTATCACTGTGGTGTATCTGTTGATATGGGATGGGGATACGATGGTTCTGGTACACAAACGGAATACGCTGTTTATTCAATGAAACAGTTCTTCAGATATAGAACAGGAATCTATGCTCAAGACAGAGATACTACTCAAGATGACGTATGGAAATTAACTTTAAAAGAAGAAATAGATAAAGGTCACCCAATTATTTATAGTGGTAACGCAGAAGATGGTAGTGGTGGACACGCTTTCGTATGTGATGCTTATCAAGACACATCATACTTCCACTTCAACTGGGGTTGGGGAGGATACAACGATGGTTATTTTAATCTTGATGATATGACCCCTGGAGGAGATAATGACTTCTCATACTGGCAAGGTATAGTAACAAACATTACTACTGATTATGCTGATTACTGTGCAGAAAGTACCATTTATACTCAACCTGAATGGACATTCGGTGATGGAAGTGGTGACAATTACTACTTTAACGATACATATTGTGACTGGTTAATCGATCCTGAAGTAGATGATATTTATCTTCTAAGATTAACTTTTACAAAATTTGATCTTGCTGAAAATGATGTACTAAAAGTCTATAAAGGAAGTAATGTAAATCCTTCATTAACTCTTGTAGGTGAATATACATCTGCAAACAGACCTTACACAATTGATAACTGGAATGGTGATAGATTCTATCTAGTATTCGAAACTGACGGAACAGGTCAAGCTGACGGTTTGGAAGCATCTTATACAACTTATGCTACAGAAGTAGAAGTTAATGAATTAACAGGAATTTCACTTTATCCAAATCCAGCAAATGGAACTATTAACATAAATGGGATTACAAATAGTGATGTTGTAATTTATGACATTTATGGAAAACAAATTAAAGAATTCAATAGCATTAACAGCACAACAATTGATATTTCAGATATGTCAAATGGTGTTTACTTAATGAACATCAGCAACAAAGATGGTGTTAAAACATTGAAATTTGTGAAAAACTAATATGTTTTGTTAAACATTTTTTAAATAAAAAAAGCATCACAAATGAGGCTTTTTTTTTATAACTTTGCGTCAAATTAAAAAACTAATAATTATGTCAAAAATAAAAGTTGCCATTAATGGCTTTGGACGCATTGGAAGAAATGTTTTTAAAATAGCTTTCGATCGTGACAACATTGAAATCGTTGGGATTAATGACCTTACAGACACTAAAACACTAGCACATTTACTTCGCTATGATTCAACTCAAGGTAAATTTGATAGGAGCATATCATATAATGAAAATGCTATTATTGTTGATGGAAAAGAAATTAATGTAAGTGCTGAAAGAAATCCGGCAAACATTCCTTGGACAGAAACTCCTGAAATAGTAATCGAAGCTACCGGAATTTTCCGTTCAAAGGAATCTGCAAAAGGTGGATACGGTGATCATCTTAAAAATGGCGCAAAAAAAGTCATACTTACAGTACCAGCTAAAGACAATATAGATGCAATGGTTGTTCTTGGTGTTAATGATGAAGTATTAACTCCTAATATAGAATGTGTATCAAATGCATCATGTACTACAAATTGTATGGCTCCTGTTGTAAAATTATTAAATGATAACTTTGGTATCGAGAATGGTCTAATGACAACAATTCATTCATATACTAATGATCAAATAATACTAGATGGACCACATAGTGATTTGCGTCGTGCACGCTCATGTGCTGTTTCTCAAATACCTACTACTACAGGTGCGGCAAAAGCTGTTGGTAAAGTTATCCCGGAACTTAATGGAAAATTAGATGGTATGGCAATGAGAGTCCCTACACCTACCGGTTCTTCTGTTGATTTAATTGTAAATCTAAAGAAAGATGTAACAATTGAAGAAGTTCATAAAGTAATGAAAGAAGCTGCAGAAGGTCCTTTAAAAGGTATTTTAGAGTATACTGAAGAACCTATTGTCTCTGTTGACATTATTCATAATTCACATTCCGGTATTTTTGATGCAGGCTGTACTATGCTAAAAGGACGCATGCTTAAAACATTAACATGGTATGATAACGAATGGGGATATTCAAACAGAGTCGTTGATTTAATACCTAAAATGATTAGTTAGATTTAAATAATAAATTAAAAAAAAGCTGTTCAATTTGAGCAGCTTTTTTTTACTCATATCTTAGTGCAACTATAGGATCTAGCTTTGATGCTTTAACCGCTGGCAAATAACCCGAAGCAACACCAACAATAAAGCAAAGAAAGACTCCGAGAAGAATCCATAACCACGGTACAATAAAATGACCGCCAGTAATTAAAGTAATCATATTTCCGGCAATAATACCCAATATTATCCCTAAAAGCCCTCCAATTTGTCCAATAAAAACAGACTCAAATAGAAACTGCTGTTTAATCGTTGAAGATTGTGCTCCCAATGCCTTTCTAACACCAATTTCTCTAGTTCGTTCTGACACTGACACTAGCATTATATTCATTAACCCAATAGATGCCCCTAAAAGTGTTATTAAACCAATTATTGTTGCACCAATTGTTACCACACTGATATTTTCAATCAGCATATTAGCAAGGCTATCAGATTTTCTAATTGCAAAATTATTATCGTCATAAACTGTTAATTTACGAATATTGCGAAAAACACCCTCAGCCTCTCCTACTGCAAACTCAAGCATAGCTGGTTCATCAGGCATAATGCTAATAATAAAACTTCTTTCAGATGTAGCAAAATTTTGTCTGGCATTATTTAATGGAACATAACAAATCTTATCACCATCTCCACCAAAACTAGTACCCTTCTCTTCAAGTATACCTACAACCCGATATCTAAGGTTCCCAACATAAATAAACTTATCTATAGGGTTTTCACCGGATGTGAAAAGCATATCTTTTAACTCACTTCCTATTATTATAATATTTTCACCTGAATTAATCTCATTAATACTAAAATTCCTACCCTTTGCAATATCACGTCCCGAAGTTAAAAGAAAGTTTTCGTCTATCCCATAAACACTAATATTTGGATCCGTTTTTTCGTCCATATATTTTATTGTAGCCATTCCTGTTCCATGAACATGAATACTAATACGAGCAGGAAAGTCAAACTCTTCTTTAAATCTTATTGCTTCTTCATACTCAATATTCTTGTTTTCTACTTTTCGTCGATTCCCTCCATGCCTTCTGTAATCTTCCTTTCGGATTGTAAAAGTATTGGCTCCCATAGATTGAAACTCGCCACTAATTGTACTTTTAATAGAATCAACAGCAGTTAAAATTCCAACCAAAGCCATGATACCAATAGCAATAATTAGTACAGTTAAAATAGTTCTCAACAAATTAGATTTTATTGAGTTAATCGAGATTTTAACATTATCTAAAAACAAATTGCTAATACGCATATTACAAATTTAGTCTTTTTATATTATACCTTAATATTATAGTCCGAATTTAACATAACTTTAATCAAAAGTGTTTAGTTATTTATAAATGTATTTTTGAAAATATTAAACAAAAAGTAAAATATTCATAATTTTAATTAAATTTGTAAACAATCGATTTTTATTTCTGTTTGAGAGTTAAAATCAAATAACTATGAACAAATTAACAATATTTATAATACTATTTATATTTTGGCCATTCTTAATTTACTCACAAGTTGGTCAGATAAAGGGTAGGGTATTTAACGAAGTAAATAACGAAGCGCTTCCATTTTCAAATATATTTATTGAAGGAACAGATTACGGAGCATCTTCGGATTTTGATGGAAACTTTATAATTAGTGGTCTCAAACCTGGAATTTACAGATTAACAGCCTCTTCATTAGGTTTTGATACAAAAATCACTGAAGAAGTTCAGGTAAGCCCCGGCAAAACGGTTACTCTTGATATTTCTATGCGCGAATCAGCTTTAACTCTCAATGAAGTAACTGTCGAAGCCCAAATGTTTGAAAAAAATGAAGAAGCACCTGTTTCTCTTCGAAGTATTGGATTATCTGAGATTGAAAACTCTCCAGGAGCAAATCGAGACATCTCAAAAGTTATTCAGAATCTCCCCGGTGTAGCTGCAATACCTGGCCAAAATAGAAATGATGTTATAGTTAGAGGTGGTGCTTCAAACGAAAGTAAGTTTTATCTTGATGATGTTGAAATTCCTAATATTAACCATTTTGCAACCCAAGGAGCAAGTGGAGGAACTAATGGAATACTAAATGCAGATTTTATCCGAAATGTAGACTTCTACTCTGGAGCATTTCCTGCAAACAGAGGAAATGCACTAAGCGGGGTCTTCAATTTTAAACAAATCGACGGGAACCAAGAAGATTTAAGATTTAGAGGTAGTCTTGGCGCATCTGAGGTTTCATTAACTATGGACGGTCCAATATCTGATAATACAACCTACATATTATCAGCGAGAAGGTCTTATTTAAACTTTCTATTTCAACTTATTGGATTACCTTTTCTACCTACTTTTAATGATTTTCAATTTAAAGTTAAAACAAAACTAGATGATAGAAGCGAACTAACATTTATTGGCCTAGGGGCTTACGATGTTAATGTGCTCGATAGAAATATTGAAAACCCAACAGAATTTCAATCTTATATCTTAGGTTACCTTAGCGAAAGTGAACAGTGGACATATACTTTAGGGACAGTGTATAAAAAATTTCGAGACAATGGATACACAACCTATGTATTAAGTCGAAACATGCTTAACAATAGATATTATAAGTATATAGACAATGTAGTTGATGAAGATAATTTACTAAATAATTACTCTTCATTTGAGGCTGAGAACAAATTCCGAGTTGAAGACTATATAAAGACAGAAAGTAATTATCGTATTAATTATGGTATTAATTTCGAATATGCAAGATATTATAACAATACCATGTTAAATGTTTTCACACCGTTCGGACAACAAGAAATTTCGTTCGATTCTAACCTGGATATGTTTAAATATGGGGCATTTGGTCAGGTATCAAAGGCTTATCTTGGAAACAGGTTGACTCTTTCATTAGGAATTAGATTTGATGGAAATGAATACTCTTCATCCATGTCAAATCCTTTAGAACAGTTTTCGCCAAGATTTTCTGCATCATATGACTTATCTGAAAAGTGGAGTATAAATATGAATACAGGAAGATATTACTTGCTACCTTCCTACACAAGTTTAGGGTATAGAGATTCAAACGGAACTCTTGTTAACAAAAACAATGATATTAAATATATTCAATCAGATCATTTAATCGGTGGATTTGCGTACAGACCAACAGGAAGATCAATAATTACAATTGAAGGTTTTTATAAAATGTATGACAGATATCCATTTTCTGTAAATGACTCTCTTGTTTTAGCATTTAAGCCTGTAGACTTTGGAGTTGTTGGTAGTGAAGAGATTACCAGTATTGGAGAAGGTCATGCATATGGTTTTGAAGTTTTCTCTCAGAACAGATTTAAAAACGATTTTAATCTTAGTTTATCATACACTTTTGCAGTCAGTGAATTTAAAGACACTGAAGGCGAATACGTTTCAACATCTTGGGACAACCGTCACATACTAATAATTACTGGAACTAAGAAATTCAAGAATGATTGGTTTGTGGGAGTAAAATGGAGATTTGCCGGTGGTCTTCCTTATACGCCATACGATTTAGAAGTATCTAGCTCTATTCTGGCATGGGATTTAAACGGTCGTCCATATTTCGATTACTCACAACTAAACCAACTACGTTTTGGAGCATTCCATCAGCTTGATTTCAGAGTTGATAAAACCTTCTACTTTGAAAATGCTTCTCTTAAGTTTTACATAGACATTCAAAATGCATATAACTTTAAATCCGATGCTCAGGATATTTATGTTAATACAGATACAGACGGCAACGTGCAGATAAACCCTGACGATCCTAGTGAATATATTTTAAGAAAGATTCCAAATGATGGAAGCGGAACTGTTGTGCCAACTTTAGGAATTATTGTTGATTTTTAAACCAAATTATTATGAAAAAAACAATTATTATATTTACGATAACCGTAATTTCTTTAAGCTTATTAGGATTCAACAGTAATCAATGTAAAAAAAGGAAAAAGAAAGAACCGGAGAAAATAGAAGCTAACATTAATGGTAAAGGCTATGAAATTGAGATAACATTTCTAACAGGGAAAGGACATAATAACCCATCCTTTGCAATTTGGGTCGAAGATATGAACGAGAACTTTATACAAGAACTATTTGTAACTAAATCTGTAGCAACCGGAATTTACAGATATGGTGATTCAAGTAGTGGAAAATGGGAAGCAGGAGAGAAAATGTACAATGCTACTCTACCCTATTTTATTCATAAAAGATCAGAAAATGCAAGCATTCCCTCACATGATGCACCAATAATATATGCTTATACCGGAGCAACACCAACATCTGATTTTATATTGACAACTAAATCCGATATTAAATATGATAAAAAGTTTCGTATAGTCTTTGAAATTAATCAAGCTTGGTATTCTAATAATTATTGGAATAATGCAAAATATCCTCAAGAAAAAGAGTACAGAAACTCCCTACAACCTTCAATAATCTATGCAGTAACCATTGACCCGGATAACTTAATGGATGAATACACATTAAATCCCATCGGACATGGACATTATGCAGGAAAAGATGGTAAGCTTTATACAGATTTAAGCACTTTTACTACTGCCTTACAGATTGCAGAAAGTATTAAAATAAATATAAAGTAAACTTGGGTGTTAGCCTTATAACATATGGTGATATTATAGTTTTTCTGATTTTCATTGTATTTGCATTCCTTATCTATAAAATTTGGCAGGAAAGAAATGATAAACCTCAAGATCCTAAAAAAGGTTCAAAACCAACAATAATAATTGTCTTTTTTGTTTTTGCTTTAGTTGCTATTCTTATGTTTGTGCTAGCAATAAAGAACTTTTCATCTCCTTTGGAATACTCTGTAGCTGATTTTTCTTCCAGAGCAAGACTACTTGGAAATGTTCATAATTATTCTTGGGGTTTAGCTTTTTTAGGTTTATCAGCACTAATTTCTTACTTAAATTATCTTTTGTTTAAAACATGGAAGTACTGGAGAGGAAATTCAACAACAATAGAATGTCAAGATAAGATCACAAAAGATAAAGTATTAAAAAACATGAAGGATCCTGAATCAAGTGATCACAGTAGATTTATGCCAAAAGAAAACAAAGATTAAATCTTCAATAAACTTTTGCCAAATCTCATATTATCGTTATAAATAAAGATTGTATACACTCCTTTTTCAATTGACTCAAAGCTATCCAATTTATATAAACTCTGGCCTGACTCTAGAATTCCGCTTTGTACAATTCTTCCTGAGCAATCATGTATATTATATTTCATATCCTCAGAAAGGTTATTATCAAATGAAATATTAATATAGTCATTAAAAGGATTCGGGAATATACTTACAGTCTCAATAATCGTTTCATTACATGTAATATAAATTATATTAGAATACGAGTATTTACCATCAAAATCAGTTTGCTTGAACCTATAGTAGTAGCTCTTAGAATCTGGATTATTATCCACATATTTATAGTTTATAATCTCATGACTATTTCCAGCGCCATCAACCTCAGCTATCATTTTAAAGTCTCTACCATCTTCACTCCTCTCAAGAGTAAAGAAACTATTATTTATTTCACTCGCAGTAGTCCAGGACAATTCAACATTTTCGTTTTGACAAACACCTTTAAATTCTACTAGATCTATTGGAAGTAAAACTCCGGTAAGTCCATTAATTTTGAAGTCACAGCCTGGATTTGAAAACTGATCAACCATCATATAATATGTATTGCCCGGAGTTAAGCCTGTAGCTTTAAATACACCAGGAGCCTGTTCATAAAACGGATCATAGCATCCCTTCTCAACAAAAGTAATGCAATCAGCTGTTTCAAATATTGAAACTTCTACTCCTGATGAAGGACAATTACATATTATAGCTATCTCAACTTCTGAGTCTGATGCAGTAAACCTTAGCCAAGAATTATTATTAATAAAATTCAAACCAGAGCATGTCTCTGACTGTAAGTTGGTACCAGTTAGGTCTGTTGCATTATAATCTCCTGTTGTACCACAGATACCATCAATACTTGCTAACATTGGAGCATCTGCACACAAATCACTTGCATCTGGATTAACACCGCATATACCAGAATCGAAACAAGTGAAATCTGCTGCCCATCCAGTAGATGTTGTAATAACATCAGACTCAAATTTAAATGTTAAACAAGTACTACTGGATATAATTGTAACTGGAACTTCCGTTGTGTATGTTCCTATTAATGTACTTGAAGTATTTGGTCCATCATATATCCTCAAATAATCATATGTATGCTGAATATTAAAATCTGTAAAATCAAAACGTAAGTTTTGTCCATTATCTGAACAAAATGTTTTAACATAAGATTCATTATCTGTATAATTGGAACTAACTCCTCCACTATCGAAAAATGTACCATAACATGTACTTTCACTCGTATTATTCATAAGATAAGCTGGTGGAACAAGTTTAATTTCACGACTCCCTGCTGGAGCTGTGACACTAGGTGTTTCATTTACCTTTGCTCCATTATGAGTAACAGTAGTACATTCGACATCAACAAAGTTACCTGCAGTAGCACCAGCAGAAATATCATACGATATCCAAAAATAATTTGTTCCGGTTAATAGTGTTTCAGATCCACTAATAGTTATATTACCAGTTGCAGCTGATGCAGAACAAAATAAGTTTGATGTCGAAAAACTGGAATTTAATCCTGTCGAAAATATTTCGATATTACTTACATCATTGGTTGGATCAGTAGATCCATTCATATTAATAACAAAATCTGTAATTGTTAGTTGAGGTGCAGAACCTGATGTCTCAATTTGGATACAGGCTAACTCTTTGTCAGATTCACCAACATAAACATCACCTAAATTGTTTTGTAATACTGTTGAGGAATCGTAAGTCATAGGTATAGTTGAGCCAAAAACAATCTGGATATTAGGACGATTTTCAGTTTGGGTCCCAGTTCCAGGATTATTAACATCAATTGCAGGAGAATCTTGTATTTTATATATTGACTTATATCCTGAACATGAACTTGAATAAAAGTCATCATCCGCAGTATGATATCCCGATTGAGCCTAATGTACAACAACTGCCAAATTATCAGTATTGTTATATGCAAAATCTGAAATATCAATCTCTATCCATACTTCACTTGCAACTGTAGTTACAGGACCGGAATACACAAGTGTTAGTAAAGATACATCTATCCAATCTGAATTACTTGAGAATGTTGATTTACTTGTATGAGCAAGATATACATTCACCGGGTCATCAGTAAATGCACTATTGCCATTAAACTTAAACCTTATCTTATCAATAGTCCCGCTAAGACCAATTTCTGATTGTTCAAAGATACTCTGCGAATAAGAATAACCATAATAAGGATTATATGGCAAACTAACTGTGTTTGATCCTGTACCAATCTCAACAGTTTGTGAGTACAAAGGCTTAATAAAAAACGAAATAAATAATAGAAAGGATAATAAAATTACTGACTTTTTCATGGCATAAACTTTAATTTATTCTTATGTCTATATCAAATTTATGCTAAATCAGCATTAAGCTACAAAAAACAAACTAACTATTACTATACAGGTGATTTTAAGATCTTACTTTTACATATACAATAGCACATATCATCGACTTGAATATCAAGACATTAACCAAATTGTGCACATATACAAATAATGATTATTCTTCTCAATACAATACTACAAATACATTCAACGTCTAGTCTTCTAATGTATTAAAAAAGTCAGCGAATGATTGCTCGTTATCCATCCCAAACTTTTTTCTCAATCGATAACGGGCCATCGTAACAGCTCCAACAGAAACACTATTTAAAGTTGCAATTTCTTTTGATGCAAGATTTAATCTCAATAAAGCACATAGTTTCTTCTCTTTTTCTGTCAGGTCAGGCCATTTCTCATCAAGTATAATGAAAAACTTACTATAAAAATCATCCACACGATTCTGAAAACTTTCTATTTCATTAGATATTCTTAATGAAGAGTTTAATTTAAAATTTAATTCACTAATTCTTTCCTTATTTTTAGGGCTAGAGTCAGATTTAATTTTCTTGAGTTCATCCTTAATATCTTTAAGAAATTCTGTTTTCTGAACAATATGCAGGGCAAAATTTTCAAGTTCCTTATTCTTATAATAAAGTTCTACTCTTAAATTTTTCCTTTCCTCTTTTGATTTTTCCAATCTAGCTTCAATTAGTTGCTTTTGAATCTTCTTTCTGGAATATAATAAAAAGACTATTATCAAAACAACCAACAATATTATTGTCGCAATATACCATCTTAATGTGCTGATTCTCTTTTGTTGCTCCAGATATTCAAATTTTGCGTCGGTAGCTTCGTGTATTTTATTAATCTCATATTGAAGTTCAATTTTACTCATCTCACTTAAAATTTCAGCTTGTGAGATACTGTCCTCAATTACTAAAAGCTCCTGAATATAATAATATGAAGACTCAAAATCATTTTGTTTTACATAAGCATCACTAATAAGGTTTAATGTCTTTTCAACATATGTAAGGTCGTTAGTTTTATAAAAGTGCTCTAAAGCTTCTTTTAGCAGGGTAATTGCTTCATCTATCCGGTTAAGTAATAAATATGAATGTGCAATCTCATATTGTGCATGCCAAACTCCTTTTACATCAATGAGGCTATTAAATTCTTCAATAGATTGGTCTAGATAAACAAGTGCAGTCTCTGGATCTCCTTGCAAATTATATAATTCAGCAATATTAAGCAATGTACCTCCAACAGAATGCCTTTTAACCGAAGAATTAGCATAATCAAGCGCAGTTTCATACTGTATCATTGCAGAATCGTGCATATTTATACCTGCATATGCAACTCCAAGGTTGGTGTAACCGGCTATTAAATAGGCTGTGTTTTTTTCAGGTTCAAGAACAAAATATTCTAAAGATTTTAGTAAAAAACTTATTCCTTTTCGGAAATCTCCAACCTCAATATATGTTGTTCCAATATTAAAATATCTACTATTTAAAGCTTTGTCATCATCTTGTTCTTCTGCAATCTTTACCGCTTCGATTAAATATTCAATTGACCGCTGATAATCGCTAAACTCTCCATATATAATCCCTAAATTCTCAAGCAATTCACCTTCCTTTTTACGATTACCATTTCTCACATAAATATCTAAAGCTTGAGTTGCTAATTTTATTGCTTCAGGGTAATCTTGTCGGTTAAGAGCTTCAATACTTAATTTAGCCAACTCGTCAGGGTCCCAATTATTATCCAATTCCAAATATTCCGGCATCGACTGAATTTGAGTATAAGCAAGCTCACCTGTTCCTAAAAGGACAAGCATTATAAATACAACATATTTTCTTAATTGCATATACCCCTGTTTAACGTAATATTAATTCAAAACTAAAATGAAAATTTTAATTGACAAAATGTTTATGAATACATATTTAACATTTCTTTAAACAAGTTCCTCCAAATAACTGTAACAAATCTATTTTTATATCCGTCATGTAGGAAAGCAATTAATATGAAAACAATCTTTATAAATCTAATTTTAGCACTTGCATGCAACTTTTGTTTTAGTCAAAACAACTTTGATACAAATCAGATTAATGACAGCTTATTAAATTTACTAAAAAATGAGGATGCTGGAACTGCCGTAATAATCACTAAAAACAATGAAATTATCTATTAAAAATATTTTGGGTATGCAAATATTGAAGAAAGTCAAATTCTTAATCAAAGTACAAAGATGGGAATTGCATCAATGTCAAAACAATTTACTGGAATGGCAATTCTATCATTAATAGAAGAAGGCTACATTAAAAACATAGATGATGCTATTGAAGATTATTTGCCAAAATATATACCTAATGGAGAGAACATTTCTATTCGACAATTACTTAGCCATGTTAGCGGTTTACCCGAAATAACACAGAATGATAATTTTATGTCTACAATTAATCAAGAAAAATCTATAGATCAGATTTTAGATTTAATTCTTATAGAAAATATGAGACATAATCCTGGTGAAAAGTATCAATATTGTAATACAGCATATATAATTCTAGCCAAACTAATTGAAAAAACATCTGGTATAAGTTATGAAGAGTATCTTAAAAGGCACATCTTTGAACCTCTAAGAATGACAAATACATATTGCGGAAATACAAATCATGAAAATATTGCAATGCGCTATATTGCAGATAGTTCAAATTACATACTCGCTGAAGAAATATGTTTTTCGAATCTTATTGGCGGTGGTAATATAATATCAAACGTTTGCGATATGGCAAAATGGAATAATGCGTTACTAACAGGCAACAATCTTCCCACCAATTATAAAGATTTATTTATTTCTACAAAACTCAATAGTGGCGAATCAACTGGTTACGGTTTAGGCATAGGACATAATACATATAATGACATTGAATATTACTACCATCCTGGCATGGGTGCCGGGATGAATTCAATAAATATGATTTTTACGACAGAGAACATTTCTATCTGCGTTATAAGAAACATATTCCCCTCTAGACAAACAACAAATGAGATTGCTTTTAAAATTTGTGAAATAATTTTCAGCAATAACTAATCTAACTTTTCTAAATTATTACTACTTTTATAGAAATATATTTTAAAAGTATACAAATGAGTGCAAATACAAAAAAAACAATCGGAACAGTATTATCAATTTTAGCAATAGCAGCAAATACAATGGCAATTTCGACAAAAGCACTTTTAGGTAAACGTGCCGGATGGGAACAATTAATGCTTTATATTGCGGTAGGGTTTGTACTTTCAATTATTTAAATCATCGTAAAACGTAATACTGTTGCTTGGGCTGCAGTAGCCAGTTCAGCTGCATCTATTGCGTTGTTTTTTATACAATAAATACTTATCATTATGAATAAATCAAATAAAATACTTTTAGGGATTTTAACCATTTGGCCGATTCTTTATATCCTGTTTTTCATGTTTTTTGTTTTTTCGTCAATGGTCTTTACTATAAGCGAATCTGACCCAAGTATATTTATGGGAGGATTTGCATTTGTATTTCTATTTCATTTTATTACAATAGTTTTAGCTATGGGATTAACAGTATTTTATGCAATAAATATTTTCAGAAATGACCGTGTGGAATCTGACAAGAAACCATTATGGTTAATTATTATTTTTGTAGGTAATGTAATCGGTATGATTATTTATTTCTATTTGTTTATCTGGAAAGATGAAGAAAATAAACCAGAGATAACATATTCAAATAATTAAATTAAATGCTTATAACGATTAAAAGGAAATATTCCATTATAATCAAAAATTGAAATATCAAGATTATTTGACAAATCAGCAAATGCTAATAAAAAAATACGCTTCTTTATTAAACTATCGAATACACTTCATCCTATAAATAAAAAAAGCTGAGAAACTAAGCATTACAGCAAAAATAATAAAGAAGGTTTCAAATCCCATATCTTTAATTATTGCTCCTGCAATTAATGGAAAGATAAATGGTATTATATTTCCTGCCCCGGCAAAACCTGCATATAAAGCACGGTTTTCATTACCTGAAATTTCTAATAATACTCCGTTTAATGTTATCATATAAAGTGATACACTTATTCCTCCCAGCAAAAACAAAAACTTAAAATAGCTAACATCAGAAATAAAAAATGTCAAGGCTACTAATATTAGTGATATAATTGTATTTGCATAAAGTAGAAAGCTATATTTTATCTTTTTATTAAATAATAAAACCAATACACTCACACTAACAACTCCTAGCACTTTAAAAAGTAAGAAACTACCTGTTTGACTGCTGTCAGTATGAAAAACATCCTTTGCATATAGCATCACAAATGGAATAAACGAAACAATTATACCTTGTGTATTTACAAAACCAAGAAAATAAACCAGTTTTTTATTATTCTTAAGTTCACTTTTCATAGTTCTTAGAAAACCTCTCACACCTCCAGCTTTTATACCAGATTGAACTGTTTCTTTAATAGTCCAGAATCCTGCTGAAGCAATAAGTAATGTTATTCCACCTATCATAAACATCACAGAGTAATTAATTGGAAACTCATACAAATTAAGAACTTTCTTAGCCAGAAAAGCTGTCGAAACAACAATTACTCCTCCTAATATTTGACGAGTTGAAAAGAATGCCTTACGTTTTTCCTGTAAAACTGATTTACCTAAAACATCAATATAGCTGATATTTGTAAATGCACCACTTAAAGAAAACAATGAAATAAAAATAAATATGAACCAAAGTGCCATTGATGACCCACTATCTGACAAGTTATAAAGAACTATTGCAAGTGCAATCAAAGAAATCATTCTGGTATTAATTCCTCCTAGTAGGAACTTCTTTTTAAAACTTACACCACTAACCATTGGAGCAAAAAATAGTTGCGTAAAGCTTGAGCCACCCATCATTATTGCTGATAAAATTCCTATATGAATAGCCGACCCTCCTGCTTCAACAACCATTGCAGGAATAACAGTATCTACATCCATAAAATTTTGAGCAAGAGACAGTAATGCTGCATGCCACAAAAATGATCGAAAATTTCTTGCTGATATTTTTTCTGTTAATCTCAATTATCAAATTGCATTAAAAACAGCAGTTTAACAGTAACACTAAGTTTTTGTTCCAAATTAATGTATCATAACTTCTGTGGCTCCAAAACCATATTCTTTAAATGAGGCGTCTTCATATTGTAGTTTATATTGCTTCTGTAAAGATTCTCTGATAGCATCCTTAAGAGTTCCGTTTCCAATACCATGAATCAATATTACCTTACCTACATTACCCATTAAAGCATCTGTAATAGTCTTATGAAAAACATCCATTTGCTTCTGAATAATTTCTGCATTTGTCATCCCTACTACTTAATCTACAAGTTCGTTAATATGTAAATCAACTTCTAAAGTTTCTGGCTTTTTACGTGGTTTAAATTTTCGTGATTTATCTTCTTCAGACTCATCTTTATCTTTTCTTTCAAGATTGTTTTCGAAATCTTCTTGAGTTTTTACAGATTCTCCTAAACCGGGTTTCTCTACCAACAACTCAAATAAGTATGCTTTTTCGTCAAAAAAATCATTTTCAATAAAAACATGTTCCTGGAAGAACTTCAATGGTACTATTTTAATCTTTCTTTCTACCATATCGTGTAAAGTTTGATATGGATGGTCGTAAAATACAATTTGAATAATTACTTCTTTTGAAAGATTAATTTGTTCACGGCTTAATACACCAACACTTATTTTAATATTTGGTTCAAGAACATTAGCATCTATCTTATTAATTCCATCATCCCCTCTTAAAACAATATGATAAAACATATAAAAGTCCGAATCATTAACCAAATATGCTTCAAACCCATCAAATTCATCAGTTTTCTTTCGTAAAAACCCAAACAGAATTTCAGAAATATTATCTCCTGTTATTTCTGGCTCATCTATTACTTGATTTACTTGAGATTCAATATTTCTTTCTTCAGACTTTACAATATTTTGAACTTCCTTGACAGCTTTTTCAACAAGTACTAGTTCCTTTTCAGGATAAGGATATTCAAACTCATCTGCATCCTGAACCAAAACCATATTTTTAGGTAAAATCTTTACAATTGTACCACCTCCTACATCATTTAAAAACCTGACTTTATCTCCTATTCCTAAGCTCATAATTATATTTTTTACAAAAGTAGCAAAATTAAAAGGATAAACTTCAGTAATCAAATCATAATTCTATTCATTATTGCTAAAAAAGTCTCTATTCAATGTTTGTAAACTTGTAAACGTTTCTTTTAATGGTTTTTCATTATTTTTGCACAAAAATTATTGAATGGACATCAATCAGCAAATCAATATAAACGAATATAATTACGATCTACCCGACGAGAGAATAGCAAAATACCCATTGGAAAAACGCGATTCCTCACAATTGCTAATTGGTAAAGATTGTCATTATTCAAAAGATACTTTTTCAAATATTTCAAAATATTTACCTCCCAATAGCCTGCTAGTATTCAATAATACAAAAGTTATTAATGCACGAATGCATTTCCAAAAAGAAACCGGTGCTCTAATCGAAGTATTTTGTCTGGAACCTATTTCACCTGTTGACTATACAATGTCTATGGCTTCCGACAATTCATGCTCCTGGAAATGTCTGGTTGGTAACAGCAAAAAATGGAAATCAGGAAAATTATATAAGTCTCTCGAAATATCAGGTCAGGAACTAAGCATTTCTATTTCAAGAGTCCAGCAAATTGGGAATTCTTTTGAGATACTCTTTGAATGGGATAATCAGAATGTTCATTTTTCAGATATACTCGAGCATAATGGTAATATTCCAATTCCACCCTATCTAAACAGAGAATCTGAAGAAGGAGATAAACAGAGATATCAAACCGTTTATAGTGAACATGAAGGTTCTGTTGCAGCACCTACAGCAGGTCTACATTTTACCGAAAAAGTTTTTGATGATTTAAAGAATAAGAATATTGATTTAAATTTTGTCACACTACATGTTGGTGCAGGAACTTTTCATCCTGTAAAAGCTGATAATGCCCGTGAACATGAAATGCATACAGAACACTTTATTATCAATCAACAAAACATTAAAAGTCTAATTGATAATTTTGGAAATATTACAGTTGTTGGCACTACTTCAGTTCGTACATTGGAAAGTTTATTTGTTGTTGCTTGTAAAGTATGGTACAATCCTATGTGTTCAAGTCATATGTTCAAAATATCGCAATGGGAAGCATACGATGACAATAATTGTGTATTAAAAAACAAAGCCAAAGAAGTTCTTGAAAATCTTTATACTTGGATGAGCTCTAATAATTATGAACAACTTAGCTGTTCAACACAAATAATGATAGTTCCGGGATATAAATTTGTGCTAACAAACAGACTTATTACAAACTTTCATCAGCCAAAATCAACATTATTGCTATTACTTGCTGCTTTTGTTGGAGAAATGGAGTGGAAAAAAGCCTATAATTTTGCAATGAATAACAATTTTAGATTTTTAAGCTATGGTGACAGTTGTTTGTTTTTATGACGGGTGACCGATGACGGATGACAGGTGAGAGCAGTTTACGCCTAAATTAAATTATCACTTTATTGTTTTTTTTGTGTTTTTTCAATAACTAGAAACATAAATCTTGTATATTTGTTACTACGAATAATAAAACTAAAATACTATGCATACAAGAACCAAATTACCAGCAAATATTATTTTATATATGGGGCTTTTCTCACTAGCTGTAGGAATAACTTCAATTGCAATACCAGAAAGCTTTCTCAAAACAATAATTATTGCTATTGGTGTAATGATATCTGTTAGTGGAGCAGTTTTGCTGATATTACGTTTAAAAAATAAAACCGAGAAAAAATTCATCCAGGTTGTCGGAATTGTGTTTTCATCTCTAGTTATTATTGCAGGTTTAATCTTATCTATCTTCCCCACAACTTTTATTGATATTTTCATTATCGTCTTAGGAGTTGCATTAATTTTCGGAGGATTAACCCAACTTATTATGAGTTTAAACTTTCAACCACTTACGACAACTGCTAAAGTTTTTCTTGGATTTTCTCTACTGATGATTATTGCTGGAACTGTAATGGCTTTAAATCCTTTCGAGGCAGCAAAAGGAATAACAGTCTATTTCGGAATAATAATGACGATATTTGGTATTGTAAACATTATGATGTCTTTCTGGATTAGAACAAAAGTTGCAAAACTAATTAAAGCCGAAAAAATGTTCTTCAGAAACATATCTGTAATTAAAATTGATCCGGAGAAATAGGGAATTCTGTTTTCGGTTGTCAGTTCTCGGTTCACTGTTTTGAATTGAACTGAAAACCGAAAACTGAAAACAGTTTAACATTTTAATCTATAAACTCACATACTTCCCTGTTACAGAATCGTCTGATTTTATAATATCTTCAGTAGTTCCCTGAAACATGAGTTGCCCACCATATTCACCACCTTCTGGTCCAAGGTCAATTATCCAGTCGGCAAACTTTATTACTTCGGGATTGTGCTCAATTATTATCAATGTGTGTCCTTTAGAACGAATTTTCTCAAATGATTGCAGCAGTTTAGTAATATCATGAAAATGAAGTCCTGTAGTGGGTTCGTCAAAAACAAAAATCATAGGATCCATCTTTTCCTTGCTTAAATAGCTTGCAAGTTTAATCCTTTGACTTTCACCACCACTTAATGTATTTGAAGATTGTCCTAATTTTACATAACCTAAGCCTACATCAAGATAATGTTGCAGAAGTTTCTTTATTTTTTTCTCATATTTACCCGACCCCTCACTAAAAAACTCAACAGCTTCACTTACCGGCATTTCAAGAATATCATATATACTTTTTTCACGATATTTTACATCAAGAATATCATCTTTAAAACGTTTCCCGCCACATTCCTCACATACTAAATGCACATCGGCCATAAACTGCATCTCAACAGTTATCTCTCCTTCTCCCTGGCAAGTTTCGCAGCGTCCTCCTGGAACATTAAACGAAAAATGCGAAGGTTTAAAACCATTTGCTTTAGCATGTTTCTGATCTGCATATAATTTACGAATTTCATCATATGCTTTAATATAGGTTGCAGGATTTGAACGCGATGACTTTCCAATTGGATTCTGATCAACATATTCAATATCAGTAATCATATGAATGTCTCCGGTTAATGAATCATGCTCACCGGTTTTATCAGCATATAAACCTAAGAGCTTTTTAATAGAAGGAAATAAGATATTTTTAATCAGGCTTGTTTTTCCCGAACCACTAACACCTGTAACTACCGTGGCAATCCCTAGTGGAAATTTCACATTCAGATTTTTAAGATTGTGTTGTCTTGCACCTTTTACTTCGATAAAGTTTTTCCACTTATGTCTTTTATAAGAATCAAGAGTCTTTAATTGCGACCTTAAATATTGTGCAGTAAGACTTTCACAATCTTTAGTCATTCTTTTAATATCACCCTGATATACAATCTCACCACCATACCTTCCGGCTTTTGGGCCTATATCAATAATATGATCTGCAGCCCGGATAATTTCTTCGTCGTGCTCAACAACAATAACAGTGTTATCTCTGTCTCTAAGATTCTTTAAGACCTTAATCAGATTCTCAGTGTCTTTAGGGTGCAGACCTATACTTGGCTCATCAAGTATATATAAAGATACAACTAAACCAGATCCAAAGATTGTTGCCAAATTTATACGCTGAGATTCTCCACCATATAATGTTGATGATAATCTATTAAGCGTAAGATATCCTAATCCAACATCAACAATAGATTCTAGACGTGTATTTATTTCATTTATTAATCGAGAAGATACTTTTTGCTCATGTTTGCTAAGTTTAATTTCTTCAAAGTGTTTTTTTAGCTTGATTATTGAAACATCTATTAAATCTCCTATTGATTTACCATCAATTTTAACGTAATATGCTTCTTTTTTAAGTCTTTTACCTTTACATTCGTGACAAGTTGTTTTACCACGATAACGAGAGATCATCACACGATATTGAATCTTTTGTTTTTTACTCTCGAGATATGCAAAAAAGTCATTTATTCCGCTAACTCTTTCATTTCCATACCAAAGCAATTCTTTTTCCTCGGCTGATAATTCATGATACGGGCGATGAATAGGAAAATTATATTTCTATGAGCTTTTAATGAAATCCTTTTTCCACTGCTGCATTTTTTCTCCTCGCCAACAAACAACAGCATCATCGTAGATACTTACACTTTTGTTTGGAACAACAATGTCTTCATCAATTCCCAACACTTTACCAAAGCCTTCGCAAACAGGACATGCTCCGATAGGGTTATTAAAACTGAACATGTGTTCTGTAGGAATTTCAAACTGCATTCCATCTGCTTCGAATCTGTCAGAAAAAACCTTACTTAATTGCCCTTCTTCATCAATTTGCATAATGCAGCACTCTCCTTTTCCTTCATAAAATGCTGTTTGAACAGAATCAGATAAACGTCCCTGCTGATTTTCATCTCTTTTAACAGCAATTCTATCTAAAACAATGCGAATAGATTTAGATTTGCTATTCTTAACCTTATCTTTGAGGTCATCTATTCGATATAGTTCTTCATCACAGACAATTCTGTTATATCCTTGTTTTTCAATTAAACCGAGCTGTTCTTCTTTCGGTTGAACTGTATTTAATATATATGGAAAACATATTAAGACTTTTGTCCCATCATTTAGTTTCTGGATGTAATCGACAACATCAGCGACACTGTGTCGTTTTACTTCTTTTCCAGAAATTGGTGAATATGTTTTACCAATACGAGCATAAAGTAGTTTAAGATAATCATACACTTCGGTCGATGTACCAACAGTAGAACGAGGATTTCTGGTATTTACTTTCTGTTGAATTGCAATAGCAGGTGGAATCCCATCAATAAAATCGACTTCTGGTTTATTCATTCTTCCCAAAAACTGACGTGCGTATGACGAAAGACTTTCGACATAACGACGTTGCCCTTCTGCAAAAAGAGTATCAAAAGCTAGTGAAGACTTTCCTGATCCGGATAATCCTGTAATTACAATTAGTTTACCATGCGGAATATCCAGGCTTATATTTTTAAGGTTATGAACCCTTACCCCTCTTAAACTTATACTATCGTATCTTTGCATTCTCTTACCTTTTTAATACCTGAAATCTACTTCGTAAATACCTACATTATTACAATTATCTGTTACAACAACGTTTAATTTGTATGAATCTGCTTTGGGCATTTTATCATCAAAATAATATCTTAATTGATGCTTCCTGGGATCATATTGACCGAGAACCCACACATCATTGATGTACATATCAAACTGATTTATACCAGAAAAGTTGTCCTCAATTTCTACTTCGATATAAGAGTTATTGCTCATATTTCTATTTTGTGAAATATTTTTCGGTTTAATTTTAGGAGCAATTGTGTCAACCCATAAATAAAACTGTCCAAAATAGCTTGATGAAGCTGATATATATCTTTGTGAACGAATAGGATTAATATATCTAAATTTACCTTCTCTTTCACGAACAACAAACATTTTATCAGCTAAACTTAAAAATTCATCATCAAGGTAGAAACTAATCAAAAAATCTTTTTTCTGAGGGATGTTTTCTTCCCCGACTTTATAAACCGATGAATATTTGCCTTCCTTTACTTTTTTGAACTCTATTTTTTCGTCAGTAAATAAAACTGCTGAATCAATTTCCACACGACACTCTTCTTCTGCTAACATATATGATTTATCCCATTCAAGCAGGTTTTTTGATTGTACAATATTGTCGTAGCATGCATCTCTGCCTGACAAGTTAATCTCAACTTCTGAAACATTCCCGGCATAATCATAAACTTCAATCTTAACATGTCCATTACTGCCATCAGGAATATAAAATTCGCCATCATTTACAAGATAAGGGAATATTTTCAGATCATTATTTGGCTCAACAAAAAGTTTATGAACATGAAGCTTATCATTAAGATAACAATCATAATCAAAAACGGAGTTTTTACATCTTTGCTTTTCAAAATCTAGTTCAGATACTTCGGAATGATAAATTAATTCATTATCAAGATACAATTTTACTGTTTTAGCACCATATCTGTTTGTAGTACCAGTCATTCTGTCAACATAAGCCAATCCGATTCCCACAGGACCACCTATACCCATACTATTTTTGTAAGTATATACACCATTAGATTTCTCGAGTTTGTATTCTTTTCGATAATTACTGCCATCAACTATTGATTTTTCACTTAAAGGATAAACAAATAGTTTGGTTATTTCAGGTTTCTTATCATCTTTGATATGGTAGACTGTCTCAAGTGGGTTCAATGGATGTTCGGTATCTGTTTCTCTTATTTCAAAATGCAAATGTGGTCCTTCGGAAAATCCGGTATTTCCACTATATGCAATTGTTTCGCCTCGTTTAAAAGTAAACATATCCTGAGGTAAGACAGTGTCTATTGCAAAAGAATGATTTTTATACTGCAAATCTGTTACAAACTTTTCTATTTCTGGTGTAAATTTACTTAAATGACCATAAACAGATGTATGTCCTGACGGATGATTCATGTAAATTGCCATTCCGTATCCCCATGGTGAAACAAGAACACGATATACATACCCGTCTGCAATAGCAACAACATCTTTCCCATCAGCCCATGTTCTATAATCCAGTCCTGTGTGGAAATGTCTGCTTCTGGGCTCACCAAAATTACCCGAGAGGGACTGTTCAATTCGTAAAGGATTAACAAATTGATGTTTATAATTTTCTAATTGTCCATATGATTTGACAAATATTGATATACAAAGGATTATAAAAGTTAATCGTGTCCCGTTCATCTGATTATTCTAATTATTTTGCAAATCTAACACCTTAATATTGCTTTTGAAAAAAAAATGACTTATTTTTGTATTAAGATAATTCATTAAAATGAACGAAGAATATAATAAGATACTTAGTACATTAAATGACAACATTCAGAAAGTAATCTTGTTATATAATAAAGAAAAAGAATTAAATGGTGAATTATCTGCTGAGGTAGAAAAACTTAATGAAGAACTTAATATATATAAACAAAAAAATAAAGATTTAGAAAACAAGTATGATAATTTAAAGATGGCAAAAGCGTTGAATTTGGAAAGTGGAGATAATAATGATGCCAAACTTAAATTAAACAAAATAATACGGGAAATAGATAATTGCATTGCTCTTTTGAACAAATAAGTTTAAATGGACGATAAGTTAATAATAAATATAACAATTGGTGAGCGAACATATCCTATTAGTATCAATAGAGGTGACTCAAAGCGGGAAGAACTGATACGAAAGGCTTCGCAATCCATCAACGAGACTTTACTACGATACAAAAAGCAAGGATATAAGAACAAAGACGATCAAGATTACCTTGCTATGACAGTGATAATGTTTGCAGTAAAGTTGATGGAAAATGAAGAAAGTGAAGATATCGCACCAATTATTAACGAAATTAAAAAGATGAATTTTGCACTTGAAGAAGTGCTATCGGAAGAGTAAACGTTCTTTAAAATAAAATAGGTAATTAAATATATTGCCCGTATTGATTCTTTAATATGTTGTGAAACTCAACACTAACAAAATTGGGATTAAGCTCGGTTTATTGACGACAGGCCTTAATTAATTCTCTTAATTAAATTGCTTGTGCAATCATTGGAAGTCGAATATTAGCTGGCAGTCCCACCCATGTTCATACAGGGGTTTCTTTAACTTTAAAGAATTTTTACGGGCTTTTTTTATAAAAACAATTAAACATTATGGAACCAATAGCTATAATTATTGCAGTAGTAGCCTTTGTAGGCGGTGGGATTATTTCTTACTTTTTGTGGGATATTGCCCTTAAAAAGAAGAAACAAAAAATGATTGATGAAGCTAATGCTGAAGCTGAAGTTGTAAGAAAAGAGAAGGCTTTGCAAGCGAAAGAAAAGTATTTGCAACTTAAATCAGAACATGAGAAGCAAAGCAATGAAAGAAATCAAAAGATACAGGTAGCAGAAAACAGAATCAAACAAAGAGAAACTAGCCTGAATCAAAAAGCTGAATAAACACAAAGACTAAAGAAAGAAACAGAACTGATTAGAGAAAATCTTGACAAACAGCTCGAACATGTTGAAAGACGTGCTGAAGAACTGGAAAAACTTCATTCAGAACAAGTAACAAAACTTGAAACTATCAGTGGCCTTTCTGCAGAAGATGCAAAAAAAGAACTGCTTGAGTCTTTACAAGAAAAAGCGCGCTCTGAGTCAATCGGTTTAATCAATGAAATTATTGATGAAGCTAAAATGACTGCTAACAAAGAAGCCAAAAAGATAGTTTTAGAGACTATTCAACGTGTTGCAACCGAAACTGCAATTTAAAATGCAGTCACAGTATTCCATATCGAAAGCGACGAACTTAAGGGTAGAATTATTGGTCGTGAAGGTCGAAACATCCGTGCTTTGGAAGCAGCAACCGGTGTTGAAATCGTTGTTGATGATACTCCTGAAGCTATTCTTCTATCGGCATTTGATCCGGTACGTAGGGAAATTGCCCGTTTATCACTTCACCAACTTGTAACAGATGGTAGAATTCACCCGGCAAGAATTGAAGAAGTTGTAAATAAAACTCGTAAGCAGATCGAAGAAGAGATAGTAGAAGTTGGTAAAAGAACTACTATTGATCTTGGTATTCATGGACTACATCCTGAACTAATCAGAATGATTGGTAAAATGAAATACAGATCATCATACGGTCAAAACTTACTCCAACACTCGCGTGAGGTGGCTAACTTATCTGCTTTAATGGCTGCAGAACTAGGAATAAATACGAAACTTGCTAAACGTGCCGGTTTATTACATGATATTGGTAAAGTTGCTGATGAAGAACCAGAATTACCACACGCAGTTTACGGTATGAAACTAGCTGAGAAGTTCAAAGAAAAACCTGAAATTTGCAATGCGATTGGCGCTCACCACGACGAAGTTGAAATGACAAGTCTAATCTCTCCTATTGTTCAGGTTTGTGATGCCATTTCAGGTGCTCGTCCCGGAGCTAGAAGAGAAATTGTCGAATCCTATATAAAACGTCTTAAAGAACTTGAAAATCTTGCTCTTTCATATCCAGGTGTAATGAAAACCTATGCTATCCAAGCGGGTAGAGAACTTAGAGTAATTGTAGGTAGCGAAAAAGTAACAGATGCTGAATCAGAAAAATTAAGCTACGAAATTGCTAAAAAAGTTCAGGATGAAATGACATATCCGGGACAGGTAAAAATCACTGTTATTCGTGAAACTCGTTCTGTAAATTATGCAAAGTAAAGTGCAGAAAACCATAGAAAATTCTAAAGTATTGGTAACCGGTGGAGCTGGCTTCATCGGTTCCAATATTATCGAAAAGATAATTGAGCAGAACAACAAAGTAATCTGCCTAGATAATCTGGCAACGGGAAAACTTAAGAATATTGAACCTTTTCTTAAAAGAGAGAATTTTACATTTATAAATGATGATATCAGAAAGCCTGAAGTTTGTCAGAATGCATGTAAGGGTGTTGACATTGTATTACATCAGGCTGCTTTAGGTTCTGTTCCTCGTTCTATAAATGATCCCCAGACAACAAACAGTGTAAATATTGACGGTTTTCTAAATATGCTTACAGCTGCAAGAGACAATAAGGTCAAGCGTTTTGTTTATGCTGCCAGCTCATCAACATACGGAGATTCTAAAAATCTGCCAAAGATTGAAGATATTATTGGCAACCCTCTTTCACCATATGCTATAACAAAGTATGTTAATGAGCTTTATGCGAAAGTTTTTAGCGACTTATATGATATCACCACTATAGGCTTAAGATATTTTAATGTTTTTGGTAAAAATCAAGATCCTGATGGTGCATATGCAGCAGTATTTCCAAAATTCATTAAAGCTTTAATAAAACATGAAGCTCCGGTAATACACGGTGATGGAACTCAATCTCGAGATTTTACATATATTGCAAATGTTATACAAGCTAACGAACTTGCTGCAACAACTCAAAATCCCGAAGCTATAAATACTGTTTTTAATGTTGCTTATGGTGAAAACAATAGCTTAAATGAACTTACTCACGAGCTAATAGAAGGACTTTCTGAATTCGATAAAGAAATTTCGAATATTAAACCAACACATGGCCCCACCAGACAAGGTGATATTAAAGATTCATTAGCATCAATTGATAAAGCAAGAACTTTACTTGGGTACAATCCTCAATATAATGTACATCAGGGATTAAAAAAGGCTATTAAGTGGTATTATGAAAATCTTAAATAACTAAGACTCTACCCTTTTCCTCTGCGGTAATACAGTAAATGCAAGGATTAGAACAATCCAGAACCCGTGTGTTAAAATTGTTGTAAAGAAAGGTGATCCTCTGAATATAAACATGAAAAAAATAAAAAGTCCAAAATATCTTTTGTTGAGTTTTATTGAATTTAAAATCATTAGGAATACAGAAAAAATAAATGAATATGCAAATACACCGGCGTAACCAAAGTTCATAAAGCCATTGGCTAATATTCCAGCATTAGAACTCATCTCAGGTTTACCAAAATACTCTCTCCCAATTAAGTATTCAGGTGGTAAATCATAAGGATAAGTAATAAAGTCACTTAATACACTACTTGACAAATACATATGATTATCTTTAAAGAAATCAAAATAACACTCATTTAATAAAGCAGGGACAAAAAACATTCTTCTGATGAATATTGATTTCATTATAGGTCGTCCAATATAAAAATCGGGGATATTAATTGCAATAAAAAACACAAGTAACAAACCCATTGTCAGTGCAATTTTCTGATTATAATTATTTCCAAGGTAATAATAAAACAAAATAAGTATGGGTGTAAAATATACCGATTTATGTCCTGATATTAAAAATAGATACATTAAAACTGCAAAAGCAAATAAAAGAGTTTTATAATCTTTTTTTGTCAAACTATAAACAAATAAGACTTGTAAAATAACTTTAGCCAGCCACCAAAATGTATATGATGACAGAAATGAGATATTTTCCTTTAACACACTTCTTACGTCGTAAATATCATCTAACATTAAAACATTTGTATTTATATTAAACTGGAAATAATAAACGATTGGTAAAACTAAAAGTATTGTTATTATTATTAGTGAAATATAAGTAAGCTTATCTTTAATTCTGATAATATTCATTTTAATTCTAATAGGTGCAATAGCAGCAACTATTAAAAAGAAAGATACTATCTAATAAAATACCTGCCTCATACCATTTGAATATGAATAAATAATATGTCCGGGAACAAATATCATTAATAGAAGAAATAAATATAAAGCTCCAATAAAGGATGATTTTTTATTTATTATTAAACTGACGAAAAGTAATCCGGTAAACCAGGCTTTGGATTCAAAGTATTTAACAAAGCTAAAATCTAATACAAATCCTGCATAAAAGTACTTTGGGCAAATAAAGTTTAAATAATAATACTCCAATAGTATATTAATTAGTACCAATCCAATTATTGCAATAAAAAACCCTTTATTTAACTTTAAAAAACTCATTTAGTTTTTATAACAATCCTTATAGTTTTATTTTATTTAATATTTCCTGATAAACTTTATCCCAATTATACCATTCATTTCTAAGTAAATTAGAATTATGCCACAATAATACAAAATCCCCACTAAATTCTTTTACAAGTTGGTTCAATTTGCAAACTTCTTCAACAAATTCTTCCTTAGTGTTTGTCTCACTTCTTAAAGCAGTATCCATAACAAGAAGCGGGCGCTCAATCAATCCAGTCTTTTGTCTTTCTATAAAATCAAATATTTCATATTCCTGACAAATACCCGAACGAAATCCAATTGTTGAGTAAAATCCCAAACTACTATCAATTTTAAGCCCAGCATCTGACCAATCATTTAATGTAACAGGCAACTTTACACGTAAATAATGATGACGGCCTTCTTCAAGTCTATCAACATATCTTCTAAGTCTATTTACTTCAGAAAACAATTGTTCTCTATTACCCAAGGTTTCAAATCCTGGATGAATCCCTACAATATGCCCCCTTTTCTCGATTTCTTTAATAGTTTTTATAACTTTAGGATTATCAATATCAAATCTAACATCACTTTCTCCAATTTTTCCAGGAATAAAGTAAAATCTAGATTTCACTCCTATTTCATCTGATTTATTCATCAAAAAGTCAAAGGTATTATACACATCCTTTTGCTTATTAAGATTTATTTTAAAATAATCTGATAATGTAATAAAAAATGATCTAATACTATGCCTTTTTACAATATCCCCAACAAGCGCCTTAATAAACTTTGAGAATTTATCATAGCGGGCAAAATCATCTATATCATGTGTAATAAAAACCCTATATTCTCTTTTTATTGCATGTTTAAAACCTATTTTTAATAAACAATTTGATAGCAGATTTGCATATTCATTTACAACAGGTCTTTTGTTAAAGCCATTTTTAATTGCCAAAGACTCTTTTTCTGGAAATCTTTCAAATTGATCTCTTTTTCTAATTGCATATTACTCCCACCTGCTTAACATATAAAAAGCTGAAGCAATAATATCTACTCCTAGTACGTATTTATCTTCGCTTTTACTATAACCATCATCACCAAATAAAACAGGAAGGTTAATTATATTAAATTCCTCTATACTAATCCTCTTTACCTCTTGTGGAATATTCTCAGAAGAATTAAAATATTTCTCATTTGCATCCAGAGCAGAAAAGAAGGAATCTTTAATTATTATTTTCTTTGAACGGAATGAAACGACATATTCATGAATATTGCTCAATTCCAAATTATATTCAATTTCGAGCAGTTCATTAAAGAGTACATCAAAGACATATCTCTTTTCTTCAAGAAAATGATCAGAACAAGTTATTTTTATTTTATCTATCGTTTGCAATTTAAAATCAAAAAACAAACTTACATAAACTTTTTAATTAACACAATATGCATATGAAACGAAACATTTTATTTTGTTAAATAATATTATTAATTAAACAATCGAGTATGTTATTCACCACAAATGGGAATTTAGAACAATTTTAGTATTTTTGTAACCAAATATTTCGCATTTGAAAAACATAAAAGTTTGTCATATCAGTACAGTACATCCTCGATTTGATGTTAGAATCTTTCATAAAGAATGTAAATCTCTTTCTAATATATTTGATAGTATTTATTTAGTTGTTGCAGATGGATTAGGAGATGAAGAAGTTGACAATATAATTATTCTTGATACTTGCAAACCTAGCGGAAGGAAAGACAGGTTTTTACATGCAGAAAAAAAGGCTTTAACTAAAGCTCTTAGCACTAATGCAGATGTTTTTCATTTACATGATCCTGAATTATTAAGAATTACTTCAAGATTGTTAAAACATAAAAAGATTGTCATATACGACTCCCATGAAGATCTTCCTAGACAAATCTTAAACAAACCATATATTCCAAGAGCCTTACGTGGTATAATTTCAAATATTGTTGAAAGTTTCGAAAATAGAAAAGCTCAAAGACTAAATGGCATAGTTGCAGCTACACCGCATATCCGTGATAGATTTAAGAAAATTAATAGAAGTACAATTGATATAAATAACTATCCAAAAATTGGAGATATTAAATTTCATGAAACATGGAGTATGAGGGAAAAGTACATTGCCTATATAGGAGGTATCTTTAAAACTCGTGGTATTTTTGAAACATTAGATGCAATAAACGGAACTGATATCAAACTTTTGCTTGCTGGGAAATTCTCCCCTTTAGAGCTTGAAAAAGAGTGCCGAGCTCATCCAGGATGGGAAAATGTGGATTACCTCGGGTTCCTTGATAGGCAAGGAATAAACAATGTTCTTTCGAAGGCAAGACTTGGGATGGTTATTCTTGAAGCAACGCCAAGTTACTTAGTTTCACTACCTGTCAAAATGTTCGAATATATGGCTTCAGGATTACAGGTGATTGCATCTGATTTCCCCTTGTGGAATCAGATTATATCAGATTCAAAATGTGGTATATGCGTTGATCAAACTAATCCAAATGAGATTAAGTCAAAAATAGAAGGCATTATTGATGATATTTCTGTTCTTAGTAAAATGGGGCAAAATGGAAGACTATCAATCGAAAATACATATAATTGGGAAATAGAAGAAACAAAGTTATTTGATTTTTATAAATCGTTAATAAACAATTAGTATTTATATGAATATTTTGCTAATAAATCATTATGCCGGTTCCCCTGAAATGGGAATGGAATTCAGACCATACTATTTTGCTAATAGATGGGTTAAATCAGGTCATAATGTTACTATACTAGCAGCTGATAATTCTCATTTAAGAAAAAAGAAAGTCAATATAAATAAGAGTTTTTCTGAGGAAGATATTGATGGTATAAAATACTTATGGATAAAAACACCTAAATATCAAGGAAATGGTTTTTCCATAGTTAGAAATATTTTCAGTTTTGTTTTAAAAGCATATTTAAATTCTAAAAAGCTTTCGCGCAATTTAAACCCGGACGTTGTCATCGCTTCTTCCACATATCCAATAGATAATTATATCGCGAGAAAAATCTCAAAAATTAGCCGAGCAAAGCATGTTTATGAAGTTCATGATTTATGGCCTTTATCCCCTATGGAATTAGGAAATATGTCAAAATATCATCCATTTATTATGATAATGCAACATGGTGAAAATTTTGCATATAAACATGACGATTATGTTATTTCAATGTTACCTAACACTAAAGAACATATGAAACAACATGGTTTAGATTTAAAAAAGTGGCATTATATTCCAAATGGCATTGTTGTTTCAGATTGGAGTCACCCAGAACCAATTTCTGAAGAGCTATACGATTTATTTAAGGAATTAAAAGATAAAAAATCATTCATCATAGGATATACAGGAGGACATGCGATTTCTAATTCACTTCACACATTTATTGATGCAGCTCATATCTTTAAAAATCATAATGATATTTCTTTTGTTCTTATTGGAGATGGTGTTGAAAAACAAAACCTAATTGATAGGGCTGATGGTTTAAACAATGTTTATTTCAGAAATCCTATTCCTAAAAAAGCTATACCTAATGTATTATCTCAAATGGATATCTTATGCTTTGGGACTAACAAGAGTAAATTATACAAATATGGGATTAGCATGAATAAAATGATGGATTATATGATGGCAGAAAAACCTATTTTACAATATATCGACACTGATTATGATATTATTGAAAAATCTGGTTCTGGAACAACAATTGAAACTGATAATCCAGCATTATTGGCAGAAAAAATACTAGAGTTCAAATCTTTGTCAAAATCTAAACTTATAGATATGGGGGCAAATGGAAAACAATTTGTTTTAGAAAATCATAATTATGATAATTTATCAAAAAGATTTATTGAATTAATTAGTAAATAACTATTCTGCTAATTCTTTTCTTCTAACTTTAATCAATCTAAGCAACTCAAATATAATACTGAAAAGAACACCAAGTATTAAGCCACCTAAAGAAAAAATTAAGATACTATTCTTTAAACTCTTCTGAGCTTCTAAAATAATATTTGAATTAATAACTTTAAAGTATTCTAAAGAGTTATATTCTGACATTAATTCCAATTTTCGGTCATTCATTGTCATCATTTCGCTAAACATACTACCTGGTGATACCCATTTAGATCCATCTTCATCTTCAATATTTTAGATTATTGCATCCTGAAGAACGTTTAAGTCTTCGATTTCTTCATTAATATCTTTAATATAACCTTTTAGTTCAGATCTTCGGCTGTCAATAGTTGATGTAACATACGGTATGCTATTTAAATAGAATATTATTCCGTCTTTTATCGCAGGTACATTTTCGCTATTGTAAACATCCAATTCAATCTTAACAGCCTGCACCATACTGGTATCCAATTCTATTTTTTTAATATCCTTTGCAACATCTAAAGAAACGTCAAATTTTTCAGAAATACTATCGTACATTTCATTTACAACATAATATTTGACAGGCCCCATCAATTCATATACAATCTGGTTATCAATAACCGGACTCGTTGCTACTAAGGTTGTTTTATAGTAGTTTCTTCCGGTAAAGTAATCCACAGCACCAAGTCCTGCACCTAAAACAATAAATCCTAATACAACAAAAATATACCTTCTGATAAATGCAAAAATATTTATCATTAATCCAACAATATCCATTTCTTTATTCTCTGCCATATTATATTTCTTTATCAATTTGATAGTAATTTCTTTCACTCGCTGTTCTGGAAATAAGTTCTCCTAGGAAACCAGTTAAAAATAACATTGTTCCTAACAACATTGCTGTTAAGCCAATAAAAAACAGTGGGTTTTCTGTAACTCTTTCCATTATAACACCATTAGAAACTGCAATAAGCTTTTTAATCCCAAGATAAATAGATGCTGCAAATCCAAGTAAAAACATTAAAGTGCCAAGTAATCCAAATAGGTGCATTGGTCTTTTACCAAATTTGGAAATAAACATTACAGAAAGTAAATCAAGTGGCCCTCTTATAAATCGTTCCAAGCCAAACTTAGTCTTCCCATATTTTCTCTCCTGATGTTGAACTACCTTCTCTCCTATTTTTTTAAACCCTGCCCATTTTGCAAGCACTGGGATAAAGCGGTGCATATCTCCATACACTTCTATACTCTTTACCACAAGTCTTCTATACGCTTTCAAACCACAATTCATATCATGTAGTTTGATTCTTGTAATTTTTCTAACTGTAAAATTGTAAAACTTACTAGGAATATTTTTAGAAAAGAGTGGATCCTTTCGGACTTTCTTCCAACCCGAAACCAGATCATATCCTTCCTCAACAATCATTTTATAAAGCTCTGGTATTTCTTCAGGATTATCCTGAAGGTCAGCATCCATTGTTATTATCACTTCACCTTTAGAGGCTTGAAATCCTACCTGCAAAGCTGCTGCTTTTCCATAATTTCTACGAAACATAATACCATGAATTGAAGAATATTTTTCTTTTAAATCTTCAATAACTTTCCATGAATTATCATTGCTTCCATCATCAATTAAAACAATCTCATGGGAAAACTTATTCTCATTCATTACCTTATCAATCCAATGGACTAACTCAGGTAATGACTCTTCCTCATTATATAATGGTATGACAACTGAAATGTCCATTTTATTCATCTGTATCTGTTTCTGTTTCGCCTATACCTTGCATTGCTTCAGTAAATCCATCCTGTTTCTTTTTAATAAAAATGCATGTAATTAATGAAAATACTAAGCCTTCCAAAAAGGTTGTAATCATACCAGTCAAAGACATTGCCATTGGTGTAAAAACATACTTAGTCATAAATTGATATGATTGATTAATCTGCTCGCTAGACAATTGGTCATTTTCATATAGATTTGCTCTAGCAACTTCAAGCATCTTATATATTTGTTCTGGAGCAATTACTTTATAAAAAACATAAGTATAAATATATATAATTATGGATGCAACAACCATCATCAACACAGTACCACCATAAAGCTTTCCATAACTAGCAAATCCATTGTAATAATTATCTCTGTATGTCTTCTGCATAAAAACAAGTGCAGCAATAAAAACCAAAACACTTACCCATCCAAAAGCTTTACTTTCACTCAAATCAAAAACATAGGCAATTACACTCATTAAGATAACAGCTAAGCTGAAGATAGATCCGTATATCAAAATTGTTTTAAGCTTGTTTTTCATACCTTCTATTTTAAAAGATTTCTCAAAGATATGAGATTTTTCTAAAAATTCTTGAAGTTTTTTGCTAAATATAAATAAATAGTTGTACTTTTGCGGTGGGTAAGTCTTATACGACCAGCTCCTGCTGAACTCCCCCAGGTCCGGAAGGAAGCAAGGGTAGGCGGTTGTAGCGGTGCGATATAAGTAGCTTACCCTTTTTTTTATTAATGCTGGATGACGGTTGACCGATGACCGAAGGGTAATCTCAAAATCCGAAAACAAAAACTCGCAACTCCCAACTTACAAGTCCGAACACTCAAAACATGTTTTAAACCACTTTTTCTATAATTATTGATTATTTTTCGTTTTTAATTTTTTAAATCGGATAAAAAATATCATTTTTGTTACAAAATAGAATACAAATTAAAAATAATACAACTATGTCAAATGTAAAAAGAACTTCTAAGGATTTTATTGATCTTGAAGCTAAGTATGGAGCGCATAACTATCATCCGCTACCAGTAGTTTTAGATAGAGGTGAGGGACCATTGGTATGGGACGTCGAAGGAAAGCAATATTTTGATTTTTTAAGTGCATATTCTGCTGTAAATCAAGGACATTGTCACCCAAAAATTGTCGGAGCCTTAACAGAGCAAGCTCAAAAACTAACTTTAACATCAAGAGCATTTTACAACTATACTTTAGGTGATTATGAGAAATATATCACTGAATATTTCGGATATGATAAAGTTCTTCCTATGAATACCTGTGCTGAAGCTGATGAAACAGCTTTAAAACTTTGTCGTAGATGGGGATATGATGTAAAAGGAATTCCTGAAAACCAAGCAAAAATTGTTGTTTGCGAAGGTAATTTCCATGGACGTACAATTACTATTATTTCAATGTCAACTGATCCTGATTCATATGCAGGTTTTGGACCTTATACTCCAGGTTTTGAAGTAGTTCCTTATAACGACCTAGGCGCTCTTGAAAAAGCATTGGAAGATCCTAATGTGGCAGGTTTCTTAGTAGAGCCTATCCAAGGTGAAGCAGGTGTTTATGTTCCTGAAGACGGTTATTTGAAAAAAGCATATGAGCTTTGCAAAGCAAAAAATGTTCTTTTTATTGCTGATGAAGTACAAACAGGAATCGCAAGAACAGGTAAATTATTAGCATGTGATCACGAAGGAGTTCGTCCTGACGTACTTATTTTAGGAAAAGCTCTTTCAGGGGGTGTAATTCCAGTTTCTTGTGTTCTTGCTGATGATGAAATTATGTTAACTATCAAACCTGGTGAGCATGGTTCTACTTTTGGTGGATTCCCATTAGCAGGTAAAGTTGCTGTCGCTGCTCTCGAAGTTGTTAAAGAAGAAAAACTTGCTGAAAGAGCTGAATATCTTGGACAGATTTTCCGTGACGAAATGGAAGCTATCAATACAGATATGATTCAACTTGTTAGAGGTAAAGGTTTATTAAATGCTGTTGTAATCAATAATGCTCCTGGTAAAACTGCTTGGGATGTTTGTGTTGCAATGAAAGAAAAAGGTGTTTTAGCTAAACCTACACACGGTAACATTATCAGATTTGCTCCACCACTTGTTATTAGCGAAGAGCAATTACGTGAAGCTATCGAACTTATTAAAGTAGCATTTAAAGAGTTCGAATAAAATAATTTCTAGTTAAAACTGCAGTTATTTCATAAATGAAAATATTCGGCAGTTTTTTTATTAATACCAAATGAGAAACCTTGTTATAGGAGATATTCATGCATGTTTTAAAACCTTCAAGAAACTTCTTGAAAAGGTTGAGCTAAGCAAAAATGATAAGCTTTACATTCTGGGCGATTTGATTAATCGTGGAAAAAGAAGTAAAGATGTCATTGACTTCATAATAAAAAAGCAAGAAGAAGGATACAAAATTTTTCCAATTCGTGGAAATCATGAACAAATGGTTCTGAACCTGATAAACGAAAGCAGGTTTTTAATTGAAAAATATACTCTTTACTACAAATCAAGTGATTTGCTAAATTCTAGAGGTAAATTTAAAAAGAAATATATTGATTTCTTTAATGATTTACCATTCTACATTGAAACATACAATAGCATTTTTGTTCATGCAGCACTCGATTTAACTAGAGATAATATATTTGACAATAAAGACTTTATGCTGTATTCCAGACATCAGCGAGGAAAAACTAAAAGACTCAATGGTAAAAAATTGATTCATGGACATGTCCCCGAACCATTAGACGAGATAAAGAATAATGTTAATAATAAATCTCAGATTATTGGTATTGACAATGGCTGCATATTTGGTTCAAAACGAAAATCTTATGGTAAATTAGTTTGTATTGATGCAGATAATCTTGATATTTTCACACAAAAGAATGTTGATGAATGAGTTTTAATGATTCCGACATATTAAGAGAGAAAATTGCTATCGGTGAAGGTATTAATTTGGACTTTAAACACAGTATTAAAGATTCAAAAAAGATTGCCAGATCACTTGCAGCCTTTGCAAACACACAAGGAGGCTCTCTTTTAGTCGGTGTTAGAGATAATGGAAGTATTGCCGGTGTAAACTCTGATGAAGAATACTATATGATAGAAACTGCTGCTTTACTATATACTAAACCTAATGTAAAATTTGAACATAAAAACTGGGTTATTGATGGAAAAAACATTCTGGAAATTGTAGTAAAAAAAAGCAATGAGAGACCTCATTATGCTCCTGACCAGAATGATGAATTGAAAGCATATATTCGGGTACAAGATGAAAATTTTATTGCTCACAAAATAATTGTAGATTACTGGAAAAGAAAACAGAAAGATTTTAAAGGGATTAAGTTAATCTATGATGATGTTGTTGAAACACTTTTTAATGAAATAAGCTAAAATGGAAGCATCACGAAATCGCAACTAGTAAGAATCACAGGAATTAAAAGCCAAAAAGCCAATACACTTTTAACAAATCTGATGCTAATGGAAATAATTGATGCAGAAATAATTGAAAACAATACCAGATTTATTTTTCACCCTAACTATATTAACGATTTAGAATAATGACATTTAACTACGAATACCCAAGAGCCTTAAATACTGTCGATATTATAGTTCTCGACAATAGCAATCGCGTTCTTTTAATTAAGCGGGGTAATGAACCATATAAAAATATGTGGGCATTCCCTGGCGGTTTTATCGAAATGGATGAGAAGCTTGTTGATTCTGCAAAAAGAGAACTTGAAGAGGAAACCGGATTACAAAACATCGACTTGGAACAGTTCCGAACATACGGCGATCCAGGACGCGACCCCAGAGGTAGAAATATCACTGTAGTATTCTACGGCACATGCTCCTCTCCTTCTAAAATTAAAGCCGGGGATGATGCAAGCGAAGCAAAATGGTTTAATATAGATAAATTACCTGAGATGGCTTTTGATCATGGTGAAGTTTTAATCTATTTTAGAAAATCAATTCTAGAAAGATAACTACACATAATTCATTGCAATAACAGGATCAAGATTAGCTGCTTTACGAGCTGGAGCAAAACCACTTACAATCCCAATTATTACAGATATCATTGTCCCGGAAACAATATTTTGTAAACTTAAAGCAAAACTCAAAGGGGTTAATCCTGATGCTATTAAAGTTAAAATCCAAACTAAAAGTAATCCTATTAAGCCACCAAACAGACTTAATACTACTGCTTCTGTAAGAAATTGTGTTAGAATAAGATAAGATTTAGCTCCTATTGCTTTTTGAATTCCAATTTGGCGAGTTCGTTCTTTAACTGACACAAACATAATATTTGCAATACCAAAACCTCCAACCAAAATTGCAAAACCACCAATAATCCAACCGGCAAGATCAATAATTCCAAATATTTTATCAAGACCTTTTGCAATCATACTTGCCTGATTAAGAGCAAAATCATCTTCCTCTACATGTTTTAGTCTCCTAATAGTTCGCATAATAATAGCAAGTTCATCCTTTAATTGCTCAACGCTAATACCTTCCTTTGCTGTAACACAGATAAATGGATTTAATGCATCGGATTCAACATCAAACATTGTTTTACCAAAACTCACAGGTATTAATACAAACTGATCCATGCTATTATTAAACATATCCTCACCTTGCTTCTTAAAAACTCCTATCACTTTTAGTTTTCTGCCATTAACTTTAATCTTCTTATTGATTGGATTTGCCCCCTGGTAAAGTTCCTCGGCTATATATGAACCAATTATTGCTACATTTTTTCCTGAATGAGATTCCATTTCAGTAAAATACCTACCATTCTCAATCTCCAACTCACGAAGACTCCCATATTCATATGAAGCAAACATAATCCCGGTATTCTCAATAGATTTTTCACCAAATTCAACGGTCTTTTGTGTTGATGCTACAAAAGCAACATTTTCTGCATAAACTGAACGCTCTTTAATAAGTTCTGCTTCTTCTATTTTAGGTAAGGGTCTTTTAATATACTTCCACCATGGATAGTCTTCACTAAATGACCAAGGCCATTTCTGAATATATATTGTATTATTTCCTAAAGAACTTACATTCTACCTAATTGATCTCTCAAGAGAGTCAATTGTTGTCATAACAGAAATAATAGAAAAAATTCCAATGGTCACACCTAATAATTAAAGAAATGTTCTCAACTTATTATTTATTAAAGATGAGAAGGCAAATTTTATACTATCACTTATTAATCTAAGAAATACCACGTTTTTGAAATTCTTGTAACAAAGATATGTAAATTTTAATTCGCAAAAGTTAAAATAGACTTAAAGCTGCATATGTATAAAACAAAAGCCCGACTAAGCGGGCTTTAATAAGGTATTTATTTTTAATTTTATTCAACCATAAACTTAATTATCTGCTAATTACCATTTACTTTCACTAGATAAACTCCTGAATTGCAATTCATTACATCAAGTTTTACTGCTGATGATTCTATTAAGATAACATCAACAATTCTACCTTGCATGTCGTAAATCTCAACAGTATTACCAATATTGTTTCCAAGATTTAAGAATGTATAATCAGATGCTGGATTTGGATATACGCTAAATTCATCTTGTTTCTCGGGATTAATTGCAGTACTAAAGTCAAAATCAACATCATCTAACAACAAAACAGAACCAGCAACTTCACCACTAGCAAAAACCAATGCACATTCATCAGGGACATCACTATAGTTTAATGGTATTTCAAAATAAGTCCATTCTGCTGCAGCTGGCAAACCATAATAATTACCACCAACAGACTCTCCTGCTAATGTCATTTCACACACAACAATTGCATTATCTGTTTCTGCTGGAGTATATTTATAGTAACCCGTTAAATATGTTGGTTGATAAGTATAAGGAACAGGCAATATAGGATCTCCTTCATCAAAAGTTATTTCTCCTAAATAAAGGTAACCCGGTATTACATCACCAAAAATATCATATCCTGTTAATTCAGCTGAATACATTCCGGAATAAGCATCTTCTGAACGTACAGTAGGTTCAATACCTAAAGAATACAGCATAGAATTAATTGTGTACCAATCATCAACTTCCAATACCTCAAAATCAGTCCAATTTTCCATATCATGATTAGGAATCGGTGTTGGTGTTGCACCCATAGTGTTATTAAAATATACACTATCAAACATCACCCATGAATCAAATTCAATATTAGTTTCTAGCATAACGTCTGATGAAATAAAACCAACAAAAACAGAGTCACATGTACCACCAGGAACTTCGACAGTAAATTCTGTCCATGTTTCGTGCACCCCACCTACTTTTTAAACTATTTCTGAAGGAGTAGCTCCATACCATTTAATAACATATATTGTTGCTGAATCTACATCAGGCATATTACATTTGTAATATCATTTAACCTGATCAAACTCATCAGTATAAGCTATTCCTCCGCTTGGTCCATCTGTTACTGTTCCATGATAGATAAAATTAAAGATAGTGTCTTCTCCATCTAATCTAGGTTCTAATCTAATAGCATAATCTCCAGAATAAGCATCCTCTGATTGAATAATTCCAGAAAAATCCGGTGAACCCATACTATTTGATGAATTCCAATCATCTAATCCTACATACAAAAATTCGTTTGTCCAGTTCTCAAAACCAACATTTGGAAGATTTTGTGCATTCAAAACAAGTGCGGTAAGAATACCAAATAAAATAAAAGTAATCTTTTTCATAATTTTTCGTTTTAGTAATTATATGCAATTTATTTATTTTTCTAATACGAATAACAAATTTAGCAACATTATTTTCAATTTTTAGCTAAATTTGTAACTCAATAATAATTTTGATGCAATGAAAACAAAAATTAAACCAATTTTATATCTAACTTTTATCATACCATTATTAGTAAACTGTTCAAATACAAAACCAATGCAGGAAGATAAAGATTTAAAGACAGAAATTAAAGGTAAAGAATATACAGGTTTAATTGTTGCATACCCTTTTGTCAATAAAATTGGTGAAGAAATGCCACAATATCATGAACATTATTTCCTTAGCAATATTGGAGAATATTTCATTAAGAAATCTGAAAGTCATTATCAGGCAGATTTAAAAGAAATGATTAATTGTTATGTGAGAGTTGATGCTTCAATTAATGATGGACTTTGGGATACAAATGACCCTAATGTACAGAGCAGAGTTGGACCGTATATAACAATAGAATCAATTGAGTTAATTGACATACCTGTAAAAATCATTTACAATGACGGTAGTTCTAATGCATATATAATTACACCTACGAATTATAAATATGACCCTGTAATACCTGAGGAAAGTTCTTCAGGTGTTTATTCAGGTGGTGAGGCACGCGACTTTGAAATCAGTCAAGAACAATTTAACGAAATATTTATCAGAGCAGAAGGAATCTCAAAAAATAAAACATTACAAATTGAATCCAGAATGATGGGTACAGGTTATATCAGATTGATTTTTGAAAATTCTTAGATTTCTATATATATTGCAGATTGTAAAGAATTAAAAGAATTCGAAAACTATTTAAAGAATGTAAATCCAAACAAACAATAATAAATATTTAAACATTATGAAAATTAAAATCTTAATCATAAGCTTAATAATGATTCCCGGTTTATTATTAGCACAAAACGCTAGTAAAAAAGATATCAAGGCTGTATGAACTGAGTTTGAACAAACAATTTTAAACAAAAATCTCGATGCAAGTTTAAAGTTCTTTGAGCCAGAATATAAACAAATGCAACATGACAGATTTCTAGAAGGAAATACAACACAATTTGTTCGTGAATTTCTTGCAGGTGCAACAAAAGGTAAAGCTCTTTACAGAACACCCGAAATAGCGGAAATTGAATCTATAAAACTAAAAAAAATCAAATTCACAACAGATGACGAAGCAGAAGCGACATTATTTATTAAATTGAAAGATGGCGCAAAACTTCGCTCTCAAGTATTGATAATTATTAAGTCTGATAAGGAAATTTATTTTGTTGGTGCAGTTGGGTGATATTGACGGGTGACCGGTGACAGATGACCGGTGACAGATGACCGGTGACAGATGACCGGTGACAGATGACCGATGACAGGTGACCGATGACAGGTGACCGATGACAGATGTTGGGGGAACTATGAACGATATTATCACTTTATTAAATATATACGCGAAACAGCCAATAGCCAACAGCCAATAGCCAATAGCCAACAGCCAATAGCCAACAGCCAATAGCCAACAGCCAATAGCCAACAGCCAATAGCCAACAGCCAATAGCCAACAGCCAATAGCTAACAGCCAATAGCTAACAGCCAATAGCTAACAGCCAATAGCTAACAGCCAATAGCTAACAGCCAATAGCCAACAGCCAATAGCTAACAGCCAATAGCTAACAGCCAATAGCCAACAGCCAACATCCAACAGCCAACAGCCAATAGCTAACAGCTAACAGCCAATAGCTAACAGCTAACAGCCAACAGCCAACAGCCAACAGCCAAATTAATCAATAACCGGCAATCCGTCGTAAGAATCTCCTTCAATAATTACATATTTATCAGGATTTTCTTCAACTTGACGATCAAAATACATAATTCAGTTTAGGTGATCTATTTCATGTTGAAAAATATGTGCAGTATATTGGTGTGTAATTCTTTCCTGAACAAAATTACCATCTTCATCATAATATTGAACATCAACCCAAATTGCACGATATGAATTCCCTTCAATTGAATAATCATTAACACAACCTGTAGGGACTGATAAGCATCCGTCTGAACGTAATGCAACAGTATCGGAATATGCTAAAATTACCGGATTAAAATACACTTCCCAAGGTTTTACAGCACCACCAACATCATACCTCTGAACCCAAATAACATTTCGATTGATACCAACCTGAGGTGCAGCAATTACAACACCTTCTCCTAAAACAGTATATTTCATTCGAGTTGTCAACCATGTTAAATTTTCCTCTTCCATGTCAACATTTGTTGATATAGTTCTTAAAATGATGGAATCTGGTTGCTCACAAATTGACATTAGTTCAAAATCATCTCCGGTAGCTCCGGACGTAATCAAATCGTTCTCTTCTACTGTAAATGCAAGCGCACTTGTTGCTTCTACAATATGTAATGGGAATGACTTACCACAATCATTATATGCCCACACAAACAGGTGATAATTTGTACCTGCAGTCAAATCTATCCAATCTAATTGTGTGGCTGTTCCTAAATCAGTAGCTGAGTCGTAATCATCATCTGTATTGTACTTATATCCAATTGCACCATTAACTTCACTCCAATCCCAAATAATTCCGGTTTCTGAAACAACAGCAGGAATTCTTTCAGGTCTGTCAGGTTGAATTTCAGTTAACCCTGTATAGTCAAAAGTGTAAATAGCATCTTCTGAAGGACTTCCATTAGCAATTGCAGTTTCTACCTCTGAACAAGCAGTAGTATATGAGGTAAACTCAAGATTTTCTCCATCTGTATAAGTAAAACCACCTTCTTTGAATGATTTCTCAGACATTACTTCTTCGCTACTAAGGTGCTCCAATTTTAGTTTTGAAATAGATTTGCCTGAATGAAGTAGTTTAATTGATTGTTGTGATTTACCATCAGAGAAATTAACAATATATTGACTATCAGCACCTGCAGTAAACAAGAATTTATTTAATCCAATCTTAGTAGTAAATGACTCAGTATAAAGCTCTTTTCCAGTAATATTACTAATATTTACTTTTAGTTCCTTATTGGGAGTATAAACTTCAACATATGTCTTATTTTCAAAAGGATTTGGATAGTTTTGATTAACAGATAGCTCTCTTCCAGGTGTTACAAAATCATCAATTCCTGAAAGCATATCAATTTCTAAGCTGGTTTCCGGATAATAAATCATTGTATCAGTTGAGTTTGTAGTATTTTGTATTAAAACACTGTCTAGAAGTAATTGTTAACCATTCTGGTTTAACTCAAAACTAATTATTATCTCTGTTTGAGAAAACAATGTCGTAAACAAAGAAATTGTGATTAAACTCAATACTAACTTTTTCATAGTGATATATTTATTGTAATTAAACATAACAAATTTAGTTATTTATTTCTATTTGATAAAAATGATTATGATTTTTACCATCAAAAATGTGAGACTTACCAAAAAATTTGTAACACTTACCACATTTTCATGCTTTTTAATAAAATAGATGTTAAATTTGCTATGAATCTTAAATCTAAATACTATGGAAATTACTTATGAATCTATCAAACCTTTAATTATCGAAGAAACATGGAACGGAAATCAAGTTTATCTTCAGTTTAAAGCAAATAATCAAGAGCAGCCATTGCAAACTTTAGGCGTTGCTATGCCAGATCAAGAAGAAATGATGAAACAAATGAAGAAAGAGATGGCTAAATCTGCAGGATCTAGCATGGCAGTTAGTGCAGGAGCAAGTGCTTTAGGTCGCCTAACAGGAATACACGGAGCAGGTAGTGCTATGAGTAGTGCTGCTTCTCAAGCAGGTGTTGGTTATCAAATGGATATGGATAAAATGATGAATATTGAACTTACTGAAGAAGTAAAGCAAAAAACTATTGTTGATGCTTTTAAAAACCTTAAAATGTATTTTGAATATAAGGATGGTGAGTGGAGTTTTGTACAGCCACAGATGTAAAACACTTACTATTGTTCTTCTAATTTCTCAATTCTTCGTTTCAGGTCCTCATTTTGTTTTAGCAATTCTTCTATTATAACTTGTTGTTCCTGAACGGAGTTAATTAACATATAAGTCATTGCACCATTATCAACACCAAGATATTCGGTTTCTGAGCCATTTTCGTCAGTGTAAGTACATTCAGTTATCATGTATGGAGCAACTTTTTGCAAGTCCTGAGCAATAACCCCAACTCCGGTTTCCTGAGGCATACCTGCTTCACCTGTATATGTAAACCACACAGGTTCTATCATCATTAATGAGTCTAACCCAGCTTGATATTCTCTAATATCTGTTTTCAATCTACCATCAGAAGCTATTGTCCATGCAGAACTTGTTGGCTTGGCAGCACTGTTGGTTGATAGTTGTAATTGATACGCAGGTGCAGTGGTCCCAATTCCAACATTGCCACTACTTCTAAATGTAACAAGGTCTGTAACTGTTGTTAAATCATCAGCAGAGTATGCAAACCTAAGATTTCCACCATTATTATATACTCTACAATCATAATATCCAGGATCTGATCTAAACCACTCATAACCACAAATATCATGATTTACAGATGATACGCGTACAAACTGTTCTCCAACTCCACTAACTTCAAATTTTCTCGATGGTGTAGATGTCCCAATACCTGTATCCCCATTCTTAAGAACAACCATTGCATCACTGGGAGATACATAACCATTTCCAATCACAAAAAGTCTGTCAGCATCATCCCAGGTAGTTGTACTATTCGGAGTATATGATGTATTTTGATATCCAACAACTTGTTCAAACGCAGAATAAGCATTTAAATTATTACCAAACGCTATAGAACTTTCTCCACTAGCTGTTCCTCCATTTAAACCAATTGCCATTGAGTAATCTCCTATAGCATTCATCCAAGTTCCCAGTGACATAGCACCATCGCCCGAAGCAGTTGAGGAAGATCCAATAATAATTGTTCCATTAGCACTACCTGTACAGACACTACCGATTGCAACAGAGTTAGAATAAGTTAGTGTATTTTGGAAACCGATTGCAGTAGAATGATCTCCACTACAAGAATTTTGATGTCCTAATGAAATAGAGCTCAGTCCCAATGCTTCACAAAGAAATCCCATTGCAATAGAATAATCGCCATTTGCATTAGAAGAATTACCAAAAGAAACGGAATTATCACCGTATGAATCTATACTATGACCAGCAGCAAAAGAATAGTTGCCACTTACATTATTAAAAAAACCAAATGCTGTAGAACCCATTCCACTAACGATATTGTCAACTCCACTAGAGAAAGAGTAATCTCCAATATTTGCATTTGACCAATAAGTACTCGAACTAACATACCCAGTTCTAAAAGCAGCTTTATCAGGATACCACAACATTGTAGCACCTGAACAAACCGGAGGATCAATAGCACCTCCGCTATGACTACCAACAAAAACTACAGCACCATTGTCACTAGCCGATTGCTCTACATGCAAGGATGTGTTTGTAGCCGGAGTACTTGTTCCGATTGAGACTTTTCCAGTATTATTGTTGTAAATATCATCTCCGGACTGCGTCCACACACTATTTAAAGTTGTACCACTCCATGATAATCCATCCCCGTCAGTAAACAAGGAACTCGAAGTAGATACACCAAGATTTCCATTTGCATCAACAGAAAGAAAACAATTTGTATAGTTTGCAAATCTAACACCTCCAGTAGTATGAAATTGAGTGCTTGGCGTAGATGTACCTATACCTGTATTGCCATTTTTTAAAATTACTAATGCATTGCTTCTTGTCGAGCTTGTAGCTCCATTACCAATAACAAACAGTCTATCTGCTGGTTCCCAATTCGTTGTACTTATTGGTGTATAAACGGTATTATGCTGTCCAAATACTTGCTCATTTCTAGAACATGAAATCAAATTGCTCCCTATAGTCATTGATCCAGAACCTAAAGTTGTATCACTATTTCCAAAAGTAAATGATTCAATTCCTATTGCTTCAGAATACATACCTATTGCATAAGTATTATCAGAAGATGCTAATGCTTCTTCTCCAATAGCATATGACCCAAACCCACTAGCTTTACATTTTGTTCCAATTGCCACAGAATGATTCCCAGTTACTGTATCTTGAAATCCAATTGCTACAGAAACTACTCCGTCACATTCCGTTTCATAACCCAACGCTATAGAATTCTCCTGTTTTGCTTTACAATCATAACCCATTGCTATTGAATAATCACCTAATGAAATAGTAGAATGTCCTAACGAAACGGAAAAATCTCCTGATGATATAGGCTCATATCCCACAGCGAGTGAATAATCTCCACTTGCAATTGTTCCATATCCAAAAGAAGATGAGCCTTCACCGCTAGCAATATTGTCATAACCACTTGAAAAAGAATAATTTCCAATATTTGCATTTGACCAAAAAGATGTAAGTCCAGTATAACCTGAACGAAAAGCTGATTTATCAGGGTACCAAAGCATATTTGACCCTAAACATGAAGGTGGATCAATCATTCCTCCAAAGTTAGTACCTGAAAACAATACAGCTCCATGATCCCAAGCAGTTTGGTTTATATGTAAGGATGTGTTTAAAGCAATAGAATTAGTTCCTATTCCTAAACTCTTTGTTGTATTATCCCAATATAAATCTGCATCAGAACTTAGGGTAGATGGAGAATCCCAAAAAGCTACTCTAGTTGCAGTGCCTGAACCATCAACAGCGTCATCACCAATTATTAAACGCTCCCAAACAGGGCTTACATCTGTTCCTGAGTTAAAATAAAAACCAGGTGTATTATCTGTCTTGTAAATCATTAAGCCTGTTGCCGGAGAAACTATTGCATCACGTTCTGCTTCAGTCATTCTAGGAATTAATACACCCGATTCTGTTGATTGAATATCCAACATTGCCGAACCATCAGCATTACTGCCATCTGTATTAATTGATACACCTTGTGAAAACAGAGAAAAGCTGCAAACTAGTGCAGCTATAAATATGCCTATTTTTTTCATATTCATGGTTTTATAGATATCAAATTTACAGATTTTAACCTACTTTTCCTAATTTCTTCTTTCTAAAAATTCCAAATACTCCAACACCTATAATTATTACTCCAAAGCCTCCGGCCATCATTGTTTGCCACTTGTTTTCTTCTTTTGCCATCTTTATTCTGGCATCCACAGGATTATCTGGATCATACATTATATCAACCTCTTTACCTACTTTATAAGTATCAAAATTTGTAGAACCTGCAGTCGATTTAAACTCAACACTATCACCGGATTCCGTAACAAATGCAATTATAGGACAGTATTCTGGTTGGTCATAATCATCGTCTCTATTTGAGCTGTGATTATCTTTTTTAATATAAACATCTACTACAACTCCAGTAGTATATACTGATTTATCAATAAACTTATCGGTTTTAGTGTATGAATAGAATGAAAATCCTATTAAAGCTATTCCAATAATTACTGATATCCAAGGTGAATTAAATTTGCCTCTCATAATTTTATATTTTTATTATTCCACATTAATTTCTATATCTGATTGAGATATTACCACAACTTTATCTACTTTATGCTTTGTAATGGTTCCGTCATCTTTAATAACTGTTTCCATGTAGCCATATCTCTGCAGACCAACACTAATTGTTAAAGTATGTGTCCCGGAATCAATATAATATAGCTCATTAGCCAATCTACTAAAATCATCATCTCCTGTATTCATAACATAGACAAGCATTTGATCCCATTCAGGTTTAGGAGTAATATATACTCTATCAACTTGCTTTCCATCTATATAAGCTACTACTATAATTTTTTCGTTTGAAGCTAATCCATAACTGGAAATCGCCTGAGGAAAATAAGCACGAGCATAAATTGTTTCGTCCGCGTCAAAAGTCTCTTTTAAAGTAAACTTACTCTCCTCTCCTTTTGAAATGGATTGATTTGCAAAAACAAGGTTTGAAATCCCTTCTTCATTTACTTGTCTATAAGTAGCTGATTGTGCCCAAACAAAGCTATAACAAAATGCTAAAATAATACTTAAAATAATTGCTTTCTTTTTCATAATTTCATGTTTAAGATTCATATACCACAAAATTATTCTTATAGCAGTTGTAAAATAAGAGTAAAATTACTTCATTTTCAATAGGGGATTTTACCTAATAGACACTATAATTGAATCAAATTATTTTTAATTCCGAATTTTACTAAATCAATAATTGTGTGAAGCTCAAGCTTTGCTAATATTCTGTTCTTGTGTGATTCTACAGTTCTAGGACTAATATTAAGTTTATCCCCTATTTCTTTATAGCTTAAACCATCCCCGAAGGCTTTTATAATATCAATTTCTCTGTCTGATAATTCTTCAACTTGCTTAATAGAGGAATCCTCTACTGCTTTATCTTTCTTAAGATAATTTTTAAGAATAATATTGCTCACATAGTTACTGTAATAGTGTTCTCCTTTGTATGCTTTATTTATTGCAAGATATAATTCATCTTCGTTACTATCCTTAGGAAGAATTGACACAACTCCAGCATCAACAGCATCCGAAATAGTATCAGGAGTAATATTAGCAGACAGTATTATCTTTTTTATTTGTGGGTGTTTTTCTTGCATAATTGCAGCAATCTCAAGTCCATTTTTACCCGGAATCTCTATGTCTAATAATAAAATATCAGGTAATCCTTCCAATAATAAGTCCTCCAATTCAGTAAATGAGGCTGCATCACCACAAATATCCACATCATCAAAAAACGACAATAGTGCTTTTAGTCCATTACGAACTATTGCGTGGTCATCAACTATAATAATTTTCTTTTTATCCATTTCTAAGCATTTACAGGCAATTTAAAAATAAATTCGGTCCCCTCACCTAACTCAGATTCAACATATATTTCACCATTATTCATCTCAACAAATTCTTTGCATAGTATTAGTCCAAAACCTGTACCCTTATTAATATTATCTCCTATTGATTTAGGGTCAACATCTGTTCTGAATAGTTTTTCAAGATCTTCTTTACTCATCCCAATACCATAATCTTTTATTGAAAACATAGTTGTATCAATCTCAGGTTTTGCTTTAATCAGAATTGTTGAATTATCAGATGAAAACTTTATTGCATTAGATATCAGATTCCTTAAAACGGTTTCTATGGTATTTTTATCCGCGTAAAAATTGATATTATTGCCAATATCAATTTTTAATACAATTCCTTTACTATTTGCTATTTGATTTAATGAATTTACAATATTCTCAACAAACAATAAAGCCTTGTGTTGCTCGGGATATAATTTTATTTTTCTACTTTGAGCAATAGCCCATTCCAATAGGTTTTTTATTAGTTCCTTATTCCCAATTGCTGTGATACTTAAAGTTTTTAAAGACTCAGATAGCTTTCTGGCATCCATTAATTGGTGTTTTCTTTCAATCATTCCAGATAATGACTCCAATAATGCAGCATAATTACTAAGGTCGTGTGAAATTATTGAGAAAAACTTATTCTTTGTTCTGTTTAATTCTTCAAGTTCAATATTTTTCTCCTTCAATACTGCATTTAAACGTGACCTTAGTAAATATCTTTTATAAATCACATATGCAATTACTAGAACCAATATTACAGAAATACCTAAAAATATCTTAAGCAATCTGTCATTTGCAATTTTTAAATCCTGTATTTCTTTTTCTTGTTGAAGATTTGTTATCTCAACATCCATTTCCTGAATTTCTGTTTCTTTTTTCTCCGTATCAAAACGCGCCTGGGTTTCTATTATTTGTTCTGCACGCAAATCTTCATCTATCTGATCTTTAAGTTCTACAAAATCTTCCAGATATGCTAAGGATAAATTTAAATCGCCAATGTTCTTATAATACTCATAATACAAAAACAATATTTGCAATAACTTATCCTGCTGCTTAAGTTCAGTTGCAAGATTAAAACTTAAATCAATATTTTTACGAAATAAGGGGTAATTTGATAAACCATAATAAGCTTCAGCAAGAGAATAATATGTTTACATTTGCCCTTTATCATCACCAAAATCTTTTCTTATAATCAAAGCATCATTTAAAAAATCAATCGCTTCGGTATAATCTTCCTTGTGCACATATGCATCACCAATATTATGTAAGGCATACGCCTGACCTTCCAAATCATCATTTTTAAAATGTAAATCATATGAAAACTGAAATAGATTTAATGCCTTATCAACACTATCAATATTCATATAAAGGCTTCCCAGATTACCATAAGTCACTGCTAAACCATGCTCGTCATGGAGCTTTTTCTTAATTTCTACAGATTTATCATAATACTCTATAGCTTTCTCAATATTGCCAAGTTTTCGATAAACAAGTCCGATATTACCCAATGAGTATGAAATCCCTTCATCATTATCTAAATCTTCCTCTATTTCGAGTGACAAAAGATAATAATCAAGACCTTTATCATACTGATACAACAAACAGTGCATTATACCAATATTATTGTATGCATCAGCCAGCCCCTCTTTAAAACCTATCTTTTTGAAATTCTCAATTGCTAAAGAATAGTAATCTATTGCTGTATAGAAATCAGAACTCATATCAGCAACATAGCCTAAGTTCAAATAACAATTCCCAATTGACTCTAATCTTTTCTCTGTTTGATATATTGGCAATGCTTGCAAAAATTTCTCTTTTGCTTCTTCGAGTTTATACTCATCCAATAAATCAACTCCTGAATTATAAAGCATATCAGCTTTTTTTGCATTTACTTTAAAGCTATTCCAGGGTTTTGGTAATTCAATGTCATTATTAATTGAATCAGACTCCTCAGCGCATAAGATGTTTGTAATAATGCAAATGCTTAGAAAAACTAATATAATCTTAAATAAACGGGTCAATTTCAAAAGGTTTGATACAAACTTAAGCAAAGTTTTTAATAATTCAATAAAGTATTATCCTAATGGATTTATTTTTCTGTTTTTTTTGTTATTTTGCAACAAATTAAGCTAAGATGTTAAAACAAATTTTATTTGTAGGATTAGGTGGTGGTGCAGGAAGTATTTTACGTTATATGGTAACTTTAATAAGTGCTAAAAACTTTGATTTCAAATTTCCAGTACACACCTTTGCTGTCAATATATTAGGAAGTTTTATAATCGGCTTAATAATGGGCTATCTTCATAAAGCTGGTGATACTGGAAGTTCTCTCAGATATCTTATTGCTATTGGCTTTTGTGGTGGTTTCACAACTTTCTCAAGTTTTGCTTTCGAAAATATAAATCTATTCAGTGGAAATAATACTTGGACAGCACTAATATATATATCATCAAGTATTATTTTATGTTTGTTGGCGGTGATTTTAGGAATGCAAATTATAAAATAATCATGTTGAAAAACAAAACATTAAAACTAGTCGAAAAAGGTTCTCATGGTTCCAAAATAAACAGTGTTTATGATATTTTCATAATGGTATTAATCCTTTTAAACATTGTGGCGATCATATTGGAAACAATACCTGAAATTTATGATAGTTACAAAAACACATTACACATCTTTGAAATTGTTTCTGTAATTATATTTTCGATTGAATATCTCTTAAGAATTTATGTGTCAGATATAACCCATCCATCTAGTAGCAGGTTCAAATCAGCACTGAAATTCATTTTCTCTATTTATGGAATTATTGATTTACTTGCAATACTACCATTTTATCTTCCTGTAGTATTCAAAATTGATTTAAGATTCATTAGAATTCTAAGATTTGCTAGATTCATTAGAATCTTAAAAATTAATAGATATAATAAATCTTTATCTTTAATTTGTACAGTAATAAAAGAAAAAAAATCTGAACTAACTATTACAGGTTTTGTTACTTTCCTAATTTTACTAATTGCCTCATTTATAATGTATTTTGTTGAAAAAGATGCACAACCTGATGCATTTCCTAATATTTTAGCTGCATTTTGGTGGGCAGTTGCAACTCTAACAACAGTTGGTTATGGTGATATCTATCCAATCACAGGTATTGGAAAAGTAATTAGCGGAATAATAGCAATTCTAGGAATAGGTTTGGTAGCTCTTCATACTGGCATCGTTAGTGCTGGATTTATTGAAAAGATTGGAAAGGATAAAAAGGAAAAGAAAACATGCCCACATTGTGGTGAAGAAATTGACTAAATAATGGACCCTGAGCAACTTGTCATACTATTTGATTACGAAAATGAGATGCTGGTTACTGGCGTTCAGGAATACCTTCTGGAGCAGGGAATCCCTTCAGTACACATTTCTTCAGAAGAAAAACCTCCTCGACCCAGAGGACTGCGAATCATGTATAAAGACCTTGAAAGAGCAAAAAAGATACTAGAAGAGTTTAATATTGAGGCATATAGAGAAATTGTTGAAACTACTTATAAATCTAATCCATATACAATCCTTATAATTATTGCAGTTATTGTGGTGATAGGGTTGATTTTATTCTTTTTAAATTCTTTTCTTTTAATTAGTTAAAACCTAAAACAGAGTCTTTTCTGTAAAGATAAGTTTCATATTACTCTTTAAAGTAGTAATACCCATCGATAATATAACCATTTCGATAACTTCCCTCCTCGTCTATCTCTAAAATATTAGCATAATAAGGATGATACTTATTTATCCATTTTCTAAATGCATCTCCTTCTTCTTCATTTTTAAATGGAAGATAATTTTCTATTTCACCCTCATATTGAATTGGAGAGTCATAGAGTGTGTCATTATAAGCAATAAAAAGCTTACAATACTGCGGAACCCACCATCTCAAGAACTTAGCACCAAAGTCTGATAATCTGAGACAACCCAAACTATTTGCAGTTCCTAACATCCCTCGTGCAACATCACTTAATGCAACTTCATGCATCCCATTTCCTGTCATAGCATCAGGATAGTCGGGTGATGGAACGATTGTTTGAAAATTCGGCAATTCCACTTTATCTCTATATCTTACAACATGTCTAAAACCTCCGCCAAGTTCTTTATCTCTTTTTTGATCATAATACCCATACGATCTGGCAAATTCCCAATGCTTATAATTAATAGTATTTAATCCTGCATAATAAAATCGACTTCTTCCAATTGGTAAATGAGAGGTATATACCTCCCGTTTATTACCATCTGCATCATATCTGTGTTGAATTGTCAATCGTTTTGCCGAAGTGGCAAATTTGCCCACCATAATCAAAGTGTCCTCACATGCTTCACACATAACAATATATTGTCCTGCAGAAAATAATGAACTCCAATAAATTGAATACTCCCTAGATATTGCAAGCATTTTATACTGCCATACTTTCTAAAGAAAATTTATTATCTCTTCGGAATCTTTTGGAAGTATTATTCTAATATCATGTAATAAAGAATCATATGCTGCAGATCCGTATGGTATAGTATCCATTCTGGCTACCAGTTCTCTTGGCAGACTGTCAAACTCATGCACATTAACTAAATTTGGATATACTTCCTGCAAATCATTTCGATTTCCATAAGGATCCAAAACATTAAAATCGCCAACCAAATATCTGTTTCTGTATTTATGGTCAAGAGGTAATGAATCATTAAATAAATCACTATAATTAAATCCTATATGTTTACCTTTTTCCCATAAGGCTGAATCTGCAATTAAAGGTAAATAACAAGGATTTATCAAATAATATGCCCACAAATCTTCAAGAGAAAGGCTTTTTATTGGTCGCGGATGATATTCTTTTGGTTCAGGTAGATATGAAGTATCATAATTATAGTAAATAGTGTCAAAACTAGCAATGTATTTGTTATGTTTTGGTGAAATATAACTAGAAAATGAAGAGTAAATAGCAATAAACTCTAACAATAAAATAAAGCAAAACCATTTAATCAATACTCCTCGGTTCATGGTCATTCAACATCAATAAATAGTCCAATTATAGAGTTTTGGAATAATTTAATATGGTTAATACGTTATAAAAGGAAGAATTGTTACAAATTGCTAACAAGTAGATAAAACTAACTAAAGTATAACATTTGTAAGTTCAATTCATGAATTAAACTTACAATGTAGCATATTTTATTGATTAATAACCAGTTGGGAGTACATGACAAGCATAAAGCTAAAACATGCGATGCATGTTTAGAGTCTTCATCAATTTAAGTAAGTTTATATGGAAGAGTTTAATAAGATTAACTATCCTTTTAAGGATAGCCATTGCAAAAGGATTATTGCATGATCCGTTTATGGGAGTACATGACAAGCATAAAGCCTAAACATGCGATGCATGTTTAGAGTCTTCATCAATTTAAGTAAGTTTATATGGAATAGTTTAATAAGATTAACTATCCTTTTAAGGATAGCCATTGCAAAAGGATTATTGCATGATCCGTTTATGGGAGTACATAACAAGCATAAAGCCAAAACATGCGATGCATGTTTAGAGTCTTCATCAATTTAAGTAAGTTTGAGTGGAAGAGTTTAATAAGATTAACTATCCTTTTAAGGATAGCCATTGCAAAAGGATTATTGCATGATCCGTTTATGGGAGTACATGACAAGCATAAAGCCTAAACATGCGATGCATGTTTAGAGTCTTCATCAATTTAAGTAAGTTTGAGTAAACTCACTTACTTAAATTGATAAAGCCTCAACGACTTCGTCGTTAAGGCTTCTTTTGTGAACTAGGAAGGATTCGAACCCTCAACCTCCTGATCCGTAGTCAGGTGCTCTATCCAGTTGAGCCACTAGTCCATTTTTGGGACTGCAAATATAATACGTTTATTTGTTTCAGCAAAAAAAGTCTTATATTTTTTCTCCATATAGGTCATACTCATCAAAGTCAATTATCTTGACCAAATAAAAATTACCAATTTTTAAATCCTCAGCAGTATCAATAATAACTTCACCATCAACTTCAACAGAATCGTATTCGCTCCTGCAATAATACCTACCCTCTTCAAAACGATCAACAATTACTTTGATTTCATTACCTAACTTTTCAGAATTTCTTTGTAAACTAATTTCACTTTGTATATTCATTAATTGATCTGCCCGTTTTTCTTTAACTTCTTCTGAAATTGAGTCATCATACTTTTCAGCTGCAATTGTTCCTTCTTCTTCGGAATATGTAAATACTCCAAGACGGTCAAACTTTTGTTCCTTTATAAACTCTAATAGCTCCTGAAAATCTTTCTCAGTTTCACCTGGATGTCCAACAAGCATTGTAGTTCTGATAACAACATCAGGAATTTCTTTTCTAAACTTGTCTAGTAATTCTAGTGTTTGTTGCTTTGTTCCTCCCCTGTTCATTTTACTTAAAACATTATCAGAGATATGTTGTAAAGGGATGTCAACATATTTACAAACTTTTGGATTTTTCCCTATTACTTCAATCAAATTATCAGGGAATAAAAATGGATATAAATAATGTAATCTAATCCATTCTACTCCTTTTATTTCAGATAGTTTTTCAACTAATTCCGGTAAAAGAAATTTCTTATCTAAATCATATCCATAAAAACTCAAATCCTGAGCAATAAGAATAAGCTCTTTCACCCCATTCTCTGCAAGTTGCTCAGCTTCTTCAAGAATATCAGTCATTTGTCGGGAAATAAATTTACCTTTAATTCCAGGTATTGCACAAAAAGCACAATTACGATTACAACCTTCAGCAATTTTCAAATATGCATAATGTCCGGGAGAATCAAATATTCTACTAAATATATTATCATGATCTATCTCCCTGTCAATACTTCTAAGTAAATCGTCAATATTATAGTTGCCAATAAAAACATCTACTTCAGGAATTTCAGCTTTAAGGTCAGCCATGTATCTTTCGGTAAGACAACCAAAAACTATAATCTTCTCAAGCTTATTATTCTCCTTAAGATTCACCAACTGCAAAATCATGTTAATAGATTCTTCTTTTGCATCATTTATAAAACCACAGGTATTTACAATAGCTATTTGGAAATCTAAATCTGTTGAATTATGTACTACATTGTAACCTGCTAACTGGGCTTGTGCGGCAAACTGTTCAGAATCAACCAGATTTTTTGAGCAACCTAGTGTAATGATATTGATTTTTTTTGCAACTTTATGCATTATTTTAATTTTGACACAAAGATAGTCGCAATCGTTTAAATAAAAAATGATTTGAATTATGAATAAAAAGGCAGATAGATACAAACGAATAATAGAACAATTATTAGAACTATTCAAACCTATCGATAATCCACAAAGTAGAATGGCTACAATTTGTGCAGTATTACATCATAAATTTCCTCAGTTTTTTTGGACTGGTTTTTATCTTATAAGTAAAGACGGTGAACTGGAAGTAAGCACTTACCAGGGACCATTAGCATGTCTAAGGTTAAAGAAGGACACTGGTGTTTGCTGGGCAGGAATAAATCAGAAAAAGACAATAGTTGTAGAAAATGTTCATGATTTTGAAGGACATATTGCATGCAACCCACTAAGTAAGTCTGAAATAGTATTACCTGTATTTGAAAATTGAAAAATTATTGGAGTGCTTGATATAGACAGTGATAGCGAGAGTGCATTCGATCAAACTGATGCCGAATACTTAGAGAAAATCCTTAATTTAATCTTCGGATAGCTATTCTGTTTCAGTATCTTCAGATTTCTCAGCTTCTGCTGCTTTTTCTATAGCTTCCTGTTCGAAGAATTCTGGTTTATGTCTTTTAATATAACCAACTACGTCAGTAAAACCGTCCTGAAACTTCGCAAAATCCTCTTTATACAAAAAGATTTTATGTTTCTCAAACCTTGAATTCCCATCTTTATCAAAAACTTTTTTACTTTCAGTTATTGTTAGATAATAGTCACCCTGTCTTGTTTCTTTAACATCAAAAAAATAGGTTCTCTTACCAGCTCTAACCGAAACAGCATAAATTTCTTCTCTCCTTTTATCAGTGCCTTCCATACAGAATGGTTTTATTGTTTTACACAAATTTAATTAATTTTTCTAATTTTCATCATTAAGACCTTACTTTTTTTATAAAACTTAAGCAATTTTATTAGAGAGAAAGAAATTATATTACTTTTGTACCGATTTTAAAAAGTACATTTACATGATTAGCCGTAGATTAGTTAGAATAAAGGCAATGCAAACATATTATGCCTTTTTGCAGAACAGTGGGGATGTCTCTTCAGATCAAATTTGGAAAAATCTAAAATTCAATATTGAAAAATCATACGACCTTTATATTTCATTACATTGCCTGCTAATCGCAGTTTCGGATTTTGCAGTTGACAGAATGGAAATTGCAAAAAACAAGCATATCCCAACAGAAAAAGATCTTAATCCAAGTACAAAATTTGTAGAAAATTCCATTATCAAGGCATTTAGAGACAATGATACTATATTAAACTACTATGGAAAAAAGGACTACAATTGGTCTGAATACCCTGAATTTATTAAAAACATCTGGTCGAGAATTGTAAATGCTGATTTTTATATTGAATATATAGAAAATCCTGAAACTTCATTAAAGCAGGATGTGAAAATCATTAATAAGATTATTACTAAAATTCTAGCAGACAACCCTGAATTGGATGATATTCTTGAAGAGGAAAGCATATTCTGGAATGATGACTTAGAGTTTTTATTGAGCAATATTATTCAAAACATCAGAAAGATGCCTGAAAATGAGCCAGCTCAATATGAATTGCAGCCAATTTTCAAAAACAATGCGGATGAAAAGTTTGCAAAAGATTTAATAAAAAAATCTAGTCTGCACAAAGATGACTACGATCAAATGATACTGAATACGCTTAAAAAGTGGGAACTAGAAAGAGTAGCATTTACTGATAGAGTATTACTACATTTAGCTCTTTGTGAAATAGAGGAATTTCCGGAATTACCCGTTAAAGTTACCATCAACGAGTATCTTGACATTGCAAAGTTTTACAGCACAGACAAAAGCAGTATTTTTATTAATGGCATACTTGACAAAGTATATGTTAAGCTAAAAACAGATAACAAACTTAATAAAAAAGGCTTAGGCCTTGTAGAATAAGCACCTTAACATATGGAGACATTAAAAAAAGCTGTTTTAACATTGTTTTAATAAATTGCTCTTTTTAAATCATTTTATCCAATTTAAAAATACTATATTTGCATGAAATTAATTGTTTGAATTATGAAAAATAGTTTGATTATTATCGCATTATTTAGCGTATTAGCTTTGATTTCTTGTAATGACAACAAAAATAAAACAGGTGGTGAGTATAATATCGATAATCCCGCAGATGCGGATAATCCAAATGGAACCGGAGGTGGAACACAGGTAATTTCTTTTGTCGAAAAAGAATTTAATTTTGGAACTGTTATTCAAGGAGAAAAAGTAATCAATAATTTTGTTTTTGAAAATACAGGTGATGGAAATCTTATAATTTCAAATGTTAAAGCTTCATGTGGTTGTACTGTTCCTAAATGGACAAAAGAACCAATCAAACCTGGCGAAAAAGGTAATATTGAGATTAAATTTGACAGTTCTAACAGAGATGGAAAACAAACAAAAACTGCCAAAGTTTATACCAATACAAGTCCTAATGTTACAGAGTTGGTTATCAGATGCGAAGTAATTCACTAATAGTAAATTTCTAATTGTTTAATATAATAACTTATCTATGAATCAATTATTTTTAATGGCACCTCAGGAAGGACAAAGTCCTTACAGTTCAATAATCTTTCTTGTTCTGATTGTCGCTGTATTTTATTTCTTTATGATAAGACCTCAGGTGAAAAGACAAAAAGAAGCTAAACAATTCCGCGAGGGATTAAAAAAAGGTGATAAAGTAATAACAACAGGTGGAATCTATGGAAGAATAGTAGAAGTTAAAGACTCGTATGCATTTATTGAAATTGACACTAATGTCAAGATTAAAATCGATAAAGCTGCACTAGTTGCAAATCCTGCTGATATTCAAAACCAACCTCAAAAGTAAACTTACTTAATGAGTGGAACAAAAAAGACTAAACAGAATATTACATCTGGATTCCTTAAAATAATAAGGAATCGTAATATTCTTGTCTTTTTCATCTTCTTTGCTATTGCTTCTTTCTTATGGTTTCTTAATGCAATAAATAAAGAATATACAACTGATATAAATCTGGGATACGAAGTTAAAAACCTTCCAGAAACAATGTCAGTAAAAGAAAGCTCTGACAATAAATTAGTTATTAGTGTTTCAGGACACGGTTACAACTTGCTAAGGGAAGAATTAGAAAAAGTAAAATTACCTCTGATAATTGATTTAAAAAGCAAAAAGAATAAAATAAATCTCTACAATTGTGTAGAAAATTGCACACAATCATACATTCTTACGAATGATTTAAAACCAATTATTAAAAAACGCTTTGGGGAAAATATTAAGATTGTAAAAATATCTCCTGATACTATTTATTTCGATATTAATCTTACTTACTCCAGGAAACTTCCAGTAATTCCACAAATTGATTATAAGGCAAGTATTGACTATATGCAGAATGGTAGTATTAAAACAAAACCTGACTCTATTACTGTTTATGGCCCTTCAGAATTACTTGACACAATGCAAGGTATTTATACTATTTATTCTGATTTAGGAAGCATTGGAGAAAATCACATTAAAGAACTGAAGATTAAACAAGTCAAAAACTTTAAGTACTCCAAGACCGATGTGCTGGTTGACATTCCTCTTGAGAAATATACAGAAACTGAAATTATAAAAGATATAGTTCCAATAAATGTACCTGAGGGATTTGTGATAAACCTGATTCCGGAATCTGTAAGTATTTATTATAAAGTTCCGATTAGTCTGTTTGAATCTATTAGTGAAGAAGATTTCGAAGTAACTGCTAATTATGAGACCGAACAAAATGAGGAGATTGTAATCGATGCTGTTCCACTTAATAAAAGCATTAGTATAACAAAACTTACTCCACTAAGTGCAAAGTATATTCTTGAAGCAAAGGACACAATCAATGATTAAAATTGGCATTACTGGTATAATAGGCTCAGGAAAATCAGTTGTTAGTTCGGTTTTTAGAATATTACATATTGCTGTATATAATGCCGATTACAGAGCAAAGGTTTTAATGAATCAAGATCCCGACATTCAAAATGAAATCAAAAGTGAATTTGGCGAAGAATCATATAATGATAGTGGTCTAAACACAAGTTATATAGCATCAGTCATATTCAATGATGAATCAAAAAGAAAAATCATTAATTCAATTGTTCATCCAAGAGTTAAACAAGACTTTTTGGACTGGTCAAATCAACAATCAACAGAAATTTGCGCAATTGAATCTGCTTTGATTTATGAAGCAAACTTTAGCGATATTCTTGACTATATCATTAAAGTTGATGCTACTATTGATGTTCTTACAAAAAGGATAATTAAAAGAGATAAAATCTCAAAAGAAGAGGCCGAATCAAGAATTAATTCTCAAAGTTTTAATCTTGATGAAAAATATAAAGCCAACTTTACAATAAATAATGATGAACAAAATTCACTGATTATTCAGTGTATGGAAATCATCAAAAAGATACAAACCAATGGTTAAATTAGGGAAATGGATAGGTGGTGGTCTTGGATGGGCTTTTGGTGGTCCAATTGGAGCTCTGCTTGGATTTTTTATAGGTTCATTTTTTGATGCAGCAAAGATTAGCACTTCACGACAAAGAATTGATGGAACAACACAAAGAGGTGATTTTATTTTAACATTCCTCGTGTTATCTGCAGCAGTAATGAAAGCAGACAAAATTGTAAAGAAAAGTGAACTTGACTTTGTAAAACGCTTTTTACTTAGAAATTTTGGTGAAGCTCAAACAAGAGAAGCTCTAAAAGAACTTAAAAGGCTCCTGGAGACTGATATCCCAATAGATGAAGTTTGCCTTCAGATACGAATGAATATGCCTCATGCACTAAAATTGCAAATTTTACATTATCTTTTTGGAATTTCTGCAGCAGATGGTGAGGTACATGTCAGCGAAGTTAATATCATAGAACAAATTGCAATAAAAATTGGACTAACAAGAGGTGATTTCAGCTCTGTTCGTTCTATGTTTGTTCAACAGACAGACTCTGCATATAAAATTCTTGGAGTCTCAAAAAGCTCAACCAATGATGAGATAAAAAAAGCTTACCGTCAAATGGCAATTCAACATCACCCTGATAAAGTTGCAAATATGGGTGAAGATATCGAAAATGCTGCTAAGAAAAAATTCCAAGCAATTAGCGACGCCTACGAAAAGATAAAGAAGGAAAGAGGTATTAAATAGTTTCTAAAAAAAAACGGATAATTTAAATTACCCGTTTTTTTATCTATCTAATTATTTGTTTTCTAACACTTACAAGTTGCCCATTTTGATCATAAATCTGAACCAAATACAATCCTTTTTGATTTATCTTTTTAACATCAATTGTATTAAGCCCATCTTTCAACAACGACTCGACAACAATCTGACCTGTAATATTAACCAATTTAAACATATAATCTTTTTTATTGAAAAGATCAATATAAATAATATCATCTGCCGGATTTGGGAACACATCAATATTTAAATCTGAATTCTCCTGAAAAACAAATGCAGTGCCTGTTTCTACAAATGCTATATCAGATATACTACAATTATTATCATCATGAACAACAATCATGTAATGACCACCACAGAGGCTATCAGCAATGATTCCTGTTTGCATTTGTGGATCATACCAATTATATGAATAAGGAGAAACACCACCTTCTACTATTGCTTCTAATTGCCCTAGACAATTCCCAGCAGAATCTATAATCACATTAACATCTATAGTAAGCATTTCTGGTTCGTCAATTGTAAGCATAGTTTCAGAATAACAACCAAAGTCATCATGAACTGTAACAGAATAATCTCCGGCCAATAATCCTGACACATTCTGTGTGTTCTGTCCGTCATTCCATTCAAAATAGTAAGGAGCTTCACCACCAGAAACAGATAATTGAATTTCTCCTGTATTTTGTCCATAACATAAAACATCTGTAACTGAATAATCTACACTAATATCAGAATCAGTTTCTTCTACAACTGCCGACATCACATTTTGACACATATTAAAATCTGTTATTGTAACAAAATATGTTCCTGCCATAAGTTCTTGAATATTTTGAGTCACTTCATCATTATCCCAAAGGTAAGTATATGGTGCTGTCCCTCCATTTACTTCCATTTCAATTTCTCCTCCACTTACGCCATAACATGTATTTGCAATCTGGAATTGAGCATTTATTGGTTCAGGTTCTTGCAACTCAGCATTAGCATAAATAACACAATTATTACTATCTACAACAAATGCTTAATATATTCCGGCAACCAAATCTTCGACATCTTCTTCTGAATCGCCATTTGACCAATAGTAGGAATATGGAGAAACACCACCAGTTACAGAAATATCAATTGATCCTGTACTATACCCATTACATTCAGGATTTATTGTAGTATAGTTAATATCAAGAGCTTCTGGTTCATCAATAAAAATAGAACTTGATAAAGTACACCCAATATCATCAGTTACAGTAACAGTATAAGTCCCACTTAACAAATCATATATTTCAGGTGTATCCGAACTATTAGACCATTCATATAGATAGGGAGCAACACTTCCTGAGACATTTAAAATAATTGAGCCTGTATTTCCGCCATAACACAAAACATCATTTACAATTTCTTGTATATCCAAAGGAGAATCAGCTTGGGCAATATCAGTAAAATCAGATATAGTACATAAATTTGCATCAGTAACAGTAACTGTATATGTTCCTGCATCCAGGCTTGCAATATCCTCTGTAATTTCTCCTCCCGACCACAAATATGTATAAGGCTGAACACCACCTATAACAGTAAGATCAATTTCTCCATGAGTTTCTCCATAACAAATATTATTATTACTAAATTCTATCTGGAGTTGTTACGGTTCATTTACTATAATATCCCAAACTTTCAGACAATCATTGTCATCATAAACAGTAAGAGTATATGTTCCTGAAACTAATCCTGACAAATCTTCAGTAATTTCACTATTTGACCATAAATATTCATAAGGTTCAACTCCTCCAGTAATTTCTACATCTATTGCTCCATCATTTCCACCATAACAAAGCACATCTAAAACAGTAAATGACATTTCAATTTCATCTGGTTGAGAAATTTCCACCATATTAGTTGTTGTACATAAATGAGAATCAGTAACAGTTACATCATAAACACCTTCAACAAGCTCATTAATATCCTCGTCTTCCGTACCATTACTCCATTGATAATAATAAGGATTCGTTCCGCCTTCAACTACTAAATCTATTGCAGCATCATTACCTCCAAAACATGACACATTATTAATTACATTGATAGTAGTTAACAATTCTTCGGGTTGAGTAATTTCAACATAATCATAAATAGCACAAGCATGACTATCAACAACAGTTACCGAGTAATTATCTGCAATAAGTCCTGAAACATCTTCGATTTCCGCTCCATTAGACCAAATATATGTATAAGGTAAAGTTCCACCTGTAACAAATAAATCAACACTACCATCATTACCTCCATAACACATTACATCATTAACGTTAATACTGCTTTCTAACAAATCCGGTTGAGTTACTTCCAAGGACTCAATTTTTATGCAATTTTCATTATCAGTTATAGTTAATTCATAAATCCCAGCGCTAAGACTATTCAAATCCTGAGTAATTGCACCATTAGACCATTCACATTCATAAGGTTCTGCACCGCCTGATATTTCAATATCAATAGCCCCATCACTATCATTATAACAGGAAATATGAGTGATGTCAACATACGATAATTCTATTTGATTTGGTTGATTTATAATAGCTGTGTTATATGTAGTACAGTTGTGAGAATCTGTAATCGTCACCTGATATTCACCTGCAGTAATATCAATCAAATCTTCTTCTTCACTACTGTTAGACCATTCATATTCATAAGGTACCGTTCCTCCTGAAACACTAAGGTCAATACTACCATCACTTGCACCAAAACAGACATTATCAACAGTTGAAGTTATTTCACTTACTAGTTCTTCGGGTTGAAATATTTCAATAGAATTTGTTGTTGAACAAGAATGACTATCTGTAATCGTAACATTATATACACCAATAGGCAAATCTTCAGGATTTTGCACGTTATCCCCATTAGACCATTGAAATTCATAAGGAAATGTCCCTCCATCAGGCACAAGAATAATACTTCCACTAGAACCTCCATAGCATAACACATCCTCAGACGAAATATCGCTTGTAAGTATGTCAGGCTGATTTACTGTCAAGGATTCTACTTTTAGGCAATTGTTTGCATCAGTTATAGTAACAGTATATGTATCTGCAATAAGCCCTGTAATATCTTGACTTGTCGCGCCATTAGACCATTCGCACGAGTAAGGAGATGTTCCACCAACAATCTCGAAACTTATTTCTCCATCAGAATAGCCAAAACAAGAAACATGTAAAATCTCTAATTCTGATAAAGCAATATCATCAGGTTCATATACGACAGCATTGTCATATATAATGCATCCATGACTATCAGATATTGTAACCAAATAGTTCCCTGCAAAAATATCTGTCGGATCTTGGTTTACACAATCATTTGACCATTCATAATCGTAAGGAGAAGTTCCTCCTGAGACATCCAGATTGATTGCACCATCATTACCACCATAACAAGTTACATCTGTAACTGAAAGTACATCTGAAATAAGTTCTGCAGGTTGTATCACAATGGCAGAATCTATTTTAATGCACTCGTTGTTATCTGTGATAGTAACAATATAAGTCCCTGCAGCAAGAGAAGAAATATCTACAGAAGTTTGCCCGCTTGACCAGTTACATCCATAAGGAGATGTCCCACCAGCCAAAGACAAATCAATGCTACCGTCATTACCTCCATAACATAAAACATCGTAAACATCAAAAGTTGGAACTATACTATTAACTAATCTACCTGCTAACATATCATAATTATCAGTAGAACCAGTATTTGTTATAGTAACAGCATCCAAATTTAAGGTACTACTACGAAAACTACCAGCCAAATAAATATTATTTATATTATCAATCAAAATCGAAGAAACTTCATCATCTTTAGAGTTACCATATGCTTCTCCCCATTTTAAATTCCCATCATTATCATATTTTGCAATAAATATATCTGCTGTACTATTTGTAGATGAATTAATAAGTTCTACACCACCTAAATCAATTGTTTCGGTTGAAAAATTTCCAGTTAAATAAACTCCTCCTTCAGAATCGGTATATACACTTTTCCCATAATTATTCATTGTATTTGAGGCTATCCCTCCTTTAATCCATAAAGGATTTCCCGCTGAATTAAATTTAACAAGAAATATATCAGCAGCAGGAGCAGTACTAGAACTTAAACTTACAGTCCCAAAACTCATTTCATCAACATCAAAATAGCCAGTAATATAAACATTTCCAAAAGCATCAGCAGTAATTTCACGAGGAGCATTAGCAATACCTCCATAATTATTTACTCCAGTCGATTTTTTTGCCCATATTGGTGTCCCATCTGAATCATACTTAACAAGATACATTTGTTCGCCATTCATAATATCATAAGATAATGTTGTGGTTCCAAAACTAATAGACTCCCACTTATAAGTTCCTGTCACATAGATATTTGACTCATGATCTATTGTTAAGCTATATCCTTTTGCTCCTCCCCAATACCCTTCTTCTGCACACTGCCCCCATTGTTCATTTCCTGCAGAATTATATTTAACTAAAAACATCCCTGAATTATAACAAGGTTTTGTCAGTAAAATAGAACCAAATTCAATATCTTCATCCTGATCAAAATATCCCGTAAGATATACATTATCAGAATTATCAATAGCTAAATCCATTTAATAATCATCTCCACTCCCTACAGCACTTTTTGCCCATAGCACATCTCCATTTGCACCATTATATTTTACAATAAAAACATCCTTATTCCCTGTATTATTGAGAATAGTTGATCCGAAAGTCAGAGATGGACTTGCAAAATAACCAGTAATAATAATATCTCCCGACTGATCTGTCACAACCGATGTTACAAAATCATCCTGATTTCCTTCGGCACTCTTTGCCCAAAGAACATTTCCATCATCATCATATTTGACGACAAATATTTCATAAGTATATTGCGAAAGATTTTGAAGAGTTGTAGAGCCAAACACTATCTCTGAGCCATTGAATTCTCCAACAACAATAAGATTATTTGAATTATCCTTTGCTATATCCTTTGCAAATTCCCAATTCGTTGAATACCCAGGAGAATCTGTATTACTTGCCCATCCCCAAGTAAAACACTGAGCAAAAACAGGTTGAATATAAATCATGCTAAACATGATTAAACCAAACACGAATAATAATTTTCTTTGCGACTTCATACAATTCATAAATTAAATTAAAACTAAGAGTTTAATTTATCAAAGTTAATCAGTAGTATTATCATATTCATGTCTAATGAACAAGAGTAGGAAAGTAATTATCAAATGTGCGAATTAAAAAAATAAGTGTTATTTTACCTTTAACATTAAATTTTGCCTAAAAGATGCATAAGGGTATCTTTTTTTCTAACTGAAACAGGAACTAATGAATTATCTGACATAATTAAGCATCCACTTGTAAGTTTTTCATATTTTTTTATCTTTTCAATATTTACAAGATGAGAATTATGCACTCTGATAAAACTCCTATCAGGTAGAATTTTTTCATATTCTTTTAGTGTATTTGATATCAATATTTTTTCACCATTATCCATAAAAAACATTGTGTAATTTCTATCTGCTTCACAACGCACTATTTGATCTGTTTTTACAACATGTATTGCTTCACTTGTTTTTAGTACCAATTTATCCGGCTCTTTGTTTTCATGCAGTAAATTATCAATTAGTATTTTCATTTGCAATTCCAAATTATCAATTCTAGCCGATTGTGCAGCTCTATTAATAGCATCTGCCAATTCTTCAGGATCAACAGGTTTTACAATATAATCCAACGCACTATACTTAAAAGCTTTTAACGCATATGTATCAGAGGCTGTTACAAATATTATTTTAAAATTTATTTGTGTCATATATTAAAGTAATTCAAAACCTGTTCCATCACCCAATTCAATATCAAGTAATACCAACTCGGGATTATTTTCTTCAATAAGCTTAACACCTGATTCCACCGAATTTGCTGTTCCAATAATATTAACCTGCAATTTGCCTAATAAAATTATTTGTTTTATAGTGCTTAAAGCAGATGATTCGTCATCAATTATTACTGTTTTTATCATACTTTTTAGGACATCTGTTAGTAATCAAAGGAAGATTTAATGTTACAAGCGTTCCTTCTCGCTCTAAACCTTTAATTATAATATTTATATCTTTCTTGTTTTCTTTAACAAGCAATTTTAGTCTTTCTTTGGTAATATCAATAGCCATTGATTTATGAATACTTTCCTTAGCATTTTTAATATTACTAATTCCAATACCATTATCTACAATATTAATATTGATATTTTTCTCTGTTTTGATTATTTCAATTTTTAGTTTTCCTCCCGATTTCATTTTACGTAGCCCATGTTCAATTGCATTTTCAACAAAAGGTTGCAAAAGCATAGGAGGAATACAATAATAATCCAAATCAAATTCAACATCATATTGAAAAGAATATTCAAAAGAATTATTAAATCTAATAGTCTGTAAATTCAAATAATATTCTAGCATTTCTATCTCTTTAGCAAAAGTGATAAAATCTAGTGTATAAAAATTCAGGATAGATCGCATCAACTTTGCAAAATCAGATAAATATTTTGTTGCCTTTAATGGATTTTCCTGCAAAATATAATCCTGAACAGCACCTAAAGAATTAAAAATAAAATGAGTATTCATTTGCAAACGCAATAATCTTTGATTCAAATCTTTAATCCTTAAATCTGATTTTAATCTAATACTTCTATAAAAGAAAAAACTAAAAAACAAAAGTAAAACAATTGTTACTATTAACATAGCCTGAATTAACTGACTTCTTTGACTTTTTAGATTCTTTATTGCAATATCATTATTTAGATTTTTAATTTCTTGTTCTTTTTTTTCTGTTTCATATATAGTTTGCAATTCGAGTAATTGTCTATGTTTGTCGAGGCTATAAATCGAATCATAATACCCCAAATACTTATCAAAACACTCCCTAAATTTTTCATTATTACCCATTTCAGAATAATTCAGAGTCATATTCTCATATATGGTTATTATCATTTGTGAATAGCCGGTCTCAAGTGCGATATTCATGCCTTTGTTAAAATACTCATCTGCATAATCATGCATATTTATGTTCATATAAACACTTCCTATTGCATTTAAAGAAACAGCTATTTCATTTCTTAAACCTAAATTTTCTCTAATCTCATATGCTTTTTGATAATAATCCAATGCAATTTTATAATCAGCCATAGCACTATACACTGTGCCAATATTATGCAAGGAAACAGCAATCTTATATTTATCCCCAAATCGTTGACGTATTAACAATGATTTTTCAAAATAACTAATTGCAATTTTATTTTGACCCTGATATTTATGAATAAGTCCAATATTGTTTAAAACATCCGCTACTTTCAAGTCTAAATTTAAGACATAAAACACTCTAAGAGATTTTTTATAATATTCTAGAGCCACATCATAATCTTTCCACGACATATATAGTATCCCCATACTATTATATGTTTGTGCTATTCCTTCAATATTTCCTGCAATATTATGTTTATCAAGAGCTTGCTGGAAATAATTAATAGCTGTCGAAAAATCTCCTTTATCACGGTATATTATTGCTATCTGGTTAAGAGTTTCTCCACATTTTGCAATATTTCTTTCTTTGGTATAGTATTTTAAACAATTTTCAAATATCAATAATGCCGAATCGGTTTTTCCACATAAATACAATTCTTTTGCTTTTCCAAAAACTGAATCATTACAGCATTTGATAGATTCAACTTCTGCTAAACATTTATTTGGATTAATAAAGAATCCGACAACAACTATCAATATCAGATAAACACACTTCATTAGCAACAAATTTAGTTGTTTTTTTATACTTACTCAAATATTATTCAGTTTATTACATTACAAATATCATCTAAATGAGTTTTATTACGACATACAGTAATTGACACAAAGCATCCCATAATATTGCAAAAGCTTAATAACCAGTCTTAAAATCGGAAATAATATGTAAAATTAAACATTGGCATTAAGTTTGTCAATAAAAATCTGATAATTTTATTTGATATTAAAATTCAAATACTACATTTGCAGAACTAAATTTTAAAATTATGTTTTTAGAAGGAATATTAGCAATCGCAGGACAACCCGGACTTTTTAAATTAGTCTCGAAAGGGAAAAACAACGTAATTGTAGAATCAATGACAACAGGCAAAAGAATGCCGGCATTTGCAACATCAAGGATTAGTACATTGGAGGACGTCGCAATATACACATATGACGAAGACATTCCTCTAAAAGATGTATTTATTAGCATTTTTGAACAGTTTGAGGGAGAAAAAATTCTTCAAAATAAGCCAACAAACGATGATTATAAAGAATTTATGGAATCTGTACTACCTGATTTTGATCGTGACAGAGTTTATGTTTCTGATATCAAGAAAGTAGTAAATTGGTTCAATACACTTATCGACTTTGAAATCATTACATCAGAAAACATTAAAGAAGATGCTAAAGAAGAAAAAAGCGAAGAGCAGGAAGACACAAAAGAGTAAAACTGTTTTATAATTAAATATCTAAGCCAATAAGTTTTCTTGTTGGCTTATTTTTTTTCTTCAAATATCATCACAAATCCCCCACCTTCTTTCATTTGAACATCAGGTGTTTCGTTTGATTTAAATGTTTTATGTCCAATCAGATATTTCTCGGGATATTTTTCGTAATGCGATAACAAGTGATCTTTTATATAAAAGCAATCATAGGTTTTATCTGGCTCGAGAAATTCGGGCAGGTTTATTAACACACCTCGCCTATTTTCATTTGTAATTCCGGCTACAAACCATTTATCACCACTACGTCTGGCTATGACAATATACTCACCTATTTCTGAGCTTAAAACTTTTGTATCATCCCATGTAGCAGGAATCTCTTTTACAATCTCAAGTGCAGGATGATTCTTGTAATTATCTATAAGGTCTGCTGCCATTAACACAGGACTATATAAAACAACCATCAATGCAATCTGATTAGATAATGTTGAATGAACTGCTGTTTTCCCATCATCCAAATCATTCCACTTTTTCTTTTCAGATAATGAATTACTAAAATCAATATCAAAAATTCCCGGAGTATAATCTATTGGGCCGGCAATACCTCTTGTAAATGGAATAATACATGTATGCGATGGTGGATTCCCTTCACTCCATGCATTCCATTCCATTCCACGAACACCTTCAAAACTCAAAAGATTTGGATATGTTCTTGCTAATCCTGAAGGTATAACAGGTTCATGAACATCTAGCATGATTCCATAATACATTGCTGTACGCATTACTTTATTATAGTGATTAACCATAAACTGTCCGTGATGACTCTCACCTTCGGGTTTTATCCCACCAGCATATCCGGTTTTTACATATTTAATACCATGGTTCTGATAAAACTGAAATGCTTTTTCAATATTCTTCTCGTATGATAATATATCTCCACCGGTCTCATGATGACCAATAATCTCAATATCTTTTGATTTAGCATACCTTACAATACTATCAATATCAAAATCGGGATAAGGAGTTGAGAAATAAAAAGCTTCTGCCTTTCCCCAGTCTTCCCAGCCAGTATTCCAACCTTCAATAAGAACAGCATCAAATCCATTTTTTGCAGCAAAATCAATATATTGTATTGTATTTTCTGTTGTTGCAGCATGTCTGTTTTTAGAAATCCCCCAATCAGAAATGCCAAGATGCATCTCCCACCAAATTCCAACATATTTCGCAGGCTCTATCCAATCCAAATCTTGTTTCGAAGGAGGCTCATTCAGATTATATAAAATTGATGATTCTATAAGATCTCCGGGATTATCTGCAACGAGTATAACTCTCCAGGGTGATTCAAATCCACCACTAGTTTTAACTTTGGTACCATCAGCCCACGGGACAAGATTGGTTTTAAACTCAAATAAATCTGTTTTAAGCAATGTCATTGAGGAATAATTATCAATATCTGCTTCACAAATACTATAATAGACTCCGGATTGTGATTTTAGTGTTACAGGTGCGGCAACATGTTCACATTCGCTAAGTTTTGTTTTTTTATATAGTTTTTCATATGTATTATAATCTGCCCATATCCACCATACATCCATATCCTCTTTAAAACGGAATTTGGTTTCTTCACTGATTATTACAATTGAATCAGTTGCATCGTGACTTTTATATCTGAATGCAACTCCATCGTCATATGCCCTAAAAATCACCTCGATCTGACGATCACTGTTTACCTGATTAAGTACAACATATATTTCATTATAATTATTCCTGATACTACTGTACTGCCCCCACTTAGGTTCCCATATTTCATCTACTGTTCTTTCTTCGTATGTATGAATGTCAAGTTTTTTACAAGAATCTCCATTTGCAAAAACATATCCAAGCTCTGCATGTTCAATCCTTACAGTATCTTTATAAATCAAACCATACACAAAACTATCGTCTTCTATTCCAGCACGAATAATGATTTCTCCAGATGGAGATTGGAGCTCTACCCTCTCCTGTGACAAAACCAAAATGCTAATAAAAAGTAGCAAAAAGATGTTCAGACATTTCTTTAAAACCATAAAGAACTAATAACCAATTAATATGCCAGGCTTTTCACTGCTAAAACAATATTCTCATTTGTTGCCGGTAGTTTTAAGTCTGGTTCAATAGTATGTTCCTTTATTGAAGCTATAGCATATTTTGCAGCAAACCAAACCGACAAACCTAAAACAAATGGAGGTTCACCAACTGCTTTACTTCTTCGAATTGTATTATAATTAGGATATCCTTCTAAAAGTTTCACATTAAATACTTGAGGGATATCGCGAATACTAGGTATTTTATATGTATCCGGAGAGTGGTTAAGAAGATTACCCTTATCATCGTATTTCATTTCTTCTCCGGTTACCCATCCCATTCCTTGAACATAAGCACCTTCAATCTGACCTATATCGATATTAGGCAAAACAGATTCTCCTACATCATGAAGAATATCTGCTCTAAGCACCTTCAGGTATCCAGTTAAAGTATCAACTTGTACTTCTGAAACAGCCATTCCAAATGCATAATAATGGAAAGGACTTCCTTTACCTTCAGTTCTATCAAAATGGATATCAGGAGTACGATAAAAACCTGTTGCACTGAGACTAATCTGACCAATGTAAGCTTTACCAATAAGTTCCTCAAAACTGAATTTTTTATCTTGATGATTCTTATCAAATATCATATCATTTTCGAATACAATATCATCAGGATTTGAAGTAATTTTGTATTCATCTAGGTAAAGATTTGAGGCAAAGTCTGCAATTCTCTTTTTTAATTTATCAATTCAATTTTTTACAGCCATTCCATTCAAGTCTGTACCGGACGATGCAGCAGTAGCTGAAGTATTAGGAACTTTTGAAGTATTGGTTGCATTTACTTTTATTCTTTCGAGTGACACACCAAACTCAAGAGCTGCAATCTTTCTGATTTTTGTATATAAGCCCTGCCCCATTTCTGTTCCACCATGATTAACCAAAATTGTTCCATCATTATATACATTAATTAATGCTCCTGCCTGATTTAAGAACGATGTTGTAAAAGATATTCCAAACTTAACAGGAGTAAGTGCAATACCTCTCTTCACAAACTCATTTTCATTATTGTATTTATCGATTTCAGCTTTGCGTTTCAAATAATCAGACGATTTCATTATCTGATCGTGAATCACATACAATCTGTTATGTTCTACTTTTGTTCCATATGGTGCAATATTCCTATCATCTATACCATAGAAATTTACATTTTTAACTTCTACAGGATCTTTCTTTAACTGAAATGCAATCTTTTCCAGTATATTTTCGATACAGAATATTCCCTGAGGTGCTCCAAAACCCCTAAATGCAACATTTGAAGGGATATTAGTTTTCATCGTATAAGCAAGAATTCGCATATTTGGAATAAAATAGGAATTTTCTGCGTGCAACATACCTCTTTCGAGAATAGCCATTGTTAAATCTGTTGCATAGCCACCATTTACATAGTGTTTTAGGTCAGCAGCAATAACTCGACCACTGTCATCAAATCCAACTTTGTATTTATAAAGATAGGGGTGTCTTTTACCGGTAATTTTTTGGTCAACATCTCTAAACAGTCTGATTTTTACAGGTCGTCCGGTTTTAACAGCGAGTAATGCAGACCAAGCAGCAACATGATTCCCAGAAGTTTCTTTTCCTCCAAAAGCACCACCCATACGGCGACATTCTACCTCAACTTCGTGTTTTCCTACACCTAAAACCTCTGCAATAATTGCCTGAGTTTCAGATGGATGCTGAGTTGAGCTATATGCTTTAAGTTCGTCTCCCTCACCTGGAACAGACATACATATTTGAGTTTCAAGATACCACTGTTCTTGCCCACCTGACTCAAATTCACCTTCAATAATATGCTGTGATGATTTAAACCCGGATTCAATATCGCCAATTTCAATTTTACGTTCGGGTTGCAATAATGAGTTCTTTGCAATAGCATCCTGAATTGTAATAATTGGTTCTAGTATTTCATATTCAACATCAATAAGAGACATTGCTTCATCAGCTGCTCTTTGATTCTCAGCAGCAATAATAAACATTGCCTGACCTATGCACTCAACCAAATCTTCAGCAAGAACTGGTTCGTCGTGAATAACTGGTCCCATTTGATTATGCCCGGGAATATCTTTATAAGATAAAACTGCATGTACACCTTTGACCTGCTTTGCTTTTTCAATATCAAACGACAAAATCTTTGCATGAGCATTAGGACTTGTGTAAATATATCCATGCAAAAGTCTATCTGACATTGGCATATCATCAATATATACAGCTTCACCTGTTACCTGATATTTTGCTGATTCGTGTTGTATGTTTTTTTTCATTTCTTTATTGCTTAAATTTAACGTTGCCACCAGAACACAAATACACGAATCGTATTCTTGTGTTTTAGTGATTTAATGGCTATTTTGCAGTCTCTGACCAGAATTTTAACAATAGATTTGCAGCCATAATATTTCTGGCTTCTGCCCCAGAACGTGCATCAGAAATTGGTTTATAATCATTTATCAATTCCTTCATAGCCATTTCGACATTTGTTCTATTCCATTCTTTACCAAGAAGAGCTTTTTCTGTTTTTTCTGCTCGTTTTGTCCATGCAGCCATTCCACCGTAAAAGATTGCGATATCTACAACCTTGTCTTTTTCAAGTTTTAAAGAAAAGCATGCACTAACTGTTGATATATCAAGATCTTTACGTTTACTATTCTTATAAGATTTAACAATTGTGTCCTTGTCAGGCAAAGGAACTTCAACTTTGGTAATTAATTCATCTTTCTCACAAAGTGTCTGACGGTAGCCCGTAATAAATTCACGTAACTTAACTTTTCTTTGAGCCCCGGCTTTTTTAAGATATAGATCAGCATCATAAGCCATTAACACAGGAATTGAATCCCCAATTGTTGATGCAGAACCCAGATTACCACCCAAACAAGCTCGATTACGAATTTGACGAGAACCAAAATAACTTAACATCTCATATAATGCTGACAACTTATTTTTACTTTTTAGTCTGACATCCTCCAGACTATAATTAGCGCCAAAAGTAATAATATCTTTAGATTCGCTAACAAAAGACATATCAACAACCTGCGATAAATCAATAATCTCAGGAATAAGCTCATTCTTTTTTGTAACCCTAAGAGCGACATCTGTAGACCCAGAAACAATTACTGCATTTGGAAAATCTCTACGCAACTTCAAAGCTTCAGTTTTACTAAATGGAAGCCAGTATTTCTGTTCATCTGTTTCAATTTTAATTGTCAGAGTTCGATCTATAGAATTTAACAATTGCTTAGTCTTAGATTCAGATTTCTCGATATCATCTACGGTTTTGTTTTTACAGGCATATTCTGTTGCCTGAATAATCGGACGATAACCTGTACATCTACACAAGTTTCCAGCAAGCGCATCAGTAATCTCAGCTTTATCCGGGACATTCTCTTGCTTATACAATGCATACATTGACATTACAAAACCAGGAGTACAAAAACCACATTGAGAACCATCAAATTCATAAAGAGCCTTTTGAACCAAATGTAGATTATCTGATGTTCCAAGATTCTCAGATGTAATAATATATTTTCCATGTACTGATGGTAAAAATATTAAACAGGAATCATATGCTCTATATTGCATTTTACCTTTAACCAAATCTGCAATAACAACAGTACATGCTACACAATCACCTTCGCCACACCCTTCTTTTACACTTTTATGTCCGGATAATGTCCTTAAATAATGTAACAATGTTGTAGTTGGTGAATATTCAATATTATTAAATTCAACTTCCTGAATTTTCCCATCTAAAACAAATGATATTTTATTGTTAATTTTCATACTATACTAATTATTATTCTTAACGTCTATTAACTTTGCCAAGATACTAACAGCAATCTCTTCTGGTGTCTCGCAGTTAATTGGCACACCAATAGGCATATCTATTTTTTCAATTTTTTCTTGGGATAATATTTTACCTGCTATCAAATCATCTTTTGCTTTTTGAACCTTTCGTGAGCTGCCAATCATTCCCAAATAATGGTGTGGTTTATTACAGACTTTTGAAAGAACTTCAAAATCGTATTTATGCTCATGGGTCATAATAACAACAAAGGTCTTTTCATTAAAAGTAGCCCTATTGATAAAGTCAGTAAAATTACCATTAAATGTATTAAGTTCTGAGGTATTATAATCTTCAAATATCCCTTGACGTTCATCAATCATTGTAATCTGAAAACCAATTCCTACAGCCATTTTACTTAAAGCTCTGCCTACATGACCAGCACCAAAAATATATAAATCCGGTTTTATTGCAAGAGGTTCAATATAGACCTGCATTGCACCACCACATTCCATCTGAAGGTCTGCTTTTAGATTATATTTATAAAGTAAAGGAATACCTGTTTTTATAACTTCTAATGCTTTTTTCATAGTCTCCAGCTCAACACTTCCGCCACCTATTGTACCTATTATAGTACTATCAGGTAAAACAAGCATTCTTGATCCTGATTTTCTTGGTGATGAGCCATCGGTTTCAACAACAGTGCACATAGCAGCAGGTTTATTTAATTGAATAAGCTCTGCTGCTTCTAGTAATATATCTTTCATTTAATGTCCTATTTGTATAGAACAAAATTAATAAAAAAGATGATATTTTTAAATTATATATTTAAGAAATGATTACAGTTTAACGAGTTTGTAGATAAACTGGACAAACAGTTATCTTTAATATAAATTAAAAGTTTAATAAATAAACGGAAACGATGAGTATTTTAAGTCCGATTGGCATCTTTGATGTTTAAACGCGATCGGAGTCACGCTTAAACATCAAAAGATTATGTGATAATATTGATTTACTAAATCTCAATCAGCACATCACAAATACATCTAAAGCCTAGCCATGCATGAGGTTTATCGTATTCAAAATTGGATTCAACAGTAACTTCCTCAGGTTCATGTTTCCAACTACCCCCTTTAGCAAGTTCTTTTTGAGATGTCATTTCTGCAACGTTACCTATAATATTATAAACTCCTAGTTTATTTGGCCAATACGATTCTGCAGGAGCTGTAATATCAGACATGTCTGAGGACATTGAAATAATTGTATCCCTAGAAATAAGATTGTATTTTTTAACTCCTTGCATCTTTTTCTTTCTAAATTTCTTCTGCGTCCTTTTTGAATATGGCAATTGAGCAATAGCTTCCCATTCCTCAACTGAAGGAAGTCTGTAATTAACATACTTAGGAATATCAGTTGCGGTTTTCAAAGTGTCAATATTTAATTTATTGATTTTAATAAAAAGCATTTCGTTTACACGATCTGATCTCCATTCACAATACATTACCGCTTGATCATAACTAACTCCAACCAAAGGATATTCCGAATAAGCAGGATGTCTAAAATATAGTTTAGCCATTGGTTCGTTGTATGCAAGATCATCTGACCAAACTGCAGTATCTGGTAAAATTGAAATATATTCTTTTGAATCTATACCATATTTCTCTTTTGTCCAATAAAGGAATTCTCGATAATCGATATTACGAACCTCAGTTTTATCAATAAAGAGAGAGTCATTTACTTTGACAGTTCCCGGAGGGACAATTGGTTTGGCAGAAAATAAACTAGCTGAAATAATTATTCCAAGAAATAAAGAAAAAAGAATACGTTTCATAACAGTGCTTTTAAGTTTGATTATGTAACGTCAATATTTCAAATATTATTATGAGTGTATTATTCAATCTTTATAATCTTTCCTAAAAACTTAGAATCACCACTAATAATAGAAACAACATAATTTCCGTGCTTAACATTGTAACCATTCTCATCATTACCATCCCAAATAAAAACATTGTCTTCAATATGCTTTTTTAATATTACCTGACCACTGTTGTCGTATATCTGTATATCAGAGTATTTCTCTAAAAGATTTATTTGTATTTGTTCTTTAAAAGGATTTGGATATGCAGTTATTTCAGATTCATGAAGATTATCACCAATATTATCATATTCATATATTTCAGTATATTTATCTCTACGTGTATAATAAATATTATACTGTCAACTAGTACTGTCTGTCCATATAAAATCAACTAAATCAAATCTAAAATGACGATAGGCAATTGAAGGATTATATGGTGATCCTGTCTCAATAGAATCCATCATTTTGTATACGCCACCATCTCCTGCAAACACATGATATAATCCTTGATCATTAAGGAATAGAAAGCTATATCCTAAAGGAAGTAGTACATCATCAACACAAACATATTTAGCTCCCCAGTCCCCCAATAAGCTTTCGTAAACATATTGGTTTTTAAATCCTACGGTTGCATGATCACCGTAAACAGATCTGACTTGTCCTATACTATTTATATATGGAAAATGAAATGAGCTTGTAAAGTCATAAATGGTATCATAAAAATAATTATATGTAACACATGGGTTTGTCCCTTCCGTAGCATACAAAAGATCTGCTTCATCAAAAAACTCTAATTTGCTAAAGTAATAAATAGAGTCAATATCAAAATTAACAGCATACATTATTGTTTGATTCCCGAACAACAAATGATTAGCAATTGTTATATCTGATATATATGGTTTTTCAAGCAATACTGTATCTTTAATTATCTCATCATTTTTTATCCTGCATAATCTAAGTATAGTTTCTTCATCTTCACCTGAAATCCACATAACATTCACCAAACCGGACGAATCTACGTCTGCAATTGGCAAAACAGATTCAACCAATGGATCACTTAATAATAACTCACCTGTCCAAGTATTAAAATCATCACTGCGTCTGTACATAATATTTGTTACAGAACCGTTTAACTCATAAAACAAATGAAATATACAATCTTTACTTATAGATATTGTAGGATTTTTTCCGGTGGTTATTTGAGTCGGAGTAGTCCATATTTCACTCATCCTGTCAAAATATAGTCCCATAATTACAGTATCTCCTTCAATAATATCCTGATAAACTATATAAACATTATCCAAAGTATCTCGAACAATTTTCCTTTGATTATGATTTGCTGTTGCATCTGGATGGGATGATGTTGCAATTAAAGTTTGACCATATAAATTAATAACACATAGTGAAACAATAATATAAGAAAATAGCTTTTTCATTTTAAGTTTAGATTAAACAATACTTATCAATAAGAATCATATGAAATAAAAATGGTTGCATTATCAATTCTTGACAATTTTCTTAGTTATTACGCCATTCTTAGTTGAAATAGTTAACAAATATACTCCTGATGCAAGTTCTGACACGTCAATTTTAGAACTATTCGATTCTATTAGTAATTTTCCTTGAAGATTGTAAATTTCAGCACTAATAAAGTTATCTTGCTGAATATTCAAGTAATCTATTACAGGATTTGGATATAGAACCAAATTTTTACCCGGCTTTACTCTATTGATTTCTGACACATCCAAAGGAGCAGTAGCAAGAGAAAAACCATAATTTGATGTTCCTCCATGTGCTTCGTACCACATCATAAAAGTTTCAGTACTTTCATTGTAGATTACATCAGGAGCCCAAGGACCACCCAAATCTGCATCAGGGTTATGAGGTTCTGTATATGTGTCAAAAAGAGGATTCCCTTCATATTTTGCCCAATTATAACCATCTTCAGAAGTTGCATAGCAAATACTGACATTCTCAAACCCTTCTAATTCAACACTATAATCCTCCGCTGCTGTTCCAGAATACCACATTTCGAATTTATCGTTTCTGTATAAAACTGCAGGTGTTCCACACCACATATCATCTGGTTCTCCCCAAATTCCATGTATTATAACCGGATTACCGACATAACGTGTCCAAGTAGTTCCGTCAGGCGAAGTAGCAACACCAATCCCCAATTGCCATGTAGCAGTATCCATACCGTTATACCACATTACAATTTGCTCTTCAACATCATCCCAATATAATGCAGCAGACTCTACCCATGTTCCGTCCCATTCTCCAATCTCAGATTTTGTAAATATTGGATTTTCTGGATCTTTTGTCCATGTAATTCCATCTGCTGAATATGCAGAACCCATTGCCGAATTTGTTTCAGCCACTTGTTGAATAGTATCTCCATAATAACTCAAATAATATCCATCAGGAACTTTTAAAACCTCTGGCGTATCAATCCATCCTCTATCCCATTCACCATCGCCTCCAACTTCCATTACAACTCCATGCTTGGTCCAGTTTATACCATCTGTTGAAGTAGCGTAACACAAACGTGCTTTCATATCATTACCAACTCCGGCATACCACATTTTAATGGTTCCTTCTTCAAATAAAACTGTTGGTTGACCTATTGCAATAATGTCAAAATTATCCGGTCCCGGTTGCAAAACTTGATTAAACTCGTATTTTGTCCATGAAAATTGAGCAAAAACTAAAAAGTTTAAACCAATAAAAAATGAAGAGAATAATATACGTTTCATAAAAAGCTGTTTTGAATTAATTGTAAATATACAAAATATTCTCTAACCATTGATAATAGTTAATTTGATATACAATTAACAAATATTGGTTGATTTTTTTTATATTTTACAGACAACGTTTCCAAAACCACATACGTCTTTGCTATACAAAAACGTTTCAAAAAAACATATTATGAACAAGAAATTATATTTAATTATTACCACTCTTTTTGCTTTTACATGCATTATTGCACAACCAACAAAATCATTACATTTTATTGATGATACTGTCAGCTTACCTGACGGAAGTGGAGTCTGTTATACTTCAACTATTTACATTGAAGATTACTCACCAAATCAAGTAATCATGACTGCAAATGACATTGTTGGTATTTGTACAAACCTTGAGCACTCATATATGGGAGATTTAGTTATAACTCTTCAAGCACCGAATGGAAACTCAATTAATTTAATTGAACAAGGTGGAGGCAGCACGCATCTTGGTGAACCTGTCGATAATGGCTATGTAGACAATAACGAAGTTCCAGGTATTGGTTATGACTATTGTTGGACAAGTAATGCGGAAAATGGTACATTTGCTGAAGAGGCTGAAAGTGTTTCAACACTACCTGCAGGCTCATATACTCCTGTAGATGATTTCTCTGAGCTCATTGGGTCTCCAATAAATGGTGCATGGACAATAACAATTTGTGATAATTGGTCTGCTGATGATGGGTATATGTTCGGTTGGAGTATTTACTTTTTACCTGAATCATCATATACAAATAGAATTGCCGGCTATGTATATGCAGATCTTAATTCCAATGATATTTATGATGGTGATGATTACCCTATGCCGAACAGATTAATTACTGTAGAACCCGGACCATACTATGGATATACAAACTCATATGGATATTATAGTATATATGTTCCGCAAGACACCTACACAGTGCATCAAGAAGTTCCTGATGACCCTTTTTATCAATCCTACCCAACAGAACCTAATTTTCATACTGTTTAATTTCTAAATGAGTATGATTCTATATATAATCAAAATTTCTATAATCAAGCTACTTATGTTTGTCCGGATCTTAGTGTAGATGTAACTCTAAACGGTGTGTGACCTTGTTCATATTCTTATGCTTTTGTATATTATGAAAACAATGGTACGACTACAGCTGAAAATGCCTACATAACACTTTTAATAGATGAAAATTTTGAAGTTTACTGGATGCCTGCAAATGCTACACTCGATGGAAATATTATTACTTTTGACATTGGAGATATCGCTCCATGTGAATCCGCACAAGCCGGTGTAACTTTGCACTATTCATGTGATGTGGAGCTGGTTGGAACAACAGTTTGTTTAGAAGCACATATTTATCCTGATGATCCATGTGAAGAGCCAGATGAAGAATGGGATCACTCATCAGTTATGGTTACAGGAGAATGTGTAGATGATGAAGATGTATGCTTTACAATTACAAACACAGGTGACCCGGGAGATGGTGATATGCAAGGTACTTCAGAATACAGGGTTTATGAAAATGATGAACTAATCGAAGTTGGAACTTTCCAACTAAATGGTGGAGAAACAATTACCTATTGCTGGATTGCTAATGGAAACACCTTTAGATTTGAAGCAGATCAACGCCCGGGGCATCCTGGTAATAGCCACCCACAAGAGACAATTGAACTATGTGGCACACCAAACGAAGCCATTGGATATGTTCTTAATTTCCCTACAGATGATTTAGATGATTTTATTGAAATTGAATGTCAGGAAGTGCTTGCGTCTTTTGACCCTAATGATAAAACTGTTGTGCCTCAAGGAATCACAGAACAACATTTTATTGACTCAACAACAACACTTGAATATAAAATCAGATTCCAGAACACTGGGACCGCACCAGCAACTAATGTATATATCTATGATGAAATTTCAGACTATCTTGATATTACAACATTTTGCTTTATGAGTTCAAGTCATGCATGCACAATCGACATTCTTCCTCAAAATGTAATTAAATGGTCATTTGAAGGCATTAATCTTCCCGACAGCACTAACAATGAACCTGAAAGTCATGGTTACGTTAAATTTAAAATACAGCAAACAACTGGAAATGAACTAATGAGTGTAATTACTAACTCAGCATCAATATTATTTGACTATAATTATACTGTAATCACAAATGAGGTATTTAACACAATTGGATATTTTACAGAAATAATAACTCCGGAACCTATTATTTATAGCAATGAAGAAGTTATTTCAGTATACCCAAACCCTGCATCAGATATTGTGTTCTTCGAATCTGACAATACTGATTTTACAGTCGAGATATATAATATTTCTGGTCAAAAAGTTAGTCAAAGAGACTCAGAAGGTAAAAATACTATTTCATTATCAACAAGCGAACTATCAAGCGGAATGTATCTATATACAATCTCCGACAAGTCTTCAATCATTGCCACAGGCAAATTACTGATCGAGAAGTAGATCAGCTTTTTCTCTAAATTTCATGAGAGCATTCATTCGAGTGCTCTTTTTTATACACAATCTATAGAAAAATGTTAATAAGTCTTATATTTTTTTACATATTTCGAAGGAACCTTTACATAAATCATACGTTAAATATATTAAGCAATCGTACTAACCAAAAATATATAATTATGAAAAAGCAAATTACAATTCTTGTAAGTCTTTTATTTATATCATTCATAAGCTTTGGACAAGAAATAAAAGCATTCCATTTTACACCGGATACAACTTCCTTACCCGACGGTTCCGGAGTATCATACACAACAACAATAATGGTTGAAGGATATCTTGCTGGGCAAACTCTTGCTGCACCGGATGAATTAATAAGTATTTGTGTCGATATGGAACATTCCTATCTAGGTGATTTAGTTATGGAAATAGTTTGTCCTAATGACACCAGTATTATTTTAGAAGCACAAGGAGGAGGTAGTACACATTTAGGTGAACCTGTGGATGCCGGGCCAACAGATTTCAATATGGTTCCGGGAGTAGGTTACGACTATTGTTGGACGAATTATGCTTCAAATGGAACGATGGCTGAGGCAGCTAGTGTTTACAGCACTCTTCCACCCGGTGATTATACTCCATTTGAACCTTTTTCAGATTTAGTTGGCTGTCCCTTAAATGGACCATGGACAATAATTATAACCGATAACTGGGCTGCAGATGATGGATATATTTTTAATTGGGGAATTAATTTTGCAGCAAATCCGGGTTGTTTTACAATGGTCACAGGAAGGGTATTTGCTGATGTAAATGGAAACAATATATATGACAGTGGAGATTATCCTCGCCCGGGAATAACGCTTAAGGCTGAACCTGGTCCTTATTATGGCTACACAAACTCTGAAGGTATTTATAAAATGTGGCTTCCAACCGGAAGTTTCACAATAAGTGAACTAAATGTTCAAGCTCCATGGTTTCAATCCTTTCCAACTTCGCCAAATTATCATAGTATAGAGGTACTTACAGATGATTATGACACAATACCAAATATTGATTTCGGCAATCAAGCAAGTTACTACTGTCCGGATCTAAGTGTTGATGTAAATTTGAATCCTGTTGTGCTATGTCAGACCTCTAATGTGTATGTTAATTACCAAAATAATGGAACTATTAGCAATGATAATACAATAATTCAAGTAGAACTGGATGAACATATGACCTATGTTTCAGGTGGAAATCTAATAGATCAGACAAATAATATTCTTTCTTTCGATGTGGGTACAGTTAATATTGGACAAATCGGACAATTTACTTTTCACATAGAATATGATTGCGATCAAGATTTAGTTGGAGCAACAGCATGCGTGGCATCACACATTTACCCTGATGACCCTTGCACTGAACCGGATGAAGGTTGGGATCATTCTTCTGTTATGGTAAATGGAGAATGTGTTGATGATCTTGAAGTCTGCTTTACGATTACCAATACAGGCGATCCGGGAGATGGTGATATGCAAGGGACTAGTGAATACAGAATATACGAAGACAACTCTTTGGTTTATACAGGATATTTCCAAATTAATGGTGGCGAAATTCAGACAATTTGCTGGCCTGCTAACGGTAGCACAATCAGACTTGAAGCAGATCAACGTCCAGGACATCCCGGCAATAGTCATCCTCAGGAAACTATCGAATTATGTGGTAGTCCAAACAACTCTATTGGATATGTGCTTGATGTCCCACAAGACGATCTAGATGATTTTATTGAAATCGATTGTTATGAAGTTGTTGTTTCCTATGATCCAAATGATAAATCTGTGATACCACAAGGTATAGCACAAGCACATTTTGTAGATACTGCAGACATTCTGGAATATAAAATCAGATTCCAAAACACAGGTTCTGCACCTGCATACGATATTTATATTTTAGATACAATCTCAGAGTATCTTGACATTTCAACTTTCAGACACATGAGTTCAAGTCATGAATGCTCAATTGAGATTGTTTACCCAAATATTATTAAGTGGACATTTGAAAATATTATGTTACATGACAGTACACATAATGAACCTGAAAGTCATGGATATGTTAAGTTTAAAATTGATCAAACACCTGATAACCAATATATTGATGTAATCACAAATTCTGCAGCAATTTATTTTGATTACAATCTACCAGTTATTACAAATCAAACCTTTAACACTATTGGTAAATATTCAGACCTGGTATCTCCTAAACCAATTATTTACAGTTCTAAAGAGGATATCTTGGTCTACCCAAATCCTGCTAAGGACTTTATATATTTTGAATTAGATAAAACACAGTTTTCAATTGAGATTTACAACATTTACGGTCAATTAGTTAAAACTTGTGATGCAAATGGATTAAATGTTATTACAATCGACACAAAAGAATTAAATTCAGGTATGTATATTTATTCAATTAAAGATAATATAGGAACACTTGCTTCTGGAAAGGTAATAATCGAGAAGTAAAACTAGAATTGAGATAGAGAGCATTCTTTTTAGAGTGCTCTTTTTTTTATTTTTAGCCTTTAATCTTAAAGCTTTATATTTGTCACATGATTAAAGGTTCAAAAAGAGCAGCATTTATTATCCCAGGAATTCTATTGTCTTTTGGAATTCTCTTTCAGATAATATTTGATAAGTTCCCTTTACATTTTTTTGAATATCCTTTAAATGTAATTACAGGTGCTGAACTACTTGCATTAATAGTTTTGCTATATATATTCTTTAAACAGAATAAGATAATTGTTTTCTTAAAATCAGGACACGCTGCATTAAGTTCAATAGCACTTTTTACTATAATTACGGTTCTAATTGCAATAATCCCACAAGGAAAGTCAGAAATTTCAATAATAAATGAATTATCATTAAATTCAATTCCGTCAACTTGGTACTATGCAATTTCATTATTGTATCTTTTAATTTGTCTTGGTTTTGTTACAATAAAAAGATTAACTCCATTAAGTTATAAAAACATATTTTTTTTTATAAATCACTTTGGATTATGGCTTGTATTGTTTTCAGCAAATCTTGGTCATGCCGATAAGGTAAGTTTAAATATGATTATACCTGAAGGAGAAAAAAAATGGTATGCCTATGATTCTGACAAGTCAAGAAATGACTTAAATTTTGCTATTCAATTAAATGAATTTAAAATAGAGAACTACTCCGAAAACACGGTTAATAATAATTCAACTGTTAAAAATTATGAAGCTGAGATTACAGTTCTTACGAATAAAAATCAACAAGGATATAAAGCTAATGTACTTATTAATAAACCGGTAAAAATTAATGACTACAGTGTTTATTTGCATTCTTATATAATATCTAAAGATAATACTAAACATGCAATATTTACAATTGTCAAGGACCCATGGCTATATGCAAGCTACGCCGGTTTTATAATGATATTTTTAGGCTCAATTCTATTATTATTCGAACGAAAAGAAAAACTAAAGACTGATAAATGATTTGGGAATACCTACATATTGTTTTAGTAATATTCTATGCTCTTTGGCTAGGTGCAATACTATTTCTTTTCCTGAAGAAAAGTAATAAAACACATAATAAATTGTCTACAATCCTACATGCTATTGCATGGGTAACTCTCTTGGTGTATATTATCGTTTTATGGGTTCAAATTGACCGTCCACCACTTAAAACAATGGCAGAAACGCGCTTATGGTATTCATTCTTTGTTTCCCTTATAACTTGGCTAATTTACTTGAAAACAAGATCAAAACCTTTGTATATTCTAGGTTTCATAATGTCATTTATATTCCTATTGGTGGATATTATACACCCGGAATATATTAACACCGAACTTATGCCAGCCTTGCAAAGTCCATGGTTTATTCCTCATGTGATTATATATATGATGTCGTATGCAATTCTTGCATCAGCATGGATTACCACAATTTTTGGTTTGTATAATACATATAAATTTAAAGCTTCCGACACAAAAAATATAAATCTCAGTATGGATTTAGTCTATCCAGGCTTTGCCTTACTTAGTTTAGGAATGATAATGGGCGCATTTTGGGCAAAGATTGCATGGTCAGATTATTGGACCTGGGATGCAAAAGAAACATGGGCACTTCTAACATGGCTTTTATATTTGTTTTGCATTCATCTACATAAATCATTTCCGCAAAAAAAGAAAGCTCTTTTGTTTTTATTAGCATTGTCTTTTATTGTATTAATTATTACTTGGTTGGGAATAAGATATTTTCCGAGCGGCATGAGTAGTGTACATGTTTATGGTTGATTGCGGGAGTGAGGAGTTCGAAGTGACTAAAGTGAAAAGCTAAAGTACTAGCTTATCGAACTTCTGTTTGCAAACATATACGGGTCACCCATCATCTGTCCTCCATCAATTTTTTTTCATTTAATTTTTTTCATTTAGAATTTTATTATTTTTGTAAAAAAGGAATATTTATGATACCATTTCATTTAACAGAGTTTATTGAAAAGTCAATTGAAGAAGTTGGCATTGATCCTTTTAAGTCACGAGGAAAGAAAGATGGACAATGGACTTTTAAATATAAAAACTCTACTGTATGGGTTGATGTTTTTGCCTATCCTTCAAAACCTGAGAAATTCTATTTTCAAGTTATGAGTCCTCTTTGTAAAATGGTAGATGAGAAAGTTGAAGATTTTGCTGTTGATCTTTTAGAAATAAACTACTCTTTATACGGTTGTTGGATCTGCAAGAAAGAAGGTTGGTTATATGTACTAAATTTAAGAGAGGCTGATAACCTTCAAAAAGAAGAGATTGATGCAACTATAGACAGAGTTGCTGCATATAGTGCCGACTATTGGGGAAAACTCTCGTTTAAATACAAAGGATGCTGGACTCAAAAGCAAGAAGAAAAGCCTAAAGAAGAGTAAACTTTTATCGATTTTTTCGGTTTTATTAAATATTTTTATATATTTGCTGTAACAAAATCGGATTTAATCCGTAATAACAAATGACGAACTAAAAAAGAAAGGAGACCATATATCGATTAAACCTCTACCCTATAACTTTTAAATAATATAGTTATGAATTTGAAAAAACGCTCAGATCAAGAGCTTATCGAAGGATTCATTAAGGGTGAGAAAAGATGTATGGAAATTCTTATTTCCCGCCATAAGCAAAAAGTCTACTCTTATATCTTTATGACTGTGAAGAACACACACGTGGCTGATGATTTATTTCAGGACACATTTATTAAAGTAATTAATTCTCTTAAGGCTGGTACCTATACTGATAAAGGTAAATTTATTAGTTGGGTTATTCGGATAGCCCATAATATTACTATTGACTATTTCCGAAAAGAGAAAAACCTGAACACATGTTAAAATGATGATCACGAAGTAGATTTGTTTAATAATGATAAATTCTCTGATGAGAATATTGAAGATAAGTTAGTAGGCGACCAAATTGTTAGTGATGTACGTAGCCTAATTGACTTCTTACATGAAGAACAAAAACAAATTATTATGATGCGCCATTATGGTGGAATGAGTTTTAAAGATATCGCTGAACAAACAAATGTAAGCATCAACACTGCTCTAGGAAGAATGCGTTATGCATTGATTAATCTCCGTAAAATTGTAGAAGAAAAAAATATTGTTCTAACCAGATAAATCTTTTTCATAAATTATAGTTAGTTCCGGTGATAGGATATTCTCCTTCACCGGTTCTTTATAATACAATTTGTTTTGGCATAGTTTTTATAATATCTTTGTAATAACATGTAATAAATCAAACAAAATGAAAAAAACAATATTATTATTAGCAATTACGCTAAGCATTTTAGCAGCATCAAACACCAATTTAAAAGCACAGGCAACCCCCGAAGAATTAATGGATGCATTCTTTACTATCTTCGATGAAGATGTAAATCAGGCTGTTGATTATCTATTTGAAACAAACCCACTTATTGATGGCGACCAAGATGGAATAAAAGCTATTAAAGAAAGACTGGAACTATCACGTAAGCTGCTTGGCAATTATTATGGTGCAGAGATTGTAAGCAAATACTACGCAGGAGACTCCTATGCTAAATATATCTATAGTCTAAAATATGATCGACAACCTGTAAAACTTGTTGTTGTTCTATATAAACCAAATCAAGATTGGAAAGTACAAAATATAAATTTTGTTGATGATATTGAAACTGAATTTATTTTAGTTGAATAATCAGTTTTCAACTATTTAAACTGTTGCACAAAAAGGTGCATCATATTTTCATTAACTTCTTCAATATAATAGACTCCCATTTCTCTAATATCAGGATTTAAAAGATTATTCCTATGACCTCTGTCAGGAACACCATGATCGATTAACAAATCAATAATTGCATAACGTACATACTCATTACCATATTGAATATTTTCTGCATAAGGAGCATCCGAATGTTGAAATTTTCCTGTTCTTTTTAAAAATTTTGCATGTTTTTTACATGACTCATATAATACTTCAGAGTATTTCAATTCAGGAAGTGGTTCTAAATTTTCTAAAATTTCAATTAATTCTTGTGCTGTTTTTCTTTCAGCAGCTCCAGAATCCCAGTAATCCAAAAAATTATCGATATACTGAACATAAGATGAAGGGTCTGTTCTTACAAGATTTATTTCATCAAGGACTTCTTGTTCAACAGTGCTTAACTGTGAGAATCCAAGAAAACTTGAGAAGATAAAGGCAATTATCAATAGATTTTTCATAATCATTTTTTATTAAAACGATTAATCAACTTCAAAAATTATGCAATTCTTCCTCTAAAATCTGATTATAATTTTTTTTGGCATTTTCACTAAAACAAACAAAGATTACTTCCATAGGAAATTCTGCATTCTTCAGAAACTCTATTGTTGTTGATATTGCAATTTTAGTTGCCTTATCAACAGGGTATCTATAAACACCGGTACTTATTGCCGGAAAAGCTATTGATTTTACATCTTCCTCTGCAGCAATTTTTAAAGAATTTAAATAACATGAACGAAGCATGGCTTCTTCATTGTTTTGCCCTCCATACCATACGGGACCTACAGTATGAATAACAAATTTTGCAGGCAAGTTATATCCATTAGTTACTTTTGCCTGCCCTGTAGCACAGCCATTTAATCCTCTACATTCATCTAAAAGACCTGGGCCTGCAGCTCTGTGAATTGCTCCATCTACTCCCCCCCCACCAAGTAGTTAATTATTTGCTGCATTAACAATAGCATCCACATTTAAAGTAGTTATATCTGCTTTTATTACACTAATTAGATTTTTCATATTTCAACATTTATTCAAAATTAGTTAAATTATAAAAACAAATGAAATCTAAAGTTTTTTGCTGAATAATCGAGTTTGGATTATTTTTTGTAATATTTAAAAAAATTTAAAACAAACAATTATGAAGAATACTTTAAAATTTTTGCTTATTGCACTTATTATGTTTTCTTTTAGTGCTGTTAAAGCTCAAAAAGAAGTTGGTATTTGGAAAACTATCGACGATGAAACAAATAAACCAAAATCCTATGTAGAACTATACATTAAGAATGGTAAACTTTATGGAAAAGTTGTCAAACTTTTAAATAATGATGAAGAAAATCCATTATGCGAAGAATGTGAAGGAAATTTGCATAATCAACCAATAATCGGGATGCAAATTGTAAATGGTTTAACTAAACGTAAATCAGATTGGTACAAAAAGCTTGGTATTTTAGATCCCGCAAATGGTAAAGTATATGATTGTAAAATGTGGCTTGAAGATGAAAATACTCTAAATGTCAGAGGCTTTATGGGGCCATTTTATCGCACTCAAACCTGGTATAGAGTAGAATAATTATATTTTTTGTAAAAGCATTAGGCCATCACGTAAAGGAAGTATTATCTTTCTTACATGATGGTCTTCTTTTATATACTCATTAAATTTTATTATCACTTTTGTCATAAAATCATTTGAAACAACAGGCTTAAATATTTTATCATCCCAAAGAACATTATCAGCAATAATTAAACCTTTGGATTTTACTTTCTGCAAGATCATTTTATAATAATCGAGATATTCCCTTTTATCACCATCAATAAATACAAAATCATATTCCTCTTTTAGTGCAGGTATAACTTTCTTTGCATCGCCTGTAATTGATTCAATTTTATCACCAATACCACTTAAAGCTATATACTTTGAGGACAACCACTCAATTTCATCATTTCTTTCTATCGTAGTTATCTTACCACCATGTTCCAATGCACGTGCCATACAAATGGTAGCATAAGCTGAAAAGGTTCCTATTTCTAAAATACTTTTTGCATTTGTTAGCTTGATTAAAAAACTTAAAAATACAGACTGATGCCACCCTGAGAGCATTCTGGGATGTAATTGTGTTTGATGAGTCTCACGCTCTAATGCACTGAGAAGTTCATCTTGTTCACCAGAAAATGAATCAATATAAAGATCACGTATTTTATCAATATTATTCATATTAATAATAGATTAAACTTGAGAACTTCTCTCTTTCTAAAATTTCATTAGCTACCTCAAGTAACTGCTCTGCACTAACTGACTCAACCTTTCCTATTGTCTGTTTAAGTGTTTCAACCTGATTATAAATTAAATATGACTTACCCATGGTAAGCAACATATTTGAGTGTATCTCGCTACCAATCGCAATTTGTCCGATAAGCTGTTTTTTCGCTTTTGCCAATTGCAAAGGCCCTAACTTTTTTGATTTTAATAATTCGAACTCTTTAAATATAAGTTCTATTGCATAATCAATATTTTCTTTATCAGAACCAAAATATATATTAAAGTTTCCGGTGTCCTCATAAGGAGAGTAATTAGATTCAATATTATATGATATTCCCCTTTTCTCTCTTAAAAGCATATTTAACCTAGAGTTCATACCTGGCCCGGCAAGGATGTTTGACAATAAAAATAAAGGTAGTCTTTTGGAGTCATTAAATGAATAAGCGTATGTTCCTAATATTGCATGTGCCTGATGAGTATTTTTTCGCACTCGTTTATTTTCAACAATAGGCGTATTAAATATTCTTCTATTATATTTTCTATAATTTGCTTCAATTACCCCAAAATACTTATTACTTAGCCTTATTAGCTTATCAAATTTTATGTTACCTATTGAACAAAAAACCATCTGGTCAGTATTATATTTCTCAGAAATAAAGTCTTTTATATTAGTACCATTATATTTTAGCAAACTCTTTTTGTCACCAAGAATATTTCTTCCAAGAGGATGATTAGGATATATTAGGTCTTCAAAATCGTCAAAAACTAATTCAGCAGGACTATCTTTATAAGAGTTTATCTCATCAATTATGACTTCCTTTTCTTTTTCAATTTCCTTATCAGGAAACGTTGAGTTAAAGAGAACATCGCTAATAAGCTCCATTGCTCTTTCATAAAACTCATGTAAAAAACTAGCACTTATGCATGTTTCCTCTTTAGTGGTATAAGCATCTATTTCACCTCCTACATCTTCCATTCTGCTCAAAACATGAAATGCACGGCGTTTTTTTGTGCCTTTAAACAGCATGTGTTCTGTTAAATGTGCTATCCCAAATTGATTATCCGATTCATCACGAGTTCCGGTATTAATAATAATCCCACAGTGGGCAACATCAGAGTCGACACACTTATGTATTATCCTTATACCGTTATCTAACAAAGCCGTCTTATACATAAATAAGTTTTTTGCAAAAGTAAAGCTTTTAAAACAATTTATGATTAGAAAAACTATTTTTTGATTAGAATGATTTTCTAATTTCTTTGGAAGCAAGAGGCCTGAAAATCAGTACGTAAAGAAATTAAATCATTTTTGATTTATTTTTTTATCAATATTTTTTTGCAGAAATAAAAAATTGATTTACATTTGCAGTCCTTAAAACAAGGTACCATAGCTCAGTTGGTAGAGCACAGGACTGAAAATCCTGGTGTCCCTAGTTCGACCCTAGGTGGTACCACAGCCCCTCCGAAAAGAGGGGCTTTTTTATTTCCAAAGTTCTTTTGTTCATATAATAAATCTACATATTTATTAAAGGTAAGTTGAGTTCCAAACCAACTTCAAGTTTTGGGACTCTCACATTTCCAGATTTATTAATATCTGTAATACGGTACTGACCATAAATAACTAATATTCCATGACCAAGTTTAGCCCTTAATCCCCAATTCCACTTATTAAAATCCTGATAATTCATGACAATTTCATTTGTCAAACCGGTATCATAAGTAATATATTGATTATTAGAATAAGCTCTTATCATACTTCCGTAAATACCTAAGTCTAAATATGTTCCGAATCCAGTCATTGCTCCAGGAACAAATCTAAATCTTTGAAAAAACTCAAGGTTTATAGATTTAAATTGGTTATATGCATCCAGTTCTGTTATATTACTGAAAATAGAAGCTTGATTATAAAAACATCTATCACGACTAAAGTCAAAACTAAAGCCAATTCTGTATACCTTTGTAATATTATGAATGTATTTTAACCCATATTTAAACGAACGCGATTTGCCAACTTTATAGTCCAATGAGCCTTCAAATGGCGGAGTAATGAAGCCTAGCGACACATACGGCATAATATAGAATTTAGAATTAACTCCAAAGGCAGAAGCTTTATCATATTCAACATCCATCTCATAAATCATAAAATGCTCGTCAGTTTCAACATAATCAGGATAATAAATATCATAATCGTCATATTCATCAGACTCTTCATATTCACCATTTTCGAGTTTAAATTCTTCCATATATCCATTTGAGAAAACTCTAAGCACTTTATTGCCATATAGAGCCTCTTTCTCAATAGTAATTTCATCACCTGAACTCATCCAATATTCACTCTGAGCATAATATACTAATGTCCCATCACTGTTTTCAATATTATAAAGAACTAAAATATTTTCATATTTATCTCTATCAGAGACCCTGATTATTATATCGTTATCATTTTCAATTAATTCAAATACTGATTCGGGACTTGTTTTATTTTTACCAGTAAAATATCCAGCTTGAGGCACTCCATATCCAACTGCATAATCATAATATGGATATAAGTTTGCTGACTTTTCAATTTCTGTTTTTAATTCCATTGCACTTAGGTCTCTGTTTGTTTGCCATGCTGTAGCAACAAATCCAGCTGCAAGTGGACTAGCAAAAGATGTTCCAAATGCAGAACTATAATGGTTCCCAGGCTTTGCAACATTTGCTTCTCCCCATGCTGATACATTAGGTTTCATCCTACCATCTGCAGTTGGACCGTAAGATGAAAAGTCAATGTGATAACCTGTATATTGGTCAACGCCCCCAATAGTTAATATACTATCAGCATCAGCAGGTGCCCCAAGTGTTACCCAAGAGCCATCATCACCCTCATTACCCATAGCATTACAAACTAAAATACCTTTTGAAGCCGCCATATTTGCTGCTCTGGTAACAAGACATGATTCCCCATCCATATCTTCCGGGTCGTGTCTATCAGCACCATAGCCCAAGCTACTATTTATAACATCTGCACCATTCTTATCAGCCCATTCAACTGCCATCATCCAATATACTTCCTCTTTAGCAGGCTCCGGATTTACCTCGGTACGTGCCAATAAAAATGTACTTCCTGTTGCAAGCCCCATTTTATTACCGTTCCAATCCATACCGGCAATACAACTTAATACCATAGTACCATGACTATTCCAGCCATAAACATCTTCTTGTTTTTTAGGGAAATTATATGTTTTTATTATTTGATTGTTATCACGCAAATGAGCAAAAGCATCGTGAGTATCCACATCAGGAAAACCTCCATCAAATACAGCTATCCTAATACCTTTCCCATCAAAATTATTTTTTACAAATTCCTCTCCTTGCATTGCTCTTAATTGGGGTTGAATACCATCTTTATATGCTGTATTAAATAAGATATCAAAATCTTCTTTTACCTCATACTCACAATACACAGGTTCCGATTTTATTTGTACCACTTTTAAAACATAGTCAAATTCCAAAATTTGAGAAATTGCATCTTCACTTGCTGTTACTGCAATAGCATTAAACCATCTGGTTTCACCAATATACTCATCTGCAAGTTCATTAACTGAGTATTTATAGTCTTCATTTATTGGATAATCACTAATATCGTAAAGTGATATGTTTTGTGCTTGCCGCCTCTCTATTGCTTTACTATCAAAATAAGAGTAAGGGTCAAATTTTGTATTAATTTTATCTGTAAAATAGACCCAGTAGTACTCCTGAGCAATAGTAGCAATACTAATGATTAGTAATGTAAATAAAATAGTGGTTTTTTTCATAATATTATTGAATTGATGGAATATCAAATTTACAATAATATTGATAATATGATGCAGAATAACTGTTAAAAAATAAAAAGCCGGATAAACCGGCTTATAATTTATTCATCATTTGATTCTTTTAACCTTTCGGCATTTTCTGCCATAATAAGCTGATCAATAACGTCCTGGATATCCCCTAACATAAAATTTTGTAAATTATATGATGTAAAATTTATCCTATGATCAGTCATCCTTCCTTGTTGAAAATTATATGTGCGAATTTTTGCGGATCTATCACCTGTTGAAACCATTGTCTTACGTTTACTTGAAATATCATCCATATACTTTTGATATTCCAAATTATAAAGTCTAGTTCTAAGTTCTTTCATTGCTGAATCTAAATTCTTCAATTTTGATTTTTCATCCTGACAAGTTACAACTATTCCAGTAGGTATATTGGTCAACCTAATTGCAGAATAAGTTGTATTTACTGACTGTCCACCAGGACCTGATGAACAATACTCGTCACGCTTTATATCAGCCGGATTTAATTCAACATCAAACTCATCAGCTTCAGGCAATACTGCTACTGATGCAGCGCTTGTATGCACTCTACCCTGTGTCTCGGTTTGAGGAACTCTCTGAACACGATGAACTCCTGATTCATATTTAAGAATCCCATAGACGCCATTTCCGGTAACATTAAGGACAATCTCTTTATATCCTCCTTGTGTACCTTCTGTAGCACTTGTAACTTCAGTTTTCCATCCTTTTGAATCAGAATACTTCACATACATTCTCATTAACTCACCTGCAAATAAACTTGCTTCATCACCACCTGTTCCTGCTCTAATCTCTAGAATTGCATTCTTCTCATCTTCGGGGTCTTTAGGAATCAATAAAAGCTTTATCTTTTCTTCCATAGGTTCAACCTTAGGTTGAAGTTCATCAAGCTCCATTTTGGCCATTTCTCTCATCTCTTCGTCTTTCTCCGTTGCTAAAATACTTTTAGCATCTTCGATATTTGAAATAATGAGCTTATACTCTTCGTATGATTCAATAATATGTTGTAATTCCTTGTATTCCTTATTTAATTTAATGTATTTATCCATATCGGATATTACAGAAGGATCAATAAGCAAGTTTCCAACTTCCTTAAATCTGGCTTTTACACCCTCCAATCTATCCATTATTAAATTACTTGCCATATAATTATATATTATTCGTAAATAAATTCACCTTTTTCTGATTTGATTGTCAATTTCTTATTATCAGATTTTTCACATCTTCCTATAATCTTCGCATCAACTCCGAAACTCTTGCTAATTTCAATAATTTCTGTAGCTATTTGCTGATTTGTATATATCTCCATTCTGTGTCCCATATTAAAGACCTTATACATCTCTTTCCAATCTGTTCCACTCTCACTCTGAATCATTCTAAAAAGTTCGGGAATATCAAACATATTATCTTTAATAATATGAAGATTGTCAACAAAATTAAGAACTTTTGTTTGAGCCCCCCCACTGCAATGAATAATCCCATTAATTTGGTTTCTATATTTCTCCAGTACTTTTTTAATTACCGGTGCATAGGTTCTTGTTGGAGAGAGAACTAATTTCCCTGCTTCAATACCAGACTCATTTGTAGACTGTGTCAAATCATATGTTCCGGTATAAACAAATTCATCAGGGATATTAGTATCAAAGCTTTCAGGGTATTTATCTATCAATTTTTTATTAAACACATCATGACGAGCAGATGTTAAACCATTACTCCCCATACCTCCATTAAAATCAGTTTCGTAATTCGCCTTACCATATGATGATAAACCAATAATTACGTCACCAGAAGCAATCTTTTCATTTGTGATAACATCTTCTCTTTTCATCCGACAAGTAACTGTAGAATCAACTATTATTGTTCGAACAAGATCTCCCACATCTGCAGTTTCACCTCCGGTAAGATGAATATTTACACCCATTTCTCGCATCTCTTCACAAAACTCATCAGTGCCTTTGATTATTGCAGAAATTACTTCGCCAGGTATCAGGCTTTTGTTTCTTCCAATTGTTGATGAAAGTAAAATATTATCAGTTGCACCTACACACAAAAGGTCATCAATATTCATTACTATTGCATCAATTGCAATACCTTTCCAAACAGATAAATCACCTGTTTCTTTCCAATACATATATGCTAATGATGATTTAGTTCCTGCCCCATCAGCATGCATAATATTACAATACTCTGGATCATTACCTAAAATATCAGGAATAATTTTACAAAATGCTTTAGGGAAAAGGCCTTTATCGATATCTTTTATAGCATTATGAACATCTTCTTTCGAAGCTGATACTCCTCTTGCATTATATCTTGAACTATCTGTCATTTTTTGCGCACAAAAATAATTAAAATTATCATGTCTTAGGAAAATACTAACTAGTTTTTAAACAGCATATAAAAATAAAGCAGCAGCCCAAAGGACCGCTGCCAATTTTATATTTGCTTAAGTTAGAATTCTCCGTTTGTATTTCCTTTTATTACAGCACTTCCACCATTATTATTCTTTTCTTCTTCTTGTGCTTTTTCTTCCTCTGAAATTCCATAATCTGTTGATAAAACACTAAATTCAGTACGACGATTTAACTGGTGTGCTTCTTCAACTTTCTTATTATCGCCCAATGCTTTAATATAAGTTTCTGTTAGAATATCACCTATACTAAAGAATGGAAATTGTTTGTTAAGTTCTTCATCTATTTCTCTTGGCTCTGTTTCACCAAGTCCTTTAGCTGTTAATCTGTCAGCAGAAATTCCTTTTTCAATAAGATAGTCAACACATGATTTTGCTCTAGCAAGAGACAATTCCATATTATAATCATCATTACCTCTAAAGTCAGTATGTTAACGTAACTCAATTGTAATATTAGGATTATCTTCTAGTGTTTTCACCAAACCATCCAAAGCTACCGTTGATTCAGGGCGAAGGTCTGCCTTATCATATTCATATTCAATGTTTGGAAGTGTAATAATTTTAGGTATTCTAGCAAGATTTATCACAACATTTATTACAGTATCGTATTCTATGTTAAATGTTGAGAAACTTGCTGAATTTTAAAAATAATCAGTACTTACCTCAGCTTTAACTTTATAATTCTGATCTTTTTCCAATTTAAAAGTAAAACCACCTGTTGATGATGAAACCAACTCACCAGCAACTCCGGCATCATTCATTATTGAAATTTTAGCGTCTTTGATAAGTTTTATATTATCGATATCTGTTGTGTCTCTAATTAAACCATTTAAGGTTATAACAAGTGGTGGAAGACTAAATTCGTATATATCGTCACTTCCTTTACCTCCTTTTCTATTTGAGCTAAAATACCCTTTTTCATTGTCACCGTCGAATATAATACCAAAATCATCAAATGATGAGTTGATTGTGTATTTCATATTTTCGATTCCTGTAATATTTCCAAGACTATCTGTAACCGTTTTATAGATATCCAGACCACCCATACCTTTATGCCCATCAGAAGCAAAATAAAGAGTTCCATTCGCTCTTACTGTTGGGAAGACTTCATCACCAAGAGTATTGATTTCCGGGCCTAAATTAATAGGACGTCCAAACTCATAACCTGAAGTCCCGATTCTTTCAGCCATATATAAGTCCATACCACCATATCCTGCAGGAGCCTCAGCTGAAAAATACAGAATTTTATCATCCTTCGATAGTGCAGGATAACCAACCTCATAGTTGTAAAAACCTGTAATATTTACCATAATAGGCTCACCCCATGCATTACCTTTTTTGAACGAATAAAATATTTTACATGGTTCATCTACTTTTTTACCAGCTTTACATCTAGTAAAGAACATATCAGAACCTTTCATTGAAACTGTTGAGGCACCTTCGTCTTCTTCAGTATTTATTCCACCTGCAAGAGGAATAGGCTCACTCCAGTTACCTTTACGATCCTGAGTAACCTCAAATATATCGGTAAATTTCTGTCCTGATTTATAATTATCTCTACTACCCATTGAACCTTCACGGGAACTAGTAAAATAAATTGTTCGATAATCTTTTGATGCCCATACCACAGAAAAATCAAGCTGCATTGTATTAAATTTAGATACATTAACAACCTTATATCTTGTTGGCCTATTTATCCATTTTGGAACAAGTTTACATGATTCCAAACCACTTGTGGCTCTGTGGTCTTGTGGCGAAACCTGTAAATATTGTTTGTAAATATCGATTGCATCCTCATATTTACCATTCATACGTAGTGCATCAGCATAAAATAGAAGAACATCAGGCTTTATAACTCCTTTCACATAGTTATCTACAGCAACTCCGAAATACATTTCTGCTTTGTCTGTATTACCAAGCATTTTATAACAATAACCTAATTTATAGTTTACTTCTGCTTTATCGGACTGAGAAGCAATACTTCCCAAAGCCTTCTCATAATAGTCCTTAGCAATGTCGAACATATAGGTATTGTAGTAGCTATCTCCTTTATCTATCAGAGCCCTCTGTGCAATCATAAAAAGCGGAAATATCAATGCAAATGATAAAAACACAATCCGTTTCATAGTATTTAATTTTTAGTTTTGTTAAACTTTGTCAAATATAATATTTATTTCTTTAAAATCACATCTCTTGTAAAATGTTTTGATTCAGTCATATCTTTCATATCAACCCTTGTTTTATCAACCTCATATCCCGGATATTTAAAGTAGATAATATAGTTATTTTTAGGTTCTAAATCAAATAAATATCTACCAAATTCATCTGTAGATTTAGAATCAACCAAAACAAAATCTTCGTTCATCAGCTGCACGTCAACTCCAGCAAGAGGCTCATTAGTGTACTTATCCATCACTTCTCCTGAAACTGTAAAACTTATTTCAGGTAATACAAAATGATATAAATCTGTTTTACCCATTCCACCTAATCTTCTGGAAGTTAAAAATCCCTCTTCTTTCATACCCATAAATACTATGCCAAAATCATCATGAGAGCTATTTACAGGATAACCAAGATTCTCAATTATATATTTTGCACCATCTATGTGCACAGCTTTAAAGATATCTAAACCACCCATACCTGGATGACCGTCAGAAGAAAAGTATAGGTCTCCATTCGATCTGATATAAGGATGTACTTCGTCAGCTTCGGTATTCACAATATCCCCTAAATTCTGAGGAGGTCCAAAAGGTTGGTTCTTTTTTATTCTGGTTACTTTATAAATATCCTTGCCACCCAATCCTCCTAGCAGGCTATCTGCAACAAAATACAGTGTAAGTTCATCATCACTAATGGCAGGATGCACTATAGAAATATGTTCAGGAATACCCGGAATTTCAACTTCTTTAACCTGTCCCCAATAACTTCCTCCACGTTTAGCAACATATATACGACAACCTTTATCTAGATTTTTATCATATTTACATCGTGTAAAATACAAATTACTTGATTTATGATTTAGGCATGCAGCACCTTCTTCGTCATTAGTATTTACCAATCCAGGAACTATCAGAGGGTCAGACCACCTACCATCCTTATCTTGTTCTTAATAAAATATATTGGAACAAAACTCACCGGATTCAGGACTAATAGACACATGTGTTGGAGCGTATCTGGTTGATGTAAAATAAATCTTCTTATTGTTCCTCGCTTCAAAGAAAGGGCAAAAGTCGTATTCTCCGGAATTAAATTTTCCTTTAATTTTAACTTCATACCTCGTAGGATTTTCAATCATTTCAAAAGTAAATTTAATACTTGTAATTCCTTTATCAGCAAGTTTATGATTTGGAGCTAGTTTTTTAAACTCTTCATAATAAATCAATGCTGAATCATATTTTTGTTGCATCTGATATGCTTCACCTAGATACAAATATGCTAGTGGATCCTGATATCCATAATCTATAGCTCTTTTAAGATAATATGATGCTCGTACAGGTAAGGATAATTTTTTATTGCAATATCCAGCATAATATGATGCCTCTGCTACTATAGACTTTTTCTTAGATTTTCGCTTGATTTGAAGATCAAAATATTCAATCGCCTGAGCAAATTGCTCCTTCTCCATTGCTTCTATTCCTAACTTCATCTGCTTTTGTGCAAATAAAAGATTGGTTATTAAAAGCACCAATATTATAATGAATATTTTACGCATATCAAGTAATTTAAATTGTAAAATAACACAATTTTAAAAACATTTGCAAAAACAAATATGCAAAACAAATGCCACTTCAAGATAAAGTGGCATCACAGATGTAAAAGGTTGTATGCGTTAAAATATATTTAAACCTAATTTTATTTATAATCCTGAAGATTTTCCATTAAAATTTTTCGTGCAAATAAAATTCTACTTTTAACTGTTCCAATAGGTAAATTAATATGCTCTGCTATCTCCTTGTATTTATATCCATCCAAAAACATTTTGAAAGGTATTTTGTAATCATCATCAAGATTATCAATTGTTTGTGAAATATCACCAGTATTTATTACAGACTCTGCAGTTTCATTATGTGGCATACTATTCTTTAGTATATACTCATCCTCAGATTCATCATTTATCGTGTTCTTATATGATAGTCTTGTCACCTGATTTAAATAAGTATTTCTTAAAATAGTGAACAACCAAGCCTTAATATTGTTATCTGATGTATACTTATCTTTGTACTGAATTGCTTTAAGATATGTATCTTGTACTAGGTCTTTTGCTGTTTCAGTATCTCTAGTTAAACTTAATGCAAAATAATTAAGGCTAGACTCTAAGTTCATTAATCTGCTGTTAAATTCTTGTGTGCTCATATTAGTATTTTTTTAGTTTCTTATTAGTATTTCGGTATTTCTTTACAAATATATGAATATAAATAACAGATTCCAAATTTTTTTACAATTATTTTTCCTAAGAATGGACTTAACTAGACCTTTTCTAAATAAGAAAAAGGCTTAATAAATTGAATTATCAAGCCTTTCAGAAATTTTATATAAATTTTTTATAAATTAACAATATTCTTCATCATGTGGGTAAATTTCGAATTGAGAGAAGAAAAAATTAGCTTCGATAAGAGCATTTTCATCAGAATCTGATCCATGAACGGCATTTTCTTGCACAGAAATTGCAAATTTCTTTCTTATTGTGCCATCTTTAGCATCTGATGGATTTGTGTTTCCTATTAAATTTCTGTAATCTTCTACTGCATTCTCTTTTTGTAAAACAGCAGCAAGAACAGGACCTGAAGACATAAAGAATACTAATTCTTCGAAAAATGGTCTTTCCTTATGTATAGCGTAGAATCTTTCAGCCTGAGCTCTGGAAAGTCTTGTCATCTTCATTGCTATAACACTAAACCCCGCTTCATCAATTTCGTGCAATATCGGAACAAGTTTTCCAAGTTTAACAGCTGTTGGTTTGATCATGGTAAATGTAAATTCTCCAGGTTTCATATAAATAAGATTTAGAAATTAAACAAAAGGCCGAGAGAGCCAATAATTATTGCTATAAATATATTGATTATTTTCATAAATAAAAATGATTTTTTTGATTCTGCTAATAAAGGTAATGCTCCATGCCCATCCTGAACAATACTACTAGCTATTAAAACACTAAACGGAACAACTCCTTGAATAAACAATACAACAAAAACCAAATGAGGACCTGATTGTGGTATTATCCCAAGTAATACAGCTATTAAAAGAATAAAAAACATATTATTGTATATCCATACTCCAACATCAAAATTATGTAATAAAAGATTTATGACAATTAGAGTCCCAAAAACCCACAAAAATATCTTTAACAAGTGTTTCTTTATTACATGGTCAACTAAATGTTTCTTAACAAAATGTTCAGAAGAAAATAATATTACTATTAACGCAAATACAGAACTCAGAATAATAGTAAATTTAACCCAATCAAATCCATGCTCATGTCCCTCATGTCCATCCACCTCATTGTCAGTATGCTGATGATCATGATTATGTTCTTCGCAATCATGATTATGTTCTTCATGTTGGTGTATATCTTCAATTTCAACTAATTCTGAAGTATTTTTATCGGGTAAGCTAAAAATAAGCTTATCAGAATGAGAATGTCCTATCCAACCGGTTAGACTTAAAACCAATACTGAAGAAACAATAATTATTAAAACTATCCGAGAAGGCAAGAGACTTATGTTTTTAAACGAAAACAAACCTCGTTCACGCTCTGTACAATTCTTTTCATGAACATCAAAAGAGAATCTATGTTTAGCTGCAAAATTTCTATTCTTCAGGAATTTATCTGTTAAGATACCGGAAACAAAACCAATTACAGCAAGTACAGCAAATATTAACAAAGCCTTATGTGGTATCAGAGCTAACATAAAATATGCTTCATCTCCCGATGTTGCTATCATTGTTGCAACAAGAGCTCCAAAGGTCAACATTCTATGCGTATATAATGATACAGCAGTAAATGTCCCCATACACCCAGGGATTAAACCTAACAAAGTTCCTGTAAGAACCTGAATATAGATATTTTTACTTAGCTTTTTAGATAAACGTCCACGTGTAAGAACATTTATAAATTCTATTAATAACATCATAACGATTACAAAACTTGTAATCATCAGAGTCTCCTGCACTATCCCTTTCCAATTAATATTAAAGAATTCCATAAATCTAAATACAAACTATTCGGTATTTTGTTCAATTTCTTCAACGGAAACAGCAATTATTTCTATTCGTCTTTCTCTAGATGCTGCCGGACTATAAATTGAGTTCCTAGGATCGTTAGGGTCATCACTAACTTTTCCATCAGACAATGTCTTTCCGAAAGCAACAAATTCGTATTCAATCATACCAGATTCGATATACTCTCTAAAGAATCCATTTTCCCATTCATAAAAATAATTTACTAAACTTGATATTCTCCTTTTCGCCAGGTTATTATTATATTCTACTGTATTTAGAGGACTGGTATAACCTTTAATTGTGACAACAATTTTCTGTCCACTAAGCAACAGCTCTTTCATTAGGTTTGTAAACTCAAGAAGCTTATTATAGTTCTCTTCTACATAATACGAAAAATAATAATCGACACTATCAACTGCTTCAACTTTATCTTTTTTAGATAAGCCTCTCGAATATCTCTCCCTGTATTCATCATGCATCTCGATATAATCAAAGTATGTAGTTGAATAATTTAAGACTGTTGTAGTATCCCATGAATTCGGGACTGGTTCGTCATTATGAAAATACAAAGCAATAGGCACTAGCAATTTTGTTCTGGTGGTTAGAAGTTCTACTTTTTGCTCTTCTATTGTTTCTTCGCTTATAATTTTGTCCAGTTCATGATAATATAAATCGTTACAGCAAGATTGATGCTCCCTTGCAAAGGAAGATTTTCTATTGCTGGATAAAAATGCAAGATATGAATCCGCATATATCTTGTAATAAATATCGTTTTGTGCACTATTAATAGGATAACCTAGGTTTTTAAGGCTATCCCATACTCTAAAATTACCTTTAAGACTAAAAATATCATAACCTCCAAGATTTTTGTACCAATCAGAGCTAAAATACAATAATGAATCACGAACATCATAAAATGGAGTTATTTCATTACCAGCTGTATTGACATTTGAAGTCGTATCAAAAAAATCCAGAAATCTTGTATCATCAAAAATTGGCCTGCCAAGATTACGAACGTATCCCCATGACTGATCCGGCAACAATTCACAATAATACAAATCATATCCTCCTTCACCACCGGGTCTATTTGATGACCACAATAATACATCTGTTTTACTTTCTCTTTCTGCTAAAAAAGGATGTGTTGAATTATAATCAGGAAAGTTTATTTCTTTTGGTAGTTTATTAGGCTCGCTCCATTTACCGTTTTCGAAATGAGAAGTATAAATATATGTATTTCCTCCTTTAAAGAAATCAGAAATAGTAAAATACACAGTATTCCCATCTGAGGTAAAATGTGGATTGGACACATCATGTAAACCATCATTAATAATTTAATCAAAGAGAGAAGTTTTTCGCTTCACATCAAAAAAGTTCACATTGTATAAACGTGATTTAAAGTCATTTAAAGTATCACTTATTGGTTTTATAGAAGCAAAGACCAAAATTGAATCATTTAAGATTCCTGATGAGAAATCGCTATATACAGAATTAATTGATTAATCACATTGAATAACTTTAACTCCATTAGGATTGTTGTACATTTTCCAGGCTAGTTCGCAATTAAGTATTTCATCTTTAGCTTTAATTACATTTAAATTAGCACTATCCAATTCATTATAATATAAATATCTTTGAAAAAAATACTGAGCTTTTACAAACTCTTCATCAGCTTTAAGCATGCTTGCATAATAAAATACAGCCTCAGGATATTTATCAGGTATTTTGTCAGTTAATATCCTGTAGTGTCTTGCAGCTCTTACATAATCATTATCTAACATGTATGCTTCAGCTGCCTTCCATACAATATCATACATTTTAGAATTGTACTTAAGAGCTTCCTCATACATTTTAGCAGCACCATAGTAGTTTTTCTGTTCAAAAGCATTGTCCCCTGAAGCTATAAAGTTTGCAATCTCACGTTCCTGAGCAAACAAGCTAAAGCTAATAAAAACAAGTAATATGTAAAGTATTATCTTTCTCACAATAAATTATATAAAATCAGGACACTTTCTGTAATATGGCGTTTCAAATGGTCTAGGTTTAAGGAATATATATATTAAAGAAAACTCTACACCGCCTTTACCTCTGCTAATTGTAGACAATTTCGATAAATTAATATCGTAATTAATCATAAATCTGGCGTTATGGTATTTCATTCCAAAACAAACAATCCCTGCATCACTGGTTCTAACAATCGTCCCAAAATATAATGACTGTAAGCTAGCAGGATTATAGTCAAAACGAGCTATAACGCCAAGATTATACTCTGTATATTTCTGTTGTATCATTGCCAGAAAGACAGGTTCAACAAATAAATCATCTTGAATATTGTATTCTCCTCCAGCATTTATATTCCATTTAACAGGCAAATAAGCTTCTGAATTTTCATCAAAGCTCTTCCAAGGAGTAGTTAAGTGTGATGCTGAAAAACCAAGATAAGCATTAAATAGAGTATCATATTTATAACTTACAAATGCACCTACTCCCATATCAAAATAATTAATCCTGTCATAAGTCCAACTCTCCCCCGTTGGCAAATATGGGTCAAACTGCTCGCCTGTATATTGATCTCAAAAATAGAAATTATTAAAATCAATTCCATGAAGAACATATCCTGCATTAAAACCCAAACCTGCACGCAAATCATATTTCTGTTATACAGGTATTGAATACCCACCTGACAAATAAAACTGATTTGTTCCTAAGCGGCCATCTCCTGCAACATCATTATTAAAAATTACACCAAGCCCCATTTTACTTTTATCTACAAACACATTCTCAAATGAAACATCAACAGATCCTGCAAAAGTTCTGTATGCGTTTGTAAAACTCATCCATTGATTTTTATTATTAAGAACTACACGATAATCACCGACATAATTCCCTGTATTTGCCGGATTTGTATTCAGAGGTGCAGAAAAGAACTGAGAAAAATGTATATCCTGAGAAAAAATTTTACTGACAGGATACAACATAGAGAGAAGTATTATTAGCAAGACAAAGTATCCTCTTTTCATGTTGTTACATTTACATGTAAAATTAATAAAAATATTTATACAAACAACACATATAAACTAAATAAGCTCTGAGACATATCCTTATTTACAATTAGACAGTTTAATATAATTCTAACATCTCATACTCGAATTTGAATAATTATTCTATTTTTGCAATAATGGATTTTATCAAGAGATATTGGAAAAAATTACTTTTCGCAGTCTTATTTATTTGTCTGTTTGTACCACTATTGGTTAAATCTTTAAATTTAGTTAACGAACAGCCACTAGGGGGAGTAACATATAAAATTGATAAACCGATATTAACTGACAGTACTTGGTTTAATGGAGAATTTCAAATTTTAGCAGAAAGATATATTAACGAAAACATTGGATTAAGAGGTACTGTTATCAGAATTAACAATCAAATAGATTTTACTTTTTATAAAAAAACAGGTGCCGAGAAGGTTGTAATTGGAAAGGACAACTACCTATACGAAAACAATTATATTGATGCATATTTAGGAACTGATTATATTGGTGATGAAAAAATAAACTCATTAAGTAATCAAGCTAAAAAGTGTGAAGAGATTATGGAAGATATGTCAATCAAACTATTATTTGTTTTTGCTCCCGGGAAAGCCAGCTTTTACCCCGAATATATTCCTGAGAATTATCCTAAACTTGAGAAAAGCACAAAAACAAATTATAAGGAATTTAAAAAGTCTTTGCAAAGCAACAATCTTAACTACATTGATTTTAACTCTTGGTTTATAAACATGAAAGATACAAGCACATATCCTCTATTTCATAAAGCTGGAATACACTGGAGTTATTATGGAATGTATCTTTGTGCAGACAGCCTGATAAAAAAAGTTGAAAAAGATATTAATAAAGATTTGCCGGAGTTATCACTAGAAAATCTAGAAATAAGCTCAGAACAAAGACATACAGAATATGATTTAGGTAATCTGATGAACCTTTATTACCCTATAAAAACTTATGATCTAGCTTATCCTAGCTATTAATATAATAAAGAAGGGAAATACAGGCCAAATGTGCTGGTTGTCGGTGACAGTTTCTATTGGAATATGTATTATAGTGGTATTCCAGGAAATGTGTTTAATGGGTTAAATTTCTTTTACTACAATAGCAAGTACTTTAATGATGGAACCGATAAATATAAAGCTGAGATAAAAAATCTTGATTTCCTTGAAGAAATATCTAAATATGAATATATTATTATTTTGCAAACAGATGGTGGATTAAACAACTTTGGATTTGGATTCTTTAACAAATTGCTAAGCGTAACAAATATGGTTGATCTTTCGCCTGAGGTCAAAGAAATAATTCAGAATATCAAGAATGATCAAAATTGGATGATGCATATTGAACAAAAAGCTAAAGAAAGAGGAATTTCGGTTGATGAAATGCTTGTTATTGATGCGGAATATATGTTAAGCCAACAGCAATAGTAATCTCTTCGGGAATTATCCCGAAAATAAAAAAATCCTATATTCAATAATTTTAGATCACAAACTCATCCATCTGACACAATTCAAGTATCTCATGAGCATTTTGCAGAAGCTGTTCATTAAAATAATAGCCTGATTTCTCACACTGTTCAATCCAATAAACAACATTTTTAAGATTCTTTACAGCTTTTGCTGCTGACTCCTTATACTCACGTCTTTTGTCTGTCTGCAACATTTGTTGTAATGCACAAGAACCTCTTAAAGTTGAACCTAAAATTCTTACTGCAATCGGCTTTTTACCGTTAAGTATTAACTCATTATAAAGATTAAGCACTTCGAGGGTAAAAACGCAGGATTTTTTAATGGTTACTATTTTATTTTGGTCAAGCATAGGGTAACTTATCGATTTACTACAAGTTACGAAATTCGAAAGACAAAAACAAGTTTATTTGCAAGAAATTTCAATTAAATTATTCTTCACCTGAAAGTACGATGACAATTTCACCTTTAACATTTTTTACAGAAAAATGTGCTTTAAGTTCTGCCAGAGTTCCTGCAACATTTTCTTCATGTATTTTTGATATTTCTCTTGAGACTGAGGCTTGTCTTTCTTCGCCAAAATATTCAATAAATATTTCTAAAGTTTTAACTAATCTATAAGGGGATTCATAGAATATCATTGTTCTTTTTTCACCAACAAGCTCTTTTACTTTCTTATGACGACCTTTTTTCTGTGGCAAAAAGCCTTCAAAACAAAATCTATCAGAAGGTAACCCTGATACTGCAAGCGCAGGAATCAGTGCTGTAGCTCCCGGAAGACATTCTATTTTTACGCCTTTTTCCAGGCATGTTCTGACTAGTAAAAAACCAGGATCAGAGATTGATGGAGTCCCTGCATCCGAAATTAAAGCATAAGATTCCCCGTTTAGAATATTTTCGGCAATATGTTCTACTGCTTTATGCTCGTTAAACTTATGATGACTAAACATCCTTGTTTCTATCTCAAAATGTCTAAGCAAAAAACCACTTGTGCGAGTATCTTCGGCGAGAATATAATCAACTTCTTTCAGCACTTTTACAGCCCTGAAAGTCATATCTTCAAGATTACCAATTGGAGTTGGCACAAGGTATAATTTACTCATATTTATCAATAAAACCGATTATTAAATCAAATAATGCCTCATATCCTGTGAAAGTCAAAGTTTCAGGAGTATCTTTTGGATTATGGTAATAAGTCTTACCTCCCATTGTATATATAAAAACAGCAGGAACACCAACAGCATGAAACGGGTAATGATCGCTATTAGCAGCTTCTCCCCGAGCTTTTAAGTTTGTAAAAAATTCCCATTCTATATTTAACTCTTCAAATAGTTCCCATTCTTTTTTATAATCAGGACTTGCCCCATTTACAACAGTAATTCCATCATCACCGGTTCCAACCATATCAAGATTTATGACCATTTTAATCTTCGAAAGATCAAATAGAGGATTTGTAACATAGTTTATCGATCCAAACAGGCCAGCCTCTTCACCGGCAAAAAGCATAAAAGCAATTGAATAATGAGGTTTGACATCAGCGTAATATTCGGCAAAGTCTAAAACCATGGCTGTACCACTTGCATTATCCTGAGCACCGGGTATATATACCTTTTTACCCATTCTACCTAAATGGTCATAATGCGCAGTTAGAACAATAAACTCATCTGTTTCACCTTCGATATATCCAATTAAATTTTTGACTTCGTAATTAAACTGCATTTTAGCTTTTACCTTAAGTGTTAGCTCCTCTGCATCCTCAGGATATGATTCTCTTTTTACTTTTACAACCGGATAATCATTTTGAAAAGTTCTTACCGCCCACATCAATTCCTCCGGGATTAATTCAACTATTCCGCCAAAATGTTCATTATCCATCATTATTCTAATGTAGAATTTTTTAATTTCTATATTCTCTGTTTGAGCATAGTCAACAACAAGCATTTGATCCAGAAATATGTCATTTTCCAATTTTTTCTTAAACGCTGTTGTATCATTAAGTAATAATGAATCGGGTTTATATAAAGTAAATCTATCATTTACTGATGGTGTTGCAGGGCCAATTAAAAAATCAACACCAGGAACTAGTTTTTCATCATCAATATTTACCTGAAGTTTACCTGGAAACGTATTTACATCAAATTCTAATTCCTGAAAATACCCCTCAGGAAATGATTTCACTCCTATTTTCTCCATTTCTTCAGCAATATAATCTGCAGCTTTATTACATCCATCATTGATATAACCACGCCCATGATATTCCGGAGAAGATAATTCAATTATTCTCTCTTTTGTTTTTTCACGATTTTGTGAAAAACCTAAAAAGGAAATAAAAATTAATAGAAAAGTAAATATGGAGGAAACTAATTTAAATCTCATAATTTAATATATTTTCTTTTTACAACACTTACAAAATTTAAAACAGTTTCATCGGAATCGTCCCAATCAAAATTTGATCTTATATAAGATTCTGCATCATCAAATGAATTTATAGAATTAAGATGAGTAACTGTCTGTTCAAACGTATCATTATTTCCATTAAACAGCTCTCTGATATATAAAAATCTATCTCCAATTCCTATTGCAGCTTTAATATCCGTTACAGGTTTTTGACTAATTTTACTGGCGACATCATTTTTTGAATTATCAGCTAGTCTTTCGTTCAAAGATCTTTTATTTTGTCCTAAAGTCTCACCAACAGTTTTAACGTTATTGCCACCATTACTATTAGCAAAAAGATTCTGTTGCTTAGGGCTTTCATTTATTGGCTCTGAATGAGTCTTTTCAATAACAGATTCTTCTTTAATTTCTTCAACTTGGTCATCAACAAAATCCATTAATTCAACCTCTTTTTCTTCTATTTTAGGTTCTTCCTTAACCACTACCTGCTCATCTTTTGGCTGGACAGGCTCTTTCAGTTTTGTCTCAACTATAGATTCTTTAGCTTGTATTACCTCATGGTCAAGGCTTTCAACAGAATTTACTAATAAATACAAATATCTTAAGTTTTGTAAAATAATATCCTTCTCAATTGTGCTTAAATTCCCATTCTCCAGCTTTGATATTAAAGAATTAATATTTTTTAAGTTTTCTTTTATCGATATTAGCTTTTCCATGCAGATAAATTTTCTAAATTTGTGATAAATATTTTTTTTACAAAATTAGAAAAAAATTTCAGAATGTTTCTTGAACAACCCAGAAAAGGTTAACCAAAAAAAGGATGGATAGAAGTCATTGCAGGATCAATGTTTTCAGGAAAGACTGAAGAATTAATACGACGCTTAAGAAGAGCTGAATTTGCAAAACAAAATGTAGAAATCTTTAAGCCTAGCATTGATGTTCGATATAGTGATGAAGAAGTTGTTTCTCATAATAGCACATCTATTCGTTCGACACCAGTCCCTTCTTCATCCAACATTTTGCTTTTAGTTGGTGAAGTTGATGTTGTTGGAATAGACGAAGCTCAATTCTTTGATGATGGAATTGTTGATGTTTGCGTCCAACTTGCTAACCAGGGAATCAGAGTTATTTGTGCTGGTCTTGATATGGATTTTGCCGGCCGACCTTTTGGTCCTATGCCTGCACTTTTCTCGGTTGCTGAATATGTTACAAAAGTTCATGCAGTATGTATGCATTGTGGCGAATTAGCACAATACAGTCACAGAAAATCTCAAAGTGGTGATGTTGTTTTGCTGGGCGAAAAAGATATTTATGAACCTTTATGCAGGACATGCTACAATAAAGCCAATATAGATGAGACATCAGATAAATGAAACTATTTAATCTCAAAAATATAGCAGAAAAACTAAAGTTTGATTTCATAGGAAATCCCGATAATGAATTTAGCAAACTGCTAATTGACAGTAGAAAGATAGTTCCATATCATCTTAGCCTGTTTTTTGCTTTTGAAGGAAAACAACACGATGGACACATTTTTATTGAAGAATTATATACTAAAGGCGTTCGTTGTTTTGTAGTAAGCAGGAATATAGATTATAACATTTTCCCTGAGGCATCTTTTATTAAAGTTGAAAGCACACTTGAAGCTCTACAAAAGATTGCCTCCTTAAAAAGAAAAGATTTTACAAATCCTGTAATTGCAATAACCGGAAGTAATGGAAAAACTATTGTAAAAGAATGGCTTTATCACATATTATCAGTAAAAAAGAACATCTCCCGAAGTCCTAAAAGCTATAATTCACAATTGGGTGTTCCTCTTTCAATATGGATTATTAATAATCAATCTGATTTGGCAATAATAGAAGCCGGAATTTCCAAACCTGGTGAGATGGATAGACTTGAAAAGATTATAAATCCGGATATTGGCATTCTAACAAATATTGGATCTGCACACCAGAGTAATTTTAAAGATAAAAACGAAAAACTTCTAGAAAAATTAAATCTTTTCAAGAATTGTAATACTGTAATTAGTAATCACGAGTATCTAGACTCAATTAAAAATAAAAGAATAATCACCTGGTCATTTGACAACCATGATGCAGATATTTATTGCATTGAAAATATCGTTAATGATTATAAATCAATAATAAAACTAAAATTTCTTAATAAGGAATATGAACTAAAGATTCCTTTCACCGACTTTGGGTCCATATCAAATGCAATTATATGCTTTTCATACCTTACACTATCAGGAGATATTGACAATAAAGAAGTTATAAGCCGTTTTGAATCCCTACCCGGTGTACAAATGAGATTAGAAACCCTGGATGCAATTAACAATAGTATTCTGATAAATGATAGCTATAACTCCGATATTAACTCACTGGAAATAGCTTTAGATTATCTAATCCAGAAAAAAGGAAATAAAAGGACATTCCTAATAATGTCTGACATCTTGCAAAACTCATCTGATAGTAAAAAATTCTATTCGGAAATTGCAAACCTCATTAAAGATAAACAAATTGACAGTTTCATTGGAATAGGGAAAAATCTGGTCAAATATAAAAACCTATTTAAAACCAAAGCTGATTTTTATCTAAGTACGAAAGATTATATTGATAATTTAAAATATAAGGATTTCATATCATGTGCAATTTTGCTAAAAGGTGCACGAGAATTTAAATTTGAGGAAATTTCGAAACGTTTGCAATTTAAAACTCATGAATCATATCTTGAGACTGATATGAATTTAATGCGTGAAAATCTACTTTACTTTAAGTCATTGCTAAAACCAAAAACAAAAATAATGGCAATAGTGAAAGCTTTCTCTTACGGTAGCGGATATAGAGAAATTGCGGCTTTTTTACAACATAACAGAATAGATTATCTTGCTGTTGCTTATACTGATGAAGGAGTAGAACTTCGTAATGATGGTATAAAAACGCCTATTATGGTGATGAATCCATCTGCCAGAGACTTTAATAAAATGCTAGAGTTTAAACTTGAACCTTAGATCTATTCTATAAGTCTCTTTAAAAGTTTTAGTAAAGAACTTTCCGGAACATCTAATTACAAGTTTCCTTTACATTTAAAGATTAACACTGGAATGAATCGCTTAGGTATAAATCATAATGAAATACCTGAACTCTGCACCTTAATTAATAATCATAGAAACATTGAGATAAAAAGTATATTTTCTCATTTAGTGGGTAGTGATAACGAAAATTTGGATTATTTCACCAATAATCAAATCAGTATTTTTGAGACAGCCGTAAATGAGATAAAAGACAAAACAGGTCTAAACCCACTAAAACATATTTTAAATTCTGCAGGAATTAGTCGTTTTACAAACTATCAATACGATATGGTAAGACTAGGTATCGGTCTATACGGATTAATGCCTTAACTTTCAAATAAAATAAATCAGGTTTCTGTTTTTAAATCAGTTATCTCTCAGGTTCATACTGTAAAAAAAGGAGAAACAGTTAGTTATAACAGATCAGGAATAATTAAGAAAGAAAGCAAAATTGCCACTATCCCTGTAGGATATGCTGACGGGATTGACAGACGTTTAGGAAATGGGAAGTGGTACTTTTTAATTAACGGTCAAAAAGCTTACACAATTGGAAATATTTGTATGGATATGTGTATGGTAGACATTACAAATATTGATGCAAAAGAATCTGACGAGGTTATTGTGTTTGGTCCAATAAATAATCTAAACCTTATGGCTGATATTCTGGGAACTATCCCATACGAAGTTATAAGCGGCATTTCACAAAGAGTTAAACTAATTTATACAGAAGAATAAAAATATGATTAATCGTAATATTATAAAATCAATAATCGCAATTTTTATATTTTTAAGTTTATCGCTTACTGGTTTTTCATACACCCAGAGCTTAAGAGTATCGCTTTTAACTCAGGATCCGGGTGATGAGATGTATGCATATTTTGGTCATACCGCACTTAGAATCAAAGATGACTCATTAAGGATAGACCTAGTATATAATTATGGTACATTTGATTTTAACACTCCAAATTTCTACTTAAAGTTCCTAAGAGGTGACCTCGACTACTGTTTATCAATAGATGATTTTGACTACTTTGTTTATGCATCTTATGAAACAAAAAGAACTATTCACGAACAAGAACTACTTCTTACTTTTGAAGAGAAGGTTGAAATTGCTCAACTCTTAGAAACCTGTTACACTACAGATGCAAGATATTATCGCTATGATTTTCTAAAAAATAATTGTGCAACAAAAATCCGAGACATAATTGAAGATGCGACGGGTAATAGAATTGATTTCAACAAGTCGAGTTATAGTGGAAAAACATTTAGGGAATTATTAGAACCTTTTGTTGCCAAAAACTATTGGATAAATTTCGGCATAAACTTAGGTATGGGTATGGAAACTGACAAACTAGCTTCTCCATCTGATTATATGTTTCTACCTATTTATATCCATGATTTTTTCGAAAGTAGTGATTTTGCTAAAGACAGTTTTGTTTTACTAAACGCATCACCGGAAGCGAAATCAGGTTTTAATTACTCATATTTAAGCCCTTGGATAATTGTATTAGTACTTATCGGATTAAGTTTCTGGTCAAAAAGCCGAAAAATAATTTTATATATTATTTGTATTGCATTTGGGTTAACCGGTATTTTGCTACTATTCCTTGATTTATATTCATTGCATGCAGCAATAGGAAATAACCTGAATACATTATGTACTTTACCAGCATTCTTAATCTTATTCTTTAGAAAGAAGAAGCTTAATGAGTATTTCAAAATCACTTATATTACAATAATAGCACTATTCATTGCATTGCAAGGAGTTTTACCTCAATCTATATAAACTACTTTTATTCCATGGATGATTTTACTAATAGTTACTTGTCTACTCGATTTAAAATCATTCAATAAGCTAATTTTAAAAAAACCTTAAAGAGAAAATGAAAATCCCAACAATCCTTACAATTATTTTACTTTACATATTTTTTGCTTGCAATAATCCGGTAAATAATGAAACAGAATCAACACAAAGCAATAATGACACAGTAAGTTTAAATTTAGATAGCAATGACACTATATTAAATAATGACACACTAATAAAAATTAAAATCGATTCATTAAATAGATTCAATCCTGAAGAACAGGAATCAATAATTTTATATAGTAAAAACGAAAACAATAGTTTTCAGTATTATCTTGATTTATATCCAAATTGCAAAACAATTGCTATTGCAGAATTAAGTGTAAATGCCAGCGACATTATCTGGAGTAGAGATCTTGACGTATTCTATTTTATCACAAAATCAAGCATTATAAGTATTAGTTCTGATAATAACGACAAAAACTATAATTTACCTTATGGGTATGAAAATCTAGCAATTTTAGAAGCTTGGGTTGATGAAGATTCCAAAAATATTAGAATTGCTTTTGAATTTAAACTAAATAAAAGCAATCCGGAACATATTGAAAAAGCAGCAAAACTTGATAAGGATTTTATCGCTGCACCAGGGTGTAAATTTATATCAATATTAGAATTACAGGAAAATGGAAGATGGGATACTATTATAGAAAAACCTGTAGAATATAACCCGTATGGTAGTAGTTTGGTGTATTTATATGAATACATTAATTATTCTGATAAATTTTCAACACTAAGTAAAACCAAAAAATCAACTACATGTATAGGTTTTGAAAGTCATGATTATATTACAGGAGATGATGCTAAAACTATTGTTCCTAATTATGAAGATTCTGATTACTCTGCGATCATGAGAATTCAAATTAATAACGATTATGATTTATATCCAACAGTTATCTGGGGAGATTCACCGCACTTTAGCACCCCCATTTACTTTTTTGATAATAATTCAGGTGAGCTGACAGAAATAAACATTCACTATAAAAACCTTTCGATTCAGAAAACAGCAAAGAAACTGATTATATCTCAAGAACATAGCAATTCTCAAGCAATTGTGTTTGAAACTGACAATATCAGCTCTAAGATGATTTATGATAATTGTACGAATGTAGTTATTATAAAATAATATTTATTCTTAGCAACCATTTTTCATAGCTTACGTTTGAGTACAAAACAACTGTTATGAATAAACTTTTATTATTAATTCTTACAATTCTTTTTTTTACATTAAGTCTGTTTTCACAAGAAGACAAAGTACCTGTTAAAGTATTATTTTTAGGGAACAGCTACACCTACTATAATGATGGAGTAGATCAGGTTTTTAAACAAATAGCAAGTTCTTTAGGAGATGAAGTTGAAACTTTATCGAATAGTCCGGGCGGATATTGGTTAGAATACCATTCTACAAATACTACAAGTCTGGAATACATACAACAACAAGAATGGGATTATGTTGTATTACAGGAACAAAGCCAGAAACCTGCTTTTCCGCCTGCTCAGGTAGAAGCTGAAACATATCCTTATGCTGAAATATTATGTGATTCGATACATAATAATAGTATATGCACTACGCCGGTTTTCTTTATGACATGGGGTTATGAAAACGGTGATTCAGGCAATTGTCCGTATTATCCACCTATTTGCACATACGAAGGCATGCAATGGCGATTAAGACAAAGCTATGTTGAGATGGCAGAACTAAATGACGGTATTGTATCACCTGTTGGTATGGTATGGAAAGCTATTCGTGAAAGTAATCCTGAATTAGATTTATATCAAGCTGATGAAAGTCATCCAACTGATTATGGTACATATATAGCAGCCTGTACTTTCTATGCAACACTATTCCAAAAAAGCCCATATGGAGCATATTATCCTGAGGAGCTGGATGAGACTACAGCAAACTTAATTCAGAATACTGCCTGGAATGTAGTTACAGATAGTCTAGATACATGGTTGATAGACACAACAACCCTCAGAGTTGATTTCGAACCGGTTTATACTACAAAAAGTGTTTACGCTAATTTTGAGAATTACACCGAAAATGCAGATTCATGTTTATGGGTTTTTGGAGATGGACAAACAGAATGGCAATATCCCTCTTTTGATGACTATTTCGATATAATGTCACATGAATATGCAATTGAAGATGAATATGAAATCTGTCTCAAAGCATATAAAGGGTGTGAAACTAAACAGGTCTGTAAAATAAGATATATTTGGGCATCAGAAATAAGCAAAACAGAATATCAGGAAAAAATGTTTTATCCAAATCCAATTTCCAATGGTATCCTATACACTCCAGGATATAATAATATCGAATATGAGATTTTTAGTATTGATGGTAAATTACTAAAGAAGTCGTTTATTAGGAATAATTCAATAAACTTCATAAACTTTTCAGATGGATATTATCTATTAAAAATGGATGGAAAATCTTTTAGAATAAACGTTATAAATTAAACTGCTTTAATAAAATTAAAGACAGTCTGATTAAACTTATCTGGCTCATCAACATTCACAACATGTCCGCAATTCTCAAAAACGACTAGTTCTGAGTGATTAATATGCTTTTTCATCAATTGCTGTATTGAAGGAAGAAACATATGATCTTCACTGCCCATAACATACAATGTTGGAATAGGAAGTTCTACACTTCTAAAAAGCTGCAATAATGGATTTATATCAGCCGTCATTTTATACCATTTAATGAACTCATTTTGATATAGCTTTTGTGCCTCGCGTATAAATAAATTTCGTGAGGATTTATGAGTTTCTTTTGGCATAATTATAAAAGCAAAAAGCTTATAAATTAGCAAATATGGCATGACAGATTTAAAAATACTTCCTAGTCTCATTAATATTTGAGACCTGAAATTTAATTTCATTATTGCACCACCCATAATCATTGATTCTACTTTTTCCGGATGGTCTTCTGCAATTTGTCTAATAATAATAGTCCCTAAAGATATTCCTGCAAAATGAGATCTTTCAATACCTTCAAAATCTAACACCTAAATTACATCATGAGCAACATTAGGGAATGTATACGATTGACGTATATCCTTGAATGTGAGCTTTTTAGAATCCCCATGACCTCTAAGATCGATAAGCAAAACATTAAACTCCTTGGCAAATGCTTTAATTTGTTTATACCATATTGTTGAGCTACCACCGGCACCGTGAATAAAAGTAACCCATGGTACTTCTTCAGATTTGTAATATTTAGTATAATTTATCAAATTAAAATATTTTATACAAAAATAAAAATCTTTATTTAAATTTCAAAATAAAGTTTATCAAATCAATTATCAATATAAAATCGCCAGGCAATTGTTACTCCAAAATTAAAAGGTTTCACTTCATAATCTGCAGTAGAATAATTCAAACTATTTGCTTCATCCAAAGTATTTACAGTCTTTCTAAACCTAAACTCCTTAAAAGGGAATTGGACATATGGTTTTAATAAAATCCCACCAATACTTGTTACATTTAGACTTATATGTCCAAACAAAGTCACTGAATTCAATCTATTTCCCTCTATAGAAGTAAAATCCTCCGTTTCATCAAGAGATGTACGTGTAAGAGAACGCATTATACCAAGATCATAGGATATCCCAACCGCATGATAATAATCTATAGCTACCATAAAATCAAATGACAACTGATTATATCGAAGTTTAAGATCACGTGTAGTATAAACACCTCCTGGAGGTGTGCCACCTGAGGAAACAACTTGTCTTTTGCCTTCCCAACTAATTCCGATGGTATAATCATAAAAATTAATCCCCCAACCTACTGCTGGTCCATGCATATACCATATGTGTTCCATTTCATTATCAAGAAAACTTCTGGTATTATTGTAAGTATCAATAAGATCATTAAAATTTGACATCGGAATTATAGAAGACCTGTAGCCAATAGAGATATAGTTAAAATCCTGTGCTTTAGTCATAAAGGTTAAACATATAAGACAAGCAATAACAAAATACTTCTTCATGGTCATGATTTAAATTTTAAGCAGTGATAAAATTATTAAATATTTCTGAGAATTTAAAATAATATTATTCAATTCGTTTAATGTGTTTTATAATATACTTTTTGATTTTGGAATTATTTGGCTATTAGATATCTTTGACAAAATAATATTAAAACCTATAAAAATAAAGATATGAAAAAAGTATTGATAGCAACTGAAAAACCTTTTGCAAAAGCTGCTGTTTACAGCATTAAAGAAATTGCTAATAAAGCAGGTTATGAGTTAGTTCTACTTGAAAAATACACGGAAAAATCTCAACTTTTAGAAGCTGTTGCTGATGTAGATGCAATGATTATAAGAAGTGATAAAGCAACTAAAGAAGTGCTAGACGCTGCTAAAAACCTTAAAGTGATTGTTCGTGCGGGTGCAGGATATGACAATATTGATTTAGAAGCTGCAACTGCAAATAATATTGTTGCGATGAATACACCGGGACAAAATTCAAATGCTGTTGCTGAATTGGCAATTGGAATGATGATTTTCTTGGCTCGTAATTCATTTAATGGAACTTCAGGTACTGAATTAAGAGGAAAAACACTTGGAATTCATGCTTATGGTAATGTTGGAAAATATGTAGCAGAAATTGCTAAAGGATTCCAAATGAAAATATACGCTTTCGATCCGTTCATTGAAGATAGTGTAATTGAAGCCGATGGTGTTACACCAGTTAAATCTGCTGAAGAACTTTATAAAAAATGTCAATATGTATCTCTTCATATTCCAGCAAACGACAAAACTAAAAACTCAATAAACAAAGATCTTTTAGGTATAATGCCTGAAAATGCGGTTCTTGTTAATACAGCAAGAAAAGAAGTTGTTCATGAAGATGACCTACTTGAGATAATGGAAACAAGACCTGACTTTAAATATATCTCGGATATTGCACCTGTATGTGCTGACACTTTTGCAGAGAAATACGAAGGACGTTACTTCTTCACTCCAAAGAAAATGGGTGCTCAAACTGCTGAAGCTAATATCAATGCAGGTATTGCAGGTATAACTCAAATTATTAACTATCTTGAAAAAGGAGACGAAACGTTTAAGGTTAATTAAAGATGTCGGATGACCGGTGACGGATGACCGATGTGGGTTTGGACGGAGGTCAGAGGTCAGAAATCAAAAATCAGAAACTTTTACATACATAACAAAAAAACGATTGCAAGCAATCGTTTTTTTTGTATCTGTCCTCTGACCTCTAACCTCTGACTTCTTTCATCGGTCATCCGTCATCCGTCATCACTAAAACAACCAGTTCATTCCGATATAAACACCCATTGAACCATCATCATGTTTAACAGGTAAACCAATATCAGCAGCGATAACAAAGTTCTCGTTCATTGCCAGATGCAAACCACATCCATATGTTAAATTAACAGTTTCAGCATCATCAGCAAAGAACTGAGCTTGATCTATTGAGGCTGGAATATTAGTTTTATCAATGTCAACCTTTTGAATTACCATACCGGCATCTAAGAATGGATTTAAAGCAGCATACCAATTTTGTCCAATAAAACGGAATCTAGCAAACTTATATCTAAATTCAATATTAGCAAAACCAACGCCCTCTCCTACGGTACGATTACGAATCATACCCCTGACAGATTTACTTCCGCCTAATCCGTCAACAGTTGAAGATGGCATGTAGGAATAAACCATATATGGTAACAAATAAAATGGGATATCGCCATAAACTAATCCCTGATAACCCAATCTGTACACAAATGATAGGTCATCTTCAACCAGAGTAAAATACTGGCGATGTGTTGCTGCAAATTTTCCAAATGTAAAATCTTTACTAAAGCTATTAAAAAGAACTACTTCTGTCCAAAGTCCTTTCATAGGGCAAGGTTCGTTATCACGAGTGTCGTAAACCAATCCTACTTTAAGGCTGTTATGCATTCCACCTGTTGCTTCTTCTGGTGAGATAATACCCCAATCGACATAATTATCGTAGAGACCATTAACTATTGGTAGCATATCAACAGAGTCTTTTCCTTCGTTAAGTTTTGCTAAAGGCACTGATCCAATCTCAATATCCATAAAATTATAACCCAAAGCCCAGTTTAAGTTATCAACAGGAGTTTTACCCTGGAAGTCCAGCTTAAATCTTAAAATATTTCTCTGGTGCTTGTAAAACATTCTGGTTTGATAGTCTGTTGAAGTTTCATCTTTAAAATCAGAATTATAAATAGCATCATAACCATTAAAACCATAAAAATCCAATGCTTGATCAGGCAAATAAGAAAGATCTGCTGTTAGTCTAATTTTGGGAATTAAAAACTCTGAATCATAAAACAATCTGTAAATGCCGGAGCCTTTAGTATAACGGCTAACCTCAGCATAAATTGAGTGTTTGTATTTTGGATATGTTGAGCCATCACCATAATTGTAAAAGTTTGTTAAGACGCCATATTGAAAGCCCAAATCTGAGTTGTATGATACAACAGGTAATAATCCGAAATTCCATCCTGTTTTAACGTCATCAGGCTTTTTATCTTCATCTTGTGCAAATAAAATTGCAACCACAAGTAAAAAAACTATTGATAAACTAAACTTTTTCATGTTATAAAATTTTTAAATAATAAAACAAAAATATAATAATGTTTAATATGTATGGTGTGTTTGGGAATTTTTTATGACAGGAGACAGAAGACCGATGACCTGGGTATTGATTATTTTATTATTTGAATCTTCACCCCAAGACGAATTGAACCTTGTTACTTGAACATTGTTTATTGAATATTGATTTATTGTTCGCCGAGGCGAATGATTTATTTATTTTACCAAGGTAAAATTTATTTTGTTCTACTAACAAGTTTTTAGTAATTTGCACCGTTAATAGAATGTGGAAAGTTTGAGTAAAACGAGTAAAATATTTTTTCTAATTATTGGGATATTTCTCAGTATTTCTACCAGTGCGCAATTTTACAATGGGCATCAGATGAAATTTGGAAAAAACCGTGTTCAGTTCGATCAATTTGAATGGTTTTATTTTAGATATCAGAATTTTGACACTTATTTTTACGCAGGTAGTAAAGATATTGCTTTGGAAACAGCAACTATTGCAAACAAATTTGTTCCCGAAATAGAGAATTTCTTCGAACATCAACTTAATCAAAGAATAGTCTTTGTTATCTATCAAAACCTTAGTGATTTCAGACAGAGTAACATTGGACTAAATACCGGTGACCAAACATATAATATTGGTGGAGTAACAAAAGTTATTGACAATACTGCATTTTTATTTATTGAGGGTGATCAGGCGAGTCTCGAAGAGCAAATTAAAGCAGCAATAGCTAATATTGTTCTAAATGAAATGCTCTATGGCATAGATATAAAAAATAAAATTGCAAACAATACACTTATTACCATGCCTGAATGGTATCTAAAAGGTTTAATATCCTACGTTTCCAAAGAATTGGATAGTGAAATTGATATTGCCACAAAAAGGGGGATATTATCTGGTGATTTTGATAATTTTAATCAGCTAACGGGTAAAGACGCTGAAATAGCAGGACATGCTATATGGAATTATATAGCGTTTACTTACGGTCCGCAGGTTATACCTAATATTGTATATTTAACTCGAGTTACTAAAAATCTTGAAAGTGGATTTCTTTATGTATTGGGAAGTTCGCTAAGCATGCTGCAATTAAGTTGGAACAATTTCTACAAATTACAATATCAAAATTTTGACTATAATACTGATAATCCTGAAGGACAGGATCTTATAAAACGCAATAGAAGGAATGTAGAGTATTACGAGCTTCAGTTTTCTGAAAATGCAAATAAAGCTGCCTGGGCTGAAAACAAATACGGAAAATACTGGATTAAAATTAAAGATTTAGAAACTGGTAAAACGAAAACTATTTTTAAAAGAGAGCATAAACTTGAACAAATTACAGATTACACTTATCAAATTATAAGGTGGCATCCTTCGGGCAAGTTACTTGGTTTCGTTATCGAAAAAAAAGGCGAAATCTACTATATGACTTATAATCTCGAGAGCGAAGAAATTAAAGAGATTGAAATGACTGCTCTTGAAAAGATGAATTCGTTTGATTATGCAAATGATGGTTTAAGTCTGGTACTTGCTGGATTTAATAATGGTCAATCAGATCTTTTCATTTTTAATATTGCAGCAAACACACTTGCAAATATTACGCAGGATAATGCTGATGATTATAGCCCTTTATACATAAATAATTCAACAGAAATAATATTCTCCAGCAAAAGAAATGGAGAAGTTATTGGAAACAGAAATAAAAACATTGTACCCACACAAAAATACAATGATGTATATGTCTATAATTTAAAAACAAAAGAAATAAGTAGAATCACTAACTCTGAGTTAAACTCTGAAACTCAACCAGGTTTTGTAAACAAATCATATGTTTATTTATCGGATGAAAATGGTATAAATAATCTTTATTCAGCACAAATTGATTCTGCAATAAGTTTTGTTGATACAGTAACTCATTACCGTTTTTTCCTAAATCAAAATAAACTTACAAACTACCCCTATAGCATTTCAAATCTAGGGTTAACTAAGTTTTCGGATGAAAATACATTTCTATATAAAAATGAAGAAAAATTTAGATTAATATACAATAATAAACTTCCTAGAATTGTAAACTCAACAAACAAAACTATGTCACGGATTTCTTTTGAAAAGAAAGCCTCAAAAACACCTAAAATAAATACAACAACAATAGTTTAAAATGATTCTATAAACGAAGAAATACAAAAAGACCCAAATCAAGCAGTAAATATTAATAACTATATTTTTGAGAAAGAGCTCTTAGAAAGAGTTGATACAAGCGATGAAGAATTTGATGAAGATGGTAGAGCTAAAGAACCTAGAACTGCAAAATATTTAACAACATTTTACACTAATTATCTGGTAAGTCAGGTAGATTTTGGATTCTTAAGTAATTCTTATCAAACCTTTACCGGTTCTGCATTTTACTTTAATCCGGGAGTTAATTTAATATTTAAGGTTGGAACATCAGACTTATTTGAAGATTACAGAATAACTGCAGGATTTAGATTCGCCGGCAATTTTGATAGTAACGAATATCTCTTAAGCTTTGAGCATTTAAAAAATCGCTGGAACAAACAGCTTGTATTACATCGACAAGCACTAAACAATTTCTTTGATGATTCATATATAAAAACCTACACACATGAGGCATTTTATGTAATGAGGTACCCTCTTTCGCAAGTTGATGCATTTCAGTTTACTACAAATCTCCGACAAAATCATAATTCTATACTATCAGTCGATTATGAAAGTTTATTAGCCCCTGAACAATATGATTATTGGGCAAGCTTTAAAGCTGAATATATTTTTGATAACACAAAATAAATAAGTACAAATATACTTTCTGGTGTTCGTATGAAAATTTTTGGTGAAGCTTTTAAACAAATTGATAAAAAAGAAACTGATATGTTTGTTACTGGTGCTGATATCAGATATTATCAACCAATACATAAGAATCTAATTTTTGCAGCGCGTTTTGCAACAAGTTCTTCTTTCGGTCGTGCAAAACTAATTTATTACCTAGGTGGTATTGATAACTGGATTAATCTTTCATCAAAAACTCCTACTTTTAACAATGAAATAAGAATTGATCCTGAAGTAAACTATGTATACCAAGCTGTTGCAACCAATCTAAGAGGATTCCAGCAAAATATCAGTAATGGGACTAATTTTGCAGTTGTTAATGCAGAAATAAGATGGCCAGTTATAGCATATCTTTATAACAGACCGATTAATAATGATTTCCTAAGGCACCTGCAATTAATAGGATTCTTTGATATCGGAAGCGCATGGAGTGGTTTGAGTCCATTTAGCGGTGATAATGCTTATGAAAATGATTATTATGATAATTACCCTGTAACAATTATTATTCACAATGATAATTTCCCAATTGTATCAGGATACGGATTTGGAATAAGAAGTAAAGTTTTTGGCTATTTCTTACGTGCTGATTGGGCTTGGGGTGTTGAAAATAATGTAATTCAACCACAAATGTTTTACTTGTAGCTGAGTACGGATTTTTAGTTATTCAGCAAAAACAAAGTTTTGGCGCAGGTTTTTGACGCACAGCGATCAAAAACTGTGACAAAATCAAATAACTGTTAATAATTGTTACTTTATCAGACAATAATAAATACCCCAGTCCTAAAAATCACTTTCTGATAATAGAAGTATGCGCCGTAGGTGCATAATATCTGTAACCACGGGTAAGTGCGAAACTTGTTTCGAACGCCACACGTGGTCAACAAAACAAAGCATACTGGTTTTGGCGCAGGTTTTTGACGCACAGCGATCAAAAACTGTGACAAAATCAAATCACTGTTAATAATTGCTTAAAACCTATCCAAAATATTTTTCCTAACTTGCACCCGATTTATTTGCAATGAAAATGAACGAAATATTATTGCTAATTTTAATAGGTATACTTGCCGGTATAATGGGTGTCCTCTTTGGGGTAGGTGGAGGACTAATTGTAATACCTGCACTGATATTCCTATTTGGCATGACTCAACATGAAGCTCAAGGTACTAGCATTGCATTTTTATTACTCCCAGTTGGAATTCTGGCTTTTATGAATTACTACAAAGCTGGGCATATCGATATTAAATATGCATTAATTCTAGCAGTCGCCTTTGTTATTGGGTGATGGCTGGGCTCAAAAATTGCAATAAACATATCGGATATAAATTTAAAAAAGATTTTTGCCGTTTTTATGATACTGGTAGGAATCAGAATGTTATTCTGGAAATAAAATAACTTATGGAAAATTTAATTGGAGCTATAAAAGATTACAGTAAAGAAATATATAGTGATGTTGTTAGTTACCGTAGACATATTCATCAAAATACCGAACTTGCATATAATGAGTTCGAAACTGCTGCTTTTATTAAAAGTGTCTTACACAATAATGATATTGAAACCGACGATAGTTTTGGGAAGAACAATGTAATCGGGATTATAGAAGGAGATCAGGAAGGCGAAACAATCGGTCTTCGTGCAGATATTGATGCATTACCTATTACAGAACTCGCAGATTGCGATTACAAATCACAAAATGAAGGAATTATGCATGCCTGCGGACATGATGCCCATACTGCAAGTTTACTTGGCACAGCAACAATTCTAAATAAAATAAAAGATCAAATTAAAGGTCGTGTTATTCTAGTCTTTCAACATGCCGAAGAAAAGAATCCAGGTGGTGCAATACAACTTATTGAAAAAGGTCTCATAAAAAAATACGATATTAAAAAGATGCTTGGCCAGCATGTAATGCCCGAGACTGAAACAGGCAAATTCTTATTCGGCAGTGGACAATTGATGGCATCAACTGATGAGCTATATATCACATTCAGAGGTAAAGGCTGACATGCTGCTCTACCTCAAATGAGAAGTGATACAGTGCTGGCTTTAATTGATTTTATCCAAGAGGCAAAAATACTGCAAAACAGTCTTACCAGTGACTACCCTTTTATTATTGCATTTGGTAAACTTCAAGCTGAGGGAGCTGTAAATGTAATCCCGGATGAAGCAATCACTCACGGTACAATGAGAACTTTCGATGAATCCTTAAGAACTCACATAAAAGAACAACTTTCAATACTTGCAAAAAAATGTGCGGAAAAGTATAAATGTACATCAGAATTTGAAATCTGTCATGGCTATCCATGTTTGTTAAATAATGAAGTACTAAATCAGGACATAACAAAACTTGCAACTGAATTTGTTGGTGAAGAAAACATTGGCGAATTAAAAGTCAGAATGACTGCTGAAGACTTTGCTTATTACTCGAGAGAAATCCCATCTGTATTTTACAGGTTTGGAATAGAAGGAAATGGAAAAGGTATGCAAAGTTTACATAATCCTAATTTCGATCTTGACGAAGAAGCTTTATTAAATTCATCGGCACTAATGGCATGGTTAGCAATAAATATCAGTAAGTAATGCGAAAACTTCCCATCAACGAAATACCAAGACTAACAAATGAGGAGTTTAAAAACGTAGAAAAAACTCCACTCATAGTTGTACTCGACAATATCCGCAGCCATCATAATACCGGAGCAGTTTTTCGCACATGTGATGCATTTGCATGCGAAGCTGTTTATCTTTGTGGTATAACAGGCACTCCCCCACATCGCGATATTCACAAAACTGCACTAGGATCCACTGATACTGTTGAATGGAAATACTTTGAATCTGCTTTAAGTGCTGTAAGAGAGCTAAAATCTCAAGGCTACACTATTGTTTCTCTAGAAATTGCTGAGGGCAGTGTCCAAATTGCAGATTACCAACCACCTACAGGACAAAAAACTGCACTAATTCTCGGTAACGAAGTTAAAGGTGTCGATCAGAAAATTATAGATATCTCAGATATTTGCCTGGAAATCCCACAATTTGGAACAAAGCATTCACTAAATGTTTCAGTGAGTGGTGGAATAGCAATATTTAATCTTTTTGAAAAAATTAAATAACAAAATCCAACTCACAACTCCCTAATCGTATTCGATAAACAAATCAACAACAAACAAAAAACAGGCTTTAGCCTGTTAATAAAATTCATAAAAATATTTTGGGCATTTTCATTATTTATTTTAATTTAGTCTAAAATATTTTTATTCAAAATGGAAGTTAAAGAATATAATTTTCCGGTAAGAAACATTTTAGTTGAATACCTTGAACGCAAAGGCTTACGTAAAACACCTGAACGTTTTGCAATTCTGGATGAAATATACACAAGAAATGGACACTTTGACATTGAGAGTCTGTATATTTCAATGAAAAACAAAAATTATCGTGTCAGTAGAGCTACTTTATATAACAATATTGATATTTTACTGGATGCAGGCCTGGTTACTAAACACCAATTCGGAAAGAATATGAGCACATATGAAAAAGCATACGCATGCATTCAACACGATCATATGATATGCTCAGTTTGTGGAAAAGTAATAGAGTTTTGCGATCCTCGTATTTCAGAAATTGAAAAAACTGTATCAAAAGCAAATGATTTTGATATTACGCATCACTCATTGTACTTTCATGGAATTTGCAGCGATTGCAAAAAGAAAAACGAATAACAATTATTTACACCTTAATATTTTTTAGCAAAGAACTTTCTTTGTAATGGATAAGTACGGTAAAACAATACTAAAAACAGATTAGAAGATGAAAATTGACGTATTACTGGGATTGCAATGGGGAGACGAAGGAAAAGGTAAAATTGTAGATGTCCTCACACCGGTTTATGATATAATCGCCCGCTTTCAAGGTGGCCCAAATGCTGGTCACACACTTGAGTTCAACAACATAAAACATGTATTACACACTATCCCTTCAGGAATTTTTCATCCTGATAAAATAAATGTTATCGGAAACGGTGTTGTTGTAGATCCTGTAATACTTAAAGATGAAATCATAAAAGCAGAAAAAATTGGTGCTGATTTAAAATCAAATCTATATATCAGTAAAAAAGCTCAATTAATTTTACCTTCTCATCGTTTATTAGACAAAGCATTCGAAGAAGCGAAAGGTAAAAATAAAATAGGTTCTACTTTAAAAGGAATTGGTCCTGCTTATACTGATAAAACATCAAGACGTGGTTTACGTGCCGGTGATATTTTCAACTATGCATTTAAAGAAAAATATGATTGCTCTGTTGCCCATCATGAAAAAATCTTTGACGGTTATGGTTTTACAGAACGTAATAAAGATTATGAAAAGCAATGGTTCGAAGCAATTGAGTTTCTAAAAATGTTCAAATTTATCGATTCAGAGAAATTTATTAACGATTCACTCTCTGAAGGCAAAACCATTCTTGCTGAAGGTGCACAAGGTGCACTCTTAGATATCGATTTTGGCTCCTACCCTTTTGTTACAAGCTCTAACACAACAACTTCAGGTGTATGCACTGGTCTAGGTGTTTCACCACATAAAGTAGGCAATGTAATTGGAATATGTAAAGCATACTGTACACGCGTTGGTAGTGGCCCATTCCCATCAGAGTTATTTGACAATGACGGTCAAACATTAAGAGATAATGGACATGAATATGGTTCAACAACTGGTCGTCCCCGTAGATGTGGCTGGTTGGATATGGTAGCTCTTAAATATTCAATTATGTTAAATGGCGTAACAGCATTAGTTATCACAAAAGCTGATGTAATGAGTGGTTTTGACAAAATTAAAGTAGCTACTGCATACAAAGTAAATGGCGAAATTATCGATTACGTCCCTTACGAAATAACAGACGACATTGAACCTGTTTACACCGAACTACCAGGCTGGAAAAGTGATATAACAAAATGTAAAAGTAAAAGCGACCTTCCTGCTGAATTAATTTCATATCTTGATTATATCGAAAAAGAAACAGGAGTAAAAGTTGATTATTTGTCTGTTGGTCCTGATAGAACGCAGACTATAAAGCTTTAAATTTAAATCCTAAATTCTAAAAACAAAATTCTAAAATTAACAAGCACAAATATCTTGATAAAAGTGTGATAACTGGTAACCAATGTATGATGACTAGTCAGGAATAAACTTAAAAAAACGGAACTCCAAACTCGTAACTTCAAACTCCCCTTATCTATACTCAATCTCCCTAACAGTTATATAAGTCAATCTACCCTGATTGCTTTCAATTCGTTTTATCCAATTGCCATTTTAATCAAAGGAATAAACATAAGCAAGTTCTTGAATAAGTCTATCGGAATCATCATAAACAGAAGTAGAAACTAAATTACCATCAACATCATATGAATAATAGTACTTTCTGTTATATCTTCCGGAAATATCTTCGAACACAGATTCTGATCGTTTACCTTGCTCATTATACTTATATGTAGAATGTACTTGTTCTTGGTTATCAGAACTTGATACAGAACTCATTTCACTAACTCTACCCTTTGCATCTGTTGTGTAATATGTAGTATAATATATTGTCCCATCAGGGCTTACAGATGCTACTTCGCTTAGAAGCTCATTTTCATCATAAGTATAAACATCCGTATTTAATAATTGATCACCACCATCATACATTTCTACTTTTGTTACAATATCATCCTCCATAATATTTATGCTTCTACGTATCATATCATCCAATGATGTGTAAAACTCTGTTATTGTATTATAACCTTTATCATTATATTTAGTATATGTTCTGTTGTATTGTTCTCCCAGTGAATCTGTAGCTGTTTTATCAGCATAATAAATTATTTCATTTATTGATATTATATCACCGACTAAATCATTTTTCTCAAGGTCGTTTTCTTTAATAATTTCAATTTCTTCGACAATCGCCTCAGTTTCTTCTTTTTCTGTATTTTCAGTCTTGCCGGAACATGATATAAAAATAACAGAAAACACAAATAAACTTAAATACAAATATTTCATAATTTACTTATTTTAAATTATTTATAATTCTACTAAAAATCGATTATTCCAAAACTACAATTTTATTTGCAAAATCGATAAGCATTTGGTCATGTGTTGCACAAATAATTGTATGGCCATGCATCATTAGTTCCTTTAAAAGTTTTATCAATCTCAATCTATCTGCAGGATGCAGCCCCCCAGTAGGTTCATCTAACATAATAAGGGCATTATCACTTAAAGAACTCAAACCTGAAACAAGTTTTAGAAATTGCAGTTCACCTGTTGATAATGTATTCAATGATTGTCCTAAACTTAAATAATCAATTCCAATACTTTCTAAGAGATTCAGTACACGTACAAATTTTTCTGGCAGCTTAATATTTGGTATCCCATTAAGCCAATCAGTAAATTCTTTAAATGACATGTTTAAAACATCTGATATATTGCATGAGTTGACCTTAGCATTTAAAACGTCTTCCTTGTAACGCTTACCATTACATGTTTCGCAAATAACTTCCGAATCTGCCCAGTAATCCATTGAGGTCTTTTGAATACCTGTTCCTTTACAATCAGGACACTGCCCTGATTTGGAATGATATGTAAAGTGTGCAGCTTTAAAACCAAAATGAATCGCATCTTGGGACTTTGCAAAAAGCTTCCTGATAAAATCAAACATTTCCAATTTAGTTGCAGGAATTGATAAAACACTGGATCCAATTACATCCTGCTCGGTAAATATAAACTGATTTATTTTTTCATTTATAATGATATCCGTACATAAAACAGGTTTCTGGGCTATAATAGAATCATTTATCACATATTGCAATAAGCTTGTCTTACCACTTCCGCTTTCTCCAGTTATCACAGAAAATTGGTTATATGGAAATTCAATATCTATTCCATTCAAATTATTTGCATTTGCAGAGTATACTTTTACTGAATAATCCTCAAGTACCGAGTTATACTTTTGAGGTAAAGCAATTTCTTTTAGCGTATCGAAATATTCATATTTATTAATTCCTGATTTAATTTTTCCTCCATTTGACCCGGCACCAGGCCCCATAACAGAAATATTATCAGCAATATCCAACATTTTAGTTGAGTGCTCATTCATTAAAACTGTATTCCCATTTAGGTTTAATTCTTCAATAATTCCAGATATCTTTTCGACATCTCTACTTCCCAAACCAAATGATGGTTCGTCTAAAACATATAATATTCCAGTCAATGAAGATTTAAGTAAACCTGCTATTTGTAAACGTTGAAATTCCCCACCAGATAAAGTTGATGTAATTCTGCTAATCGGAAGATATCCTATTCCGGACTTTTCTAATGCTCTCAGAATTTGTGTTATTTGATCAATAATGGTCATCGCAACTGAATCGAATGTATTATCGTTAAACCAACGTAATGCATTAACAGAATCTAAATCAGCTAATTCGCCTATATTTATATTATGAATTCTATACTTTAAATGTTCAAATTTGATTCTATGAGAATTACAATCACTACAATGAATATTTTGCATTATTGGTAAAAAGCTATCTGCTTTGTTGCCCGTGTGTTTTCTATTATATTCATCAGTAATCAAACCACCAAAACCTATCCATTTTGATTTTAATTCATGAATACCGGAAACGCTTCCTCTTTTGTATTTCCATTTAACATCAAACAACTCATTACCGCAACCATACATGGCTAATTTTTGCTCTGATTTATTAAGTTCTTTGTATGGTTTGGAAAAATCAATATCTTTTTCATTTCCAACAGTCTGTAAAATTGCCACAAATCTATCAACAGGATTACCGTAGAATTTTGCAATTTTATTGCCGTCCATAGCTCCTTCCAATAAAGATTTTTCCGGGTTTGTAACAAATTTATCAGGATCAGCTACAGTAATATATCCTAAACCATTACATTTGGGACAAGCACCATCTTCATGATTAAAACTAAAAGCTGTTGATAACAGTTTTGATTTTATACCATTCAAGTTTGAGGTTCGACTAAACAATAATCTGTATAAGTCATAAATTCCTGTATAAGTACCTATCGTAGAACGCGGATTATGACCTGCAGATTTCTTTTTTAATGCAACAGCCGGCATAAGTCCTTTTGCTGATTCAAATTCAGGTTTGCCTTCTTTTCCAATAAATTGTCTGATATACCCGGACATCCCATCCAATTGGCGGTTTTTACATTCTGCATAAACAGTGTCAAAGATTAAGGAAGACTTACCACTACCAGATACACCACAAACAAGCGAAATCTCATTATGAGGAACTGTAAAATCTATCTCTTTAAGCTTATTTGTTCTAATAGATTTAAACTCAATATTTGAACTTGCTTTATTTTCAATCTGATATTTCTTCTTATCATCAATCTGCTGATTATTCACAAAAGCCTCTAAGGCATTAGATGTCAGACTATCTTGCTCCTCAATCATCTGAATAATATTACCTTCATAAACAAGATTCCCACCATTTAAACCACTACCCGGACCTAACTCGATAATATGATCTGCCCTGAGTATAAATCGTGGTTCATGCGATGAGCATAATACTGTATGAGAATTATCACAAAGGTTCTGTAATGCATCAGCAAGCATATTTGTATCTGCAGCATGTAATCCTGTTGCTGGCTCGTCTAATACATATAAACAGTTCTTGCCTGTGTTCTTTACTAATTCTGTTGCAAGTTTTATCCTTTGTGCCTCCCCACCTGATAAAGTTGTACTACTCTGACCAAGTTTGATATACCCCAAACCAAGCTTTTGTAGCCAAGATGTATATCTGACAATCTTTTTTTCATCAGAAAAATGTTCATGGGCTTCATCAACAGTCATTTCAAGAATTTCGTAAATATTCTTACTCTGATATTCTACCTCTAATACTTTATCCTTAAAACGTTTTCCATTACATTTTTCGCACAGGATCTCCACATTTCCTAAGAAGTGCATACCTACCTGAATATAACCGGCACCATAACACTCTTCACACCTACCACCTTTTGCTACAAAACTAAAGTGAGATTTTGTTAAACCAAGCTCTTTTGACTTAATTTGTGCAGCCATCAAATCACGAATATGATTTGATAAACCTGTATAAGTTGCAGGATTGCTTTTGGGTGAACGACCTATTGGTTTTTGGTCTATATGAATAATCTTCTAAAAAGAATTTAATTCCTTGGATATTTGTAATCTAGAAATAATTTCAGCTATAAGGCTCGACTTTCCAGCTCCTGATACTCCGGCAATAATATTCAATCCGGAAGTACATAATCCAATATCAATTTTCTTTAGATTGTTTTTAATAAGTTCATTAAAATGGATATCCGGTACAGATTTAGCTTGTTTTATAAGTTTTGATCTGTCATCGCTAATAAACCTAGAGGTAACACTTCTTTCAGGTGCGCTAGATAAAAACTCTTTAACCGAGCCATTAAACAATATCTCACCACCATCATTTGCTGCACCAGGTCCAATATCAATAATATGGTCAACTTTAGAAATAATGCTTTCATCATGACCTGTCATAATAACAGTATTACCTCCTGCAACCAACATCTTAAGAACTTTCAGAAGTTTCTCCTGTTCTGATGGATGCAAACCGGAACATGGCTCATCAAGAATATAGAGTACATTTTGTAGATTTCCAGTAACCTGATTTGCAAGTTTTATTCGCTGAGCCTCTCCACCCGACAATGAAGGTGATTCTCTTTGCAAATCAAGATATGATAAGCCTAAATCCTTAAGCACTATTGTCTTTTTCAAAATAGCATTTGCGATTTCAGACTCAGCGCTATCCAATCCGGTAGTATTTAAAAAATAATTGTCTAAGTCTTCAATTGTCATTACAGTAAAATCAGCAATGGTTTTACCTTTCCAATAATACGAGAGTGCATTCTCATTTAATCGGGTGCCCTCACAATGGTGACATTTAACGGTTTTTGCAAATCGTAAGATATTTGGATTTCTATCACGTTTAAGAATTTCCTCCATTACGTTAATAATACCTTTATAATAACCTTCATCACGAGGTTTCGCAACCATTCCTGTCCACTTAAGTCTGGATTCTAATGTATGCTTACCAAATAACACCTTAACTTTTTCTGACCCATACCAAATAACATTCTGTTGTTCCTCTGTTAAATCCTGAAATGGTGTATTTACACTAAACCCTTCTGCTTGACAAACTTTTTCAAGCTCATCCATCGTAACCTGAGAATATACTATATAATTGTTTGGAGTAGTTAATACTAATGCCCCATCCTTTAAACTTTTACTTGCATCACCGACTATCAACTCAGGACTAATCTTATCAAGTACGCCTAAACCTTTACAATGCGGACATTGACCATAACTGGTATTAAAAGAAAATAAACTTCGGTTTTGATGTAATCCTTTCAATTCGGACTTTGCTCGTCGGGCAAAAAGAAGTCTAAGAAAATCGTAGATTTCTGTCAGAGTACCAACCGTACTACGATTATTTCTAACTACAGAATTTTGATTTACAACAACAACTGTACGCAAACCTTCAATTCTATCAACAGAAGCCTTTTGTGATTTTAATCTAACACTTCTACATGCAGGTAAAAAATGATCATAAAACAAACGAATTCCTTCAGTAGCAATTACATCATATATCAAGCTCGATTTCCCACTACCAGAAATACCTGTAACAATTATAAGCTTATTATGTGTAATCTCAAGACTTAGGTTCTTAAGATAATTTTCGGTTGCATTTTTTATTAACAAGGAATTCATTTGACAAAATTATATAAAAATAATTGAAGCCTGAAGTTTTAGAGTAGTGGGATTAAATTCTAAATCCAAAATTCTAGACTCTAAGTATTTTAAGTACTTCAAACTCCAAGTACTTTAAACTCAAAGTTCTCCAAACTTTTAATGTCGCTAAACATTTTTAATTCAGCAAAAAATTGAGTATATTTGTTTAATCAAAAACCAAAAAAACATGTTTAAGATTTATCTTAAATTAGTACTTTTTTTATGTATTCTTTTATCACCGGGAATACTATTATCACAGCATCATCTTTATTTTTCAATTCCCGAATGTCCTAATGCAGTAAACATTCAAGAAATTGACAATTTGAGCTTTACAATAGCACCGGTTCCTGCTAGTAATTATTTGGAATTAAACATTATTGAAAGCTTAAGTGAAGATGCAGATATTACAATTCTTGACCTTAGCGGGAAAATAGTTTATAAAAACAGTATTTCAGCAAAACATAAAATTTTTATTGATGTCAGTAGTTTTGAACAAGGGCTGTATTTTGTTCGATTGTCTGATATGACAAAAATCTTGACAGAAAAATTTATAATAAGCAGATGAAAACATTTTGGATAAATATCATGCTTATTAGTTTGCTAATAACAGCCCTGTCAGCAAATGCACAAACTTATTGTCCGGGAGAAGAATTTACTCTACATGCAGAAGATTATATCACTGGTGAATTACAATGGCAATACTCTTATGATGGTGAAATATGGGAAGATTATACCGGTGCAAACGGATTAAGTATATTTTTAATTTTAGAAGAGGATATTTATTTAAGATTACAAATTACAGATGATGAATGTTTGCCGGCTTACTATACTGAAGAACAGCATATTGTTTTTAATCCTGCACCTGACGAATCTAATGCAGGAGAAGATCAACTCGAAATTGAAGGCACATCAACCACATTAAATGCAAACGACCCTATAGAAGGCACAGGAATCTGGACAATTAGCTCCGGTGAGGGTGGAGCAATTACAGACATAAATAGCTACAATAGTGAATTTACAGGTACTGAGGGAACAACATACATCTTAAGATGGCTAATTTATAATGATTGTGGTTACACAGAAGATTTTGTTACAATAAGCTTTGCTAATCCTGTCTTCCCTTGTGGTGAAGCACTTGTTGATACAAGAGATGGACAGTCTTACCCTACTGTTGAAATAGATGGTAAATGCTGGATGGCAGCTAATTTAAATATAGGAACTCAACTTACTGGAACAGACACTCCATCAGATAATGAAACAATTGAAAAATACTGTTATGATGACGATCCAGCAAATTGTACAACATATGGAGCTTTGTATCAATGGAACGAAGCAATGGAATACTCCACTGAGGAAAGTTCTCAAGGCATTTGCCCTATTGGTTGGCATATACCAAGTGACGAGGAAGTAAAAGAACTTGAAATGAGTCTAGGAATGACTCAAATCGACGCAGATATTGAAAATAACTGGAGAGGAGTTGCTGAAGAAGTTGGACTACAAATGAGAGAAGGTGGCAGTTCCGGATTTAATGTTCAAATGTCAGGTGTGAGAACATCAGGCGGAAGCTTTTTATATTTTGAAGGAACTGCTGTTGAATTTGGTTATATCTGGACCACAACTGAAGCAACAAACTACCCTAGCGAAACCTATGCTTACCGAAGATGTTGGCGAACATCAAATAATGGTGTTGGCAGATACGATACCTTTAATAAACAGTACTCTTATTCTATTAGATGTGTTAAAGATGATAATTAAATTGCAAAACTCAATTTTCAAAATTCATAAACTAAACTTAAAATCAAAAATAACTAAATTAAATATTAATGAAAACCCTTAAAATAATATCAATAATTTCTCTATCAGTTATATTAGCTATAGTTTGTTATTCTTGTGATGATCCTGACGATCCTGATATCAATCAAAATGATTTGATTTATACCAGCTTAACAGCAGATAAAGATAGTATTGATGTCGGAGAAACAATAACATTCTATGCAACAGCAAGTGGTGATAAAATCACATATTTTTGGACAGCCTCGGCCGGAGTTCTATTGGGAAGTGGTAATGAAGTAACATTTACCCCTTCACCATGCATTTTTGGAGATATACTAATTACCTGTACTGTTGAAGATAAATACGAAAACTCTCTTACAAAAGATGTTGAAGTATATGTCAGGGAGATTGAATAAAATGAGAAAATTAACAAAATTTAATATCAGAAACATTTTAATCATATTTAGCTTAATTAGCTTTTTTATTCTAATTGAGAATAATGAGACAAAGGCTCAATGCTTTGCTTCACCAGGGAATCCAATAGCCGGTAGCGCAAATGTAGGCATTTTACAACCGAGAATTATAAGAGCTGTTGGGTTTTATAGATACTCTTTCTCAGACCAGTATTATAGAGAAAGTACTCCAATAGATTATAATTTCCCCGCTGCAGTCTCAAATGCAAACTACAATTTTGTAGGTTTTAATATTGGTCGAGGAATGACTAAAAAATTCTCTCTCGAGTTAGAAGCCGGTTATTTTATTAATAAAACCCAACGTTATAGACATTTTGAGGATTTTAGTCGCGGATATGGTTTCTCAAATGCTGTAATAAGTGGTAAATTCAATATCTTTAAGAATGTTGTAAAAAAGACTGAGGTTTCAGTTAGTGCCGGAGCAAAACTCCCATTCACTACAAAACCGCAAATTGTTGACGGCGTCACACTTGATATAGATTTACAACCTTCAACCGGTAATTTTGGAACGATTATTCAGGCACTATTTGTTAAAGAAGTTGAAGGTCCTAGTTTGAGATTTATTGCAATCGGAAGATATGAGAAAAACTTCAATGAAAATCAATTAGGATACAAATTTGGTGATGCTTTTGTAAGTTCTTTATATATATCAAAGCATCTTGCAAACAAGTACACTGAGATCACAAAAGATATTACCCTTATCCTACAAATACGCCATGAGTATCGTATGAAAAATCTACGTTTTGGCGAAGAAGTATATGCATCGGGTAATAATATTCTTTTTCTAGCACCACAAATCAATTATAACTACAATATGGTTTGGAACTTCTCTTTGATTTATGATGTTCCTGTTTACAGATATTATAATGGGACTCAACTTGGAACTTCTCATTCAATAGCATTTAGCGTAACCCGAGATTTTGGATTTGGAATTTAAACGCTGTGGCGTAAAAAAGCAATTTACAAGAAACAAATAGCAAAAGCCAAGGATTAAGATACAAAAATCAAAATTCATCAAACAACGTTTTATGAATTATTTTGTATATAGTAAAAAACATCAATTATATTATGAAAGCAATTCATAAACTTTTATTCTTATTTTTTATCACATATAGTCTAGTTTGCAACTCCCAAAATTCAAAAAGTTATAATATGTCTATTGATACTCTGCAAATTCCAGATGGTTTTGATCCTGGACTTATATCAACGATTATAATTGAAGACTACGAAAGCTCTGATATAATTAATTCGGAATATGACATCTCAGGTATTTGTATAAATATGGAACATGAATATATCGGTGATTTAGTAATAGCCCTTGAGTGCCCTAATGGTCAGAGCGTTACACTTCATCAACAAAGCGGAGGGACAACAAATTTAGGAGAACCTGTAGGTACTGGACCAGGAATCGGATATACATATTGTTGGACAAATGAACCCGAATATGGAACCTTTCAGTATGAATCTGAGACAACAATGACTTTGCCATCCGGATCCTATACAACAATAGAACCTCTTTCAGACTTTATCGGTTGTCCGATGAATGGACCGTGGACGATACATATATATGATTTATGGAGTGATGATAATGGCTACTTTTTTGGGTGGAGTTTAGATTTATTATCATCTGCAAATTGCTTTTCTGAAATTACAGGTAGAGTTTATAAAGATTTGAACAATAACAATGTCTATGATACAGGTGACATACCTCATATTAACCAAGCAATAATTGCATCACCTGGACCTTATTATGGTATAACCAACACAGAAGGGTTGTACACGATTAACCTACCTGAAGGGAACTTTTTAATTGAGCAAAATGAATTATCAGATTCATGGCAACAGTCACATCCATTATCCCCAACTTATTACAATATCTCTATACCAGACCAAGAGGAACACATATATGAAAACAAAGATTTTGTAAACACAGTAAATACTTTTTGTACTGATTTAGAAATTGATATAAGTTCAAGTGAAATAGGAATTTGTGATTACTCTATATTTATGGTTACATATTTTAACAATGGCAGCGAACTTGCTCAAAATGCATATGTTGAATTGAAAAAAGATGAAAACTTTACATTTATATCCAGTCCGAATTTTGTTTCTCAAGATGGTAATATTTTAATATTTGAAATCGGAGATATTGAGATTGGTGAATCTGGACAATTCTATATTCAAATGCAATACTCGTGTAATCCTGATTTAGCAGGCGCTACATCATGTAACACTGCTACTATATACCCAAACAACTTATGTATTGAACCAAATATTGACTGGGATAACTCCTCAATTTCTGTCAGTGGATAATGTATTGAAGACGAAGCATGTTTCACAATAACAAATATTGCTGAATTTGGAGTAGGAGATATGGAAACAAGTTCAGAATATAGAATCTATCGCAACAATATCAATGTCGAGACAGGTAGTTTTCAGTTGAATGGAGAACAATACATAAATATCTGTTGGCCAGCTGATGGAAGCACAATTCGACTTGAAGCTGATCAAAACCAAGGTCACCCAGGTTCTAACAACCCCAACGCCACTGTAGAACTATGTGGAAGTTCCAATCAATCATTTGGCTATGTACTAGATTTTCCTCAAAATGATAATGATAATTATATAGAAACAGAATGTTTAGAAGTATTTGCTCCTATGGATCCAAATGATAAATCTGTTACACCTTCTGGAATTGGTGAACAAAACTATATAGCAGACAACACAATTTTGGAATATAAAATAAGATTTCAAAATATTGGAACAGCTCCAGCAGAAAACATATATATCTATGATACAATTTCACCTTTTTTAGATTTAAATAGTTTTAATCAATTAAATAGTAGTCATTACTGTTTTTATTAAATTTTATTTCCAAATATAATAAAATGGACATTTCCAAATATTATGCTTCCTGACAGCACTAGCAATGAACCGGAAAGTCATGGTTTTATTAAATATAAAATTCAACAAGCACCGAATAATACAATAGGTACAATTATAGAAAACTCTGCAGCAATTTTCTTTGACTACAATTTTCCAATAATTACTAATAAAACATTTAATACAATTGTAGACATTATAGAAATAACAACAAGTGATTTTTCAATATACAACAATAGTAAAGATGTACAAGTATTTCCAAACCCTAGTTCCAGCACAATCACTTTTGATGTTTATTGTAGCAATTATCTAGTAGAGATTTATAATATTTATGGGATGAAATTATCATCTATCAAATCAAATACAAATTATCAAACAACTGTTGATATTAAAAACTTCTCAAATGGAATATATTTTTATAAAATTCTTGTGAATAATGAAACAACTTCTACAGGTAAGTTCTTAAAAATATAATGCAATATTCATGATAAACTTACCTAATGTCAGACTCTAACTATAAACCATAACTTTTATAATATTATTACGTATATTTACGTGTGAGTTAAAGATATTTTAAATATCTACTGATTTTTTCAATCGGGCATTGTTGTACAACCTACAAAACATACCATGAGACTAAAAGCAATTTTAATTCTGACACTAGCCTTTATAGCTATTTTCTCAAGCTGTAAAAAAGACAATTAAAACAATTATGAGAACCTTGATGATTTCTTTGATGATTTTAAAGTAGAAAGCCAGTATTATAGTTTCTCACCTGATGAAGACTATTCTTTCACATCAAACTCAGGAACACACTATACTTTCTTTGGATCTACCTTTGAACGTGAGGATGGCGAACCTATTACAGGAGATATTGATATTGAACTTAGAGAGTTCTACACAGTACAGCAAATGATGTTTGAAGGGGTTCTTACAGTTTCACATACTCGTCAAATATTAGAATCAGCAGGATTCTTCTACATAAGAACGACAAACAATGATTCAAAAGCAACAGGAAAGATTGGGATATCAATACCGACAAATACTATCAACAATGAAATGCAAACATTTTCACTATTCACTGATTCCGTTCCTCAAGCATGGTTATTAAGCGGTGACTCAATAGGATATCCTGACCCTGATGCATTAGACAGCTTGTATTATTATATCGAATTTATAAACGATTACGAATGGATAAATTGTGATGATTTTATTGAAGGTCCTCAATCTGATTTTACTGTTAATATTTACAAAAACCCAACATTATATTATACAAATGTTTACTTTATTTTTGATGAAATAAACAGTATTACTGAGTTCTCACATTATAGCCAGGATGTTTTTAAGCATTACATGCTACCAGTCGGATATACAGGTAAACTTTTTGCAATTGCATATTACGACGGACAAGGGCACTATTATCTCGAAGAAATGACAATTCCTGAGTAAATTGAAATGGAAATTACACTAGAAGCAGTTGATGATGACGAGTTGATTGATGTTTTAAATAGTCTTTAAAAAGTCCTAATATAAAATATTATAAAAAGCTATTCCAACAAGCAAGTATAATAATATGAAAGCAACTACTACAATCATCTTATTAATTTTATTCTGCAATATTTCTATTGCCCAGACCCCAACAGCAAATGCAGGTAACGATACTATAATTTGTGGCTATTACGGCAGCCTGAATGCTGTTCCTTCTTATGGTACAGGAACATGGACATGTATTGATGATGAAATTACAATACTGGAACCTAATAATCCATTTACAGAAATTACCACCAGTATTATTCCTGAACACCAACCATCAGGACCATACGAACTTATATGGACTGAAATAAATGATACAGAAAGTGATAGTGATACAATTGAAGTAACTTTTGCCCGAATCCCATCGTCCGAAATAGATTTTATTCCTGCAAAATGTTTTGGTGAACAATTTACCATTGCTGCCAACGAAGATTCTTTAGGGACTTATATTTGGAATTTCTTCGATGGAATACTTAATGAAGGTTTTGCCCCCTTTAATACCACAAACATGGAAGGTGGCAATTTCCAAAACTTTGTCAGATGGGGAAATGAAGATACTGCACATTTAGTAAGCCTGACTTCAATTAACAGTTGGGGTTGTCAAAGTGAAACCAATATTGATACAGTTTTTGAACCCCCAATTCCAACATTTAACATAACAATTTTACTAGACACCTGTAATCAGGGTAATGGAGCGATAATATTTGCTGACACTCTTGGTAGCAATACATTCACATGGCTAAATACAACAATTGGGCCTGATCTTGGAACTTCAATTACAATAGTATTTAATCTTCCTTCAGGTGATTATAATATAAGGGATTCTTATCTAACAGCAAATACTACATATTACCCTTTTTATTATGAAACTTTTGAAACAGCTTTTTGCTTCGACACCATAACAGTTGAAGTAAATGTTTATAACACATTTGATATGACCTGTCCAGATGATATTATTGTTAATGAACCGGTACACTTAGCAGATTTAGAAGACATTTATCCACAAGGAGGACAGTTTTACCTAAATAATGAGTTAATAACTGATTTTAATCCAATATTTTATGAGCCAGGTGTTTACGAAATTTATTATAACTATTTTGATTTTGAAACAGATTGCCTCGGCACATGTTCGTTTAATATAATTGTAAATCAAGATGATAACATAATTATTGAGAAATATGATAAATATACTATCTACCCTAATCCTGCGAAAGACTTTGTAAGAATAGAAACATCTTCAGAAAGATATGATGTCATGTTAACAGATATCTCAGGTAGAATTATTCTCAATGGTCAAAATCTTGAGACAATAAACACAACAGATATAAACAATGGAACCTATATTATTTCACTCCGGGATGAAAATCAATTATATAGATTTAAACTCATAGTTGACAAATAGTTATCCCTGAGGTGCCTGCTTATAAGTATATTTTACTTTTAAGTAAAAAACATGATTAAAAAACAATTTGTTAAAATTATCTGTTAATTGAGAAAACAATTAAAATGAACTTAGATTTTTTATTAGAATACAATCCCGTTTTACTTGCATTGGGAGCTACTTTATTTACCTGGGCTGTTACTGCTCTGGGTGCAGGAATGGTATTTTTCTTTAAATCAATAAATAAAAAAGTGCTTAACACCATGCTTGGATTTGCAGCAGGAGTTATGATTGCTGCAAGTTTTTGGTCACTATTAAAACCATCGATTTAAATGGCTGAAGAATCAGGAGCAATACCTTGGGTCCCTGCTCTGGTTGGATTTTTAGCAGGTGGCGGATTTTTATTCCTTGTGGATAAATTACTTCCACACTTACATTTAGGTGAAAAAACCGAAAATGCTGAAGTAATAAAAACAACATGGAAAAGAAGCTTACTACTTGTCTTAGCAATTACTCTTCACAATATTCCGGAAGGTCTGGCAGTTGGTGTAGCTTTTGGTGCCCTTGCAAACAATCCTGACATAGGAGTACTAACCGGAGCTGTTGCTCTTGCAATTGGAATAGGTTTGCAGAACTTTCCGGAAGGTGCAGCTGTTTCCATCCCACTACGGCGCGAAGGTTTCTCAAGGCTAAAAGCATTTAATTACGGCCAGTTATCAGGCATTGTTGAACCGATTGCAGGTGTAATTGGAGCATATCTGGTTTTGACAATTACTCCCCTTCTTCCTTATGCACTATCGTTTGCAGCAGGAGCTATGATATTTGTAGTTGTTGAGGAACTTATTCCCGAATCACAACTTGGTAACGAAACCGATCTGTCAACTGTTGGGGCTATGCTTGGCTTTGCTGTTATGATGCTTCTGGATGTTGCATTAGGATAAAATATTGTGTAATCCGGTCACTCAAAATAAATATTCACAAAAAGTAATATTATTTTAGCTAAACATCTTTCGAATTTAAGTTTTATATTTAAATTTAAGTTCAGGTATAATATTTGTTAAACAAATTTCTAAAAACTAATATGAAAAGAACATTCAATTTCGCAGGAATTATTCTTCTTGCTTTTTTATCCGGCCATCTTTTTGCTCAAAAAACAGAAACCAGCAAATATGATAATGGTAAACTGGAATATAAAATCCAGTATGATGCTAATGGTGATGAGCATGGCAGATGGGAATACTATTATGACAATGGTAAACTTGAAATGGTTGAAACATATAATCATGGTTGGCCTAGTGGAGTTTGGGAAACATATTACGAAAACGGACAACTGGAATCAAAGGGCACTTATAATAGTGAAGGATACGAAAATGGTATTTGGGAAGCCTACTTTGAAAATGGAAAATTACAATACAAAGGTGAGTATAAAAACGGAAAGCCTTCCGGTGATTGGAAAATATATTATGAAGATGGATCTCTTGAAGCAAGTCTGAATTTTACAGACACAGGAAAACCAAGCGGTGAGTTTATTGCAAACTTTAAAGACGGAAAACCAAAAGTAAAAGGGACTTTTGATGATAATGGAAGAAAAATCGGGACATGGTTTCTTTATTCATCAGATGGAAAAATAAAAGCTGAAATTGTTTATGAAAACAATGAAATTACTGCTATAAATTCTGCAGTTAATGATGATGGAGAAAAACTCACTTTTACAAAACAAACTGAAGGGCCTCAACAAGGAGATTGGTTAGACCAGGAAGGCGATAGTGTCGAAGAAGCTGACTACCATGCTATCATGCATGTAATTACATTTTAAATAATAAAAAAACCGCTGCAAAACAGCGGTTTTTTTATCAACATTATATAAAATTATCCCATAATTGCTTTTAAATCTTCTTCAGTAGCAGCTCGTTTCTCAAGAACTTCATAATCGAAGGTTAGCTCTTTCCCAGCAAGAGGATGGTTTAAATCAACAACAACTGTCTCATCTTTAATTTCTTTTACAACCAAAGGAATTGGTCCTTGTTGTGTTTGAGCTTGTAGTTGCATACCAACTTCTAGTTTCATATCTTACGGAAACTGTGTTTTAGGTACTTCTTGAATTGCTTCATCACTTACATGTCCATAAGCATTCTCTGCAGCAATAACAACTTTACGCTTGTCTCCTTCTTTAGCTTCCTTAACGTCAGCTTCTAGACCTGGGATTAACATTCCAACATCTAAAATAAATGCTAATGGATCGCGTCCTTCTGATGAGTCAAATACTGACCCGTCAGCTAATGAGCCTGTATAATTAATTTTTACAAAATCTTTTCCTTTAATATCAATATCCATAATAATTTTTAGTTTTTGGAGCTAAACTCCTAATTAAAATTCTAATTTCGATGCAAAGGTAGGAATATAATATAAATTGACAAGTGAGATACTATTTTAAGAAATATGAGAAACAATTTCCTTTATAAATCTTTAAATTAATAGAAACCCTTTACAATTATATCCCAATACAATTCCTATTTTTTAACAACAATAAGATTATTAAAATGTTAATAAAATAAGATCTGGAAATAAATTATGTCAAAAACACTACATGTTAAAAATATGGTTTGCCCACGCTGCATAAAGGTTGTCAGGGAAGAATTTGAAAAAATCGGGCTAAATATTGATCATATTGAACTTGGCAAGGTAGAGATAGCAAACAAACTCTCCGAAGAAAAGATCATGGAGATAAGAGAAGTATTAAATGAAAATGGTTTTGAACTAATAGACGATAAAAAAAGTAAAATTATCGACAATATAAAAACTCTTATCATAGAAGAAGTCCATTTTTCCGGTAACCCTTTTAATGCTCAGAACATATCCGGATACATCGCATCAAAGTTAGCCCATGACTATTCATATCTTAGTAATCTTTTCTCATCTGTCGAAGGCATTACAATTGAAAAATATATTATCAATCAAAAGATCGAAAAGGTAAAAGAACTTTTGGTTTATGATGAACTTACGCTTAACGAAATATCCTACCAGCTTGGTTACAGCAGTGTTCAACATCTTTCAAACCAGTTCAGGAAAATAACCGGGCTTAGCCCGTCCCACTTCAAGAAACTTAAAGAAAATCGCCGGAAACCGCTGGATAATGTTTAAGCCAAAAATAATATAAATCTTTTCCAAAATCATGTAACATAAACTCTTTAAGGCTGTCGTAACTTTGTAATAAAAAATGTGCCTTATTGAAGTGCTTGATTATATTATTACATTTTTTAAAGACTTTGTCAGGATACTTGCTGAAATGTCTCCGTATCTTTTACTCGGTTTTTTCTTTGCCGGATTACTTTATTCATTTGTTCCACAAAGTCAAATCGAAAAATATTTTAGTGGTAAACCACTACGCTCCTCTGTCCTATCATCAATATTTGGAATACCTCTTCCTTTATGTTCATGTGGTGTAATACCAACAGGAATGGCATTTTACTCAAATGGAGCATCAAAAGGCGGTACAGTTTCTTTCCTGATATCAACACCTCAAACCGGTGTGGATTCAATTCTTGCAACATTTTCTCTGATGGGATTGCCATTTGCAATCATCAGACCTATAGCAGCTCTTGTAACAGGTATAACAGGTGGTTTAGTTACAAGTGTAATAACTAAAAATGAAGAACATAAAATTAAACCTCACACGAGAGAAAGACAAAAGAGAAAGTTTTCTCAAAAAATTTATGATGTATTTAAATATGGTTTTGTTGACTTTATTCAGGATATATCAAAATGGTTAGTCATAGGTTTATTTTTAGCTGCAATAATATCAGCAATAATTCCTGACAATTTCTTTGACATTTTAGCACTACCTCCTCTAGTACAAATGCTATTGGTGCTCGCTGTCTCAATACCTCTGTATATTTGCGCTACAGGATCTATTCCTTTAGCTGCAGTTCTAATTTTAAAAGGTTTAAGTCCGGGAGCTGCATTTGTTCTACTAATGGCAGGACCTGCGACAAATGCAGCAACAATTACAATGATTGGTAAAGTCATGGGTAAAAGAAGTCTTTTTGCTTATTTGGCAACAATAATTGCAGGGGCTTTAGGTTTTGGATTACTAATAGACTACATTTTGCCAATTAATTGGTTCATTGAAATGACAAGTCAACAATTTTCACACCATCATGATTCAGGATTACCAATCTGGCAACTATTGTCTGCAATAACTTTGTCTGCTCTAATTATAAATGGGTACATTCAAAAATATCGTAAGTCAAAAAGCAATTCAACAACACAATTAACTAATAATAAAAATAATATGGAAACCAAAACGATCAAAATAGAAGGAATGACATGTAATCATTGTAAAACAAACGTAGAAAACAACCTGCAGAACCTGCCTTTCATTAAAACAGCCAAAGTAGATCTGGGCTCTAAAACCGTGACACTCGAAGGTGATGGCATTAATATCAAAAAGGTAAAAGAAACCATTGAATCAATTGGGTACAAACCTATAGATTAGGATAAGTCCCTATAATGCTGCTCACGGTATATGTAATTAATGATAAATCCGGCAAAAGAGTACATACCCAAAATTAGCCTTTGTGAATCTTTGTAGAATTATCCAAAAATATTAGTTTTACATTAAAAACAGACAATTCATGCAAAGCCGGACAATTATTCTGACAATCGTAAGCATAATGCTGTTGCTATCATGTAGCAGAAATAAGGACAGTGAAAAAGAAGTTATTCTTACCGACTATGAATGGATTGATAAAGATTTCCTTTCTATTGTCTCATTCGACAGGTTTTACCTGAAAAAAGACAATAATTATTCCAGATATTTCCTACTTCAGGACAGTTTACTCGGAGTTGAGGTTTGCTTTCCCGGATCAGACAGCACTGAAGTTTTTAAACATATTGAACTATATTGGATTGACCATATTGACGAAGACTCATTGGTTCTATCCGGATTTGACTCAAGATTTGAACCTGTAAGCAATTATCATGCAGCTTATTATTCAAAAAAACTTATTTATAAACCCAGCATAAAGTTAAATTCGATCATAATCAAATTTTCACACCCCAACTCCGCTTATGTTGATCAGGCCTTTCTTTTAAGCAAAGACAGTATACTTATAAGAGCTGACGTATTGATGCCGGCAAATGAAGCTGGAACAAGGGAAAACAAAATAGCCGATCTATGCACCAATCCTGATGACAGCATATTTGACAGTATTCAAAACCTGGTGAGGTATACAGATATAAAAAACATTGACGATATTTTCAGGCAAAACCCCATTGGTCAAAGAGGCAAATGGGAAATCAGCATTTTTTACAATGATACTGTAAAAAAATGTAATATTGCTTCACTTCCATATTCTTTAGAAAAGATTTGGAACACCTTTTTCTCTTTAGTAAATGAGGCAGAACTCAAAGAAACCGGTGATATTTATGAATTCGGACCAAAATAGAAAAAATTAATTCTAACAATGTATTATTATTCAATTACAGCAATTGTTTTATTGTAATTATAAATAAACAATTTATGCGTTTACTGATAAAAACTTCAATACTCTATTTATGCAACAAAACTTGCCTGTCCGGAGAATTATATTATTTCGAGAACTAAGGGCAAAAAAGTTTTTAATGTCGGAGCAAACGACACACTCTCCAACCCCAAATTTCTCAAATTTATAAATTATGGAACTTGGAAGAATTTGATTTTTGAATTTTGGATTTTGTTTTTCTACTACTGCACCTTTTTATACTGCCATACAGCAACAGATATTGATATAACACTATATACTAATAGTGCAAAAAACTCAAATAGCATATCCTTAATTTGAGATCCTTTTAATAAAACAGACCGTATTGTAAGCATAAAATAATACATCGGATTAAACTTATTAAATACCTGAGCCCAATGCGGCATACTTTCTACAGCAGTAAACATACCACACATCAATACAAAAATCAATAAAAAGAAAAACATTGTAAACATAGCCTGTTGGATGGTGCTTGCGAAATCAGAAACAAGTAAGCCTAAACCAATAGCAGTAACAAGATATAAACCTGCAAAAACCAATAATGTTAATGGTGAGCCTACAAATGGCATATCGAATAACAACATTCCAACTCCCAAACCTAATGCAAGATCAAAAATCCCAATAATCCAGAATGGTAATAACTTACCCGCAATAAACTGCCACTTTTTTATTGGTGTAACATTTATTTGTTCAATAGTACCCATTTCCTTTTCACGTACAATATTTAATGCTGTTAAGAAAATACCAATCATACTGACAAGTATTGTCAAAATTCCGGGTAACATATAATGTTTAAAATTCAGTGTTGGATTATACCAAAATCTTGGATGTGTTTCGATGCTCGCAGGCAAGATCATTAATTGAGACTTATTTACAAAAGGCTTCAAACTACTAAGTTGACTCATAACTGTTTGGCCGACATAAATATTAATTAAACCAGCACTTTGTCCATCAATTGCATTCAAATTTAGCTGTAAAGATGTCTTAATTCCAGAACGTAAATCATTTTCAAAATTCTCTGGAATCACTAACACAGCTTTTGTTTCTTCAGTTAGTAATAATCTATCGAGTTTGTCATAATTACTATTCTGAAATTCAACTGAGAAAAATGGAGATGCTTCAAATTTTGAACACAGAGTCTGTGACATTATCGAATGATCCTGGTCAACAATCACAATATCAGCATTTTTTAACTCAAGAGTTGCTGCATAAACAAGAATAAGTGTTTGTACGAATGGTAAAACAAATATTAGAGGCAACATAAATCTGTTCCTGAAAATTTGCAGAAATTCCTTTCGTAATAATATCAGTAATGTCCTCATTAATCCAACCTAACTTTAAATTTCTTAACACTAATTAAAATAAATGATGCTGTCATACCAAGTAATACAAGTAGTTCTTTCCATATATATGATAATCCCAAACCTTTTAGCATTACACTTTTTATAGCCAAAAGGAAATACTTTGCTGGAACTATTTTACTAAAATACTGTAAGGCTATCGGCATATTTTCTATCGGAAAAATAAAACCAGATAATAGCATAGTTGGCATTAATAATCCAAACATAGAAATAAACATTGCTACATGCTGGGTTTTGGCAACCGTCGAAATAAACAAGCCGAGTGATAATGCCATTAAAATAAATGTAAAACTCACTAAAAGCAAAACAAGCGGATTCCCTAATATCGGAACTTCAAAAACTAAATTTCCAATAACAATTACACTTATTGCGTTTATTACAGATAAGATTGCATATGGTGCCAATTTTCCCAAGATTATTTGAATCGGCCTTAAAGGTGAAACCAATAATACTTCCATTGTTCCAATCTCTTTCTCCCTAACGATTGAAATAGAACTCATTAGCGCAGTAATTACCATAAGTATAAGTGCCATAGTTCCTGGAACAAACATATAAGCTGAGTTTAAATTCTCATTAAATAACATTCGTGGTTCTATTGACACTTTGATTTGGGATGCACCTATATTTCGTTCTGCAGCGTACTCCTTAGAAATAGCAGAGATATATGAACTAAGTAAATTAGCTAAATTAGGTTCACTGGCATCAAGAATAATTTGAATTTCAGCTTTTTTCTCTCTTGTATAATCATTTGCAAAATCTTCTTTAAAAACAACAACAGCTTTTACTTTGTTTGATTTAAAATAATGTTCTATTTCATCATAACTGTTTAATAAACCAACTATCTCAATATCATTTGCAGCATCCATTTTATTAATTATTCCTGCTGTCATAATATCGTTTGATTTATCCAGCACAGCTACCTTTGCATCCTTTACTTCATTTTTAATGACATATCCAAAAATCAGTATCTGGAATACAGTAATCAAGAACAATATCATTATTGTTCTAACATCTCTGAAAATATGCAGAAATTCCTTACTTAAAAATGCCAGAAACCTTTTCATTTTTAATCATTTATAATTTGTTTCCTTGCCAATCTGACAAAGACATCGTCCATATTACTTGCATTGAACTTCTCCTTTAGTTCTATTGGTGTTCCCATTGCTTCAATTTTACCATCAACCATGATTGACAATCTATCACAATACTCTGCTTCATCCATATAATGAGTTGTAACAAAAACTGTAATTCCACTTTCAACTGCCTCATAAATCAAATCCCAGAACTGACGTCTAGTAATAGGATCTACACCTGAAGTCGGCTCATCAAGAAACACTATTTTAGGCTTATGAAAAATAGCAACAGAAAAAGCAATTTTTTGCTTCCAACCTAAAGGCAAATCACGAACAAGCTTATTTTTAAGCTCATGAATCTGAAGTTTATCAACCAACTCAGCAAACCGAGCTTTAATTTCTTTTCTCTTCACTCCATAAATGCCAGCATAAAATTCGATATTTTCTTTAACTGTCAGATCGTCGTAAAGAGAAAAACCCTGACTCATATATCCAATGTTTTGCTTTATTTTATTTCTATGCTTATATGCATCATAACCTGCAACGCATACTTTACCCGAAGTAGGAAAAGAAATACCACATAAAATCTTTATAGCAGTTGTTTTTCCGGCTCCATTAGCTCCAAGAAAACCAAAAATCTCCGATTTCTTTACCGAAAATGTTAAATTATCATTAGCAGTAAAGTCACCAAATTTCTTTACAAGATTTTCAACTTCTATGATATTTTCTTCACTCATTTATTAACTAATTATATAATCAATAAAACAATCTTCAATCCCTGCTTTATATACTTCAATTTCAAAATTCGTATCACATTTCGATTTAATATAATTGCCTATTTTATCCATTGTCAAATCATCACTCTTAGCTACTACATGCAGACTCTGACCAAAACTATTGGCAGATAACAGTTCCGGCATTTCTCTAACAAGTTTTAAGACCAACCTTACATTTGGAGTTTTAATATTAAAAATTCTCTTATTAAATTTATTGGTTATTTCATCAGGTGTTCCTGAATCAATGACTTTACAATCAAACATCAGTGATATTTTATCACACAATATTGCTTCTTCCATATATGGAGTAGACACAAGAATTGTAATCCCCTTCTCTCGAATGCCTTTTAACATATCCCAGAACTCTCGTCTGGATACAGCATCTACTCCGGTTGTTGGTTCGTCAAGAATTAATATCTCAGGTTTATGTACCAATGCACAAGATAGTGCTAACTTTTGTTTCATCCCACCGGAAAGCTTACCTGCACGTCTATCTTTAAAAGGTTCTATCTGAGAGTAAACAGGTGCTATTAAATGATAGTTCTCCTTTATTGTAGTTCCAAAAACTCGTGCGAAAAACCTAAGATTTTCTTCTACACTCAAATACTGATATAAAGAAAATCTACCCGGCATGTATCCTAGCTTTAATCTAAGTTTCTTGTATTGCTTTACAGGGTCCAACCCACCAACAAGAACTTTACCTGTATCATGAATTAATAAACTTGTTAGAATTCTCAATAATGTTGTTTTTCCTGCACCATCAGGACCAATCAAACCATAAAACCCACCTGACTCTACAGACATGCTTAAATTATCAAGAGCTTGTACTTTCTTGAATGATTTGCTTAGATTATATATTTCAATACTATTGTTCATTTTATTAGTTACGAGTTTGGAGTGACAAGTGACTAGAGTTCGGAGTGACGAGTGACGAGTGACGAGTTGCGAGTTGGAAGTTGGGAGTTGGTAATTCGAACACATCGTTTCGGCCTTCCATTATTATATCCTTACCTCTCCCGGCATTCCGATTTTTATTTTGCCGTCATTTTTCACTTTTATCTTAACTGCATAAACCAAGTTTACTCTTTCTTTTTTTGTCTGTATTATCTTAGGAGTAAATTCTGCCTCTGATGATACCCATACTATTTCTCCTTCATATTCATGATTAGAGTCTTTATCAGCATCTATATATACATTAACCTTTTGTCCAATTTTAAAATCATCAAGTTGATCTCCAGAAACGTAAGCGCGTAATATGATTTCGCTTAGATCTGCAAGCTTATATAGTGGTTTACCGGCATTAACAATCTCAAATTGCTGAACATATTTCTCAAGCACTATTCCTTTGACAGGATTGATAATTACAGCTCTTGAAATCTGGTCATCTATCAATGCGATACTACTCTCAACAGATTCTAATTCAGCGAATATTGAAGCATTTTGAGTTTTAATTGTTAGCATTTGTTTATTGAGAATATTAATATGGCCATTAATATCATCTAATTGCTTTTGTGTTGCTGCACCAGACTTTAATAAATTCTCAACTCTTGCCTTTTCTTTCTCCAGAGTAGTAATCTGTTCTTCGACTACATTTACCTGTGCAATAATATTTGCAAATTTAGACTGGATGACATCCTTTTTACTCAATATTTGTTCTTTTTGATAATGCAACTGCATTGTATCAATCATACCTATTGTAGAATCAGCAGTTAAGCTCTGTCCTTCGTCAATACCAAAATATAGAAGCTTTCCGTTTGATTCTGCAGAAATTATGGTTTCTATGGCTTCGAAATTCCCATATGCATCTGCTTCATTATTATCACGATTACACGAAGACACAGAAAATCCCAAGGAAACAATTACTATTAAACCGATAGTACTAAAAAAACGTCTTTTCATTTTATTCTCTCTAAAATAACTATTCATAAAGTTCACCTTTTAACATATTATATTTTACAATTGCCTGATATAAAAGCAACTGGTGCAGTTCCATTTTTAAACGTTGTGTATTTTCGTCATTTAAAACATTTAGGTAATCAGAAGATTTAATAACACCATTATTTAACTGAACCAAGTAAGTCTTTGTAATACTCTCCCGAAGCTCTAATATTGATTCATCTTGTTCTGAAATTGCATTGATTTTTTCAATTTTCTCAGATTGCGCCTCAAGTTTTGCATTTTGATGTAAAAGAAACACCTGTTCATTATTTCTAACAATATCAGACTTTATTTCGAGTAATTGCATTTCATTCTTTGTCTTATTCCATTCCCATGGTGTCCAGACAAATTTAGCACCTACAATTGCATAAGGTTGAAACTCATTACTTAACATATTTAATCCCGGCCTTCCGTAACCAGCCTGTGCAAAAGCAAAAACTTTAGGATTACGAGCTGATTTTAGCAAATCTTTTCCGGCTAAAATTTGGTCTGAGCTATAATCAAACAACAGAAGTTCCGGACGAGTCATTACTTCATTTAATGATAATTCTGGTGTTGGAACTAAAAAGATAGATAATTCGTCAAATTCTGTATTACAATATTCAGAAAATAGTTTGATTAAAGAATTTACTTCAAACTGAAGTTCTGTAATATTCTGTTTTAAGACTAGTTTCTCTGCAAGTAACACATCTATCTGAACCTGCATAGCTGCATCGTTATCCTTTGCTGCACGCAAATCAGAAATAACATTGTCAATCTGCCATTCCTTCATTTGCAGAATTTCAATTTGCTTTTGCAAATTCAAAGCAGCAAAAAACAAATCAACTAGCTGTTCCTTATAATGATATATATCCACATTTATTCTCTGCAAATCAGTTTGAAGTCCGGCATTTTCAAGTTCTTTTCTACTTTGTGTAATACCTCCATCCCAAATTGTCTGACTAAACTCAGCATAAACTTTGTACTGGTCTTTACTGACATCTGGCAGCATATCAGCAAACATTGGATTATCAACCTCCAACATAGTTACATCTGTTTGCCAAGTCGCTTGTGCATTTATCTTTAAAGATGGATAGTAAGCTATCGTAGATATTTTATTATTAATCTCAACTGATTGCCTTAAAAGTTCTTCTTTTTTTTTTAAAGGATATGCTTTTTCTGCAAGATTCAGACATGAATCCAAACTTATACTTTGTGAAAATAATCCCAAAGGAATTACTGCATAAGCTATTATTAATTTAATTCTCATCTTTATGCTTTTATCGAATTAATTACAAATTGAGCTAGTTGTTTTCTATGCTCCATTAAAAATGTCTTATAATCATAATTTACACGAGAAATTATTTCAGAAATAACTGGTTGTCCTATATATGGAAAAATAGATAAAGAAATAATATTCACCATTAAATTAGGAGTATTAATATCCTTTCGAATAATCCCCTGCTCTTTCTCAGCATTGATCTGGTCAATTAATGACATATTCATTTCAACAAAATCGATATTGCTCAGAACTTTTTTTATTAGTTGCGGGTTTCTATTGATCTCATTTAAAAAGAATACAGGAAAATTCCTATTCTTCCATAAAAAATCCTGATGAATTTCAAAAAAGTTTGTAATCTTTTCAAAAACAGTTCCTTCTGTATCTAAGACCAAAGTAAATTTCTTAAAAGCCTTTTTTGCTACGATCATAAAAACTTTCTCAAATAGTTTTTCCTTAGACCTGAAATAATAATGAACGAGAGCTTTATTTATACCAGCCCTGTCAGCAATCTGCTGCATTCTGGCACCGGCAAAGCCTTTCTCCTCAAATTCATCAGCTGCTGCGTCAATTATTTTTTCTTCTACATTTTCTACATTATCATTAACCATAATGTTTAACTTTTTAGTTTATCTTTTTGGTTTAACCATTTGGTCAAAGATATTACATATTATAATACAATGCAAATTAATTTTATTATTTCTTAAAAAAGTCCGAGATTTATATTCTGAACCAAATATTTTGCTTTTACTTATTATTAAGTGATTAGCTTGATAATAATTGAAACTTATATTCGTTAAGAAACAAACCAAATTAAAATGTTAGAGACAGTTATCTGGATTGGCTTATCACAAAGTCTTTTTGCTGGGATTATAATAGCGGCAAAACCAAAGGCTCAGGTCCAGGATAAGATATTATCAGCTTGGCTATTTCTGTTAGCAATTGAATTTTTATCCTGCGGAATTGACTTTTTACTTTGGGGAACTCCAATGTTATCAAGTTCCTTTTTGCTTTTTAACCCTGCCTTTTATCTTTACGTAAAGTCATTAACTACACCTAACTTCAAACTACAGAAGTTACAATTATTACATCTTACTCCATATATAGTTTTTGAATTAAGTACATACATCTTAAAACAAAAATTTACATTAAATGATTTCTTCCTTTCAGATTCTAACCAATGGTTTAGATATGCTTTCTCTATAGCATCAGTAATATCATGGATTATCTATAATTACTTAAGTATTATAATGGTTTCCAAGCACAGAAAGAAACTTGAAAACGAATTCTCTGCCATCCAAAAAGAGAATAATCTAAAATGGCTTTTATTTTTAATTATAATTTACAATCTCTATTGTGGTTTTTCATTAATATTGGGTATTGTTTTAGTAAGTGCTCCTAACTCTATTCCTCCACATTATATTTATAACTATTCAGCTCTTTTGATACTGATATACATCTTTGGATTTTATGGCTTAAGGCAAAAAAGAATTTTTATCCCGGAAAAAACAAATGAAATAAGCAAAGAGAAATATGCAAAGTCTGTTTTAACTGATGCTAGGAAATCTGAGATAAAAAACAGAATTATTAGTTTTGTTGAAGATACTGAGGCCTATCTTAAACCTGACATTAATATGACGTGGTTAAGTAATCAAACGGGTATACCAAAGCATAATATTACAGAAGTCCTAAGTACAGAAATGAATAATAATTTTTTTGGTTTTATTAACGAATATAGAGTAAAAAAAGTTAAAGAGCTGCTAATGAGAAAAAATGACTATTAAATTGAGGGAATTGGTTATGAATGTGGTTTTAGCAGTAAATCTTCATTCTTTACTGTTTTTAAAAGCATAACCGGAATGACACCCTCCGAATATAGAAAAAGTGATTAATTTATAAATATCTTGTTCAACTTTTAAATCTATAACTCTTTTTAGGCATTTTGACATTAAATTTGATCTTATTGACAAAGCGATAAGATAATTTCGTAAATTTATTCATTAAACCAAATATACTATGTCACGCTCAATCTTAATTATTGCTGTTATAATTGCAAATTCATTTTGCATTAATGCACAAAAATTAACTATTAAAATTGGTGGGATTCGAAACACAAAGGGAACTATTAAATTAGCATTCTTCACAAATAATGATGATTTTAAATCAGAGAAGCCAACTATTGAAAAAATTGTTGACAAAAATTTCGTTCGTAATGGATTTATTTGTTTGAATTATACAGATATCCCAAAGGGAACATATGGTATTGCCTTACTAGATGATGAAAATGAAGATGGTGAAATGACATTTAAATGTTTTGTACCGGTTGAAGGCTATGGCTTTTCAAATTATATCCACAAAGGAATGAGCAAACCAAATTTTAATAAATTTAGCTTTAAATTTGATGCCGATCTAATTGTTATTATCAAAGTTAAATACATATAAAAAATGCCGACAGTGTCGGCATTTTTTATACTCAGTCTATTATTGCTTGGTGAATTTCTTTCTGTATGTATTATTTACATCAGATATTTCTAAGAAGTAAATTCCTGAATTTAATTCGGAAACATCTAATTTCTCAACAAGCCTTCAGGATTTTACAACCTGCCCACTAATATTAAATATTGTATAAACACTTTCATTTTCAAAATCTAAAATATGAAGTTCATTAGTTACAGGATTAGGGAATAATTCAAGATTTACTCTCTCAATTTTAGAGACATCGCTTCCCTCCCAACCTGTAAACCATTGATAAGTTCTATCAATAATATCATTTCTTGAATTCTCATCTTGAATTTGCTCTAATCCAAAAGCAAAATATGCAACTTTACCAGATCCTTTATAGTTTTTAACTCCGGCAGCTTCTCCATTTGGATAATAAAGAATTTCACTTGCATTTCCGTATGCTTTAACTTCATCAGGAGCAAACTCATCCGAATATGCATTATATAAACTGACACTAGTAATTCCGCTATATATTGAATCAACAGTTGAGCTAATTGCATTATTTGTTGAAGCTCCATCATCTAAATAACTGGCAGAAATATAATTTTGGTAGAACATTTTTTGTTTGATCCCGGTAGAAGTTCCTGTTGTACCCCAAATATCTTTTCCTATATCCTGTCCTGCTATTAAGATATTACCACCATCATTGACAAATGAAGTTAAAACATCTGCTTGACCTTCAGTCAATACCTGTAATGTTCCTCCTATATTCATATAAATATTATCGACATTTGCCAATAATCCTAACTCACTGGCTTGCTCCAATGTATAACCTGGTATTGCACCGGTAGTATTGCAACCAGCTTCACTTAAACCAGTTGTATATACCTCTTGATAATCTGAGCTAACAATTGAATTACTTGTCCCAGAACCATTAACTATTAAATTATCAACGCCAGAAACAACAAAAACTTCAGCAATTTTTTCAGGTTCTGCAGGATAAGAATCGCTGGTTAATGTCAACTCACAATGTGCAACTCCAACAGTAGTACCTGGAGTAACACTTATAACTACATTTTTAATCTCATCCGGATCAAGTGTTAAACTTGCTGATTCAGTATAAAGAACTTCATTAACAGAAAAAGACACATCCCAATCTGCAGGGGCATCATTATCTAAACTTAAAGTAACATTTTGAGATTCGTTTAACCCATTTATTAAAGTAACATCAAAATCTGACACAATTCCTGATTCTCCTGAAGCTAAGGGCTCGTTAGTAAATAAACGTCCGTAATCTGATTCAATCTCACCATTATGCAAGCCATCAATAATAGGGACTTCTACTCCGGTTAACACTTCTTGTTTTGTTTCTGTAATAAATGCAACGATATTACAATTCTCAGCAACAAACTCTTCATCTAGAGTATAAGTATATGTTCTATTTACAACTGTACCGGCTTCAATATCTTCGATCTCATCACCCCATTGACCAGTTAGCAAATGGCGTAACATATGTTTATGATCATAAGACGAACCTCCACCATTTTGATAACCAATAACATGATTTTCAACTAGTGCTACTTGAAAAAAGTTTGATTCAATACCAAATGGTAAGCCTTCAACATAATATGCTTCAACTGTTACTGAAACTTCACGTGTATCAGAATTATATACTGTTGATACGCCAAGGTTAACAGGCGAAGATTCTTCAAAGATTCTATCTGCTGCTGCTGGCCATGCATCTCTGTATAAGGCAGTACCTCCTTCTTCTGACAAATCAACAAACAAATGTCTGTTAATAGTAGCTGATGGATACCCTCCTAAGCCACTCTGTCCTTCTAAGCCACTGCCAAATGATGTACGATAATCGGGCTGTCCTTCAGAAGGTGTTGCATAGTATCCGGTATGAATATTAATTATGAATACTTTCTCAGGATAATTCCCCAATAATTCTTCTGCGGCATCATGCCCATAAGGACAAGCCGGACAATTAATTCCTGTAAACTCTTCAAGCACAACCGCTTTTTTTTGGGGTCTTGTTGTTACAATATCTTGAGCAAATGTAACACCAGACATGATAACAGTAATTAAGCCCCACAATAGTAGTTTTTTCATAATTCTTTAGTATTTATAGTTTTAGTTTTATTGTAAACTAGTCATTATTCGTCTTCAAAAGGCTTATTAAAAGCAATTTCTTCGATTTCTTTTCGAACTCTTACTTCTTGTTCAATTTTAAATATATCGAGCGGTAAATTTCCAGGCATACCACCATAACCAACAGCTACAATAGTTACCGGGTCCAATCTGTCGGGAATATTTAATTCCTCACGAGCTTTTGCAGCATCAAAGCCACCCATAGGATGTAGTGAAATACCTAAAGATTGTGCCATTATTGTCATATTACCCATAGCAAGCCCCAAATCGTGCCAGGAATGTTTATAATCCTCTTCACTAAGTTCATATTTTACCCTTGCCATTGTGAGCACTAAAACTGGTGCAGCTTTTGCCCATGCTTGATTAAAAGGAACCAGGATTCCTAGAAGTGTTTCATACAATTCAGGATTTTTTTCCTTATCTGCATAAATAAACCTCCATGGTTGTCCATTATACGACGACGCAGCCCATCGTGCTGCATCAAACATCTTCATTAAATCTTCTTCACTAACTTTTTTATCCAAGAAACCACGTGGACTTCTACGTGATTTTATTAATTCTAGCATATCCATAATAATCAATTTTATCTGTCAAAATTAGTAAATATTTTAATTATTCTAGTTAAAATTAAAGTTTATGCAATTTTACATTATATTGTAAATACTATTATTAACATTACTTTAATGCTATTAAACCCCAACAGTTTAAATAGAATTTTTAATGAATTTCAGTATTTCCCGACATATTTATAAACAAGCCTGTTAATAAATTTTAGCTAGCTTAACTAACTGACTATAGGCAATTTAATAGCGTCAAATAGCCTATATCAAATAAACCATTCAAAATAGCCCCAAACCTGTCAAGAAACATTTTCAGAATTAAATTTTTTTTTTACTTTTGAAGACAGAAATAATTAAACTAAAACAATATAATTATGGCAAAAATCAGAGGAGCTATAGTAGTAGATGTTGAAGCATGTAAAGGTTGCGGTGTTTGTGTGCCTGCATGTCCTCAGGATGTACTTGATTTAGCTAATGAAGTAAACGGTAAGGGTTACAATTACTCTTACATGAAAAATCCGGATGCTTGTATTGGTTGTCAGAACTGTGCAATTGTATGCCCGGATGGTGTAATATCTGTTTATAAGGTTAAAGTGGCCTGATTTAATCACATAAAAATTTAGACGAAATGGAAAAAGAATTAAGGTTAATGAAAGGTAATGAAGCGATAGCAGAAGCTGCTATACGCTCAGGGGCTGATGCTTATTTCGGATATCCTATTACTCCTCAATCAGAGGTTATTGAATATCTGATGGCTGAAAAACCCCACGAAAGAACAGGAATGGTTGTGTTACAGGCCGAAAGTGAAGTTGCTGCTATCAACATGATATATGGTGCTGCATCTTGCGGACGTATGGCTATGACATCATCATCAAGTCCTGGTATTAGTTTAAAACAAGAAGGTATTTCATATATTGCTGGTGCCGAGCTACCATGTTTGATTTTAAACGTGGTTAGAGGGGGACCTGGTTTAGGTACTATTCAACCTTCTCAGTCTGACTACTTCCAGTCAACTAAATGTGGTGGACACGGTGATTACAGACTTATTGTACTTGCTCCTGCTTCAGTTCAGGAAATGTACGACTTTGTTGAATTAGGATTCGATTTAGCTTTTAAATATCGTAACCCTGTTATGATTCAATCTGATGGTATTATTGGCCAGATGATGGAAAAAGTTGAAATTGGAGAACAAAAACAAAGAAGAGATCCACAAGATATTATCAAACAATGTCCTTGGGCAACTACAGGAAAACCAGAATCTCGTGAAAGAAACATTATTACATCTCTTGACTTAGTTGCTGCGAAACAAGAAGAGTTTAACAGAAAGCTTATAAGAAAATACGAAGAGGTAAAAGAAAATGAAGTACGTTACGAACTTATTAATACTGAAGACGCTGATTATATAATCGTTGCTTACGGATCATCATCACGTTTAAGTATGAAAGCTATGGATATTCTTAGAGCTAAAGGAGTAAAAGTAGGTATCGTTCGTTTAATAACTCTTTTCCCATTCCCAACAAAAGTACTTAGCGAACTTGCTGATAAAGTTAAAGGATTCTTAGCAGTGGAAATGAGTGCAGGACAAATGGTTGAGGATGTACAACTTGCGACTAAGTTTAAAGTGCCAGTTGAGCATTTTGGACGCCTTGGTGGAGTTATTCCTGCACCTGAGGAAATTGTCGAAGCATTGGAACAAAAAATAATAGGAGGTTAAATCATGGCTGAAATCACAATTCAAGATATAATTAAAGAAGAAAATCTTGTTTACAAAAAAAGCAAGATAATGACAGATACGACTTTAAGTTACTGTCCGGGATGCGGTCATGGTACTGCACACCGTCTTGTTGCGGAGGTAATTGAAGAAATGGACATTCAAAGTGAAACTATTGGTGTTTCCCCTGTAGGATGCTCTGTTTTAATGTATAACTTTTTGGATATCGACTTTCAACAAGCAGCTCACGGTCGCGCTCCTGCAGTTGCAACTGCTATTAAAAGAGTAATGCCTGAGAAATATGTATTTACATATCAGGGTGATGGTGACCTTGCTGCTATTGGCACTGCTGAAACAATTCACGCATGTAACCGAGGTGAGAATATTACAATTATCTTTATTAACAACGGTATTTATGGTATGACAGGTGGTCAGATGGCTCCAACAACTTTACCAGGAATGCCAGCATCTACATGTCCTTTCGGTCGTGATGTTGAAATGATGGGTAATCCAATTAAAATGACTGAGCTTGTAGCAAACTTACCTGGAGTATATTCAGTAAGCAGACATTCTGTTCACACACCACGTAACGTAAGAAAAGCGAAAAAAGCTATTCGTAAAGCTTTCGAAAGTCAGGAACTAAAAAGAGGTGTTTCTTTTATCGAAATCGTTTCTAACTGTAACTCAGGTTGGAAATTACCTCCTGTAAAAGCAAACGAATGGATGGAAGAAAATATGTTCCCGTTTTACCCACTTGGAGACATTAAAGTGGACGGTGAAATTGTTAGTAAATAATTAAAATTTAAAATTATGACTGAAGAAATAATTATTGCCGGATTTGGTGGACAAGGTGTTCTTTCAATGGGTAAAATTCTTGCTTACTCAGGCCTTATGCAAGGACAAGAAGTATCATGGATGCCATCATACGGACCAGAAATGAGAGGTGGAACCTCTAACGTTACTGCAATTATCAGTGATGATAGAATCAGTTCTCCAATTTTAACTGCATACGACACTGCAATAATTCTCAACCAGCAATCAATGGACAAATTTGAACCAATGGTTAAGCCTGGTGGAACATTATTGTATGATCCTAACGGTATTACTCGTCATCCCGAACGTACTGACATAAACATTTATAAAGTCGAAGCAACAAAAGTTGCTACAGGATTAGGGAATGCTAAAGTTTTCAATATGGCAGTTTTAGGTGCTTATCTTAAAATTAAACCTATTGTAAAAATGGAAAACGTAATCAAAGGATTAAAGAAGTCTATTCCTGCTCGTAATCATAAACTTCTTCCTATGAACGAAGAGGCGATTACTAAAGGTGGTGAAGCTGTTGAAGCTGTAGCAACTGTTTAATTAATAAACCCTAGATAAAACAAAAGCTGTCTAAAATTAGACAGCTTTTTGTTTTGAATAAATATCATTGCTTAATATGTTTCTACAGTCAATTATTCATTATTCTTTACATATACTGCTGCCTCTTATAATTGCATTAGTATTTTATAAAGACAATTGGAAAAGAGTATATGTCATACTATTGTCAACACTATTAATTGATCTTGATCATTTATTTGCAGATCCGATTTTTGTTGCTGAAAGATGCAGTATTGGATTTCACTTTTTACACTCGTATTTTGCAATTGCTTTATACATATTATTTTTATTTATCAAAAAAACACGAGTAATCGCTATCGGACTATTATTACATATTATTACTGACTTGATTGACTGCTTTATGAGTAAATCTCTCTAAAAGTAATAAAGCATTTTTATATCTCAACATCATAATTCCCAAAATTCTGTGATGCTTCCACTGTCCTGTTTCTGGTTAGGAAAACATCTCTCAACACTTTAGTAAAAAAACGATTTTTCTTTAAATGCTTTCTATAGCTAGATTCTTCCAAAGAATAATCATCTACACCAAAATACTTAGGTGAAATATAGCAATATGTATATTTTGCTACATCCAATGTCTGCTTATAGAGCTGTTCCTCTGGTAAATTATGTGTTATTAAACTCACTACTGATCTTTCGCGGCACTTGTTTTCAAGAATTTCAACAACTTTTGAATATTCTTCCTGTTTTCTTTTTAGATCAAAATCAGAATATGAAGAATTACCAATCTTTCTTATAGGTCTTATTTGAAGAGTATCAATTTTATAATTTTCAAGATAGTCAGTAAAATGAACCAGATCTTCAATATTATCAGGATTTACTGTATAGTTTATTCTCAATTTAAAATTTGGAAAATCAGTTTTAATACCTCCAATAGCTTTCAAAACCTCATGCAATTTCTCAAACTTTGCTCCCGGCATCATTGATTCGTAAACCTCTTTTTGAGTTCCATGCATTGAGATAATTATTTCATCCAAACCAGACTCTGCTAGTGATTTCATTTTATCATAATCCAGCAAGGACGCATTTGTTGTAAATGAAATATGAGGAACAGAAAATCTTTTTGCTTCATTGATAATTAGTTCATTGTTCTTAAACAAACCAGGCTCCGCACCACAACCAATTTGTAATTTCAATGCATATTTAAAAAAGTTCTCGGCCACTTTTTTAATTATCTCATCATCCATGCGCTTTTTCTCAGGTTTATATTCAGGATCTGAGAAATAACACATCCTGCATCTGAAATTACATGTAAGATTTGGGTCAAGAAATACATTCAAATATCGTTTTTTTAACATATACAAAACCGCAACACCAAAGATCTTAATCCGGTCGCTCTTTATAAGCCTGTTAAGTCGCAGTATTTTGTAATAGTTCATATAATAGAATTGTTTTGCAAAGATAGGTTTTTTGCACAAAAACTACTGACAAGCATCTCCTATTGTTTTAAAGAAGTAAATTAGTTATACCTTAGTCTAGTATTTAATGTAACGTATCCATGTTAATCTAAAAGTAAATGAACTTGACTTACCCATGATTATTTCATCATCCGACGATACAAATTGAAAGAAATCATACTTGGGACTTTCTCGTGGTATTCCAAAACCAAGTTTAAAGTTGATTTCTTTTAATATATACCTTTTATTCCAGTATCTCACTCCGACTAAAGCAACAGGTTGAAACCAATTCAATTTATATATATCGTACCTACCATCATCTATAATTGGGGCTCTATTAAACTCGACACCTACTCCTAAAGAGTAACCACTTATCTCTTCAGTTTGTAATGTTGACCCTAGGCCTGATTCATAACTTAGATATACAGGAATGTTCACTGATAATAATCCATGTAAATTAGAGCTACACAATAAAACTAATGGACATTCTTTGAAAAATGAAATACTTACTGATGGAAATACATCTACTGCAAGAGCTTTATCAGCATTAAACTCATGTATATTATACCTCAGTATAAAAGATTTAGATAAGGGTGCCCAATAAAAAAGTCTTGTATAGTATAAATCACCTTCAAGTCCAAAATCACCCAAAGGTCCTTCCATAACCTTTACTGGTGTTTTACCAAAATCTGTTAAATATGTTGTCCCTGAACCAATAAAAAAATTCGTGTTTTGACAAAATAGCGATATTGAAAAAACGACAACAAAAACTGTGATAAATAATTTCTTCATAAATAGAATCTATTAATTGATCTTCTCTAATATTATTTTACTCTGTGAAAAATTATAAGCAGCATCAGTAAACTCAATATAGTTTTTAAAATTAGATGCTGATTCTTCAGAATTTTTATATATTTTCTCTGTTTTAATTATCAAATCATTATCTATCAATTTCGCGTCACTTTTAAAACTACCTTATTCATTTTCAACAATAGTAATTAATGGTGATATATCACTAATAGTATATCCTTCCGGAATAGTTAAAACAATTTCAATAGAATAGTTTGCTGCATAATCGCGGATAATATCACACTTTCTATCTAATTCACTTCCCTCCAATTTAATTTGTTCTCCAATCAAATAACCAATATTTAAACCATAATCACTACCTATTTTAAATATTACATCACTCACAATCATCTCATTTGACACTTCAAGCTTTTTATCCTCAGTAATACTGTTAAAATTTGTCACTGATAATAAATCGTATGACTCAATAGTAAATTCAAAATTAGAGTCATAATACTCCTTTTGAAGTTCCAATAATTCTTCATTGGAGTTATCTGATTTATTTTTTAGAGCTTGACCTTCATCTCGTATACCGAAACCTATTTTATAATAAGTATTCAGATAATCATAAGTATGAAACTCATCCCAATCTTTATAACAGAATGTATAATCACTAATAAACAATGGAATATATCTACATTTCATATTACCATAGAAAGAGCTTTTGTTTTCGATTTTAGTTTTCTTAAAATCTTCTAAAATACTAACGTGTGACAAAATCGAGTACTTATTTTTTTCATAATTATTGCTTGGCAACCTGACAATTTCAGGCTAAATGCTATCGGCATATATTTTTTCATATATTAATGCCTCCGAACCTTGCAATTCAATCGGAATATCACCAAAATCAGAATATAAATCAAACGGGAATATATAAATCTCCTTGTCCAAATTTAACTTTAACCCGAAATACAATTCGTATGCATAAACAACATTTTTCACACTTCCCATATCTTTATCTATACAGATAACAAATTCGGAATCTATTTTATAATATTTTAACAGACTTCTAAAGGTCCAGACATAAATAAATTTATTTGGTTCAACATCTCCATAATGTATGTCATTAGTGTACTCATTATGATAAAAATAAAAAAACCTGAACATCTCGTTTAATAATTCAAGTTTCTCAATCTCACTATCACATAACAATTCATCCTTTCTTGCCATTCGTAATAAAGATGGTTCATGAATACAATAGGAAAGATTTCCATATACATTTAACCCTGCACAATAATTACGCCTTAGCAGGTCAAAATTAATATCTTCATCTACTGAAATTCTCTTTTCATGATTAGTTACATAAAAATCCAAGTGCTTATATACCCTAGGTGAGTAAATAGTAAATTTTATATAAGGATATGATCTATAAATATTCAACCAGTTTATATCAGGAATTTTTTCTCTGTCGTAGTCGTCAATCCGATAAGTTTTAACAATAGCTCTTTCCCTGTTATAACAATCTTTACCGTTAGAATTATACTCGAGACTGGGAGCTCCATTATAAGAATTAAATTTCAATAAAAAACCTATATCAAGTGTAAACACATAACTCTGATTCATTATTGGATATGAAGAAACTAAGCTATAGATTGATCCATTAACGTCTGCATTTTTTTCTGAGATTTCATAATCTAAAATATCTCCAATTTCTAAATTTGGAACAGCGAGCTTATTATACTGATATGTCTTTATATTACCATATCTAAAAATCCTAGGGACCTCTTGAGTTACTTCAACTGCATCATCAATTGAAACATCGATAACAGATCCATCTGGTTTATATATGTTTATTCTAATATTATAAATATCATCACTTTTAATAAAATATAATTCTGAAAAAAGTTCAACTGCAGCTTTGTCCTGAAGCTTTACTCTTCGCCTGAATGATTCTGAGATATAAGAATAGCATTTTTCCCTCAGATAAGAAAACACATGTTCTTGACAGATAATTACGGCTGATTCATTCTTCCACTTTTCTGGAATCTCTGTTATTTCAAACTTATCATTATCGTGTTCACTAAAATAAAGTGTATAAGCATCCCCTGTTTCATCAGAAATCGTCCTATGCCCATGATAATTTTCTGCATGAACATTATCGCTAACAAATATTAATAAGATAGGGATTAAAAGAATATAGAAGCTATTGTTTTTCATTGTCTATTTTTTTTAGAACTATCTGATCATTATAAAATTCTCTTAGTTTATTAATTGAACTATTCCAATCATTAAAATCCTTCTTCCTAATCAATGGATCAATAATGTAGATTTTTTTGCTATATAATATTATTTTGTCAGAAACAGAATAGCTCAAATCAATTTCATAGCTATATCTTGAAATACTTACATTACTGGGTAGGTAATCAACATAATACGATTATGGAATTTCCATCACACCATTAGTAACAAAATATTGGCTTTGTTGTAAGTCAAAATCTATAATCCTTGTTGTATCTATCGTCATATCAAACAATTCTTTATCGAATTCCAAGTTTAAATAAACAGAATTATTGATATTAAAAACTTTGTTTGATACTTCAAAATTATAGTCAATTTGTATTGGAATAGATCGATCGTCAAAGTCTCCCTGTTGTACATTAACAATTATTATATTATTATTATAATTCTCAAGAAAATCATTAAATTGCTCTTCCCTTAAAGATGTATTTGATGTATGATAGTTGCGTAAAAAGTATGTCTTCAACTCCCCAGAGTAATTAACAGAAGCAACCCCAACTAATTTATCATTATCATATGAGCAACTAAACTCTTTTGTTGTCCCAGAATAAATTTCCAATTCAGCAGGAACTGTATCAATTATATAGGAATTCCCATCAGCAAATAAAACTTGTCTTCCCTGAATTCTCTGAGCATATTCATTTATTGGTATATACTCTTCAGTTGCATCTAAAAAATATCTATTCCCATCAAAATCTAATACACATATCATATGATTATCAACCAACAAACTAGGTATAGAATAATCATATGGAATACTTCTAGTCCCGATCCATCCCAATTTTGCATCAAACCCTGCCAAAATCAACATCTCTTTAAGTAGATTTGCTTTGCCCTTACAATCTCCATACCTATTATAAAATACTTGATATGCTCCCTCTGGTTTAAATCCCATAATTCCATTCTCAAACGCAATATATCGTATATTATCCTGCACCCAATAAAAGAGAGTTTCTATTTTGCACATTTCGGTTTCGCACTCATTCAACAAATCTTCAACAAATGATTGTAAGTTTTCAGATTCATTATTTACTTGAGAGTATAGCTGAATATAATAACTAAAAAGATCATAGACATTACTCAATATACTGAAATGATCATCATTATTCTCATATGATTTCATGAGAATTACAAGGTGTGGGTATGATTTTGCAATTGGTGGAGAATATGGTTTTTCATCAAGTGGGGGCAATTCTGTTGCAATATATTTTATCTCTTTACCAACATGGGTCTCTTTAATTTCTTTGTATATATTATATCCTTTAAAATTCATCTCCAATATTTCAATTTCTAACCATTTTTGTACAAAAAAGACAATTTCTTTACGCAATATAGGATAACTATCATTAAAGAATATTCTATTAAAGTATTTTGTATCTGTATAATTTTTCAAATAATAAAAAGTAAACTCCTCACCTTTATTTTCAAAATCTTTTTCTATTGATACTTTTTTTGCATCATGATAAAACACTCCTTGAATCTGCACATCTGACATTACAGATTCTACATTTTGTTTTTTCCCTTTACTATTAAAAACACTAAAATCGACCACCCCAGAATTTTCATCAAAAAAAATATTTTTAATAAAAAAATGGTTGTTTTTTAGTGTAACCATTTCTTCAGAAACTTCCACATTATAGTATAGATCATTTTTAGAGTTCAACTTAAAATTTATTTTTGTAATAGAACTAGTGCATAATTCCATGTTTTTGGGTTACTCATCAGATATACTATCTATATATTCTATTTTATAGTTTCCTTGAGAATAAACTTTTAATGTAACTATAAACATAATTACCATGCAGAACATATATCTATATTTTTCCATAGATAATTTTAACATACCACTATTCATTTATATAAACTAGGTATTAATAAATACTTGTTAGTGTCAAAAGAAACCTTTATAAAATAAATCTATTTTTTTTAGAATTAAAAATAATATTTGGATTTTATTCCATTTAAAAATAATAACCGGAACAATCATCAAGATCATTCCGGTCAAAATACTATAAAGTATTTTAAAAAGTCAGTACCAAACCACCCATAAAATTAATTCCTGCTTGTGGATAATAATAAGCCCAGGTTTGTTCTGCTACCTGCTCGTACCAAATTCCGCCGTAAGCATTATTTGAATATTCCACATTAAGAATATTATTAACCATGAATTTTAATTGCACCTGGCTAAAAAGTTTAGTGTTAAATGAATAATCCAATTGAAGATTATTTACCCAATATGCATCCAGCATTCTATTCTCATTTGATGTATTATCAAAATACTGGTCACCCACATATTTTGAAACCCAGCTGATATTTAATCCGCTAATTGGTTTGTAAGAAACAATACCCGATGAAATAATATTTGGGGAATAAGCAATATTTGTCTCACCTAAATCAAATGATTCCAGAGTTTCGTTCCACATTTCATCGTATGCATAAGCCCATGATGTGAAGTTTTTAATCTTATTCTGACTTAATGTTACATTTCCATCAATACTCAAAGCACTGAAAGGTTTAAGACCAACTGAAAACTCAATACCGGCACGATAACTCTCAGGAACATTAGTCATAATATCATAACCTACGCTGGATTTCTCACCTGTTGGAACCAACTGATTTTCATAGTCCATATAGTATAAATTCAGTCCAAAGTTAAAACTTGGATTAGCGTACATATATCCAAACTCAATATCATTAAGCTTCTCGGCTAATGGCGTTTTATTTGGATCACCTGTTGCATCTTTAAAATTTGTTCGTGTTGGTTCACGATTTGATACTGCAAATGATGCATAAGTTTTCATCTTATCATTTATAAAATAATACAAACCGGCTTTTGGGTTAATAAAATCAAAAGTGTGTGATTTAGTTAAATCTTTTTGTGAACCATCAGGCATTAAATCATAATCATAACCTGCCATATCATAATCAATATGGCGATACTGAACATCTCCATAAACAAACAAATAATTAACTACCTGATAATTCAATTTTGTAAATACATTCATTGAAGTTTTTGTGCCGGTATTTCTGTACCATTCATAATCCTTTTCAACATCACCCGGATTACTCATCCATATTATATTTCCAAAATGATCACCATCGTACTTATTTCCAGCACCACCAATATTTACTCTAAGCTTTTTGGATTTATAATTAACAGCAAAAGTCCCTCCATAAAAATCGTTACCCATCATTTTTCTCTGAATAATGTCGCTTTCAGTAAGAACTATATTTGGAGAAGCTATTGTATCAGTACCACTAATTACAGGCAATCCGGGAATAATAACATTTGGCAATCCATATTCTTCAAGAACCCTGTCTTCTTTATACTGCTCATAATAACCATCACCACGTGTATAGTGTATACCAGCATTGATGTCAATCTTTTTATTTATCATAAATGAATAAAATAATTGATAATGTGTCTGAATATAATTATCAGTTTGATCTTCATAATATTGTCTGTTCCCGTCTTTATCAAAATACTCTCCTGCAGGATTATATGTTCTGTCAACATCAAGCATATAATCAGGACAACCCCACCATGAGATACCATTACGTTCACGACCATGAATAAAGTTGAATTTTAGAAGGCTTTTTTCTTTTCTCCATGCAGTAGTAAACATTACTGCCTGATTCTTAGTAAAAGAATTCTCAACATATCCGTCACTACTGATATTAGATAATCTTAAATCAAAAGATAGCCCATTCTTAAGAAGACCTGTCCCAACACTAATATTCTGTTTAAAAGTATTATAACTTCCACCCATTGCACTTACTTGTGCATAAGGTTTTGTTGAAGGATTTCCTGTCAAGAAGTTCATACTGCCTCCAAAAGATGCAGCTCCATTTGTTGATGTCCCGACACCTCTGGTTATTTGAACGCTATTGACAGAACTTCCAAAATCAGGCATATTAACCCAAAAAACAGTTTGTGATTCTGCATCGTTAAGAGGCATTCCGTTTACCGTTACATTTATACGTGTTGGATCGGTTCCACGGATACGATAATTTGTATATCCTATACCTGTTCCTGTTTCAGATGTTGCAACAAATGATGGAGTTAATTCCAACATATATGGCAAATCCTGAGTAACATTTCTCGCTGATAAAGATGCAGCATCAACAGTTGTATTTGCAACAGGAGCAACTTCATCAGCGCGGGTTGCAGTAACAATGACCTCAGGACGCATCATTCTTGAGATATACATTTTAATATCTCCGATGTTTTGAGTTTTTGCCTCTCGCTCAACACGATATTCATACTCTAAATACCCAACAAAAGTGAATAATAAAACAGGTTTAGGTTTGGTAGTCGTTATAACAAAATAACCTGCAGCATCTGTTATAACACCATTAGTGGTTCCTTTTTCGACAACATTTGCTCCAACTAAAGGATCCCCACCGGGATCAACAACTCTACCACGTACTTCCTGCGAATAAATTTGAAGTACAAAAAAACTTAAAAAAGTAATTAATAAAATTCGTTTCATGATAATTAAAAATTTAAAATTAAACTTTAATCGGGATGAAACTAAACGGTATTTGATTCATGCTCTTCCCTTCGGCAGCATTACCTGCATCAGGTTCAAAGGGTATGATCTCAGCCGGTTGGCACCCCCGTCTCATTTTGAGACAATGCAAAGGTATATAAATTTTCTTTCTTTCAAAATGATTAATAACATATAGACTTTGAACATAAAGAAAACATTAATTATTAATTATTAGTTACCAACACGACATTATACAGATCATAATATCAAACAACATACTTTTTAACTAATAAGACATACAATATCCAAACTTTTTATTATTTATTACGTTTATCAAAAAAACAATCCTTATTAATAATGAAGAAAGCAATACTATTCCTAGCTTTTTCATTCTTGTGTATTAAATTGATATTATCTCAATCATGGCAATATGCAAAAATGTATGGAGGTAGCTCATTAAGTTTAGATAGACCTTTAAATCTTGAAGTTGACACATACGGAAATTCCTACGTATTTGGAAATTATGGATCAGATGCTGAATTTAACGATAGTATTTTACCTCATTTCAATGATAATAGAAGAGTATCATATTTAGCAAAATTTGATTGCAATGGAAATATTTTATGGTCAAAAACTGTAGCAAATGCATAAAATTCCGAAGATGTTGCTAACTATATGATACTTAAAGATTCTATATTATATTTAAGTGGAACATGTACAATAGCTCCATCTCAACAAGTTTGGTTTCTTGATACTGTTTTTATTCACAATTCACCAGACAATCCTGATCCTCCAGTATACCCATGGATTACTAATAATAAATATACATATCTGCTAAAAGTAGACTTAAATGGGAATATACTTGATTTCAACTTATTTCATTTAAATATTGAAGAACCAGATGACTTAGTTTCTGATTATTTGATTTGGAATCCTATCTTTAGAACACCTTTTCATATTGATAATGATGGCAATATTTACTTATTAACTAATCGAACAAATAATTACCCTACTACTCTTTGTATAAATGGAATTGAGGTGTGTGATATAATACCAGAGGATTATTATTTCTCAACATATCTCATCAAATGTGACAGTGAATGTAACTTCATATGGATTAAATCCCTTTATGAAGAAATTAGTGAACCTGAAAGTCATAAATTAATAACTAACATCTTAGATTTAGCAAGTGATTCTGACAACAATCTATATCTCGTTGGTTATATAGAATCCAATAGCATTGGTGGTGCATATTACCAAACTCCTACTACCATTACAATTATTGACAATCATACTCTCCACACATACAAAAAAGGAGATTACGTTTCTATATTATACAAATTAAATGAAAATGGAGACTACATTTGGGCCAAACAAACGTAAAGTTACAACGTTAGTCAAACAGCTAGTTATTCAAAATTCACCTCAATAATTATTAATGAAGAGTCAAACAATATATTTGTTGGAGGGAATGCTATGGCTAAAACGACAACTATTCCAGGTGTTAGCACAATTTACGGTGAGCAAGATACTCTTACAAACTATTTAGGATTGGAGCATGCCTTACCGTATCTCGGAATAATTGCAAACTATGATTTAGATGGTAATTATAAGTGGGTAAAAACTGCTAATTCCTATCGATCTGAAATTGGTTTTATTGATTTTTATGAAAATAATTTATATGCTGGAACAGAATGGAGAACAACACTAATACATGGAACTCAAACCATTGTCAATGACTTATATACTAATAACTTTTCTATATTAAGTTGGGATATTGATGGAAATCCAATAAACCTTATTGAATCCTCAGAAAATGGAGACCCTCAACTTGCATTATGTCTTTATGGCATTAAGCATTCAATCAATGGTGATATTATTGTAAATGGAATGTTTAAAAACAACTTTATTTTGGTGACAAATTCATTAACAAATCTAGATTTTAAACCATTTATCGCCAAATATGGCAATTCACCACCGATCTATAATGATTATTCTTTATCTATTTGCTATGGAGATGAGTATAATGGAATATTTTTTACTGAAAGTGGACAATATCAGATAATATTAGAGTCATCTACACCTAATATAGACAGCATTATTAATCTAAATCTCACAGTATCAGAACCTCTAAGTACAGGCATCCCTGATACAATAATCTGCACAAATGAGCTATATACTTTTTACTCTATCAATGATTGCAATACATATCAATGGAGTACAGGTTCACAAACGTATTCTGAAGAATTATTTTATCCGGAAGAAGGTCAATATTTTGTTTATGTAACATTAACCGATGATTATTGTTCAGGGATTGATACAATTTTGATTAAAACTCAATTATGCACAAATACGAACGGTATAAATGTAGAAGAAATAGAAATTTCTCCAAACCCCACACAAAATATACTAAATATAAAAACATCTAATTATCAACAAATCAAGAATTATTCTATAATAGATAATACAGGAAAGACTGTTTTAAATGGTTATCCCAATAGTATACACGAAATTTCAATCCCTTTAAATGACCTTACACCAGGAGTCTATACAATAGTTTTTAAAACAAATATTTCAACCTACACAAAAACATTTATTAAAACCTAAGAACTTTTCTTTAAATTACTATCTCAAATAAATATTATTTCTGATCCAGATATCCTTCCCGCAGAAGTTTATACTCACCTGTATCAGGATTTAAATCGTAAATATTGAAATTTGTTTTGATATCAAAACCTTCTGATCTAACTGCAAGATTTATAGAGGCTGATCCATCTTCACCGGAACGGATTCTATGAAAAACTCCATTTGGCCAAATTAGCATAACAGGACCTTCATAAACAAGCTTACCGTCCTGCTCAACTGAATTAGCTGTTACTGTAAAACTTTCTATTTTCTTATAATCAGGATGATAAACATCAACATACCTTACACCACTAAGAACCATAAGATAATCCGATTGATGCGGATGCATATACCAGGGACGTTCAACTCCTTCGATACTTCCAGGTGAAACAGCATTATATTTATGTAAAACTCTATCAACACCACTTATTTCTGGTATTTGATCCATTGGGAGAATATCGAACGAAACTCCCTCTGTTTTACGAAATTCTTTTAAAGGGATGATTTTGTAAAATCTAGGCTTTTCTAATATAACTTCGTTAATCGAATTATTCATAAACAATAATTTACTTAGACAAACAACTAATTTGTCATAAAGTTTTCAAATCAATTAACAAAATTTAAAATGGAAGATCGTCTCCCGGATCATCATCTACTTCAAATGGTATATCATTTTCAGTAATCGGAGGAATATCTCCTGAAGGAGAATCAGAGCCTCCTGCCTGATTTACTTCTACTTTCCAGCATTTTAAATCAGTATACCAATTATTATTATATTCCCTACTTTCAATATCGAAATATACTTTTACAATATCGCTTTCAGTAAATGAATTGAAATCAACTCTGTCACCCCAGGTAGTAAAACAAATCATTTTAGGGTAATCAGCCTGTGTTTCAATAACAAAATTTTGTTTTTTCCAAGGGCCGTTTTTACCATCACCTGTTACAGGTGGTAATTTTTTTATAAGTTTTCCTTCAATTTCCATAATTATGAGTTAAGTTAAAAATACAGAGACCCAATTGGATCTCTGTATCAATATTAAGGTTTGTTTTATTATCTTACATTTGCCTGAGCAGCTGCTAATCTTGCTATTGGCACTCTAAATGGAGAACAACTTACATAAGCTAATCCTGCACGATGACAGAATTCTACTGATGAAGGCTCGCCACCATGCTCACCACAAATACCTAATTTAATATCAGGACGTGCTTGTTTACCTTTTTCAACAGCCATTTCAACAAGTTGACAAACACCAGTTTGATCTAAAACTTGGAACGGGTCGTTTTTCAACAAACCTTTCTGAAGATAGATAGGTAAGAATTTTGCAGCATCATCACGACTGTAACCAAAAGTCATTTGAGTTAGGTCGTTTGTGCCGAATGAGAAGAACTCTGCATGTTCTGCAATTTCATCAGCTGTAAGAGCTGCACGTGGAATTTCAATCATTGTACATACTAAATAATCAACTTTAATTCCTTTTTCTGCAAATACTTCTTCAGCAACTCTACGGATAATTTCTTCCTGCATTTTGAGTTCTTTAACAGTACCTACAAGTGGAACCATTATTTCAGGTTTTGGATTTAATCCTTTAGCTTTAAGATTACAAGCAGCTTCAATAATAGCTCGAGCTTGCATTTCTGTAATTTCAGGATATGTATTTCCTAAACGACAACCACGGTGTCCTAACATTGGGTTAATCTCGTGTAAAGCTTCAACTTTTGCTTTTACTTCTTCAACAGAAACGTTAAGTTCCTTGGCCATTTCAATTTGTGATTTCTCGTCATTTGGAGTAAACTCATGTAATGGTGGGTCTAACAAACGAACTGTAACTCCATATCCGTCCATTGCTTCGAAAATACCTTCGAAGTCACCTCTTTGCATTGGTAATAATTTTTTAAGAGCTTCTTTACGTCCTTCCTCATTTTCGGCAAGAATCATTTCTCTTACAGCTATAATTCTTTCGCCTTCGAAGAACATATGCTCAGTACGACAAAGACCAATACCCTGAGCTCCAAATTCAACAGCAGTTTTTGCATCGTGTGGAGTATCAGCATTTGTTCTAACATTCATACGAGTATACTTGTCAGCAAGATCCATAATCTTACCAAAATTCCCTGCTAAAGCAGGAGTAATTGTTGGGACTTGTCCATCATAGACTTCGCCGGTTGAACCGTTAAGTGAAATCCAATCTCCTTCTTTATATACTTTCCCATCAATAGTTAATGATTCGTGTGTAACTCTGATACCAGCAGCACTGGAAACACAGCATTTACCCATACCACGTGCAACAACAGCAGCGTGAGATGTCATACCACCACGTTCTGTAAGAATACCTTGAGCAGCATACATTCCTTTTAAATCTTCAGGAGATGTTTCGCGACGAACAAGAATTACTTTCTAAGAAGGATCATTACTTACTATCTCTTCAGCTTTGTCAGCAGAGAAAACTACTTTTCCTGTAGCAGCTCCCGGTGAAGCAGGTAATCCTTTTGATAATACATTTGCAGCAGCAATACCATCTTTACTAAATACAGGATGTAATAACTCGTCAAGTTTATTAGTATCGCAACGCAAAAGTGCTGTTTTTTCATCAATCATGCCTTCTTCTAGCATCTCGATTGCCATTCTTACCATTGCAGCTCCGGTTCTCTTACCATTTCCGGTTTGAAGCATCCACAATTTACCATCTTGAACAGTAAACTCAAGGTCTTGCATATCTGAATAGTGCTTTTCAAGTTTTGCCTGAACATCAAAAAGATCTTTATAAACATTATGCATTGATTCTTCTAATGAAGGGAATTTTGCAATTCTTTCATCTTCAGAAATTCCTGCTCTTTCAGCCCATCTCTTTGAACCTTCTATTGTTATTTCCTGAGGAGTACGAACACCTGCAACAACATCTTCGCCTTGTGCATTAATCAAATACTCACCATTAAAGATATTTTCACCTGTAGAAGCATCACGACTAAAAGCAACTCCTGTAGCTGAGTTATCACCCATATTACCATAAACCATTGCCTGAACGTTTACTGCTGTTCCCCATTCACCTGGAATCTGTTCCATTCTTCTGTAAAGAATAGCACGTTCTGTATTCCATGAATCGAATACTGCACATACAGCACCCCAAAGCTGATCCCAAGTATCTGTTGGGAAGTCCATTCCTGCATGTTCACGTACAACAACTTTAAACTTCTCAACTACAGTTTGAAGTTCTTCAACAGTAAGTTCGTTATCAGAATTATATCCTTTTGCATCTTTAATTTCGTCAAGAACAAGCTCAAATGGATCGTGTGTTTGTCCTTTTGCTTCAACACCCATTACAACTCCACCATACATTTGAATAAAACGACGATATGAGTCATAAGCAAATTTCTCGTTACCTGATTTCTCAGCAATTATTTTAACTGTATCATCATTTAAACCAAGGTTTAGTACAGTATCCATCATACCTGGCATAGAAACTCTGGCTCCAGAGCGTACAGAAAGTAATAATGGAAAAGTATCACCACCTTTAGCGCCAAATTTTGCATTCATATTCCCCTCAACAAATTTCATTGCATTCTCAACTTCATTTTTGAGTAAATCAACGACTTTGTCTCTACCTAACTGATTATATTCTGTACAAACATCTGTTGTAATTGTAAAACCCGGAGGTACCGGTACACCAATCAAATTCATTTCGGCAAGGTTAGCACCTTTACCGCCTAATAAGTTTCTCATTGATGCATTACCTTCTGCTGTCTTATTTCCGAAGGTATAAACTCTTTTAATTTCTGTCATTTTTATTTATAATTTATTGATTATAAGACGATTAAATATTTTTGTTTTTACAAGAAAAAAACACTCAAAAATATAGAAAAAATATGTTTTATAAAAGTTTTTTATAGCATTATATTAAATATTTTTTCAAAGAATAGTATTACTTTTGTTAATAAGGATGAAAGATATTCTAGCAGCCATATTTCCCTATCTAAATGAAGCAGATCTTTTACTAGAAATAGAGAAAAATGCTAAACTAATTCAATTTGATGACGGTGATATTATTATTGAACAACATTCAAGAATAACATTTGTGCCGCTAATCACAAAAGGTGAGATTAAAATTATTCAACATACCGATAAAGGTAATTCTCTATATTTATATTCTTTATACAGAGGAGATATCTGTGCTATGTCAGTTACATGCTGTTTAGACAATAAGAATACAGACCTATCTGCAATTTCTTCAGGTATTAGTGAAATTCTTGCTATACCTTCTCATTTAATGGATGAATGGATTGTGAAATATCGAATATGGCGATCATTTATATTCAGCAATTATAATAACAAATTCACAGAACTTTTACATAGTCTTAATAATGTAGCATTTTTAAATCTGGACGAAAGACTTGTAAAATATTTAGTTGTAAGAGCCGATAAAAATAAAAATGTGATTAAAACCACTCATAAGAAAATTGCAGAAGAACTAAACTCATCCAGAGAAGTTATTTCACGACTACTAAAAACTCTTGAAAACAAAGGGAAGATTGAATTGCATAGAAATGAAATTCGTTTAATTGATTTAGAATAAAAAAAGGCAGTAAAAACTGCCTTTAGTAATATCTTTAACACTTTTATTAGTATGAAAATCCACCTAATTTAACAATATCTGTTCTTGGATTTACACACATAATCGGAATTTTCTTATATAGCTCAATATTTCGTGCTGCTCTAAGTGCAGTAATTGAACTCTTGTACTTATCTGTCATAAATAAAACAACATCAGGTTCAATTTCTAACATATAATCATATATATTATCAGCATAATTAGATTCAGGGAAAGACTTTACTTCAAATTCGATTGCATCTTTTTCAAAAATTGAAGTAGCAAACATCAAATTACTCTGAATCGCTTTCTTTTTGTTAGAATCTGTAGTTTCAGGATATACAATATAAACCTTACTTTCAAATAAATAATTAAGATACTTTACCCATAAAAACTTAGCTCTTGATTTCTTATCTGCATCAATTGGTACACATATTTTGTCATATTCCCCAAAATTTAAAGGACGTTGCACAAGGATAAAAGGTATTTTAACAAACTTCTTAATAACCTTCATGGCTTTATTAATTGTTTTTAGTCCATGAGTACCCATAATAGCAAGATATGCATTGGATTCAATACCATATTCGTAAATTGTCTCAAATAGATTTCCTGCTTTAACAACAGCTTCAACTTTATAGTTATTCTTTTTTGAGAAATTATCTGCAACTTTTTTTAACTCAACATGCCATTCATCAATTTGCTTATAAGTCCCAACAACATATAATAAATGTATTGGAAGTTTTGCTATTCTTGCTAACTCATATGCATGATCGAGAGCAAAATTTGCTTCGTTACTAAAATCGAAAGGAACTAAAATACACTTTTTCATAATTACTTATTTTTTTTCGATTAAACTTCAATATCTACTACACAAAAAATTCGTATGTAAATATAAACAAATTTTGCCAAAAAAATGTTTATTTTGAAAATTAATTAATTACAATACGATTTAATAAAAAACAATAATATGAATTTTTATTTAATAGTTTTAGGAAGTGGACCGGGTGGTTATGTAGCTGCAATCAGAGGTGCTCAATTGGGTATGAATGTAGCTGTAGTTGAAAAATCTGAACTTGGAGGAATATGTTTAAACTGGGGGTGTATTCCAACAAAAGCACTCTTGAAAAGTGCCCAAGTATTCAATTATATGAAGCATTCTGAAGATTATGGAATTGAAATTGATGGAAATGCTATCCCAAATTTCTCAAAAGTTATCGAAAGAAGTCGAGATATTGCAAATAACATGAGCAAAGGAATTGAATTCCTTTTCAAAAAGAATAAAATTTCTGTTTTTAATGGTTTTGGAACCCTAAAACCAAATAAAACTATTCTGGTAAAATCTGAAAATGGACAAGAAGAAGAAATTACCGGAAACCATATAATCTTAGCAACAGGAGCAAGATCAAAACAAATGGAAGGTTTTAAACAGGACGGTAAGAATATAATTGGTTATAAAGAAGCTTTAAGCCTTGAAAAGTTACCACAATCGATGGCAGTAATAGGTTCCGGCGCAATAGGTACCGAACTAGCGTTCTTCTACAACTCAATGGGGACAGAAGTAAGTCTCATTGAATTTATGCCTAATATTACTCCTTTGGAAGATGAAGAAGTTTCAAAACAATTAGGCAGATCGCTAAAAAAAGCGGGCATCAAAATTATGACCAAAACAAGTGTAAACAAAGTTGATATTTCAGACGGTTTATGCACAATTCACTATACAGATAAAAAAGGTGAAAATAGCATGGAAGCTGAAGTTGTATTATCAGCTGTCGGCGTTGTGTCAAATATTGAAAATATAGGTCTTGAAGAAATTGGTGTTAAAACAGAAAAAGGAAAAGTCCTTGTTGATGATTTTTATAAAACCAATATTGAAGGTGTATATGCAATTGGAGATATTATTCCGGGTCCGGCATTAGCACATGTTGCTTCAGCTGAAGCGATTACATGTGTTGAAAAAATTGCAGGGATTAATCCTCCGAAAGTAGATTACAACAACATTCCTTCATGTGTATATTCTGTTCCTGAAGTTGCTTCTGTAGGAATTACAGAACAATATGCAAAAGATAAGGGTATTGATTATAAAATTGGAAAATTCCCTTTTATTGCATCAGGTAAAGCAGCTAGTGCTGGAAATAAAGATGGTTTTGTAAAACTAATCTTCGATGCCGGTACTGATGAACTTCTCGGTGCACACTTTGTTGGAGATAATATTGCAGAAATGATATCAGAAATGGTAGTTTTAAAGAAGCTAAAAGGTAAAGGAAAAGATTTAATTAAATCGATTCACCCCCACCCAAGTTTGTCTGAATCAATTATGGAAGCAGCGGCTGCCGCACATAATGAAGTAATACATTTATAAGAAGTAATGGTCGGATATTACCGACCATTACTTTTATCTTTTAATTGTTACGTGACCAGTAAATGGCTTTCGATTTTTTTCAAGTTTAATAGAATACCAATAAGTGTCACTCGGTAATGGTCTTCCAACATAATTACCATCCCAAACAAATTCTGTTCCGCCGGTAAATTCATATAATTTCTTTCCGTACCTGTCAAATATCTGAACTTTTGCATCTGGGAATTGATACAAACCTTGAATTACCCAATAATCATTATATCCATCACCATTTGGTGTAAAGAATGCAGGAACATCAATTGTTTCATCCAAGAAAGTTTCTAAAGACACCATACAGTAATTTGCATCCATCACATATACCGTATAAAGTCCTGAAGAAAGCATAGTAAAATAATGTTCGGTCTGCCAGGTATCTCCATCATAAGAGAATTGATATGGTGTTGTTCCTCCTGTTACTCCAACAATAATCTGACCTCCACCAGAATCTATACTTAATATTGTTGGGCCTGTTGTATAATCAATATTGATACTGGAAGAAGCTGTACATCCTACTTGATCTGTTACTGTTAATGCATAGGCACCTGGTTGACTAACAGAGATATATGGGCCCATAGTACCATTTTGCCATTGATATCTATAATAGTCTTCTTGAGGCTCTAAACGATATATCTCATTATTACAAAGAACTGTATCATATCCTAAAAATGGTTCTTCAAGATCACTTTCATAAACAATTATATAATCCGTCGCTGAACAACCATTAACATCAGTAGCTGTAACTGAGAAGAATCCGCTTGAATCTACATAAATATAATCTGAAGTTTCATCAACATTCCATTCATAGGTAATATAATCGCCTATAACCCAAATTGTATCAGAACCACCTTCGCAGAATGAAATATCTTCTCCAAGCTCAAGAATAGGTTGCTCATATATAGTAAGAGTAATTGTATCAGATGTTACACAACCTGCAGGATTTGTTACATTTACCCAATACTGATTTGTCTCATCAACAGTAATTGTAGCACTTGTTTGACCAGTGCTCCATAAATATGTATTATCAGCACCTTGATCCTGAGGATCAAGAAGTATAGGATCGGCAGCACAATATGTTGCATTCTCGCCCAATTCAATTATTTCGGCAGCCATCAAAGTAACTAGTAATTCATCACTGGTAACACAGCCATTTGTATCTGTTGCCATTACAGAAACATTACCTGTTTCAAATGCCCAAAAATAGCTCTCAGTAGAATTATCCTGCCACAAATATGAAGCAAATGCGTCAGCTGCTGCATCAATTAGCACACTATCTCCTTCACATACAAATGCATCCTCACCTATTGACACATCATACTTCGGATAATTCTCAATAAATACTGTATCAAAATAATAACATGAGCCATCATATGCCCATAGCCAATGGTACCCCTCTTGACTTGTCGTATATGTTGAGGCTATTGATACGTTACTCCACATATAATCAGTAAATCCCGGAACAGTAAATGCTATAGATTCTTCAGAGCAAATATGAACAGTATCAGAGACAAGCATGTTGATATCAGCACTCTCATTTACAGTTGTGGATGCTGAAGTAGTACATGAGTTTTCATCTGTAACTGTCACGGAGTATAATCCGGGATCATAAATATCAATAGTCTGTGTTTCTTCTTCGTTTGGTGACCAATCAAAAAGAACATAATCACCTGCATCCAATGTTAATGTATCGTGGAAACACATATTATATGATGCAGCCAGGTCTATTGTATCAGCGGTTGGAGCAGTAATTGTAACTGTTGTTGCTATATAACAATCATTATCATCGGTTACAATGATCTGATATTCGCCACTACTGTATCCGCAAACATCCTCGGTTGTTTCACCACCTTCCCAGTAATAGTCAAACGGAGGTAACCCACCGGCAATTTCAATATCGACGCACATATTATTTGGATCGCAGTTAATACTGCTAATCTCTATTTGCTAAAATGCAAAATATGAATCATATTTAGTTATCAGAATATCTTCTTTTCCTTGTGCAGCATATGGAGTCCCGCCAAAATAGATACCATTATTACAATAACCTGCAACAAAGAGATTATTACTATTATCAAGGGCTACACCTGCACCACAATCCAGATATATACTTCCGGCAACATCTTTAAAGCCAAATGAACCATCTGAATTGTATTTAGCAACAAAGTAATCTGATCCACAAACTGTAACTACATTCCCATCGCCAAAATCAGGAGATCCTGAATACATTCCTGAAACGTATGCAGCACCTGAATAATCTACTGTTAGTCCATAAGGTTGTACTGTTCCTGAACCTCCAAATACAATTCCATTACTATATATTCCTGTTGTATTATATATATCTATTTTACCCTGGTCAGCTACCTGATCATTTTTATATGCTAGGTAAACTTTATCATCACTTGAACTATAGGCAATATCACCAAGTTTATCATTATCACCACCAGTTCCTGCTTGGATTGCCCAACTAAAACTACCGCTTGATGAATATTTCGCCATAAAAATATCATTAGTTCCTGAAGCAGTAAAATCTTGTGGCCCAAAATAAATATTTCCAGAGAATTCTCCTGCAACGTAAAAATTATTTGCAGCATCACATGTTATCTCCAGTCCGCTATCATCAGCACTTGATCCTTCTGCTGTCATCCATTGAAAGTCTCCGGAAGAGTTAAATTTTGCAACAAAAAAATCATCCAATCCGACACTAACATGGGAGCTACCACCTAAATACATAGCAAAGTAATATGTTCCGGTTATTGCCGGGTAATTATTATTATCAACGCAAACATCTCCGGCTATATCATCATCGAATCCGCCAAAGAAATTACCCCATTGATAGTTACCGCTATTATCATATTTTAAAAGAAAAATATCTTTATTCCCATAGCTAACAGCATCATCTGTTCCAAAAGTTCCGGCTGCGCCATAATTACCTGTAACATAAACATTACCTGAACCATCCAAATCAATGCCAACTCCTTCGTCATCTGCAGTACCTCCACCTGTTTGAATCAACAAAAGGTTTCCATCATTGTCAAGTTTTGCAACATAAAAATCCTTATATCCCACTGAATTCACAACAGTACCTTGAAAATCCATATCATAACTAAAGAATCCGGTAATATAAATATTTCCGCTTTCATCAGATACAATATCATTAACAGCATCAACATCATTGGCTCCGGCAGTTTTCACCCAAGCTAAGGAAAGCTGATCACTACAATCGGTAGAGTCTCTATATATCTGAGCATTAAGATTACTTACAAGGAAGAGTCCAATTAAAAATGTCAATATGTAAAAATATCTTTTAATCATTTAAAAATCATCATTGAATGATGGAACATTATGTTTACTCCAATTTCTGTACTTATCACGGAAGAACCTAATACCAATTGATATTTGATGAGAGCCATAATGATATGACTGTAATGAGGTTAATCCAATATCATATAAATACATAAATGAGAATGCATGAATAGAGAATCCAACAGCTGGCGAAAGAGATAATGGTGCAGAATGATTCCAATCAAGTGTTTGATTATATGATGCTCCAATCCATATTTCGTTAGGATACCTCAAATAAACAGAACGGATTTCTTTCCCACTCATAATATGGAACTTAAAGTTTATATCCATTTGTGTCAATCCATGGAAATTAGTTTTTACTAAAAGTGACGGTCTAAATTGATATCTATCCTTTTTCAACTGTAAAATATGTCCAGTATGGATATTCATTATTACATAGTTGATAGGTTCAGCTTGAATATTATACATTCTATCTGACCATGGAATTAGATTTTCAAAAGAAGCTCCAATAAAATGTTGACGATAAGAGATCATTACACCTGCATTAGCATTAGGCACAAAAGTAACCTTACGACTATAATCAATTAATGGATCGTACATATCTCTGTCAAATCTTGATTCGTCTAAAGTATGTAACAATCCTCTAAAAGACATTCCAAAAGATAATATCAAACGATTATATCTTTTAGCTCTAAGTAATGCCTGCCAAGACCATGAAAACTGAAAACCATTATATGAATTTGGACCGTTCTGATCAGAGTATATATATCCTCCTACTCCACCAGCTCTGCCTTTAAGTCTATGTTTAAACATTAGGAAAGATGTTCGTGGAGCATCATCAATTCCAACCCATTGGTCGCGATGCACCATTTTGACGCTCGTAACTTCAGAAATCCCTGCAAATGCAGGATTAACTAACATCCAGTCAAACATATACTGCTCATGCACAGGCATATTTTGTGCACTTAAAGAAGCAGAAATGCTAAAAACTAAAATAAAAACTATACGAACTCTTCTAAACATCCTAAAACAAAAATATATTTTTTTACTATAAGTTGTAGTTACGATTACCAAAAATAATACTTCCTACACGAATTATAGTACTTCCTTCCTCTATTGCAATTTTCCAATCGCTGCTCATTCCCATACTTAATTCACAAAATGCCTTATCGCTGCTAAAATAATCATTTTTTAATTTATTATACGTATTTCTCAAAAGAGAAAATTCTTTTTTTATCAACTGTTTATCATCAGTAAAAGAAGCCATTCCCATAACTCCAACAATATGCACATTTTCAAATTGCTTAAAATCTTCACTATCAAGTATTTGACTTGCTTCGGCATAATCTAATCCGAATTTTGTTTCTTCTGAAGCTATATGAAATTGAATTAAACAATTAATAACTCGATTATGCTTTTTAGCTTGTTTATTAATCTCTTTTAACAATTTTAAGCTATCTACAGAATGAATAAGATCTACAAATTCAGCTATATATTTAACCTTATTTGTTTGTAAATGACCAATCAAATGCCATTTAATATCATAATCTTTTAGCATTTCATATTTAGCAGTCATTTCCTGGACTTTATTCTCACCAAATATTCTTTGACCAGCATTATATGCCTCAACAATATATTCTACAGGATGAGTTTTAGAAACTGCTACAAGCTTAACTTTATCTGATAATTGCTGCTTTATATCATTTATATTATTTGCAATTAATCCCATCTATTATCTATCTATATATTAATAACTTAAACAATATAGTCTAAGTTGCCCAAAAACATTAAATTTATTTTTTCTGACTCATAATTGCTGCAACTGAAAGGAACACACCAAGAACAACACCCAATAATGCTGCAAATAAAATTTGCCACTCTTCTGGTAAACAAAAAGTTATTGTATGCGCAGGTATCCAAAAAAATGGTATAGTTTTTTTAAATACAAAATTCCATTGTACTCCCCAATTTAATGATGGAAAAATCTCTTTAAATTTAATTGGTTTAAAGAAACCGCCAATGGTTCCACCATTATTTAAGATATGCGTATCAGTTATTTTATGTAAAGTCATAAATACAGGTGCAAAAATCAGGTTCATGGCAGCACTAATGCTAAATGCAACAAAAACTTTTGCCCAGCTTAGATCACCTTTAAACACTTCGACTGCATCTTCCATTCCCATGTAAACAAGAAAAGCAGGTGTCCCAACGGCAAATATGACAAATGCCATTTTTATTCCCAAACCCAGAAAACCCCAAACAATTGCTCTGGGGATTATTCCAAAACCTTTCTGATTATACACTCCGGCTTTAATCCTTAATCCAATGGATTCACCAAGAGTTGCAAGTATAGCAAACTTGATAAAACTCATAATCATGCCATGATCTTTATTAAATGATTTATAGAAATCATAGACTTCAGGAAACAAGAAAAATGGCAAGAAAAATAATATAACAAATGCTATAAAAATAAAATCGTTTTTTTTCATATCCAATTAGATTAAGTTATTCTGTACTTTCTACCTCACCGGTAGAATATAATTTAAAAACTTTACCGGCCTTTTCACTAATTCTGTCCCATGAACTTATGACAAGAATTACTGACAAAATCAGCATAACAATGAGCATAATCTCATTTCTTGAAAAATCCTTAAGCTTTTTCATTACTATTTTTCAATTCTAATTCTGGCATCTACAGCCTTAACATATTTAGAATTTCCTAATAATGGATTTAAATCCATTTCAAAAATTTCAGGTGCAGCTTCTACCAATGCAGATATTCTACAAATCTGATCTTTAAGAACTTCTTGATTAACGCCTTCTTGTCCTCTTACTCCTTCAATAATTTTATATTATTTAAGTGTCTTAATCATAAAATCTGCTTCATCTTTGGATACAGGAGATATCGAAGTGTTTACATCATGTAAAACCTCGATAAAAATTCCGCCCAAACCAGCTAAGACCATATGACCAAACTTATCTTCATATTTAGCTCCAATAAAGACCTAAGTACCGGATAACATTTCACCCATTAGAACTGCATAAGTGTCTTTAATCTGCATCAATCTGTCAAATTCTTTACGGACTGTTTCTTCATTCGTCACATTAAGAACTACTCCACCAACATCAGATTTATGAACCGGGCCAACAACTTTCATCACTAAAGGATATCCAAACTCATTTGCAAATGCCAATGCATCATCAACATTTTCGACAACTCTTTCGAATGCTCTATCAATTCCTGCTGCATCTAATAGTTTAAATACTGAATCAGGGTTTAAATACCCATTTTCTGCAGAATCAATTACCTCGCGTACTGCAAGAGTATCTATTTTAGGTAATATTATTTCTTCTTTTTGAGGTGCTTCTGTTGCCACTACTTTTGATAAAGCATCTCCAAATGTTACTTCATCAGGAAAATTTATTCTTCCTTTTTTAATAAAATGCTCTATCTCATCTTTAACATTAATTACAGAAGGCAAAATAGGATATATTGGTTTTTTGCATGATTTCATCTTTTCATCAAGAAGATCATAAACATCATACACAGGGAATAGTCCCGGGCTACCAAAGATAACAGCCATTGCATCTATTTCATCAAAATCATTCTCACAGGCATCAATAATATGTCCAAGCTGTTCTGCTGTTCCTGTAGCAAGAAAATCAATCGGGTTCGCTACCGAGCTACCGGGAAATAATTTTTCAAGCAGTGCTTCAGCTTTAGGTCCTTCAATATGAGGGATTTCTAATCCGCCATTGCTTAATGAATCTGTTAACATAACAGCTGGTCCTCCGGCGTGAGTAATTATAGCAACATTTTTACCTTTTGGTACAGGATGCATAAAAATTGATGCTACAGTTGCAAGCTCATCTCTACCATTACATCTAACGATTCCTGCTTTTCTAAATAATGCTTCTACGGCAACATCTGGACTTGCTAAAGCTCCCGTATGAGAAGAAGCTGCACGACTACCAGCTTCACAACCACCCGATTTTATTGCAGCTATCTTTGCTCCTTTTCTAATCAGCGAAGAAGCATGCTTATACAACATTTGTGGATGATCAATATTCTCAATATATAACAGTTTTACAGGCGCACTTTCTCCATGAACATAGGTTTCATCCAAATATTTTAATATCTGTTCAACACCTATCTGAGCACTATTTCCTACTGAATACACACTTGAAAAGCGAAGTCCTTTTGGCACAGCTGACTCCATAATAAATACAGCTGTTGCACCTGAACCTGATATAAAATCAACTCCTTGTGAGTCCAAGCTTGGGATTGGTGTTGTAAATATTCCTGCATAGGTTTGATTTAATAAGCCAACGCAATTAGGGCCGATTAAACTTGCTCCCGCATTATCAATAACCTCAACAATCTTGCGCTCAAGTTCTGCACCTTCTTCATTTTCTTCACTAAAACCAGCTGATAAAATGATAATTCCTCCAGTCTCCTTATTTCCGGTTAATACTTCTACTGTTTGTAGACAGAACTTTGCTGCAATTGCAAGTATTGCACAATCTACCTGAGGTAATTCTTCTACAGATCTATATGATTTAATTCCCTGAACTTCATCTAATTTTGGATTAACGACATATAAATCACCTTCAAAATTACTATCTAATAGATTTTTAAGGACTTTTCCACCAGGTTTTGCAACATCATCATATCCACCAACAACAACTACACTTTTCGGATTTAAGAGTTTATCATTTATCATAATAATTAGGTTTTTCGTTTGTTGCAAAGTTAAAATTTTAATTGTGAGAATAAAATTCTCAAATGCTTTTTTTGAAGAAATATTACAACTATTTTATTATAGGGAATCTTATAACTATTGCTTGCTTAGTTTACCAATTTTAAAATATAGAAAGTCAGTAAAATAATTACTAAATTTGCTAAATAAAAAAAAACATACTTATGAAAGCAAACAAAACTATAATCATAACAGGACTACTTCTTAGCTCTATAGTAATGAAAGCACAATTACAAAAAGCAGAAATAGGTACAAATTTAAAAACAGATATTATAACAATTGAAAACTCTTCATTTATTCGTTCATACAAAGCTGATAAATTAGTTAACTGGCCAAAAGCATTTGAAAGTAATCAAAGCTTCAAAAATATGCGTGGTGTTTGCCTACAAGATTTGGATAACAATGGTAGCGACTAAATAATATTCGGAGCAAACGATTCCGTTTATGCTTTTTCCGGAGATGGAACCAAACTTTGGTCAAATAAAATACTAGGAACAGTAATCTATCCTCCAGCAACAGCTGATATTGACAACGACGGAGATATTGAAATTGTTTTTATTACCGGAGGTGTCCCAAATAATGGACATATTCATGTTTTCGACCATCTGGGAAGTGAAGTTGAAGGATGGCCTCAAACCATTGATAATCATTGGTTAATATGCTCGCCTTCCTTAGCTGATCTAAATGCTGATAGAAACTTAGAGATACTTGTTGCTGAACGTGACACTCCGGGGCGATTACATATTTTCAATAATGATGGAAGTAATTTCTCAGAAAACTGGCCGGTAGAACTTGACGGCTACCCTGCTGTCACGCCTTCTGTAGCATATGATTATAAACACAGAGACAATAATGCAAACGAAGGACTAGTTAATGACCTGATTGTAATGTGTTCTACAAATTCACTATACACATTCGATACTGAAGGAAATACAAATACCGGATTCCCGGTAGAAAATTCAGACACAAAATTATCATATCAATCACCTCTTATCTGCCATGAATGGGATAATTATCAAATTATTGGTGGAACTCACGGAGATTTTCCTGAATTCTATTCTTTTAATCTACAAGGAGAATATAGTACAGAAAATTGGCCAAATCCAACAGCTGAAGACAGTTGGACGTATAATGCCCCATTAGCTATAGGTTTAGAGAATACTTTCGATTTTTATATCTTCTCTCAACCAGGTGCAGACGGCACAAGTCCATATCCTACAATCCATGCTTTTAATCCTGATGGGACTTATATTGATGGATTTCCTTATGAAAGAACTGATGGATTAGAAGGTTTTATTACAGCAATGTACTCAGATGATCTTACCAAAGTCTATATTTTTACTTGCTCAAATATGAAAGATGTTGATGGAAATGGTTTTATTCATGCCTATATAGCTAATACTGATTTATCAGATTTTACAGAAATAAGTGGTTTTCCAATACAGGTTCAAGGTTTTACTTTTATGAACGGGATAAACCTCGGTGATGTAAATAATAATGGAAAACTAGATCTGGTAGCATTAAGTTATGATCAAAACTTTGAACCTACCGACTCTATTCATATTAATATATTTGAATTAACAGATATTTATTACAATCCAGACTATTGTTTTAGTACATATAAAGGTAATAATCTGCGCAATGGCTATGTTACACCATTTGGTTTTAACGCAGACATTAACATGTCAGAAACAAGTAATATTAAGATATACCAAAGCTTAATAACTGAAAAACTAAATATAGAATCAGATTCAAGATTTGACGTAGAGATATATAATTCTTCCGGAGTTTTGTCTTATAAACAATCTAATTGTGAAAAAAAATGTATTTTTAGCTTCGAAAATTACAGCAAAGGCATGTATTTTGTAAAAATATGTCAAGACAATAAAACATATACATATAAAGTTATAAAATTGAAATAATTGCAAGCATATATGAAACACATTATTATTACAGGAATTATACTTCTTTCTCTTTTTTCATTCTCATTTGCTCAGGTTGGAACAATGCAGGATGATACTATTGTTAACTATATTGACATAAACAAAAAGAAACAGGGAAAGTGGATAAAATATTATGATAATGGTTCGATCCGTTATAAAGGATTTTTTATTAATGATATCCCAACCGGTACATTTATGTACTATTACTCTAACGGTAATATAAAATCAGTTATGAATTATGATGATGATGGATATTCAACAACTGAAATGTACTGGAAAAATAAGAACAAAGCAGCAAAAGGTTATTATAATCCGGAACGGCAAAGAATAAAAACATGGCATATTTATTATGAAGATGGTAGTTTAGCTTCAGTTATAAATTATGATATGCAAGGTGCTGCTGATGGTGAAGTAAAGATGTATTATCCCGGAACAAATCAACTTGTACTACATTGTTTTTATGAAAACGGCAAAAAACATGGTCATTACATAAAGTATTTTGATAGTGGGCTTGTACATGAAGAAGGTGATTACAAAAACGGCCTAAAAGTTGGAATTTGGAAACTCTACTCTCCTGAAGGAGACCTTGAAGAAGAAGGACCTTTTGTTGATGGTATACGTAATGGTGATTGGATTGTTTATATGGATGACCCAAAAGGAGACACTGTGAATTATACTCATGGTCGTCCAGACAATTATGACGAGCAAATGGAGTTATGGCGTAAAAAAGAAGAATGGGCAAGTGAGCATCAAGATCAATTCAGACAACCCGAAGATTATCTTGATAACCCTATAGAGTTCTTCAAGCCTTAAAACGTGAACAACCCTTACGGAAACTGGTAGAAAGTATCATCCATATGAATCCTGAATTAAATTCAGATAAAAACAATACAGTTCTGCTCGCAATGAGTGGTGGAACTGATAGTTCTGTTGCTGCTATATTACTGCAAAACAAAAATTATCAGCTTAAAGGTATGACATTCCGCTACTACGACAGTATATCGAAAGCTTGTATGGAAAAAGAAACCGGTTGCTGTAGCGTTGATTCAATATTTGAAGCAAAAAAACTAGCTGAAAATCTGGGTTTTTCTCATGAAATATTAGACATTAGAGAAGAATTTGACAATACTGTCATTAATGATTTTATTAACCAATATCTTTCCGGATTAACCCCTAACCCTTGTGTCGTTTGCAATAAAGTTATTAAATGGGGAAGAATGATTAAAGAAGCTGATAGGCTTAATTGTGATTTTTTGGCAACCGGTCATTATGCTCAGATAATTTACGAAAACGGAAGATATTTCATTCGAAAAGGAGCCGACGAAAATAAAGACCAATCCTACTTTCTTTGGACATTAAGCCAGGATAATCTTTCACGTACAATTTTCCCTTTAGGATACCTTACCAAAGACCAAGTCAGGGAAATTGCCAGAGAGAACAATTATGAAAAGATTGCTGATAAAAAAGAAAGCCAGGAAATTTGTTTTATACCTGATGATGACTATCGCTCTTTCTTAAGAGAAAGGATTCCGGATATTGATGATAAAATTGGCCCCGGGGATTATATCGACACCGAAGGGGAAATCATTGGTCAACATAACGGATATCCATTTTACACAATCGGGCAAAGAAAGGGGTTGAACATTGCTATGGGGTATCCTGTTTATGTTTTAAATATTGATGCTGAAACAAATACAATTACGCTTGGCAAACGAGAAGAGCTGTTAAGCACTGAACTTGAAATAGAAAGCATCAACTTAATGAAATATGAAAGTATTCCTGAAAATATGAAAGCCGTTTGTAAAATCAGATATAATAATCGTGGTGAGGAATGTATTATTAATCAAATTGATAATAAAATAACTATCAAATTCCTTAATCCGGTTTCAGCAATAACTCCAGGACAATCAGCAGTTATATATGAAGGTGAAGATATTATAGCCGGTGGTATTATTTCAAAAATTTTGTAATTTTGTTTTATGAGACAGATTCTCATCATATTATTAGCACTTATGCTTTTATTCCTTTCATCATGTACAGAGGAAAATGACTCAAGCAATGATGTTTTTTGGGGTGATGAGTATTTCCCTTTACAAACCGGCAACACTTTGATTTATAAGATTACCGATATCTATATTGACAAACCATCCAATGTTTATGACACTAGCATCTACTATATCAAAGAAGTGGTTGATATTCAATTATTAGACAATGAAAATGACACAGCATATCGCATAGAAAGGTACAGTAGAAATAATAATGATGAAAATTGGATAATACATAGTGTCTGGTCATCAAAAGTAACAGAAAATACAGCTGAAAAAGTTGAAGAAAACTATAGGCTGATAAAAATCCGTTTCCCTCTTAAAGAAGATTACAGCTGGAATGGAAACCTATACAACGAATTAGAAGATCAAACATTTACAGTTACCTCTTTTAATATTCCTTACACGACCGGTGAGTTCGCTTTTGACTCATGTCTTTTTATATATCAGGATTCTTCCGAATCTCTTATCCATAAAGATATTTCATATGAGGTCTATGCTATTCATACAGGATTAGTTTATAAAGAAGAAACCTATATTAATTCGCAAGAAGTAATATTCGAAGTTCCGGTAGAAGAAAGAATTACAACAGGAACAATTTTCAAACAAGAATTAGTTGAAATAGAATAAGCTTAGTCTACTTTTTAGCCTAAATAAGTGTATATTTTTGTAATTCTTACTATCTTCGCGATACTCTTGCAACATTTTGCAAAAGAATACTGTTAATAAAATAAAAAGCTAATGAAAATCACAGGAATAATTATTGGATTATTTATAACAATATCCATTTTTGCTCAAGTATCTCCAAACAAATACTGCATTGAATTTACTGATAAAAACAATAATGGGTATAGTCTGGATAACCCTGAAGAGTTTTTAAGCGAAAGGGCACTCCAAAGAAGAGCCAATCAAGGAATACTCCTAAATGAAACTGATTTACCTGTAACTCAGGCATATGTTGATTCATTAGAGTCTTTAGGTTTAGAAATTCTAAATGTATCAAAATGGTTTAATTTCGTTACAGTCTACACTCTAGATAAGGAGCTTATTGACACAATTACATATTTAAGTTTCGTAAGTAGTTCTAATAAATATCAACCATTCCCTGAAGGTATAAGCAAGGAAGTAGATTCAAAATATAAGAAATCAAGAAACTACCCAATTGGTTTAAAGGCAGATGATTATTATAATTACGGAGATTGCGCAGTACAAATTAAAATGCATAATGCCCACAATCTTCACAATGATGGATACAGAGGACAAGGTATGATGATTGCTATTACAGATGCTGGTTTTACTGGTTTGCCAGACCTCCCTTCATTTGATTCTCTTTATAATGATGGAAGAGTTTTAGTTACCAAAAACTTTGTATTTGGAGGTGATACTGTTTATGACCATAGTACACATGGGATGAGAGTTTTATCAATATTAGCTGCAAATTATCCCGGAAACCTTATTGGTACGGCACCTGAAGCATCATATCTGTTATTAATGTCAGAAGAACCGGCAACGGAGACTTTTATTGAAGAATTAAACTGGATTTCAGCTGCAGAATTTGCTGATAGTATGGGTGCTGATATTATTAACGTTTCTCTAGGTTATGTTGATTTTGACACACCTGAATTTAATCATGCATACGAGGATCTAGACGGAGAACATGCTGCAATTAGTATCGGTGCGAAAGTTGCCTCCAGTAAAGGAATGCTAGTTGTTGCTGCTGCTGCTAATAGTGGTGATGATGAAGACCACCCATGGATTGCTGCTCCCGGTGATGCAAAAGACATAATCACTGCAGGGGCTGTTTGGTCAGATGAAACATATGCCGGTTTTAGTTCTATAGGACCAAGTTATGACGGAAGAGTAAAACCAGACGTTGTTGCAATGGGAGGTGGTACTTATAATCAGGAATTAAGTGGTAATATCGGTAATGGAAATGGCACTTCATTTTCAACGCCATTACTTGCAGGTATGATTGCTTGCCTATGGCAAAAATATCCTGAAAAGACAAATATGGAAATAATCGATGCCGTACAAAAATCAGGACATCTATACAACACTCCTACTATATATCTTGGATATGGCATTCCCGATTTTGATCTGGCTGGTTTAATACTAGAAAAAGGAGAAATAGTTATTCCTAAAAGAAACTTCTCAGTATATCCAAATCCTTTCAAAGACACCTTCAACATTCAGTTCGAAAACAATCCGGGTGATTCAATTGAAATTGCAATAAGTGATATGAATGGTAAAAAAACATATCTATGGATGGAACATACTGCTCGCGAAAGTAATGTTACAATAAAAATCGATGATCTAAGAAACTTTAAATCCGGTATTTATATTTTATATGTAAATTTCAACAATACAAGATACTCACTTAAACTTGTAAAATCTGAATAAATGCCTGAGAATTCTCTCACATTATTAGAACTGAATCAACAAATAAAAAATAGCATTGAGAGAAATTTTGATGCTCCTGTTTGGGTAGTTGCTGAAATTAACAGCATTAATAAACATCGTAGCGGACATTGTTACCTTGAGTTTATTCAGAAATCTAACGATTATGACCAAATAATTGCTAAAACCAGAGCTACGATTTGGTCTACCCAATATCGAATGATTGAATCGTATTTTACTTCTGTTACAGGCTCAAATTTGCAGGCAGGAATAAAAGTAATGGTGAAAGTAAGTGTTGATTACCATGAACTTTATGGATTATCACTCAATGTCCGTGATATAGAACCTGCATATACTTTAGGTGATCTGGAAAAAAGAAAGCGTGAAATCATTGAACGCCTTGAGAAAGAAGGCGTTTTTGATATGAATAAAGAGCTCGATTTACCTTTTGCAATTCAAAATATTGCAGTTATATCATCATCAGGGGCAGCTGGATACGAAGATTTTAACCACCAACTTGAAAGTAATAAATACGGATACCAATTTAAAATTACTCTTTTTGAAGCTATAATGCAGGGAAATCAGACTGAGTCTTCTGTTGTTGAAGCTTTAAGCAAAATATTTGATTCAGAAATAAACTTTGATGTTATCGCTATACTTAGAGGAGGTGGATCAAAAAGTGATTTGAGTTTTTTTGATAATTATAATATCGCATATCATATTACTCAAATTCCAATACCTGTAATTACCGGTATTGGTCATGACCGTGATGAATCTGTTTCAGATATGGTTGCAAACACAATGGTAAAAACACCAACAGCTGTTGCAAATTTTATTATTGAACATAACTTACTTTTTGAATCTGAATTAATTGAACTGGGAGATCTAATAATATCAAATATTAAAGATACGATTGAAACACACGAAATATATATTACAAACTTAAGCTTAGGAATTCATCGGACAAAAAAGATAATAAGCGATAAATATGAGTCATGCAATAAACTTTTTTATCGTTTAACAAACCTCTCAAAAAACAGGATTAATATCAACAAAACCATATTCAATGATTTTGAAAACAGAATAACAAATATTCCAAAAGTTCATTTAAGAGCTCATGAGGCTTCATTAGAAAGAATGCATGAAAGAATAATTTCAGAATCTCAGTATAGAATTTTAAATGCAAAACAAAAACTGGAAATGTATGAACAAAACATTAGATTAGTTGATCCAAATAATGTTCTACGCAGAGGGTTCTCAATCACACGACATAAAGGAAAGGTAATTACAAAAAACTCCTTGTTGAAAGAGGGAGATATTATTGAAACTTTAATTGACGGTAAGAGACTCCAAAGTTCAGTAAAAAATAAAAGCAGTAAAAATGAAAAAGAATAGAATTGTAAAAATACTATTATTAGCATTTGTGTTATTTATTTCTACAAATACATTCGCATGGAAACTTAGGACAGACACTCTGGTTTATGCAGGTGCATGGGGCGGTGCAAGTTATTCAAGAATAATGGGTTATACAAGCACGACTTCTCCTCTGATTGGTAATGCGTTTGGTGTTAAATTCTGGTTACAACCCAAAAGGGAATTTAGTTTTAATACAGGAATTGGCTTTATCCAAAAAGGATTTATTTCAGATATTGAGTATTTTGACATTTACGCAAGTTCGGTTGGATACTATCCTACTAACTACACTTTTAACTACATAAACATTCCTATTGGATTAAATTATAATCTAGGACAAAATAAGTTCAATGTTTACCTCTCTGCCGGTATTGATATAGACATTTTATTAAAACAAGAAACCTTCTCGCCTACCTTACCTGTAGAATCAAATGGAGTTGAGGTAGTAAACATTAATGCAGAAAACACTGACATGTACAAAAAACTAAATTTTGGTGTTTACATTGGAGGAGGTATTGAATACAGAATAAAACCAAATTTTACAGCATTTGCCGATATAAAATATATGCACGGGACCAACAATATTCTTGACGTAAATTCTATCTATAATCTAAAACAAAGACCTGTAATTTTTGGCATAGGTATTAGAGTTGGAATACCTGTCACTATTGGGTATTATGATTAAATTGATGATAGAAGTAAGAAGATTAGAGTAGACGGGAGCCCGAAGTCTTAAGAATACTCTTCAATTAGTAATGTTGCTATTTCTTCACAACCTTAAAAGCCTTTAACTCAACATTATTCTTATTAACTTTTACAAAATAAGTTGCAGGTTGTAGGTTTTCAAAATCAATCTTCGTTTCGGAATTGATTATTTAATGTGATTCTATAATCTTTCCTTGAATATCATAAAGCTGGTATGAAATATTCGACAAATCAGCGTCCTCTAAATACAGAATAAGAAAGTTTGTTGTTGGGTTTGGGTATGCATCAATTTTTAAATCAATCACAAAATTTGTTTCTACCTCTGTTACAATTGAAATCTCATAAGGTTGTTGTACACCTTCTGCAACCAATCCATCAACTCCTGTATGAGTTTGATAAAAGACCTGTCCGACAGTGTAACTTGCTGTTCCACCTGTTCCTGTGGCTTCTCCACCTGTTGTAGTAATTGCTTCCTGAGCAATAAGACAATATGAGAATACGAGAGAGACGAGAAGTGTAAGTGTGATTTGTTTCATGGTCTATAGTTTTATGCTAACAAATTTAATAGAATATTAGAACTTTTGCAAATAAAACTAAATACAACTTTGAGAGGCATTTATTTTAAAATAACATCCAACCTACATTAAATTTAATCATTAAAATATTGTCAGCATATAGTTTGCCTGCTGTATATAACAATGGATTACTTGAACTATAATAATCTAAACCAAAGCCATTAATTCCAAATCCCATAAATAAATCAAATGTCATATATTTGTACAATATCGTTTGAATTCCCCAACCAAAATAAAAAGTATTGCTTTTATAAGAGATTAGCTCTACAGGATGATCTAAATTATAATACCTTCCATCATCACTAACAGTATTTTTATTCCAATCTAATGCAAACATTATATACCTACCTATAGGAGCAAGAGATAGGTAATTTTGCTTAAAATAAAATTTCATAAACAAACTGTAACTATAACCTCTATAATACGCCTTTGAAGTAAATTGTTCAAGGGGCGTTGATGAGTGACTCTGTTGATAGTAGCTATATGGAGAATATTGTGAAATCGCCCAGTTGGTTATATTTATTCTGTCAGTAACTCCTTCTAAATTAATGCCCATAGAAAAATTCTTCTTCATTATGTATTCAATTCGAGTCGAATACCTCAGATTAATATCTATCAGACTCTCATCATAAAACATTTTACCAGTACCAGGCATTCCTTTTAATCCGACAGATATATTAAATTGTCTGCCTAAATAACCTTTAGTTTGAGCATTAGAGTGTGCTAATGCCATAAATATTAGTACAATAATTATAAATATCTTTCTATTCATATTTAATTTTATATAGACTATTATACAATGTTGTATTGATTACTCCCATGTTCCCAGCCATTCTTAACGGTGTTATATCGTAATGAATAAGCATTTCAGATTTAACATCATAAATTACTACATATGTAAATGTTGTATGCATTGGGGTTAGAACGTTCATTATACCTAAAGGTAAAAAAGGAAAGAATACAATAGATCCTATCAAAACTCCTACTTTTGATCCTACACTTTGTTCTTCTTGAAATGAATATGTCCCCACTAAAGCAATCTTATCTGTATCATATTTTTTAATTATAGAACTCAGGTCAGTTGAGTTTCTAGTCCAGGGAGAATGAGTTGTTTCTTCAATCAAAAAAGTGTTTATATCTGCAATATCATTAATTAACTCTACATCTAAATTATCTGTATCCAATGAAGATAAAATTTCGTAATCAAGTCCTAAAGATGATGCTGTAAGTTCAATACAATCTATATAATCTATCATTGCATCTTCAGATGCTTTATATTTATAAACATCTTCTTTACGAAGATCAAACATTCGACTTTCTTGATTTAAAAATATTAATTTATCAATATCACATTTCCCGTTTTCATCTTCCTCTGAAGCTTTTTTAGAGAACCCCTTAGAATTAGATTTAATTTGTTCTATTCTTGTAGACTGCTGTTTTTGTACATCTTCTACTAATTTATTAAATTCATTGACATTTGTAAGAATCTCATTATTATTAGTCGAATCTTTAAAAAATATCAAATTTGATATTATCAAATCCTCATATTTTAATCTCATTTCATAATCTTCAGGACATTTATTACAATAAGAATTGAGTACCTGAATTGATAGAACATTTAATTGATAAACTGTTAGACTACTAAAAAATTGATAAATCTGCTGAACCTCTTTTGATTCATAATTCATCATATCTTCTTTATTTAGTAAGGGTTCAAACCTAGAATTATCGCCTCGTTTAACAAATCTATTATATGTTTTATCTTGACTTAACATATATATCGATTTACAAAAATTCTCCTCTAAATATTCACTATCATACTTATCTAACAGGGCCATAGTGGAATACAAAGAATGATAATTCAACCCTTTCTCCATAAACAAATGTGTTAATTCAAATTGAGCTATAGTTTGAACCCTATTGGGTAGAAAGTCTTTTATTTCTATCTGTGCACTATCAATAGTAACATATAGCTGAGTAGTCAACTTTTTTACACGTGAGTCTATATCCGGGTGTGTGGAATATAAGCTGTCAATTTCATATTCTTTAATTGAAATATCGTTTTTATCGACAATTGTATACTGGTCCACTTTTGCTCCATATTCATTAAAATGCATTAAATCGAAATTAAAATCTGAATAAAAAGGCAGATAATATGTTTTTAAGTTGTTCAAAGCACTCATAGGAGCCTCTTTACTATAATCAGTATTCAGATACAAAACAAGTCCTAAACTATCTGCTTCAATTTCGTGATCCTGAGAATAATTTGCTTTTGAAAACATCTTTTCTTCCCATGATACTTCTTTAAATTCACCTTTATTAGAATCAAGTTCTTCACTAAAAGTGTATTGTTTCATACTATGATTCTTTAGAAAATGTGAAATCTCATGACACATTATATAAGCTAATTCATCTTCCGATTCAACTTTAGCTACCAATCCAATATTAATGATAATTACTCCTGCATTAGTTGCAAAGGCATTAACGATTGTTGATTTACTTAAATAAAACCTGATATCCTTATCTTTTAAAATAGGATTCGCTTTCTGTATATTATTATATATCAATGACAAATAATTGGAGATAGTATCGTTGAAAATAATGTTACCACTTTTCACAAGGTCTGAAATGGAATAATTACTCTCTAAATATAATTGTTCTTTTTGCTTTCTATCCCTTCTCTTTTCATCTTCACCTATAGTTGCTTTATCTACTTCATATTTTTCAAATGATGTCAAAATATAATCTAATGGTAATTCCCCTTCTGACTTAATTTCCTTATAGTGATTATAATCTTGCGAATAGCTGTAAAAACTACTTATAACAAATAAAATCAAGTAAAGTACTTTTTTAAAATCCGATATCCTTTTCATTTATAAAACCTTATTTATAATAAACTCTGCATTTGATTTGCTACATAAAAATGAATTCTCTGTCAATCTAGACAAATTATGTGTATTCGCGCTAGAACTTTCACTTAAATAAGGATCATTGAAATCACTTCCAAACAATGAATAGTAAACAAATGGTGCTGTATAATCTGTTACTTCATCAATATCAAAACTTATATTTATTCTTGTAGAAGATATGGACCATTCAAAATTATACTGTATTTCGTCATATGAGTACACACCTGTTCCATCAATGTTGAATTTCAAATGACCTACATTATTATAATGATATTTTGCTCCAGTCACATCCTCTCCTAATTCCTCATCATACACTGAACAATAAACAATGAGCGATACGATTTCCCAACCATTTTCATTAGCAAATTCTGTTTCAGAATACTCTACATCAGTAAAACTATATCGATAACACGCTGTTAGGAATAGCATACTACAAAAAAAGCAAATCAGTATTTTTTTCATTTATTCAAAGATTACTAGTCGACCTGATAAATTAAATTCACTCTCTAAACTCTGATAATTACAAAACGGAACCTCACAAAAAGTAATAATTGTTGAATCCAAAACATATTCAACATAAATATCTGCATCTAAGTTAGAGTAGAACATTTGATAATCGTCTGTTTCCTGTCCATAAGTTACACTAATATTAACCTCACGTATTGTATCAGACCAAGTATCATCCTCTGGGAAAGTATTAAATAAATATATTCCGTCTTCAAATAATATACTCTTCTCAAAATACATATGAATTTGAAGGTTACTTTCATAACTTTCAAAATCTACATACCAATACCCAGACTAGTTGCTCGATATTACAAAAGTATCAACCTGAAAAGACGTAAATCCTAAACAATCATTACTTATTTCAAAATAATTATCCGTTAAACTGTTTTCACATGGAATAAATATCTCAATATCTCCATGATAATAATGCAGCATTTCATAATCCTCATCTAACTTAGGTAAGCATGAAGTAAATAAGAGAACTATAAAGGCAAAAAGTAAAACAAATTCAAAAACCTTTCTCATAAAAAATAAAGTGTAAATGATTTATTATACATAAAGTATAACAACCAATGCTTAATTCCACAAATATAGTATTTTTAGTTTAAAATGGAATATTTCGACACGAATTCATTTCGAAATTATACATATAGTTCAGTCCTTAACACATCTTACTGAAAAACAATCTACTTTTGGATTTAAATTAACATAGACTGCAGGATTACTATTAAACAAATCAATTGAATAAGCGTCATTTTCATCAACGATACCAGAAGTCCACAAACTGGATGCATATTCTTTGCTTAAGTATTCTCCTACATTGTTACGAATTCCTGTTGGATATACATTGAAGCCTGTGGCATTATTTGTGCTCATGTCATTACCTATGCTTCCTTCAATCTCACTATATGTCCACCCCTCTTTTGATGCCAGAGACTTAGCAAATTTATTTCCAGAACTTGTACCATCATAATTATATTCATTTTCGATTAAATAGATCTCAAGCTCTTCCCAATCCTCAATAGTTGGGACATGGTATCCTGTTGGGCATAATTTACCTGTTTCTACAGCCGCAAAATTGTACAATGCTCCATAATCTTCAACATTCTCAGCTTGATTATTTGAATACCAACAATATGCTGGATAGGTCGCTTCAGACCATTCTGTAGCATCTTCAACTAACAGAATATCAGTATTATCATTCAAGCTAGCACTTATTAAATTATCTGACATCCATATTTGATTACCCATACTAATTATTTCATATTCATTATTTTCAATATCTACAATTGTACCTTCGTAATATGGTATTTTGGTTCTAAAACCTATTGGCTGTGAATAAGCAGTTCCAGCAGAGTTAATAGCATATGCACGTAAATAATATTGAGTATCAGATTCAAGATTTATCAATATGTCGGAATATTCAACGGATTCTAATTCTAATTCTAATTTATTTTTATAAATTGTAGGATAATCAAGTGTATCCCAACAGATACCGATCTCTGAAATTTCCCCTCCATTGTCATTTAATAGGCTAAAAGCAAAATTTACACTTGTTTTATCAACATTTGATATTGTTAAATCACTTAATTCAGGTTTTTCTATCACCGGTTCTTCTTCCTTACATGAATTAAACCCAATGATAGAAAGAATAAAAATACTTATAACTACAATATACTTCATGGTATGGCGATTTTTATGCTTGTTCTACAAATATACTATTTATATTAGAATAACAACGAATAAGGCACCAATAATATAAAAAAGACCCCTGAAAAAACAGAGGTCTAATGTAAACCGTTAAGTTTGGATTTATAAATACTCCGGATATGATTTCCCGGAATAGTCTTTTATAGATTTTCTAGAATATAATTCGTCATTTTTCTGTAAAGATGGTTTCTTGTATTTCCACCATAGATACCATGATCTTTATTCGGATAATACATTGTCTCAAAATCTACATCGGCATCAATTAACTTTGTGATAAAATCAACTGAATTCTGGAAATGAACATTATCATCTGCTGTACCATGTATCATAAGAAATTTACCACTCATCTCTCTAGCATGATTTATTGGTGAGTTATCATCATAACCTGAAGCATTATCTTGTGGTAATCCATTATATCTTTCGGTATAAATAGAATCGTAATATCTCCAGTTTGTAACAGGAGCAACAGCTATTCCAAGTTTAAAATATTTTGCACCTATTGTTAAACATAGAGAAGACATATAACCACCATACGACCATCCAAAAATTCCGATTCTGTCCGGATCAACATATTTTTGCGTTCCTAAATATTTTGCTGCTTCAATTTGATCAATAACTTCATACTTTCCTAGTTGCTCATATGTAACCTGACGGAAATCCTTTCCTCTTGCACCTGTTCCTCTGTTATCAACTGAGACAATTATATATCCTTGCTGAGCAAGTAGCTGCCACCAGCCCATATCTCTATCCCATGAATTTGTTACTGTTTGTGAGCCTGGGCCCCCATAAACGTACATAAATACAGGATGCTTTTTCCCTTTCTTAAATTTAGCAGGCTTAATCATCCATCCGTTTAGTTCAATTCCTTCAGATGTTGTGAATGTGAAAAATTCCTTTTTACTAAACTTATAATCTTCTGTAACCTTTTTTACTAATGATTTATTTGTTTCAAGTTCGCGAATTTGCTTTCCTGTATTATCGTGTAATGTCACATAAGGAGGAGTATTAGCGTCACTAAAATCGTTAATAAAATATTTAAACCCGTTACTAAAATTAGCATCATTAGTACCTGTTCTCTCAGTAAGAAGTTTAATTTCACTACCATCTAACTTTATTGAGTAAACCTCTCGGTTTAATGGCGATGTTTTTGCTGCCTGGAAATATGCAATTCCATTAACCTCATCAATACCATAAAAAGAAGTGACTTCCCAATCACCAGTGGTAATCTGATTTACCTGTTCTCCATTCATATCATATAAATACAAATGACGGAATCCGCTACCTTCGTGAGATAATACAAAATGTTCTTTATCATCAAGGAATGTAAGGTCATCATTTATTTCAATATATTTTTCATCAGTTAGAGTTAACACTACCTCAGAATTACCATCTTCTGCATTTATCAAAAATAATTCGTACTTGTTCTGAAGACGATTCATTTTAACAGCAGAAAGAATATTTTCATCATTAGTAAACTTAATCCTTGGAATGTACTTATCGTTTAAGTCACCCATATCTGCTTCAATAATATTTTTTGATGCAATGTCGACGATATGTAAACTTACTTTTGAATTCTCTTCTCCTGCTTTAGGATATTTATATTCATAATTCTCTGGATATAAATCTCCATATAATGGCATTGAAAACATTTTTACATTTGATTCATCCGTTTTGAGGAATGCTATTTTCTTTCCATCAGCTGACCAATCATAAGCCTGGCTATAACTAAATTCCTCTTCATAAACCCAGTCAGGAGCACCGTTTATTATTTTATTCCATTCACCATCAGTTGTTAATTGAACTTCTTCAGCCTCATCGACAGTAATATCTTTAACGTAAATATTATTTTCTCTTACAAAAGCAATTTTACTGCCATCAGGTGAAAAGCTTGCTAATTGCTGCTTTCCGTTTTCTGACAATTGAGTTAAAGTATTTGCTTCAATATCATATATAAAATATTCAGCTTTAAAAGAATGTCTATATATTGGCTCGTACTGTACACTTATCAATATCTTCGATTCATCTGCACTAAATTGATAATCAAGGATCCAATTAAACAATTCATTTTCAAAATCTGCAGCTTTAAATATTGTTTCAACTTTTTCTCCTGTCTCATAACTATACTTTATAATTGCATTGCGAGACATATTAAGATTAGTATAATGCACACCATCTTTCATGGACATTAAGCCATATACACCATTTGACCTAAAAGTTCCTTTTTTGTATAAGTCGTCAACTGTAATTTCTTCTTGAGCATAAGATATTTGCGGTACAATTATTAAAAAGCAAATTAATAGGCTAAAAAGTGAAAATAGTTTGCTCACACTTATGAATGATCCTGTTTTGTGTAAATTAATGTTTTTACTCATAGTTTTATATTTAAAAATTTGTGTTTATATAATCTTTTATTAATGGTTTAAACTCTAAAAAAGCAGACTCGATTTTCATCATCTCAATACCAAAAAAGTCAAAAATATCAGTCCATTGATTTTTATTATAAATATTGACGTCATCAAGTTGTTTATATATAGCACATACTTCTTTTCCCGAATTTGTCATTAATTGTTCATCCCAAATCCATCCCTCACCAAGATTATCCTCATACAACATCTCAAAACCTTTAATTCTAACAAAAATATCAAATCTTTTATCTTCGTTTCGATGTTCAACTAATAGCATTACTCTTGCACGATTCCTATCTAAATCAAATTTAAGAACTATATCTTTTAATCCGGTATTGTATGTTATCCACTTCTGCTTAGCACCGATAAATTTTCTTGAATAAGCATCAAAAGCCATCCAGAATTCCTTTCGTATTTGTGCTGCTTCTTCCCTTGAGTACATACCTTTTTTTATTATTACAAAAATAATACTATTTATGAATTATGAATTATCATACCCTTAAAGAAAACTTAAATTAATGACAGATAACAGGTAACAGATGTCCGATGTCCGAAGATTCCGATAAAATCCCGAACCAAGGTTCGTGGATCCTAGGGATAAAAGAAATTCAAATCCCATGAATTGTTTAATTAGCAAAAAATAGTACTTTTGAAATAATGAAACGCTGGCTCAGAAATAATCCTATTATTGTACTAAGCACATTTGTAAGTATTTGGTTGAGTATTGGATTATCCTTTGCATTTTGCTTACCTAAACAACTTTTTAATGATCCTTATTCGACAGTGGTTTTAGATGAGAACGGATATCTTTTAGGGGTTAGAATTGCTGAAGATGGACAATGGCGTTTTCCGGAAACTCCTGAAGTAAGCGACAAGTTTGAAAAGTGCATTCTTACTTTCGAAGACAAACGTTTTTACAAACACCCGGGAGTTGATCCTTTTGCAATGCTACGTGCAGTAAAACAAAATCTATCGAGTGGTGAGGTCATTAGTGGAGGCTCTACTATTACTATGCAGGTAATCAGATTATCCAGAAAAGGAAAACCAAGAACAATATTTGAAAAAGGTATTGAAGTTATTTTAGCAACTAGGCTAGAGCTTAAATATAGTAAAAAAGAAATCCTTAACTTATATGCTTCACATGCTCCCTTTGGTGGTAATATTGTTGGCATAGAAGCTGCAGCATGGAGATATTTTGTACGAAGTCCTGACCAATTATCATGGGCAGAGAATGCCATGCTTGCCGTTCTCCCAAATGCACCAACCTTTATTAATACAGCTAAAAATCGAAATCTGCTAAAAGTAAAAAGGGATAAACTATTGCATGAACTTCGTGACTTAACTTATATTACAGATACTGAACTAGAATTAGCATTAGATGAGCCAATCCCGGAACACCCACAGCCATATCAGATGTATGCATATCACCTTAAAGAAAAAGCAGCAAAAGATAATAAAGGGCAGAACTCAAAAGTAGAAACCACAATAGACATTGACCTTCAAAAGCGCTCAAGTGAAATATGCGAAAAATTTAACTTTAGATATAGCAGAAATAATATCAATAATATTTCGTGTTTAATACTAGATGTTGAAACTGGTGCTGTTAAAGCCTATGTTGGAAATGGGAATATCACTTCTGATATTCCTGAAAAAGCAGTTGATATGGTAATAGCTCAAAGAAGCACCGGTAGTATATTAAAACCATTTTTATTTTCTGCAATGCTAACTGCCGGCGAAATTCTACCACAAACCTTACTTAAAGATATTCCAACCAAGATGTGTAGTTTCTCCCCAGAAAATTTTGATAGAGGTTTTGATGGAGCAGTACCAGCAGATGAAGCACTCGCCAGATCATTAAATATTCCTTTTGTTTATCTTTTAAAGGATTATGGCATAATGAAATTCCTTTACATTTTAAAAAGTCTGGAATTTACAAGCATAAACAAAGATTCTGAATATTACGGACTATCTCTCATACTTGGCGGGGCTGAATCCAGCTTGTGGGATATTTGTTCTGCATATGCTTCAATGGCACGAAGTTTAAAACATTTTGCTCAAAGTAATTCCAGATACAGCACCGGAGACTATCATAAGGCTATCTACAAAAAGGAAGACTTACAAAGTTCAACAAATAGTACAGTAAAAGAAACCAGCTTTATTTCTGCAGCATCTATATATCTCACTTTTGAGGCTATGACATCTGTTAATAGACCCGGTGAAGAAAGAATGTGGCATAAGTTTAGCTCAAAGCAGAAAGTCGCGTGGAAGACAGGAACTAGTTTCGGTTTTAAAGATGCCTTGTCGGTTGCAGTAACTCCTGATTACGTTGTAGGAGTCTGGGTTGGGAATGCAACTGGTGAAGGACGTGCCGGGATTGTTGGATTATCTGTTGCTGCTCCGGTATTATTTGAAATTTTAAATATTATTCCTAATTACGACGAATGGTTCGACATTCCTTATGACGAAATGATACAGGTTCCGGTTTGCGTAAAAAGCGGACATATTGCTGGACCCGACTGCCCTGAAACTGATTCAATATGGATACCATCTACAGGTATTAATTCATCCCCGTGCCCGTATCACAAAACAATTAATCTTGACCAATCTGGAAATTATCAAGTTAACTCAAACTGTTATTCTGTTGATCAGATGATTCAGACAAACTGGTTTGTTCTACCTCCTATTATGGAATCATACTACAGATCTAGAAACGCATGGTATCAGCCACTCCCACCTTATATGGAAGGATGTGTAGATCAATCGATAAAGAACTCTGATATAATGCAACTTATCTACCCAAGCCAATTATCAAGAGTCTTAATTCCAATAGAACTTTCAGGCGATACTCTTCCGGCTGTTTTTAAAGTAGCTCACAGAGATGACGATGCAAAAATTTATTGGTATATTGACACAAAGTATTATGGTTACACGAAAGATTTTCATGAAATGGGATTAAAACTTTCGCAGGGAGATTATACATTGAATTTAATGGATGATAAAGGGAATAAGATTTCTAAAAAATTTATTGTAGTTGAAAAAGAATAGTCTAAAAACATTATTAATCACTGTATCATAAGTTTTGTTGAATAGTAATTATCGTATGTGTATATCGATAAAATATATAAACCTGTGGCTAGCCCTTTTTTGTTAAAACTTATAGTATTATCTCCCTGCAAAAGAAAGTCATCATATAAAATTTGTGTCTGTCCAAGATAGTTTATTAAGCTAACTTGAACTGGTGCCCCATATTTTAAGCTAAGATTACACATAAACTCACCATTCGAAGGATTTGGATAAACTTCAAACTTATAAAGTACTGGATCTTCAAATTCACAATCAGGCACATTTAACTCTCCTCCTAGACTTTTCCTATAATGCTTTTTAAGTTCGCATATTCTGAAAGTTAAAAATTCCTGTAAGTTTTCCATTATTCTAATCCATTCTTCATAGGCATAAGGGTTCCCAAATTTATCAATTTGTCTTTGAACTTCATTATTATGATAATTACTACATTCAGAATAATATTGCAATAGATTTTCCTTTTTAAAATTAGTTAGTAATAACTCTTGGAGTCGAGCATTAAAATCTATTCTAAAGCTATTGTTTTCCATTAGTTTTCTAAAAAAAAGTTTAGAAAACTCATTAGTTGGCCAATCTGAATCAGATTCATCCATAGCATGGTCAAACATATTACACTTAACTTCTCTAAAGCCGGCGTCACCATCATAAAAAATCCACTTCCATTTACTCCCTTTAGATAAAGTTTTCCAACACTTCATATTCTGCAAAGGCCAATCATAATTTGCAATAAAAATCTCAAAAATCTGATAATCAATAAAATTATGAATATAAATCATGTTAGCAACATAATAATAATTTGAAGCAATGCTTAAATCATTGTTTTTTATAAAATCATACAATTCAGAAAACTCACTATAAATAGTGTCATTTGTTAAACCTTCCCAGTTTTCGACAATAACAACACTGTCTTTATCAACACCAAAATTTGATTCTAGATAATATTCATCAATTTTTTCATTAACAAAATATATACCTCTATACACACCATTAATGTATAGTACAGCCGGTCTGGAACTAGCACCACAAACGTTTAAGTTCTCCGCAATTCGGTTAGCTAAATAATCATCCATTCCAGACTGTGACCATGAAGAATAAAAAGGTTTAAACACAAACCTTTTAAATTAACTTACTTCATTATTATCATACATTTTATAATAAAATCTGTCCATCCCATAACTTAAATCAGCATAAACTTTAAGCCCTTTTTGTAGAAACAACCTTACAGCACCACCATGAGTACGCAAACCAGCAATTTGATTAAACCCTATTTCGTTATTCGACTCATAAAACTCTAGATTTATTTCTCTTTCCCATTCTTCTCCACGTTTATAATAGTTACCAGTCCATTCGGGATGTTCAGGATCAAATGTCACACCTGATACAAATATTCCCTTATAATAATCAAACAAATCTTCATATTCTATTGATATTGATATTATTGGAAAATTCTCATGGTCTATACCCAAATCTCTAATAAAATATGAATTTGTTTTTACCTCTCCTATTATATTTCCTAAACTATCCAATACTGCTGCCCGAATAAGTATTGAATTTTTTGATTTAACAAATGGGATAAAAAACTCTTCATTAGGTGTCATATTAATACTATCATAGTCTTCAGGAGAGATAATAGACTCACTAAGCAATATTGGCTCTGTGTAAAGCTTATCATTTAAACCCGGAATACTTCCATTTATAGTATAATAAATATCATTTTCTGGAAACTTCTTTGATAATTCAATTGTAAAGCAAGTATCGTAAATGCCACCTCTTTGAGAAAAGGTTATTTCTTCAATCTCTACTAATTCATTAGAAAATCCGGGTGTTGCATGATTTAATACTAAAGCATTTTGGGATGCATCAGGGAAATAACCAAATGACTGATTTTTTCCTAATACAATAGCACTTATATCTTGAAGTACATGTCCATCTTCTGATAAGTATAAATTCTCTCCTTCACTATTTATAGAAAAGTTAGAGTGCACCTCTCCATTATTTAAAACAGTATCCTTTCCCGAAGCAAAAACCAATAAAAAACTATCAGGGACAATCATTATTTGTGGGAAATTCCACTTATTTATTTGATTAAAATTATCAGATAAATAATATGAGCTTAAGTCTATAGTATCTTCAGTATTATTAAATATTTCAATCCAATCTGGAGTTTCTCCTTGAAAATCATAAATCAAATCGTAATTAGAAGAAGAAAACTCATTAATTACCAGAGATTGAGCATTTAGCAATTGATAAATAAATATACAAATTACTACATTAATTATGAAGAGTTTTTTACTCACAATAAATATTTGTATACAAATATAAAACTAAGTTTGGATTTAAATATTATTTTATACTAGTGATTTTATGATTTTATCCAAATCCACACTCTGATGCTTCACAATTATAATTTTCTCTGAATCCCTCTTCATCATACCTTTGTAATAGTACTTATCATAATAATCAAGACATAAGATTGCTACATTAAAAAAGTCGTGATTTTCAAGATATTCAAGAGCTTTCTTAGTCTTTTCTCCACCTAATCTTTTAGATATCCGATTTATTGCATTAGCTAAGGGCTCCAGATGTTCAACATCATAATCATCTATTAAGTGTTTTGCCCTTTGTTCTTTTGGGATATCAAGAAAGAATAAATTCGCTTCCCGCATTTGCAAAAACAGCTTACGTTGGATTGCAACATGTCCAATATTGCTACTCTCGTCCTCCAGCCAAATAGGTTTAGAGCAATCCAGTTCTTTAAATTCCCAGAAAAGATTGTTTTCAAATTGTTCTGGTGTAGGTTGTGGCTTACATCCTATTGAACCAAAAGCAGACCCTTTGTGATTTGCTATACCTTCCAAATCAAGTACCTGATGACCTTGCTCCTTCATCTTCAATAAAACAGGTGTTTTCCCACTCCCGGTATAGCCACCCAATACTTTTAAATTAAGATTATCAGGAAAATCATCAAGGACTACTCGTCGAAATGCTTTATAACCACCTTCAATTATGCCTGTATTAAAACCATTTTTATTTAAATGATCTGCAAAAGACTGGCTACGCATTCCTCCACGCCAGCAGTGTACTATCGCTTTCTTTTTAGGAGCTGCCTTTTTAGACTGTTCAATATAATCGTTTAGCTTCGGGTTAACATATTTATAGCCAAGTTCAATTGCTTTCTCCTTGGATTGCTGTTTATATACAGTACCAACATGAGCTCTTTCTTCATTTGTAAACAAAGGTATATTTACAGCTCCCGGTATATGTCCTTTTTCAAATTCAGCAGGAGTACGTACATCAATAACAGGAAGATTTAAATTCCCATAAACAATTTCTTTTATATCAAACCGCGTTAGCATATTGCAAAGTAAGTGAATAAAGTAAACTTTACACTGCAATTCGAAAAAATATAATCAACCGGATATGAACAGCTTTGAATATTAAAATAATTCATATTTAAGTTTTAAATTGAAATGGAATAATGTATTTTTGAACTCAAATTATATAAATAAAGAAATGAAAGTCAAATACAATTCTACCTTTTTAGATTCATTGGTAATACATCATGTAGGTAATAAGAATAATGATGAAGATCTTGCATTATCAAAAAATGAAACCAGCTTAAACGATGAACTGGCATCTCTTTTAACAACTTACACATTCAGTGCATTTAAATTTGAAGAATTATACCATTTTTATCATGAATCAGAGTTGGAGCTAAACGAAGTTTTTACTTATGCATCAAAGATATTTAATGATTCTGAGGAACTATACGAACAAAGTAGAAATTTAGCAATGCATCTTTACCGTCAAACCTTGCATCCTAAAATAAAAGCAGGCGAGTTTTATGTAATGTATTATCGCGACTGTGAAATTGATGGAGAAGTAACAGATGCTATTGGATTATTCAAATCTGAAAACAAAGATACTTTTTTTAAAGTAAACGAAGTAGATGAGACATTGCAAATAAAACTAGATAGTGGTATAAATCTCAAGAAACCAGATAAAGGTTGTATCATATTTAACACAAAAAAAGATGACGGTTTTGTATTAGCTGTAATTGATAATATTAGCACAGGTACTGAGGCTATGTATTGGATGGATGATTTCCTATCTGTGGAAAATCTAAAAGACGAGTATTTCCAAACCCAAAAAGCAATGACATTTTGTAAAAATTTTGTCGAAGAACAGCTACCTGAGAAATACTAAATATCAAGAGCTGACCAAGCTGATTTACTTAATAAGTCGATAAAATATTTTAAAGAAAATGAAATATTTGACCCAAATTTATTTGCCGATGAAGTTATGCCTCAGGAAGAGTTAAAAGAAGATTTTAAAACATATACAAACGAATGTCAGGAAGATTTTGACATTAATATCTCAGAGAGTTTTGAAATTTCTAATTCTGCAGTAAAAAAACAAGCCAGATATTTTAAAAGTGTTATCAAACTAGATAAAAATTTTCACATTTATGTTCATGGTCAAAGAGAACTAATTGAAAAGGGTGTTGATAGTACTAATGGAATGAATTATTATAAGCTATACTTTGAGAATGAAGAATAAGCAATCTACACAAATTAAAATTGAAAGCTTATCCTAAATACAGGATTTGGGTAAGGAGAAACAGAACTCTCATTAAAATTATATAATATCATTACAAGCATATAAGATCGAGGCCCAATTGGTGACTTATAAGCAAATCCTGCCATTGGTGTATATGCCCACACTTCTCTACCGTAAGGCAAAATATTATATAGATCGCTCGTATTTATAAGGGATAATTCACCATAAAGTAAAATTCCTCCATTATCGTAAAATGGTAAAACTTCTGATAAATTTTTAATTAGAGTAAATGATGCAAATACATTACAACCATATGTTTGTCCAACATAATCATAATATGTGCTTTTTGTCCATGAATAATTCCCACCAATACCAGCTGATAATCTATTAGTTAAACGATACCCAACCACAGGGTCAACAGCTATATATGTGTAATTTCCAAACATAAGTCCAATGTTTCCTCCCCAAAAAATACGTTGAACAGGTGTTGGCTCTTTTTCGAGATATTGCGCAGAAGATTGCTTAACCTGAGCTAAAAACAAACAAATTCCAAAAAGAATTAAAATATATTTTTGATGTCTGTTTTTCATATTGTAAAAATAGCAAAAATCTAACATCTATTTTTTATCACTCTTATTCTTCTTGTCATAGCTAATAAAGGACTGGTAAAATGCTTCTTCAATTTCTGTCCTGATATTTAATTTAATTATCTTCCAATTATCAGCAGATGGACAAACTCTGTTTGAATTAAAAATATAAACAAAATCATATTCAGGGTCAACCCATACCATAGTTCCTGTATAACCTCCATGACCAAAAGCAAGACCTGATGAGCTTTTACTACCAATACCTTTAGATGTGTCTGTTGGGTGTTTTTTATCAAAGCCCAAACCTCTTCGGTTTGTCACAGGATTAAACTGATATTTTGTAAATTCATCAATTATTTCATAATCCAAATAATCAACACCGGCATAAGTTCCTCCATTAAGATACATCTGCATTACTTTCAGTAAATCATTTGCACTAGAAAACAAACCTGCATTACCGGAAACTCCACCAAGCATTGCAGCTCCCTGATCATGAACATAACCGTGCAATAATTGCTGTCTGAAAATATTATCCTGTTCAGTAGGAACCACAACTTCGGGAGAGAACCTGTCTAAAGGATGATAACCGGTTGTCCAGGCTCCTAATTTAGAATAAAATGTTTTATCAAGATAGTCCGGTAAACTCATTTCTGTTTCTTGTTCAATTAACAGAGCAAATAAATAAAAACCCAAATCAGAATACACATAAGTTCCATATGGGTTCAAGTCTGAAACACAAATTTCCTTATAAATAGTGTCAATATAAAATAGGTTCATATACATTTTATCCGCGACCTGTATTGAGAAAGTATCTGTACGAACTGAACTGTAAACTTCTTTTCTTCTTTCGCTATCCGTAATAGTATTTTTATAAAAAGGAATCCATGATTTTAATCCTGCTCTATGAGTTAAAATATCACGAAACTTCATATCTTTTTTGTTTGTTGTATCAATCAAACTTACGTAATCTGATAGTTTATCATCCAGTTCAAATACACCCTCACCATGAAGTTTCATTAATGCAGCGAGTGTCCCACTTACTTTAGTTACAGAAGCCAAATCAAATATATCAAAATCTTTAACTGCAATCTCCTTATCGTTTGTATGGTATCCAAATGATCTTTGATAGAATACTATTCCGTTTCTTGATGCAGCAACCTGTCCTCCGGGAAAAGCACCGGCTTTTAAGCCTGCGTCAATTACAGAATCAACTAGTCTCAAATAATCTGAATCCACACCAGCTTCTTCGGGAACACTTGTATACTTTAATCTTATTGCTTCAGAATCTTGTCCTGCTCCATATTCAAATACACTTCCAACACTAACAGGCAATCTACCTTTTGCTCCTATACCTCCAAAAATTAATTGTGCCGACAAATCATTAGTAATTGTCCAGTCGTTATATGAAACAATTAAAGTCTCAATTTCGTTAATATTTTTTAACTTAGCCAAGCTATATGGATTCGCAAAAACATCTAATATCAAATTGGTTTCTTTCGCTAAAGAATCTATAAAATTTATCGTCTGTTGATTTATACCAAAATCACGTGAAGGATATCTGCTAGTTCCATGAATTCCGGCAATAACAATATCATAAGAACTTAATTTTTCAATTAATTCATTTTTTCCATATTTGATTAAATCATTATTAAAGATATAATCATCAGTTTTTGCGTAATATTTTAATCTTGTTTGAAAAGTACTTGACTGGTTGGTTCCAAAAACAATTGTTGCGATGCTAAGTGTATCTAGTCTCCTCAAAGGAATCATATTATTTTCATCCTTAACAAGTGTTATAGCATTCTCAATAAGTTTCTGCTGTAATAGTCTTGCATCTGCATTATTTAAATCTTCAAATAAGTTGTCTTTGCTAATTGGTTCAAATTCATTTAAACCTGCCCAATATTTTGCTTGTAAAACCTTTTTGCATTTTTCATCTATCTCTTCCTGGCTTATTAAACCATTTTCTATTGCTTTTTTAACCTCAGAAATCACCAATTCAACATCATTTGGAAATAAAAGAATGTCATTCCCTGCTATCAATGCTTTTACATCTGACTCTCCGGGTTTAAAATATTTTGTTACACCACCCATATTTAATGCATCTGTAAAAACAAGGCCTTTAAATCCTAAATCTTTTTTTAGCATTCCATTTACAGCTTTAGGCGACAATGTTGTTGGCAAGTTTTCAGTTGAGTCTATTGCCGGCACAAATAAATGTGCTACCATCACACATGAAATCCCTTTATCAATTAAATATCTAAATGGATATAGTTCAAGACTATCAAGTCTTTGCCTATTGTGAAATATGGACGGTAATGATTTATGAGAGTCAGTATCTGTATCCCCATGTCCGGGAAAGTGTTTAGCTGTTGCAAGTATATGGTTATCCTGCAAACCCTCCATATAATTTAAAGATTTTATGCATACATTAAACTTATCTTCACCAAATGATCTGTCATTTATCACTGGATTTTCAGGATTATTATTAACATCAACGACAGGCGCAAAATTAACATGAACCCCTACTCTTTTTAATTGACGAGCAAACTCCTCTCCCATTTCGTAAATCAAATCGTTGTCCTGAATTGCTCCTAACAACATCTGTCTTGTATAATAAACAGTAGAATCTAGTCTCATACTTAACGACCACTCTGCATCCATAGCAATTAATAAAGGAACTTGAGACAAAGACTGATAATTGTTTATTAAATCTACCTGTCTACCGGGGCCTCCCTGCATAAATATCAACCCCCCAATTTTATAATCAGTTATTAATCTCTCAATATAATTTATATGAGTCTGATCTTTATTGGAATATGCTTGGACCATTAACAGCTGAGCAATCTTTTCATCATTATTAAATGTATTAAATACTGAATCAACCCATAAACTATCTGAAGAAATAAACGGAGGCTCTTTAGGAGAGTCAGCATAAATCTTCTCATTATAATCGTCAGATATTGACAAATTGGCTAAGCTAAGTACAATTGTAAATAATAATATCCCTGTATTCTTCCACATACACACACATTTTTTACAAATTTTATAAATTATACAATATCTTGATATAATAAGTAAAATGTTTTTTAACAAATGGAGGTTAATTGGATAAAATATATTTAAATTTGTTACGTAATCAGAGCTGAGGGAAAATGTCACAAAATCTTAATTTATCCGAACTGGAAAAGAAAATTGCTAAACTTGAAAAAGAAAACAGTAATCTTAATTACGAGCTTAAAAGGATAAAAGACACATATAACAACACTACAGTCGGGTTGTACAGAACAAATCCTCAGGGAGAGATTTTAATGGCAAATAAGCCCCTTATAAAATTAATGGGTTTTAAAACTTTCAGCGAATTACAAAACTATAACCTTAATAATCATGACCTAATTAGCGAAGCTGAACGAAAGGAATTTCAAAAGACGATAGAAAAAGAAGGAATAGTTATAGGTAGAGAAGCTGTTTGGTTAACGAAAAATGGTGAAGAAATATACATTCGTGAAAGTTCTAAAGCAATTAAAGATGAAAATGGGAAAACAATCTTCTATGAAGGAACTGTAGAAGATATAACCAGAGAAAAACAAAAAGAAAAAGAGCTTAAAGAAATTGAGCTTAAATATAAAAGATTAGTTCAGATCTTACCAAATGGAGTTGTAATTCATAAAAATGAAGATATACTGTATGCCAATGAATATGCAAGAAATACAATTAGAGCATCTTCAAAAGGTTCTTTAGCAGGTAAAAAAATCTTTAATTACATACATCCCGATTATCATAAGATAACACAAACAAGAATCGAAAAATGTTTGACAGAATTCACAAAAACAAATCTTGCAGAACAAATATTATTAACCGAACATGGTACACCGATTCATGTTGAAATTATTACCTTGCCTTACATACAAGATAATGAGATCTACCTTTTATCAGTTTTCTCAGACATTTCAGATAGAAAACATGCTGAAAAAGAACTTAAACTTTCCGAGGTGACTTACAGAGGTATGCTAAACTCTATTTCTGAGGCAATATTTATTCAGGATTATAATGGAAAATTTATTGATGTAAATAAAGCCGCTGAAAGACTTTTTGGTTATAGAAACGAATTATTTCACGAAAAAGACCCAAGAGACTTAGAATCTGAAGGTAAAAATGACTATGATGAGATATATGAAAAAATACAATCTGCATATAATGGAAAAAGGGAGACATTAGAATTTTGGGGGATGACTAAAGATGGTGAAGAATTTCCTGCAGAAGTATCTCTTGGAGCCGGAACTTATTTTGACAAAAGAGTTGTTATAGCTGTTCTAAGAGATATAACAGAAAGAAAAAAATCGGAAGCAGCACTTAAAACAAGTGAATTAAAATATCGACAGTTAATTAATTTTGCAGTTGGTGGTATTTTGATATGTACCCATGATGGTTATATTATTGAGGCAAATACCTATATGTATAAAATCCTAGGTCGAAAAAGAAAGGATATCATTGGCAAACATATTACAGACGGAATATTTACTAAGGAAAGTCTTGAAAAAACTCCTCTTAATTTTGAAGCATTAAAGAAAGGGCGAACTATAATAAGTGTTAGAACAATAATCCGACCAGACGGTTCAACTCTCCCAGTTGAAATGCATACTAAAATGATGCCTGATGGTACTTACCAATCAATCTACCATGATATCTCTGAAAGACAAAAAACAGAACGAGAAATATTAGAAGCTAAATCAAAAGCTGAATCCCTTAATTTGCACAAAGATGCTCTATTATCGGCATTACCTGATATATTATTTACATTTGATTCAAAAGGCAATATAATTGATTTCTACTCTAATACTCAAGAACAACTATTAGTACCACCAGAAAAATTCTTAAATAAAGATATTTCATTAATTCTGCCATCAGAAATAGCATCACTGACTAAAGAGCAGATTTCCAAAGTACTTACAACAAAAAAACTGAGCAATTTCCAATATAAACTATCAATAAATAACACTACCGATTATTTTGATGCTAAAATGGTATATTTTAAAGAAAATACAGTTTTAACTGTTATCAGAAATATATCAGAAAGAATGAACTTAATTAGTGATCTTCAAAATGCAAGAAAAAAAGCAGAAGAAAGTGATAAATTAAAGTCAGCATTCTTAAGTAACTTATCACATGAGATTCGTACACCAATGAATGGTATTCTTGGATTTACTGAACTGCTTAAAGATGATATTAGCAAAGAAGAAAAACTCGAGTATTTAGATATAATTGAAAATAGTTGTAATCAATTATTGTTAATTCTCGATGACATTATCGAAATTTCAAAAATTGAAGCAGGTATTATTAAAAAGAAAATTGAATCAATTAGAATTAATGCGTTTGTTAAAGACCTACATACTCAAATGAAAGGTTTATTCTCAAAAAGCAAAAATGTTAATTTTATTTTAGATAGAAACCTACCTGTAAAAAACATAGAAGGAATTACAGATTCCGTTAAACTTAAACAAATACTCTCAAATTTTATCTCAAATGCTTATAAATTTACAGAAAATGGAGAAGTTGTCTTAGGCTATTAACTGATTTCAGATTCTTATATTAAGTTTTACGTTAAAGATACAGGCATTGGAATTAGTAACGAAAATCTAGATAAGATTTTTAACAGATTTGTTCAAATTGATAATAGTCTTGTGAATATCTCACGGGGATCTGGTTTGGGACTTTCAATTTGTCAAGCATATGCAGAAATACTTGGTGGAACAATAAATGTTGAGTCTGAATTAGGTAATGGAAGCACATTTAGCTTAGAAATCCCATTACTTTCTTTTAGCTAGTAAAAGCATACTTATTGGTTTAAAAAACTTGACTTTAGAGGTACAATTCCTTAACTTGTAGAATATATCAAATTATTTCTATTATGAAAAATGTTAAGAATATTGCAGCTTTAATAATTTTGATTATTGTTACAACAATGATTAATTATTCCTGCCAACCAGAAGAGGCTCCTAATGCTGTCGTAATTGTAATTGATGAGAACAACGAACCTGTAAAAGACGCACAAGTTTTTGTTAGAGCTTTTAATTATCAGGATGAAGCTACTGTTATTTATCTGGAGGATGGTTCAGTCCCAATTCAAGATGTAAGATATACAGACAAAGACGGTAAAGTATTTTATGACTTTAAATATGAAGCCATTTATAAGGTTGAAGTCTATGTTGAAGGAAATTATCACGAACCAAACCGTACAGGTAGTGGAACCCTGTTTCTTGAGAATGATAAAACTGAAGAAATAACAATTAAGGTGCATTAATATTGAACATTCTACATATTTTATTGAATAATCCAGGTGGGACTCGGAGGGACCAAGACAGAAAGGTTTTGAAACAAAACCTTTTATTACAAATAGAGGGTTCAATGAAGTAATTTGATTATTCCGTAAAATTCTACAAATTTTACAGAATGATCCAGCGGTAACTCGGAGGGACCAAGACAGAAAGGTTTTGAAACAAAACCTTTTATTACAATTAGAGGGTTCAATGAAGTAATTTGATTATCCCGTAAAATTCTACAAATTTTACGGAATGATCCAGGTGGGACTCGGGGGAACCAAGACAGAAAGGTTTTGAAACAAAACCTTTTATTACAATTAGAGGGTTCAATGAAGTAAACTTCTTGAACCCTCTAATTGGGTAGTGTTTAAAAAAGTGTGTATTTGAGCTTTTAAAATCGATAATAATTTTCTTTCAAAGGAAGCCTAATTTAAGAATTAGGACTTTCCTTATCAAGA
>PKTB01000016.1 GCA_002869385.1 Marinilabiliales bacterium
CAAATCAATAACTGTTGCAGTACCATTATTGGTAATTGTTAATTCATTTCCGTTTAGCTGCAAATCCTGAATTTCATTATTTATATCACCATCCACTTCAGTAAATGAAGTTAGATAACCGTTATTTGAAACAAAAGCGTCAACCTCGGCTTCGGATAGCTGAGTATTTGTGTCAGTGTCATCAAGGTAAGGAGACAAATCAATAACTGTTGCAGTACCATTATTGGTAATTGTTAATTCATTTCCGTTTAGCTGCAAATCCTGAATTTCATTATTTATATCACCATCCACTTCCGTGAAAGATGTAAGATAACCATTATTTGAAACAAAAGCATCCACTTCCGCTTCAGTAAGCTGAGTGTCAGTATTGTCTAGATATGGACTTAAGTCAATTACAGTTGCAGTCCCATTTTCAGTGATTGTTAGCTCATTCCCAATAAGTTGCAAGTCTTGAATCTCGTTATTTATATCATCGTCTAGTTCTGCAGTAAGATAACCATTATTTGAAACAAATGCATCAACTTCTGCTTCCGTAAGTTGAGTGTCAGTATTGTCCAGATAAGGACTTAAGTCAATTACAGTTGCAGTACCATTTTCGGTAATAGTAAGTTCATTACCAATTAGTTGCAAGTCTTGAATCTCGTTATTTATATCATCGTCTAGTTCTGCAGTAAGATAACCATTATTTGAAACAAATGCATCAACTTCTGCTTCCGTAAGTTGAGTGTCAGTATTATCCAGATATGGTGATAGATCAATTATAGTTGCTGTTCCATTTTCAGTGATTGTCAGCTCATTTCCAATTAGTTGTAAATCCTGAATTTCGTTATTTATATCTCCATCTACTTCGGTAAATGATGTAATAAAACCTGCATCATTTGTTAACTCACTTGTATTTTGAGGTATCGAGGGTTGGTTTAACAGATCATTATAGTCTCCACTAAATGTGTTTTCTGCAGTTTTCGCATGTAGTGCATACGGAACACTCAATAGCTTACTTACTCCTACTATTGTATAATTACTGAAGCCTTCAGGGTCTATTTCTGTTTTGATAAAATATGTATCTGCACTCCAGTCAATATCAGCAAATACACCTTCCTGAACAGATCCTGCTCCAATTTCAATTGTAAGCAACCCATTGATATTGGTTGTTGGTTGATGGGTTTCAACATAAACTTCAGTACCATCAATTGTACCTTGCAGAATAGTAACTTTCATGCCTATTTCCTGCTCGCAAATTAGTTCGCTATCCGTGTTTCTAACAACAGATTGATAAGAAAACTTTAGAGGTGTTTGCGCTAAAGTAATTACAGAGAAAAGCACTAATAGTGTTAAAATGAAAATCTTTTTCATACTTAGGATTCTTTATTAAACCTATAAAAATAATGAAAAAGAAAATACAATTAAAGTTATCAAGCGGTTTTTTGTATAAAAAGAGAAAAGCCCTCCAAATTGGAAGGCTCTCATCTTAGTGGGTTTTTATCTAGAGATTAATCTATTAGTAGTTCTAAAATCTGCACAGCAGCTTTCGAAACTGAGGTTACGGGTCCAAAAATTGCAGCAACTCCGGCGTCATAAAGGAATTGATAATCTTGTGTTGGGATAACACCACCGGCAATTACCATAATATCTTCACGACCAAGCTTTTTAAGCTCTGCGATAACTGCAGGAACAAGAGTTTTATGACCAGCCGCTAATGAAGATACTCCAAGAACGTGAACATCATTTTCTACAGCTTGTTTTGCTGCTTCTTCAGGTGTTTGGAATAATGGTCCAATGTCAACATCAAAACCAACATCTGCATATCCGGTAGAAACTACTTTAGCTCCACGATCGTGTCCGTCTTGTCCCATTTTAGCAACCATAATACGTGGTTGGCGACCTTCTTTTTCTGCAAAAGTATTGCATAGTTCTCTGGCTTTTTCAAAGTCAGGATCATTTTTTGATTCTGAGTAGTAAACTCCTGAAATAGATCTAATCACGGCTTTATACCTCCCTGAAACTTTTTCGCATGCATCAGAAATTTCACCTAAACTTGCTCTTTTCTGTGCAGCATCTACTGCTAATTCAAGCAAGTTTCCTTCGCCTGTTTCTGCACATTTAGTAATAGCAGCAAGTGCAGCCTGACATTCATTTTCGTTTCTCTCTGATTTTAGCGTGTGTAAACGTTTAATTTGTGCTTCTCTAACAGCAGTATTGTCAACATCTAAAATGTCAATTGGATCTTCTTTTTCAAGACGATATTTGTTTGTTCCAACAATTGTTTGAACACCGCTGTCGATACGAGCTTGGGCTCTTGCAGCAGCTTCTTCGATTCTCATTTTAGGAATACCTGATTCGATAGCTTTTGACATGCCGCCAAGCTCTTCAACTTCTTCGATTAGTTTCCAAGCTTTATGAGCAATTTCATGTGTTAATGACTCAACATAATATGAACCTGCCCATGGATCAACTTGCTTGCAAACATTTGTTTCTTCCTGTATGTAAATCTGAGTATTACGTGCAATACGTGCAGAGAAATCAGTAGGAAGAGCAATAGCTTCGTCTAAAGCATTAGTGTGAAGTGATTGAGTGTGTCCAAGTGCTGCACCCATAGCCTCAATACATGTTCTGGCAACATTGTTAAATGGATCTTGCTCTGTTAATGACCAACCTGAAGTTTGGCTATGAGTACGTAATGCAAGTGATTTAGGATTCTTTGGGTTAAATTTCTTAACAATCTTTGCCCAAAGCATTCTTGCAGCTCTCATTTTTGCAATTTCCATAAAATTGTTCATTCCGATTGCCCAGAAGAATGAAAGTCTTGGTGCAAATGCATCAATATCTAAACCTGAATTTACACCTGTACGAAGGTATTCCAGTCCGTCGGCTAATGTATAAGCAAGCTCAATATCGTTAGTTGCACCGGCTTCCTGCATGTGGTAACCTGAGATAGAAATTGAGTTGAACTTAGGCATTTTTTGAGATGTATATTCAAATATATCACCAATAATACGCATTGAGAATTCAGGTGGGTAAATGTATGTATTACGAACCATAAATTCTTTTAGAATATCATTCTGGATTGTTCCTGCAAGTTCTTCAAGTTTTGCACCTTGTTCTAATGCTGCAGCAATATAAAATGCCATAATTGGTAATACAGCACCATTCATTGTCATCGAAACAGACATCTTGTTTAAAGGAATCTGATCGAAAAGGATTTTCATATCCAATATTGAATCTATAGCAACACCGGCTTTACCAACATCACCAACAACTCTTGGGTGGTCTGAATCATATCCACGGTGAGTTGCAAGGTCAAATGCTACAGATAAACCTTTTTGTCCAGCAGCTAAGTTTCTACGATAAAATGCATTCGACTCTTCAGCTGTTGAAAAACCTGCATATTGTCTGATTGTCCATGGGCGCATAACATACATTGTAGAGTATGGTCCGCGTAAATATGGAGGTAATCCAGCTGCAAAATTAAGATGTTCCATGTTTTCAAGATCTTCTTTTGAATAAACCTTTTTTACAGGTATCTGCTCAGCTGTTACACAATCTTTTTTAATTGAATTTTGTTCCTGCCATTCTTTACCGGAAATGGTTCCGGCAGGTTTTGATTTGATATTAATATCTTTATAATTTGGTTTCATCGAAATTCATTTTTTAGTTAATACCAAGTAAAGTTTGATACTTTGTTAATTCCTCAAGTACGTTTGACCTTACATGTATAAAGTTTGAGATTCCTTTTGTTTCAAGTTCTTCCTTACATGAAGGACTACCTGCTATAACAACTATCTCTTTATCTTTAGCATTGTAAAGTTCAGGACCATAGTTTACATATTCATCATCTGAACTGCAAAGAACAACGATGTCAGCATTTTTTTCTTTAGCAGCTTTTAGTCCTTCATCAATACTTTCGAAACCATTATTATCAATTACCTCAAAACCTGCACAAGCAAAGAAGTTGGAACTAAATTGTGCACGAGCTTTTCTAAAATTAAGATTTCCAATAGTCAACATAAAAACAACAGGACGTTTGCCCGATTTATCTGTTTTTAGACGCATTTGCTCGAAGGCTTCTGCTCCACGATAAAGTCTAATTGGCTTAATCACAGTGTCAGCCTCTGGCTTATGATTCGAAATATTTAATTTTGAAATTTCAAGAACTTCGTTGAAATTAGGATATTGATTTGTTCCTAAGAAAATTTCGCGACGAGTTTCGATATTTTTATTACGTTTCTTAGATGTTTCTTCAATTTGATTTTGAATAAAACCTTCTTTTAGAGCAGCAACAAAACCACCTTTTTCTTCAAGTTCGAGGAAAAGATTCCATGCATTTTCGATTATTGAATCAGTTAGGTTCTCAATATAATATGAACCTGCTGAAGGGTCAACAACTTTGTCAAAATGTGCTTCTTCTTTAATAAGAATCTGAACATTTCTGGCAATTCTTAAAGAAAATTCAGTTGGTTCAGAAAATGCAGAGTCGAATGGATTAACATTTAATGAATCTGTACCGCCTAATACAGCAGACATTGCTTCGGTAGTAGATCTTAACATATTTACGTATGGATCATAAACTGTTTTATTCCACAATGAAGTTTCGCTGTGTGCATATATTTTTGCAGAGTCTGTATTTTCAGGATTGTTTGCTTCAACAATCTTTGCCCAAAGTAATTTTGCAGCTCTTAATTTAGCAATTTCCATAAAGTAATTAGAACCTACTGCAAAATTAAACTGCATTCTTGATGCAATTTCGTCAATTGAAAATCCTTCTTCTGTAAATTTGCGAAGGTATTCAGCACCCATTGCAAGGCCAAATGCGAGTTCCTGAACTGCAGAACTACCTGCATTATTAAAATGGCGAGCATTTACAGTAACTAATTTGAATTTTGGTAAAAATGAACCAAAATCTTTTAGCATGCTTTCAGCACATTTGCAGCTTTCGTTTCCGCAGAATGATTTTCCGTTTATCAAAACATAGCCAATAGAATCAAAATTATTTGATCCTTTTACCAATTCTGCTTTGTAATTGTTTGACTTAACAAAATCAGCAAGAAACTCTACATACTTAGCAGACATTACAGCAGCATCGAAGTTTAATGCAATTTCTTCTGGATTAATTCCCGAAAGTAATTTGTCAAAACCGGCTTTATCAATATCTTTATCAAAGATAAATCCAATAGAACTTACACAACCTTTTATAAGTTTGTGAGCAAGTTCGTTTGCTTTAACCGGATCATTAACTTTAATATCCTGACGAATTTCCCAATTATTGTCGGCTTTTGAACCTCTAGTAAATGGAAATTCACCCGGATTTGTCATAAGATAATCCAGATTGTCAAGATTTTCGTTACGGTAATAAGGCCTAACAGGGAAACCTTCAATAGTTTTCCAGACAAGTTTCTTGTCATAATCTGCGCCTTTTAAGTCTTTTTGAATTACTTCCTCCCAGGATTCTGTGGGTACAGGAGGAAATTCCTGAAATAGTTTTTCGTCCATCTTTTCAGATTAAGTTTAAAATTACATCGCAAAATTATAATGAATATTTGATATATGAATGAATTGAGTCATTTTTTTGCCACTTGTTGTTAAAGAAAATGTGTAATACAAATATTTAATGGTAAAAAAGCTTATTTTTACCTCTAAAAACTAATATCATGACAGAAGAAATATTCAAAGAGCTACCCTTTGCAGTTACAGCTTGTGACATTGATGGTAAAATCATTTATATGAACGAAAAGTCAAGTACAACTTTTCAAAAATATGGCGGTGAATCTCTCATTGGAAAATCTCTTTATGATTGTCATAATCCAAATTCATCAGATAAGATTATGGAAATAATACAAACTGGAGAAGCGAATTCTTACACAATATTAAAAAATGGTGTAAAGAAATTGATTTACCAATCTCCATGGTATAAAGCCGGACAAATTGCAGGATTAGTTGAAATATCTTTAATTATTCCTGAGGATATGGCACATTTTGTACGGAAGTAGAACTAGTCTTCCACGATAACAAAATCATATAGAATAATTGATTCTATATCGTCTTGCCATTGTTCCATTGAGATGACATTGGGATATACATCAACTATTGAAGTTTCAAAATATCTGTTACTGTCTTTGAGTTTTATTTTTGCTTTAAAGTGTATAGTCTGTTCAAGATGTTGTACTGTAGTTAATACAATCATCTTTGAGTCTAGCCAATCTGCATAACTGAAACTTAGTTCAATCTCATTTGAGACAACCTCCTCTTTCTCAATATCTTCGAAAGAACTCATCATGTAAATAGGCTTATTAACCTTTTCTTTTTCTAATAACTTGAAATTATTTAGAGTACCATTGTTATTTTCGACACTGATTATTAGTTTGGTATTAATAGGTATTGTTATTTTGCTATTCTCTACTTGAGGTTTCCCGCTCTGAGCAAACAGCCCTGTGCTAAGAAAAACTACAAACAAAAAAATTGCATGGATGTGAATTACTTTTTTCATAATTGTGGTTTTTGTTTAGAAGATAACGAATAAAATATGTTATATATTATTGTAACAAATGCAATTCCCATTTAAATAATTATAGTACTCTAATGCAAAAATTATTATTTTTGGGATCTATTTTAAGTTTTGAAATTCCTCCGTAGGGAGAACACGTAGAAAGAGAAATTTTAGAAGATTAAGATATGGACTTTAGAAAATATCGTAAACAACGTTGGTGGAGACATTCACTTAGTGCTCCAATAATTTATAGTTTCCTTTGGCCAATAATTTTTGTTGATATTTGGAGCGAAGTTTATCACAGAATTTGTTTTCCGTTATATGGCTTACCTTATGTAAAGCGTAAAAACTATATTAGAATTGATAGACATAAGTTGAAAACGCTTAATTTAATTCAGAAAATTAATTGTATGTATTGTGGATATGTAAATGGATACATTAATTATCTAAAGGAGATTGGTGCACGTACAGAACAATATTGGTGTTCAATAAAACACGAAACTCCTGAAGGTTTTGTTGAGCCAGAACACCATAAGAATTTTATCCCAAGAGATAGGTTGTAATATTAAAACAATCCCCAAATTAGAACATGATTATCAATCAATTTCCGATTGAGTTCAAATTTTATTTGTTTGTTTTCTAATTTAAGTAAACAATGAATACTTTTTGTATTTGTGTCTTGTGTACGTTTATGGTTTACTAAACAGCGAGAGTAGGATGGGAGAGAAGAAATATAATCTTTCTCAACCCTTGTAAAATCTGATACAAAAATCTGCTTTTTAAAATCCAGACCTTGGATATTTGCGATTTTATAGACACACTATTTACATGACCAAATAGTTGTTAAGCTTTGAGTGTTGTCATTAGCAAATTCTAATTCATCATCATTAAATGCTCTTTTAGCAATTCTAAGGATTCTGTCGTTTATATGTTCGATATCTAAAGTTGGCTGTTTTTCTGGATGCCAAACTATAGCAGCATATTTGTCGGAATGTGAGATGCTGATATAGCCTTTGTTACAAATCGGTTTTCTGTTGTCGTATTGGATTGTAATCTCTGGATTTAAAGTATGTAGAAGAGCTCGTACAGCTAATAGTTCTATTCTTCTTTGTTTTGACCCTGAATCATTGATGAGAATTTTATCATATTCTGTCAGCTTACAAAGTTTTAATAAGGCATCTTCGCTTTCATTAATTTCCCAGATTCCTGAAAGCGACTCATCTTTTGTAAAATTTTGTAAAGCAATGCCCATACTATTTCCATTCAAAAGTTTCCATCATATGGATAATATCTTCGCGGATAAATTCAATAACAGGAGCAAGGGAATCTTTATTTGGTGGAACATTAAAATACAGTGATACTCTAAGAAAGTGGTTTGTGCTATCAGTTAAATAAAACTGTACAGAAGATGCTGTGTTTCCTTTTAAATCGTATAACATACCATATACTCTAAGGCTGTCGTTTTCATATCTTGTTTCTTCAATTGCGTCAGCTTTTACGGTATGTTTGTAAACAAACTCTCTTGAGTCTTCCATATGGGTGTTAAGGTTATCGTGCACCTCTTTGTATGTTAAATAGATTGTTGCCTCGTTTTGTGGAAAATAGATATCCATCCAGCAATTCCCGCCTTCCTCTTTAATTATAAAGGCATATGAATGTAATTCAAATGTATATGGACAAACATCATCATATAATTTGTAAGTTTTTTCAGGAACATCGATTCTAAAGTAAGCTCTCGGTCTCGGAATAGGGTCATTGTTTGAGCAAGAACTCAAAAATATTGCTGCGATTATTGTAATTAAAAGTGCATTCTTCATAATTATCTACTTTCTGATAAAGAAACGAAAATATTTAAAATTATTTTGTTTTTGCAGTGGAAGTTTGAATTATTTTAACTTTTAGTTTTTTAATTCTACGATCATCTGCAGAAGTGACAGTAAATTCGTAACCCTCGATGTTAATTATATCATTCTTTACAGGAATTTCTCCATTTAGTTCCAGTATAAGACCTGCAAGTGTGTCAGCATCTCCTTTAACTTCATTAAAATCGTTATAATCAGATTCTGTTATTTTACAAAAGTCTACAATACTGGTTTTAGCATCGAATTCGTATTTGTTTTCATCAATTTTCACAAAAGAATCTTCTTCTGCATCTGACTCGTCCTGAATTTCTCCAACAAATTCTTCCAAAATATCTTCGAGAGTTACCAATCCGTTAACTCCACCATATTCGTCAACAACAATAGCGATATGAAGTTTCTTTGTTTGAAAATCAGATAATAACTCAGAAATCTTTTTTGTTTCAGGAACTATAAAATGAGGTCTGATTACTTTTTGCCATTTAAAATCCTGTTTATTCTGTAAACCAATATAAGGAAGCACATCTTTAATGTAAAGTATACCCTTAATATTGTCAAGATTGTCAATGTAAACGGGGATACGACTAAAGCCCGACTCTACAATCTGACCAATTACTTTTGTAAATTTATCGCTGTATTCAATAGCAAAAACATCAACTCTTGATGTTAAAATCTCTTTCACCTCAAGATTTGATGATTGAACAATACCTTCTAGCATTTCTTTATCATCCTTTAACTCGTCAGAAGCAAGTTCTATTGCCTGAGAAAGTTCTTCTATGCTTAGGTCTGTTTTGTGTTTTTTCTGAAGTCTTTTATTAACAATATTTGTAGATTTTATTAAAGCAAAACTTATTGGGTAAAAAATTGATCCACTTATAGTAAGAGGGTACGCCATTATTTTAGCTATTTTGGACGGGAAACGACTTGCAAATATTTTTGGGATCATTTCACCAAATAATAAGATAAGGAAAGTTACCCCCACCATTTGTACTAAAATATAGACTATCTGATTGTTTATTCCGGCAAATAAATATGCAGACAAATATGTTGAAAGAATAATTATAGCAACATTTATAAAGTTATTTGCTACTAATATTGTTGCCAGTAGTTTGTCTGGCTTTAGAAGTAGTTTTTGAATTTGAAGTGATGTTTTCGTTTTAGAACGTTTAATTTTACTCTTGTCTTTAGGCGAAAGGCTAAAAAAAGCAACTTCACTAGCCGACACCATGGCTGACAGAAATAGCAAAATAACAATAACAATAAGACCTGCAATAACTGAATTTATTGAGGCAGGTTTAATTGCTGATAAAATGAAATAGTATCTAAAAGGCTCAGGGTCCAAAATTTAAAGTTTTAATTAGAACGGCAGATCATCGTCGATATCATAATTGAAATCTGATGATGGTTAGTCAAATTTATTTTCAGCAGGTTGAGGTTTCTCAGCAGGTTTTTGTGCAACTGGGTTAGGACTATAGTCTCCATCTTGTTGTGCACCTTTACGTTCAAGAATTTTAATCTGATCTGCCACGATTTCTGTCGAATATCGTGTAACACCATCCTGTCCATCCCACTTTCTGGTTTGAAGTTTACCTTCTACATAAACCAACATTCCTTTTTCCAGATATGATTCGCAAAACTTTGCAGTAAATCTCCATGCAACAATATTATGCCATTCAGTTACTTCTTTTTTATCACCTTCTTTGCTTTTGTATGTCTCGCTTGTAGCAAGAGGAAATTTTGCAACAGGAGTATCTTCTTTGATATAATTTACTTCAGGAGACTTTCCTAGTCTACCAATCAACATCACCTTGTTTAAGTTCATTTTGTATTTTTTTTACAAATGTATCAATAATTTGATATCAAATCAAAATTAAGAGATGACTTTTTATTGACAATTAAGAAATTACCCCGAATTATTTACTTTACTAGATCATAAGTGTAAATAATTCCTTCTAGTTGACGAATTTTATCTCGGGTCTCTTCATTGGGATAATATACGTATGCTTCAACACAGACAACTCTTTTACGTGGCTTGTCAATCTTAGTATAACTAACAAAAGGCCCGCCCATGAAATCTCCTTGAACCCTCCAAAGTCCACGCATTACAGCTGTTTCAAGTCCGTTGTGAGTAATCGTTTCTAAATACGGATAGTCGTACTTTACTTCTGTTGTCATATATGAGCCTTCTCTTGAACCAGGAACATTCTCTTTGAGAACTTTATTGCGCTCTTTTATTAAATATGAAGTTGTAAACTCTGTACTGTCAGTTAATGGATATGTATATACAAAAATTGCCATAGTGTATTGTCTTGCTTCATGAGATATCCAAGCAAAATTATCATCATAAACATCTAAATAGTAATTTGCAGGGATTTTAATGGAGATATTATATTTATCCATTAATTTGTCTGCTACAGTTTGATTTACATTTTTTGATAATTGTGCAATCCATCTGTCTCTGTCAGCTTCGAGAAATAGCTTTATAAGATTATGGCGATATTTACTTACTTCTTTTACCCATTATGCCTGATTTGGCGAAGCGATGTTAACAAACACTTGATTTTGAGCGTATTTGTCTTTGATAAATGTAGTTTTAGATTCCGTTAATTAAGGGTCGATTTCCTGATAAATTATATTTCGATGCAACATATTTGCGTCAATAAATTGGTCTTTTGGAATTTGATGTAAATCTAAAATATGTTCTTCTAATGGCACAGCAGGACAATAATCATGAAATATTGCTCTCATTGTGTCTCCGGCCTCAGAGTTCCACGATTCATTATTCATAACTACAACAATGTCACCCGGGTTACCATGTGCCATTGGTGTTTTTTGATAACCGGCAGAATTACAACTAACGATTGCCAATATAATTGGAATAAGAATAAATATACTTTGTTTTTTCATGTTTATTAAATTTTCTACAAATTTATAAAATAACAACAATCCCCGTATGTTTAGAACTCTAAAATCAAAAAAATATTTTATAAAAAAATTATCCGCTGTAAAACAACGGATAATTTAACCCGGGTGGGTTTGTTAGCATGTTAGACTAGAAGTTTCCTGCGATAGGTTTTGAACTGTCGTATTCAACTTCGTATGAGAAAGTATATTTTTGTGTTTCTCTTGATTTTAGTTTACCTCTCCAGAATAGCATTCCACTTGATTCTGTATAGTTTGCCTTACCATTATCAATGACTTTTACATTTATATCTTCAGTTGTTGAAACAGGGATGTTATCCTGTAATACGATATCTACATTTGCAGGTTTTGTGTTCTTAAGTGTGATTTGATATGTAAGAGTCTTTGTTACAACAGAACCTACCAGTTTACTATCAGTTTCATTTTTCAATTGCTTTCTTTCAATTTGAAGACTGCGATCTCTACCTAGAGCTAATTCTAAAGTATCTGAAAGAGTTGATGGATTTATTTGTGTTTCGCCGACAAATGTTCCGTCAAAATAAATATTTGCCGAACCCGGTAACAAGTCCAATTCTTGCCAATCTGTTAATTTTGCGATTAGAAAAGCTTGCGTTTCAACTTTTGGAACTATATAATAAACATAGTTTGTAGGTATAGTTTCATTTTGAATTGGAATAATATGATATTGACCATCTGTTGGAATTGTATAATTTAGTTTAATGTCAAATTCAACATTTGTCATGGTTTGATTCATGCTTGTGTAGTTATAAGCATAGTTGGCATCAAGGTCTGCCATGGCCTCTTCTCTTTCTGCACTGGCAGGTGCGCCATAAGATGCTTTACGATCTTTTTTGCTTCCACCGGTTGATATGGTCTCAATTGTATTGTAGTTATAGTATGATAAATATGTTACAGGTAAAATCGGTTTAACATTGTTTGCAGTAGGTGTAATAGTTGATAAACGAAGCTTTGCATCTTTCCATTCTTCACCTGTGTTTTGCCATACATTTGCTTTATAGATAAGTTGTACTTGGTTTTCAACACCTGATGTTTTTAAATCGTATGTTGGAATCCAACCAGCATTTGAAACCATATAATTAATTTCGATCGTTCCATTTACAGCATAATCAGCTGATACTGTAACAACAACCTGATAAATTGGTTTGTTATTTGGTGGAGTTGGGTTTTCTTGTTGATTATAGGCTTTTAATTCGTTAAGTCTGGTATTCATGCGGGTGTATTCACGAGACATTTTAAATTCGTCTCTTTTGAGTTTTTGTATCTGATCATTAATGTCATTAATTCGAATTCTGAAATATTCCATGGTTGCTTTTAATTCTGTAATAGTATCTCCACCATGACCTGTTACGAGAGAATTGTTTAATAAGATATTTTTTTCAAGTTCAAGAGCAGAGATATTATCTATTAAATCTGACAGATCAAAGTTTAAGTAGGCAATAGAGTCCTCGAGAATTGCGATTTCTCTTACAATTTTTGGTGGTAATTCGTTATTGTTTGAAAGTACAATTTCTGGTTGTTTAACTCTTAACTGTACATCTAAAATAGTAAAATTACCTTTACCTTTTGCCTGAATACTACTTTGATTAAGGTAGGGAGAAACATCTGATAATATTATTTCCGTCACTCCTGCTGTGGTTGAAAATGTTCCCGTGCGCGTTATTTGCGCCGATGAGGGGAAAATAGTTACTTCTTTAATTTTTGATTCTACATCCTTTTCATTAGCGAAAAGACTTAAAACTGTTGTTAAAATTATGCTTGCTGTTAAAATTAAGTTTTTCATAGCTGTAAATTTTTTGTTAAAACAGTTTTTAGATAAAGGATTAAAAGAGATTCCATAAAAAGTTTTTATAAACTTTCTTCTTATCAATTTATGTTTGTATATTTATAGACAAAAAATAATGATACAGGTAAATGTTGAACATATATCGTATTTTAGAAAAATACTTCGTATAAAACCAACTGATAGCGCAAAGAAAATTGATATCAATTTTGAAAATCTTTCATTTAAATTTCATCCTAAAGTAAAACCAATTCCAAAGTTTACTGAGCATTTTGAGAAAATGGTAATTGCCAGAGAGTTTCTTAAATATAAACTGCAGAATAAAGAAAAGGATGATGAGCAAATAGTTGAAAATTGGAATATTTATGAAAGTGCAAAAGTAGAGGAACTCATAGAGTCGTATAAAAGGATGAGTAAGGAAGAGTATGAAAAGGCTGTTGCTGTTGAATTTGTTGCACTTAAATTCATGAAAGTGTTTTTATACATATTTTTAGGTATTGCAACACTTATTGCAGTGTTTTTAATTGTCTATCTTTTCGCAAGTGGAGCAAATATTATGGGCGTAATTGCTATTGTGGCTATTGCGATAGTCTTAGTTGCTTTTGCATTTAGAGGAACACGAAGCCCGAATTTTTGGGGTAGAAAGCGATATTAACTTTGAAATTAAAAAGCCTCCTGATACAATTTTTCTGCATCTTCAATATTAATAGCTCTTGGGTTGTTATTCATTAAACGTGTTATTTTCATAACTTTCTTTGCAAGATTTGGAATGTCAGATTGATTAACATTATAAAACCTGAGATATCTTTTGATTTTTAATGCATTTAGTAATTCATCCAGCTTAATAATTAGTTGATTTGCTGCTTCTTTACATGGAACTCCTTTTGTTTCAATTCCAATAACTGATGCGGCTTTTGCATATTTGTTTAAATCTGCTTCTAGGTTAAATCGTAAAACTGGCAAAAGCATTATCGAATTTGCAAGACCATGAGGTATATGAAATTCTGCACCTATAGGGTAAGCAAATGCGTGTACTGCAGCAACACTTGAGTTAGCAAAAGCTTTACCGGCAAGCATGCTTCCATATAACATGTTTCCCCTTGCTTCAATATCATTTGGCTTGTTAAATGCTGTTAGAATATTTGAATGTAAAATTCCCAATGCTTCTAGAGCTAATAAATCAGTTAAGGGTGTTGAAAGTTTAGATGTTAATGCTTCCAAAGCATGAATAATTGCATCAATTCCACTAAAAGCTGTTACGTTTTGTGGTAATGACAATGTGATTTCCGGGTCTAATATAGCAATGTTTGCATATAATTGCGGACTTACAAGACCGTTTTTAGTTTTGTCCTTAGTGTTGCTGAGAATACTTATGTGAGTAACTTCTGATCCTGTTCCAGCAGTAGTCGGAATCAGGATTAAAGGAAGACCTGATTGCAAATTTTCGGAATTTTGTAATAATTGCTCTGTCGTTTCCTTAGTTTTAGCTGATATCGCAACAATTTTGGCGATATCAAGAGCAGACCCTCCACCGATTCCAATAACAGAATCAGATTGAAAATCAATTATAGCTTTACTAGCCTTATCAGCAGTTTCAAAGCTTGGATCAGACTCAATATCTGTAAAAATTCCAAATTCAATATTTGTGCTTTTAAGATGATTAGTTAATTTCTTGAAAAACTCTAACTTGCTGACGACTGGATCGCATACAAAAAATGGTCTTTTTGCTTTAAGATTTGATAATTCTTGTGGTAAATTATTTATCTTTTTGTTTCCAAATACAACTTTTTGAGTGGATTGAAATGTAAATTCTTTCATACTATATAATGTTTGGTAGGTAAAAACATAAACTAAACATAAAATTTAATAATAAACTAAAGATAATATAAATTTTCTTAAACTTAATTAAAGGAAAAAAATTAACTTTGTCCTCTTATACTATAATTTAAGCGAGAAAAAAATTAATTTATATTCATAATGAAAAAAAGGACATTATTTTTTTTAGCGATTTTGGGAACTTTTTCCGCTTTCGCTCAGGAGACTGACACTGTGCCTGATAACAGTCCTGAAGTTCCGATTATTACGCTGACTGATTCTGATTTAGATACAGATAATCAGTCGCAGGATATTTCCGGAATATTAACATCATCTAAAGATGTTTATGTTAATACCGCAGGGTATACATTTGGACAGGCTAGGTTTAGAATCAGAGGGTACGATAATCAAAATTCTTATGTTCTGATAAATGGGATTTATGTGAACGATGCAGAAACTGGTAGACCATATTATGGTAACTGGGGAGGTTTGAATGATGTAACGAGAAATAAAGTTATAAGTTCAAATCTTGCATTTTCGGATTATTCATTTGGAGGAATTGGAGGTGTAACTAACATTATTGTAAGAGCATCTGAACAGAGAGCCGGAACAAGCGTCTCTTATTCAATGGCCAATAAATCTTATCGTAACAGAGTAATGTTAAAATACTCAACAGGTATGATGGAGAATGGCTGGGCATTTACAGTTTCGGGTTCATCAAGATGGGCTCAGGAAGGTTATGTGCGTGGAGCATTTTATGAAGCTTATGCGTATTTTGCAGCTGCTGAGAAAAGAATCAACGAGAGTCATAGTGTAGGTCTTGTCGTGATGGGCTCCCCTTCACGTAGAGGTAAAACCGGTGTAGGTACTGCAGAAATATATGAATTGTCCGGGGATAATTTTTATAATTCAAACTGGGGTTATCAAAATGGAGTAGTTAGAAATGCAAGAGTTGGGACATTCCATCAACCAAGAACAATATTGTCTCATTACTGGAAAATCACACCGGAAATGAAACTTACAACTTCTGCCTCATTTATGGCAGGTCGTGGTGGTTCAACTGCTCTTAACTGGTATGACGCTGCTGATCCTAGACCAGATTATTACAGAAATCTGCCAAGCTATTATGAAGAAGGTGATTATGAATATGATTACCTAACAGAAATGTGGCAGACTAGTGAAACTTTCCGTCAATTAGATTGGGACGCATTTTATGATGCAAACAGAAAGAATCTTTACACAGTTGAAGATGCTGATAATACCGAAGGTAATGACGTAACCGGTAATCGTGCAAAGTATATTGTCGAAGAAAGAAGATATGACCTTCAAAGAATTGACTTTTCTTCATTATATACATACGATTTCAAAGAAAACATGAAGCTTGTATCGGGAATCAACTATATGTCAAACAAAACACATTGTTATAAGTTAGTAGAAGACCTTTTGGGAGCAGATTGGTGGCTAGATATCGACCAGTTTGCAGAACGTGATTTTGATGATGACTATATTATCCAGTCAGACGTTGATAATCAAAATCATATTGTAACCGAAGGAGATCTTTTTGGATATGATTATGACATTACTGTTAATAAAACAGGCTGGTTTGCCCAAACTGAGGCAAAACTAAATAAAATTGATTTATTTGCTGGTATAGATCTATCATATACCGAGTTTTGGAGAACAGGTAATATGAGAAATGGGAAATTCCCGGGCGCATCTTTCGGTAATTCTCCAACACAAAAGTTTTTTAACTATGGTGTAAAAGGTGGATTGAACTATAAAGTTACAGGTCGTAACTTTGTTCTCTTAAACGCTTCATATTTAACAAGAGCACCATATGCAAGATATGCATTCTTGTCTCCAAGAACAAGAAATACTGTTGTAGATAATTTAGTTAGTGAAAAGATTTATACAGGTGATTTAACATATTTCTATCGTTCACCATATTTGCAATTTAAACTAACAGGTTATTATACACAATTCCAGGATGGTGTAAATACAACAAGTTTCTATCATGATGAGTTACGTACATTTGTTAATTATGCAATGACTGATGTAGATAAAGTTCATTATGGAGTTGAACTTGGTATAGAAGCTAAAATAACCTCAACAATTACAGCTACTCTTGCTAGTGGATATGGTAAATATTTATATAGCAGCAGACCAAATGTAACAATCGCTCAGGATAATAGTTCTGAAGTTCTTGCAGAGAACAGAACAGTGTATATTAAGAATTACAATGTTGGTTCAATGCCTGAGTTTGCAGTTTCTTTAGGTGGTAAATATTATGCTCCAAAATATTGGTTTGTTGGTATTAACGCTAACTATTTTGCTGAAAGTTATATCAATATAAATCCCGAAAAACATACTGCAGAAGCATTAGAGATTTATGTTGATTCTGATCCGCAAATTGAAAGTATATTAGAACAGGAGAAACTTGATCCTGGTTATACATTTGATATTTGGGGTGGTAAATCATGGAGAATTGATGATTATCAAATAGGATTTACTTTAAGTATTAATAATATCTTGGATAATACAGATCTTGTTACTAACGGATTTGAACAATATCGTTTTGATAATACTGATATTGATAAATTCCCAAACAAGTATTTCCATTTGTACGGAAGATCATACTTCCTGAATTTATATTTCAGATTTTAAGAATTTTAAATAATTGAAAATGAAAAATAGAATTATAATATTATTAGCAGCAGTTATTATTATTCCGATGTTCTTCATTAGTTGTGAAGAAGAATTGGATACTCCACCTATTGCTACTATTAATCCGGATATGGTTTTAGAAATTTCTGATATTTATCAAATATATGCAGATAGTGGTGAATATACTTTTACTGAGGATTATATGCTTTATGCTACTGTAACAATGGATGATTATGAAGGAAATATCTATAAGGAAGCATATATTCAGGATACAACCGGAGGAATAAATTTGTATAAACTGAGCTATGCCGAAACGACTAAAGCTGGAGATTATATCAGATTAAATTTGAATGGCGTTTCTATTGTTGATTATAGTGGCAAAATGGAATTAGTTTTTGCAGATATTCTTGATATATCGCAAAATCTGGTTATTCAGCATTCTGATAACCCAATAGATCCTGTTCCTGTTACAATAGAAGAAATTGAAACAGGTGATTATGATTGTCAACTTGTTGAGGTGCAAGGGTTACAATTTGCGGCCTCTGATACGAACAAGACATATGCAACTTTTGGTGGCACATCTGCAACAAATAGAAATGCTGAAGATTGTAATGGAAAGGAAATATTAATTCGTACTAGTGATTATGCTGATTTTGCTGGAGATTCTATTCCGTCGGGGAATGGATCCTTGGTTGCAATTGTGACAAAATATCAATACTCTGGTGGAGATATCGTTTGGCAGTTGCTAATCAGATCAATAGATGAGGTTGAGATGGAGGGAGAAAGGTGTAACTAAAAAATAAAACATAAAAATTTAATATCGTGAAAAATATATCATTAAAAACATCTTTGGTACTTGTTACAATTGTTCTTACAATGAGTAGTTGTATCCATGACGAGTTCGAAGAGCCACCTGTAACAACGATTCCTGAAGGGACTATCTTAACTATACAGGACTTAAATAGTATTTATTTTAGTGATAGTGTGGCACAAGGGACATATAAATTTACTGAAGATTACTCAGTTTATGCAACGGTTACTATGGATGATAAATCCGGTAATATTTATAAATCTGCGTATGTTCAGGATGGAACAATGGCTATAAATTTGCACTTACTTTCATCTGGAGGTTTGTATGAAGGTGATTCTATAAGAATTTATTTAAAAGGCTTAACTTTAGTAACATATTCTGAAATGTTGCAACTTGACTCTGTTCATGTAGATGATAATGTTGTTAAAGTTTCAACGCTTAAGTATATTGAACCAGAGGTTGTAACTATTGATCAAATTAAGACAGGTGGATATAAAGGAAAGCTAATTAAGTTAGAAAATGTTCAGTTTGTAGATGGAGATTTAGGTAGTACTTATGCAGATGAAGAGAATCTTATTACTGAAGATAGAACTATTGAGGACGAAACGGGTGCGACAATGATTGTTCGCACAAGTGGTTATGCAAGTTTTGCAGGAACAGCCTTGCCTGAAGGTAGAGGCTCTTTAGTTGCTATTGCCGGGATATATAATACAACCAATCAATTATATTTAAGAAATACCGGTGAAGTAATTTTTGATCAACGTCGTTTTGGAGATGTTGACACACTTGTTTATTATGGTTTTGATGATATTGAGAATGGAACACCTGTTAGTACTGCAGATTGGGCTAATATTGCTGAAGTTGGTGCTCTTTTCTGGACAGGTAATAATAATGGTGAGAATGGTAGTGTGAAAATTACAGGAGATGGTAATGAGAATACTAATTGGTTGATATTACATGAATTATCAATTGCAAATGGAGTTATGCAGTTTTCAACCAGAGCTGGATTATTGACCGGAGCATCTTTGGGTGTTTATATTTCAACTGATTATACAGGTGACGGTAATCCACAAAATGCTAGCTGGACAGAACTTACTGCAAATATTGCAACTTCACCTTCAGGGTCTTATGGCGATTGGACAGCTTCCGGGGAAGTTGACTTATCTTCATATTCAGGAGATGTCTACATTGCATTTAAATATAATTCTGATGCTGGACAAAGTGGAGTATTCTATCTTGATGACTTCTTAATATTTAGTTAATAACAAAACATTATAAGGGTGGCGTTGCCACCTTTTTTTTCCTATGAAAATAATTAATATCATATTCGTTCTCTTTATGTTCGTTGGTTTTGGTGCATTCGGACAAAACGATAAACTGGAACTACTAATAGAACAATCTGAGCAATTACAGTTGAAACAGGATAGCCTAAAAACTGAAATAGAACTGTTAAAGTTAGCAGGATTTAAATCATCATTATTAGAAAAAGGAATTCCGGAAATAGCCGATGAGGAAGTATTAGTATGCCATAAAGCAATCTGTCTTGTTTATTCCGAAGAGCATGAAATGGCAAAATGGGTTGCGCATATTATATCACATGATATTGTTAATGGAAATGTGTCACGAACGAATGATTTTAGAGTTGACAGCTTAATTAGCACCGGGTCATCAGAAGAAGCAGATTATTTTTTGAAAACAAAAAGAGAGGATGGTTCATATGAATATGACGGATTTGGTTATGATAGAGGACACCTTGCCCCATCAGCTGACTTTAGATGGTCAGAAATAGCTTTGTCAGAATCATATTATTATTCAAATATGACGCCTCAATTACCTGAGTTTAATAGAGAAATCTGGGCAAATATCGAAGGTTTTTTAAGAGCCCATATTTATAATAATCCTGATAAGGATATTTTTGTTGTAACAGGACCTGTACTAACAGATGATCTTCCTAAGCAGAAAAGGAGTAAGAACAAAGTTTCAATTCCTGAGTATCACTTTAAGGTAGCTGTGGATTTTTCTGAAAATAAAGGGATAGCGTTTTTAATCTCGCAAGAGCACACAGATTATCCACTCGAATCATATGTTGTTTCAATTGATTCAGTAGAAGCTTTTACCGGGATTAATTTTTATCCGAATTTAACAGAGGAAGAAGAAAAAAGTATTGAGTCCGCATCAAATATTTCGGACTGGAGAACAGGACTTGAAAAAAATGATGTAGCTCCAATGGACCCTGAAGAATTACCAAGAAATTGTTATAATACAATTCAGGCTAAGCAGTTTTATGATTACCCTAAAGAAGTGAAGATTTGTGGTACTGTGGTAAGTTCTCATAAATCAAGTAAAGGACATATCTTTTTGAATCTTGATAAAGGATTTCCTAATCAAATATTTACTGCAACAATTTGGAAATCAAATGTGATAAACTTTAGCTATGAACCCGAAGTGTTTTTAATCAACAAGCGAGTTTGTATTAAAGGAAAAGTCAAAGATTATCTGGGCACACCTTCCATTTATCCTGAGAATGAAAAGAAGATTGAGATTTTAGAGCAGGAGTAGTAAAAAGAAATCCGGTTTGACCCGGATTCAATTACTAGCATTTTTATTTCATATAATCATATTTAAAATCTGTTGGTGGCATAAATGATTCTTTTACTGTACGGGGGCTTGTCCATCTTAATAGGTTTATTTGACCACCTGCCTTATCATTAGTTCCCGAGCCTCTTGCTCCTCCAAATGGCTGAAGTCCAACCATAGCACCTGTCGGTTTATCATTGATATAAAAGTTCCCTGCAGCGTAGCGTAGAATTCGGCATGCTTGTACCATTGCATATTTGTCATTGCTAAAGACAGCTCCGGTTAAGCCATATGGAGATGTTTTATCACATAATTCTAATGTTTCTATCCATTTGTCATCTTCGTAAATGTAGAGTGTTATTACAGGTCCAAAGATTTCCTCTTGCATAGTTATAAAGTTTGGATCTTTTGTGACAATTATTGTTGGTTCAATAAAATATCCTTTTGATTTATTTCCTTTTCGTCCGGCAATAATTTCGCTGTCCTTGGATTCTTCAGCAGCTTTAACATATTTCATAATATTGCCATAAGAAGATTCGTTTATAACTGCATTGAAGAAATTTGATGCATCCGCAGGGTCTCCGGTTTTGATTTCTGAATGCAATTCTAAAATCTCTTTTTTAATTTCCGGCCATAAGGATTTAGGAATATAACCTCTCGATGCTGCAGAACATTTTTGCCCTTGATATTCGAAAGCTCCTGCGATAATTGCAGTTGCAACTTCGCGAGGAACAGCTGAATTGTGAACAAAAATGAAGTCTTTACCACCTGTTTCACCAACAAGCTTTGGATAAGATTTGTAGTTTGTCAGGTTATCGGCCACACCTTTCCATAAAGTATTAAAAGTGTTGTTTGAGCCTGTAAAGTGAATACCCGCAAGGTCTTTATGAGCAAGAACAGTATTTCCAATTAGACTACAGGAACCCGGGACAAAGTTTACTACTCCGTCAGGGACACCGGCTTCTTTATATATCTTCATTAAATAGTAATTTGAAAGTAATGAAGTTGTGGCTGGTTTCCAAACTGTAGTATTTCCCATCATTGCTGGAGACATATTTAAATTCGAAGCAATTGATGTGAAGTTAAAAGGAGAAACTGCAAATACAAAACCTTCAAGTGCTCTGTATTATAATCTGTTAAACTGGTCAGGACTTGAGCTTGGTTGATGCGAATATATTTGTGATGCGAAAAACACATTAAATCTTAGAAAATCTATTGTCTCACATGCTGCATCAATCTCCGCCTGATAAATTGTTTTACTTTGTCCAAGCATAGTAGCAGCATTAATAACAGGTCGGTATTTATCAGATAGAAGTTTTGCAATTTTTAGCATTATTGATGATCTCTCCAACCATGAGATATTTTCCCACATTGGTTTTGCCTTTAAAGCGGCTTCAATAGCCATATTAACCTCTTTCTCTGTCGCCATGTGGTATGTTGCCAGAACATGCCCGTGATTGTGAGGCATAACAACTTTTCCGGTTTTTCCTGTATAAATTTCTTTACCATCTATGATAAGGGGTATTTCAATTTCTGTATTGGTTTGTCTTTCTAATTCTTTATCTAAAAGTATTCTTTCTTCACTTCCTTCAAGATATTTTAAAACTGGTTCATTTTCCGGTTTATTAAAGCTAAATATTGCATTATTCATAGTAAAATCTGTTTAAAAGTTTAACAATTAACGCGAGTTGCAAAAATATGCAAGACGAATTAATAATAATATGTCAAATATCATATTTTGATAACAATTTTGGGGTGAGGTTTGTTTAGGAAAATTGGTGACCGGTGTTTGGTGACCGATGACCGATGAATTAATCAGTTTCTTTTTTTATTTCTTCCAGCATTTCGTCCAGACCTTGAGAAATTATTGCATCATATTTATCGTGGAATTTGTCGAAAGCTCTAACTATAGCTTTGCCTTTTTCTGTTAGAGTTGTTTGACCGCCAGATGCTCCGCCTCTTTGTTTTTCGAGAATTTTAAAACCTAATGTCTCTTCAATTTTAACAAGATTATCCCATGTTTTTCTGTATGATAGGCCAAGTTTCTTAAGAGCATCGTTTAGACAGCCAGTTTCATCTATTGCTTTTAGTAAATACCATTTACCGTCACCAAGAACGCCTTCATTTTCGTCAGTTTCTAGCCAGATTTTGTATTTTAGTTTTAGTGCCATGATAATTGTTATTTCTGTAAAATTACTTAATAATTAGAAATGTGCAAAAAAGCACTAAATAAAAACAGCCCGTCAGTTAAACCAACGAGCTGCTTGAATTTTGTTATTTGTTCGCCTCGACGAATTGTTTCTTGTATTTTAAATTTTCTTCGAAAATTTCTTTACTTCCTGATATCCATTTCCTCAATTAAGTGTGTTGCACCAGCATATTTATCAATGATAAATAATGCATATCTTATGTCAAGTGTAATATTACGGCACATGTCCGGATCATACATGATATCACTCATTGTTCCTTCCCAGTTACGATCAAAGTTTACACCAATAAGTTCTCCATTTGCATTAATTACAGGACTTCCTGAGTTTCCTCCGGTTGTATGGTTTGTACCAATAAATCCAACATGAATTGTGCCGTCTGCATCTGCATATTGACCATAATCTTTGTTAGCGTATAACTCTTTTAATTTATCCGGCACATCATAATCGTAGATTTCAGGATTGTCTTTTTCAATTATACCGTCAAGAGTTGTAAAATAATCGTACTCAACACCATCTTTAGGGAAGTAGTTGTCTACTTGTCCATAAGTAACTCTTAAAGTAAAATTTGCATCAGGATAAAACAGTTTATCTGCTTCGAATTCCATTTGAGCTTTCATATAGACTCTGTTAAGACTATCGATCTGATTCTCGTATTTTGTGTACTCACCTGCAAGTTGGTTGCGATATACACTTAGAAAATCTTTCATTAAAATATAGATAGGATCTTTCATAATCTTTTTATATGATTTTGCAGAAAGATCTTTTGTAAATTCATCAAATTTTTCCTGATTTGTTAAAACTGATTTATCAAAGCAATAGCAAGCAAATGCAGCATATTTATCATCAGCCTTTTTTGTAATCTTATCAAAGTTCTCAAGATATGCAGGATGGAACTCTTCAGGTACATTTTCAATATAAAGTCTTATCATTTCGGCAAAGATTTTTTTATCAGTAGCTTCATTATAATCTTTAAAGTGAGCTTTTCCAGTTGAGATGACTTCTTGTTTTATTAGTTCTACCATTTTATCATCAGCACCGTCCAGATTCTCAAGGACTCTAACTTTAAGAGCAAGCATGACAGCATCACTACCTATACCGGCTTCGTTAATATATATCATTCCCAGATTATATTTTGACATTTCAGAATAAATGCTTTCATATTGTTCTAGAATCTTTCCATATTTAGCATACAAACCTCTGTTATTATTTACCCATTCCTGAAAATTTGCTTCGTATTCTTTTTTCTTATTTACTGCATCAAGGCGTTTTAGCCCTCTCATTTCTCCAATCCATTTTTTCCATCCATTTGCAACACCTGCAGCTTTGGCAGAATATTGTATTCTGATTAATGGGTCAGAATTCATCGCCTCATTAATGATTTCTAGCTTTTGTCCGCGAATTAGAACTCGATGAGGATCAGATTCGTTTAGTACTTGCTCTACTGCAAATGAGGGCAGATATTCCTGTGTTGTTCCGGGATAACCAAAAACCATAGTGAAATCACCTTCTTTAACACCTTTAATAGATATTGGGAAATGCATTTTTGGTTTTAAAGGCACATTATCTTCTGAATATTCTGCAGGTTTTCCATCTTTAGCAGCATAGACTCTAAATAAAGAGAAATCACCTGTGTGACGTGGCCACATCCAGTTGTCAGTGTCACCACCAAACTTCCCAATTGCTGATGGAGGGGCACCTACTAGGCGAACATCTGTAAATACTTCGTTAATAAACAGAAAATATTGATTTCCCTGATAGAACTGTTCAACTCTGGCTTCGTAATGCGTCCCTTCTACTGCTCGTTCTTCAAGTTCTTCGATATGTTTTGATATAAGTGAACTTCTTTCAGATTCAGTCATGTCATCAGTAATGTCCTGTAGTATTCGTTCGGTAACATCCTCCATGCTTATGAGAAAAGTTACTGATAAACCGGGATTTGCTAATTCTTCTTCTTTTGACATTGCCCAAAATCCATCAGTTAAATAATCATGTTCCAGGCTACTGTGTTTTTGTATTTGACAATAACCGCAATGGTGGTTAGTAATTAATAAACCTTGATCAGAAATCATTTCACCAGTACAACCACGACCGAAAATTACAATAGCATCTTTCATAGAAGCATTATTAATGCTATAGATATCTTCTGCAGTAAGTTTAAAACCTTTCTTTTGCATGTCTTCAAAATTGTACTTTTCCAGTAAAATTGGAATCCACATTCCTTCGTCTGCTTTTGCTAAATGCAGAAGCACCAAGCTGATAATAAAAATTGAAAGTAATCTTTTCATAATCTTTTTTTTGACCGAAGACCGGGGACGGAAGACCGAAGTGTTCTGACCCTGTTCGGATTTTGTTTAATTATTTGTTTTTTAAGACCGAAGACTGAAGATCGTGGACCGAAGTCAAAGTCTTTAGTGTCTTTAGTCAAATTTATCTAACTGTTATATTATTTCAAAAATCGTTGTATTTATATCACTTCATTAATCCTTAACCCTTAATCCTTAATCCTTAACCCTTAACCCTTAACCAGTCATCGGTCACCCATCATCTTACGTCCCTACATCTTCTTTAATTCCTGATAAAGTTTTTGAACAGGTAATCCAACAACATTATAAAAGGAACCTTCAATATAATCAATTCCTATTTTTCCAATCCACTCTTGTATTCCGTAAGCACCTGCTTTATCATATGGTTTGTATCTTTCGATGTAATATCTTATCTCATCATTATCAAGTTTACAAAACCTTACTAAAGTTTCTGCATAAAATGTATGTTCTATCTGATTTGTTTTTAAACAAACACCAGTAACGACAGAATGTTCTTTATTGCTAAGCAATTTAATCATTTGAAAAGCATCTGAATAATCTTCAGGTTTGCCAAGAACCTTATCATCTACCCAAACAATAGTGTCTGCAGTAATTAGTAATTGGGAGTCCTTAAGGTCTTGATATGCAGCTGCTTTTTTCTTTGCCAGATGAATTGCAATTTCCTCTTTATACATTCCTTTAGGGACGGTTTCATCTATATCCGGTGATTTTACTTTTGTAAAAGGTACTTGAAGTTCTTTTAAAAGATCCTGTCTTCGAGGGCTCGCTGAAGCAAGCAATATTTCGTATTCTTTCCCTGAGTTAAATTTTACCATATATCGCAAAACTAAAAATAATACTGAAAAGTAGACCCAAAATCATGATGATTTTAGTAAAATTGTCTAAGTGTTTATATTTTGATAGCTGTATTCCCGGAATAATTCGAATTGATAAGTATATTACTGGCAATATTATAAAAGCATATAAATATATTCTGCTGTAAATTTCATTTTGAAAGAAAATTAGTCGTTTAAGATATACTTCGTAAACGAAAGCCAGAGATAATGCAGATAGAATTGCAATTATCGATATTACTATGTTTGTTTTGATTCTGCCTATTAAAATAGGAACTGATTTAATGCCAGTTTTATAATCTCCTCTAAAGTCGTGACAGTCCTTGATAAGTTCCCGAATTAAATTAAAAAGGAAAGAAAAAACAGAGAATCCAATTATTGTCTGGAAGGCTAACTTTATAGCCCTAATACTTTCAATATTCCATTCTGATAGAGAGCTTTCAAGTGCATAATATTCTGTAATTCCTACATTTAATGGAATTAAGGCGGTTAAAAATGCCAGAGTGAGATTTCCGGGTAATGTTTTGCGTTTTAGATTACTTGAATATGCCCAGATAAGAAAGCTGATTAAAAGAAAGTAAAGACCTATTAAAAACTTGCCTGCAATATAAGCGGTAATAAAACCGCCGATAACTCCAAGTAATGTAAATGCGGTATGCATGAAAATAGCTTGTCTTCGAGAGACTTTAAATCCGACTAATACTTCATCGGGTCTGTTTATCAGGTCTGTTTTACGATCAAAATAATCGTTAATAATATTACCACCTGCCATAATAAACATACTAGATAGCGTTAGCATAATAAAGCCAAAGTCTGATAATCCAGGAGTTATTCCATAATAATCATAAACAGGTATTATTATTGCATATTTCATAGCAAACATTGTTGCTGCAATAACTAATATATTTTTCCATCGTATGAGTCTAAAAAATGTAAGCATTTCGTTTTTTTTAGGTTGTAAATGAGTCTTTATTCATCCAACTTCCACGTGCTCTAAGTACTTGTTCCACAATATCCCTCACACAAGCATCACCACCATTTTTGTCTGAAATATATAATGAGATTTCTTTTATTTCTGATGCGGCATCTGCCGGACAACATGGTAATCCAACTTTTTTCATTATTGGATAATCCGGGATATCATCACCCATATACAAAACCTTGTCTGGGCTAATTTTATTTTCTTTAATTATCTTGTTAAATTCCTGTAACTTATCTGAACAAGCAATTGTAACGTTTTCAATTCCTAGATTTTGAAACCTTTTTTGAATGTCAGTATTTAATCCTCCTGAAATGATAAAAATCTTTATTCCTTGCTTTAGTGCATGTTTAAGTGCATAGCCATCCTTTACATTTGTTGTTCTGTAAAGCTCCCCATTGTCCATCACCATCACACGAGAAGATGATAAAACACCATCAATATCAAAAAAGAAGGCCTCTATTCCTTTTAATATTTCTTTAAAATTTAAATGTTTTAGTTTTTCTTTTTCCATTCAATTATACTTTCAGTTAAAACTTTATAAACTTCGGAATATTGCTTTTTATCTTTTAGTAAGTTCAGATGTTTTTCTATTGTTGGTTTATCCTCTCTTAATGCCGGACCTGTTTGGGATTTTGTTGCCCCATTGGTCAAAATCTTATAAAAACTCTGTTGCAGTAATGGATTAATAATCTCAGGGTTAATTTTACTCTCTTTAAGAAGCTCTTCGGAAATGCTTACACAATGATTTATAAAGTTTGCAGCAAATACACCACAGAGATGTAATGTTTCTCTGCCTTTTTCATCAATATTATATGATTTGCATTGTAATTTATTGGCTATGTCTTTAAGATTTTCTAAAGTCTCAATATTAGATGCCTCAATACAAATAGGGACTTTGCTAAAATCTGTTTTTACTACTTTTGTGAATGTTTGGAAAGGGTAGAACGCTCCAAAGTTTTTAGTAATTCCTGAAAAAATGTTTATTGACTGACTACCTGCAGTATGAATTAAGATAGCATTCTGGTTTTTAATATTAATGTTTTTTGAAATCTCGATATTTGCAATATCATTCATGCAAAAATAATAATAATCTGCATTTTGTTCAAGTTGACTTAGTTTGCAGACATATTTTGAATTAATATCATTAGCAAGTTTGGATGCGCTTATTTCATTTCTGCCAAAAATTTGACTTATTTCAAATCCTGAATTAAGAAGTGCTGTAGCTAAATGATGTGCAACATTTCCAGAACCTAAAATAACAATCTTTTCCATAAGCGATGATTTGATTTTTCTATTACAAATTTAGTGGTTTTAATTTAATGTCAATGGGTTTATCAAATTTTTCGGAAAAAGTCAATAATTCTTTCAACCATAGAGGATTTTATTGCGTCTGAATAATGAATTGCTTAAAAAATGGGAAATACTTGCTTTTCTCACATAAAAATTTTAACTTTAGGCATTGATATTTAAAGACTTAGATGAAAAAAATATTTTTACTATTATTTGTTATTTGTATAAGCTCATTTGTATATTCTCAGCAAAATAATGATTTTGATGCAAATACTATAATACAAAGTAGAGGTGAGATTTATTTCACTTTTGAGGCTCAGCCGGAAGAATTTTACGATTTGCGTGAGATTGTTACTATTGAGGGTTACAATGGAAAGACAGCATATGCTTATGCAAACAGAGCTCAATTTGATAAGTTTCTAGCTACAGACAAAGAGTTTAAAGTATATAAAGAATATTACCAGCAAAAAGCTTTAACAATGGCAACTACTGTTGCCGAGATGATAAATTGGGATCGTTATCCTACATATGAAGTTTATGTTGAAATGATGCAGACATTTGCTTCAGATTATCCTGATATTTGTGTTCTAGATACTATTGGTTATTCCGGTGATGGTCGGTTGTTACTTGTTGTTAAAATTTCTGATAATGTTGAAACATTAGAAGCTGAACCAGAATTTCTTTATACCGGTATGATGCATGGAGATGAACTTATTGGGGGAATGGTCTTTTTAAGACTTATCGACCATATACTACAGAACTATGGTATTGATGATCAAATAACAAATTTGGTTGACAATGTTCAAATTTATATTAATCCATTTGCAAATCCTGATGGGACATATCATGGTGGAAACTCAACAGTAGCTGATGCAACAAGGGCAAATGCTGACGGGATAGATCTAAATAGAAATTATCCAGATTTTAATGCAGGTCAAAATCCTGACGGTAATAGTACAGCTGTTGAAACACAATAATTTATTGATTTCGCTGCAGAACGCAATTTTGTAATGTCAGCAAATAGTCATAGTGGGGCAGAGTTGCTAAACTATCCTTATGATACAGAACAGGCATATCCGGCAGATGCTGTGTGGTGGGAATTTGTTTGTTGGGAATATGCTGATACAGCTCACGAGTATTCACCTTCAGGATATCTTACAGATCAAGGAGGAGGAGTTACTAATGGATATGCATGGTATACTGCTACCGGTACACGTCAGGATTATATGAACTACTATGAGCATTGTCGTGAAGTCACATTAGAGTTAAGTGCTGCAAAGTTGCTTGATGCAGAAGACTTGCCGGACTACTGGGAGTATAACAGACGCTCATTGCTTAATTATATGGAACAAGTGACATATGGATTGAGAGGAATTGTAACAGATTCCATTACTCATGAACCTCTTGAGGCAATTGTTGCTATTGAAGTTTTTGATTTTTTTAATTCTCATGTTTATTCTTTTCCGACATATGGTGATTATTATAGATTGTTAGAAGAGAATGCTAGCATTGTTACATCAAACGGAGAGCAAAAGAATGGAACTTATTATGTAACTTTCTCTTGTGAGGGATACAGATCAAAAACATTTGGTGTGGAAATTGAGAATTACCAACAAACAATTCAGGATGTTGAACTTGTTAACTTAAACAATTTACCTCCATTAGTAAATTTTGTTTCTAATGTTCAAGAAGTGGAATGTAATAATGAGATAAGCTTTATCAATACATCTGAAGCATCTGAGTCGACAACATACTTATGGGATTTTGGTGACGGCACAAGTTCAACAGAGGAAAACCCAACTCATAGATATAATCAAAATGGGACATTTTCTGTAAAATTGTATGGTGAGAATGAGTATGGAATAGATTCTTTATGGCAAATGTACTATATTGATGTTAGTTTAACAGAACTTAACGATATCTCAGATTATGCAATCTGTGAAAGTGCGGGTAGTGTTACTATTGACCCCGATTTAACAGGTGAGGTACACTGGTTTGAAGATATAAACGATGAAACATCATTTCATGTTGGAGCAACATATACTACTCCGACTTTGAGTGAAAATACTACATACTTTGTACAGGAAATAACATTAGGTGATGAATATTCCGGTGGGGAAGTAGATAACTCCGAAGGAGGAGATTATGTAAGTGATAATAATTATTTGATTTTTGATTGTACGCAAGAGAGTGTTTTAAAAACGGTAAAAGTTTATGCTGAAAATGCTGGCACAAGGACTATTTATCTTAAAACTTCCGGTGGAGTAGAAATCTATAGTGAAGATGTATATATTGAAGCCGGAGAACAAGTTGTAACATTGAACTTAAATCTTCCTGTTGGAGAAGATATGAGACTTGGATGTGCAAACCCAAATGGTCTATACAGAGGTTCTACAGGCGTTTGGAGCACATTCCCTTATCCTTATGACATTGGTGGTATTGTTACAATTAGTGAAAGTAATGTTGTTTGGTGGAATGATGGTGACAGATATTATGCATATTTTTACGACTGGGATATTAAGCTTCAAGATTGCTACTCAGAAAGAACACCTATCAGTGTATATCTAAATGAGACACCACAAGCAGGTTTTGAGTCAAGTTCAGAAGGAACAACAGTTGAATTCATCAATACATCAACAGCATCAGAAACATTTGTATGGGATTTTGGTGATGAAAATTTATCTACACAAGTAAATCCGACTCATGTTTATTCTGAACCTGGGACATATACAGTTATTTTAACTGCTACAAGTGAATGTGGGTCTGATATATCAACACAAGAGGTGTTGGTTACCGCTGGTATATATGACGAAGTTAATAATGAATTTAGCATTTATCCAAATCCTGTATATGATGTTTTAACTATTAGTTCTGAAGAGCAGATTGACCAAATTAGGATAATTGATATTACAGGAAGAACTATAGAAATAAATGCCCCTGTAAGAATTTCAAATAGAGAATACAGACTTGATGCAAGGGGGTTAATGTCAGGATCATATGTTCTTGAGATTAAAACAAAAACCGATATAAAAGTTACCAAGATTATAAAGAATTAAATATTTATCTACTATGAGAAATTTTACTTTTGGAGTATTACTGATTTTGATGTAATCTTTAGTTATGGCTCAAGATGCTAATCTTGATTTTGCACAGGAGAAGTTATCGACTAGAGGGGAAATATATTTTACATTTCCTGAGGCTGATTATGAAACTATGATGACTTTAAATCGACAGCTTTCTATTGATGATTTTAAGGATGGTATTGTGTATGCTTATGCAAATCAGCAGCAGTTTGATAATTTCCTTACTTATGGTATCGAATTTACACCTGTTTATGATTATTACAATTCGACAAAAGCTTTAACTATGGCTACAACAGTAGCGGAAATGGCTGGATGGGATAGATATCCAACTCATGCTGTTTATGAGGAAATGATGCAGGATTTTGTTGATAATTATCCCGGATTATGTCGGCTTGACACCATCGGGTTTTCTGTAAATGGTTGGCCAATAATATGTTTGGCGATTTCTGATAATATTGATACCGATGAGGATGAACCTGAGTTTTGGTGGAGTGGGACAATGCATGGTGATGAAACAACAGGTTATGTTCTCTTGTTGAGATTAGCAGATTATCTTTTATCAAATTATGGTACTGATCCACAGGTGACAAATCTTGTTCAAAACATGGAAATTTATATAAATCCTCTTGCAAACCCTGATGGAACATTTAATAATTCCCCATCAGCGACAAGTGTATCCCAATCAATCAGAGCAAATACGAACGGTATAGACTTAAATCGAAACTTTCCAACACTTAATGGAGATTCTTATACGCTGCAACCTGAAATACAATGCATGATGGATTATTCCGATGAAAGGGATTTTGTTATGTCTGCAAATACTCATGGTGGTATTGAATTATTGAATTTCCCTTGGGATACATGGCAAAGTTGGGAAAACATCAATGCTGATCACAACTGGTGGGAACATGTTTGTTTTGTATACGCTGACCAAGTGGAGATTGATGCACCTTCAACATATCTTGAAGGCCCTGGAACAATGAATTACGGACCATATAACACAACCGGAGTTACACATTGTGCAGACTGGTATTATGCAATAGGTTCACGTCAGGATTATATGAATTATTACAGATATATTCAAGAAGTGACAATAGAGTGGTCAGATACAAAGACTTTGGGCACTGAGCTTCTTAACACATATTGGGGATATAACAAAGAAGCAATCTTTTTGTATATGGAACAGGCTCTTTATGGATTACGAGGTGTTGTTACAGATGCTTGCACAGGTACTCCCTTAGGAGATGTTAAGGTTGAGATTGTTGGTCATGATAAAGATAATTCTGAAGTTTATTCTGCTGCTCCGGTAGGTAATTATCATCGTCCAATATATGCAGGGACATATGACTTTACATTTTCTTTAAGTGGATATCAATCACAAACACATACAGTTATTATTACCAATGATGTTTCAACACGGTTGGATATTCAGTTAATTCCAGATGGTACAGGAACGCCTGATTTTGCTGGTACTCCAACTTCAATATTTGAGGGGGAAACAGTTGATTTTACTGATGCAAGTTCAGGAACAATCACTTCTAGAAGCTGGACTTTCGAAGGAGGTTCACCTGCATCCAGCGCTGTAACAAATCCTGCGGGAATATCGTATGCAACTGCCGGGACATATGATGTTACATTAGAAATTGTAAGTAATGGATGTACAGTTTCAGAATTAAAAGAAGACTATATTACTGTGGCAGCAGCAGTACCTGTTGTGTCTGATTTTGAAGCGGATCAAACGACTGTGCCTCAAGGCACTACGATTAATTTCACAGACCTATCAACAAATAACCCTGACGATTGGACATGGACTTTTGATGGAGGAACACCAGGAACTAGTTCCGATCAAAATCCATCTATTGTGTATAATACTCCGGGAACATATGATGTCGTTTTAACTGCAACAAATGCTTATGGCGGAAACACAGAAACGAAGGTTGGATATATTACTGTTACAGAATCAGACTTATTAATGTCTGATGGAACGGCGACCAGATGTAGTGGTCTATTCAAGGATTCCGGTGGAGATGGACAATATGTTGACAATGAAAATTATACATTAACTATCTATCCGTCGACAGCTGGATCTTTTGTAAGATTAACTTTTACAGAATTTGATATTGAAGAGAATTCCGGTTATCCTGATTGTTATGACTATTTGACTATTTATGATGGTGAAAATACATCAGCAACAGAGATAGGTTCTTATTGTGATGTTGATTTAAATGTGATAGGAACAAATGGAGTTGTTACGTCTACAGATCCATCGGGAGCTCTGACCTTGAATTTCGTTTCTGATGGAGGTGTAACCAGAGATGGTTGGGTTGCTGAGATTTCATGTTATTCTCCAACAGATCCCCCTATTGCTGATTTTACATCAGATGTAACAAGTACATGTACAGGAATTGTTCAGTTTGAAGATTTGTCTTATGCAGCAACAGAATGGTAATGGGACTTTGGCGATGGTTCTCCATTAAGTACAGACCAGGATCCACTACATACTTATTCTGCTGATGGTACGTATACCGTAACTTTAAGTGTTACAAACCCATACGGTTCTGATTCATACTTTATTACTGATATGATTACTGTTGATATGCCTGATGCACCTGTTACAACAGGTGATGTGTCATGTGGTCCAGCAGATTTAACATTAACTGCGACTGGTGGAGGAACATTAAGTTGGTATGATGATCCAACAGCTGGTAACCTTATAACTACTGGGACATCATATACTGATAATTTTGCATCCACAACAACATATTATGTGCAATCTGAATTAGATAATTATGTAACTTATTATGGTGGAGCACCTGATAATGCTTATGGTACTGGTGGATATTTTGGGAGTACACCACAACATGGATTAATTTTCGATTCATATCAGGAGTTTACACTTATTTCTGTTTATGTTTATGCTGAAAATGCAGGTAATAGAACAATAACTCTAGCTGATGCATCAGATGCTGAAATTCAGAGTGCAACCATAAATATTCCTGCTGGTGAATACAGAATAGATCTTAATTTTGATGTGCCTGTCGGTACAGGATTACAATTGTTGGGACCAGGTTCACCTGATTTATATCGTAACCAGACTGGTTCATCATATCCATATACTTTGTATGGAGTATTTAGTATTAATGATAATACAGCTGATAATCTTGATTTCTACTATTATTTTTATGATTGGGAAGTAGAGATTAATGAACCATGCATTAGCTCACGAACCCCGGTTGAAGCTACTATTAATGATATACCTGCAGATGTAGTTGTTTCCGGTGGTGGAACGCAATGTGGTGGAGATATGACTTTAACTGCTGATAATGGCGGAGAAGGAATAATTTATTGGCAAAATACTACTTCAGGGGGAACAAGTACTGCAAGTGCAAGTACTTCTGAAACAGTTTCTACTACCGGAACATATTACTTCCGTGCGCAATCTGCTGAAGGTTGCTGGGGCAATGAAGGTTCTGCTTCTGTTACTATAAATGATATTCCTGATCCAGTAACGGTATCTGGTGGTACTGCACAATGTGGTGGAGATGTTACATTGACTGCAAGTGGCGGAACAGGAGGAACAATTTATTGGCAAAATACAACATCCGGAGGAACAAGTACAACTACTGCAAGTTCATCTGAAACTGTATCTGCAAGTGGAACTTATTATTTCCGGTCTCAATCAGCAGAAGGCTGTTGGGGAGACGAGGGTTCTGCAGATGTAACAATACACGATATTCCGAATGTTGATGCACCAGCAGATGTTACTGCATGCGATTCTTATTTCTTACCTGCACTTACTGATGGAGATTATTTCTTATCTGCAGGAGGTGTTAACCCTGTTTCGGCAGGATATGAAATTACTGGTACAACAACAGTATATGTTTATGCTGAAAGTGGCACTATACCAAACTGTACAGCTGAAAACAACTTTACAGTTACAATAAATGAAACTCCACTTGTTGATGCACCAGCTGATGTTGAAATTTGTGAGTCATATATATTGCCGGCATTGACTAATGGTGATTACTTCTTGTCTTCGGGAGGTATTGACCCTGTTGCTGCTGGATATGAGATTACAGCTGATGAAACTGTTTACGTTTATGCAGAAACATGCACAACTCCAAATTGTACAGCTGAGAATAGTTTTACTGTAACTATTAATAATGCTGCTCAAGTTGATATAGGCGATAACCTAACAAGTGCATGTGATGGGACTGTAACTCTTGATGCAGGGACTGGATATAATTATTATACATGGGAAGGCGTTGCAGGTGGTCAAACATACGAGGCAACATCAACAGGAACCTATACAGTTATTGTTGAAGATGCTAACGGTTGTACATCAACAGATGATGTTAATGTTACTTTGATAGAATCACCAACCGTGTCTGTTACAACAACACCTGAGTCAGCTCCGGGAGCAAATAATGGTACAGCTACAGCAAGTGCTTTGGGTGGAACATCTCCTTATGTATATACATGGCAGGTTCCATATTCAGGAAACCCAATAACAGGATTAACTGGTGGAACATATTGTGTGACAGTTGAGGATGATAATATGTGTACTGCAGAAGCTTGTGGTACAGTTGATACTGATGGAGTAGCACAAGTTGCTAATTTTTCAGCAGATGAAACTTTGGGTTGCGATAATTTAACAGTTCAGTTTACTGATGAAAGTTCAAATATTCCTACATCATGGGAGTGGGACTTTGGTGACGGTTCGCCAACAAGTTCTGAAGAGAATCCGTTACATATATATTCTGCACCGGGCGTTTATGACGTATCCCTTACTGTAACTAACGCAACAGGAAGTGATAATACTATAGTTTATTCATACATACTTATAAGTGAAACACCAAGTATAGATGTAAGTATGACACAAGCAAATTATGGTGAAAGTGATGGTAGCGTTTCTGTAAGTGCTACAGGAGGAGCTACTCCTTATATGTGGTATTGGACAGGACCAAATGATTTTGAAGGATATAGCCAGACACATGCAGGACTTCCTGCAGGAGAATATTGTGTGACCGTAACCGAAATAGGTGCAAATTGTGAGGCAAGTGAATGTATAATAATTACTGAGATTATGCCTGATCCTCCGGTAGCTGATTTTTCAGCAGATGTAACAGAGGGTTGTGATAACTTGACTGTTAAGTTTAACGATGAAAGTACAAATTCACCTACAACATGGGCATGGGATTTTGGTAATGGTGACACTTCAGATGAGCAAAACCCACAATATACATATAACACTCCGGGCACCTATACTGTTACTTTAACGGTTACTAATCCTGGTGGGAGTGATGACCATTTTGTAACTGACATGATAGTTGTTGGAGAAACTCCAGTCTTAGTTTTAAGCATGACAGAAGAAACCTTAGCTACCGGGAATGATGGTACAGCTACTGTCTCAATTACTGGAGGGGAAACAACATATGATATAAATTGGACAGGTGGGTTAGATACTGAAACAATTACCTGATTAGTAGCGGGAGAATATTGCGTTACAGTAACTGAAGCTGCAGGTTGTGAAGCGTATGATTGTATTGATGTAACACTTGAAGGTTATGATCCTCCTGTTGCAAACTTTACAGCAGATGAAACTGAAGATTGTGGTTCACTTACAGTCCAGTTTACTGACTTAAGCACAAATGATCCCGATTCATGGAATTGGGACTTTGGTGATGGAACAAATTCATCTGAGCAACATCCTACACATGAATATACAAGTCCGGGATTATATACGGTGTCATTAACAGTAGAAAATGCTGGTGGTTCTGATGTGCTTGAAATAGATTCATACATCTCTGTATATGAAGTACCAGTTCTTGAGTTTAATATAACACCGGAATCTGGTCCAGGGATGAATGATGGAGCTATTGTTGTGAACATTATTGGGGGTCAGGCTCCTTATAACATAACATGGTCTGGTAGTTTAAGCGGAAATCCTGTGCTAGACATCCCAGGAGGACTATACTCAGTAGTCGTTACAGATGCAAATGGATGTATGGTTTCTGATATTGTTGAAGTTCCTGTATTAACGGGTATAACAGACTTGATTGAAGAAGGTGTAAGTATTTATCCAAACCCATCAAATGGTTTAATTTATATTGACTCTGATTTTGAAACTCAAAGAATTATTATTTATGATGCTTTAGGAAAAATTTGTATTGATAAATCAGTGAATTCAAGAAAATTTGAAATCAATACAGATCTACAGCCAGGTGTATATTTCGTGAATATTATAGGCCTTGACAAACAGCTTGTTGAGAAGCTAATTATTGAATAAATAACTTTTATGTTGAAAAAATGTGGTAAATGAAATATTTGCCACATTTTTTCTTTTATAATAAAAGCTTAAATTTGTCAAACAGATTGATTTAATTATGAGTAGAAAGTCAGTATATATATTATTTATTTTTACACTTGCGATTTCAGTAGGAGTTTTTGCGCAACACCCTTCAGAAACAGTTGTTGATAAGGATAAATATGGTTCAGAAGCCCTTTGGTCATGTAGTGATAAGCATTTTGGATATTATTATATAGATTATGAAATGCCATTACCTTTACATAACGGAATAGAAAATGAACTTAAGTCTCATTCATTAAAAATAGGTTATACATATCGTTATCGTTTGGCGGATTTTCTTGACCTTGGAGCTGAAGTGGCCTATGTTAATAGAACATCAAGTATTAAATATGATTCTATTCCGATATTTGATCCCGGCACATTTTATAATAAGGTGAAAACATATCAAAATGGTTTTTCCGGAAGTGTGTATTTTAGAATTACTTTTGCTGAAAACACTTATCGAAATTTAGGATATTTTATGGATATCTGTGGATATTATGATTACTATGTATGGCATGGTACACAATATGTTCTAAAGAACTCAGACGTATTTCAAAGAACGCGCTTTAAACAATCTGACTATATTGTAAATGCTGGGTACTGAGCATTTTTACGATTTTCAAAAAATAATATTGGGATAACATTTTCATATTCTTTATCAGATTGGATTAATGGTTTTAGTAATCAAAATTTATCTTACCAAAGGAGTCCTTTTTTAATTTGTTTACAAATGAACTTATATGCTAAATAATGCGAAAAAAGATTAGAAATATTTTTCTTTCATTTTTACTCCTTACAATTAGTATTGGAGTTTTCTCTCAAGAATATGCTTATCGAATTGCATTGTTGAAATACAGTGGAGGAGGAGATTGGTACTCAAATCCTACATCTTTGCCAAATTTAATATCATTTTGTAATGCAAATTTGGGGACTTCAATTAATCCGGAGCCTGTTACTGTTGACGCATCAAGTTCAGATATTTTTAATTATCCATTTGTACACATGACAGGTCATGTGAATGTTGTATTTTCAGATTATGAAGCAAAAAACTTAAGAAACTATCTTCTTTCAGGAGGGTTTTTACATATTGACGATAATTATGGAATGGATCCTTATATTCGTGAAGAACTTAAAAGAATATTTCCCGAATACGAGTTAGTTGAACTTCCATACACACACCCTATATATCATTCAAAATATGAATTTTCGACTGGTTTGCCAAAGATTCACGAACATGATAATAAGTCTCCACAAGGATTTGGAATTATACATCAGGGGAGATTAGTTGTGTTTTATTCATTTGAAACTGATCTTGGTGATGGTTGGGAGGACGAATCTGTTCATAACGATTCTTATGAGATACGTATCAAAGCATTGCAAATGGGGGCAAATATCATTAATTACGTATTTGAAAATTAGCCAAAGATTAAAATCAATCTAAATAGTCGGTTAGGCATAAAAAAAACGCAAAAAATCTTGCACCCCTCTACTTTTTGTATAATATAAATTCCTATATTTGTCTTGAGGTTTTTTTGAGGAAAACTATTTAATTTTAGGAGAGTATTATGCGCACAATTCACGTATTTGGATTAGTGTCTTTGTTATTGATGATGAGTTTCGTCAAATTACAAGGGCAAGAGTATCATTTTTATCAAACCAAGTCGGTTGAAGACCGTACAGTTGTTTACTTTAAAATTACCGATGTTCCAAACGATTCAGATGAACAGAATAGAATTTTAGGAGCACTTCTTTCAGATAGCTATATAACTGATGGAGATATCTATATTGACGACGAAAAAACAGGAGAGACAGTTTGCAAGTTGGAAATAAAACCAATGGTTGGAGTTGATTATGTTAGAACAATTATTCAGTCTGTTGGGTATGATATTGACTTATCTAGTGTTTCTGTCCCTTCTGAGAAGCCTAAAGGGATTTATAATGTAGAGAGATATAGTTTTTTCGATGGATTCGATGGATATAAAGGATATGACATTAATGAAGATAATGGACTTAGTTCAGAGGAATATTATCAAAAAAACAAAGAAGAATGGATTAATGATAATCCTGAGAAATATCAAGAGGCTAAACAGCAAAATGGTGAAACAGTAATTGTTAAAAGAAAAGACTTAGAGTTTTTTAAAGAGGAGAAAAGAAATTACATTTTGAGCCATCCGGAAATTTTTATTATTGAAGATTAATTTGAAACCATGAAAAAGACTAAGATATATTATTTCTTTATTGTAATTTTTGCTATTGCCGGAGTTTTGTTCAGCCCTAATGCTAATGCATGTACTGGTGGTTCAAATCAGGGGTCAATTACACCAACGGCCAATTGGCAAACGTTATCAGGTATTCAGGGAGGAGAATATTATACTTTTACCGGAGTTGCCGGACGAGTCTATATTTTTTCCTTTTGTCAGGGGGGTGGGTCTTATGTGGATGACCCTCAGATTCAAATTATGAATAGTGTTGGGACTCCTGTTGCAAATGGATATAATGATGACCATTGTGGTTTGGGCTCAGAGCTTATTTGGGTATGTCCCGCAGCAGGTACATATAGGGTGGGTTTCTTCGAATATTATTGCCAAACTGATGGACAGGCCTTGGGAACTATAGCATATGAGTATTTACCTACTCCTACAAGAGCCGATTGTCTGGGAGCAAGGCCTTTATGTACTGCAAATAATACAGTTAATAGTCTGGAATCCTCTGGTTCTGGTCATTATTATGACTTATATAATTATACAACATTTTATCCTTATATTGGAGCTACTGCTAATAATTGTCCTTATTGTATTATTCAGGGAGAGCATTATTCAAATTGGTATACTTTTTATGCTCAAACATCTGGTAGCGTGACTTTTACAATTAACCCTCTAGCTGGAGGACAAGATTTTGACTGGGCTGTATGGGATATGACAACTCATGATTGTAACGATTTAATAAATGGAAGTGCTTGGGGTTCTGGTGGTGCAAACTCATTTTATAATCCTTTGAGTTGTAACTATTGTTTAAATACAGGTGCAACCGGGACAAATCTTTCAGATACGGAAACATGTGAGTTGGCACCAAGTGGGTGTGATAATTTTAATAGATATATTTCTGTTACTGCTGGTCACTATTATACTCTGTTTATAGATAATTACACTGCAAATACTTCAGGATATACTATTAACTTTGGTGGTTCTGCTAGTATTTACGATCAAACTCCTCCATTATTAAGTAATATTGTTTATGCACCAGTTTGTGGTTCTTCATCTATTACTGTTCAGTTTTCGGAAGCAGTTTCATGCGAAAGTATGCAAAACTCTTGTATGACAGTTACAGGCCCTTCGGGTAGTGTTACTGTTGATGATATTTGGAGTCAGACATGTTTAAGTGCTGTAGGAAACACTTACTCTTCCGGCACATTCTATGATGAAATATGGACAATAGACCTGGGTGATTACTTAATGGATGATGGAACATATACTGTTAGTCTTACACCTGGTTGTGCAACTGATTTATGCGGTAATGGTTCCACTGGGCCATCTAGTTTGAATTTTAATATTAATGCTATTACTGCAACATTAAATGTTGTTTCTCAAGCCGGTTGTCCTGGTAAGAGTGTTGGAGCACTAAGCGTAACGGGTGTGTCAGGAGGATCTTCCCCTTATTATTATTCATGGAGTACGGGAGCCTCAACTTCATCAATTAATGGACTCTCTGCAGGTACCTATACTGTTACTGTAACAGATGCCATTGGTCGGTGTTAATGGACAGATCAAGTTACCATATATAATGCTCCACCTATAAATCCAACAGCATCTTCTAATTCACCAGTGTGTTCAGGAAGCACATTGTATTTATATGGGGGAAGTTCAACGGGATCTAGTTATTCCTGGTCAGGGCCGGGATTTACAAGTTCTCTAGAGGACCCTAGTAGACCAAATGCAAATTCTGGAATGGCAGGAACATATACTCTTACTGTCACAGATACATATGGTTGTACTGAAACAGCGTCAACAGCTGTTACTGTGAATCCAAGTCCAACAGGTGCAACAATATCAAATCCAATTGTTATTGGTACAGACCCATGTTCTTATTCTGATACTGAGAACAATTGTACTTCAAATTGTTTCGCTAATGATATTGGTAATACTAGTGATGATATATATTGGCAGTTTACTCTAACTCAGGCTGCTACTGTAGATATTTCGTTTTGTGGATCTAGTTTTGATACATATCTAAGAATATTAGATGGTGGTGGAACCCAGATATGGACTAATGACGATAATGGACCATTCTGTGCAGGCTTGCAATCATCCGCACAGAGACCTCTCGCTGCTGGCACGTACTATATTGTTGGCGAGGGTTATAGCTCTAATTGTGGAAACATTGTTATGACAATGGGAATTAGTCCACCTTCTAATGATGATTGTGCTAATGCTATAGCAATCGGAGCTTTACCATATTCTAGTGGTGTACAAAATAACAATTGTGCTACAAATGATATTCCTGCTAGTACATCTGGTGGTTGTGGCACACATTATAATAATGTGTGGTATACAGTAACTGGAACAGGTAATAATATTACCGCAAGTCTTGTTAATGGTTCAACAAACTTTGATACAGAAATTCATATATATACAGGTGCTTGTGGAAGTCAAACAGAAGTTACTTGTAATGATGACTATTCAGGTCTTCAATCTCAAACTAGTTGGTGCTCAACAAATGGGACGACTTATTATATTTCAGTAGGTGGCTATGGAACTAGTTCTGAAGGCAATTATGTGCTTTCAGTAAGTGATGCTCCTCTTGGTCCTCCAACAGGAGTTAGTGTCTCACCGAACCCTATATGTAATGGTGAAAATGCAAATTTAACAGGAACACCAGGTACAAACGGTAATGGGATTTCGTGGTACACAGGTAGTTGTGGGGGCACACTTGTTGGGACAGGTTCTCCACTAAATGTAAGCCCTTCCTCAACAACAACATATTATGCTCAAACAACAGGTGCATGTGGAAATTCTAGCTCATCCTGTACTGCAGTTACTTTAACTGTCAATCCTATTCCAAATATTATATGTCCTCCAGATTATAATGTTCCTGTTTGTAATAATCCGGTTCCTGCTGGAGCAAATACACCAGCTGCATTTATAGGTTTGGGCGGAGCAACAAATGCTACTGGAATAAGCTATGTGGATGGAGCTCCGAGTATGTCTGGATGTACAGAAACAACAATTAGAACATATACTGCTACTCTGGCAGGATGTACTAATGATTGTAATCAAACAATTACAAGAACAATAGTGCCATCAGCACCGGTTGTTCCTGCTAATGGCTCTTCAACAGTTTCTTGTCCTGCAGATGCTGTTGCTCCAAGCACACCGGTTGTATCTGATGCATGTGGAAATAATCTTACCGCAGTTTTGGAAAGTGTTACCGATAGTCCTAATCCAGTTACCTGTGAAGGAACAAGAACCTATAGATATTCATATACTGATTGTGCATCAAATACAGTTTACTGGGATTATGTTTATACAATAAATTATTCTGGTGGATTAACACCACCTGCAAATGGATCATCTACAGTTTCATGTCCTGCCGATGCAGTAAATCCAGGTGCTCCAGCTAATATAACAGATGCGTGTGGTAGAAGTGTAAGTGCAGTTTTAATAGGTTCAACAGATACTCCGAATCCTGTTACTTGCGAAGGAACCAGAGTTTGGAGATATCGATATACTGCATGTGATGGAACGACTACAGCAGACTGGACATACACATACACAATTAACTATAGTGGAGGATTGACACCACCAGCAAATGGATCATCTACAGTTTCATGTCCTGCCGATGCAGTAAATCCAGGTGCTCCAGCTAATATAACAGATGCATGTGGGAGAAGTGTAAGTGCCGTTTTGGTAGGCTCAACTGACACTCCAAACCCAGTTACCTGTGAAGGGACCAGAGTTTGGAGGTATCGTTATACAGCCTGTGATGGCACAACCACTGCAGATTGGACTTATACATACACAATAGACTATAGTGGTGGATTAACACCTCCTGCTAATGGCTCATCAACAGTAACATGTCCAGCAGATGCAGTAGACCCTGGAGCCCCTGCAAATATTACAGATGCTTGTGGTCGCACAGTAAGTGCAGTTTTAGTTGGTTCTACAGATACACCAAATCCAGTAACTTGTGAAGGTACACGTGTATGGACTTATAGATATACTGCTTGTGATGGTACAACTACAGCCGATTGGACATATACATATACAATTGACTACAGTGGAGCTTTGACTCCGCCAGCCAATGGTTCATCTACAGTTAGCTGTCCATCAGATGCAGTTGACCCCGGTCCTCCTGCAAATATAACAGATGCCTGTGGTCAAACTGTGAGTGCCGTTTTAATTGGTTCTACAGATGCTCCAAACCCTGTGACATGTGAAGGCACACGAGTTTGGACATATAGATATACAGCTTGTGATGGCACAACCACTGCCGATTGGACATATACATACACAATAGACTATAGTGGTGGATTAACACCTCCTGCTAATGGCTCATCTACAGTTAGCTGTCCAGCAGATGCAGTAGATCCCGGAGCCCCTGCAAATATAACAGATGCTTGTGGACGTACGGTTAGTGCAGTTTTAGTAGGTTCAACAGAAATACCAAACACTGTAACTTGTGATGGTACGGTTGTTTGGACCTATCGTTACACAGCCTGTGATGGTATAACTACAGCTGATTGGACTTATACTTATACTGTTACACCATCTGGTGCATTAACACCACCGGCAAATGGATCCTCAACAGTATCTTGTCCTGCTGATGCAACAGATACTGGCGCTCCGGCAAATATAACAGATGCTTGTGGAAGAACTGTAAGTGCAGTATTAGTTGGCTCAACAGAAACGCCAAATCCGGTAACCTGTGAGGGAACAGTGGTTTGGACATACCGTTATACAGCCTGTGATGGCACAACCACTGCAGATTGGACTTATACATACACAATAGACTATAGTGGTGGATTAACACCTCCTGCTAATGGCTCATCAACAGTAACATGTCCAGCAGATGCAGTAGATCCTGGAGCCCCTGCAAATATTACTGATGCTTGTGGTCGCACAGTAAGTGCAGTTTTAGTTGGTTCTACAGATACACCAAATCCAGTAACTTGTGAAGGCACTCGAGTATGGACTTACAGATATACAGCTTGTGATGGTACAACTACTGCTGATTGGACATATACATACACAATAGACTATAGTGGAGGATTAACCCCACCAGCCAATGGTTCATCAACTGTAGAATGTATAGTTGATGCAGTTGATCCTGGAGCCCCTGCAGATATTACAGATGCTTGTGGCAATCTAGTAAGTGCTGTTCTTGTTGGGTCTACGGAGACTCCAAATCCTGTAACATGTGAGGGAAGTGTAGTTTGGACATATAGATATACCGCTTGTGATGGTAGTACAACTGCTGATTGGAACTACACTTACACAATAGATTTAACAACAGCACCTATTGTCCCTGCTGATGGTAGTTCAACAGTAGAATGTTTGTCAGCAGCAACAGCACCAGTAACACCTGTAGTAACCGACGCCTGTGGTAATAATATTGTACCAACATTATTAAGTACAGTAGAT
>PKTB01000014.1 GCA_002869385.1 Marinilabiliales bacterium
AAAATGATTGAGAAATTGATTAGCTCAGCAGGTAGAACATCCCGACTTTGAAGTCGGGAGGGTCCGGAGTTCGAGCCTCCGATCAATCACCGAGAGACTACAAATTGTGGTCTCTTTTTTATTGTATGACAATGACAACACATTATTTGTACATAATTTACTCGAAGAATAAAGACCGCTACTATGTTGGATCAACATCAGATGATTTAGAATCTCGAATTAGGAGACATAATTCTAATCACACAGGTTATACAGGAAAAGTAAGTGATTGGAGATTGGTTTATACTGAAGAATTTGATGATAAAATATCTGCATTGCAAATGGAGAAGCAGATTAAAAAATGGAAGTCTCGGAAAATTATTACGAACTTTTTATTTGCGAAGCCACCAAAGAACATATTTGTCGGCTCTAATTAGCTTCCCGTTTTCATCAAAACTAACATGAGTATTCTTTTTGTACATTTTGCCTTCAATTTCGTATTCTGCGTAAAGTGTACAATCTTTAAGTTTTCCATTTGGATGCAAATGAACATTAGCAAATGGACTGGATTTACATGGAATATTGTCTATGACAACATTTTGACAGGGATAGAAACCCTTTAGTCTTCCATTTGGATAAAGAGTTGTATGTATTCCGGTACTATACCATTTTTTATAATTTCCATTACAGCAGTAACCCTGATACTCCATGTCCTCCCCAAGAAAAATCAATGTTCCTTTTTGGCCATGGTTTATTTTTGTCCATTCCGGGTATTCAACGCAATCAATTGTATAGTCGTCAGCAAGGATAAAAGTTTTTAATTCCCAATCGTTAATTAGTACAACACCACGTTTACATGGGATTCCATTTACAATAGCTTCTTTTTTTACAACTCCCTGAATTATTAATGTGTCATTGCTTTCAATTAAAAATCTTACTTTTTTAAATTGGATATCATGGTAGACTACATCTTTTTCCCATTCGGTGTATTGAGAATATGCATTGATACTTATGAAAATCAATAATATGTACGAAAATAGCGCTTTATAAAGGTTTAGCATAAAGTAGTATTATTTGATTTTGTAACAAAGATAATAAAAATGATGAATTGTGATTTATGTTTGATAAACAGAGTTTTAACATATGTTTGTTCACATTATTTCTTTTTAAATATTAGCAGACCAAGGAATGTGAGAACTCCATTTAGCAATAACAACTCATAGCCCATATTGTAATCTATTTGTTTCTTCAGAAGATAACTAATAATGAAGCAGATTATCGGACTGGCAACTGCAATAAACGGACTTGCTTTATCTATAATTTGATATTTTGTAAATAAACCAAATGCATATAATCCGAGAAGAGGCCCATAGGTGTAACTGGCAATTGTAAATATAGCATCAATTATTGTTTTGTCTTTATTTCGGAAAACGAGAATAATGACTGCCATTAGTAAAGAGAAAAGCAAGTGAGATAATATTCTTTGTTTTTTTATTTGTTTTTCTGTCTTGTTTTTAGTTCCTAATATATCAACAGTAAAAGATGTCGTTAAGGCTGTTAATGCTGAATCTGCACTGGAATATGCAGAAGCCATTAAGCCAATCAGGAATAAAATTAAAACGACAGGTCCTAGAAGGTTTGTAGCAATATAAGGATATAGATTATCCCCTTTAATTAGTTCGGGATTAATACCATTTTTATTTGCATATATCATTAATAAAACTCCAAGTGATAAAAACAGAATATTCACCGGAATAAATGCAAAACCATAAGATATTACATTCTTTTTAGCATCTTTTAAACTTTTGCAGCTAAGGTTTTTCTGCATCATGTCCTGGTCCAGTCCGGTCATTACAATAGTAATTAGAGCACCACTAATAAATTGTTTAATAAAATGCTGTGTGGAATTCCAGTTTTTAAACTCAAAAACTTTTGACATATCACTGTCCTTAACAATATTGAATGTGCCTGCAAAATCAATATTAAGATCTTTTGATATAATAATAATTGTTGCAACAAGGGCAGAAAAAAGGAAAAGAGTTTGTAATGTGTCTGTCCAGATTATCGTTTTAATTCCACCTTTAAATGTATAAAGCCATATCAGTACTATTGTAAGGACAACTGTGAGATAAAAAGGAATGCCAAGTTGATCAAAAATTGTTATCTGAAGAACTTTTGCAACTAAAAGCAAACGCATTGCTGCACCAAGTGTTCTGGAAAGAAGAAAGAACGAAGCCCCGGTTTTGTATGATGAGTTTCCAAATCTAACGTCAAGATATGTGTAAATTGAGGTGAGTTTTAATTTATAATAGAGAGGTAATAAAACAAAAGCTACTACAAGATATCCAAGAAAATATCCAGCAACCATTTGCATATAGGTCATTTGGGTAGATTGAACCCATCCTGGAACAGAGATAAATGTTACTCCTGAAATCGATGCCCCAAGCATTCCAAATGCCACTATATACCAACGAGATTTTCTGTTACCTACAAAAAAACTTTCGTTGTTTGCATTTCTTGAAGTAAAATATGATATCAGAAGTATCACTCCGAAATAGGAAAGAACAATTGTAAGTATTAGTAATGGGCTCATACTTTTTTTTGTAATGTTCAGTATAATTTTAGTTTTTCACAATCGTTTTCTTTAAAAGTTTTAATACATTTATTGTTAAAATGTTGATGTTTTAAGCTATTTTTACAAAAAATATCATAAGATGAAAAGAGGAATAATCACACTGTTTTTTTTGTTAATAGGAATAATTTTTTCAAACTCTGCAATCTCTCAGGTAGCAAATTCTGGAAGTCCTGGAATACTATTTAGTTTAGATAAGTTGAGTACTGAGAATTTTTATAAAGGCAAATTAAATGACAGCTTATATTATATTAAATTTGATAAAGTTGAAGAAGATTTTGCCGAAGGATTTTATTTTGTTGCTAATAATTCTGTATTTGCTGAAACACATGAATTTAGCATAAACAAAAAAAAGAAAACCTATTTTGTTAAATTTGATGAACAAACCTTTGAAATCAAACCGGATTTTATAATAAGTAATGAGAATATAATCGGGAAATATGGTGTAAATGATAAGTTTATCAAGCTTTTTAATCGATTTAGATGGAGTGATTATTTCGAATTTAAAATAGAGACTCCTGAACCGTTGCCAAAATTCCCTATTAGGTATAAAAAACCAATTTTCGAAGTTGAAATTCAAAAAGAGGTTTCATACGGTAAAGCTGAAGGGTATTGGGAATCATATCCGGTAGAAACAGAAACATATCTGGAAATTATAGAAAAAGGTTTATTGTCAACTGTTTCGAAGAAAGAGCTAAATTTAACAATGGATATATATACCCCTAAAGGTGATACTGTCAAACACAGGCCATTGATTATGTTTATACATGGAGGTGGGTTTTATATTGGGGATAAGAAAACTGAAGCAATGGTGGAATGGTGTAAATATTTTGCTTCTCTCGGTTATGTAACAGTATCAATTAATTACAGATTGGGATATAAATTAGTTGGACAATCAGTTGAAAGAGCCGGTTATCGAGGTTTACAGGATGCACATGCAGCAATGAGGTTTTTAGTTAAAAATAAAGACAAATATGGAATAAATACAGATCTTTTATTTGTAGGAGGTTCTAGTGCTGGAGGAGTAACATCCTTAAATCTTGCTTTTATGAGGAATAAAAACAGACCTGAAAGTTCAAAAAAATCACTTTTTTATACTGATTTAGGTAATATAGAATCTTCGTCAAATTCAATAAAGGCCAATTTTAAAATTGCCGCAGTGATAAATATGTGGGGAGCTGTTAATGATCTAAAAATACTGGAAAATTCAAATACATCAATAATTTCATTTCATGGTGATGCGGATAAAGTTGTTCCTATAGATTATGATTACCCGTTTCAGGATATTAAAGGTAATTTTAGTTCAGTAATTTTGGAGAAAATGTACGGATCTCTTCCAATCCATATACGAGCAAAAGAACTTGGTTTAAGAGAAGAATTACATATCTTTGAATCTGCCGGACATAGTTTGCACGTTGATGTTGATGATAATTTGAATGAGAACTTTGATTTTATTAGCGAAGAAGTCAGAGACTTTCTTTATGAAGAAGTCGTTGGCAAGGAGTGTAAGATTATTAGTAATCCTGCAACACCATTTAATAGAGCAATGCCATTTTATGAAACAACATGTACACATTATAAGGAGATTCATTGGGCTATTGAAGGTGGAATTATTACCGGAAAAAAATCTAATCAGGTTAGAGTAATATGGTTTGATAAAGCAACTGAACATAAGCTGATACTTTCTGGTTGTTATGAGGATGGTGCAGGATTTTATGATGTATATGAGTTTTAATTTTTATGGATTTAGAAGGCAGATCAAGTAAGTTATTAGAGGATGCAGTTGCACAGTTTACAACTTTGCCGGGAATTGGCAGAAAAACTGCTATGAGGTTTGCATTATATCTCTTAAGAAAGTCAGAAGAGGATGTGAAACAGTTTACTGAAGCAGTCCTTAAAATGAAAATGGATACGCAGTTTTGCTCTGTATGTAATAATATTTCAGACTCAGATTTATGTTCAGTATGTTCCGATAAATCTCGCGACAGAAGTATTGTTTGTGTAGTTGAAGGAATACACGATATTATTGCTATAGAATAAACATCTAAGTATAATGGCTTGTTTCATGTGCTTGGTGGTGTAATTTCACCAATGGATGGAATTGGCACGAATGATATAAATGTAGCATCATTAATTAAAAGGTTAGAAACCGGAGAAATAAAAGAAATAATCCTTGCTCTGCCAACAACTATGGAAGGTGACACTACTAATTTTTATATTAATCGAAAAATAGATAATTCAGAAATTAAAGTAAGTATTTTGGCTCGCGGAGTTGCAATAGGGGATGAGTTACAATATACTGATGAAATAACCCTCGGTCAATCTATTCTCAATAGAAAACCATTCGTAAGTAGTTAATAATTGTACTTTTGTCAGTTAATTATATTAAATAACACATTATTAAAATGTGTAGTTCTAAGATATTTTTTCTATTTTTGAGTGATTAAAATTCAAAGAACATGTTAAATAAGTTAGATTCAATCTTATCAACGAACATGGCAGCAGCCAAACGTTCAGCAATTCGTGAAATATTAAAACTTACTCAAAATCCAAATGTAATATCATTTGCAGGAGGTTTGCCTGCTGAAAAATCTTTTACGGTAGACGATATAAAAACTTGCATGAATGAAGTTTTAGAAACAAACGGAACCAAGGCATTACAGTATGGAACTACAGAAGGGTGTGTAGAGTTGCGTGAGCAATTAGTAAAACACTATAAATCTCAAGGAGTTGAAATAGGAGTTGAAAATATTGTAATTACAACTGCATCGCAACAAGGATTGGATTTAACTGCAAAAATATTTATTAATCCTGGTGATAAAGTTATAGTTGGATTACCTTCATACTTAGGAGGATTATCAGCATTTAGAGCATACGGAGGTGTGCCCGTTGGTGTTAAATTTGATGAACAAGGAATGGATCCTGTTGAGCTTGAAAAAACACTGGCTCAAATGGAAAATGATAATGATATGCCAAAATTTCTGTATCTAATTCCAGATTTTCAGAACCCTGCCGGAATTACATATCCTGAGAGCAGAAGACAAGAATTGCTTGATATAGCTGAGAAATACAATTTACTAGTAATTGAAGATAGCCCATATCGAGAATTGAGATTTGATGGTGTAGAGCAAAAAATGATGTATGAACTCGATAAGTCAAACAGAGTTGTAACACTTGGAACATTTTCTAAGATTCTTGCACCTGGATTTAGAATAGGTTGGGTTATTGCACACGAAAAGATCGTTGAGAAATATGTAACAGCTAAACAAGCTGCAGACCTATGTACTCCTGCTATTCTGCAAATGACAGTAGCAAAATATATGGAAAAAGGTATGCTTCAGCGAAATCTTGATAAAACAATCGATATGTATCGTATCAAAAGAGATTTAATGTTAGATTGTTTTAGAAGCTATATGCCCGAAGGTATTACATGGACAGAACCACAGGGAGGTTTATTCTTGTTTCTAAATTTACCTGAAGGTATGGATTCTGAGGAGCTTTTCCATATAGCTATAAAAAATAACGTTGCATTTGTTATTGGTAAAGTATTCCATTGTGACGGTAGTGGACAAAACACAATGAGAATGAACTTCTCATTTCCAACACATGAGCAAATAGATACAGGTGTAAGAAGGTTAGCTGATGCTATCAAAGTTATGCTGGGAGACTAAGAGTTTAGTTTTCGTTCTTTCCCATTCCTTACCCAAATACCTAAAAACATTGCAATTGTAGCAACAATTGTAGCTGGTACGAAGGCTATTTTTAGTATTCCGCTATCATCGATTATAAAACCGTAAGCGAACAAAGCTGCAATTACAATTGTTCCGGCAAGTATACTAGAAAATGCTGCAAACTTGTATTTATAAACATCCTTTTTAATGAGTGCTAGTAAGGTTACAGGAGTAAATATTATGTTTAAAGTTATTCCAGCAATAAAAAGTTCGACAATATCTGCCATGTAAAGAGCCATACCAAGTGCCAGAGCACCAAATACTACAACAGCAATTCTCACTTGTTTGAAGACTTTATCGTTAGGTTTTCCTTCTGTTTTCCATGAAGAGAAATCTCTTACTGCTGTCATTGCAACAATATTTAGGAAGCTGTCAGCTGAGGACATAAGTGCAGCTAAAAGCCCAATTACTGCAAATCCAAGGAAAATAGCATTTGTATTATTCTGTAAAAATAAATGAGTAGCATGATCAGGGTCTATTCCTGCGCCAAAGTCAACCCTTAATGCCATACCTACAAGTGGAAAAATAATATAAAACGGCAACATAAATGCACCACTTAAAAGGCTATTTCTTTTAGCCGTTTTTTGCGAATTTGCTGCTAATGTTCTTTGCCAGATATCCATACGTGTTAATACAGATGGACTTAGTAGTATAGGTAATGCAATTAAAAACACTAGTCCTTCGTGTGTTCCATTTAAAAAGCTTGGTGGCAATTGTTTCAAATTTTCGAAACCTGATGTGTCTGACCATACTCCAGGAATAAATATGGCAATAATCATTAATATTATTACAACAAACTGGATTGAATCAGTTATAATGACTCCCGATAGGCCTGCAAATGCGGTATAAATAATTACCACTAAAAATGATATACCTGCAGCTGCGACATAACCTACATCAAAAGCAAAATGTAATAATGTAGCCATGCCAACAAACTGAGCAGCTGTCAGAAAGAAGAATATTACAATATTAATCCCACTAATAAGGCCAGAGAAAGCTTTAGGGAATTGAGATAGCTTGTGTTTTTTTAAATAAGATCTGTTTAAGAATTCAGCAAATGAGTAGATATTTTGTTCTGCGCCAATCTTACGAATTTTAGCTGCAAAGAAATAAAGAATTATAAAACCAATTACATAAGCTACACCAATAGCAATGGCTGCAAATCCGGAGGCGTAACCCATTGCTATAAGCCCCATGCTTGTTCCACCACCAACAAAAGTAGCCAGTGTTGTAAATAGTAAAGGTAGTAATTTAGTATTACGATTGTTAATTAGATAACCATCAAAATCCTTTTTCTTGACATATTTAATTGTAAAGAAGATTAATAACAGTGTATATACTGCAATCCAGAAAACAAACCAATTCATAATGCATAATCTTTATGCAAATATAAAAAAAAGCTGCAGTTTAATACTACAGCTATATTTTTAATACTTACGCTTTCGTTTATCACCTGATCGTGGTTTTCCGCTGCCTGATCTAGGGTTTCCACCACTAGATTTTGATTTTCTTTCACCTTTTTTTACTTCTATTTTTAGTCTTTTACCTTGGTATCGCTTGTTGTTAAAAGCTTTTAGGACTTGGCTTTCAAGTGCAGAGTCCACCTCGAAGAAGGTAAAGCCTTTTAATATCTCTATTTTACCAATTTCTGCACCTGCAAGACTATCGTTGTTGTTGATAAGATCCATTAGTTTTATTTTGGTAAGATCATCTTTTTCACCAATTGTTAAGAAAAACTTCGTGAATTTGTAATTTCCTTTACTAGATTTTTTGTTGTCTCGTTCTCTTGTTGCTTTTTCAATAATATTTAAGTCAGGAGCATTTTTATAGTATTTTAGAAACCTATTTAACTCAACAGATACAAATCGTTTTATTAGTTCTTCTCTGCTAAGCCAGCTTAATTTGTCATAAATAGTGGGTAAGAAATCTTCAATTTGAGTATCGATATCCTCAAGTTGTTCGATTTTATTTACCATACCCATTAATTGTTTACGGCAAATTTCTTCTCCGCCTGGAACATCTTTTTTATTTATTGGTTTTTGAAGTATTTTTTGAATTTCTCTGACTTTATGCAATTCGCGGGAATGAACGATTGATACACTTACACCTTTTCTACCAGCTCTACCTGTTCTTCCTGATCTATGAATGTATATTTCGCGTTCGTCAGGTAGGTTGTAATTAATAATATGTGTAAGGTCATTTACATCTATTCCTCTTGCCGCAACATCAGTAGCAACCAATAATTGCAAGTGTCTGGATCTAAACCTGTTCATTACATGATCCCTTTGTGCTTGAGAAAGGTCTCCATGAAGTGAGTCAGCGTTATATCCGTCCTGAATTAGTTTATCGGCAATCTCTTGTGTTTCTCTACGGGTACGACAGAAAACGATTCCATAAACATCGGGGTTAATGTCTGCTATTCTCTTTAGTGCTAAATATCTGTTTTTTGCATTTACTAAATAATAAAAATGCTCAACATCATCCGATCCTGAATTTTTTGTTCCTACGGAAATTTCATCAGGATTATTCATGTAGTTTGAAGCAATATTTCTAATTTCTTTAGGCATTGTAGCCGAAAAAAGTAGGGTTTGCTTGTCTTTTGGAGTAGTTTCTAAGATGGCATCCATGTCTTCTTTGAAACCCATATTTAGCATTTCATCTGCTTCGTCGAGTACTAGGAATCTAATCTGATTTATTTTTAGAACTCTTCTTTTTAATAAATCAAGAACTCGTCCTGGAGTACCTGCAATTACATGTGAACCTTTTTTTAGATCTCTAATCTGGTTTTCAATGCTTGCCCCACCATAAACAGCGGTAACTCTAATGCCAGGCAAATACTTGGCAAAGTTCATAATATCTTTTGATATTTGAATACAAAGTTCTCTTGTTGGAGATAAAATTATACATTGTGTGAATTTATTGTCCGGATTTACTTGTTGAAGTATTGGTAATCCGAATGCTGCAGTTTTACCTGTTCCGGTTTGTGCAAGGCCTACTAAATCTTTATCTGTGTTTAATAAATGTGGGATTGTCTTTTCTTGTATTGGAGTTGGATTGATAAAACCCAATTCGTCTATAGCTGAAATAATGTTCTTGCTGAGTTTGAAGTCTTTAAATGTCAACATAATAAATTTAAATAAGGCGGCAAAGGTACAATTAGTTTTTTATTAAATGAGTAATAAATGCAAATTTATATTAAATGACTATAGAGGTCTGACCTCTTAGTATTTTAGACTGAAGTTTTACACTATTTAACTTATAATCCAAATTCACATTTTATTGCTAAGAGGTCAGACCTCTTTTTACGCAAACAAAAAACTAATTGTAAATATTAATAAATAGATTAAATTTTTACAAAGCAATCATTATGTCATCAACTAAAACGCCAATATTACCTGGGAATTTTTATCATATTTATAATCATGCTAACGGTGATAGGAATCTATTTACATGCGATGATAATTACTTGTATTTCCTGAAGAGGTTTAAAAAATATATGACTCCATATTATGAGCTTTATGCTTATTGTTTGATGCCAAATCATTACCATATGCTTGTACGAGTAAAGGATTTTCAAACAGAGGTAGGAGGAAAACTAATAAAAGACGAAAATGAATATATAAAGAAGACAACTAACGCATTGAAAAAATGGTTGGTTTCTTATTCTAATTCCTACAATAAAGTCTATAATTTAAGAGGAAATCTTTTTATCCAACGAACACGACGTAGACTTATTAAAGATGATGAGGATTTAAGAAACATGATTGTTTATATTCATATGAATCCTGTTCATCACAATTTTGTATTTAATATTGATGACTGGAAGTTTACCTCGTACCACGAATACTTTACAGACAAAAATAATCTGGTGGATAAATCATACTCATTAGATAGTTTTGGGGATCTTGAGAATTTCAAATTTGTACACAATGATAAAAATCTAATACTCTTGTCAGAAATGTACGATTTAGATTTCTAATACAACCTCATACCAACACCTAATTCAATATAATCGGCTACGCTTGTATGTGTCTTTAAATTGATATTTACAAAAATAAGGTCTTCAAAAGTGTACCTGATTCCAAGTTTAGAGTATATCCATATTTTTTTACCATCAGGTTTATAAGAATTCATAACATAAGTTCCTACATAAATAGGCATTGATAAGTTATCAGTGAAATATAACTCTTGCATTGCATGAATTCCTATTCTAAAAATGTTAGAAACATTATTATAATCATCTTCCATTAATGTTTGTAGTGAAGGATCATAAATAATATTTATTCCACCACCAAGACTTCGTTTTTTAGTAATTCGGGATGCAGCATCAAAAACTAAAGAATTGATAAAGTACTTTTTGTTTTAGTATGTTGAGTTTTCTTTTGTTGCAGCAGCATAATATGCAGACAATTCTAATTCGGAATTGTACATGTATTGGGATTGATTTTTCGGGAGTGAGTAATTATACAATGAATATAAATATTTTACTCCCATTGTTACAGAAACTTGATTTAAACCGAGATTTGGTGTTTCAACTGCGCCATTTGAGAAATGATTATAGGCAAATCCTCCTGTCAAATATAAAGGGATGTCAAAGGGTTTGTAATCACATAATAAAGAAAAGTGAAGATGAGCGTTGAGATGTGACCCGATAGCTACATTGTAGTAATTAGATCTATAGTCATATTTATCACTTAAGAACGCAATTCCACCACCTAATCTGTATTTAAACAAGAAATTATCAGTTTCAACTATCGGAACTCCAAAAAACCAAAAAGCTGATTGAGAAAAGCCGAAAACATTAATATTTCCAAGACCACCTAATATATATCCTACACCCATTTCCGGAAATCTCCAGGTGTGATGCCATGGTTTTGACCCATCTGTTTTAATAGAATAATTCAATTCCAGAATCCCTACGTTACTATTGATTAAATACTTCATTTGTTCGTGATGAGGGATTGTAATACCATAATGTCCTTTTATTTCAAACTGATTGAAATAAGAATTATAGCTTTGTGACTTAAGACTAAGGCTAAGCGGAATAATGATAATAAGTATGAAAAGAAATCGTTTCATTTATTAGAAATTGTTGACAAAGTTATATTATTAAAGATGTGATTCTAACTCAAATTCAAAAAATATTTAACAATTGATATTTGATAAATTAAACATTGTGTTATTATTTTTATTTGATTTTTATAGAGCTTTGTTAAACTTCTTAAATTTTGTGTTAATGAAAAAAAAGGTAAATTTGCAACAATTAATATCTTGATAGATGGTTACACTATTTTTAAAAGAGATAAAAGAGTTCTTTTCGTCAATAACAGGCTATTTGGTCGTTATTGTTTATCTGTTAGTGAACTCTATGTTTATGTGGATTTTTAGAGGGAACTTTAATGTGTTTGATATCGGGATAGCAAACATAGATACTCTCTTTATTATTTCACCTTGGGTTTTCCTATTTTTGGTTCCTGCAATTACAATGAATATGTTTGCCGGTGAACTAAAATCAGGTACGATGGAATTGTTACTGACTAGACCATTGTCTGAATTCCAAGTTATATTGTCAAAGTATCTGGCAGCTGTAGTTTTAGTGCTTATTGCATTGATTCCTACTTTGTTTTACTTATTTTCGATACACTCCTTGGCAGATCCTGTTGGGAACGTCGATTTTGGAGCAATTTTCGGATCATATATCGGTCTGTTTTTTTTAGCAGCAGTTTATTCAGCTATTGGAGTATTTGCAAGCAGCTTTTCAAAAAATGCAATAATATCTTTTCTGTTAAGTGTTTTACTATGCTATGTTTTTTTTCTAGGTTTTGAGAATCTTGCATTTTTAGGTTTTTCAGGAAAAATATCATATATAATAATATCCTTAGGTATAAATGACCATTACAGGTCCATTAGCCGGGGTGTCGTTGATAGTCGTGATATCGTCTACTTCTTAAGTGTGATAAGTGTATTTGTATTTTTAACTAAACTCAGACTTGAAAGTCGTAAATGGTAATCTTATGGGAAAAAAAGAAAAGAAAACACGTCTTGTTCTGAGAAAGCATAATATTGTTCAGGCTTTGTTAATTTTGCTACTTATTGTAGCATTTAATGTTTTATCATCAATGGTGTTTTTCCGTCTTGATCTAACTAATGAAAAACGTTTTACAATTACACCAATTTCTAGAAACATACTTAAAAATCTTGAAGACAAAGTTTATATTGAAGTTTATCTCGAAAGTGATGATTTACCTGTAGAACTTGTTCGGTATCGTAAAGTTGTAAAGGAATTCCTCGATAATTTTGAGTCCTATTCAAATAAAATTGAGGTTGTATTTAAAAATCCTTTTAAAGAGGACGACCCAACATATAATCAAGAAGTTTATTGGCAATTATATAATAAAGGTTTAAATCCAACATATATTAGTCAGTCGAATGATGGTGGAACTTCTGAGAAGATGGTTTTTGCCGCTGCTATTGTTAAATATGACGGTAAAGAGTTTCCTGTTAATTTAATTAACAATAATCTTACTGCTGGTAGTGATTTTGAGGGACTTTCTGAAACTGAACTGGAGCGTGATTTTATTCACGCAATATGGATGCTTACTGCAAGAGAACTGCAGAAAGTTGCATTTGTAGAAGACCATGGTGAACTGGATGATTATGAGTCCTACGATATAATGGTTTCATTATCAAAATACTATCAGATTGATAGGGTAATGATGAATGAAGTTCTAAATAGCCTTGATGAGTATTCCGTTGTCATTATTGCTAAACCTCAAGAAAGGTTCTCGGAAAAAGATAAGTTTATTCTTGATCAATATATTATGCAGGGTGGTAAGGTTATTTGGCTTGTTGAATGGATGCAGGTGAGTATGGATAGCTTAAGTTATAAACCTTTCGAAATGGCAATGATTAACGACATTAACCTCGATTATCAATTGTTTAAATATGGTGTAAGGATAAATCCAGATCTAATACAGGACTTAAGATGTTTAAATATTCCTGTATATGTAAATACTGTTGACGGACAGCCACAGTTTGAGCCAAAACCATGGTATTATTTTCCAGTAATTATTCCTGATACTTTACTCGATCATAATTTGTTACGTAACCTGGAGCCGATGAGAACACATTTTGTTAGTTCTATCGATACTGTTGGTTTGGATCCAAATATTAAGAAGACAGTTCTTCTAAGAACTTCTCAGTATTCAAAGTCTTTAGTGCATCCGGTAGAGGTGAATCTTGAAATTATTCGTGACGAACCAGAAATGCAAACGTTTAATAAGCCGGGTATGCCTGTAGCAGTATTGCTTGAAGGAGAGTTTACATCAAATTTTGTAAATAGCTTATCGAATGAGTTTTATGAAAGTGAAGACTTTGTCTTTTTGGAGAAAAGTGTCCCTACAAAAATGATAGTAATCTCTGATGGGGACTTTATAAGAAATGAAGTTAAAGATTTAGGAGATAATAAACAACCTTACACATTAGGTTACGATAAATATTATACTGAGCAATTTACCCCTGGAAATACACAGTTTATTGTTAATTGTGTAAATTATCTGTGTGCGGACGAAGATCTTATCTCTTTAAGAATGCGTGAGATTAAGGTACGAACCTTAAATTCAACAAAGCTTAAACAGAAGATGGTAATGTGGGTTTATGTAAATTCTTTTATTCCGGTACTAATAATTGTAATTATTGGCTTACTTGTTGTACTATTTAGAAAATTCAAGTATGACAGAAAGTTTATGAATTACAAAATCAAATAAGCGCGAATATGAAAAAGATTACTATTCTAATTGCACTATCTTGTGTTATACCTCTTGCAAATGCTCAAAAATTATATAAGTGTATAAATATGCAAGGAGATGTTCTTTTTGAACTGGAAACTCATTATGTTTGGCCATTTTCCGATGGTTTGGCAAAGTTTAAAACAACAGTCGTAAATAATGGTAAAGCAGAGTGGCGCATCGGGTTTGTTAACGAAAAAGGTGAAGTTGTTATCGAAGCAAAATATGACTCAAAAAAATCATCAAAATATAATTTTGTTGATGGTGTTTCATGGGTGAAACTACCCGATCAGGATGGTTTTTTTCTGATAGATAAAACAGGAAAGAGAATTTCTGAAAAAACTTATGAAAAGGTCGGCAAATTTCACGAAGGGATGTGCGCTGTATATGAAGGATTGAATATGGGTTTTGTTAATCTAAAGGGCGAAGAGATAATTCCATTAAAATATACCGGAGATCCTTGGTTTTATAATGGATTAGTTTGTTTGTGTCTGGCAGATGCTGAAGTTGGGAAATATGGCTTTATGGATAAAAATGGTGAAGTGGCAATCCCTTTTCAATATATCCAGGCCGGTTATTCAGGATTTAATAATGGCGAGTGTCGTGTTATGATTAATGGTAAAACTAATTTAATTGATACTACTGGAAAAGTAGTTTTTACTCCAACATTAACTAGTAATATGGAAGGCTTTTCTTGTGGTTTAGCAAAGGCATACACTACACCTGATAGAAAAGGAGTTGGTTTTTTTAATAGAGATAACACTTGTGTTATTAAACCAATTTATGATAGAGCGAGTAGTTTTGAGAATGGTAAAACCATTGTACAGATTAATGATAAGTACGGTGTTATAGATACATTAGGAAACTATATTATTCCACTTAAATTTGATAATATTCTTGGCGATTGTGGAGATTCAGGATATTTTCTTTGTGAGAAGGATTTAGTTAAATATTATTATAATTGTGATGGGCAGTATTTTACTCAGCACACTGTGAAGAGAATAAAAGGAAGAAATAATAGTAATTATTATCCTTTTATGGATAATAATGATAAGTGGGGATACCTTAATGCAGATGGATCATATTATATTAAAGCACAATATGATGATGCTGATTCATTTGTTGAAGGAAAAGCTTGGGTTTATTAAAAAGAAAAGTTACTGAAGAATGAAGAAATCAAATGTTGTATTGTTGATTGCTGTATTGGTTTTAACAGCAATAGTCTTGGTTGTTTATTTCTATGAACCACCAACTGAAAAGATAGTTTTAAAGGATTTTGCTGTAGAAGACACAGCAAGTATTGATAAAATATTTTTAGCAGATAGAAATAACTCACTACTGTTAGAGAAAGTTGATGGAGTTTGGATGGTAAATGGTGAATTTTACGCTCGCAAGGACTTGATAAATGTACTATTAACAACGATTAGAAATATTGAGGTTAGTGCACCGGTATCAGATGCAAAATTGGATAAAGTTCTTAAAGATCTTTCTGTAACAGGTATAAAGACTCAGATTTTTCAAAATGGAGAATTGGTTAAAACCTATTACGTTGGTGGAGTTACTCAGGATAATACAGGTACTTATATGATTATGGAAGGTTCTGAATTACCTTTTGTTACACATGTCCCTGGTTTTACAGGCTACCTTACAGTAAGATATTTGCCGGACCTTAAAGAGTGGAGGGAAAAGATAATATTCAATTACAAATTTGATGATATAGCAAAAGTTAGAGTTGAATATCCGAAAAATCCAAATTTGGGATTTGAAATAGAATGTTTAGGTGATAATCGTTATGGTCTAAAAGACCTTAACGGTCAAAATGCTTCTTTTCCGGTAGATAATCTTAAGATTAAAGATTATTTAGGACGAATAAAGTTTATTGCTTTTGAGGCTTTTATCAAAGATGACCTGCAACAAGAGAAGCTTGACAGCCTCTTAAAAGAACCAATTGCTGCTAAGTTTGAGATAATAGACAATGCAGGTGATACAAAAAGGTTTAGAACTTATTTACGCCCAAATATCGACCAAGCATATGATGATGACGGAAATCTTTATGATTGTGATATTGATAGGTTATATGGTGTTGTGAATAATGAGACAGAAGTCGTGTTAATGCAATATTATATTCTTGACCCTATTACCTTAACAATAAACGACTTTATGATGCAAAATCAGGAATGACTATAAGCATATTACCATGTAATTTTATTACGAACTTATAATAGTCTTTTTGATGCTAAAGAATTAAACATTCGTTGTTCATAAAAAATGAATAATTTGGATATTTAGATAATCGATTTCCCCTGCATAATTTGTATTTTTAGCTTTTGATTTTGTAAATAATTTAAAAAATAATTATATGGATTTTGTAGTATCACGTTCACATTTACTTGAACAATTACAATTAGTGAGTAAAGTTGTTGGGTCAAAGAACTCTTTGCCTATTCTTGATAATCTATTGTTTAATATTCAGGATGGCTCTTTAAAGGTTACAGCAAGTGATCTTGAAAGTACATTAACAACTACTGTAAAACTTGACTCAAATAATGGTGATGGTCTTATAGCAGTAGATACTAAGAAAATTCTTGAAATTCTTAAAGAACTTCCTGAACAACCATTGACTTTCAATATCGAACTTGACGATTTGAAAATCAATATAGTTTCGTCAACAGGTAAATATACTTTGGTTGGTCAAAGCGGTGAAGATTTCCCACAAGTACCTTCATTAAAATCTGATAAAGTTACTCGAGTTGAGATAACACCTGATATCTTGTATAGCGGGATTAGTTCTGCAATATTTGCAACAGGAGATGACGAGTTAAGACCAGTAATGAATGGTATATATATCGAGCTTCAAAATAAGGGAATTAATTTTGTGGCTACAGATGCACACAAGCTTGTTAGATACACAAATAAGGATATTACTGTTGATGATGAAGCTGCTTTTATTCTTCCCAAAAAGCCTGCTGCAATTCTTAAAGGTGTATTGCCAAAATAATTTTCAGATGTTACTCTTGAATTTGACGATAAAAATGCAATCTTCCGTTTTGAAAACTTTGAGTTGATCTGCAGACTAGTTGAAGGTGTATATCCAAATTATGGAACAGTAATACCTAAAGATAATCCAAATAAACTTGTTGTTGATCGCGTTGATTTATACAATGCTTTAAAGCGAGTTTCTATATTTGCAAATCAAGCGAGTAATCTTGTTGGATTAGCAATTTCAGGAAATCAAGTCGTTCTTAATGCTAAAGATATCGACTATGCTATTGCAGGTAATGAGGTAATCAATGCTCAATATGATGGCGATGAAATGGAAATTGGATTTAAATCAAATTTCCTCGTTGAAATACTTAATAATCTTTCAACATCCGAAGTGGTGTTTGAACTGTCTGATCAAACACGCGCAGGTATTATCTTACCTAAGGATAATGAAAATCCTAGTGAAGATATTTTAATGCTGTTAATGCCAATGATGATTAATAACTAATTGAGATACAATCAATAATATTAGGGGCTTTTGCCCCTTTTTTATTTCCTTTTAAATTAAATTGATAAGACAAAACATGAATATCGAACTTCGCAAACCAATTGTATTTTTTGACTTAGAGACAACCGGAATTAATATCACTACAGACAGAATTGTGGAGGTTTCATTATTAAAAGTACTGCCAAATGGAACAGAGCAATTAAAAACATATCGAGTTAATCCGGAAATGCCTATTCCTGCAGAATCTACTGCAATTCATGGAATATCAGATGAGGATATAAAAGATGCTCCAACTTTTAAAATGATAGCTAAGGAATTGGCAAGTTTTATCGAAGATTCAGATTTAGGTGGGTTTAACTCTAATAAGTTCGATGTTCCTTTACTTGCCGAGGAGTTTATCAGAGCTGATACGAGTATCGATTTAAAGAAAAGACGATTTGTCGATGTTATGGTAATATTTATGAAGAAGGAGCCTCGTAATCTTTCTGCAGCATATAAGTTTTATTGTGATAAAAATCTTGAAGATGCACATACTGCAGAAGCTGATACAAAAGCAACTTTCGAAATATTTAAATCTCAGCTCGAGAAATACTCAGATCTGGGTAAGTCCATTGATGAGGTTTCATCATTTTCTTCTCATAATCGAAATGCAGATTTTGCAGGAAGACTTGTTTATGATGAAGAAGAGAATATTCTAATTAATTTTGGTAAGTATAAAGGTAAAAAACTCTCAGATGTTTTAAAGAAGGATCCATCTTATTATGATTGGGTTCAAAAGGCTGATTTCCCATTATATACAAAACAAGTATTTACCAGAGTTTATCTCGAAACACGAGGATTTTAATCCTCAATGACCTAAAGGTAAGTTATCTATGTTTCATAGATGGTTATGTGTTTAACTGTGTTATTAATGGTGTTTTTCTAATTGTTTATTTGTTTTAGTTTTGCAATATTATTGCTTGGTGTCGGTTAAGTGACTGAAATACAGGCATAAATGGTGTAAAATAAATTTCTTTAGAATATTTGCCAAATAAAATAAATAACTTAAGTTTGCAAAAAAGTACAATGTTAACTAACTTAAGTTATTGAGATGAAGGTTAAGTATCAAGATTTAATTGAACAGTCATTTGATTTTCCAACTGAGGAGTTTTATGTAGAAGATGGTGAACTATATTATTATGATATTCCATTAATGGACTTAGTAAAACAATATGGAACGCCTATGAAATTTACTTATCTTCCAAAAATTACCGAAAATATTCAAAGAGCGCGAGTGTTTTTCAATGTTGCTATAAGTAAGGTAGATTATAAAGGTAAGTATTATCAGTGCTATTGTACAAAGAGCTCTAATTTTTCTTTTATTTTGGAGGAAGCTTTAAAAAATGATATTCATATAGAAACTAGTTCTCAATTTGACATTGATATAATTCGCTCTTTAGCTGATGAGGGGCTGGTAGATAAATCGCTTCACGTGGTATGTAATGGATTTAAACTTCCGGATTATATTGAAAATATATCTGAGTTAATTAATGATGGTTTTGAATATGTTATTCCTGTTCTAGACAATTATGCTGAACTTGATAACTTACTTGAAAAGGTGTCAGGAGATCTAAATGTTGGTATTAGAATAGCATCTGAGGAAGAACCTAAGTTTGAGTTTTATACCTCACGTTTAGGGATTGGGTACAAAAACATTGTTAAATATTATCAAGAGCATATTGAAAATAATCCTAGGGTAAACCTAAAAATGTTGCACTTTTTTATAAATACTGGCATAAAGGATACTGCTTATTACTGGAACGAATTAAATAAATGTATTAGCGTTTATTGTGAATTAAAGAAAGTATGCCCTGAGCTAGATTCTTTAAATATTGGTGGAGGCTTCCCAATTAAGAACAGTTTGAATTTTGAGTATGATTATGAATATATGGCAGAAGAGATTGTTAATCAGATCAAGATGGCATGCGAATCAGCTGGAGTTCCAGAGCCAGATATTTATACTGAGTTTGGTTCGTTTACAGTTGGTGAAAGTGGTGGTGCAATCTACTCCGTAGAGCATCAAAAACAACAAAATGACAGGGAAAAGTGGAATATGATAGATTCATCTTTTATTACTACTTTACCTGACTCTTGGTCAATCAACAAACGTTTTATTATGTTACCTGTTAATAAGTGGCAAAGCCCTTATGAAAGAGTATTTCTTGGTGGTGTAACATGCGATAGTGATGACTATTACAATAGTGAGCAACATGTTAATGCAATATATTTGCCAAAATTTGATCCCGAAGAAAGGTTGTATATTGGCTTTTTTAATACTGGAGCATATCAGGAATCAATAGGTGGTTTTGGTGGAATACAACACTGTTTGACACCTGCACCAAAACATGTTCTTATAAGTCGAGATGAGGATGGTAAAGTAAATACAAAATTGTTTTCTCGTGAACAGAGTTATAAGTATATGTTAAAAATATTGGGTTATAATTATTAATTGTTTAGATTAATTGTATTCGTTTTATATTTGCATTCTAATTAATAGATAAAATGTCGGAAAGAACTTATGCAGGAATTCCTGGCAATTATGCCGGTAGAGATACTTCTAATATTGTGTTGTATCCGGTTCCTTATGATGCAACCTCTACTTGGGGTAAAGGTGCAGATGAAGGACCTGAGGCATTTTTAGTTGCGTCAGAAAATATGGAACTTTATGATATTGAGTCTGATACAGAAGTTTATAAAAGAGGTGTTTTTCTTGAAAATGCTCCTGATTGTAATATTTCTCAGGACGAAATGGTGAAGATGGTCAAAGAGAAAGCACTTGAAGTATTTAAATCAGGAAAGCTCTTTTCTATGATAGGAGGAGAACACTCTATTTCTATTTGAGCAATAATGGCTGCAAAAGAAAAGTTCGAGAAAATATCAGTTTTACAGTTAGATGCTCATTCCGATTTACGTCCTGAATATCTTGGCAGTGAGTATAATCACGCTTGTGCAATGCACTGGGCATCAAAGAATACAAATCTTGTTCAGGTTGGAATTCGTAGCATGGATGTAGTTGAAAAACCATTTGTAAATCATAATAATTTATTTCTTGCATCTGAAATAGCTGAGCAAGATAATTGGCAACAATCTGTAATAGATAAGTTAGGAGAAACTGTTTATCTTAGTATTGATTTGGATTATTTCGATCCTTCAATAATGCCATCAACAGGTACTCCTGAACCCGGAGGCTTAACTTGGTATCCGACATTAGATTTGTTACAAAAACTTGCAAAACAAAAGAAAATAATTGGTTTTGATATTGTTGAACTAGCTCCAAATCCAGCTAGTACGGCATCAGATTTTTTAGCAGCTAAATTATATTATAAAATATTGACTTATATTTTTGAAAATTAGAAAATGAAAACCCAGGGACAAATTTCGAAATTTATTGAAGAGAACTTCAAACATTTCAATGCTGCATCTTTAGTTGATGCTTCAAAAGCTTATGTTCGTCATTTAGATGAAGGTGGTAAAATGATGATTACTCTTGCCGGTGCAATGAGTACAGCAGAACTTGGTAAAACTCTTGCCGAAATGATTCGTCAGGATAAGGTTCAAATAATCTCATGTACAGGGGCAAATCTTGAAGAGGACATTATGAACCTTGTTGCTCATTCTCATTATAAGAGAGTTCCTGAATACCGTGACTTAACTCCTGAAGATGAATCAAAACTACTTGAAAAGGGCTTAAACAGAGTTACAGATACTTGTATTCCAGAGGAGGAAGAATTTAGAAGATTACAGGCAAATATTTTTAAGCAATGGAAAGGGGCAGAGGAAAAAGGCGAGCGTTATTTTACACATGAATATATGTATAAAATGCTTTTAAGTGGTGATTTGGAAAAATATTACGAAATTGACCCGAAAAACTCATGGATGTTAGCTGCAGCCGAAAAAAACTTACCAATAGTTGTTCCCGGATGGGAAGATTCAACAATGGGAAATATATTTGCGTCTTACTGCATTAAGAATGAGTTAAAAGCATCTACAATGAAATCAGGAATTGAGTATATGATGTTTTTAACAGATTGGTATCGCAAGAATTCTACAGACAGAGGTGTCGGTTTCTTTCAGATTGGTGGTGGAATAGCAGGAGATTTTCCAATTTGTGTTGTTCCAATGATGTATCAGGATTTAGAGTGGGACGAAACTCCTTATTGGCAATATTTTTGTCAGATTAGTGACTCAACAACTAGCTACGGATCATATTCCGGTGCAGTGCCAAACGAAAAGATTACCTGGGGTAAACTAGAAAAAGATACTCCAAAATTTATTGTTGAGTCAGATGCAACAATTGTGGCACCATTAATGTTTGCATGGATACTCGGATATTAAATTAGAAACTAACATCGGTCTCCGGTTCTTGAGCGGAGTCGAAAGGCCGGTTAAAAAATTATTGTTTAATTAAAAATAAAAGATTTATTATGAGAAAAATTTTGTTGATTTTAAGTGTAGTTGTTTTTTCTATAGGTGCTTTCGCGCAAAATTGTGAAACTTATATTCCAACAACTGTTGGTACAAAAGTTACAACAGAGCATTATGATAAGAAGGATAAGTTAACATCTACAGAAACTACAGAAATTAAATCTGTTGAGATGGTAGATGGAAAGCAGAAGGTTGTAGTTGAGGTTGAGTCAATTGATGCAGATGGTATCAGTAGTGGAAAATCGGAGCTTACTTATTATTGTAATGGTAATGTTTTTGAAGTTGATACGAAATCAATGCTAGACCAGAATCAAATGGGAGCATACGAATCAATGCAAATCGAATATACTTTTGAGAACCTTCAATACCCTGCAAATATGACAGAAGGGATGACCCTTGAGGATGGTTATGTGGAGGCAGTAGTATCAAACGAAGGAATGAAAATAATGACTTTACGTGTTGATATTAAAGACTCTAAAGTGGAGGCTATTGAGTCTATTACTGTACCAGCTGGAACTTATGATGCAGCAAAAATAAATCAGACCATTATTTCTAAGACAGGATTTATTACTATTCAGATGCAAAGCATTCAATGGATGGTAAAAGGTATTGGAGCTGTAAGAACAGAAACCTATAATAAAAAAGGTAAATTGGTTGGATATTCTATTGTTAAATCTGTAGAGTAATTGATAAATTTATAAAAATATGTTGGCCCTCAAAATTTGAGGGCTTTTTTTGTTGAATAAAAACTGCTTGTATTTTAATTTGTATGATTAATATTTGTATATTTGAGATTAAGTTTGTTGTTTAATTCTCCTATTATGAAAAAACATGTTCTTTTAATGTTAACCATGCTGATTTCAGTATTGGTTTTTTCCCAAAATGAAGTACTAAATGAAACTATTGATGTGCAGGTCTGTTTTACAGCTGAACATACTTATGTTTCCGATCTTGGATTTTATTTAATTGCTCCCGGGCAGGCAGAAATCGAACCGGGTAATTATGGCGTTTTACAACTCCTTCCGGCAGCATCCGATTGGGGCGTTAATGCAGAGTTTGGTTCATGGACAGGAATCCCATGGAGTGTCTTAGGTTGTGATGCAGAAGAGGAAAATACTGTTTGTAATTCAGGTAATAATTTAGAGAACTTTTGTTTTAAAAGTTCTTTGCAAGCAGCAAATCCTGCTTATACTGCATGTGTATGTGATATGGAAACACCACTAACTGGAGAGTTTGCATCTGTTGAGGATTGGGATAGTGTTTATGGTTTTCAAATAATCAATTCCTGGGGGATAAAAATTTATGATTGTCAGGATCAAGACATTGGAAGTTTAATTGAAGGGAAAATTACATTTAGCAATAATTTTGGATTAGAAATTGTTTACACATTATTGCCGGAATCCCCAATCTCTATAAATGATGGTAGTTGTGATGTATTAAGTGCTTCATACCTTGTGTATTCACCGGATTCATTTTGCACATTGGATATAACAATCCCAAATACTGTTACCCATGCAACAGATGATTTTTTTGGTAATTGTGAGTTTGTTGATGAAAATGTTCCATTTGAACCATTTGAAAGTTTTGATTCGATTGCTATTATATCGATTTCACAGATTAGCACAACTGATTTTGATGTTACTTATCAGATTTATCAGGACGGAAATACAAAATCCGGTATATTTTCCTCTATATATAATCTTGGAGAGGAAATACCGGAGTTTATAAATTTGAATTTGTCCTTATTGTGGGAGAATACCTATTCTGGAGCTGTACAGACAATTAGCATAAATCATGAAATATCTAGCAATTCTACATTGTTTACTACAATACCTCAAACAGATAAGCAATACTTGTCAAATATAGTTTACCCAAATCCTGTATCAGATGTATTAAAGTTTAAAGATTTGCCTGCAAATACAACTGTAAGCATTTATGACCAGCATGGAAGAATTCTAGTAAAAGATCTTTTATTAGAAAATAATGAAATAAATGTGGAACAATATGAATCAGGTATTTATACGATAAAAGTTGAGCAAAATGGATATGTGAAATTTTCAAAGTTTGTTAAAAAGTAAATATTTTCTAAAGTAATTTTCTGCCCTTCAAAAACTGGAGGGCTTTTTTTATTTATATTCCAGAACTTTTAGTAATTTTATAAATCTAATTAACCGAATTATTTATTTAATATTTTTTTCTTTATTAAACAAATTAAGTTCTTATTTATTGCAGCACTTTTTGTGGGGTTATTTTCATGTGGAGGTAACACAACAGAATCAACAGAATCAACAGACAAAAACAAGACGGATTCAACAGAGAATAATATAGATACACCTAATGAGGAAGTATCTAATAGTGTTATTATAGGTAATCAGGAGTGGATGGACAAAAATCTGGATGTTGATGTTTTTAGAAATGGAGACCCAATACCTGAAGCAAAGAATGATAAAGAGTGGATGGAAGCTGATGAAAACGGACAGCCCGCTTGGTGTTATTTTGATGATAATCCAGATAATAATGAAGATCATGGTAAATTGTATAATTGGTATGCAGTTAATGATCCAAGAGGTTTGGCTCCTGAAGGATGGTTCATACCAAGTGAAGATGATTGGTCGGAACTTATAGAGTTTCTAGGTGGAGAAACAGAAGCATTATCAAAGCTTAAAAGTACAAGTGGTTGGAATAAAGATGGTAATGGAACTAATAAGAGTGGCTTTAATGGAGTCCCTTCAGGTTATAGAACACCACTTGGGGCATCTCAATACTTTAGTGAATATGCTTACTATTGGACTTCTACAGAATATGAAGAATTGAATTCAAATGCAATAGATATCAATTTGTACTATCCGGCATATGCCTATGTTATGATTGAATATGCTGACAAAGGATATGGATATTCTGTACGCTGTATAAAAGAATAATCAAATTGCGATTTTATAAACTCTAAAATTTAAACTATGAAAAAAATGAAATTTTTATTTGTTGCACTAATTGTAGCAACATTCTTTTCTTGTGGTGGTGGTTCCACAACAAGTTCTGATGAAACTGATAAAGACACCACAGCGAATGACACAGAAATGACAACAGAAGATGATGGAAAGATAGACCCTTTTAAAGATTTCCCGGATGTTCAAACAACTGCAAAAGCTGGTGACTATATTTTAACACCTTCGTTAACTTGGCAACAAGATGCAACTAATGATGGTCCGGAATCAACAACATTTATTTTTTATTCTGCAAAAATGGCCGAACCTGGAGATGCATATAGTGTTGTAGATTTTACATTTGATGACGATACAGAAATTCCAAACTATATGATTATCCCAATTAAATCGGGACAAACATCAAGTGTTGGAGATATTGTTCTTACATGGTGGCAATCGGGAAGTGGAATGCAACGCGCTATTGTTACAAATGCATCCGATCCATCAGCTCCCGAAGTAAATTATATCGATATTAGTTGGACAAATCCTGCTACAAATGGTGAAGGCGTAGGAATCGGTCAGATGAGTGAGCAAATTGAAGCAAATTCCTTCCATGTTTTAAAAAATAAATGGGAAATAGGTACTACTGTTGCCGTTAAAGACGGGATGGACTATAAGCATGCAACAATTATAAGTGTAAGCGGAGATAAAGTTCTTACAATAGGTTTTGTTGGATATATGAAAATGTATGATAAGAACGATTGTGTCCCTTTGGAGGTTAAACCAAATGTTAAAGCCGGAGATGAAGTTCAGGCACCATGGAACGGAACATTTATTAATACTAAAGTTGTTAAAGTTGATTCAAAATATGGTCGGGTTTATTGCGAAGACCCATATTCTGATGAGCCAATGATTGTACCTTTTGGTGACGTGACAACTAGTTTGGATATTGATTAAATTGAAACTATGGTACAAACTAAAGATTTTAAACAAAAAATGCTGCCAAATCTGGCAGCATTTTTTTTAGCATTAAACTGATAAAAAGGCTTATTTTATCCCAGCTATGAATTTTTTTGTGTCCATAAAATAAGATGTAAATTTATGAATTTGACCTCTTATTGAGATTGTTACACTTTTGTTTACTAATGAACCTCTTTCAACAATAGAACTAATCTCACATTTTTTGATTTTAATTGTTTTTGTATTCTTGTTATCAAGCATTAAAATATTTAATTCTTCATTATCAATAAGCAAATTTGCTGAGTATTTTCCTCCTTCGGGAGGAAAATAATTCAGCTTCCATTTTTCATGTTGATTATTGATTTGGGAATTCATTAAAATAATCATTTAGGTTTATTTTACTTTACTTGCTGGTACAGGATAGTGCATTGAGTTCATTAGCCATGGCCCGTTAGCAAAGCCAACCATATCTTCAAGGTATGGCTTTCCATATGTACCACCACCCATATAGTCTTCTTTTACTGTTAGTCCTTCTTCTATACGTGTACCGAATTTACATTCATAAAGTACATCTGCTTTGCAAGTACGATATAATATTTCACCCCAGTCATTAGTAATGACTTTCCATTCTGTTTGACATGCAACATCTAGTAATTTGGCATCACTACAAACGCCTGAGCCTTGACTTAGAAGTTGTGAATCGATAGATGCCCATCCACCGCCAGCGTGAGAAAGTTTTTTAGCAGAACTAGATGCAACAAGAGCATTAATTCCAGCCTGAGTTACATTTATATTTACTGACTGCTCTGCAATAAATGGAAGGTTCTCAAAATAATCAGCACTTACTTCGTAGGTTGCATCCATTGGAACACTTTCTTGAGAATAAACTTTGATATTAATTTTATGTTCGCCAGCTTCTATCTGTCCACCGTAGAGCATATCTAAAAGAGCATATACAATAGGATTTCTTTCTTTGAACAATTTAGAGTCATTAAATGCAGCGCCAGGTTCTGTATAACCTGCGTCTGTTTTTGGAAGAATCGAAAAGCTAAAGTTTTTAAGAGCTTCATAATCTTCTTCCCAAAGTTCAGAATCCCATACAGCTAAAGGCTCATCATCAAGTGAAACATAGAAAGAAATTGTTCCATGGTCATAATCACAGCTCATAGACTGACACCATTTCATATTATAATATTTTGGAGCTTCAGGTAGGTCAAGATTTACTTTTAGTTCATCAATTCCCGGTGTAGCGTTAGCTTTTGTATATGTTAAAGTCCCTTGTTAGTTTTCTTCTAGTGGGCGTAAAAATTTAGGGCCACATTTGTATAATTCTTTTCTACCTTCTTCATCAGAAATGATTACTATTTCAGCTGTAGAAATAACGCCTCCCATTTTTTCATCTCTTTTATTAGCAACACCAAATTCAATTTTAAGATTATTTTTACCATCTTTCATGTTTTGAATAGCTGCAATCGTGTATTTATGGGAAATCCCACCCTCATTAAATAGTTGTTGAAATACCCAAACATCCTGATTGGTTTCAATCACTGATTGGTCATTTTGAATTTCTTCAATAAATGATGGCTTTACTAATAAAGGAAGATCAATAAAAGTCCATACTTTTGAGTAATTGCTTGAAAAACTTAAAGGTCCATGTTCCAAAACAAGTTTGTCATTTATATAAATATTTACCCAGCCATAACTATAATGCGAAACTTCTAGTACAAATTCCTCATGAAATTCATTCATTGTTTTTCCAAAATTCATTCTTACATAAAGCTCATCTCCAATATTTGCTTCTTTAACATAGTCATCTGAGCTATATGTTGAGTAAAAGTAACCAACCCCATTTTCCATACTTGTTGTATTTGAGACTACCTCTTCAACTGCATTGTTGTCAGAATTATTTCCGGTTGCCTCGTCAAGATCTGTTTCGGTTTCATCAGAATACTCATTCTTGTTTTTGTCCTTTTTGTTTTTGCCAATTTTAACTTTGTCTGCACCGTTCTTAACAGTGTTTTTTATTCCGTTAAATTGTGCATTTGCCGAAAAACTAAATATTGTCATTGCGGCAAGAATCATAATAAGTGTTTTCATTGTTTTCATTGTTTTCATGTTTTAATTGTTAATTTGAGACCAAAATACACTGACTCAAGCCCATATAATTAATAATTATGGTGAGTGGGATGAAAAAAATGGTAAGTGATAATATTTTAAGGGTGAAGTTTTAAGCCGGATTTAAAGAATATTTAGTCTTTTTAGAAAGTCTTGTTTGTATGATTGACTTACAATTAACATTGTTTTACAAACATAAACGGAATTGTCTTCTACTGAACTTATTTTGTTTATTGCAACAGCATGTGAACGATGTATCCTGATAAAATCATTGCCGAGCTTTGATAATACATCTTTGAGAAAGGCATTGACTATTAGTTTTTTGTTTGCTGTGTGCAACAATGTATAGTTATCAATTGCTTCGACCCAATGAATATCGTCTATATTTATTTGTCGTAAAACACCTTTATCTTTTACAAAAATATTGTTGTTTTCAATTTTTACTTCTTCTGGTTTTTCAGCAGAGTTTAATGCTTCAAACTTTTTTAAAGCAAGTTGAATGTTATGATGTAAGTCAGCATCTTTAAATGGTTTTGTAATATATCCCATTGGGTCAACACTTAAAGCATCAGTAAATGTTTTGGTGTCAGTGTAAGCAGTTACAAAAACAATTGGTAGCTTGAATTTTGAGTTGATTATCTCAGCAATATCAATTCCCGATTTGTCTGAATTTAGATTAATATCCAATAATACGAGATCAATCTCCTCTTCTAATAATGAGCTTAAGGCATCTTTATAGGCAGTTGCAATTGCTACAACATTATAGCCCATTTTTTGCAAGCGCATCTCCATATCCATTGCAATTGAATACTCATCTTCAATTATTAAAATATTCTTATCTGTTTCTTTCATGTTTAATCAATTTTAAATTCAAACCACACTTTTAGCCCACTATCATTTTCATATTTAAGTTCAGACTTAATTTGACGGGCAAGACCATAAACTAACCTAAGACCTAAGGATTCTGACTTTCTGAAATCAAACCCTGGTTTTATACCTTTACCATTATCATGAATTGTAATATTTACATTGTTTTCAACTTGAGTGCAAGTAATCTCTATTTTATTATCAGAGTTAAAATCAAAAGCATGTTTAATGCTATTAGTAACAAGTTCAGTTATAATCAACCCACAGGGGACAAGTTTGTCAATATCAATAGTAATTTTTGGAATGTCTGTAATAAGTTTAATGTTTTTAGATTCCAGATCAAAAGAAGTCTTCATATATGAGCCTAATCCATTAACATAGCTTGAAAAGTCTATATCACTGATTTTTTCACTTTTGTAAAGATTTTCATGTATCATGGACATGGCTTCAACTCGTGACTGACTGATTTTTAAAATATCTGACTCTTTTTTATCTATGACTTGCTCTGCCTGTAAATTTAACAGACTGCTTATTATCTGAAGATTGTTTTTAACTCTGTGATTAACTTCCCGTATAAGAGTTTCTCTTTCTTTTAGAGATTCTTGAAGTTCCCTGTTTAATGCAGTATATTTGACATTTCTACGGTAAATAACGTAAATAAGAATTAGAATGACGAAAAGAACGCCAAAAAGCATATAAATGCTATTTTGTTTGGTGTTATTTTCTTTAAGAATGAGATCATTAATGACTTTTTGTTGTTTTGTACTGTCCTCAAGTTGTTTAATGAAGTATTCTTTATTTGCAAGATTAAGTTTAGTTTGGTATTCAATCATCAACTTATGTCTGTCAGCACTAAAAACACTATCTTTTAATAAAATGTACTTGTCCTGATAGATTAGAGCATTTTTATAGTCACCTAATAATTTATAATTATTATATAGTTCTTGATAAACAGGTATTCTGATTCTTTCGACACATAGTCTTTCTGCTATTTCTCTTGATTTTAATAGGTACTTAATTGCATTACTGTAATTATTATTACAACTTTCAGCTTTACCCATAAAAAGATATGACTCAGCAATTCCTTGTTGGTTATTTACTTTCTCAAATCCTCTAATGCAATTTTCTAAACGAGGGATTAGATCACTACAGTAGCCTTCAATTATGTCAAGCTCACATAGCCTTAATCTTGTGTCGTTCAGTTCTTTAATCCTGTTTTTTTCTATCCAGACTTCTTCAGATTCCTCAAAGTATTCTCTGGCTTCCTTATATTTTTTATTCTTTAGCTTTAATGTCCCCAGATCATATGAAATCCATGCACCTTGTAGTTGCGATTCAACTTGAGCATATTGTTCTCTTGAAATTAGAAAATGTTCTTCTGCATATTCATAGTCATTGATTTCTAAAAGTAATGCTCCAATATTTGAATGTAATTCGGCGATAAATAAAGTATCCTGATATTTTTCGAAGATTTCAAGCGATTCATAATAGTTGTTAAGGGCTTTGTCATAATCCCCGATTAGTTTCCAGGTTTGAGCAAGATTATTGAGTGCTGAGGCCTTGCCACGCTCAAAGTCATCCATATCATAATAATAAATAGCTTTGTTTAAGTTGTAGGTAGCACTGTAATAAACATTAGTGTTCTTATATAATACTCCAATGAAGTTGTGGAAGTATGAAAGGTCCCTAATCGTGGTTGTTATATGAGCATGCTCTAAACCTAAATAACAGTACTTGATAGCAGAATCAGGTTGGTTGTAATAGAATTCATTTGCAATTTTAATATATAAACTTGTAGCACTGTCGTGATTAGTTTCAAGAGTAGCCAACTCAATAAGTGAGTCAACATTGACTTTCTCTTGACAAAATAGCCCCTTTATAGATATAAATGATGATGCCAATATAAATATAATCGTAAAAAGAGATATTTGTGTTAAATGATTTTTCTTAATCATGATTTAAAAATAGACAAATATTTTTATAAATTTAATAAATGTGTAAATTTTGTTATCTTGCAAAAAATCAATACCATGAAAAAGTACATTACATTAACAATAATGCTTCTTGTAAGCTTTTTTAATTTTGCACAGGACACAACCAGTTTTGTAACTACTGAGCAATTTCAAAATGAAATTATCACTTATAAATCAGACACGTTTTTAATTGTACATTATGTTGAAAAGTACAATGCAGAGCAAATGATATCTGAATATTCTGACGCATATTTATATTCAGTTAAAGACGGACTTGTTGAAGAGTTAATAGCAAAACAAAATACATTTGAAGAGCAATATGAAGGAGAACCTTTTGAAAACACATTGTATCACTATGCTCAATCTGTTATTGATGATATGATAAATGCTAATTTAGAAGAGAATGAATATATGTATTCTGAAGATATGTACTTTGAGTATTATAATATTTACAAGATAGAACAAGTGAAATCAAATGTACTTGAGGTTTCATTTTCTTTTTGGAGTTACGAGGGGGGGGCTCATGGTAGTGGTAATACAGATTATGAATATTTTGACCTTGAAAGTAAATCATACTTTGATTTAAACAGCTGTTACGATAAAGAGGTTTACAATTTTATTTATGAGGAAATTAAAAAAGACTTTTTTAGTGATGGAGAACATGATGATGACTTTTACAAGCAACTTGACGAAGAAACAGAGGGTAAGCGAGAACTAACACCAGGTCAGTATTACTTTACTGATGAAGCATTAATTGTTCAGATACAAATGTATGATGTTCTTTACGATTCCGAAGCTTTTTATATTGGATATAATAGCTGGGAGGTGAGTATCACATACGAAAAACTAAATAGTTTCCTAATTCCGGAGTCTCCAATTGAAAGGATGCTGAGGAATTGATTTATAAATTAGTAATATAGTGATATAAAAAATGAGTACAAGTATTCACTGGCGGGTGTTTTTGAGAAAGATATTTAGTGTGGCAATTATTATCTTTTCAATAATAAATATGTCTGTAAATCTGGTTTTATATATTATTATTTTGGGTATAGGGGTTTTGTTATTACTGCTGGGTGAAATTAATCGAATGGAAATAAATGAAACAGAAGTTTGTTACTATAGATACTTTTTATTTGGAATAATCAAAAAAAAGGAAATCATTAAAATTGACGAAATTGATAAAATAGATTACCAAAAAGCACATTTAGATTGGGATGATTTATTTACAGGTACTTTTGGTTTAGTTAATAATGGTACTGTAAGCATACTTGATAAAAATGATGTAGAGAACGAATTTAGTTTTCTTTTCTATCCAAATGAGGTAAAAAGAATAGTAGATATCCTTAATGAACAAATTAACAACTAAATCTTTTTTTTACTTTTGTAAAAAATAAGTTTTATGAGTTTTATAAATCCTTCATTTTTGTGGGCAATGTTTGCGGTCTCTGTGCCAATCATTATCCATCTGATTAACTTCAGAAGGCATAAAACTTTATATTTTAGTAATACAAGTTTCCTAAATGATCTCCGAAAAGAGACAAGAACAAGAACCAAGCTAAAGCAAATACTAATTCTTATTGCCAGGATTTTAACTATTGCTATGCTGGTAATCGCTTTTGCAGGACCGTTTATACCATTCAATTCTGGAAGCGAGCAGACGAAATCTGAACTAAATGTAATTTATATTGATAATTCATTTAGCATGGAAGCAGAGGGGCCCAAAGGGCAGGTTTTTGAGCAAACAAGACAGATTGCCAAGCAAATAGTTTATAATAGCGATGCAGGGATGGAATATATTTTAATTACAAATGATATGTTACCCGAGCATCAGTTTGCAATTGACAGAGATAGATTTGTCAGAGAGCTGGATAAATGTGCAATTAGTTCATCGGTATTAAATCTGGATGATGTGATTCTTAAAGCTAATACACTAGTCCCTGATGATAAAAAAGCAAACTTTTATGTCATATCTGATATGCAGGAAAGTTTTATTGGCACACCGGAACTTAAACCGGATGAAAATATTAATATGGTTTTAATTCCTGTTGAAACTGTAGCATCTAATAATTTATTTATTGATTCGTGTTGGTTTAATACTCCTGTTCATAGGATGAATCAGGAGGAGGAGCTAATAGCAAGGGTTGTTAATTACTCTGATGAGGATTTTGCTGAAATACCTGTAAATCTTTATGTGAACGATTCACTAAAGGCACTTGCAAGTTTAAATATTGAGGCTGGGCAAACCGAAGAAATATCAATAAGGTATGTAAATACAGAGTCTGGTAATATAAAAGCTCGATTAGAATTGTCAGATTATCCGGTTACATATGATAATAAGTTATATTTCAATTATAATGCTGATCAAAAAACAGAAGTATTATTGATTAATGGACAGGAATCTGATAAGTATTTTAGATCACTTTACTCAAGCGATAAAGATAACTTTGAATTAAGCGAAACTGAGCTTGGAAGCGTCCAATCATCTGAATTTGCAGCATATGATTTAATAGTGCTCAATAATATTTCTAAAATATCGAGCGGATTGACTGCAGATCTTCAAAGTTTTGTAACAGCCGGGGGCTCTGTAGCACTTATTCCTGCAAAAGAGATAGATCATTCAAGTATTAATAGCTTTTTATCAGTTTTTAATGCAGGGAAATTTGATAATATTAAATACAACACAAAAAAAATATCATTTATTGATTATGATAATATTTTATTCAAGAATGCTTTTGTTGACCGCAATACTCAAACGGATTTTCCTGCTGTCGGTTTAATACATAAATATATTTTATTTAATAATTCATCTTTTTCCGGATTGATAAGGACAGAAAATAGTAGTCCGGTATTAATTGCAGGGAATTATAACAAGGGTAGGGTGTACGTCTTTACAGCACCTGTTAGCTCAATCAACGAAGATTTGGTGAAAAGCCCGTTATTTGTTACTATATTCTACAATATGGCGATTAATTCACAATTGTCAAATTCACTCTATGCAGTAATGGGGCATGGTGCTTCTATAGAAATCTCATATCCTGGCGAAATAGCTTCTTCAGATATATTTAGACTGACAGATGAGGAAAATACTGATGCTGTTGCAAACTACAATGCCGTAGGTAAAAATCTTGTTGTTTTTATCTCTGATATTATAAATGTTGCAGGAAATTACAAGCTTTTTAGAGCTGATAATTTTGTATCTACAGTCTCACTGAATTATAACAGAGATGAATCATTACTTAAGTATTATGAAAACGAGAAGCTTCAAGAAATTGTAGATGCAAAACTTGGAGAAAAGGTTAAAATTCTTGATACAAGTTCGGATGATATCGCTGTTGAACTTAAGGAATTTTCAGAAGGAAAACCTTTATGGCAATTGTTTTTGATATTTGCTTTGATATTTATTTTGATTGAAATATTACTGTCAAGATTTTTAAAGTAGAATTTTACCTGAGTTTTGTCGCCTTTTATCAAGTTTAAATCATATATAAATCAATATTTTAAGATTGTGTGAAAAAAAAATGAAATTATTGTTTAAAAAAGCATTTTAATTAAAAAAAAATAACTAATATTGCAGTCAGAAATTTTAAAGGAAAAATATAAAGTTTTTTGTGATGGAATTAATGAAAGTTGTAAATCAGAGTGTAGCAGTTGAAAAGAATTACCCAAAATTCAAGGCTGGTGATACTATTACTGTTAGCTATAAGATAAAAGAAGGAAATAAAGAAAGAATACAGCAGTTTAGAGGTGTTGTACTTCAGTATAAAGGCGAAGGTCATACTGCAACATTTACCGTTCGTAAGATGTCCGGTTCATTTGGTGTTGAAAGAATATTTCCTATTGCTTCACCATTTATTGAATCAATTGAGATCAACAAAGTAGGTAAAGTTCGTCGTGCAAGAATTTATTATCTTCGTGGACTTACAGGTAAGAAAGCGAGAATCAAGGAAAAAAGATTCTAGTACTTATACAAAGATATTTGATGAGGCTCTGTTTACAGGGCCTTTTTTATTTTTGTTTAGGAAATATCAGCTTATCAGTCTCAAATCCATAATCCTTGCAAATCTTTAGTAAGCTATTCAGTTCATCTTCATTTAAAACAGGTTTACGTGAAAGAATCCACAGATAATTTTTACTACTGCTGGTAACTAAGGCTGTTTGGTAATCTTCATCAAGGTAAAAGATGCGATATTTCGCATAAAGAATCCAAAAAAAGCTAACACGTAATTCCCCTGGATTATTTTCACCGGAAATAACATAGGCCTTACCTTCAGCAGTGCTATTAGTACCATCTTGTTTGATTACCTGATTAAGTACTCTTATCTTTCCATTTGGTTTGATAGAATAAGTAGCAGTGACGTTGTCAAGACCTCTTTCAAAACTATGATCGAGTCTTGCAATTTCGTACCACTTACCAAGGTATTTATCAGCGTCAAAATTTTCAATTGTTTTTATATGTTTAGTCGAAGATGCACAGCCCATAATAGAGAGTATTATTAGTCCAAAATATATTTTCTTCATCTTATTGTTTTTTAGTAAAACGGAAAATAATGCTAAAAGTTTCTGATTGACGATTTCTCTTAAATATTTTTTTTAACTTTGGATAAACCTGTGTAACAAATGGAAGACTTATTAAAAAAAGCCCGCAAGAAGTTCTTTATTAACATTGTTTTACCTTCAATAATGGCAGTTTTACTATTTGTTGTCACACTATTTTTTATCGTAATTCCACATTTTGAAAATTCGATGCTTGATAAAAAGCGCGAAATGATTACTGAATTAACTAATACGGCTACAAGTATTCTTGAAAAATATCATAAAGAAGAGTTAGCTGGCATGTTAACAAGGGAAGAAGCACAAGAAATTGCGATATCCAGAATTGAATATTTAAGATATGGAGAAGAAAATAAAGATTATTTCTGGGTTACAGATATGCAACCTGTAATGATCGTTCACCCATATCGTCCTGAGTTAAATGGTAAAGATCTTTCAGATTTTGAAGATTCTCATGGCAAGAAGCTTTTTGTAGAATGTGTTAAAGTTGTCCAAAAGGATAAGCATGGGTATGTGGAATATATGTGGCAATGGAAAGATGACTCTACACATATTGTACCTAAACTTTCATATGTAAAACTATTTGAACCATGGGGGTGGATAGTTGGAACCGGAATATATATCGAGGATGTTAAAGCTGAAATTTCTGGTCTGACAAAAAGATTTATAATAATAAGTTTAATAATTACTGCTCTTGTTAGTCTGATACTATTTTATGTTGGCCGTCAATCTTTTAGTATTGAAAAGAAAAGAATTGCTGCTGAAATTGAGCTAAATCATTCTCGCGAAAAATACAGATCTTTGGTAGACGCTTCAACAGAAGGTCTTATTATGATGATAGATAATAAAATATCATTCGTTAATCCTGTACTTGAGAATATGTCTGGTTTTACTGCAGAACAGATGATGAGTAAAAAGATTTCAGAAATTATTACTATCCCCGAAAAGATTAGAGAAAAGATTGATAATGGAGATGAAGATTTACATAAATTGTCGTCAGAATGTAAAATGAAAACAGCATCGGATGATATTATAGATGTAATTTTAAGTGTAAACTACATTGACTTTTATGGCCAGGATGCTCTGATATTTAATCTTAAAGATGTTAGTTCTGATAAGCTAGTTCGAGAAGAACTTTTGAGTAGTAAGGAGAAGTTCCAGTCTTTGATGGATAAGCTTAATCAAGGAATATTCAGAACTTCGATCGATACAAAGGGGAAATTTCTTGAGGCAAATCAAACAGCATTGAAAATATTTGGCTATACTGAATTTGATCAAATCAAAGATTTGTACATTTTGGATTTTTTCGTTGAAAAGAATGATAAGCTTAGTTTTAGGAAGAATCTACTCAAAGAAGGGTTTATAAAAAATCAGCTTGTTAAATTACGAAAACGAACAGGTGAATATATTCATGCAGCAGTATCATTAGTAGTTGTTTATGATAAAGGTAAAGCTAAGTTTTGTGATTGTATAATTCAGGATATTAGCTTAAAATCAGGTGTTAAAAATGATTTTAGTGATCTAAATAAGGAGTTTACAGGTTTTATGCATCAGTTATTGACATCTGCAGAACAGGTAGCAAAACCTGTTCTAAAGTGTAATTACAAGCTTAAAATACCTGAACTTATACAAAAGCTAAATGATAGTTCAACAGGTTTTGCTTTAATCGAGTCAGAAGAGGGGCACATTATTGGTTTTGTAAATGATAAGGTACTGAGAGAGAGGGTCGGTATAAAGACAGATTCAGTAGAAGGTGTTTTCCAGATAATGAGTTCGCCTGTCCATTATTTAAATGAAGGGGCAAGTTTGATGGATGTGCAGAATGTATTTAATTCAGATAAATCAATTGATTATATTGTTCTGAAAGGAAATAAAAATTCATATTCTTATATTGAAAGGAAAGACCTGTTAATTACACAAGAGTTTTTACCTCTAAAAGTTACAACTGATGTTAAAAATGCGGAAACCGTTGAGCAATTAAGAGCATTACATGATAAGTATGTTTCTTATGTGTTGCCTGTAATTGATACAGGAGCAGATTCGGAAATAATCTTTAGCTCTCTCTCATTTATTTCTGATTTGATATGTGAAAGATTAATTGAGATGGGCATTAAAGTTTTTGGTCCTCCGCCGGTTGAGTTTTGTTTTGTTACTCTTGGAAGTGAAGGCAGAAAGGAACAAACATTAAATACTGATCAGGATAATGCATTAATATTTGCTGATTCTGAAAATGATGAGCAAACCAAAATGTATTTTGACGGATTGTCAGAATATATTTGTAACTCATTGGATGAAATTGGCTATGAGTTTTGTAAAGGTGGTATTATGGCTAAGAATCCAGATTATTGTCAGTCTTATTCCACATGGGAAAAATACTTTAGCAAGTGGATAAACACCGGAACAGGGAAAGACCTTCTTGAAATAAGTGTTTTCTTTGATATGCGTGCTGTTTATGGTAAGAAATCATTTGTTACTGACCTACAATCAAAAATTGATATACTCACATCTAAAAATCCGGCTTATTTTATTTTACTTGCACAAAATAATATTAAGTTGAAACCACAGGTTGGTTTTTGGGGCAATATCTTAATAGAGACCGCTGGTGCACCTCCTGAGACTGTAAATATTAAGGAAGCAATTATGCCGATTACTAATTTTGCAAGGATATATTCTTTAAATAATGAAGTCCATGAAGTTTCAACAATTAAGAGGTTAAAAACACTTAAAGATGAGGGAATAATTGCTTTAGATACTTATCGAAATGTTGTGGAGGCTTATAAATACTTACAACAGATTAGGTTAAAACATCAATCAGTATTAATAACTAAAGGCTTGTCTCCTGATAATTTGATTAGCACTAAACACTTAAGTTATTTGGATAAAACTATTATTAAAAAGGTGCTTGCTAATATTAATACTATGTTGTCAAAACTTAGTTATGATTTTAAAGGAACAATGTAGGGGCTTATCCTACTTCAGATATTTTCTCAAGTAGTTTTTTGTCCAGGATTGTTATTTTTTTTCCTTCTACATTGATAATACCTTCTCTGCGGAACTCTCCTAGTAAACGTACTGCATTCTCTTCTGAGATTGCTGATAATTCTCCAAGTTCTTTACGTGATAACAGCATTCTAAATGTGTCATTTTCATAGAGTTTTGAAAGATAAAGCAAACTGTCAGCAATTCTTCCTCTTATGTTTTTTTGATTTAGCGTAATTATTTTGCTAAGAATTGATGAAACTGATTTACCGAATGCCTGATTCAGTTTAAGTAAAAAGTTGTGATTTTCTATATATAGCTTTTTAATACAATCCAGATCAACCATACAAATATGTGAGTCCTCTAAAGCTTTGACAGAATAACTGTAATACGGCGTTTCAAAGAATGATAACAAGCCAATGTAGCTATGTGGACGCATAATATAAAGTGAAATGTTCCTATTGTTAAGTCCTTCAATAAATAATGTAGCAGAACCTTCAACCAAATAAATTGCGTGGGTCACACTACTCCCTTGTTTACATATATATTCATGCCTGTCGTAGAAAACATGTAGCGGGTTTACACAGGAAAAATCAGCTCCTGATTCTAGAATTGCCTTATAAATATCACACTTTAGTTTACAATCGACACAGGTAATGTTTTTCTTAAATTTCATGACTCACTGATTTATAGGGACAAATATACTAAAAGTTGTTGAAAAACAATGTTGTATTACAACTATACAAACAATTGTTTTATAACATTAAATTTTAATTTTGAAAAATGTCATATTTTCTTGACAAGTGAGTATTGTTTATTTATTAATTAAAATTTCAGACAATGTTACATGGACCTGCTGCGGATCTTAAAGAGGATAAGTCTGCAAAGAAGAAGTCTAAACTTGGTTTAAGATTTTTCTTTGTTTATTTATTTGTCTATGCAAGTTTCGTTTTTTTATGTGTGTATAAACCCGAGTTAATAGGGGAGAGAGTCTTTTTTGGATTAAATCTAGCTGTTGTTTACGGGTTTTCTTTAATTCTACTGGCTGTAATTATGGGGTTTTTCTATAACCATTTTGCAACCAGACTTGAAAATAAATATAATGAAGAAGGAGGTGAGGTATGATATATGATGTTTCGATATGGGCGATAATAATATTTGTTTCGTTTGTCGCATTAGTACTTGGCTTATCATTTTATTTTGCCAGAAAAACTAAGACCGCAAGTAGTTATTATGCTGCTGGTGGAACAATTCACTGGGCTGTTAATGGTATTGCATTTGCCGGTGACTATCTTTCCGCAGCATAATTTTTAGGAATTTGTGGTATGATCGCTTATGCCGGTTATGATGGATTTCTTTATTCAATCGGGTATCTTGCCGGATGGGTTGTTGCACTATTTGTAGTAGCAGAACCATTAAAGAGGATGGGTAAGTTTACTTTTACCGATGCTCTTGATAGTAAATTTAATTCAAAAGGGATTAAACTTACAGCTGCAATTAGTACGCTAGTTGTATCATTGTTTTATTTAATACCTCAGATGGTAGGTGCAGGTGATCTTGTTGTCCCTCTTTTAGGACTTCCACATTGGGTTGGAGTTGTTATTGTTGGTTCAATTGTGATTTTAATTGTTGCAACTGCCGGAATGACTTCTACTACTTATGTTCAATTTCTCAAAGGTGGTTTGTTAATTATTGTAACTGTTATCTTAACAGTTATTATTCTTAATAAAGGTTTAATGAATCCACCAAATGCTGATTATAACATGTTCCATACCTTAAATGCGTATGCAATTGGAGATGATCAAATACAATTGGAGGATGAGTCTCTAGAATCACCGGCAACAGTTTACAAAGACAATAAAGAAAATGAGTTTGTAAAGTTTGCATACGGTGAAGAAGGATATATCAGATGGTTTAAAGTATTGAGAACTGAAGATGGAATTCTTCTTGAAGAGTCATTATCTGTAACAGAACCTGCTGAAGGAGAAAAACTATATAATGGAGCAGAAAGGTCAGCCAGACAGTTCTATCAGGTTGGTCACTTGCATAGAATAGTGTCCGAAGGTCAGGAGGTTAACGAAACTGGATCAACAAACCCTTTTAGTTTCTTAACTCAAATTGAAGATAGTGAAATAATTATTTATACTAAGGCACTAGTTACAGATGGAGAAGATAAAGTAACGATTTATTATCCTAAACTTGTTCAAGGTAAAGATGTAATGAAACCTGGTATGATCTTTAAATTAAAAGACGGTGATTTCTGGGATAAACTTAACTTTATTTCATTGATGCTTGCTTTATTCTTAGGTACATCTGCATTACCACACGTATTGATTAGATATTATACTGTACCAAGTCAAAGAGCTGCTCGTAAATCAACAATTGTTGCTATTGCTGCAATTGGGTTCTTCTATATTTTAACATTGTATTTAGGACTAGGAGCAATGGTTAACGGTGTAATCGATGTGTCAAGTAGTAATATGTCAGGTCCACTATTAGCTAAGACATTTGGTGTTGGTATTTTCTCACTAATCTCAGCTATCGCATTTGCAACTGTATTAGGTACTGTTTCAGGACTTATTGTTGCTTCATCAGGTGCTATCGCTCACGACTTTATTGATCAGTATTTAAATGTTAAAATGACTGATAAAGGAAAAGTTCGTGCAGGTAAAATTGCTGCATTTGCTGTTGGTATTATTGCTATTATCCTTGGAATATTATTTAAAGGTATGAACGTTTCATTCCTTGTAGGTTTAGCATTTGCTGTCGCAGCTGCAGGTAACCTTCCTGCTATTATTATGATTCTTTTCTGGAAAAAGACTACAGCTCAGGGAGTATCTGCATCAATTGTAACAGGTATTATTTCATCAATTGTGTTGATTTTATTATCACCAAAAATGTATGAAAGATATGGTATGCTTAAAACAGATGCTATTTGGCCATTAGATAATCCTGGAATTGTTGCAATTCCATTATCATTTATTGTATTGGTAGTAGTTTCATTAGCAACACAAAAGAGGAAAGCTGCATTAGCAGAAGCAAGAGCTAAAGAAGCAGCCGAAAAAGAATAGATGATCAACCAGGAAACAAACAATTAACTATGTAGAATGCCGGAGAAATCCGGCATTTTCTTTTGTTATATAATAATCTGTAAGTAAAAAGTAGAAAGATACTGTACAAAAAAGTGTGTAAAGCTCAAATAAAAATCGATTTTTGTAGTGCAAACAATAAAAATTGAAAAATATGAACTTTACACAAACACAAA
>PKTB01000002.1 GCA_002869385.1 Marinilabiliales bacterium
AATGCTTTCGGGCTTTTCTCTCTTTCCTTCATTTCGCTACGCTCCATTTCAGAAAGAGAGAAAAATCAAAAATTGTTGCATTTACTAATTGAATTTATCTTTGAGGCTCGTACATTACTGTAAAAAGTATAATATTTGATATTATTGCTTTTGGTAAAGAAATTATTATTAATTTTGAATAATTATTTGAGAGAATATGAAAGAAAGGGAAATCCAGATTAGATTTAATGAGTTAAAGCATGAAGAGCTTAATGCTGACGACAAACATTTAATGGAGCTTGCGATTAATGCTGCTAAGAATGCTTATGCACCTTATTCTAATTTTCGTGTTGGTGCTGCTGTATTATTAGATGATGGCACAATAGTAAGTGGGAATAATCAGGAGAATGCTGCATATCCTTCCGGTTTATGTGCTGAAAGAGTTGCTTTGTTTTATGCAAATTCAAATTATCCTGATAATTCTGTTGAGTGTATTACAATTGTGGTTATTGATTCAGATGATAAAATCATACCACATCTTGTTTCACCATGTGGATCATGTAGGCAAGTTATTTCTGAGACAGAAATGCGTTACGAAAAGAGAATTCGAATCTTACTTGTCTCAGAAGATATAATTATGGAATTTAATTCTATTCAGGATTTATTACCACTTAGTTTTAATCAAAAAGATCTTTTAGCTAGATAGAGATTTTCTAATTTTAAGTAGTTTTTCTAATAGAGCTTCTATAAGTTCTAATTTTAGCATATTGGCACCATCTGATTTAGCAATTGTTGGATCAGGATGAGTTTCAATAAACAAGCCATTTACTCCAACTGCAATACCGGCCTTTGCCATTGTTTCAATCATTTCCTGCATACCTCCTGTAACACCTGTACTTTGATTTGGTTGTTGCAAACTATGTGTTACATCCAAAATAACTGGAAATCCAAACTTTTGCATTGTTGGGATTCCTCTGAAATCAACAACAAGGTCCTTATAACCAAAGCTATTGCCTCTTTCAGTAAGCATTACCTTGTTATTTCCTGATTCTACTACTTTTTGAGCTGTAAACTTCATAGCTTCCGGAGAAAGGAATTGACCTTTTTTAATATTAATATATCTGCCGGTTTTAGCTGCGGCAATAAGTAAGTCGGTTTGTCTGCATAAAAATGCCGGAATTTGTAAAATATCTGCCACATTTGAAGCAAATTTAGCTTCGTCAATTGTGTGAATATCAGTGCAAATTGGTAAATCTAGCTCTGTTTTTACTTTTTGCAGTATATCGAGAGCTGTTTGATCGCCAATTCCAGTAAATGAGTTTAAAGATGACCGATTTGCTTTTTTGTAGGAAGCTTTGAAAATTAGCTGAATACCAAGTTTATAACATACATCTTTTAGGTGCTTTGCAGTATTAAAAGTAATTTCTTCATTTTCAACAACACAAGGGCCAGCAATTAAAAAGAAAGTGTTATCTGAGAGGTTTAGCTTAAAATCGTGCATATTATTTTTTTGCCAAAGTTAACAAAATCTATCAAAAAATATTCATTGAATAAATCAAGATTAATACATAACAGTAACGGTACCCTTATATGGTTTATGTCCGTTTCTTAAGTCCAATATGTATAGATATGTTCCAGCTGGGACAAAAGTGCCATCGTATTTCCCATCCCAAAAATCGTCACCAGTTTCACCAAAATATAGCGGCTGCCCCCAGCGATTATATATCCATAAGACAGCAGTAGGGAAAATATCCATACCCTGTATCTAAAAAGTGTCATTTATATTATCACCGTTAGGTGTAAACGCATTAGGTATTTTTATGCAGTCAATATCTACATCGTCAAGAATTGCTAAGCCAAGGTTTAATTCACACTCCAATGAGTCATATACTTCAACTTGGTATTCTCCTTCGTATAGTCCTGAGATATAAGGGATATCAATAAGATTACCTCCGTAAATATAATAATATGGTTCTACGCCCCCTGATAAGAATATCTCAATAGCACCATCATGATTTCCTCTACAACTAGGATCAGAGATTACATATTCTCCAATAAGTTGAGATGGTTGACTAATAATTATGGTAGTATCTTTCAAACAGCCGTGATTATCAATTACCCTAGCTGTGTACGTTCCTGCCGGCATACCTGTTATAGATGCCCCATTAAAATCATAAAATGTATCAAATATTTGATAAACATATGGACCCATACCACCCGATGCAGTCATTAAAACCGAACCATCCTGAAATCCGTAACAACTAACATTTCTTGAGATAAAATCTAATCCAAGTTCCATAGGTGCTTCTCGCAATAGTACATATTCTGAAATTGTACAATCATGCGAATCTGTTACAGATACTGTATAATTGCCAGGTCCCAGATTGCTTAAACTAGTTCCTGATAATCCAGTACTCCAAATTATATCATAAGGTAAAGATCCACCTCCAACAAAAGCTGTTATCCATCCGTCCTGGTCCCCTTTACAAGTAATATGTTCATACTCGAGCTCAAGAGTTAGTTCTTCTGGGGAATTCAAATTTACACTTCCGGGTATTTCACAATCATTTGCGTCTGTTATTGTGTATCCAAAATCTGTATTTGGTGGAATATTGTTATTGTTATAATTTGTTGAACCGTCATCCCATTCAATAGATAGAGGACTAGCGCCTCCAAAAGCACTTACACTAGCACTCACCGGGTCTCCAAAGCAACCAGCATTTATTTGCGTTACATTTACGCTAATCTCAACAGCTTCACTTATTGTAAAACCACCAGTGCCATAACAGCCATACGAGTCATTTACTGTATATGCATAAGTTCCCGGAGAGAGATTTATTGGAGCAAAACCAGAAATTGTAGCAGGCGACCAATTAATAGTATATGAAGGTGTTCCTCCAAGAACTTCTAATATTGCACTTCCATCATCTGTATCGTAACATGATTCAGGATTTATTTCAATCAGATTTACCTCTAATGAAGGAGGCATGGTTAATGATGTGCTGGCACTTGCTGTACAAGCGTTATCATCAGTTACGGTCACTGTATAAACACCAACTCCTAAACCTGTAATTGTCTGTGAATATTGAGCTGGACTTGTGCTCCATTCATAACTAATAGGGTTAGTTCCACCTGTTTGGTTAGCAGTAAGCTCACCATCTGTAACTCCTGAACAAGTTATTGGCGTTACACTGATAGAGGCTGAGATGTCAATAAATGTAACATCGGCTGTTGCACTTGATGAGCAACCCTGTGTGTCAGAAATTGTTAGTGAATATGTTCCAGATGATGATACAGTATATGTTGGTGTGCTGGATGCATCTTGCCATTCAAAATTAACACCACTTACATTTGGATTAATTACAAATGGATCTCCATTACATATCAATGTATCGTTTATAAAATCAAATGGTGGTAGAGAATTACTGACGTGAACCATCATTGATAAAGATTATTCAACACAGCTTGCATCTCTTGTAAAATACATCGTTACAGTATAGTCTCCAGAACTAGTATAAGTATGGAAAACATCGTAACCGGTAGCGGTGTTACCGTCACCAAAATCAAACCAGACTCCTGATATTCCAACGCCATCTGTATAAAAACCAACACCATTGGCTGATTCTTCGCAATTTAAAGTGTCTTGATATACATCGTAAGATATGGAGTCGTTTCCTATTACAATATTAAAATCAACATTTAATGGCTGTATATTTGCTCCCGCTAGGTAGCCGTAAGACTCAACATCTCCAAATCCGTAAACTGTTGTTAGAACACCTTCGGGGCACGAAACAGTATGAGTTCCTTGTGCAACATTTTGACGATTATAAGAGTAATCAGGATTTGATGGTACCGTTGTCCATCCTGCTATAGTTGAGCCGTCTAAAGTTACATTTCCCGTATAAGGTGTTTCGCAAACAATATTGGTGTAGAATTGATTAATAGCTGGTGTGTTAAAAGCCTGGAAAACAATACTTTCTAAAGTTTGCTCGACAGGAGATAACATAATCATAAATGGGTCAGAAGTTACACCATCGCATGAAGTCCCCCTACTATATTGAGCAACAGAAATAGGACCGTCACCAACAATATAACAACCAACATTAAGGTAAACTTCATGGAAATCACCAGCATTTAATAATATTGGAGCACCTCCATTTATTGTAATATTAGTGTTGTCTTCACTAGCTAGGATTCTATATTGATCTCCATTTCTTGTCATTAATGGGACTGTGATATACTCTTTTCCCCATGCTTTTAGAGGTATCATTTGTTCGTATAGATGGTCGCAATAATCGCAAGTTGTAGGTACCTTAGCACATTTATTTCCTGCAAAAACTGCAAAATTGTTACAGTTCCCAACATCTGTAGCACTGACAGTTGTTCCTGTAAGGTCCCCAGTACTCTTAACTAAATATACTTCACCTTGGTCAAGTGTAATTGTGAAAGGGACTCCGGCACCTACACCCCCTGAAATAGCTACCGTCGGAACAATCTCAATACTTGTATTATCTTGAATTCCGACAACTATAAACATTGTTGGCTCAGTTGAAGAAAATAAACTGTATGCATTAATTAAATAAGAGTCACCGAGAGCATGTGTTGGCATGACAAGTGTCGCATCTGAAGAAGCTGTCCTTTGATTAGCAGAATATGCTGCAATATCATTATTCGAAACAATATGTATGCCTTTGTTAATAACAGTGTTGCCAATATCAATAGCTACATCTTGTGCCGCAGGGATAGTTACTTGTACCGAACCATTTGGTGCTATTGTGAAGTTTTCTGACCATCCTGTTCCTGGAATACTAACCGTTCCGGTACTACCTGCTTCGGAAGTTAAATACAACAAAGTATTTGCCGGATCATCAAAGTTCTGCATATATGCAAGCCAAAAATCATTTCCGAGAGTACTGTATTGAGAATAGGCTGATATATAACCTAGTAATACAAATGTAAAAACAATGTATAATTTTTTCATATTTGGTTGTGGTCACAGATTCCAAAGCAAATATAATAAATATTTTAATATCTTGTATTCTAAATATCTTATTTTTAGTTGTTTAGAATGTGTTTTATTTAATCATTTATTTTAGCATTAAACTTGTATATTACTACAAGCTTTTATAATTTTGCTACATGATAAAAATATCAAATGTTGATTATATAAATACTTTGCCTTATAAACATGCATTTATAAATTCTGACTTTATAAAGAAGAATGCTGTTGTTAAAGGAGCCCATCCTGCAGGTTGTGTTGATGAACTGTTAAATCATAAAGCAGATATTGGTTTAGTTCCTGTTGGTGCATTGGATATGTTAAAGGATATTAAACTTATTCAAGAATATGGAATAATTTCACAGAAAAGTGTTGATTCTGTACTTCTTCTTTCAGATGTTCCAAAAGAAAACCTTAAACAAGTTTATCTGGATTATCAATCAAGATCATCAAATGGTTTTGTTAGAATTTTATCAGATAAGTTATGGAAATTGAATTTTGAATATTTAGTCTCTAAAAAAGGTTATGAAAATAATATTTATGATAAAACCGGTGGCCTGGTTATTGGAGACCGGGCATTGAAATTGAGGAATAAGTTTAATTATTGTTATGATATTGCTGAAGAATGGTACAAGTTGACTCAAAAACCTGCTGTTTTTGCTATATGGGTAGCAAACAGTAATGTAGAAGATGAATTTATCATGAGTTTTAAGACTGTTCTTGAAAATGCTGTGGTGCATAAGAATGAAATTGCTGAAAAATATGCTTCTGAGTATTCGTATTTTGATTTAAAAGATTATTTGCGGAATAAGATTTGTTATCGTATTGGTAAAAACGAGATAGAAAGCATGAATCTATATAAGAAGTTATTAAAAGAATTATCTGATTGACAATCTATAATGTGTCTTTATCTTTTGTCATCTTAAATGATTTGTTTTATCTTAGCAGCTTAATAACTAACCAAAATATTACTTTTTAATTACATGAAACGAGGATTATTTATTTTATTTGTTTTGAGTTCTGTGGTAATGTTTGCTCAGGATGATCTAAGCTCTTCAGATTGGAAAATGACTCAGGCAAAAATGTTTTTCGAGGATGGACAAACTGAAAATGCATTAGAGATATATCTTGAACTATATCAGGATTTTCCTACAAATGATTTCTTGAATTTAAGAATAGCAGAATGTTATAATGATATTTATGATTATGAAAATGCATATGCGCATCTCAAGAATGCTATTGATAATAACCCTTCCTCTGAATATTTAGACGATATCAATTTCTGGTTTGGTCGAACTCATCATAAAATGGGAGATTTTGATCTTGCTTATTCTTATTATGAAAAGGTGAAAAAAGGAACTGAACTAATAGATAGTTTATATGTTCAGAATTTAATGCAACAATGTTTGTCAGGAAAAGAGATTTATGAAAACAAGGGTAATTATTTTTCTGAAAATTGCGGACCTAATGTTAATTCTGAATATAATGAGATATTTCCGGTAGTAGCTTTTGGCGAAGATAAACTGTTTTTTACAACAGACCGAAAAGTTAATGAACATCAGGATGGTCATCCTTCAACAGGACTTTGTGATTATTCTGTTATGGAATCATACATAAAAGAGGGACAGTTTCAAAAAGCAGTAGTTCCAGATCAGGTTTTCTCTAATGGGAAAGATTATATTTTGACATCTGTTGGAGCAGGGAATGGAGAGTTTATTCTCTATAAAAATAGCCCCGAATTTGAAGATAACGGAGATTTATATTATCTGTTATTGACAGATGAATTTGATGTTTCACAACCGGTAAATATGGGTGAAACTGTTAATTCAATTAAATTTGAAGGAGCGGGAAGTTTGGATTTTATCAATCAGAAGTTCTATTTCTCATCAAATAGCAACAATAAAAAGTCAGAAGAAAAGGATATCTTTTACAGTAACAAACGAAATTCAAACTTTTCAAATAGCTTGGTCGTTGATGAATTTAATAGTGAGCTCGATGAGGACTTTGTTTATATTCATCCGGGAGGTGATTTTGTTGTTTTTGCATCAAACTCTGGTAAGTCGATGGGTGGATACGATCTTTTTATAAGTGTGCTTAAAGATAAGAAATGGAGCGAACCTGTAAATCTTGGATATCCTTTTAACTCAGTTGAAGATGAGAGGCAGTTTTCACTTTCTGTTGACGGGCAATATGCCTATATTTCATCTGACCGTATAGGAGGATAGGGGAGAATGGATATTTATAAAATGGAATTTGGTACATTTATGCAGGAAAAATTTGGCTTTCATCCGGGTTTAACTGTTATACAAGGGCAAGTAACAGATGAAAATTATGATGAAGTATCAACAAAAATTTCTATAAGCAATGATTTAAAAGATTGCTATAATCAAAAAGTAGATACAGATCTGGAAGGATATTTTTCTGTTGCTGTTAAAACGGGAACAAAATATACAATCGAGATTAAAGAAAGTGCTTACGAAAAGTACAGTTTAACTCTTGATTTAACAGATTCTTCCAGATCCAGAGTTAATTTTGATATTGAACTTCAAACAAAAGAATAATTATGTAATACATTGTCAGAGAGTTCATGACTGATGATTACGAAGCCGTTCTTAATGTTTGGCTACAAACTGATATTGGAGGAGCGCATCGTGGAGATAATTTACAAATAATACAAAATACCATTACTAATGGTGGAGTTTTGTTTGTTCTTGAAGAAATAAAAACTAAAACAATTGCCGGAACATCATGGATAACAAATGATCATAGACGGTTATACCTTCATCATTTCGGAATTTCACCTTATTTTCAGGGAAAAGGATTAAGCCATCTTTTAATGGAGAAAAGTATGGAGTTTGCCAGAAATTTAAAACTGCAGATAAAACTTGAAGTCCATAAAGATAACCTCAAAGCCCGCCAACTTTACGAAAAATATAGCTTTAAATATCTTGGTGATTATGAGGTATTTATTGTTAGGGATATATAGAAAAAGCGGAGCTTTTAAATTTCAATATTCAATAAGCAATATTCAATAAGACATATTCAAGAGACAAGGATAAAGATAACATCAGTATTTAAGTAGAAATATTTCTCACATCTATCACCCATCACCCGTCACCGGTCATCGGTCATCGGTCACCTGTCACCTTTTATCGCTAAACTCCCGGCATCTAACATCCGACCAAAAACCCTATATTTGCAAAAAAATTGAAAAGTGAACCGAAGAATTTTAAATCTCGCCATCCCTAATGTGATAAGTAATATCACTGTGCCTTTTGTGGGTATTGTTGATATTGCTCTTGTGGGACGTATGGGCTCTTCTGCATTTATCGGAGGAGTAGTATTTGGTTCGATGGTTTTTACTTTGATTTATACAGGACTTGCATTTCTTCGGATGGGGACAACCGGACTGACTGCTCAGGCCTACGGGGCATCAGATTATAAAGATGCTGCTAATTCGCTTTTAAGAGCCATGTTTTTTGGATTAATTGCTGCTTTTATATTGATAGCTTTACAGATCCCGGTTAAAAATCTTTTGATTTTAAATCTTGATGGCTCAACCGAAGCATTATCGTATGCTGCAGATTATTTTAATGTTAGAATATGGGCAGCTCCTGCAACACTCGCTGTATTTGTTTTTATGGGCTGGTTTATAGGAATGCAGAATTCAAAGATACCAATGATAATTACTTTGGTAATAAGTTTATCAAATATTATTCTGAGTTCAATTTTTGTGATTGTTTTTGATATGAAGATTGAAGGTGTCGCACTTGGAACTGTATTGTCTCAATATATTGGATTGATAATTAGTTTAATATTCTTTTTCTGGAAATATAAAAGAGTCATCACCCTTTTTCAGCGCAAGGCGATATTTATTGTGGATAAACTAAAGCGTTTTTTTAGTGTTAGTCGAGATATTTTTATCAGATCTTTGTTGCTGACAGGAAGTTTTTTTCTGTTCAATGCAGTATCAGCAGGATTAGGAGATGATTATTTGGCATTAAACTCTGTAATGCTACAATTTCTTTGGATTTTTGCCTGGGTTACTGATGGCTTTGCCTATGCAGGTGGAACTCTTGCAGGCAGGTATATCGGAGCTAAGGATCGACCAAGCCTCATTGATGCTGTGAAAAAATCTGTTGTATTTGGCTTTTTACTGGCTTTGGCATTTACATTAGTTTATATTTTTGCCAGTAGAGGAATTTTATATCTATTGACAGACAGTCAATCTGTTATTTTGCTGGCTGAAGAATACTATTTTTGGTTATGGATTATTCCAGTAATTAGCTTTCTTGCTTTTTTATATGATGGTATATATGTTGGTGCAACTGCAACCTCAACAATGAGAAATATTATGCTTGTATCTGTATTGGTAATTTACGTACCAGCTTTATTTATCTTTAAGTACTATTGGGGTAATCAGGGAATGTGGCTTGCCATTATTTTCTTACTTGCAACCAGAGGTGTAGGACTTGGATTATTTTTGAAAAAATCAGTTTATAATAAGGTGATTTAATCGCTATTTCAGTAATCTTTGATACCGATTACCGACTACCGATTACCGATTACCGACTACTGATAACCGATTACTGATACAACGATTACATTCAATATCTAATTAATCCGGGCATCCAATATTTTCAAATAAATTTCCAAAATCATTTCCCCATGTGATTATTTGTGGGCATTCTTCAGAATAAGCTGTAACAGAACCATGTTGAATATCTTCAAGGATTATTTGCTGAGTAGCATTTATATGACTTTTACATAGCGATCTGTGAACAATTTGAATAAAATCACATTCTAAATGACTTGCTTTTAAATATCCGCTTCCGATATTATATATATAAGCATAATTACAATCGCCTTTAAGCGTGTAATCTCCGGTTGTAGCATGACATCTAAAGAATAAACTATCACAATAAATATTTAAATCGGATGTAAATATACCGGCCCAGGTTTGAATTGAAAGATTATCAAATTTTAATGTGTCATTAGCAGTAGTCTTTAAATCACATGCCTGATTAATTGTAATTTCTTCAATTACAGGTGTTTTAAGTATAATAATTGGCTTAATATCCTTCCTTAAAAAATCACAACCGTTATTATCTTCTATGATAAGAGTATTATTTACGACTGAATATTCTATGTATGGGATAAGATTTTCTCCGGCAATAATTGTAATTGAAGACTCAGAAGAATTTTCTATATAAATCTCCAAATCGCTTTCAATAATAATTTTATTAAAATAATTTATTGGAGTTTCTACCGTTTTTATTTCACCATTTGATTTAAAACATCTGTTATCATCGGTGTTGCAGGATGTTAATATGATTATGGTAAAAAGTATGAGAAATATAATCTTCATATCACGAAAAAAAATATTTTTGCTAAGATAATATTATTAATACGAGTATCCATGAGTAAAAAGAAAAAAGTATTCCTTATAATTTTTATAGTTATCGCACTAGCAGCAGTAGTGGCATTTATTTTTGGAAAGAAATACCGCGATTTTATTTTTGCACCAAATGTAGTTGTTGAGAATGAACCCGCATATATTCATATTCCAAACGGTTCGGATTATGATGACCTGTTGTTGATTCTTGAAGAATCGGGTTATATCGAAAATATGGAATCTTTTAAACAGGTAGCTGATTGGAAAAAGTATGGTGAAAAAGTATTGCCTGGACGATATGAGATACATGATGGTATGTCAAATAATGAGTTGATAAACTTGTTGAGGAGTGGTAAGCAGTCTCCTGTAAAACTTAGTTTTATCAGTGTTCGTAGTTTGCCGATTCTTGCCGGAAAAGTCGCAGTCTATATTGAGGCAGATTCTACAGAAATTGCCGACCTATTAATGAACCCTGAAACAGCAGCGAAATATGGATTTAATGAGCAAACTTTTCCTGCGATGTTTATCCCGAATACATATGAGTTTTACTGGAATACTTCAGCTGATAAATTTGTAGAAAGAATGGCTCAGGAATTTAAAAATTTCTGGAATGCAGATAGAATCCAAAAAGCTCAGGATTTAGGAATGTCTCAGTCAGAAGTTAGCACAATGGCATCAATTGTTGAAAAAGAAACTCAAAAGAATGATGAAAAAGCAAGAATAGCAGGTGTTTATATTAATAGAATTCAAAAGGGCATGCTCTTGCAGGCTGATCCAACAGTTGTTTTTGCAGTTGGAGATTTTACACTTCAAAGGGTTTTAAAACGTCACCTGCAATACGATTCTCCTTATAATACTTATATTTATGAAGGTTTACCTCCTGGACCAATTTGTATCCCATCAACATCATCAATAGATGCTGTATTAAATTATGAAAACCATTCATATTATTACTTCTGTGCAAACTCCGATTTTTCGGGATATCATGTTTTTGCATCAAGTTTATCACAACATAATGCTAATGCTCGAAAATACCATAATGCATTGAGGCAGGCAGGAATTAGATAAATAGAGAAAATCCTTTTATCAATAAATCAAAATCAGAGAGAAAAAATAAGCGAGTCATTAACTTGTTACATATCACCCATCATCCGTCATTTTCATCGTTTTAATAAAGTCTTTCAATTTTTCGATTTGAGAGTTTGTGCCAAGGACGAATAGCTTATCTTTACAGCAAATCATATAATCGGCTGAAGGGTTTAGTACATATTCACCATCAGTTTTACGAACACCAATTATATTTACACCTGAAATATCCCGAATTTGCAATTCGCGAATGGTTTTCTTTTGAAACTCTACGCCTATATTAGTAAAATCAATTTCTTCTAATGAAACATCATTTTTTTGTTGAATCATTATATGGTCGAGAAATTCTACAACATCAGGTTGAGCAACAAGTTTTGCCATTCTTTGACCACCAATTTTATCTGACATTATAATATTTGTTGCACCAGCTCTACGTAACTTTTTATCAGAATTGTCATCAGAGGCGCGGCTAATAATCTTTAAATCGGGATGCACTTCTTTTGCAGATAGAACAACGAAGAGGTTATCTGCATCGTTTGGTAGTGTAGTAATAAGGGCTCTGGCTCGTTCAATTTTTGCAGCTTGAAGAACTTCGTCCTGAGTAGCATCTCCCTGGATAAACATTAAGCGTGGGTCTTCAGTGATTTGTTCAATAAGCTCCTCTTTTTGCTCTATAATAAGTACTTCAAAACCATGATCCATTGACTCTCTCGAAGCTTGTTTGCCATTACGGCCATAACCACAAATAATTACGTGTTTGTTTAGGTTTTCGATTCTTTTTTTCACTTTCTTAAGTTTAAAATAATTATGAAAAACTCCATCAACCAGATATCTTGTCAGAGTAGATAAAGCGTAAGCAAAAATTCCAAAGCTAAAAATTATTAGAAAGACTGTAAAGATTTTACCTGACATAGATAATGGCTGAATCTCTCTAAAACCAACAGTTGAAATTGTTATGATTGTCATGAAAAATGCATCAATAAACTCATATTCCTCAATCAGGATATATCCAATAGTTCCGACAATTATCATCAGAACAAGAAAGAAGATAGCCAGAAAGCTGTTATTTCTGAAATTGAATTTATTATTAGACATGGTCAATCACCTTTATTTGCTAAAATAGTAAATTTAATGGATATTATTTCTTTTTATATTCATTAATTGCTTCTTGTAAAATGTTTTCCGCAAATTCTTTTTCTTCGAAACCCATAACTTCAACTTTATTGGGACCTTTATAGTTTTCAAACCATGTTTCAAGGATTACACAGACACCCTTAAATTGAGTATTTAATTCCTTTATTGAGTTAATTTCATTAAATGGAGAGTCTATTTTAACTGCAATTAGCTTGTCGTCCTGTTCTCCGCGGTCGACCATTTTCATGATTCCGATAAGTTTACATTCTATTACTGATCCTTTTTCGGAAGCGTCACCCAGGACAATAACATCCAGAGGGTCACCATCACCTCCGAGTTCTTTTGGTAAATATGTTTGTGGAATCATTCCGTAATTAGCAGGATATGCTAAGTACTGAACTATTCTGGGTTTCCCATCAATTTCTTCTAAACTAAGGTCTCCAGAAGTTTTATCTACTTCACATTTTTCAAGAGTACCTGCCGGAATTTCAATTACTACATTTATATTACCGTTTTCGGCGATTGGCTTATAATCATGGAGAAGGTGCTTGTTAACTAATGTTTCATCGACTTTTGGTTTTGTATGATCTTTAACATTATATTGACATCCAATGAATAACAATGAAATTGTCAGAAGAAATAAAGAACTTAGTTTTATTGTTTTTGCCATTTTTATCTTAATTGGAAATACATTAATACAACAAAACCTAGTAACCCGAGTAGCATTAAAATTTTTATCTGATTTTTCTTTTTCTTGATTTCTTCTTCGTTCATTGGACGAATATTACCGGCAGCAGCTTGTTTTTTCTCCATAGCTTCGCCAATAATTGAGCCTAAAAGAACTCCAGCAATAACGCCTATTCCAATAAAACTCATATTGTCAAAAATTATACTAATAGGAATGCCGATGCCAGCGAAACTTGCAAATCCAATTGTTACTCCCAGACTTTTATAGTGTCCTTCATGCTTTTTGTTGTCTTTTTCCATTATTTAGTTTTCCACAAATTTAGTTTATATTTTTAAAAATAGTATCTTTACAAAAAAAATATAAATGAGAATTAGTTTATTGATAATATTTTCAATCTTTTTTGTTTCCGCTATGATTGCACAGGAGGAAACAGTTTACTTTGGTAATGAAAATATTTTTGAAGATTCAATTAACGAAACATTATCAAAGTCTCCTTTAAAAGATAATAATCGATTAAATGTCCGATTTAGTTCAGGAATGATGTATTCAAACTATTATGGTAATGGGCTTTTTACAGCTTATGCTGCACCTGAACTAAACTATAAGCTAACAAATAGGTTCTCTGTTTCCGGAGGATTTATGATGACATCAACAACAGTTCCGTCTATTATGATGAATGAGTCTGCCTATCCTGATATGATGGAAAACAAAATGTTTAGCTATTATATGTTTGCAAAAGGAGAGTATATAGTTAACGATAAGTTACGTGTTAATGCAACAACAGCATTTGATGTTAGCCCGGGGCAGACATATAACAGACTTGCTTTTGGATCTGTTGGTTTTGATTATAAAATTGGAGAAGATTCTTTTATAAGTGCGGAATTTATAATTGATAATAGACCTTACAATCCGATGTTTCATCAAACTCCTTTTGGTGCATACGATAATAGTAGAATACGACCATATGGAAACTCACTATTTTCAGATCATTTTACTGAGTGGTAGAAAAATATTCAAATAATATTTCTTCGATTTTCCCAACAAATATTAAAGAACTCAAAAATTCTAATTGGGATTATGTTGATGTTATTCTTATTAGCGGTGATGCTTTTATAGATCACACCTCATTTGGAACTGCTGTGATTGCCCGTGTTTTACATGATGCCGGTTACAGAGTTGCAGTATTACCTCAGCCTAATTGGCAAGACGATCTACGGGATTTTAAAAAGTTTGGAAAACCCAGATTGTTTTTTGGTGTTAGTGCAGGAAATATGGATTCTATGCTGAATCACTATACTGCCGGTAAAAGAAAACGTTCCGAGGATGCCTATTCGCCAGGTGGAGAACCAGGCAAGCGCCCCGATTATGCAACAATTGAATATTCCAGGATTTTAAAAGGTTTATATCCTGATGTTCCACTTGTTATTGGAGGCGTAGAGGCATCAATGAGAAGGTTTGTTCATTATGATTATTGGAGCAATAAATTAATGCCTTCTGTATTGGAATCATCCGGTGCCGATTTGCTTGTTTATGGTATGGCTGAAAAGTCAATTCTTGAAATTGCTAATCGATTAAACGATGCTGGACAAATATATAATTGTTATGATATCAGACAGATTGCATATTTGAGCGATTTTGATGATGAAATTTCAAATGATATAGTTCTTAGTTCATATTCTGAAGTTTTATCTCATAAAAATAAGCATGGAGAAAATTTTGTTAAAATAGAGAAAGAATCGAATCTTGGTTCCAATTGTAGAATTATTCAGGATCAGAAGAAAAAAAGACTTATTGTTAATCCTGCATATGATGTTTTGACAGAAGCAGAAATAGATAGAATTTATTCATTACCATTTACAAGATTACCACATCCTAGATACATTGGTAAAAAGCCCATACCTGCATATGAAATGATAAAGGATTCGGTTACAATGCACAGAGGCTGTTTTGGTGGATGTAGTTTTTGTACTATCTCTGCTCATCAGGGTAAACTTGTAAGTTCACGGTCGGAAAAGTCTATCCTGAGCGAGTTGGATTACATCTCAAAAATGCCTGAATTCAAAGGTCACATTACTGATTTAGGTGGTCCTTCAGCTAATATGTATCAAATGAAGGGAATAAATCAGGATATATGTGACAAATGTGTACGTCCTTCCTGTATTTTTCCTTCAGTTTGTAAAAATCTTGACACCTCACATAAACCACTTATTGATATCTACGAGAAAGCATCAAGAATTAGAGGAATTAAGAATATTAGCATTGGGAGTGGGGTTAGATATGATCTGGCTATGCATCAGACAAACTCTCCTGAGGTCAATAGAATTAATCACAGATATCTTGAATTATTGATTTCCAAATATGTTTCAGGAAGACTTAAAGTTGCTCCGGAGCATAGTTCCTCAAAGGTTTTAAAAACAATGAGGAAAAACTCGTTTAACACATTCAGAAATTTTGAGAAACTATTCAGACAGGTTAACAAGAAGTTTGGATTAAATCAGCAATTAATCCCATATTTTATTTCAGGCCATCCATCGAGTACTGAAACTGATATGGCTGAATTGGCATTGGAGACAAAAGATATGGGCTTTAAACTTGAACAAGTACAAGCATTTACTCCAACACCAATGACTCTTGCAACAGTAATGTATTATACCGGTATTAATCCCTATACAGGTAAAAAAATATTTGTTGCTCGAGATAAAACTGAAAAAGAAAATCAGTTGCAGTACTTCTTTTGGTATAAATCTGATATCAGAAAAAAAATATTAAACAATCTTAAAAAGTCTGGCAGAAAAGACCTTATTGACAGGTTTTACGGTAAAAAATCTGCAAAGAAGAGATAATTTATTAACTTTGCTAAAATCCTTAAAATTAGCAAATTAGATTAAATGTTTGATAGTATTTATACTAAAGCTCTTCTGTTTTTAATTATTATATCTTTTTTTTCCTGTGTAGGAACAAAAATACATGATGACAGATTTCATACGTTTACTTGCAAGTCTGAGTGGTCAGAAACAGAAATTGAAATATGTGAATCTACATCAACAATTATTGAAGGATCTGATTCGACAAAAATAATATTTAAGAAAACTAATTTACCTGGACAAGGGCAGGCTCAACCATTATTAAGAACAGTCTGGAGAAAACCGAAAAATAGGACTTATGTAGTCAGTGTACAGTTTTGTAACAAGCGAAATGATTTGTGTTTTGATATACTTCCCGATTCTGCAAAAACCGGACTCGTTGGACATGAGTTAGTTCATGTGCAGGATTACAAAAACAGAGGTTTCTTTAATATGCTTTGGATGGGGATTAAATACTCATTATGTAAAAAATACAGAACAAGAATTGAATATGTAACCGATTCAACTACTATAGCTAATGGGATGGGATACGAAGTGTTGAATTTATTAAGGTTTGTTGAGAATTCAGGCTTAGCTTCTTAGAAATATTTGAAAAGAAAAGAAAAATTTTACATGGATACTCTTGAAATTATTCGATTGATTGAGTTAACAGACTAAATTGTTAAAATTTCTTGTAAATGGCATACGTTTTAAAACTTGTATTAACTCTCATTAAATCAATAAAATGTTATGATTATTATCATGTTTTTAACTAATGGTTTTGATAAAAAAGTGACTTTTTGAGTATCAACCTATTAAAATATCGCTATTTTTGAAATAATTTAAAACAAACAGGGGTTTATTAATATATATAAATATTAATAAATACTTATTATGAAAAGTGCCGCGACGAAAATAGTTTTGATTTTACTAGTAGTTATTGGATCAACATATGCAGGTATGTCCCAGTCAACTATACAATTCAAGCTTGCAATGCTTGGAGTTCATCCTTTTGATGAAAAAAATAGCCAATTGTTTGAGAATAAGATAGATGCAAATGGAGTATTTATTACCGAGCCTGCAATTATTGTTGGTTATGAGAGCTTTTTACTTGCCGATGTTTTTGCATGGAGAGGAATGTTTGGTTTTGTAATCGATGCTGCATCTAAACCGGCTATTGTTTTGCATCTTGGAGTAAAACAAAGATTGGTTCAAATTTGGAGAAACTCAATTAGTATTGGTGTCGGTGGGAATTTGTACGGTCGAGATTCCTGGTCAACTATACCCGGTTATGTTCAGGATAATTCATGGAATGCTAATGGTGACTGGGAGTACAAATGGGGGATTATGGCAGAACTTGAATATGCACTTTTCCTAAATGATAATAACGATATTACATTGTACGTTTTATACGGTCATCAACCAAATACATTTACTTTTACTGTAGGATATAAATATTGGTTCTCTTCAATAATCAAGCATCCTAGGAAGTGTGGCTCATGTCCGTTCCAAAAAGAAGGTAAGTGGAATCCCTAGTATCAACTAAAAAATATTTTTATGGAAATTAAACGTGTATTTGATATTTTAGAGTTATACAAGAATGATTATTCTGAACTAACAGACGCATTTTCATATAAAGACAAAGGAGACTGGGTTAATTTCTCAGCTCAGGACTATTACAAATACTCTCATTTATTTGCTTGTGGGCTAATCAATTTGGGATTTAAAAAAGGCGAAAAGATTGTTACTATGTCACAAAGTCTTCCACATTGGAATATCGCAGACATGGGAATATCTCTTGCTGGTATGGTTCATATTCCAATATATACAACTCTAGGTCCTCAGGAGTTAGATTATATTCTCAGACATAGCGAAGCACGTATTATTATTGTATCAGATGCTGGATTATACAAAAAACTTAAACCGGTTGCTGATAAGATAGATGCTATTGAACAAATTTATACCTTCCATCATATCGAGGGAATAACAAACTGGGTTAGTGTAATTCAGGATGCTCAGGAAAAAGAATCTGTATTAATGGCTGAGCTTGAAAAGAGAAAACAAGAAATTCAAGAGGATGACCTGCATACTATTATTTATACTTCAGGAACAACAGGCAACCCAAAGGGTGTAATGATATCGCACAAGAATATAATGAGTAATGCTCTGGCTGTTCGTGATATAATACCAATTGATCATGGACAAAAGGCTTTAAGCTTTTTGCCTTTATGCCATATTTATGAGCGAATGCTTAATTATGCGTTTCAAATAAAAGGAATCTCTGTATATTATGCAGAGAGCTTGGGTACAATAGTAAACGATTTGAAAGATATTAAACCTCATTTATTTAATTCAGTTCCTAGATTGTTAGAAAAATTCTACGACAGAATAATGTCGATTGGTAAAGATCTGAAAGGTATTAAAAGATGGATCTTTTTCTGGGCAGTTCGACTTGGTACAAAATATAGTGAGAATGGTAAAAATAGCGGTTTTTATAATTTGAAACTATCAATAGCTAGGAAACTTGTCTTTAAGAAATGGATTGTTGCTTTTGGTGGAAATATAGTTGCTGTAGTTTCCGGTGGTGCAAGTTTGCAAGTTAGATTAGCAAAGTTGTATACTGCAGCAGGTATTAGAATTTGTGAAGGTTACGGGCTAAGTGAAACTTCACCTGTTTTATCTGTTAATCCAATGGATTGGGAAAATGCAAGATTAGGAACAGTGGGGCCAATTATTGATGGTGTAACAATCAAAATTGCAGAAGATGGTGAGATTTTGGCTAAAGGACCAAATGTTATGATGGGGTATTATAAAGACCCTGAAACTACAAAAACTGTTATTGACGAAGACGGATGGTTCCACACTGGTGATATTGGCGAGTTTGTTGAAGACAAATATTTAAAGATTACAGATCGTAAGAAAGAAATATTTAAAACATCTAGCGGTAAATATATTGCACCGCAGGTAATTGAAAATAAATTTAAATCTTCAAGTATTATTGAGCAGTTAATGATAGTTGGAGAGAATGAAAAATTTGTTAGTGCACTTATTTCACCTAACTTTAATTACCTGCACCGTTTTGCATCTAAACATAAGATAAGATACCGTGATAATGCTGAGTTGATTACTTTCCCAGAGATTATCAAAAAAGTGCAGAAAGAAATTGATAGTGTTAATGAAACTCTTGGTGAGCACGAAAAGATTAAGCGTTTTAGATTAGTTTGTGAAGAGTGGTCGCAACAAACAGGAGAGTTATCACCAACATTAAAGTTAAGAAGAAATAAAATTTATACTAAATATGACAATATTTTAACTGAAATATACGGACATGGGGCTGATAAAACCGAAGATATGGGTAAGGATAAAGAAAGCACAAGTATTGAATCCCGTATTACTAATGGTATGAGAAAATTAATGAATATAAAGTCCGACAAAGATTAGTAGTATTTGTATGGATAATATCATTAAGAATAAAATTTCTGGTTATGTTAAGATAGAAGCAAAAAACATTTACTACGAAATAATTAATTCTGAGCAGCTTAACTCTACAGATAAGCTGCTCATATTTTTGCACGAAGGATTAGGTTCTGTTGCTCAGTGGAAAGATTTTCCTGTTTTAATTTCAAATTAATTAAAAATACCCGCATTAGTCTATGATAGGTTTGGTTATGGAAAGTCATCAAAATTAAAAAATGAGCGTAATGAAACTTATCTCGAAAAAGAAGCTAAGGAAGACTTACCTATTTTATTGATAAAACTTGGATTTCATGACAGGAATAAAATTCTGATTGGTCATAGCGATGGAGGGTCAATAGCATTAATATATGCATCTCAATTTCCTGAAAGAACTTATGCTGTTATTACTGAAGCAGCTCATACTTTTGTAGAACATCATACTATTAAAGGTGTTAAACCTGTTGCTGATTTGTTTGAAAACGGTGGGTTAAAAGAGAAATTGACAAAATATCATGGTGAAAATACTGAATCAATGTTTTATGGCTGGTATAATGTATGGTCCAGTAAAAAGTTTAGTAAATGGAATATCGAATCATATCTCTCAAAAATAAAATGTTATGTTTTAGCAATTCAGGGAAAGGATGATGAATACGGGACGTTTAAACAACTAGAATCCATACAAACGCATATTGGTAATAATCGTATTAAAATACTTTTTATTGATAATTGTGCTCATACACCTCACGTTCATTTTAAAGAATATGTTAGTGAAATGATGATAAAATTTATCAAGGATTTATAAAAAAATCATGAGAAAAATCATATCTTTGGTGCTCAAACAGACAATACTAACTTAAAATCTTTAAATTATGAACTTTGAGTTTACCGAAGAACAATTGATGATTAAACAAGCTGCTCGTGATTTTGCAGTCAGAGAATTGTTACCAGATGTATTAGAAAGAGATGCAGAAGCAAAATTCCCACATCGTCAGATGAAAATGTTGGCAGAGCTAGGATTCTTTGGAATTTTAGTTGACCCAAAATACGGTGGTGGAGGTATGGACTCAGTTTCATACGTATTAGCATTGGAAGAGATTGCAAAAATTGACGCATCAGCTGCAGTTATCTTAGCAGTACATAACTCTTTGGTTACTTACGGTATTGAGACATACGGAAATGAAGAGCAAAAGCAAAAGTTCTTACCTGATTTAGCTTCAGGAAATAAAATAGGAGCATTCTTACTGTCAGAACCAGAAGCAGGGTCTGATGCAACTTCACAAAAAACTACTGCTGAGGATAAAGGTGATTACTACCTTCTGAATGGTACAAAAAACTGGATTACTAGTGCCGATAATGCAGGAACATATCTTGTAATGGCACAAACAGACCCAGAGAAGAAACATAAAGGAATAAATGCTTTTATAGTTGATCGAAACAGCGAAGGAATCTCTTTAGGCCCACATGAAGATAAAATGGGAATGCGTTCGTCTGATACTCATTCTGTAATGTTTACAGATGTTAAAGTGCCTAAAGAAAATCGTATTGGTGAAGATGGTTTTGGTTTTAAATTCGCAATGAAACTTTTAGATGGTGGACGTATAGGTATTGCTGCTCAAGCTATAGGTATTGCCGGAGGTGCTTTTGACCGCGCATTAGCATATTATAAAGAGCGTAAAGCATTTGGAACAGAAATTAGTAATCATCAGGCTATCGCTTTCAAACTTGCTGATATGGCAGTCAAACTTGAAAATGGTAGAAACCTGATTTACAAGTGTGCATGGTTAAAAGATAAACATAAAGACTATAGTGTTCTTAGTGCTATGGCTAAACAATATTGTGCTGATTCAGCAATGGAAATAACTACTGAAGCTGTGCAAATACATGGTGGTTATGGTTATGTTAAGGAGTACCATGTTGAGCGTCTGATGCGTGAAGCCAAAGTAACTCAGATATATGAAGGTACCTCCGAAATCCAAAAAATTGTTATTTCAAGGACAATTTTGAAAGATTAAAACTATATTTGCGGCTTAATTAGAAATAATATAATTAAATATAATCTAAATTATGAAAGTACTAGTTTGTATTGGAAACGTTCCTGACACAACCACTAAAATTAGGTTTGATGCTGAGATGAAAAATCTTGACACAAACGGAGTACAGTGGGTTATTAATCCTTGGGACGAATTAGCTCTTACAAGAGCACTCGAAATTAAAGAAAAATCAGGTGGAAAAATTTAAAAAGTATCTGTTGTAAACGTTGGAGGTGCTGGTTCAGAACCAACAATCAGAAAAGCTTTGGCTATTGGTGCTGATGATGCATTAAGAGTTGATGCAGAACCAACAGATTCATATTTTATTGCTGCTCAAATCGCTGAAGTGGCAAAAAACGAAGGATACGATATTATATTTGCCGGCCTAGAATCAAGTGATTTTAATAGCGGTATTGTTGGTACAATGGTAGCAGAATTTATGGATATACCATCAGTATCTGCAGTTTCATCATTTGACTTTAATGACGGAGCATTTTCAATAACTCGCGAAATTGACGGTGGTAAAGAATCTATTTCTATTGAACCTCCTTTTACAATTGTTGTGCAAAAAGGTATTTGTATCAATCCTCGTATTCCTGCAATGAGAGGAATTATGATGGCAAGATCAAAGCCGATTAAAGTTTCACAACCTGTAGAAACAGAAGCATTAGTTGAAGCAACTACATTTGAAGTGCCACCTGCTAAAGCAGAATGTAAAATGGTTGATCCTGAGAATACAGATAATTTAATTGACTTACTTCACGGAGAAGCAAAAGTTATCTAAGATTTTATTGATTAAAAATTAAAAAATATTGTTATGTCAATTATAGTTTTTTCAGAAAATAGAAATGGTAAAGTAAAAAAGCAGTCATTAGAAACTGTAGCTTACGCAAAAAACATTTATAATAATATATCTGCACCTGTAGTAGCTGTTTCTATTGGTGATGTTTCAAATGATGAACTTGCAGTTTTAGCTGAATATGGAGCCGATAAAATTATCGCTGTAAATAATGCAGATTGGAACACTCACGATACTAAAGCTTACGCCAAACTTATGCAGGAAATTGCAGAAAAAGAAAGCGCAAATGTTTTTGTATTTAGTCATACAAGCATGGGAAAAGCAATTGCTCCACGTTTATCCGTTAAATTAAAAGCAGGTTTAGTTTCAAATATTGTAGCTCTTCCTCTAGCATATTCACCAATGGTTTTCAAAAGAAAAACATATAATGGTGGAGCTTTCCAGCAAATGACAGTTAAGTCAGAGAAATGTGTTATTACTTTAAATCCAAATTCATGCGATATTGTTAAGAACGAAGTTGCAGTAAATATTGAAGAGTATACACCTACTGCTGCTGAGTTTGCTACTAAAGTTGAAAGCCAGGATTTAATAACAGGAAAAATATTATTAACAGAAGCAAGTATAGTTGTTTCTGGTGGTAGAGGACTTAAATCAGGTGATAACTGGGGTATGATTGAAGAGTTAGCTTCTGAGCTGGAAGCAGGTTTAGCTTGTTCTCGTCCGGTTTCTGACGAAGGTTGGAGAGGCCACGAAGAGCACGTAGGTCAGACAGGTAAAATTATTGCCCCTGATTTATATGTAGCTGTTGGTATCTACGGTGCTATCCAGCATATTGGTGGAGTGTCAGGATCTAAAGTTATAGTTGCAATTGATAAAGACAAAGATGCACCTATCTTTAAATATGCCGATTACGGTATTGTTGGTGATGCTTTTGATGTTGTACCTAGACTAATTGAATCTGTAAAGAAGTTTAAAGCTTCTTAGAAAAATATTAATTTATAATAAAACGCCCTCTAATTTTTAGAAGGGCGTTTTTATTTCTCCATATTGGGCTGTTAATATTAATTGGTAATTTTCGTTTGGTATTTTATCCCATAGTTGTACATTTGCGGCTGATTAAAACTAAAAAACTAAAGAAATGTCACAAATTGTTTTTATCGTATTATTAGCAATTACAATAGGAGTCTTTGCTTATTCGGCATTCAGGATTTACCAGTTGTTTAAGTTAACAAAACCTGCATATCCTGTTAAAGATTTTGGGAAGAGAATTAAAAGAACAGTAGTAAATGCATTTTTGCAGGAAAGAATTTTTCGCAATCCAATTGCAGGGTTTATGCATGCAATGGTGTTTTGGGGATTTTTAGCAATACTTATTGGTAGTATTGAAATGGTTGTTGATGGTATTGCAGGAACAGATCGTGCATTATCAGTTCTGGGAGTTTTTTACGACATTATTATGGCTGTGGGTGATGTCTCTGCTTATATCATTGCATTATTTGTTGTGATTTTTATTATTCGACGAACTATACTTAATATTAAAAGATTACATGGTAAGGAATTAACTAAGAAGAACCATGCAGATGCTCTTTTAGCACTAACTATGATCTTTGCGTTAATGATAACTTTAGCCGGAATGAATATTTTCTATTTAGCAGAACATTCTAGTTTTGAGGGTATTTATCCGGTAAGTTCATTTATTGCTCCTTTATTCTCAGAAATGTCATCAGGTAGCATTGTGTTATTGCATGATATTAGCTGGTGGTCACATATTTTACTAATATTTGTATTTGCAAATATTCTACCTTACTCAAAACATTTCCACATTTTTATGTCAATTCCTAACGTTTTCTTTAGTAGGCTTACTCCACTAGGAAAAATGACTAATATGGATAGCATTACCAAAGAGGTTAAACTAATGATGGACCCTGAAACTGCTTTTGCTGCAGCTCCCGAAGGAGATGAGGCTCCGGCACGCTTTGGTATACTGGATGCTGAGGATATAACATGGAAAAATTATATCGATTCTCTAGCATGTACACAATGTGGTAGATGTACTTCTGTTTGTCCTGCAAATATTACTGGTAAAGAGTTATCTCCAAGAAAGATGATTATCGATATCAGAAGAAGAATGAAAGCTAAAGGACCGCATCTTGTAAAAGACAACTCATATTCTGACGATATTACTCTTATAAGAGGATTGATTAGCGAGGAAGAAATTTGGGCATGTACAACATGTAATGCTTGTGCAAAAGAATGTCCGTTAAATATAGATCATCCAACATTTATTCTTGACCTAAGAAGGTATTTGGTTATGGAAGAATCTGCTGCACCGGCTGAATTAAATGCTATTTTCTCAAACATTGAGAACAACGGAGCACCATGGCAGTATTCAAATGAGGACAGATTAAATTGGACAGAATAAAAAAAACAAAACTCAAATTACAAAATCCAATAAGCAAACTGAGAGTATAAATATAAGTTTGAGTTTAGGATTTAGAGATTTGAATTTATAATTTGAAAATTGATTATTGAAATTTAATATATTATGAGTGAAGCATTAAAATCAAAGATTGAAGTACCTGTAATGTCAGATGTTTTTGCTGCAGGTAAAAAACCGGAATATTTATTTTGGGTAGGATGTGCAGGTGCTTTTGATAATAGATATATGAAAGTTGCTAAAGCTTTTGCAACAATTTTAAATCATCTTGGAACTGATTATGCTGTATTAGGTAAAGAGGAGTCTTGTACAGGTGACCCAGCTCGCCGTGCAGGAAATGAGATGCTTTATCAAATGCAGGCAATGACAAATATTGAATTATTTAAAATGTATGAAATCAAAAAGATAATTACTATTTGTACTCACTGTTATAATATACTTAAAAATGAATATCCAGACTTAGGAGCTGAATTTGAAGTTGTAAATTATCTTGATTTTATTGTACAGATGATAAAAGAAGGGAAATTAAAAACAGATAATTCTAAAACTAAAGGTATAAAAGTTACTTATCATGATCCATGTTATCTTGGACGTGCAAATGATATTTACGAATCGCCTCGTTTTATTATTCAATCATTAGGCTTAGAGTTTGCTGAAATGAAGCGCAATAAGAGCTTTGCTCTCTGCTGTGGTGCAGGTGGGGCTCAGATGTTTAAAGATGCTGAAAAAGGAGATAAAGAAATCTTTATTGAAAGAACAGAAGAAGCTCTTGAAACAAATCCCGAAGTTATTGCAACAGCCTGTCCATTTTGTATGACAATGATGACAGATGGATTAAAGTACAAGAATAAGGAAGAAGAAATAAAGAACTTAGATATTGCAGAAATTATCGCTGAAGCTCTGATTTAATCAGAGCTTTTTTTTGCCCAAATTTTCTAAAAAAAGTTGTTGAATACCATATTTTTTTGTTCAAAAAAAAATCCTAATTTTGTTAGGTAAACAACCCAACAAACAAACAAATATGGACTACACAACTCTAAGGTTTGGCATTTCAGAAAATATTGCCGAAATTGTTATAGACAGACCTAAAGCATTAAATGCATTAAATTCAACAGTTTTCAAAGAATTAAACAGTGTTCTTGATCAGATAGAAGCAAATTCTGAAATCAGAGCTGTTATTGTAACAGGTGAAGGAAAAGCTTTTGTCGCCGGAGCTGATATTGCTCAAATGTCAGATATGGAAACTGATGAAGCAAAAATTTTCGCTCAAACAGGTCATGATACTTTTAATCGTATCTCTCATTTAAAGATGCCTGTTATTGCTGCAATTAATGGCTTTGCATTAGGTGGAGGATGTGAATTAGCTATGGCCTGTGATATAAGAATTGCAAATAATTATGCAAAATTTGGTCAACCGGAAGTTAATTTAGGATTAATTCCAGGGTATTGTGGAACTCAGAGACTATCACGTTTAATAGGATTATCAAATGCTATGCATTTATTGGTTACTGCTGATATGATTGATGCAAATGATGCTTATAGATTAGGTCTTGTTCAAAAGGTGTGCGATGCTGAAGAACTGATGAATGAAGCAAGAAAAATGGCATCAAAAATAGCATCAAAAGGGAAGCTTTCTGTTGAAAAAGTTAAAGAAGTTACTCTAAAAGGGTTTTACATGAATTTTGATGATGCTTCTGATCTTGAAGTAAATGAATTTGCTAATCTTTTTGGTAAACCTGAATCAAAAGAAGGTATGACTGCTTTTCTTGAGAAAAGAAAACCTGAATGGTAAAATCTAATAAAAACAAATAATAACAAACTAAACTTAGAAGTATTAATTACGACGAAAGATTTGAAAATGTAACAGTATTAGGAGCTGCCGGAAAAATGGGTAGCGGAATTCTGTTGCTGACGTCAATGGAGATGTTTGACATTTCTATGAAACCCGAAAATCGGGATAAACAGTACACGCTTTATGCTTTGGATATTTCTCAAAAAGCACTTACAGGTTTAATGAAATATATCCGATTGCAATTGGTTAAAGCTGCAGAGAAGAAACTTAATATTTTACGTAATGTTTATGCAGACAGAGCTGACCTAATTGACAATGCTGATATTATTAACGAATATGTTTGGGATGTAATGGGAATTATTCGCCCTGTAACAACTTTAGAATCTGCTTATGAGTCTAAAATAGTTTTTGAGGCTGCAAGTGAAAATCCTGAGTTAAAAGTGAAAATGTTCTCACAGATTAATGAGAATTCTAAAGTTGAGCCATGGTTCTTTACTAATACATCATCAATTCCGATAGGCTATCTAAATAAAGAAGCAAAACTTGACGGTCGTGTATTAGGTGTTCACTTTTATAACCCACCAGCAGTACAAAAGCTAGTTGAAGTTATTAAGTGCGATGAGTCAAAACCTGAATTGTCTTAGATAGTAACTCAGTATATTAAAAATATGCGTAAAATTGAAGTTCCTGCTTATGATGTAGCTGGATTTATTGGAAACGGACACTTTATGCGTGATGCATTGTTTGGAATCAATATGCTTGAAAGACTCAAGTCTGAAATGAGCTTTGCTGAAGCAGCTTATTGTGTAAATAAGGTTACTCAGGATTTTATGATTAGACCAATGGGTATTTTCCAACTAATTGATTATGTTGGAATTGATGTCTGTCAGTTCATTATGAAAGTTATGAATCCTTACGTTTCTGATGAAACAATACATAGTCCTTTGCTTGACTCTTTAATGGAAATTCAAGTAAAAGGTGGTCAAAATCATTATGGGTCTCAAAAAGACGGATTTATAAAATATGAAAAAGGAAGAATTGCAGCATATTGGGACATGGATAAAAAAGCATATGTTTCAGTAGATGAAATTGCTGAAAAATGTGATGCATACCTTGGTGAGTTACCAAAAGGACACACTCCATGGAAAGCGATTGTAAGAAACAAAGCTAAGAATGATATTCTTCAGGCATATTTTAATGCGATGAAAGAAACAAATAATAATGGAAGTAAACTTGCTCTCGAGTATACTAAAAAATCCAAAGATATCGGACAGGGACTAGTTGACAATAAAGTTGCATATACAGCTGATGATGTAAATACAGTTCTACTGACAGGATTTTTCCATGCTTATGGTCCAATTAACGATTTTATTAATTAAACATCAGGAGGAAAAATTATGAAACTCAGAAGAAAAGTATATATGGTTGCCGGTTATAATACAATATCAATGGGATCCGGTAGAAAAGAATTTCATCCTAAAAAACCTCGTCCGGGATTAGAGGATTACCTTAAAGAAGCTGGTCAGGGTGTGTTAAAGCAAATTGGCGGAGCTAAAAATGTTGACGAATGTGTTGTCGGAAACTTTATCGCAGCACGCTATAATCGTCAGGGGAATATGGCAGGATTCTTCCCATTTATTGATGAAGGTCTAAGATATAAACCCGCAATTCGTACAGAAGGAGCTTGTGCTTCTGGAGCTTTAGCTCTTGCAGCAGGTATTAAATCTGTTCTAGCTGAAACTGCCGAGGTTGTTTTGACTTTAGGTACCGAAGTGCAGAATAGTGTAAAAGCTGTTTATGGTGCAGATATCCTTGCAGCTGCAGGTTGGGCTAACGAACGTAAAGATGGTCATGTTCATTTCTTCCCAGGAAAATTTAGTGACAGAGCAGTAGCATATTACGAAAAATTTGGCTATGATAAAACTCGTCATGGTATGGCAACATGGTATAAGAATGCTGTTGAGAACGCAAGATTATGCCCGACTGCTCAAGAATATCATAATACAACTAAAGATCTAATGGCAGTAGGTATGACTAAGCCAAATGGTCGTAGTTTTGTTGATAATCTTAATGTTTTTGATTGCTCAAAAGTTTCTGACGGTTGTTCAGGTATTGCAATTATGTCTGAAGAAGGTCTAAAAAGATGTGGAATTGACGTTAAAGATGCTGTTGAAGTTATTGGACTTGGAATGGCGGAAAATGATTTGACTGCTGCACCAGAAGATTTAACAAGACTAGATACTACTGCTGTCGCAGTTAAGAAAGCGTTTGAAAGTGCCGGAGTAACAAAAGAAGATATTGCAACTGTTGAATGTCACGACTGTTTCTCAATTGCCGGAATTATGGCTATTGAGGCAATTGGCTTGGCAGAGCATGGTAAAGGACCTGAGTTTGTTAGCGAAGGGCATTCTTCTCGTACAGGTAAAGTCCCATTTAATACAACAGGTGGATTGTCAGGTTGGGGCCACCCAACAGGTGCAACCGGTGTTCACCAGGCAGTGACCATTTGGGAACAATTAACAGGAAAAGCAGGTGAAGCTCAGATTGAAATTCCTGCAGACAGACCTTACGGTTTAACAATAAATATGGGTGGTGACGATAAAACACTCGTTTCTATTGTTTATAAGAAAAACTAAGAATTCTAGCATATAAAAAAAGTGCCTTAACAAAGGCACTTTTTTTTTGTCTTTTTATTAAAGATTATGGACAAACATTAACTCCAAGAGATTGACTAGGTCCATCACCGCAAGCATTTGATGGAGTAACAACAACGTCTCCGTCAAGACTACCCGGAGTAACATTTACACTATTTGTTCCCTGTCCGGAATTAATTGTCCAACCTGCAGGAACTTGCCATGTATAAGTATACCCTTCATCAGTTACAGAATAATCGTAATCTGCGGTTCCACTTGAACTAACACTAATGTTATCGAACCATACCTAGAAAGTATTGGAGTTATTATATTGGCAAAGTGCCTCAAGATAAAATAATATATTTGATTTGTCGACAATGGCAGATATATCAAATGTTACAACTACATGTGCACAGCTTCTTGATTCCGTAAATTGAAAACCTTTACCATTCATACCTGAGTCATAAGTAACATCAATGCCATCAACTTCTACGCTTACGACATTGTGCTCGTAGCCACCATCTGCCCACATATAAAATCTAATCCAATCATCTGTTTGCGAAGCAAAGTAAGAATGGGTAACATCAAATTCAATTGTAACTTCATCATTACCGGAACAATCTTGCTCTGGTAGCCTTAAGAAATTCACCCAGTAATTATTCCAGTTTCCTGAGTATCCTACCCAACCTCCCGGACAGCCACCTGATGATGCATAATCAATTGGAGTATTCCAATCTGGTGCAAACCAAGAAGTCGTTGGAGCTGAAGAACCGTGGACTAAAACATCTGAATTAAATTCTTGTAATGTACTTATTGGAGTTGAAGGACAAACTTCTGTATCTCCAGATATAGCGCTTGGTTGATCAGGTAGTGGTAATATTGTAAGTGTAGCAGCATCACTAACTACAGGAGGAGGTGTGCTTCCGGTAACAACACAGCGATATAAATAACCATCATTACCAGCAACTACTCCAGTTAAAGTTAAACTAGCTGTAGTGTAATTACTATATGTAGGATTTGATCCAGCTGCCTCAATATCCTCCCAATTTGAACCTGTATTAACCTGCCATTGGAATGTTACTCCTCCTGTTGAACTAACTGAAAATGTCGCATTATCTCCGTCGCAAGCAGATTCATTTGTAGGTTGAGTATCGATAGTTATGCTCGAAGAACCCGAACTACCACAAAGACTTAACCATAATACTCCATCATAGTAATTAATACAATTCTCACTTAAATTGTATATAATTAGACCAGTAGCAGGTGAAGTAATTGCATCACGTTGAGCCTGTGTAAGTCGTGGAGGAAGAAACCAGGACTCAGAAGAGTTTAACTCCAGAAGTGCAGACTCGTCAGGTGTGTTTGTGTTAATTCCTACATTCTGTGAAAATGATTCTTCTGCTCCTAATCCTAAGATTAATAGTAAGCCAAAAATTAAGGTAATTACCTTGAAATAATACTTCTTATTCATGTTGATAGGTTGTGAAATTTAGCTTAAAAATACAAAAAATATCTTATTTATCTGCATTTTATATAATATTTAAATTCTATTCATTTATTATTATCTTAGCACAATAATTATGAAATTAAGATGAAAATACTTGTAATAATAAGTTTTGTTTTATTGGTTGTAAGTGGGACTGCTCAAAATAATAAGGAGTTAAAATCCACGGTTGATTCTGCTACTTCAATATCTGCGATTAATCCAGATTCTGCTTTATATTTGTTAAATAGCGTAGAGAAGGATATTATTGCATATAAAGATTATGAATTATTGGCAGAATTATATAGGCGCCAGGGTAATTGTTTTTATTTCAAATCTGAGTATATTAACGCTAAAGATTATTATAATAAATCACTTGATATTAGACAATCAGGTTATATGTCTCAAACTGATTCGACGAATCAGAGTGAAATAGGGAATCTTTTCTACAACCTCGCAATTGTTAATCAATATTTGGGAAATTATCCCGAAGCTATTGAAAATTCAAAAAAGCTTGAAGTTATTTATAAAAATATTAAAGACTATGCAAATTTGGCATTTAGGTGTTATAATTATACTGCGAAGCTATATTATTATCTAGGTGATTATGACTCTGCAATGGAATATAGCTTTAAGGAGGTGGAATTGTCAACAGAAAAAAAGGATACTTTAAGCTTATCCTATGCATACGATTTTCAAGCAATTCTTTTTCAGGCGATGCAAGATTTTGATCACGCATTGGACCTACAGTTTGAATCATTATAACTGCGGAAAGTGATTGGCGATTCTTTGTTAATCTCATATTCATATAATAATATTGGTTCAACTTTACTTGAAAAAAAGGAGTTTCAAGAAGCTTTAGAGTACTTTGAAATTTCACTTGATATTAAACTTAGAAATTCATTTACTGGTGTAGCTGCCACTTATAATAATATGGGTTTATCATATCAGGAAATGGACGATTATCCCAAAAGTAGAGATTTTTATAAAGCTTCTTATGATTATTGTCATCAAAATAAGGATGATTATGGGATTGTTACCTCTGCCATTAATTTAGGAGTTATAAACCATTTGATGAATAATTCTGCAAAAGCAGAGAAGTATTTTTTGGAAGCTTATAATATTGCATTTAAAAATGGATACAAGAAACTAATTGTTGAAGCAACAGAATTTGCACATGATTTCTTTTATGACATGGGAAGATATGAGCAAGCATATGATATGCTTAAACAATATGTTATCTACAGTGATTCTATTCAAAATGATGATGTTATTAAAGAAATTGCAAGATTAGAAGCTGAATTCGAATATAATCAGAAACAAATTTCGGACTCAATAATGTATCATCAGCAAAAAATCCATGATGAAGCATTACATGAGGAAGAGCTTAAAAGAAAAGAACAATTAATTTGGATACTAGCTGTTACTTTTGCATTTATAGTATTTATTGCCTTTGCATTATTTAAAGCTTATCAGCTTAGAAGAAAAAATCGTGAAAATCAGTTAAAACAACAGGCTTTAGAGATAGAAAAGAACTTGTTGCGTTCACAAATGAATCCTCATTTTATTTTTAATGCAATGAACTCTATACAAAGTTTTATAGCAGAAAATGATTCATACTCAGCACTAAGATACCTTTCAAAATTTGCGAAGCTTATTCGATTAATTCTTGAGAATTCAATGCATCAAAATATTCAATTGCAGGATGAATTACAATCTTTAGAGTTGTATATGGAACTAGAAAAAGTCAGGTTTAATAATAAATTTGATTTTAAGATTAATATTGACGATAAAATAGAATCAGATATTATTGAAGTTCCTCCTATGTTAATTCAGCCATTTGTTGAAAATGCAATTATTCATGGAGTAATGCCATTAGAAAAAGAAGGTTTAATTGAAATCAATATGAGAAAAATTGATGGAGAGAACCTGATTTTATGTGAGGTTACAGACAACGGAATTGGTAGAGAAGCATCGGCGGCATTAAAAAAGTCACATGGGAAGAAGCATAAGTCTGTTGGTATGCAGGTTAGCCGTCAAAGATTAGAATCATTAAATAAGCAAACACAGAAGGAAATGAGTTATCAGGTTGAAGATATAGTTTGTGATGGCAAAGTATGTGGTACCAAAGTCAGTATAATAATTCCATTTATATCAGAATTCTAAATATACTATGAATAGATTAACCAACTTATTAGGGGTAAAATACCCGATAATTCAAGGTGGCATGATTTGGTGTAGTGGATGGAAGCTTGCCTCAGCAGTTAGCAATGCTGGAGGATTAGGTCTTATAGGTTCTGGCTCAATGACTCCTGATATTCTCTGTGAACATATTGATAAATGTTTTAGTGCTACCAATAAACCCTTTGGAGTTAATATCCCATTGATTTTTAGTCATGCTGAAGAGTTTATAGAGATTGTTAGGAAGAAAAAGGTTCATATAGTAGTGAGTTCTGCAGGTAATCCGGCAAAATATACTCAATTACTTCAATCCGATGGTATTAAAGTATTACATGTGATTGCAAATTTAAAATCAGCATTGAAATGTGAATCTGTTGGAGTAGATGCGATTGTGGCAGAAGGTGTTGAAGCTGGTGGTCATAATGGTCGCGAAGAAACGACAAGTATGGTTTTAACTCCAATGATAGTAGATTCAGTTAAAATCCCTGTTGTAACTGCCGGAGGAGTATATGATGGGAAGTCAATGCATGCAGCCTTTAGTTTGGGAGCTTCTGGTGTTCAAATAGGCAGTCGTTTTGCCATTAGTTCCGAGTCATCAGCAAACCAATTATTTAAGGAAGAAGTAATTAAATCAGGAGATGGAGATACACAATTAGCACTAAAAAAGCTAATTGCAGTGAGATTGCTAAAGAATGAATTTTATAAACAGATAAAGGATAGAGAAGATTCTGGAGCATCCGCAGATGAACTTCTGAATCTTTTGGGATAAGGGAGATCAAAAATCGGAATGTTTGATGGTGAGATTGATAAAGGAGAGTTAGAGATTGGTCAAGTTGCTGCAAGAATAAATAAAGTTCAAACGGTATCTGAAATTTTTGATGAAATTATCAGAGAATTTAATCAGATACATATAAATAAGTTAGTCTGACTTAATCATATCTGAAACAACAAGGCTCTAGTTTTAAAATATTGATAATGAGTTATTTAAACTTCTGCTTAAAAACAAGTCTTATCTAAAAAAAAACTATCTAAATCATTGTTATTTTGCTTAATTAATCTTATTTTAGCAACTAAATTTTTAAACCATAAATTGCTATGAACATAACAAAACTCGAAGATGTAATTCAGGCGGTTAAGTCTAAACCAAAAAAAAGATTATCTGTAGCATTTGCCAATGACGCTCATACAATTGAAGCTGTTAGCGAAGCAATTGATCTAGGAATTGTAGAAGGAATTCTTGTTGGTGATGAAAAAACCATAAAAGAAGTGTGTGCTAAGGAAGATATTGATGCGAATAAATTTACAATTGTTCAGGAAGCTGATCAAATGGCAGCAGCTAATACAGCTGTTCGACTAGTAAATGAGGGCAAAGCTGATTTTATTATGAAAGGTCTTGTTAGTACGGATAAATATATGCGTGCAATTCTTAATAAAGAAACAGGACTATTACCTCCAAAAGCAGTTTTAAGTCATGTTGTAGTAATGGAATTGCCAACTTATCATAAACTTCTAGTGGTTACAGACGTTGCTGTTATCCCTGCACCGGATTTAAAACAAAAAGTTGCAATTACAAATTATGCGATATCAGTATCAAAAGCTCTTGGTATTGAAACTCCAAAAGTAGCAATGATTGCTGCAACTGAGCAAATGTCAGCTGCAATGCCAGCTTGTGTGGATGCTGCTATTATTGCAAAAATGGCTGAACGTGGACAAATTAAAGGAGCATTGGTTGATGGACCATTAGCTTTGGATGTTGCAATTGATAAGGAGTCTGTGCAGATAAAGAAACTTAAGAGCTGTGTAGATGGAGAAGCTGATTGTCTTGTATTCCCTGATATTGAAGCTGCAAACGTTTTCTATAAAACTGCATCAAAACTAGCAAACGCAGAATTGGGAGCTATGCTTGTCGGTGCTAAATGTCCAGCAGTACTTACTTCGAGAGGTGATTCTGCTCAAACAAAAACTTATTCAATTGCTTTAGCTGCATTATCTGAGTAATATATTAATAAAACTAAAAACTACATATAATAATGAATATTCATAAAATTTTAACAATTAATCCTGGATCAACATCAACCAAAATTGCAGTTTTTGAAAATGCGAAAAACATTTTCCTTAAAAATATCAAACACTCTTCCGAGGAACTTGCACCATATAGCAGTATTACTGAACAATATCAGTTTATAAAAGAAACTATATTGAAAGCTCTCGCAGAAGATGGTATTGATATAAATACTATCACATGTATTGTTGGTAGAGGTGGTGTAGTTAGACCAATCCCTTCAGGTGTGTATGAGGTAAATGATGATATGAAGAAAGACCTTATTATTTCTGCATTTGGTGAGCATGCTAGTAATCTTGGAGGCCTTATTGCTGATGATATTGCCCAAGGATTAGACAATGTTAAAGCATATATAACTGATCCTGTAGTTGTTGACGAGATGCATGATATTGCAAGAGTCGCAGGACATCCTGAATTTGAAAGATTATCTATTCTTCATGCTTTGAATCAAAAAGCTATCGCACGTAAATATGCATCTGAAAATAATGCAAATTACGAAGACCTTAATCTTATTGTTGCGCATCTAGGAGGTGGTATTTCTGTTGGTGCTCACTTAAAAGGCCGAATAGTAGATGTTAATAATGCATTAAATGGTGAAGGTCCTTTTTCTCCTGAGAGATCGGGGACATTACCAAGTGGGCAATTAGCAGCACTTTGTTTTAGTGGCAAATATACTCATGATGAAGTGAAGCTTATGATTAAAGGAAAAGGTGGATTATCAGCTTATTTAGGAACAAATGATGCTTATGAAGTTGAGATGAGAGCTAAAGAAGGAGATGAAAAAGCACAATTTATTTCTGATGCTATGGCGTATCAGGTTGCTAAAGATATTGGAGCATACGCCACTGTTTTAAAAGGAGAGGTTGATGCAATTCTTCTAACAGGTGGAATAGCTTACAATAAACAGTTTTGTACATTTGTTGATGATATGACTAAATTTATAGCACCAATGAAAGTGTATCCTGGTGAAGATGAAATGTCCGCTCTAGCAATGAATGGCTTATTGGTTCTGCAAGGAGAAGTTGAACCAAAACTATATACTTGTAAATAAAAATAGTTGCCATAATGGATGCGTATCTAACATGGTTTTCTGATATTTAAATTAAAAACATTAAAAATGAAAAAAGTTATCAATACTTCAAATGCTCCTAAAGCAATAGGACCATATAGTCAGGCTATAGAGTCAAACGGAATGCTATTTATTTCTTGACAAGTTCCTGTGAATCCTGCAAATGGAGAGATCCCGGAGGGTATTACAGCTCAAACAGACCAAGTAATGAAGAATATTGCTGCAATTTTAGAAGAAGCTGGTTATAAATTTGAAAATGTGATCAAATCAACTTGTTTATTGAGTGATATGGCAAATTTTGCTGCGATGAATGAGGTTTATGGAAAATATTATCCTGAGAATCCTCCTGCACGTGCTGCATTTGCTGTAAAAGCACTTCCTCTTGGTGCTTTGGTTGAGATTGAAACAATTGCTGTTAAGTAGTTAGTTTTAATCTATGTTTAATTAAATTAATTTATTTTGAAAATTTATATTGCCGCTTACAATAAAGTAAGTAATCAACAACTTAAAAGTGCAAAATCTGCATTTATGGAAAAGTTCAGCGGAGTTCAGAACTCTGACTTCGTTGATGAAGACCCTGAAATTATATGGTTTATAACTGGTGGTTCTGAACATAATGCTTTAGAACAAATTGAACCCCAAAAAAGATACTGCTTTATTGCGAATCAGGATGATAATTCTTGGGCTGCAGCTACAGAAGTAAAAGCCTTATTAAATGAGAAAGGAATTAAAACCAGAATATTTAATTATGATCTTTTAGAAAGTCTCGAAGACTTATATGTGTTTTTTGAAGAAGGAGAAGAATATCAAACAACTCACCTAGCTATGATTGGCAAACCTGAAAGTTGGTTGGTTTCTAGTGTTCCGGATTATGATTTACTAGAGGAAGTTCTTGGAATAAAAATTTTGGAATTTGATTGGCAAGACGTACTTAATCAGGATGAATTTTCTGATAACGATTCGTTTGATAAGTATTTTGGAAAGCATGAGTTTGCTGATTTTGGTAAAAACAGAAGCATGTTTAATAAGCTGATGAATCTAATCTCTGTTGAAGGTGTTTCGGCTTTGTCTTTTGCTTGTTTTTATTTTGTAGAGCAGAATGAATACACAGCATGCCTTCCGGTAGCAGCTTTAAACACAATGAATATTCCTGCTACTTGCGAAGGAGATCTGTGTGCAGCAGCAGGTATGATTGTTCTATCGAGACTTAAAGGGATAGTCCCTTGGATGGCAAATATTAATTATATCGATAAAGAGTACGCTATATTCTCTCACTGTACTGCAGGGTTAGATTTTATTAATGATTTTAAAATCAATACTCATTATGAATCAGGAAAGGGTAGTGCAATAAACGGAGAAGCAAAAGGTGGCCAGGTTACTATTTTTAGGTTAGACCACCAATTAGAATATTGTTACTTATCATTAGGTGAATTGGTTGATTCCGGCGATTTTATTACTGGTTGTAGAACGCAGGTAAAGATAAAAATGTCAAGTAAAGATTTATTTTTGCTTAGAGAGTTTCCGCTTGGTAATCATCATTTAATTGCTCATGGTGATGTAACTGACCCATTAATAGAATATTTTACAAATAAAGGTTTTAGAATTGTATAAATAAAAAAAGTCCGCTAACTAAGCGGACTTTTTTTATTTAGCTTATATAATACTATTCAGAATAAACTTCAAAGTCAACACTTACTTTGATGTTTTTATAAATTTTAACTGTTGCAGTGTAATTTCCAACTTCTTTAATTCCTTCACCTTTAATTACAATGTTCTTACGATCAATGTCAAAACCTTCTTTTGCAAGAATTTCTGAAAGCATAATAGTATTTACAGAACCGAAGATTTTACCTGTTTAGCTAGTTTTAGCCGGTACTTTAATTTTAAGACCTTCCATTTTACTTGCAACAGCTTCTGCATCTTCGCGTAGTTTTGTCTCTTTATGAGCTTTTTGTCTCATGTTTTCTTCATGCATTTTTTTAGCAGTTTTGGTTGCTAAAATTGCATATCCTTGAGGAATGAGATAATTTCTTGCGTAACCTGCTTTAACATTTACGATATCATCAACATGTCCTAAGTTCTCTACGTCTTGTTTTAATATAATTTCCATAATCTTAGCCTCCTTTTTTATTTCATCAAATCAGTTACATATGGCAATAGAGCTAAATGACGAGCTCTTTTAACTGCCTGAGCAACTTTACGATGATACTTTAATGATGTTCCTGTAATACGACGAGGTAAAATTTTACCTTGCTCATTTAAAAATCTTTTCAAAAATTGAGGATCTTTATAATCAACATATTTGATACGATTTTTTAGGAAACGACAATACTTTTTCTTTTTTACTTCTACTGCCAGAGGAGTAAGATATCTGATTTCTGAATTACTTTGTGCCATAATTATGCCTCCTTCTGATTTTGTTCTTTTTTCATTCTGCGTTTTTTCTCACTGTATGCAACTGCATGTTTGTCCATTTTGAAAGTTAAGAATCTCATGATTCTTTCGTCACGTCTGAACTGTGTTTCTAAGGTTTCAATAAATGCACCTTCCGATTTGAACTCAATCAGATTATAAAATCCTGTTGATTTTTTCTGGATTGGATAAGCAAGTTTTTTTAAACCCCAATCATCTTCATGAACTATCTCACCTTTGTTATCGGTGATGACTTTCCTGAATTTGTCGACCGCTTCCTTCATCTGTGCTTCAGACAAAACGGGAGTTGCAATGAAAACGGTTTCGTACTGGTTAATCATAACTCTTTGTTTTTAATTAATAATTCTTTATAAAATTTGAGCTGCAAAATTACTACAATTATTTAAAAGAGAAAACTTTAAAGCTACTTTTTTTGATAATTTGTTAGCATATCAAATTTTACTAATAATCAGTGATATTGTTTTTCAAAAAAGTTACATTTGCAATATGAAACGGATTTTGGATCAGATAGAACTATTTTTACTGATATTTACAGTATTTATGCTGCCGATTCATATTAAAATCACTTCTCTTACAATTGGGGCATTATTTGTAATTTCATTATTGAAAGTTGATAATTATAAGTCGTTTTTAAATTTATTTAAAAGTTTTAAATTTTATATTTTGATCTCGCCTTTGATAGCATCAATTCTGGGGCTACTTAATACAGAGTATATTCCAGAGGCTAAGTCACAGGTTGAAATAGTACTTTCTTTAGCCGTTTTCCCTTTTATTTTTACATCATTCTCAAACAATCAAATACCAAAGAAAATATAATATTTACTTAGTTTTTATTTAATAAGTATTGTTTTTGCTTATTTTATATGTCTTGCCGTTGCTGTCCCTCATTATTTTCGATCAAGAGATATAGATGTTTTCTTTTATTCCCATTTTAGTTCTATAATAAAAGGGCCTCATCATCTCTCTTATTATGTTTTGTTTGCGATATTTTTATTGGTATTTAATATTATTAAAAAACTTGAGCTATTTACTAGAGAGTCAAAACAATTAAGAGTATTTAAGTATGTTAGTTTGATAATAATGATCTTGTTTTTATTCCAATTGTCAAGTAAGATTACTATTTTATTACTTGTGATTTTCTTTATGATCATGATAGTTTATATAGCAAGAAATAAAATACTAAACTACAAGCAGATTATAACGATTAGTGTGGTGATGATTGGAATGTTTGCTTTGATGTTTTGTATGCCAAAACCACGAGCCAGATTCTTAAGCATGTATCATTCTGCAATTGATTTCAAAGTGAGTAAAAAAAGTCAGGAATCAACCAAGCTTAGGTATGCAGCTATCAATGCTGGTTATCATTTAATACAAGAAAATTTTTGGACAGGTGTTGGCACAGGCGATTTGTCGACAGAGATGAGTGAATATTACAAAGAAAATGGAATTAAATGAGCATATATTCAGCACATTTCACCACATAATCAGTTTATGCGGACATTCGTTATGTACGGAATTTTTGGTTTTCTTGGTCTTATATTGTTGTTTGTAGTTATGATAACTGATGCAGTTAGAACTAAAAATACAATATACTTATTTTTGTCTGTTTTAATGGTGTTTTTATTTGCTGTTGAAGATATGTTTATGATTCAGGATGGTGTTGTGTTTTTTGCGATGTTTACATCATTTTATATGTTTGCATTTGATTTTTTAAAAATTAAAAGAAAGGTTGTGAGGGTTAATGAATAAGGTTCTTGATTATATTGATTTTTATGTATACGTTTTAATAGCGTTTTTAATTCCTGTTTTCTCAAAAGCAATTCCTATTCTTATAGTGTTTTTAATTCTTACTACTTTTTTGAGAATTTCTACATATAAGAATTTGTTTAAGCTTTTAAAATCAATCGATTTCTATATTTTGATTGCACCATTTTTGCTAATAGTTATAGGTTATTTCTATTCAACAAATCGTCCCGAAGCATTTGTAAATATAGAAACGGGGTCATCTTTAATAATTTTTCCATTCATTCTTTATTTTAGCCGGAATAATCATCTTAAGGAAAAGTTTAATTGGATTTTTAAGGCTTTTGTAATAAGTGTTTTATTTTCGTATGTCATCTTATGGGTTGAGGCTTTACCAAAGTATCTTGAAAATGGAGATGCCTTTTTTCTTTATTATACAAGCTTTAGTAAGATAATAAAAACACCTAATCACCTTTCTTATAATGTGCTATTTGCTGTAGTAATAGTTCTTCTAAATTTATTTGGGATTGAAGATTTACTTATTAAGAAACGAAGTAAATTCTCGATTTTTATCAATTTATTTCTCTTTTTAGTATTATCGGTTTACCTATTCCAACTTGTAGCAAAATAAACAATTTTTATTTACTTATTGATCATCCTATTAGTATTGGCAATTTCGTATTATAAAAAGATTATTAAAACATATGCTTTAGCAACATTATTAATTTTTGTTATAGGTCTTTCATTATCAATGCTTGCTATTCCTAGAGTAAAAACAAGATTTACTAATTTGATTGAACTTGTTGTTAATAGGGATAAAGTAGATTACACGCAACAAGAGTCATCTACAATGCGTTTTTCTGCAATGAAGTCCAGTGTTGAGATTATAAAAGAGAATTGGCTAATTGGAGTTGGCCCCGGAGATGTTGTCGATGAGCTGGAATTAAGTTACGAAAGAAATAATTTTAGAGCAGCAGAATGTAAACACACTAATCCGCATAATCAATTCTTACGATCATTTTTAATGTCCGGTATTTTTGGACTAATTTCATTTATATTGATATTTTATATTCTATTCAGAAATGGGATTAAAAAGAAAAGCGTTTTAGCATTTTTATGGTCATTTATAATGTTGATTATATTTTTGGTTGATGATATGTTCATTTTTCGAGATGGAGTTGTTTATTTTGCTTTTTTTACTTCATATTTCATTTTTATTCATCCAAAATCTAAGGCATTTATCGAAAAGAATAATACAATAAGTTCGCAAACATAAGAGTAATAACTACTTTTAATCATGATTCAAAAAATTACCAGCAATAAAAATAAATTAATCCGTAATGTAATTTTATTACAATCAAAATCACGTGAAAGAAAGAAGCAAAATCTTATTGTTATAGAAGGTCGCAAAGAGATAGAGCTTGCTTTTCAATCGGGAATTAATGTTAAACAGTTATTGTATTGCAATGAGATTATTTCAAGTTCGGAAGTCCAAAAAATGTTCGAGAATTTAAGTAATGATATTCAATATTTCGAAGTTAGCCGTGATGTTTTCTCAAAAATTTCATATCGTGAAACTACTGGCGGGCTAGTTGCTATTGCAGAAACTCCTGAAAAAAATCTATGTGATTTAAAAATTACTGGAAAATCTGTTTTTGTAATATTGGAGTCAGTTGAGAAACCTGGTAATCTTGGTGCAATAGCCAGAATCGCTGATGGCTCAGGTATTGATGGTGTTATTGTTACAGAGCCTCTAACAGATATTTATAATCCTAATGCTATTAGGGCTAGCTTAGGATGTGTTTTTACAAACGATATTATTGTTGCTGAATTTTCGGATGTAATTGATTGGTTACAGAAGAACAAAATAAAGTCGTATGCTGCAGAGCTTAAAGCTTCGGAGCTTTATCATAAAGCCGATATTCAAGGAAATGTTGCATTTGTCTTTTGAACAGAGGCAACAGGATTAACAGATAGGTGGATTAATGCTTGTGATTATAGAATAAAAATACCAATGCTGGGATATATTGATTCATTAAATGTGTCAGCTTCTGTTGCAGTTGTTGTCTACGAAGCAATGAGACAACGTAATTTTTTGGTTTGATTATTGTATAAATGAATATGAAATACATAAAAAACTAAACAGATGAAAAAGTTAGCATTTATAATATTGTTTTTTATTTCAATAGGAGTAATGGCTCAAACGAGCGAATTTGCAAAATTAATTGATAAGACAAAACAGAGTTATTTAGACCGAGGATATGAACTCATTGCTCAAAAGAGCGACTCAATAGTGTCCGGAGTACCTTTGGTAAGCCCTGAAATAAATCTTGATTATAAAACTTATTATATTGTACTTGTTCAACTTGATGGTTGTTTTTATTGTGAGTATGATATTCAATTTGTTGACGATAAAGATTATCTTTTTGAACTTGATTATGAGTTTCTTGTAGAAGATGGACTTAAGCAAGGAGTTTATAAGTTCAATAACGAGCAAAATACTACTGGAAAGTATGTCGTATTTTTAGATTCAGACCTGCCATATTATGCTAATATCTTTATTTTTAAAAAATAATTGTTGAGCATATAAATACATCTAACTGATTTTTTTTAACTTTATAGAAATTTGTTCTTATGGAATATGGAATAAAATTCTATTTAGCTATTATCCCAATAGTTTTAATTAATTTGGGGCTAGTAATATGGTCTGTTATTGATTGGAGTAAACGAAGTAAATTTAAGTTAATTACAAAGAATGTTTGGCTTATTATAATTCTGTTTATTCAGTTTGTAGGTCCTATATTATATCTGTTAATGGGGAGGGATAATGATGGTGATTAGTTGTTCGGAGCTCACAAAATATTACTCCGGCGAAAAAATACCTGCAATAAAAAAACTAAATCTTGATGTAGCAAAAGGTGCAGTGTTTGGTTTTCTTGGTCCTAATGGAGCAGGGAAAACTACTACTATAAAAATACTTACAGGTCAGATGTCTCCGGATTTAGGTAAAGTGTACATATTAGATTCGGAAATGACAGTTAAATCCATTGATATTAAGAGAAAGATTGGATATATTGGTCAGGACCATATGATGTACTCATGGATGAAATCTGAGGAACTTTTGCTTTTTGTTGGAAGTATTTTTGGTCTTTCAAAGTCAGATGCAAAAAGCAGAGCAAAAAACCTGCTTGATATTTCTGGTTTAAGTCAAGCAAAAAATAAAAGAGTCTCTGCTTTGTCGGGTGGTATGAAACAACGTTTGGGAATTGCACAAGCTATGATGGGCAAACCCGAAGTTTTGTTTTTGGATGAGCCTACTTCTGCACTAGATCCTATTGGAAGAAAAGAGGTTTTGAATTTTATTCATGAAATTAAAGATGAAACAACAGTTTTTATGTCGACACATATTCTTGAGGATGTTGAAAGAGTATGCGATACAGTTGCAATAATTGATAATGGTGAAATTATAATTCAGGAAGAGACTAAAAACTTAAAAGAGAAATTTTCAAATAATATCATTGAATTAGAATTTGCAAATCAAAATGAACTTGAAACTTTAAAGAAAATTGTAAATAATAGACCTGATTTAGGAGAGATTATTAACGAAAGTTCAGAATTCCTTGTTATTCATCCCAAAGATATCGATTACTCTAGGAAAGGTTTTCTGGATGAAATTAGTAGAAACAATATTGGTTTGTTAAGGTTTGAATTATCAAAACCCAGCCTTGAGGATATTTTCGTAAAACTGGTAGAAGGTAAGAATGAATAAAAAACTATTTTTCATATTGTTAAAAAAAGAGCTACGCGAGCAATTGCGAAATTCTAAATTACTTGTGGTTCTTGCTGTTTTCTTTTTCTTTGGAATTGTATCACCCATTACTGCGATGTTTATGCCCGATATTATCGCAGGAATTTCTGATTCACAAAATATACAGATTGAAATCCCGGAACCTGTATGGCAAGATGCAGTTAGTCAATATTTAAAAAATCTTACTCAAATGGGTTCATTCATTCTCATTATTGTATTTATGGGAATAGTTTCAAAAGAAAAGGAATCAGGCTCGTTAATTTTTTTGATTGTTAAACCAGTTAGTCGATCTGTATTTCTGCATGCAAAGTATTCATCAGTAGCGATAACAGCATTAGCGGGAATGTTAATAGCATACTTGTCATCTAGCTTTTATACATTTTTATTTTTTGATAGATTTGATTTACTAGCATTTTCAAAAATAAACCTGATGATGTTTGAATATGTTTTATCTGTATTGGTTATTACAGTATTTTTTAGCTCTTTGTTTAAATCACAGATATTAGCCGGAGTTTTAAGCTTTGCGTCATATCTGATTTTTAATCTGCTTTCGCAAGTTGAATCTTTAGGTAAATTCTTACATGGTGGAATTTTAACTCAGACAAATAATGTATTGTCTGAATCTCCAATTGATTATACAGTTTTTGTTTCAAGTCTTGCAATAATGATATTATGTATATTTATTTCATCAATTGTTTTTAAACGTTGGGAACCTTAATGAAAGAAATCTGTTATAGTTAAAAATTAGTCTTTTTAACTATGGAAACACGAGCAAAAACAGTTGAAGAGTATTTGGAAACTCTTCCTGAGGATAAAAAATCTGCATTAATTAAACTTAGAGATACTATTAAGCATAATATTCCTGAAGGCTTTAAAGAAACAATGGCGTATGGGATGCCATCATTTGTTGTACCTCATGAAATTTATCCTAAAGGTTATCATGTTAATCCAAATGAACCATTACCATTTATAAGTTTTGCATCTCAAAAGAATAATATCTCGATTTATCATATGGGAATGTATTCAGATACTAATTTAATGGACTGGTTTCTTGATGAGTATCCTCAATATCTTTCAACAAAACCAAATATTGGAAAAAGTTGTGTAAGGTTTCGTAAACCTGAACAAATTCCTTATCAGTTAATAGCAGATCTTGTTAGTAAAATGACTCCTCAGACCTGGATTGATATTTACGAAAAGAACTATCGTAAATAAATTTGTTTTCAGTTTTTAATATTTTCTGTATTTTTATCTAAAATACAGTCTTATGAAATATGTTTACATATTGGCCATTGTATTTGGTTTTGGTATGCTCGTCTATTTTTATGGGTTTAACTTTGATAATATGTCAGAGGAGCAATTAATAGATACAGTATTATATTGGTATGTTCCTTTAACTTTTGGTTTGTATGGAATTGTCGCTTATTTGGTTCGAAAAACAGCATCTAATAATCAAGCGAGAGCAATTCAACTAATGTTTTCGGGCAAGAATGTTGGATTAACAGTATTATCAGTGTTTTTATTAGCATACACAGGACTTGTTGGATTTTTAGTATTTATTATCCCATTATCTGTTATAAAACTGAGTTCAAAAATGTACGATTTTCTATCAGCGCTTATTGGTACAACTATATGGATTGGTGGACTTTGGGCATTTTTTTATTTCTTTTGGGCATCATTATAAAATTATATTATGAGAATCAAACCATTTACCCTCGAACGATATTTTGCAAAATATGAGTTTAGTACAAAATATTTAATCTCTAGTTCAGATTGCGATGGTTATTCGCTAGACTATATCTTGAAACAAGCAAATCAGGAAGAACTGTCATTATGGAACAACCTTAAGTTCGGATATACTGATTCTTCGGGATCTGATTTTTTACGAAAAGCAATAATTAATCAATATAATTATATTAATGAAGATGAAGTTAAAGCTATGACACCTGGAGAAGCAAATTATGCATTAATGAATATTTTGCTTACAAAATGTGATGAAATTGTTTGTATTTCACCTGCATATCAGAGTCTGTACCAGGTTGCCGAAAGTTTGGGTGCAAAAATTAAATTTTGGAAACCTGTGAAAATGGGTGAGGGATTTTATTTTGACACTGATGATTTAAATAATTTAGTAAATGAAAATACAAAACTTATAATTATTAATTTTCCCCATAATCCAACTGGATTTGTACCAACGATTACTGAGCAACAGAAAATAGTTGAAATTGCATCTAAGTACAATACAATCCTGTTTTCAGATGAAATGTATCATAAGATTGTTCATAAACCGGAATACGATATTCCATCGTTTTGCGATATCTACGAGAATGCAATAAGTTTATGGGGTATGGCAAAATCCTTTGGTCTTGCAGGAATGCGTTTTGGTTGGATTGCCAGTAAACGCACTGATATTTTAAACGATGTGGTTTCATTTAAAGATTATTTGTCAATTTGTAATAATGCAGCAGGAGAGGTGTTGACGACTATTGCCTTAAATCATAAGGATAAGTTTATCGACCCGAATATTGAAAAAATAAAAAAGAATAAGGCAATATTTGTGGAATTTGTAAATAGACACTCTGATTTATTGGGATTCTCAGATACAAAAGCAGGTTCAACGGCATTTGTAAGGTTAAACTTTGATAAAAATGCATTTGATTATTGCGAAGATTTGGTTAAAAAAACAGGTATTATGATGATTCCATCAGAGATGTTTGAATATGGAAACTCCCATGTAAGGATTGGATTTGGAAGAGAGAATTTTGAGGAGGTTTTGGGAGTTTGGGAAGGGTATATTTACAGATAAATATTAACTAAATTTTTTCTATCATTGGGGAGGTAGAGGAACATTTATCGAACATGATATTGTTGGCAAGAAGGTTAAATAAAAGAATAAATTCAAATTATTTTCGTTTTAATTTTAAACCCATACAACCATTTCAAATCTGGTTTACACTTTAATGCAGAGTATGGATAAGAAAACCGAGAAAATATTGGTCAAAAAGTGTTTACGAAATGATAGATTGTCGCAAAAGCAGTTATTTGATCAATATAAAGATGCAATGTATACTCTTTGTTATCGGATAACAGCCGATGAGGAAGATGCGAAAGATGCTCTGCAGGAAGGTTTTATAGCGGTTTTTAATAGTTTGTCCTCATTTAGTTTTAAATCAACTCTTGGTGCATGGATTAAAACAATTATCGTTAGAACAGCTATTAGAAAAACTAAGAAATTGTATTTCGAATCAATTGAAAATGTAGAAGACGAATCTTACACATTTGACGAATCTTTAAATGGAGAAATGCTTCATAAAGCTATTATGATGCTTGATCCTGGTTTTCGTTCTGTGTTCATACTCTACGAAGTTGAAGGATATTCTCATAAAGAAATTGCAGAAATCGCAGATATCTCAGTAGGGACATCCAAATCACAACTTCATTATGCGAAAAAGAAACTAAAATCAATCATCGTAAATCAGTTTGAGTATGAAAGATAGTAATTTACATAAGGCAATACAGGAAATGCCACAATTTGAGGCTCCTGATATATGTGGAAATATCGAAAAAAATATTAAACCTACTAGAAAAAAGCTAATTGTACCCATTGTTTTATTAATGCTTATTGCAATTAGTACAGTATTGGTTATTTCACACTATTCGAAAACACCTGTAATTGAATCCGCAAATCGCAATAACGAATTGTATAAAGATAATACTGCATTAAATTTACATTCAGAGGATGAAAATATAGAAGAGACTTTTGAATTTACTGAAGCCGGTGATTCTCAAATAACAAGGATTACAGAAGAAAATACAGATATTCCAGAATATTATCCTGCTGATCTAATAGTATATTTAAATATTGATATTGATTTGTCGGATGAGGATTTGATTAATCAGGATGTTATATTAGATACTAATGTTTCTCAATTAAAAATAGAGGAGCGAATTGTATATAAAGAAAAAGGTGTAAATCTGGTAAGAAATCCGAGTTTTGAAGATTATAGAATTTGTCCTGCAGGTATAGTAGGAAGACCTTCAAGAAAACTTATTCCTGATTGGCAAGTGCCAAACAAAGGAACTCCTGATTATTTTAATGTGTGCAGTAAAAAAGAAGCTGGTGTGCCAATAAACTTTGCAGGTCGTGCAGAAGCTCATTCTGGTGAAGGATATGTTGGAATTATTTTGCGTCAGAATTTCACCAGGGATAACAAAATCACTGGAGAAAAAGCTGTTATTTATCGTGAATACATACAAAACGAGTTAAAATCAGAATTAGTAAAAGGTAAAACATACAAGATAACTTTCTGGGTATGCAATTCTACAAATTCAAGGTTTGCTGTTGATGGTGTAGGAGCATGTGTAACGGTCGGGAATGAATGGACAACTCATAAAGAAGTTCTTGAGATAATACCGGTTGTTGAAAATCCGACAGGAAATGTCCTGATGAATCAAAATTACTGGGTAGCAATTGAAGGTTATTATACCGCTCAGGGTGGCGAAAAATATTTAACAATTGGAAACTTTAAAAATAATTTCTCTACAAATTATATGATGCAAAGCAATGAATCAGCTTTCAACTACTCATATTATTATATTGATGATGTTAGTGTTATTGAGGTTGAAGAAGAAGTTGAAACCTATATAATAGACGAAAACTCAGAATCAGTTGTTGATGAAGATAATATTTCGTTAGCCGAAGAAAATTATACAGACTGGTAAAATATAATTCATCCGTATTATAATTATTCGTAAGTTTGGGAAAACAAACCAAACAACTATGAAAAATCTATTATCAATCGTAGCACTTCTGATAATATTTAGCAGTTTTGCTTGCAACTCTTCAACAAATTCAGAAGTAAATGACAACACTGAGGAAAATCAAATAGTCAAAAAGGAATACAAACTTGACAAAGAACAATCTCTAATTTCATGGGTGCGTAATGTGGATTATAAGCACATTAGTAAGCAAGTCTTTATGTTTGGCGCTTATGTTGATGTTACAATGGATAATGTTCAGTATGAAACATCAGGTAGTTTAATTCCAACAGAGGGTGAATTATATACCGAAGATGATATTATTGTAAAAGGAGAAGTTGAGATAGATCTTAGCTTAACACGTTTTTACAGTGAAGAAGAAGAGAGCTTTTTTGTTAATGAAACTTATCCTCCTGCAACTCTAAAAATGAATGAGTTTATTGATAATGAAGATGGTAATTTTACTGTTAAAGCTGAATTGATAATGGAAGAAACTACTGTTTCAATAGAATTTCCAGCAATTATATCTCAGACTGAAGAAGAAATTGTTTTATCCGGCGAAATTAAAGTACAATCATCCTCACTTCCTATTTTAAATCAACCTGATCCGGAAAATGTAAATATGGATGAGATTGTTTTTGGGATGGAATTGGCGTTTATTCTTTAAACATTTTTTTAACTTTTTAATTAGTTGATAGTTTTATGTTGAAGACAAAAGTAAAATTATTGATTCTGATTATCTTATTCTTTAGTAGTTCATTAAAGGTATTTAGTCAGCCAATTATATCTTCATTACAAATAGTAGAAGTAGGAAATACTTCAGTATCTCTACAATGTGAAGTGCTAAATGAGAATGTAAATTTTGTTACTAATAGAGGTTTTGTTTGGGATGATACAATGAATCCAATAATAGAAACAGGTATGGGATTTTCGGACTCAGGTGAAGATATTGGATTGTTTTGTGATACTATTACAGGTTTTAATGATGGGCAGATATATTATATAAGAGCATATGCTATAAATGATGATGGAATAACATATAGTGATACAGAACAGTTTTCAACACTAGAACTGAATAATTGTGGAGTAATAACAGATTTGCGCGATGGGAATACATATGAAACAGTTGAGATTGGTGCACAATGTTGGATGGCTGAAAATCTTAGATATTTGCCAACTGTTACAGGTGATTTTGCAGATTGGTACAGTGAATCTTCAAATTACGCAGTATATGATTACATAAGTAATGACAATCTTGTTTCGCAAGCAATCCTTGAAGATGAATATAGAAATTATTGTGTACTGTACAATAGTTATGCTGCTAACGCTGCTTGCCCGGAGGGTTGGCGACTACCCACAGAAACTGATTTAAATGTATTGGAAAATTATATAATAAATACCTCAGAATTTGATCATGCTTATCTATTAAAGTCTTGTAGACAAGAGTCGTCACCATTGGGTGAAATGTGTGAAACTGAGCAACATCCAAGATGGGATGAATCAGATTATTATGGAATTGATAATTATGGTTTTAATGCATTACCCGGAGGTTTGAGACATTTAACAGGTAGTTTTCTTGATATGGGGTCTACAGGTTACTGGTGGGGATCGAATATTAATAAGGATAATCAGTCGGTAAGATTTTCAATGTCTATCGATAATAATAACTTAAATATTTCGTATCGTGAGCGAGAAATGGGGTATTCAATTCGATGTATTCAAGAAACATCTTTAGGAGCAATAGCTCCAGAAATTATTACTGTTGAACCATTTGATATTACACAAATGAGTTTTGTGACAGGAGGAGAAATCGTAAATGATGGTTCGTGTTCGATTGTTGAAAAGGGAATTGTTTATGGTAATTTTACTGGTATAAATTTATAATTAAATGACGGAAAAATTCTTTGTGGTATGAGTAGCGAGAATTATACCACAAAACTGCTTGGGTTTAATGACGATTCAACTTACTATATTAGGGCTTATGCAATAAATCTTGTGGACACAGCTTATGGAGATGAAATTGAGATTTTAATGCCAAACTTTGATGATTGTGGCTTATTGACAGATATTAGAGATGGTAATATCTATAAAACTGTGCAAATTGGGAATCAATGCTGGTTGGCTGAAAATTTAAAATATTTACAGGAAGTAACAGGTCCCAATGAGGAGTGGGTTTCTGAAGATCCCAAATATGCAGTTTATGCTTATTTAGATGCCTTAAACTCTGTTGCAGATGCAAAGCTAGAGGAGAACTATTTGAATTATGGCGCATTATATAATTGGCCAGCTGCACAAGATGCATGTCCTGAAGGTTGGCATTTGCCGACAAACACAGAATTGGAACAATTATTTGTTAGTGTTGAGGAGTACTCTATTGAGTATTTTGAGGAATACTTTTTGGGTTTGGGAAATGCAATGAAATCATGTAACAAGAGTCTCGAAGGTTGTTATTGTTCAACAACAAATCATCCATATTGGTCTGTTAGTAATTCTGCTGTCAGTAGAAATTTTGTTGGGTTTAATGCTTTTCCAGGAGGACACAGAACTGATGATTTCTCAGGTTTAATCTATAGTGGTAGGTTCTGGGTAGATGATTACGATTATATTAATCATACTTCAACACCTTTACTTTTTACACTTAGTCATACCAGTAATGATTATTATCTAAACGATGTTAACATTACAGAGACATACAGCCCGGGTTATTCTATTCGCTGTATTAAACATGCTGATTTATCTGCCAGTATTCCAAGTTTAGTTTTAAATCAAGTAGGTCCGACAACAGAGAATGCTGTTGATTTAAGTGCAGAAATTACTGATATAGGAGGAGATAATATTGTGTTGAGAGGGTTTGTTATTAGTAGTACCCCATCGCCTGAATTAGAATCATGTGAATCATACAAACTTATAGAAGATCAATTATTGGAATATGCGGCTACTTTACAAGGTTTTTCACCAAATAGCACATATTACATTAGAGCATTTGCAGAAAACAATGTTGGGATAGGTTATAGCAATGAGATTGAAATAAATACATTAGCTTTCTCAGATTGTGGTGAGTTAGTTGATTCTAGAGATGGCAAGACATATAAAACAAGCATTATAGGAGAACAATGTTGGATGTCTGAGAATCTTAAGTATTTACCATCAATTAATGGCCCTAATTCAGATTGGTCTACAAATGAGCCAGCTTATACTGTATATGATTATACAGATGAAGCAAACTCTATTCTAGATGCTGAAGCTACTGAATACTACAATGCATATGGTGTTTTATATAATTGGGCATCAGCCCCAAATGCATGTACAGATGGCTGGCATTTGCCGACCATAAATGAGTGGGATGTATTAATTAGTTATCTAGAACAAACATATGACCTTATTAATGAATCTAATAGCGCTTGTCAAGGTGTTGCTCATACTTTAGTTTCATGCAGGTCTTTAAATTCATTAATTGATTGCTATTGTCAGGTTGTCGAGCATCCATATTGGAATTACGGTGTAAGTGACGACTGTAGAAGCGATTGGTTTGGTTTTTCTGTATTACCTTCAGGAACAAGATCTTATAATGGTACTTACTCAAATATGGGCAGCTCGACAGGTTTCTGGATAGTTGGATATACTACAGATTATAATGCAAGTATTATATTCTTTGGTTCATCTGATAATATTAATCTATACCATCAGAATAAAAGAAATGGTTCTCCTATTAGATGCATTAAAGACTATAGCCCTTTAGCTGATGTGCCTCAAGTGTCGACAAATGATATTATATCAACCGAAGCTACTATGATTAAAGTGTAGTGTGAGGTTGTAAGTAGTGGTGGCGTTCCAGTTGTTGAAAGAGGTTTAATCTATAATACTACCCCTACTTTAGATATTGATAATAACTTGGGTTATTTAGCTAGTGGTGTAGGACCTGGGGTATATGAAGTTTCTATTAATGGTTTAGATAAAAATACTGAGTATTATTTTAGAGCTTATGCAATTAATAGTTCTGGTATTGCATATGGAGATGTGATTTCTGCAAGCACAATCGAATATGATAATTGTGGTGTTCTTTTTGACGATAGGAATGGTAAAGTCTATGAAACAGTAATTATTGGATCCCAATGTTGGATGGCCGAGAACTTAAAATATTTGCCTGAGGTCACAGGGAATGATGCTGAGTGGTATTCAACTGATCCAAGATATGCTGTATATGATTATGATGATATTGCTAATTCAACAATATATGCTCTCAGTAATCCTAATTATGGTGATTATGGAGTCCTTTATAATTGGTATGCTGCTATTGACGCTTGTCCAGAAGGATGGCATTTGCCCGATACATTAGAGTGGTCATTTATGTTTAAAGAAATACAAGATAATTTTGGTATCGAAAACATAAATGATGAATATGGAATGGGAAATTCTCTAAAATCATGTAGACAAGGGGCAACACCATTGCAATGTGAATGTGAAGTTAATGATCAGCCTAGATGGGAATACTATAATGATGAGTGTTATGGAACAAATCTTTTCGGGTTTTCAGCTTTGCCTGGAGGTATCAGACATTATTTATCTGGTAATTTCGGTGATAATGGATATGTTTCATATATGTGGTCTGCAACACCTTTGGATGAAATAGATGCTTTTTGTTATTATATGCATTCAGGTTTGGGGGATATTAGACGATACGAAAGAGAGAAGGAATATGGATTTTCTATACGTTGTGTTAAAGATTTGTCTGAAGATACTGAAGAACCGGAAATAATTACTTATACCCCTACAGATGTTACTTTAACATCTGCGCTAATTGGATGAGAGATCGTTACTAGTGACGACGTTGTAGTTTTTCAAAAAGGTGTTTTAGTTGGTATTGGACCTAATGTTACATATCAAAATAACCTAAGAACATATCTTAGCGATGATAATAGTTTAGATTTTGAGTTTTATTGTGACAAATTGATGGTTGGAACAAATTATTATTGTAAAGCATTTGCAATTACAAGTTTTGGGTTGCAGTATGGACAGGCACATCTTTTAACCACTGTTTCTGTTGAGAATTGTGGAATAATAACTGATGAGAGAGACCTAAACTCTTATAAAACTGTTAAGATCGGTAATCAATGTTGGATGGCGGAGAATTTAAAATATTTGCCAAGTGTAGATAGTCTTTCATCTGATTTAGAAATGACTAGCCCACAATATTTTGTTTCAAGCTATTCTGGTGAAGAGAATGATGTATGGGAGGCTATAAACACTGAGGGGTATGCGGCTTATGGCGTGCTTTATAACTGGTATGCAGCAACTGGAGGAGGAAGTGCACCTAATAATCAAATTGGAGTTCAGGTGATTTGCCCAAGTGGATGGCATTTGCCATCTGAGCAGGAGTGGATTGTTTTTGAAATGAACATGGGTATTCCGGATGAAGAAATTTTCGATTTTTATCGTGGGGATAACGAAGGATGTAAACTTGCAGGTAATTATAGTAAATGGAATATTGATTCTTTGGTGCTAGATGATGAATTTGGAGTATCAGGTTTTAATGCTTTACCAGGTGGAGCAAAATATAATACAGGAATTAGTTCAGTAGGGGCTTATGGGAATTTCTGGGTTTCAGCTGATACAAGTGTAAATGATTTTATTTATCGACGTTTGGCCTATAGCAGTCCTCGAATTTGGAGAGGTGAATTATCCAGTTGGAATGCTGCTTTTTCAGTACGTTGTATGAAGAATTTGAATAGTGAAATAGTTGTGCCAGAAGTAATTACAGGAGATGTAATTTCAATTTGTCCAGATTCCGTAATATTGTCTGGAAATGTGTTGTTTGATGGTAATGAATTGTTGGCTAACAAAGGAATAATAATTGGGTTAAATCCATTTTTAACTGTTGAAGATAATGTTGAGATTATATCTGATCCTTCAATTGATTTTGAGATATTTTCAACTTTTTATGGTTTAATGCAGGGAACAACCTATTATTTTAGGGCATATGCTATAAATAGTGTTGGTACAGCTTATGGTGAAGTTAGAAGTTTTGATGCTGATTATTGTGGTGAAGTAGATTTAAATATTGTATATTCTGAACCACAGCTTTCTTCCGAAAATAATTTAGATGTTTGTTGGGATTACGAAAATGATCAACCTAATGAAATGCAGATACAATTATCAGGGACATATCCACCTGCTGCATATCCATTGGATGATGAATCGATATACTATACTTGGGATTTTGGTGATGGAAGTCCAATTGAAGAAGGAATAGGCTTAAACGAAGTTTCACATATTTATCCTGAAAGTGGAGGATATAATCTTTTGGTAACTATTACAGATTCACAAGGTTGTGAAAATGCTAATATAATAAATCAGATTGTTAGAGTCTCATTCCCAATTGATTGGGTATCTGAGTCCACTTATCTTTCAAATAATACTATTCTACAAGGAGAGTTTGTCGAAATGTGTGTTGCCTTTAATGATACAATTTGGACTCCGGAAATTTCATATCAGTTGTTCGAAAATACTGATACAACATTAATTATATACTGTGATGGTAATGTATATGAAACATCATCAAGTATATTTATTGATTTATTTAATGATGGTGATATCATAAATTCAGAAAATTCATTCAATTCTGTTAATCTGAATTTAGTTCATTCATTTTTGGGAGATCTTGCGATGTTTTTAGAATGTCCAAATGGTCAAAGGATGCAGCTGGTTGAACAAGATGGTGGTGGAATAAATCTGGGTGAGCCACCTGATGTAGGCTTTTGGTATACATTTGCTCCGAACGCAGATATGACACTACATGATTACGTTAACACTTTAAGTGTCGGAACTGTTAGTGCAGGGGAATTCTTGCCATATGAAAGTTTTGAAAACTTAGTGGGTTGTCCGATAAATGGAGAATGGAAGATCTTAATATATGATCAATGGTCTGCAGATACTGGATATCTTAATAGCTGGCAACTTGATTTTACTGATGAGGTATTCACGATGTCTAATTATTCAACTAATTATCAGGTTATTGATTGGGAAGGAGGATATGGTTCTTATATGGTAGGTCCAACAGATTCATTGTGTGTTTCTGGGACATACTTTACAACATCAACACCTGATGTGACTTCTGAAGAAATTTTTACATGTTTTGTTATAGATGAATTGGGCTGCATGTTTGATACAAGCTTAAATATAACTGTTTTAGGATTATCAAATGGGAATCTTCCAGAGGTTGAAATTAATTCAGTAACTAATTTTACTCAAGGGTCAGCCCTCTTTACAGGTACTGTTTTAGATGAGGGGGATTACCCTGTGATGTCAAAAGGTTTTGTCTGGAGTCTTTACGAAGATCCTGTAGTTGCAGATTGTGATGGTTTGACGAATGAAGGTGCCGGTTCTGGAGAATTTAGCAGTGTCGTTTCTAATTTGGAAAGTGGACAAACTTATTTTGTTAGATCATATGCAACTAATGAAGCAGGTATAACATATAGTTCTTCAATGAGCCTTGATTTTATTAATGAGGAGGAGTATTTGAATTTTGATATAGATAGTTTTGATTTATATCCAAATCCTGAAAAAAAAACAGTTAGGGTAATAAATGTTACAAATAAAAATATTTTGAAGATATACGATGTTGTCGGAAAATTAGTAATGACAATAAGTATTAATGGAGATACAGATATAGATATATCAGAACTTGAAAATGGAACATATATATTTGTTGTTTATTCTGAAAAGAATGGAGTAAGACTTAAGAAGCTAATAAAGCAATAAACACTTTTATTTACGTTTTAGTTTATAATTTTCATCAACTCCTCAAAACTCATTGGAGATGCAACAATTTTATTAGTTTTAGCATCAACCAGAAACATTGTCGGAGTGGATAATATATAATATGATTCTGCTTCTTTACTGTTAATCCCACCCTGTGTCAAAATATGAATCCAACCGGGCAATTCCGGAATGCGTTTTTCCCATTTAGGAATTTCTGTATCTGACTCGTCTAGACTTAAAGCAAAAACTTCGAGTTTTGATTTATTGTTTTTATGCCATGCAAATAATTCTGTTATCAGGGCATGACAATGTTTACAATCTGCAGACCAAAATAAAACAAGTTTGTATGGTGCTTTTGTTTTATAATTGTGAAAACTAATATCTTTACCTGATTCATCTTTAAATGTAAAATCAGGGGAAATTGCACCGTCTGTTAAGTTTTGTATGCCTGTAACTCTTTTGTCAATTTCCTTTCTTTTATAGGTCATGCAATTGGGATCTTTAGTGTATTTCTCAAGCATTGTAATGCCTTCCTGAATATTCATCATTTCGTATCCATTGAAAAAATAATCAACCATCCAGCCATAGAAATATGGATCACCTTTTTTTGATTCTTCAATTGCTTTTTCACCAGCCTCAAGAAATAATTCAGTCAGCATTTCCTGACTTGTTGCAAGCTCAATGTATTTGTTTACATAATTATCCATCCACGATTTTAAATACGAAGTTCTGAGGATGTTTTTGTTGGTGAAATCCATACCTGTAAAATAATTATCTATCAGGCTTTGTTGACGTTCCATAATGTTTCCTTCCCAGTTTACATCAGGAACATAGTAGAAATAGAACATATTTGAACAAAAAAGATTTTTATGTTCTTTTAGTTGATTGTCTATCCAATCATTGTGTTCTTTTCTTCTATCCTGAAACTCTTTTATTCCAGATTTGTAAAAATCAGAATCCTGATTATCATATTTAAGTATGAAAGTCTGAATTACATCAAGCATTTCAAGGTTTTGCATAGTTTGATTTGCAAATTCACTTAGAACTTTGTTTTCAATGTCAGATTCATTAAAGTATGAGCTGTCTGGGTTATTTATAAAATTAGGATTTGCAAAAAACACAACATTTTGCTTATTGATAATTATCATACGTTCTGCTTGTTGTGGCCTTCCAGATCCTTGCTTTCCGGCATACTCAAAAAACAGAATAAATTCACCAGGTAAATATTTTTCAGGAATTTCAATATTCTTTTGTTCACCATTTCTTACTGATGGAAACTCTTTTATCAGATTGTTGTTTCCTTCAGCGATAGAATATATTTGCAGTTTGCTTTCAGGTACTCCTGATAATGTTACTTTTAAGTTTGTCTGTGCATTTACAAAATAACATGAAAGTGTTAAGGCAATAATAAGGGAAAAAGTTTTTATTAAATTATTCATTATTTAAGAAGTTTAAATACAAAATTATATTTAATATGTTGATTCAGCAATAAATATATTGAAAATCATGCCAGAATAACTGTACTCACAACCTTCTTTTTTAATTCATCAATTTCGAGTTGAATATAACCAGGTTTTGTTTTGTCGATACAATATCCTGCAATAAATTCATCTAGACTTAACTTTTGTCCCGGAACAGGAGGGAAGATGCTTTGTTGTATACAGCCATCGATCCCACTTGGCATTCCATCTGAACCAAAAATAAGGTCTTTCCCTGGAATAAAGCCTGCATCATCAATCAGCATTCTAAATGGATTGTTTATTTCGCAGTGCTTTTGGCTAAGTCTGTCTGAGTAAATTACAGAATCCCAATTGAAATTTGGCTGCATACTCAAAATAATTCCAAGTTTTTTAGCGCGTATTGCTTGATCTTTAGTAATGAATTGTGAATGTTCAATTCTTATATCCTGAGAGCCGATAGATTGTTTTAATTCCTCGAGGCTTTTAATAACTTGTTCAGATGCTTTGTCTCCAATGCAGTGTATTGCCAAACCTGTATTTAATTCTAATAATTCTTCGATAGTTTGCAATATTTGACTATCAGAATACGTCAGTATGGGATTTGAGTTTATTTTATATCCTGAAATTGTCGCTGTGCAAGCACCAAGAGCACCATCAGTAAATATTTTAACTCCTTTGACCTTATCTTTTTGATTTTGATTTAATTCTGGAAATAATCTAGGAGAAATCCACAAATCTATTCTTTCCTGATGTCCGGATTCTATTGTGAAATCAATTAATTCAGAATCTGAAATGTACATATCAGAATTAATGTAAATGCCTTTTTTTTCAGAATCTTTTAAAGCATGTTCTAAACTATTTTTATCAAATTTGAAGAATCCGGAAATAAAACTAATGATTTGCTGGAGATTCTTTTCTACCCATAGCTGATTATTGTTGTTTTCAACCCATGCAGGGAAACTCTGGCATATTATGTTTGCAGCTTTACTATTGAAGTAATATTTGTGCAAAGAATTGTTTATAATAATTACAGCTTGATTATTATTAAAATCACTATCGGTAAAATTGTAGTATGCGTCAAACCAACCTTTAGCAATGGTGATTTCATTTTTGTCTTTTAGTAATAAATCGAGTGCTTGTTTTTTCTCATTAGTATTAAACAAATCCAGGGCTTTGTTTAGCCCTGAATATGTATAAAAGTGGTTATGATTATCTTTTAGAAGCGGAATACTTACCATGTATCTTCTTCATAAATCAATTCGTCATCTTCGTCAATTTGTCCAAGAACCTTTAATTCGGTTCGTCTGTTTTTCTGACGTCCTTCAGGATTGTCAGTACCATCTGGATTAGTGTTAGGAGCAATTGGATAATGCTCGCCATAACCTTTAGGTACAAGTCTTTCTTCGTCAATACCTTTATCGATTAGGTAATCAACAACTGATTGAGCTCTGTCCTGAGATAATTGCATATTAAACTCATCTGTATCAACACTATCAGTGTGAGAACTAATCTCTACTATTAGGTTTGGATATGCTTCAAGTATTTTGTAAATGGTATTGTCAATAGTGATTTTTGCAGAGTCAGTCAATTCAGCCTTTGCAAATTCATAATAAATGTTTTTAACAATAAAAGACTGAGATGGGAATGTACTAACCATAATTGCATCCATTACCAATGTGTCCGATCTTGTAATCCCCTTAGTTGTTAAAGGTAATCGTATCTCTTTATTGTTAAAGTCTTTTACTGATATTACGTAATCTTTACCTTGATCCAGATTAAAGAAATAATTTCCTGGTGTCGTCATACTTGTCTTTACAAAGAACTCTCTTCCCTGATCGTCTTTAACAAATAAGTTTACCGGATAATCATAGAGTAGCTCTATTTCATCACTTTTGTCAAGTACATCTAAGCCAAGATCCATATCAGCTTTGTATTCATCTCTGATACTTAGGAAAAATAGCGAATCAGTAATACCGAAGACTTCGCCTGTAACTGCGATATTTATAAAGTCTCTGTAAATAAATTCATATATATCATCACAGCAATTTTCGTGACGCAATGAATATCCACCACTACGATTTGATGTGAAATAACCTCTGTGTCTTGTATCCTCAAGAATATAATATAAGTCGTCAAAACTTGAATTTATTGGATAGCCAACATTTTTGGCCCCTTCGAAACTCTTTCCTTCACCAAAAGTTTTATAAATATCAAATCCACCCATTCCAGGCTGTCCTTCAGAGCTAAAATACATTGTTTTTGTATCAATATTGTAATATGGAGTTATTTCGTCCATAACAGTATTGATTCTTTTACCACAGTTTTTAGGTTCTTTCCAAAGTTCTTTTTTAGGATCAAAATATGTGTACCATATATCCCAGCCACCACGACCTTCTTCGCGATTTGAAACAAAATACAAAACATCCGTGCTTTTTCGTGAAACTCCTATTGTCGGCATTGTATTGCTGGTCATTGGCATGTTTACAATTTCCGGAAGAGCTATAGGCTCTTGCCATTCATTGTCTTTCAATTCAGAAACAAATATTTTACAAATTACATTATGTTTAAAATCTTTTTCGCATCTGGAAAAGTAAAATCTTTGTTTATCTGCAGAGAAGGCACAATTACCGGTATTGATATTTACTCCGTTAATAGTTGTATCCCATTCTCCAAGATTTTTCCATTTATCGCCTTGTCTTTGTGCTAAATAGAATTTTCTTGTGTGTAAAATGTCTACGTCAGGGTCATAATATTTGATTTCGTCTTCTGGTAAAGATGCAAATATAAGTTTATCCTTATCATAAGGGATGGGAGAGAAATCGATATGAGGTTTATTTACAGCTGTGTCTAGCAATGTTATAATTACGTTTAATGGGCTATCGACCAAAACTGGTATTGCAGCTATACCTTCGATGTAATCTTTAGCTAGTCTGTTATATGTTTTAAGGTCTCGTTCTCTTTTAGTTTCAGAGATAAACAAATTAAAATATTTATCAGCTTCTTCATATTCACCTAAAATATGCAAACATCTGGCATAATTAAACAGGTCTAGGAAATTCTTTTTAGGGTCAGTTTTATAGGATTTTAGTAAATATACTTTGGCTTCCCTGTAATTTTTTTCTCTAAGGTAAAGGTTTCCAAGTGCACTTAGTACTTTTGGTTTATCTGGTTTTAGTTCGTTATAGATTTTATAATAATCAATAGCTGAGAAAATGTCACCTGACTTTTCAGCAATTTTAGCTTTCTTTAGTACTTGAAATGGTTTTAATGTTTCAGTATTAGGATCTTTATCCTGACTAAAAACATATCCTGCTGAAAGTGATATTATTGCGGCTATAAGTAATATTCTTTTCATCTGCTAGTTTGTTTCTTTTACACTTAAGTTTTCTGCACTAATCCTAATACCTGTCACATGGTAGGGCTACTTGAGTAAGAGTCCTACTAAGATCTTTATATACAATAGAAATTTCAAATGCACCTCGGTTATTTGTTGCCTGGCTAAGTTTGGATACGTTAATATCATAACTTAATCCAACATCAAATCCATAAACACTCACACCACCTGTGAAAATAAGAGCATCAAAAGTATTTAGAGCTGTACGCATTTCAAAACCACCAAAAGCTTTCTCAATCAGATTTCCTTCATCTAAAAGGTAATATGCTTGTGAGCCGATAATCCAGTCTCCGGCACGTTTGTGATACATAGTTAATAAATGTGGCTTAAGTATAATATTATCTTTTAGAGGATATTCTACACCACCATGTATAACTACACGCATTGGTAAATTATCTTCAGTTCTTAAGAAAGATTCTTCCGGACTGTTAATATGAAAAATTGCGAGTCCACCAAAAGGTTTAAGCTTGCCAAAGTCTCCTTTATATGATACGCCAAAGTTAATATCGGGATAATTAATATTCTCGTCCCATGTAGTAATATTGTTCGGTAATTCTGGGTCAAATACACCACTTGTTTAGTTGTATTGACTTGGTACAGTTAATCCGTCAAGAGAGAATGATTTAACTATATATCCTACTTGCAAACCTACTCCAATTTGGTGAATCTGATCAATCTTACGCATATAATTTGCAGACAAGAATAGTTTATTTACAGTAAGCATACTGCTTCCAGACTTATCATTTACAAAGAACACTCCTAATCCAATATCAGAGTCTTTTGTTAGTTTAAAGGGTTTATCAAAACCAGCTGATATAGTTTTGTAAGGAATACCTATGGCACTCCATTGAGTACGATAATTGTTAGTAAATCTCCAATTGCCATCAAAAAATCCTGTTTGGGAAGGATTTAGTGACATAGGTGATGCATAAAACTGAGAAAAGTGAATATCTTGTGCATTCACAATTTTGCTAGTAAATAAGCAACTTATTGCTATCCCGACTAATATAAAAACTATCTTTTTCAATGCTTAAGACTTTATATATTTTGTTCAAATATAATATTTGCTTTGACAACTTACAAATTTTACTCAAAAAAAGCATGACATTGGAGTGTGAATATTGAAAAAGAGATAAACAGATAATATAAAACTAATGTGATATTTGATTCTTTTAAGCATGCTTATATTTTTCTATGTTTGAATAGTAATGTTTAGTTAGTTGCTTGTAATTTATATAAAAATTTAATAAATTTATATCATGGAAAATGTAATTCTAGAATTAAAACATAATATTTGTTTATTATCAAATTGTTATTTATAATTCAATAGACTATTATTCCCTAATTTTACATGTAATAAAAAACTTATTAAACAATAAATTATTACTGAAAACAGGCTATAGCTGATAGGTTCTCTTAACAACAATTATCAGTTATAGCTTTTTATACAATACCTGTGAATGTTTATTAAGTATTTCGTATTTCCGTTACATCATTCATCCTACACCGGTCACCTGTCATCCGTCATCTGTCACCCATCATCGGTCATCCGTCACCCGTCACCCGTCACCGGTCATCGGTCATCCGTCACCCGTCACCCGTCACCCGTCATCAAACAGTTTTTAATATTTTTTACCTATGCAAATTGTTTTTTAAGTAAAAAAGTTTAATTTTGTTTGTAATATCGAAAGATACTGTTTTTTAATTAAAAGCATTGTAATAATGAAAAAAGGTATGAGAATATTTTGGGTTTTGATGTTTGTTTTATTTGCATCAATTAGTTTTGCTCAACCGGTTGTTAGCTTTGATGCTTCAGCTATAGAAGCATGTGCACCGGCGGAAATTACTTTTACAAATACAACAACAGGATGCACTGGAGCCGCTACTTATTATTGGTTAGACGGTAGTGGAGATAATTCAAATAATGAGAATCCTACTTTTTATTATAATAGTGGAGGTACTTATACTGTTTCTCTTGAAGTTACCTGCGATGGTTTTACTGAGTCAAATACTATGGAGATAACTATCTATGACCCACCATCAGCATGATTTGCAGAAACTCCTTTAACAGGATGTGTCCCATATAATGCTAGTTTTAATGATGAATCAATTGAAGGTGATGGCCCTATAAATGGTTGGCAATGGTATTTTGGTGATGGATTTAGTTCAACAACTCAGAATCCTTCACATCCATACACTACTGGAGGTAGCTTTAATGTTAGTCTTATTATAACAGACGTTAATGATTGTACTGATGAATATACCAGTAATGGATTGGTTTCAGTTGCAAATCTTCCTGTTGTAAGTTTTACTGCAGATGAACCTTATATGTGTTATACTCCACATACGGTAGAATTTACTGCAAGTGTTACAACTTCTTTTGGACTTGGATACACACTTGAATGGGATTTTGGTGATGGCAGCCCAACAGGTTCAGGCTCACCTGCCAGTCATGAATATACAGTTGATGGGCTTTATGATGTTTCTTTAACTGCAACAGATGAATATGGTTGTGAAACTACAGTTGTTTATACAGATTTTGTTCAGTTAACAACAGCTACTCCAGAATATACTGTTTTGGAAGGCGATATTGTTTGTAAGGATCAACCTGTTCATTTTCAAAATGAAACAAGTTATTCTTGCTCATGGGATTTTGGTGATGGTTCTCCAACAAGTTATAACCCAACACCTGAACATATTTATTCGGCTTCAGGTGATTATGAAGTTACATTTACTGTTGATCCAGGAGGAACATGTGAAGCTAGTACTAGTTTTACTTTGACTGTTGAAGAGGTTACAGCTTCTTTTACAACTGATCCGACAAACTTATATTCTTGTACTGTTCCTTTTGAAGTTGACTTCTCCAGTACTGTTTCTGCAAATGTAACAGGTTATTTCTGGGTCTTTCAGGATGGAGGATCTTCTAATGAAGCAAATCCAACATATACTTTTAACTCTGTTGGATCATGGCCTGTTGCTTTAACTGTTACGACAGAGCATGGTTGTGCGTATACATCTTTCGGACCTGTAGTTACAATAAATGTTCCTGATGCAAGTTTTACTGCTGACGAAATTGAGGGATGTGAACCATTAACAGTTAACTTTACATACACAGGAACAACACCTCAACCAAGTATTGAAGACTATAGTTTGGATTTTAATAACGGCCAGACAATTTCTGGTGGAGGTCCTGCAGAATCTTCAACATTTGATGCTGGTGAATATACTGTAACATTAACAATTACAGACGACCAGGGATGTATCGGAACTTCAACTGTTGATTTAAATATTGGAACTGTGTATGAACCTGATATAGATGTTTTTAATAATGATGAAGATCATACTGTACTTGAAGACCACTACATTTGTGCACAAGACACTATGGCATTGTGGCTTGCTGAATGGGATTGGGAAGATTATGAATTTACTTGGTGGATTGATTCTTCACAAAATCAACAGGCAAGTCAGGAATATACTGAATATGCATTTGATCAGGATACAGGTTGGTATGACCTCAACATTATCACTTTGTATAACGGTTGCCGAGATACGATATATTGGGATAGTCTTCATGTTGATGGGCCTATTATAAATTCAATAAGTAATTCGACAGATTGTGCAAGTCCACTGGATTTTGTTTTTACTTTAAATGAAACCGAAGCCGAATATTGGCATTGGGAGTTCTATTATTGGAGTGGAGATACTCAAATAATGATTGAAGAAGAAGATCCATCAACAAATAATATATATCCAATAACATTTCCGGCGCAACAAAGCTATTGGTGTCGGGTAACTGCATATAATTCAATAACTTCATGTGAATTTGTTGATTCTGTTGAGATTAGTATATCTGCACCTCAAGCTATCTTTACACTTATTGATGATTAAATATGTGCAGAAACTCCACTTATTTTAAACGGTGGATCTTCGCTTAATGTTTCTGAATATTACTGGGATTATGGTGACGGGCAAAATTCCGGTTGGGTTACAGAGTCAGCGGTTCAACATGTTTGGAACAATACAGGCTGGTATACTATAACACTTACTGTTAGAGATGGAAACGGTTGCGAAAATTCAATAACTGATGATATTCATATATTAGGACCTGATATCGATATTAATGTAAGTGACACTTTTGGTTGTAATAGCCTTAATGTAACATTTACTGATAATTCTGTGGCAGACGAAGCAATTATCCAGGTTCTGTGGGACTTTAATAATGGTGATCAGTTAAATGGAAGCATTGTTGAGTACACGTATGACGAAGTTGGAACATATGATGTGACAGTTTATGTTCAAACTGCTTCAGGTTGTTTGGCAGATACAACTTATTTCGATTTAATTACTATTGCATCTGTAAACGCTGCATTTGCCGCACCAAATCAAATTGCTTGTGTTGGAGATGAACTTACATTTAATGCAGGAGAAACTTATCCGTCATACGTTTATTCGTGGAACTTTGGTGAAGGAGCTCCTCTAGTAGTGAACAATCCAAATCCAACACATACATATACTTCAGGAGGCTATTTTGATGTGACTCTAAATGTTGATAATTTGTTAGGTTGTACAGATGAAATAACATACGAAGATTTTATAATTGTTCAAGACCCAACTGCTAATTTTAGTCTTGGTGATAATACATTATCATGTTATCCGGCAGCTCCTGATATTATTCAAAACTCTAGTGTTTTACCTCCTGAGACGATATTGACTTATCAATGGATTATGGGAAATAATGATACTGTTAATGTCGAAGACCCTGATTATCTGTATACGATGCCCGGCACATATGATATTGTTCTTAATATTGAGACATCAGCAGGATGCACTGATACATATACTCAGCAGTTAATAGTAGAAGGACCTTATGCAGATAGAAATATTAGCACTCATGATGCATGTGTTGATGAACAAGTCTATTTTGAGTTGACTGATATGAATGATGTTATCGATTATAATTGGGTAGTTGGAGGAGGAGATGCATATGATCTTACTTCATTTGAACACTCTTATGATATTATACATGTTGATGGATATTATATTGCAAACCTGACTCTTACTTCTGGTCCATTCTGTACTGTTTATTTTACAGATACTATTTATATTCACGATGTTTATGCCGGAATTTTACTCACAGACCCTGATGCTGTTGTTATTGATGGTGGAGCTTGTGCCCCTTATGATGCATTGTTAACCAGCGATTCAGAAGGAGACGATTTTATTACCTGGTGGGTAGACGGTGATGAATATGGTACTGGGCTTGGTAGTCAACCAATTACTTTTGAAAATAATGGAACTGAAGACTTAACAGTGGATATCGAATTGACTATAGAAGATGCATTTGGATGTACAGACACAGCAACAACATCTATAGAAGTGTGGGCAGTACCTCAGGTTACTATTCATAAAGATACAATTATATGTTATGGTGATGAATTAGCGATTTACGCAACAGGTGGAACAAGTTATAACTGGACTCCAAATTCTGCAATTTCAGATGTTAATAGTGCAACACCAAGCGTAAGTCCGACTGAAAATACAATGTACACTGTAATGGTATATAATGATCATTTATGTGAAGGTACAGATTCTGTATATATCACAGTTATGCAGGAACAAAATATAACTTTAACTCCTGAAATTGATAGTATTATGATTGGAGATTCTGTCTATTCATTATTAGTAGCAGACCAGGAAAATTTGACTTATTTATGGACTCCACAATCACATATTTCATGTTATGACTGTCCTATGCCTGTATTCTATCCTGAAGAAGATACTCGTTATAATTTAACAGTTGAGGATAGCATGAAGTGTTTCAGACATAATTACTTTATTGATATTATAGTAAGAGAGGAATACTCCCTTGACGTTCCTATGGCGTTTACACCTTTAGGAAATGATGGAAACAAAGTCGTGTATGTTAAAGGTTTTGGAATAAAGAACTTACTACAATTCCGTATATTTAACCGTTGGGGTGAAGAGGTGTTTTATACTGATGATATAAATCAGGGATGGGATGGTTATTATAAAGGACAGCTACAGAATATTGATAACTATAGTTATTATGTCGAAGCTGAAATGTATGATGGCTCTGTTCGAACTAAGAAAGTGTATATCATGCTGATTAGATAATTCTCGTAATATCATTTTGCGAATGTGTTCGTACCATGATAACAATTAAAAATATTGAAACTGCAGCTTTTGTTGCAGTTTTTTTGATAAATGTAAATTCGCACGACCGCGCGCATTTACATTTACCCTCGCTAGATATGCGTTAGAATAAAAAAAACACTAAAAGTTACTACAACTCTTTCAAAAATTGTAAATTTGCAGAAACACATACGCAATGATTATAATTACAGGAGCAGCCGGCTTTATTGGTAGTAATCTTACAGCTGAATTACTTGACAAGGATTATAAAGACCTTGTTTTGGTTGATGATTTCGACAGACCAGAAAAAAAACAGAACTTTATAGATAAAGATGTTAGTCAATTTGTAGATAGAAATGATTTTCCAAAATGGCTGGATGATAATCATAAATTTGTACAGTTCGTTTTTCATTTAGGTGCAAGAACAGACACTGCCGAATTTGATATGTCGGTTTTATCGAAATTAAATACTGAGTATAGTAAAACTGTTTGGCGTAAGTGTTGCGAATATGGATTACCGCTTATTTATGCGTCATCTGCGGCTACCTACGGTCTTGGTGAAAATGGATATAGCGATACAACAGATCCTGAAATACTCAAACCATTAAATCCTTATGGAGTATCAAAGAACGAATTTGATAAATGGGTATTGAAACAGGAGATAAAACCGTTCTTTTGGGCTGGGTTGAAATTTTTTAATGTCTATGGACCTAATGAATATCATAAAAACAGAATGGCTTCTGTAATATACCATGCATTTAACCAGATTAATGAAACCGGCAAATTAAAACTCTTTAAATCACATCGTGATGATTATGCTGATGGTGAACAAAAGCGTGACTTTATTTATGTAAAAGATGTTTGTGACGTAATGATGTATTTTATGATTCATCGCAGTAAACCCGGGATTTATAATTTAGGAACTGGAAAAGCAGAAACATTTAACTCATTGGCAAATGCTGTATTTAAAGCAATGAGTAAAGAAACTGTCCTGGAATATATAGATACACCTGAAGACATCCGAGATAAATATCAATATTATACTTGCGCAGATCTGAATAAATTGAGAAATGCCGGATATGCAGCTGATTTTACAAATTTAGAGAATGGAATATCAGATTATGTTAAGAACTTTCTCAATGAGAATAAAACCCGATAATTATGACAGAGAAGAATAAAAAGTTTAAGGGTGAAGTTGAAGAAAGCAAACATGATAATTCTGCTTTAATTGTTAATGATGGTGTTGATCAACCACCTCAAATAAATCCTAATATTGCTAAATTTAGAAAGCAAAAGCAACATCTTGATGTTGATGATTATGTCAGTGTAATTATTGATGGTGATGTTAATATTTTAAGTAGGGCAATAACACTAATTGAAAGTACATTGCCAGAACATTTTGAATTATCACAGAAGATTATTGAAAAATGTTTACAATATGAAAAGCCATCACTAAGAATTGGAATTACAGGTGTTCCGGGAGTAGGAAAATCTACATTTATTGAAGCCTTAGGAATGCACGTCGTTAACAGCGGTCATAAATTAGCTGTTCTTGCTGTCGATCCAAGCAGCGAAAGAAGTGGTGGTTCAATTCTAGGAGATAAAACCAGAATGGAAGATTTAGCTATTCATCCATCTGCATTTATTCGTCCTTCACCTTCAGCCGGTTCATTAGGTGGTGTAGCACGAAAAACCCGAGAATCTATTATTTTGTGTGAAGCAGCAGGTTATGATATTATCTTTATTGAAACTGTTGGTGTTGGGCAATCTTAAACAGCAGTTCATTCTATGGTCGATTTCTTTTTGCTTTTAATGCTAGCCGGAGCTGGTGATGAACTTCAGGGAATAAAGCGTGGTATCATGGAGATGGCAGATACAATTGCAATTAATAAGGCGGATGGTAGTAATATTAATAAAGCAAAACTTGCAAAAGCTCAGTTTGAAAATGCTTTACACTTATTCCCTCCAACAGAATCAGGTTGGGTTCCGAAAGTTATTACATGTTCAGCTTTAAAGAACAATGGTATTGATGATATATGGAATACAATAAATGATTACCTGATACATTGTAAATCTGATGGATATTTCCTCGCTAATCGTAACAGACAAGCAAAATACTGGATGTATGAAACAATAAATGCCGCAGTAAAAGAAAAATTCTATATTAATACGCAGATTAAAAATAAACTAAAAGAACTTGAAAACGATGTAATAAGTAATAAAGTAAGTAGTTTTGTTGCTGCAAAAATGTTGCTTGATTTATATTTTAATAGTAAATGATTGGACAAAAGATAGTTTATAAAACTCTCGATGAGATTGGAGTAGAGTATGAGTATTACGAATCACCGAAGGATTTTTCTACTGAAGATGATGGAAAGTTCTGGACAAAAATTAATGCCACAAGATGTAAAAACCTTTTTCTAAGAAATCATACAGGCAATAGACATTTTATTGTAATATCTGATTATTATAGAAATGTTGAAATCAAAGTTCTTGAAAGTAAATTTAAAAAAGGAAAAATCTCATTTGCATCACAAAAACGAATAGATAAATGGCTAAAAGGAACTCCTGGTTCAATTTCTGTTTTTAATTTGTTTAATGACGAAGAAAAACATGTTGAGGTATTTATTGATGAAACTCTTAAATCTAAAGATCGATTAACATTCTTGCCTAACGAATTAAATGCATTACTCGCAATTTCTTTCGAAGATTTTATTAAAATTCTCGAATATTGTGGTAATAAATTTGAATTTATCGACCTTGCTTAATTAAGTTGATATAAACGTCAACAATAATCTTAAAAATTCTTAATATAGTGTTAAACAAAGATATTTTAGTTATTTTAATTGTTATTTTTGAAGCGAACAATAATTTATAAAATGAAAAGAACATTCATATTTTTATCTGCAGGTATACTTTTTTTTACGCTATTCTCTTGTAATAGCAAAAACAATAATGAAATGGAATTCGAATTGATTTATCCTGAAACAAAAACTGTTGAAGTTGAAGATGAGTACTTTGGTACAGTAGTTAAAGATCCATATCGATGGTTAGAAGATGATAATTCTGCTGAAACAGCTGAGTGGGTTAAACAACAAAATGAACTTACTTTCGGATATCTTGCTACTATTCCTTATCGTGAAAAAATGAAGGAAAGACTTACTAAGATATGTGACTATCCTAAAGTTTCTGCACCATCAAAGAAAGGAGATAAATATTTCTTATATAAAAATGATGGTTTGCAAAATCAGAGTGTCTTGTTTTATAAAAATTCATTAGGTGGAGATGAAATTGAATTATTAGATCCAAATACATTAGCCTCTGATGGGACAGTTTCTTTATCAGCAGTATCTGTTTCTGATGACGGAAAATATCTAGGTTATGCAATCTCAAGAGCTGGGAGTGATTGGCAGGAGATATATATTAGAGAAATTGAATCTGGAAAAGACCTAGATGATCATTTATCATGGGTGAAATTCTCGGGCATTTCTTGGTATGAGAATGGTTTCTACTATACTCGTTATCCGGAACCTGCTGAGGGCGAAGAACTTTCCGGTGTTAACACTAATGCGAAAATCTATTATCATGAATTAGTAACAGATCAGGAAGAAGATCTCCTAATATACGAAGATACAGAGAATCCTGAAGTCGGTTTTTATGCTGGTGTTACAGAGAGTAAAAAGTATTTGATTATTTCTGCAACTGTTTCTACATCAGGTAATGCTTTGTATTACAAAGATTTATCAAAGCCCAATTCAAAAGTTGTGAAGCTAATCACTGATTTTGATGATGACTTTTCAGTTATTGATGAAATTGATGACGTGTTATATGTTTATACAAATTATAACGCACCCAAATATAAAATAATAACTATCAATCTTAAGAATCCTTCAAAAGCAGCCTGGAAAGATTTTATTGCCGAAGAAGAGGGTGTATTGCAAAACGTTTCATTTATTGGTGGTCGCTTTATTGCAAATTATATGATGGATGCACATTCAGTAGTTAAAGTTTTTGACGAGGAGGGTGAGTATCTTCATGATTTGGATAATAGTTCTATAGGAACAATTAGCGGATTTAGCGGAGAAAGAGAAGATTCATTTACTTTTTACACATTTACCTCATTTACCGATCCAGCAACTATTTATAAATATGATATAGAGAATAATAAATCAGAGGTTTATGAGAAATCTAAGATTGATATCAAAACCGATGACTATGTAACAAAACAGATTTTTTACAGATCTGCCGATGGTACAAAAATTCCTATGTTTATTATTCATCGTGAAGGAATCGCTCTAGATGGAAATAATCCAACTCTACTTTATGGTTATGGTGGTTTTAATATTTCATTGACACCTTATTTTAGTATTTCCAGATTATTGTGGCTTGAGCAAGGTGGTGTTGTCGTTATTGCAAATTTGCGTGGTGGAGGTGAATATGGTGAAGAATGGCATAAGGCTGGCACATTAATGAAAAAGCAAAATGTTTTTGACGATTTTATTGCAGCTGCCGAATATTTAATAGATAATAAGTATACTTCTCCAGAACGTTTGGCTATTCAAGGTGGTTCAAACGGTGGGTTGTTAATAGGAGCAGTTACAAACCAGCGTCCCGATCTATTCGCTGTAGCATTACCTGCAGTTGGTGTTATGGATATGTTAAGATATCATCAGTTTACTATTGGTCGATATTGGGCAACAGATTATGGTACCAGTGAAGATAGTAAGGAAATGTTCGAGTATTTGTATTCTTATTCTCCAATTCATAATATCAAAGAAGATGTTGAATATCCTGCAGTGCTTGTAACAACAGCTGATCATGATGACAGAGTTGTTCCAGCACACTCATTTAAGTATATTGCTACTTTGCAAAATAAATACAAAGGTGAGAACCCAGTTCTAATAAGGATTGAAACACAGGCTGGTCATGGAGCAGGTAAGCCAACCATGAAAATGATTGAAGAAATTGCTGATGTATATTCATTTGCATTTTATAATATGGATTTTACTCCGATTTACTAAAAGCATAATTATATGATATCGAATCCCGGCTTGACCGGGATTTTTTTTGTTTTCTCAGATTAGCTCACCCGTCACCCGTCATCCGTCACAGTGGTTAATATCTTTTTATAAAAATTAAATTGAAGTTTTACGATAATTTATTTACTTTGAAGTATGCAGTTAAATTATCTGGTTGTAGAAGGAAATATTGGAGCAGGAAAGACTTCCTTAAGTATGAAAATTGCTGAGGATAGGAATGCCAGACTTATTCTAGAGCAATTTGCTGACAATCCTTTTTTACCGAAGTTTTATGAAAATCCTGAGAGATATTCTTTTCCACTTGAGCTTTCATTTTTAGCTGACAGATACAATCAATTAAAGAAGAATCTTGATAGTTTGGACTTATTCAGCAGTATGATTGTGTATGACTATTTTTTTATGAAATCTCTTATCTTCTCATCTTCGACACTGCAGGAAGATGAGTATAAACTCTATCGACAGCTGTTCAATATAATATATGGCTCATTACCAAAACCGGATTTGTATGTTTATTTGCATAAGGATGTAGATAATCTCTTAAAGAATATCAAACTTAGGGGTAGAGATTATGAGCAAAGTATCACTGCTGATTACTTAAAAAGCATAGAAAATGGATATTTCACCTTCTTTAAGCAGCAGAAAAACCTTAGAATACTAGTAATTGACACAAATTCAATAGATTTTGTTAACAATGAATCAGATTATCAAACTATTGTTAACACTATATTTAATAAGAATTATGACAGAGGAATTAACAGAATTGTGTTTTAAAATACAAAAAGTATTGAAATAGTATTTTTTTTTATGAAAATCATTATTATTTTTGCATTATTATAATTAAGTGTGAAGAAAATTTTTGAATGTCAAATAATTAAATGATTAAATTATGAAAAAGACCTTAATTTTTGTTCTTGCTATTGCAGCTATGTTTACTTTTACAAACTGTAATGGGTTGAAAAAAATGATCGAAAATGCTGATGATATTAATTACACTGTAAATCCAGAGGTTTTGGAAATGCATGGTGGTGAAGTTGCTGTTAGCATTAAAGGAAACTTCCCAGAGAAGTATTTTAACAAAAAGGTTACAGCTACTATTACTCCAACATTAGTTTGGGAAGGTGGGGAAAAAGCTTTAACTCCTGTTTATCTTCAAGGTGAAAAGATTGATGGTAATGCTCAGGTTATAGAGTATAAAGCCGGCGGTCAGTTTAGCTACAATGATAAATTTGATTATGAACCAGAAATGAGACGCTCAACTTTAGAGCTTAGAATTACTGCAAGCAAAGGTAGCAAAACTGAAGATTTCGAACCTGAAGTAATAGCTGAAGGTATCGTTGCTACTCCAGACCTTGTTAAATTCGTTGGTGAAACAAGTGCAGCTAAAGACAAATTTGTAAAGGATATTCCTGATTCAAAAATGGGTCTTGTTAATTATGATAAAAACCGCGCTGAGCTTAAGTATACTGAAAGAAAAAGAGACGAAATCGTTGAGTTGAAAGAGTTTGTTGAAGGCGTAACAGAAAATGACAGAGTTGACTTTGTTGGTGTTGAGCTTATCTCTTATGCATCTCCAGAAGGTAGTATGGAAATGAACTCTAAAGTTTCTAACGACCGTTCAAAAACTATCGATAACTTCGTTAAAAGTGAATTCAGAAAAATTGAAGAATTTAAAGAAGATGATTTCTTTAAATATTTAGTTACTGAAGAGGACTGGGAAGGTTTCAAGAAAGCAGTTTCTGAATCAAACCTTGCTGACAAAGATATGATCTTACGCGTTGTTAACATGAATACTGATCCTGAAAAACGTGAAGAAGAAATTCGTAACATGACAGAAACTTTCGAAGAATTAGAGAAAGAAATTCACCCACTTCTTCGTCGTTCTGAAATTAAAGTTAATGTGATGCTTATTGGTCATACTGACGAGGAAATTGATGCTTTATTCAAAGCTGATCCAGATAGCTTAACTGTTGAAGAATTATTGTACTTAGGTAATATTAAAGAAGATTTAGATGGTAAATTAGCAGTTTACACTAAAACTACTGAGCTTTTCCCAAAAGAGAGGAGAGGATTTAACAACATTGCATGTGTTCAGTATAAAAAAGGTGATGTTGCTGGTTCAAAAACATCTATCGAAAAAGCTAAAAGCTTAGAAGCAAACGCTACAGTATTTAATAACTTAGGTAATGTTTATCTTTCAGAAGGTAACTACGAAGAAGCTGAAACAAGTTTCCAATCTGCAACAGGTGTTCCTGAAGCAGCTGCCGGACAAGGTGCTTTAGCAATTAAAGCTGGTGAATATTCAACTGCTGTTGATTTCTTCGGTGAGTTATGTAGCTTCAATGCTGGTCTTGCTAAAATTATGAATGGTGACTATGATGGCGCAATTCAAGCATTAGACTGTGGTGCTGATAAAGATAATGCATATAACTTCTATCTTAAAGCTGTTGCTGGTGCACGTAAAGGTGACACTGATATTTTATTCAACAACTTAAGAACTGCTTGTACAAAAGATGCTTCTCTTAAAGAACTTGCAGCTAAAGATATGGAATTCTTCAAGTATTTCGAAAATGATACTTTCAAAGCTATTGTAAAATAATAGTAGTTATAATGATATTAAAGCGGCTTTATGCCGCTTTTTTTTTCTTTATTTGTAGTACTTTTGAAAAAACATTAAGATGCACACTGTTATCATTTCAGGACCTCCGGGTAGTGGCAAAGGAACTCAGGCAAAAATGATTGCTGACCACTTGGGATTTGTGCATATTTCCACAGGAGATATACTCAGGCAAGAAATCGAAGCGGGAACTGAGTTGGGTAAACTGGCTCAGGCACGAATTGATGATGGAAACTTTGTTCCTGATAATATTGCTATGGAAATGATCAATGGTTTTATTAGAAATAATAAACATCTAAAGGGAATGGTGCTTGACGGTTTTCCTCGTACAAAAGCTCAATGTATTGCATTCGATGATTTGATAGACAAAGTAGAAATAGAATCAAATTTGTGCATTAGTATCGATGTGCATGAGTCTGAATTGAAGAATCGTTTACTACAAAGGAAAGAACATAGTAATAGACCTGATGATTACAGTTTGGCAATAATTGAACATAGATTAAACTTATATAAAGAGAGGACCAAACCCGTTACTGATTATTATCTTGAAAAAGGAAATTGTAAATTAGTAAATGGACATGGAAGTGTAGAAACTGTTTTTGAGGGTATAAAACAAAGATTACCAAAATATTAAAGAGATGGCAACTTCGAATTTTGTTGATTATGTAAAGATATATTGCCGGTCTGGTAACGGAGGAGCCGGGTCTGCCCATTTTAGGAAAGAAAAATTCATCGAATTTGGTGGTCCTGATGGTGGAAATGGTGGTAGAGGTGGCCATATTATTTTAAAAGCAAATCCTCAATTGTGGACTTTATTACATTTGAAGTACCGTAAACACATTTTTGCCGAACATGGAGAAAATGGAAGCGGTGCTTTAAAATCTGGTTCAAATGGGAAAGATAGAATTATCGAAGTTCCATTAGGAACAATTGCAAAAAATCCTGAAACAGGTGAGGTGTATTGCGAGATTACAGAAGAAGGACAAGAGTATATCCTTTTCCCGGGAGGTAAAGGAGGACTAGGAAATAATGAATTTAAATCTTCAACTAATAGAGCACCACGTTATGCTCAGCCCGGACTTGAAGGTATTGAAGCACCAGTTATTTTAGAGTTAAAACTTCTAGCTGATGTTGGGCTTGTCGGTTTTCCTAATGCTGGTAAATCAACTTTGCTTTCTGTAGTTTCTGCTGCAAAACCCGAAATCGCTGACTATCCTTTTACTACTTTAGTCCCTAATTTGGTGATTGTGTCATATAGAGATCATAGATCATTTGTTATGGCTGATATTCCCGGTATTATCGAAGGGGCTGCACAGGGTAGGGGATTAGGACATAGGTTTTTAAGACATATTGAGAGAAATTCTATTCTTCTGTTTATGATTCCTGCTGATACTGATAATATTAATAAGGAGTATAAAATACTGCTGAATGAATTAAATATGTATAATCCTGAGTTAGTCGACAAAGGTAGATTGCTAGCAATTACAAAATCGGATTTATTGGATGAAGAATTAATGGAATTATTGAAAACCGATTTACATGAGGGAATAGAGATAGTATTTATTTCATCAGTGACAAATTCCAATATTGATAAATTGAAAGATATTATTTGGAGAAAGATTAACGAATGATATCAAAATTAGAAAATATCGATCAACAGCTTTTATTATTCTTTAATGGAGCAAATGCAGAATGGTTGGATCCTGTTATGTATTTTGTTTCATCAAAACTGTTTTGGTTACCTGTAATTTTGTTATTTATATACCTTATAATCAGAAAGTACAAAAAACACTTTTGGATACCCTTGGTAATTGCATTAATAAGTTTTGCAATTACTGATCAGGGCTCACACATTACAAAGGAAAAATTAAAACGTTACCGTCCTACTCATAATACCGAACTTTGTGAAAAAATTCATATAGTTAATGATTATACTGGAGGTCAGTATGGTTTCTTTTCGGGTCATGCATCTAATAGTTTTGGTTTTGCATTTATCAGTTTATTGTTTTTAAGAAAGAAATGGTATACCTATATAATAATAGCATGGGCAATATTAGTCTCATATTCGAGAATTTATTTGGGAGTACATTTTCCTTCTGATGTTTTTGTTGGAACGATTTTCGGAATTTTAATCGCTTATGTACTATACTACTTATCAAAAACAGTTCCTTATTTTGGAAAAGCAATTACACCTTATCATTAATTTAAAAAACTATTTTATCATAAAAAAATCGAATATATAATATCCGATTTATGTATTCTAGTGTTATAATTTTAACCTCTTTCACTTATTTGTTGCAGCTTGTGCCTATTCTTAATCTTAATTACCTTACCATCAATTTCAATTATTTCATCTTGATTAAATTTTGAAAGTATTCTGATGACACTTTCAGGAGTCATACCAGTTAGTTCTCCAAGTTCTTTTCTGGTTAATTGGAGATCAAATTCTTCATTTTTAAAGATATTACATGCTAGACATAACAAGGTGTCTGCAACCCTGCCGTATGATTGTTTTTGGGTAAATGCAAAAAACCTGGTATATGTTTGAATGGAGTTTTCACATAATAAGTTAATTACTTCATTTGCAAACTCAGAGTTTTGAAGAATAAGCTTTTTAAATATATTAATATCTATCAAACGTATCTTTGAATCTTGATAGGCATAGGCAGAGTATTGAAAAATATTTCCACCATCCATCAAAGAAGTTAAACCAATCATATTACCGGAAGGCAGTATTTTTAATGTCAGGCTACTGTTTTCATTTTCCATGTATATTTTCACTAAACCAGTGCATATGTACATGATGTGTGAAGCATATGTGCCCTGTTTGCATAAAGTCTCGCCTTTTTTGTAAGACACTTCTACTCTATTGTTCTCCAATAGTAGTAATTCATCGTCTGTAAGCTTGTTAAAACAGTTGGCAACTTCATAGCTGAGAGTACAACTATTGGGTACTCGTTTTTCTTTTTTCATCCCTGGAAATTTTGGTTTAATTTAATAAAACTCTAAAATTTGACGTTTTAAAATTACTAAAAATATTCCAATTAAATTAGAATCATTTTGAATAACAGTTATTTTATCTTTTTGTTTAGTTTGGCACGACCGGAGTAAAGCGTTGAATGATAGATAGATAGCCTGTTGGTAAATTAAATTAGATGATATCTAACTTTTTTCTAAATGATTACAACAAAATAAATATATGATTTAAATCATACTATTCGGTGTTGCGCATGCCAAAAAAGCATGAAATTGTGCATTTATATTAATAAATGTTGTGTTAATTATTTAACAATCTTTGTTAAGTGAAATTTTTAAAACTAGATTAGATATGGAAATTAAAGAAACTTTAGATTGTAAATGACTTAGCTGTCCAATGCCTATGATGAAGCTTGCTAAAGCTATGAAAGGCTTAAAATCAGGTGAAATACTTGAAATGTTAGGAACAGATCCAGGTACAAAATCAGATATGCCAAATTGGTGTGCAAAAACTGGTAATGAATTACTTGAATCTACAGATTTAGATGGTGGTGTTACACGTATGTTAATAAAAAAAGCATAGGAGATTATTAATATGTCTGATTCTTCAAAAGACAATAATGTATTAATCCAGTTATTCCGAACTTTTTTTGGTAAGCATTGGCCTGTATGGGTAGGAGGTATTGTTCTAGGAACATTAAATATCCTTCTTTTTGCAATAAAAAGCCCATGGGGTGCCAGTGGTGGAATAAATAATTGGGGAGAAAATTTCTTCTCTACAATTGGATTATTTGGCCTCGAAGAGGTTAGTCCTGTAAATGAGAATTTATACGGTATGCTTTGTTTACTTATCGTAGTTGGTTCATTTGTGGGCGCTCTATTTTCAAAAGAGTTTGCATTACGTATTCCACCTATCGGAGAAATGATTAAAGGTTTTCTTGGTGGTGGCTTAATGGCAATTGGTGCAACTGTTGGTATCGGTTGTACTATTGGTTCATTCTTTAGTGGTGTTCCTGCATTGTCAGGGGGTGCAATTATTTTTACAATAGGCTTATTTATAGGTGTAATTATTGCCCTTAAGTATTTACTATGGGAAATGGAAAAATTTCCAAAATGGAGTTCAGGTAAAAGTTTTACTTTTTTAGCCGCAGGTCCTAAAAAAGGAAATTGGCAGATTATAGTAGGTATTATAGTTGTTATTGGTGTTGGAGTATTAGCTTACACTTATTCAGGGACTAATCTTGCTATGACATGGTTTATTATTATTGGTGGACTTATGGGGCTTATTTCTCAAAGATCAAGATTTTGTATAGTAAAATCATTCCGTGATCCTTTTATGAGTGGTGAAAGTCATGGTGCTGTCGGTGTAATGGCTGGGCTCTTAGTTGGTTTAGTTGGTTTTACAGCAATAAAAATGTTTGGTATTGGAGCTGAAGACGTAGGAGTTAGAGCTCGTGAAATGACTTGGGTATTCCCTCATTTTTGGGTTAAAGCTGCTGTTGGTGGTTTGATTTTCGGTATCGGAATGACAATTGCCGGTGGTTGTGCAGTTGGTACACTATGGAGAGTTGGTGAAGGACAATTTAAACTATGGCTTTCTGCTTTAGGTTTCTTGTTAATTTCCCCAATATCAAAATTGTTTATCGTTCCTGTATTTGATGAGATTTTACCTCAATCAATGAAATTTAAAAACTACTTACCTGATTATTTAGGTTATGGTTGAGCATTCTTGTTAGTGCTAGTTATCATATTAATATGGTATGTGTTTGTTAAATGGAATGAGAAAACTGGAAAATTTAGTGCATTTTAAAATTGATAGATATGAATAAGTTATTTAGAAATATTATTTCAATCGTCGTCTTTGCAAGTATTTTTAGCTGTACAGGTATTTATGAAGATGGTGCTGAACTGGCTAACGACCTAAGTAAAGATGTTGAGCAGATTTCAGTTGCTGACTTGCAAAAGAAATTAGACGCAGGTGAAGATTTTGTTCTTATTGATGTCCGTCAACCCGGAGAATACTGGACTGCAAATATTCCAGGTTCAGTATTAATGCCTAGAGGTATTCTGGAATTTCAGATTATGGACGAAGATTACTGGATGGAGCAATATATGTATCCACCAGATAAGAACGAAACAGAGATTGTTATTTATTGTAAAAGTGGTAAAAGAGGTATACTCGCTGTAAGAACCTTGAAGCAACTTGGGTTTAAAAATGTAAAGAATCTTGAAGGCGGATATGATGCATTCGATCCAAATAAAGACCCTAACGCTAAACCTAAAGCATCATCAGGTGGTTGCGGTGGATAAAAGTATAATAAAGAAAACAGGTAAAAATTATTAAGTAATTAAAAACTAAAGTTATGAAAAAAGCAGATTTATTTAAATTATTGTTAGTTGCATTTGCAGCATTCGCATTGGTGTTTACTGGTTGTAAAGATGATGAGCCAGATCCAGTACCAACAGATTACTATGAAGTATTAACAACTTATCTTGTAGCACACGATATGGACCTTACAGACGTTGCTACTGATTGGATTATTAGCGCAGATGCTGTTAATACAGCAGGTATTGCAAATTATTACATTATTGACCTACGTGCATCTGATGATTTTTCAACTGGTCATATTGAAGGTGCTCACAACACTACACTTGCTAATGTTTTAACAGAAGCAGCTAGTGCAGATAAACCGATTTTATTAGTATGTTATACTGGTCAAACTGCAGCTCATGCACATGTTGCTTGTAGATTGTCAGGTTATAGCGACTGTAAAGTTCTTATGTTTGGTATGAGTTCATGGAATGCTGATTTTGATAGCTGGACAGCTAATACATCAAATCAAGGTACAGAATCAGCAAACTGGTCAGCAACAAATACTATTGAAGCTAATGTAACATGGTCATTACCAGAATTTACAGCAACTGATACAACTGGTGCTGAAATTCTTGAAGAAAGAGTTGAGTATATGTTAACAGAAGGTTTCAAAGGTATTAATGCATCAGACGTACTTGCTAGCCCAACTAGTTATTTTATCAATAATTATTGGACAGATGCTGATGTTAATACTTATGGTCACATTGCTGGTGCATATAGAATTAAAGAAGATTTAGGTATCGAAGCAGGTGGATTAGAAAATCTTGACGCTTCTTCAACAGTTGTTACATATTGCTGGACAGGTCAAACATCTTCTTTAGTAACTGCATACTTAACTGTTTTAGGTTATGATGCTAAAAGCTTAAAATTTGGTGCTAACGGAATGATCTATGATGCGTTAACAGCTCACAAATGGACTGCATCTGGAGATTATCCTTATGTAACTGACTAAACAAAAAATTAAAAAAATGAATAAAATTAAATTTTTAGCCAGTATAGCATTTGCTTTCATCGCTTCGTACAGCTTTTCTCAGGGCTGTATGGGCGGTGGAGGCGATGTTGTCGGGGTGCACGGATTTATCCAGCCTCAGTATAGTTATTATTTAAATGGCACTGATGCTGATTGTAATAGTTTAGATCAAAATAATTTTAACTTTAATCGTGCACGTATTGGTGTGGTTGGTGAAATCCCTTATGATATTGAATATTATTTCTTTATCGAGGCAAGTTCATTTAAATCACCCGCAGAACTCCCTCACATGCTTGACGCTTATGTATCCTACACTAGGTTTGGGAAGTGGGCAAAGATTAGTCTTGGGCAGTTCAAATCACCTTTTGGTCTTGAGCAAAATACTGCATGCTCAGGTTTATTTACTGTTAATCGCTCAGAGGTTACAGCTCAACTAGCCGGTCCTCAGAGAGATTTAGGTGTTTTGATCTCAGGTGGAGATAATGAGTCTCTTCTTAAGTATAGTGTTGGTCTTATGAATGGTACAGGAATGAACGTTGTAGAGGATGATAATATTAATAAACATATCGTTGGGAGATTAGTTGTTAATCCTCTTAAATTCTTAAGTGTTGGTGGAAGTTTCCGTTATGGAAAAATTAATCCAACTGATCTTACTGAACCATTAAATGAAATTATGAGATACGCTGGTGAAATACATGTTCATCATAATGGAATATTATTCCAGGCTGAATATATTCAGGGACAAGATGAACTGTTTAGTACAACACGTATTCCTATCTACGGAGGTTGTGGTGGTATAGTTGGGTTTGATACAAAACAACCAGGAACCTACACTAAGAGTGGCTTGATGGTTATGGCTGCTTATAAAACAAACTGGAATGTCGAACCAGTAGTAAAATTCGATTATTGGAATTCAGACCATAGTGTTTCAGATGCTACCACAAATTACTTGACATTTGGTATCAATTACTATGTAAATGATTATTCAAGAGTTCAGGTAAACTATGTGAATGTTCAAGAATCAGTAGCTGAAGTTAATGACATGATTGTTCTTCAGTTACAAGCAAAATTTTAACACTAAAAAAATAGAATTATGAAAAAATTAGTAAATCTTTTATTTATTTCGTTTATCGCATTAGCAGCTAATGCACAATTAATTTCAGTTGATCAGGTAGCAAAAATTATTAAAGAGCCTAATGTTGTTGTTATTGACGCTCGTTCTGCTGCAGATTATGCAAAAACTCACGTAAACGGTGCAATCAATATTCCGGTTACAACACTATGTACTAGTAGTCCTGTTGAAGGAACATTAAAAAGTTCATCTGCAATTGCTACAATCTTAGGACAGAAAGGTGTTAAGAGAACCAGTAAAATTGTTGTTTACTGCAAGACTGGTGTAAATGCAGGTAGAATGTATTGGATTCTTAAATACATGGGATGTACAGATGTTAGCATGATGGATGGCCAGATGCAAGGATGGTTTGATAAGCGTAAACCAATTACAAAAACTCCTACAACTCTAACTGCTACTACTTTCTCACCTTCAGTTAAGGCTTCAATAAAAGTTGATAAAGCTTATGTTAAGTCAAAAGTTAGCAACTCAGGTACTGTAATAGTAGATTCACGTAAGAAAGCTGATTATGATGCTGGTCATATTGGAAATGCTATCAATATTCCACACGAAAGCATGCTTAGCGGAACAAAACTTAAGTCAGTCTCTGCATTAACAAGCTTATATTCAAGTGTACCTAAAAATAAAGAAGTTATTCTTTATTGCAAAACAAGTACAACTGCAGGCTTAACATATTTTGTTCTTACATCAATGCTTGGATATACAAATGTTAAAGTATATGATGGAGCATATTTGGATTGGTCAAAATAAAAAAATAAAAAGTAAAAAATGAAAAAATAAATTTTATCAATACTTGGATTTGTAACAGTTCTGTTTTTTGTCAGCTGTGGTGGAATCGAGACTAAAGAATTTGATTCCGTTAAAGCGATGGTTGAGGACGCAAAATCTCAGGTTGAATTTGTCAGTCAGGAAGATTTTAAAGCAGTTCTTGAGTCAGAGGATGCACAGTTTTATTTAATCGATTGCAGTGAGAAAAATGAGTTTGATACTTCATGTATTCAGGGAGCGATTAATATCCCAAGAGGATTAATAGAATTCAAAATTGGAAACGAAGCACCCAAAAGACGTCAGGATGTTTATATCTACTGCAGTAATGGTGAAAGATCAGCCTTAGCTGCTTCTGTCTTACCATATCTCAAGTATACAAGTGTTTATGTTATTGAATCAGGTTTTGACACATGGCAAGATAAATATCCAAAACTTGTTGAGCATCACCCAAAAAGAGGTGCAACACAGACAAAAGCTCCGGCAGCACCATCAGGTGGCTGTGGAGGTTGATAATATATTTAATAACATTTAATAAAAAGTATTATGGGAAAATTCGTAATTGGGCTATCCTCAGGTAGCATTGACAAATTAACAGCGGCAGGTGTCATGATGAGTGGTGCAGCAGCTGATGACATGGAAATTGAAGTATATGTGCTTTTAACAACTGCAAGAGCTTTTATGAAGGGAAATGAAGACCTTCAGGATTCTTGTGCAGATTTGCCACATATTAAAGATGAATTCTTTCAGAGATTAAAGGATATAAATGTTCCAACTTGGATTGAGTTTTTTGAGCAAGCAGCAGATTTTACAGATGTTAAAGTTTATGTATGCAGTCTTGCAGGTAAATTGTGGGGTGGCGAAAAGATGGAAGACTTTAACAGCCTTGTAACAGGATTCTGTTGTATTGGTCAATATCTTGATGCTGCAAAAGAAGCAGAATTACATGTCAATTTATAAACTAATTAATAATAATTAAAAATTCAGAAATTATGACAAATGAAGAATTAAATGCATTAAACGTTGATAAAAGCGTTGATGCTCGTGGTACAGCTTGTCCTGGTCCACTATTGGAAGCTAAAAAAGCTATTGGAACAATAGATGAAGGTCAGATTATGGAAGTACTTTCAGCTGATGAAGGAACTAAAGTTGATATTCCAAAATTGTGTAGAAAACAAGGACACGAATACCTTGGTACAGTAGAAGAAAGTGGTTATTTCAAAATTTACCTTAAGAAACAGTAGATAAAAATGGCTTCATTCCAAAAAGAAAGTGCAAAAATTTTGGTTTTGTATACTGATAAGATTTCAGATCCTGCCATTGATATGGCAGGACTTCTGAAATTGCATTATCCACCAAAGGTGTATACTGTTGTGTTACCTTGTTCCAGTATGATAAAATCAAGATGGATCATCCGCGCCTTTGAAAAAGGCTTTGATGGTGTTTTTATTGCAGCCGACGGTAGTGACTGTACTTATGGTGAGTCATGTACTGAAAAAACAGCAAAAGTTGTTCAAAGAACACATGACCTAATGAAGGAAAAGGGCCTAGAACCTGCCCGCCTGAAAATGGCTGCTATTTGTTCTGTTTGCAGCGAGTCGTTTGTAAAACAGATGAAGAGTTTTAATGAAATATTGCTAAAAAATAAATAAGATGGTCACTGCAAAAGAAAAATTATTTTTTGATGCTGTCGTCGTCGGTTGTGGAATTGCCGGTGTGGAGGCAGCAATAAATATTGGCAACAATAACCTAAAGGTATTGTTGGTGGAAAAAGACCTAACTCTCGGAGGTAAAATGATCCTCTTAAGTAAGGTGTTTCCAACTTTGGATTGTGGTGCATGTATCACTACTCCAAAGTTGTCAGAAGTAGCTCGACATCCAAATATTACTATCTTTACCAATAGTGAAGTTAAAGATATTAATAAACAGGATAAACAGTACTTCAAAGTAAATGTTACAAAGCATGCTCGCTATATTCATGAGGCTGATTGTACAGGCTGTCAGCTATGCGAAGATGCATGCCCGGTTGTAGTTCCTGATCAATACCAGTATGGTATGGTAGGACGAAAAGCAGCCTATATTCCTTTTAATATTGCTAGTCCTAGAATCGCATCTATAGATATCGAAAATTGTACTCTTTGTGGAGCATGCGAGAAAGCTTGTCCTACAGAATGTATCGATTTTACTCAGCAGGATGAGAATTACGAAGTAGTTGCGAAAACAATTATAATGGCTACGGGTTTTGAATTATTTGACCCAAATAAAATTCCTAGATTTAATTTCAAATCTAAGAACGTTATTACTTCAATTGAAATGGAAAGATTGTTGGCTCCTACAAGACCTTACAATCATGTCATCAGACATGGTGACGGAAAAGCTCCAGATCGTTTAGCTTATGTTCTTTGTACAGGATCAAGAGATCATACAGTAGGGAATCCTATGTGTTCGCAAATTTGTTGCATGTACTCTATAAAACAAGCTCAGCTCTTAATGGGTGCATTACCAATGGCTGATGTAACTATCTATTATATAGATATCAGATCGTTTGGTAAAGGTTTTGAAGAGTTTTATGAGCAGGCTAAAGGTATGGGAGTAAACTTCGTTAAAGGTAAGATTGGGAAAATTGATGAAGGTGAAAATGGAGATCTAACGCTTAGATACGAAGATATTAACACAGGGAAACTCAAAGAAGCAAAACATGATCTTGTCGTTCTTTCTGTTGGCGCTATGGCACACCAGGAACCAGCATGTTTATTCCCTGATGGAGAGTGGAAAAAAGATATTTATAACTATGCTTACCAGAAGGATTTATTCTATACACCTTCCTTAAGTAATATTGAAGGCGTTTTTCTTGCGGGAACAACAGCAGGACCAATGGATATTCCGGATGCAATCCTTTCAGCAGGTTCAGCATCAATGGAAGCAATACGTTATCTTAAACAAGCATCATTAGAATTATGAAAACAAAAATAGGTGTATATATTTGCCATTGTGGTGGTAATATCTCTGATTATGTTGATGTCGAGAGAGTCAGAGAAGCTGTCGAAAAAGAAGATGGTGTATTATTGTCAAAGACAACAGTCTTTGCATGTGCTGATTCTAGCCAGAACGAAATGATAGCTGACATCAAAGAGAGCAAAGTCGACGGTTTTGTTGTTGCTTCTTGTTCTCCTAAATTGCACTTACCTACTTTTCAGGCTGTTGCAGAAAGAGCCGGCTTGAATAAGTATAATTATGAACATGCAAACATTCGTGAGCAGGTTTCATGGGCTCATTCAGATGATAAAGAAGGAGCAACTGCTAAAGCTATACAGATTATTCGTGCCGCTATCGCTAAAGTAAGATTATACGAAGCTATTGAACCTGTAGAAATTAAAACAAAACAAGCTGTTCTTGTTATTGGTGCCGGAGTTTCTGGAATGAAAGCTGCTACTTCTTTATCAAAAATGGGAGTAGAAGTCCATTTAATAGAAAAAGAACATTTTATCGGTGGTAGAATTTCGCATTGGGATGTTTTGTGTACAACAGATGAAACTGGAAAAGAACTTGTTACACGTTTATACAATGAGGTAAGCACAGATAAAAATATAACTCTTTATACAGGTACCGAAATTGTTGAAAGTGCAGGGAGTAAGGGAAACTTTACTGTAAAATTAAAAACTACTCCTCGTTATGTTCAGCAGGTATGTGATAAAGATAAGTTGTATCATGCAATTGAAGCATGTCCTGTTGAAGTTGACGATAAGTTTAATTTTAATATTACTAAAAGAAAAGCAATTTATCATAACTTTCCAAGCGAATACCCTCAGGCTGCAGTAATCGATATGGAGAACTGTACAAAGTGTGGAGAATGTACTAAGATTTGTGATTTCATTGATCTGGAACAAAAAGAAGAAATTACAGAAGTACAAGTAGGAACTGTTTTAGTAGCAACAGGTTTCGATCCTTATACGCCTCAAATAAGTGAGTTTGGTTATGGTGTAATTGATAATGTAATAACTTTACCTCAATATAAGCGACTAGTAGCCAACAGCGATAAAGAACTTATCTGGAAAGGGAAAAAGATTAAAGACGTTTCCTATATTTATTGTGTAGGTAGCAGACAACCAGAAGGATATAACAAATATTGTTCAAGGTACTGTTGCACAACTACAATATATTCTGCAATTAAAGCTTATGAAAAATTTAAAGATTTAAATCAGCATCATATTACTCGGGGAGTAAGAACATATGGAAAGCAGGAAGCTTTGTACTTTAAAGCTTTAAAATCTGGTCAGGTATTCTTACAAGCACAAGACGATGATTTACCTGTTGTTGAAAACAAAGATGGTAAAACGATAGTAAAAGTTAACGATGTCTTGACCAATAAACAAAATATTGAAGTTGAGTCTGATTTAGTTGTTTTAGTTACCGGAATGGTTCCACGTAAAGACGCTAATATCTCGTAGATACTTAAAATCCCTAAAGGCCGTGATAGCTTTTATAATGAGATTCATATGAAGCTCCGCCCTGTTGAGACAGTTATTGATGGTGTTACGATAGCAGGTGCTTGTCAAGGACCAAAAAATGTTGTAGAATCTATAAACTCTGCTTTGTCAGCTGCAATAAAATCTTATTCATTTGTTTCTAATGAAACATTGTTAGTAGAACCTTTGGTTGCAGAAATTGATTCCGAAGCATGTACATGGTGTGGAGCTTGTGAGGAAATGTGTGAATTTGATGCTATTACTAAAGAAACGGTTAATGGTAAAGAGGTCGCTAAAGTTAATTTCTCTATTTGTAAAGGTTGTGGACAGTGTTTACCTATCTGTGAACCTAATGCTATTCAATTGAAAAACTTCTCAGATGAAGAGGTTGAAGGTATGATTGATGTTCTTGCAAATGAATTATAATTTTTAATTGATTGAAATTATGGAAGAAAAGAAAAAAGGAACTTTCAGAATAAAACGTGAAACTCACACAGTTTCGCAGCAGGTAAAAGACAATCTGAAGGCTTACAATAAAATAAAGAAACAAGTTATCGAAGCAATGGGTGATGAAGAATTAACAATCCCACAAATTGCTGCGAAGCTTAATATGAGTCAGCCTGATACGCTATACTATGTTATGTCTCTCTTAAAGTTCGGTACGGTAGTAGCCGCCGGAATTGATGATATGGACGAATATTACTATTATAAATTGAAGAAATAATGGCAAAGACAGATTTAAAATTCGGAAAAAAACTCAAAAAGTATGGTGCTATTGATTTTAACGCCTGCTATAACTGCGGAACTTGTACTGCCGTTTGTGATTTGTCAGATAAAAAGATATCGTTTCCCAGAAATATGGTTAGAGCCAGTGTCATAGGATCAAGCGAGGAGGTTAAATCTTCACTTAAACCATGGCTATGCTATTATTGTGGTGAGTGTACAACATTTTGTCCACAAGAAGCTAAACCTGGTGAACTAATGATGTCATTGAGAAGATATCTTACATCACGATACGATTGGACCGGATTGTCCGGAGTTTTCTATAGAAACACTCTAGCTTATATAATAGGATTCTTACTAATTCTTGGTGGAATACTTGGATTATATTTTAGTGGGACTTTCGACCAAGAGGAGTTAATGCATTATGGTCATTACTTTGAAATGTTTTCAATAGCTGGAGTATTCTCATTTATACTCTTACCAAATATAATCAGAATGTGGAAATACACAGTATGGGATACCAAGAAATACTTTAATTTTAAAGTCTATTTTACTTCTCTTAAAGATTTATTACTACATATGTTTACTCAAAAAAGAACTTTAAGTTGTGGGACAGAACAGGAAAATAAGATATGGTGGATTCAACACTTGATTCTTGTTGTTGGTTATCTTTCACTATTATTTGTTACTGTTGTACTTAATTGGTTTGGAACAGAGTATATGATTGTTAATCTTGCAGGTTATGCAATGAGTTTCTTTATTTTTGGAATAACTTTCCTATTTATGATTAAAAGAGTTAAAAAGAAGGATGAAAAAACAACTTTTAGTCATCCTTCAGATTGGTTCTTTGTTATTTGGTTGTTCTTTATGGGATTTAGCGCATTTTTAGTAAGATTATTTGTGGATTTAGATATTTTAGAAAACAACTTCTGGATGTATTTATTCCATATTATGGTTCTAGTTCAGTGGGCTTTAATAATTGTGCCATTCGGAAAATGGACACACTTCTTATACAGATCTTTTGCAATGTATTTCGATTCAATATTAGCAAAAGCAGAAAGCAAATAATCACAGGAATTTTTAAAAAGTTAAGGCAGGATTTTCCTGCCTTTTTTTATACACTAATATTAATTTAGTGTTAACTAATTTATTAAATTTGTTTCAAATCATTATTAAGGAATGAAACATTTATACCTAACAATTCTTATTATACTTGCTTTCAAGCTTATTGCAATTTCTCAAATTAACCAAAAACAAGCTAATACCACAGGTTCGGAAATATGTATTGATGCACCATATCATATGCAAAAGTTTGATAGTCTGGGGAATTTAAATGTACTTCCTATACATGTTTTCGTTAACGGATCATCCTGCTTAGGTTGCAATAATGAACTAATGAATATCGTCATCAAAATTAAGAATGCTGAAGATGACGAGTTTAATGATACGATATTTTTTAATGAAATGTCAGAAGAAGATTTTTTGAATTTATTTATAAACAAAAGTTATTCTGATGCAGATATTGGCATTCAATCATTTGATGAATCATTACAAGTATCGAGTAGCGAATATTCAATTGATTTTACTTCTGATTCTCATTCGATACCATATACAACATATACTGATATTGTTTTAGATTATTGGTGGTTTACAATAGTAATTCCTGCTGATAAACTTGTTGGATATAGTGATGTTATTGATTTAGAAGTTAGTTGTGAGCTTGATTGGGATCCGGATTATTCTTCTTCTATGAGAGTTTTTCGACAAACGCATAACTATCCCGTAATTAGTGATTGGTATCGTGGAGATGTACATTATCACGGAATGTTTACTCAAAATGATGCTGAAGTTGGGCTTCCATTAGATGCAACTAAATACATGGCTAAAGTTTGCGGTATAGATTGGATTTCTGTTACAGACCATTCATGTGATTTTGATAATTATGGTGTGGATATGTACAGTAATTGGGATGAATTAGGAAGTATTATATCTAACCTAAATGATGAAGATACATCGTTTTTATTTATTCGTGCTATTGAAATGACTGTGAAAAACTCTGCAAATGATCATATTCATGCTCTAACATATCCCAGAGTCGGAAATCCTTTAAATATGCCGTATTTTGGTGATGGCGATGGTGATATGTTTGCAACGAATGTAAATGTTGACAATCTGTGTGATTCACTTGTGCTTTACAATTGTTTTACATATGCTGCTCATCCATTTGCTGAGGGAGATGAACTTTCATTTGCTGTAGATGGTTCTGTATGGAATCTTGGACATGATGAGTTTCCTGTAAATGGGAATGCTCATGAGTTTTATGGCGAGATAATCTGTAATGATTTATCAAGCTCTTCTGATATATTTAGCGATGAAACCGGTAAATTAATTAAAGATGGGATTGTTGGTGGACAAATATGGAATTTGTACAGCAGTTTGATAACTAACGAAGCTGAAAATCCTTGGGATGTAAATTATGAAGGCGGAGATGCATTTACTGATTTTCCTTTCGATGATGACCTTCATACAAGAAACCGTTTAATGCAAAATTTTGAGGTTACTGAATTTATCTGGAAAACAGGTTTGTTAGAAAAGAATTTAAATGAATCACTTGAAAATTGGAAGTACTTTATTTCTGCGGGTAGTGATGCTCACGGTTCTTTTAATTATTCAAATACTGATTTGTTTATGGGTATTTCTGGACAAGTAACAGATAATGCAATTGGTAAGCTTTCTACTTTGGCATATTGTCCTGATGGAATGGGTAATAATGGTAGGAATGTCCTTAAAGCTCTAAAGAATGGTCGCATAATATTGTCGTCTGGACCGGTAATAGGATTTAACATTGATACTGATAATACTAATGATTTTGCTGAAATACTCCTTGGGAGCGACACAATCTTGAATCTTGTTTATTGTGGAGATGCTACATTTACTTGTTTTTCTGCAAATTCTGAAGAGTATGGAAATATTATACGGAAGCAAATTCTTATTAAAACAGAAACCGACGACTATATCTATGATTTAGATAATGATGTAGATCTATATGAGGTTGCGCTTTTAGATTTGCTGAATGAGATATTTTCAACTCAAGCTGACTTTCTTGATCAATGGTTTTTAATACGTGCGGAACTGGAAACTTCCTTAACTGGTCTTAACACTGACATATATAAAACAGACTCAAAAAGTTTCTATTCATATTCAAACCCGGTTTGGCTAAAGATAAATTCTGAAACTGCTAATAATTTACCAGATATTATCAGTTTTGGCTTATTTCCAAATCATACTGAAGGAAACTTTAAAATAGTTTTGAATGAAGTATATGATGCTGAAATTTCAATTTTAGATGTTGGAGGTAGATGTGTGAAAGAATTTGAAACAGATTCTAATTTAATTTATAGCATTCAATTACCAGCGGGTGTTTATTTTATAAAATTAAAAACAATGAACTATTCAACTACAAAGAAGATTGTAGTTTATTAATTACAATGGTTTATGTAAAATTATCTAGTAACTAGTTGTCATATTTGAATCAACTACAATAATAAAATCAGCAATACCTTTATTATCATCATAAAGCTTATTGACATTCTTCTGTGTCACTGTGCTGATAGTAATGTAGTTTAATTCGGGCTTTTTTCGTTTAAGGTACCATAAGATACTCTCATAATTGTCAGAATGATATGATCCATTGTAGTGAATGAATTTTACTCCTGGTTCAAAGTTTTCAAGAATAAAATGGGCCATAGTTGCATCCTTAATTGCTTGAGCTTTGGGCAGATTTGGAGAAGCATGTCCCATCATCATTCCCATCATACCTTTATAACATGATAATTCCGGGTCGTATTCTATTGGTAAAGGTGCAATCCAAGCTTTTTCACTTTCAGGTAGGCTATCGAGTGCTTCAAATCCTCCTTTATGCACCATACTGGCATATCTGCGAGTAATATTTGTGGCTATAAATCTGGAACCTTCTCTCTTTGCAAGCATAACCAATTGCTCATAATCTGTCTCGTAATTTGGCCATAATCTAACTAAACTATCAAAAATCTCTTTGTTAATTGCATTTTGAAGATACCTGTCAAAATCTTCTTGATTATCAGCTTCAAACATTTCTGCTCCGAAAGTAACCTCATATTCAGAACATAGATATTCTCCAACTTCATATTCCAGCCAATGAGATATAGGATTGTTGTGAAATTCTCCAAACAGTATAATATCTGCATTATCCAGATTCTTTAGCATCTTATCAACGCTTACAGCTTTGCCCTTTGCGTTATATATTTGATAAGCTTGCGTCTTTTGAGCTGATAGTGAACTAATAAAAAAGATTGAAATTAAAACAAGAAGAATGTTTTTCATAGTTGCGTTTATTAATATATTTCATTTAATAGGTAGTTGAACTTATATGTTGAAAGAAGTCAAAATGAAGTCGAAACTACCGTAAATAATTTATTCAAACTTAATAAACTTTTTTACATGAGAAAAGTTTACACATTTAATTTCGTAGAAATATATACCTGGTTTAAATTCCTCTGCATTAAGTTTAATTGTATTTTCTCCGCCATGTACATCGTCCAAGTGAAGTTCTTTAACTAACTTTCCATCTTCTGAAAAAACTGCTATGTCAATATCTGAATTATATGATTCTGGTAGTGTAAAAGCTATATTAGAATTAAGTTGTACAGGATTTGGATAAATTGATGATTTAATAGGGTCGTGGTGTATTTCGCTTTTAGTTGATAATCCATCATTAGTTAATGGGTACCACTGTTGAGTATACCATTCGTAATAGTAAATATGTTCACCACTTTTTACAAAAACATCTTCATCTTCATATTCTGTATCATACCGAACACTAAGGTCTGAGATCTGAACAATATCATCTATTAGCTCTAGACCTGTATTGTATAATGCGTACCAAAATTCTGCATAATAATTATATACATGAACAGAAGTGTCAGAAATAACATAAATCCCACTCGGATTATGTGAGTAATTATTACATGTGGAGAGATCATCAATTTTAATTTCTCCTTCAACTTCGTTTAAACCTTCAGTAGGAAATGACAACCACATGTCGTAATACCAACTGTATTCATAAACACAATTATCTGTTATTCCAATTATTCAACTACTGGTATATTCAGTATTGTCAAATGCTGAAACCTTCTTAACAGATTGAGAAAATAAGTTTGCACTAAGGCAGATGATAATAATAAAGGTAAATATCTTTTTCATGATTATGAATTTTGTAAATGGAATGCAAAAATTGAACCATATTGATTTATTTAATATTTGTAAGTTAAGATAGGTGTAACATTCTGTAAAACAGCCAGATATGTCTAAACATCTATTTATGTTGTCAAACATAGCGTTAAAAGAATAACAATGTTAAGAAAATAACACAAAATGATTTATCTTTGTAAAAAATACTATTACTATGTTGATGAACGAAATTATAGATAGGATTGAAGCTAGGCCGGTTTGCGGAGATGCCTGTAGTCTTAAAACTGATGATTTTGAATACGCATTTGCCTCCGATTTAATGAGTGATGTTTTGCGATTAATGATCGAGAAAACAATTTTAATTACGGGATTATGTAATGCTCAAACAATTAGAACAGCCGAAATGGCTGATATTAAATTGATAATAATAGCCAGAGGTAAAAAAGCCGATTCTCATATGATTAAAATTGCTGAGGAGAGTAATATATGCTTATTGGAGACGGATTATAGCGTTTATCGTGTTTGTGGTGAGCTCTATTCCTATGGAATTAAACCTTTATACTAATGGAATTTGAATTTAGATTACAAGGAGGTGATTTTACTGATGCAGGTCAGGCATCTAGTTGTGTAAAGAAGTATCTGAAAGAGTCTAAGGTTGACCAATCAATAATAAGACGATGTGTCGTTGCTCTATTCGAAGCTGAAATTAATGTTGTTGCTCATGCAAATCATGGAAGTATAAAAGTCAAAATTACTGATAACGAAATTCTTATGATGATTGAGGATTTTGGTCCTGGAATCGAGAATATAGATTTGGCTATGAGTGAAGGGTATTCTACTGCATCAGATGCTGTAAGAGAAATGGGATTTTGTGCAGGAATGGGTTTGCCAAATATAAAACGAAATGCTGATGAATTTGAGATTGATAGTGTGTTAGGAATTGGTGTAAATGCAAAAATTGTAATCTATTTAAAATAGAAATTATGAAATTGTCTGAGATTGTTAAAGAATTAGATTTAGAAGTTCTCATAAACGCAAATTTGGATGAGTGTATAAATGATGCTTATGTCTCTGATTTGCTTAGTGATGTTATGGGTAATGCGAAAGCCGGGCAGGTTTGGATAACAATGCAAACGCATAAAAATGTTGCTGCAATCGCATCTTTAAAAGATTTGCCGGCAGTTATTATAGTTAATGGAGGTAAACCTGAAGAAGATATGTTGCTACATGCAAGATATGAAGGGGTTGCTATTTTAATTTCAAAATTACCGACATACAAATTGAGTGCACTTCTATATAATATTATAAATTGTGAAGTGTAGAGCGGATTTGCATATTCATACGGTTCTTTCACCTTGTGGAGATCTATCTATGAGCCCTGCTGCGATTATTAAAAAAGCAAAAAGTGTTGGACTAGATATTATTGGTATTTGCGATCATAATTCAACTCTAAATGCACAATTGACATATGAACTTGGTAAGCAAGAAGGACTATATGTTTTATTAGGGGCAGAGGTTACAAGTAAAGAAGATGTTCATTCGCTTTGCTTTATGCCTACTATTGAAAAATTATGAGAGTTTCAAATATTTTTGGACGCACATCAGACATTTTTTCCAAATTCTCCATCAGATTTTGGAAACCAATTTGTTGTTGATAAAGATGAAAATATTATTGATGAAATACCATACATATTAATAAATGCACTTAATTTAAGTATAAATCAATTAAGTGAAAAGGTTTATCAGCTTGGAGGAATGTTTATTCCTGCTCATGTTGACCGTAATTTATATAGCCTTAGTAGCCAGTTAGGTATAGTTCCTGATAATCTTGATTTTAATGTACTGGAATTGAGTCCATATGCATATCGAAACAAGTTTTTCGAGAAATTTCCATGGTTTGCTGATTATTCTTATATAACAAATTCAGATGCCCACTTTATATCTGATATTGGAAAATCATATAATTTATTAAATCTGAAGAAAATAGATTTTTTTAACATAAAAGAAGCCTTGCGACTCGCTATTACAAAATTTCCCGAATGAAGACTATTGATTTACATATAATTGATATTATTCATAATTCAATAAAGGCTGGAGCTTCAGAAATTATAATTAGATTGACAGTATCTGAAAAAGATAACTCGATTTTATTATCTATAGAAGATAATGCTTGTGGAATATCTGAAGAAATGCTGGAAAAGATAAGGTCAGAGTTTTACTCGTCCAGGAAAGAAAGAAATGTTGGTATGGGTTTAGCGCTTTTGAACTTTCAGGCTACTCAAACCGGAGGTTATTTTGATATTTCGTCTCAAATTTGTAAAGGGACAAAAGTCGTAGCTAAGTTTGTTAAGAACCATATCGATTGTCAACCAATTGGAGATATTGCAGGATGCGTCAGTTCGTTTATTTGTCAATTTGAAAATATTAACTTTAGCTTTGAATTCCAATCTTATACAACAAACTTTCAGATAGATACAGAACAACTGAAAACTACTTTTGAAGGAATAGTCTTGAATCAAAAATCTATTATAAATTTAGTAAGGCAGTTTTTAGCTGATAATATCACCTTTTAAGTCTGGAAAGATTCAAAAATCACATTTATAAAATCAAAAATGACGTTTTAAAAAATCGAAGATGATTAATGTCATCAAATACTAATGATTAATGTCATTTTTGTGATTGAAGTATATATTTCTGTCTTAAATTACTTGATGTTTTTCAACATAAATTGTCTTTACTATTTGGATTGATATTTATCAATATCTGTGTAACACATTGTAATACAGCGCATACAGAACTAACATTAAGTCTAATAATTTAGAATCTTTAAAAATTAAGTGTGAAAAGAATAACAGTGTTACAAAAATAACAAAAAGATTTGTTTGGTATTATTTGAAGCAGTAATTTTGAATCGAAACTAATAATTAAACTTTTAACCGGGAGGGAAAAAGATGAATAAAATTAAAAACTTAGCTGACTTACGAAAAATGAAGGATGAATTACAAAATAAAATTCAACTTCGTGAAAAAAGCGATTCCCCTGACGCTATAATTCAGGTTAAAGTTGGTATGGCAACAAGTGGTATTGCTTCGGGAGCCAAAGAGGTAATGAACTACTTTACCGAAGAACTTGAAAAGAGAAATATTGATGCTTTAGTATTACAGGTTGGTGATATGGGGTATTGCTATGCAGAGCCAACCATTGAAGTTACACGACCTGGTGAAGAACCTGTAGTTTTTGGGTATGTAGATGTTACCAAAGCTGACGAAATAATAGAGAAATATATTAAAAACGGTGAATTATTGGAAGGTATTTTACCGGCTAATTACGAATCAATTGACTAATTATAGGAGACTGTTTCATGAGTAAGATTAAAATGCACCTTTTAGTTTGTGGCGGAACAGGTTGTAAAGCTTCCCAAAGCGATCAGATTGTCGAAAATCTGAATGCTGAATTGCAAGCTCATGGCTTGGAAGATGAAGCTAAAGTTGTTCTGACCGGCTGTTTTGGTTTTTGTGAACAAGGACCGATTGTAAAAATTATTCCTGATAATACATTTTATACTCAGGTTAAACCTGAAGATGCTAAAGAGATTATTGAAGAGCACATAATAAAAGGGCGTAAAGTTCACAGATTGCTTTATGTTGATCCTGTACAAAAAGAAAGTGTGAGTGATTCTAAGCATATGGGATTTTATAAAAAGCATATTCGTATTGCATTACGTAATTGTGGTTTCTTAGATCCTGAAAATATTGACGAGTCAATTGCTCGTGATGCATATTTAGCTTTAGGTAAAGCACTAACAGAAATGACTCCTGACGAAGTTATTGATGAGATTAAAAAATCGGGCCTTCGTGGTCGCGGTGGTGGTGGATTCCCTACAGGTCTAAAATGGGAATTTGCTGCAAAAAATGCTGCAGATCAAAAATATGTAGTTTGTAATGCTGATGAGGGTGACCCTGGAGCATTTATGGACAGATCTGTTTTAGAAGGAGACCCTCATACTGTTCTCGAAGCCATGGCAATTTGTGGTTACACAATGGGAGCAGATAAAGGGCTTATATATATTAGAGCGGAATATCAGCTTGCTATTCATCGCTTAAAGATTGCGATTAAACAAGCAATGGATTACGGGCTGTTAGGAGATGATATTTTAGGAACAGGCTTTAACTTTAATATTGAGTTAAGATATGGTGCAGGTGCCTTTGTGTGTGGTGAGGAAACAGCCTTAATCCATAGCATGGAAGGAGATAGGGGAGAACCTACTGTTAAACCTCCATTTCCTGCAGAATCAGGCTATTTAGGAAAGCCAACTAATGTAAACAATGTTGAAACTTTTGCAAGTGTTCCTGTTATCCTACTGAAAGGTGCTGATTGGTTCTCATCTATTGGTACAAAGAAATCGAAAGGGACTAAAGTTTTTGCCTTAGCTGGTAAAATTAACAATGTTGGACTTATTGAAGTCCCAATGGGAATAACTCTTCGCGAAGTAATATACGAAATTGGTGGTGGAATCAAGAATGGTAAGAAATTTAAAGCTGTTCAAACTGGTGGCCCATCAGGTGGATGCTTAACAGAAGAGCATCTTGATACTCCGATTGATTTTGATAATCTTCTTGCTGCTGGTTCTATGATGGGATCAGGTGGTATGATTGTTATGGATGAAGATGACTGTATGGTCTCAATTGCAAAATTCTTCCTTGAGTTTACAGTCGAAGAGTCTTGCGGTAAGTGTTCTCCTTGTCGTGTTGGGAATAAAAGACTATATGAAATATTAGTAAAGATTACAGAAGGTAAAGGTACAATGGAAGACCTTGATTTACTAAAAAATCTTTGCGAGGTAATTAAAGATACATCTTTATGTGGATTAGGTCAAAGTTCTCCAAATCCTGTATTGTCAACTTTAAATAATTTCTGGGACGAGTATGTTGAACACGTTACTGAGAAAAAGTGTCGTGCAGGACAGTGCACAGCTCTAAAAAAGTATATAATTGACGAAGAGGCTTGTGTAGGGTGCACTGCTTGTGCAAGAGTTTGTCCTGTAAATGCAATTAGTGGTTAGAGAAAAATGCCTCACGAAATAAATCAGGATATTTGTATTAAGTGTGGAGCTTGTTACGATAAGTGTAAATTCAGTGAAATAAATATAAAATAAGGAGGCCGAATTATGAGTCTTATAAATATAAAAATAAACGGAAAAGAATTACAGGTCGAATCTGGAACGACGATTCTTCAAGCTGCCAGAAAAATAGGCATTGAAATACCGACCTTATGTTATATGAATCTACATGATCTTGGGATTGAACATAATCCGGGTGGTTGTCGAATTTGCGTTGTTGAGGTAGAGGGAAGGAGAAATTTAGCACCTTCATGTGTTACTAAGGTATGGGAAGGTATGGAAGTAAAAACCCATACGATGAGAGTTTTAAATGCTCGTAAGACTGTTATGGAGTTGATACTATCTGACCATCCTTTTGAGTGCTTAACATGTGCGAAAAACGGTACTTGCGATTTGCAAAAATTAGCACAGGATCTTGGCGTTCGTGAGATACATTACGAAGGTGAGCAATCAACTTATAAAGAAGACTTTTCACCGGCTATTATTCGCGATATGGACAAATGTATCATGTGTCGTCGTTGCGAAACAATGTGTAACGAAGTTCAGACATGTGGAGTACTAAGTGGAATAAACAGAGGGTTTGAGTCTGTTGTAGCTCCGGCTTTTGAACAGGATTTAATTCAATCTCCTTGTACTTTCTGTGGTCAGTGCGTGGCCGTATGTCCTACAGGTGCACTAACTGAGCAAGATCATACAAATAAAGTTATTAGAGCTCTGGCAGATCCTACAAAAACTGTAATCGTACAGACAGCTCCTGCAGTTCGTGTTGCATTGGGCGAAGAATTTGGAATGGAAGCTGGAAGTATAGTTACCGGTAAAATGGTTTCTGCACTACGTCGCATAGGGTTTGATAAAGTATTTGATACAGATTTTGCAGCTGACTTAACAATAATGGAAGAAGGAACAGAGCTTCTTGGTCGTTTGTCAAAACATTTAGCTGGAGATAAAGATGTTAAACTACCAATCCTTACATCTTGTTGCCCTGGTTGGGTGAACTTCTTTGAGCATCAGTATCCTGAGATGAAAGATATACCATCAACTGCAAAATCACCTCAGCAAATGTTTGGTGCAATTGCTAAAACTTATATGGCAGAGAAAATGAATGTGAAGCGCGAAGATTTAGTAGTAGTTTCAGTTATGCCTTGTTTAGCTAAGAAATACGAATCACAACGAGAAGAGTTTGCTGTTGATGGTACTCCAGATGTGGACTTCTCAATCTCAACAAGAGAATTGGCTCATCTTATCAAACAGAGTTTAGGTGATATTAAAGATCTACCGGATGAAGACTTTGATAAGCTAATGGGACAATCTACAGGTGCTGCTGTGATTTTTGGAAACACTGGTGGTGTTATTGAGGCTGCATGTCGTACAGCATACGAAATTCAGACTGGTAAAAAACTTGAGAAAGTTGAGTTCGAGCAGTTAAGAGGATTCGAAGGTGTACGTTCTGCAGAAGTTGATTTTGACGGTCTTAAACTAAACATTGGAATTGCTCACGGCCTAGGTAATGCTCGTAAACTTCTTGACTCAATTAAGAATGGTGAGAGTGAGTTCCATGCAATTGAGATTATGGCATGTCCTGGTGGTTGTATTGGTGGTGGTGGACAACCATTACACCATGGCAACTCAGACATAATTAAAGCTCGTGCTGCAGCTATTTACAAAGAAGATGAAGGTAAAGAGATTCGTAAATCACACGAAAATCCTGAGATTACAAAGCTTTATGATGATTTATTAGGTCAGCCAATGAGCGAAAAAGCTCATCACCTATTGCATACAGAGTATTTTGATAAGAAAAAGAAAGTTTATATTGAAAAATAAAAATATTTAGCAATGTCCAGTATTCATATTAAATTAAAAGAAAAGGATTGCCAGGCAATTAAAGAAATATGCGAATCATTTAATAATGATCCGGGAGAGCTTATTAATGTATTACACAAAACACAGGAACATTTCGGATACCTACCTGCAGAAATTCAGGAGGTAATAGCCGAAAATCTAAATGTTTCAGTGGCAAAAGTTTATGGAGTCGTAACTTTTTACAGCTTCTTTACTATGACTCCAAAAGGTCAGCATCCAATATCTATATGCACAGGTACAGCATGTTATGTCCGTGGTGCAGAAAAGGTTCTTGATGAATTGAAAAGAGAACTTGATATTAATGTCGGAGAAACAACACCAGATGGTAAATTCTCATTAAGTTGTTTACGATGCGTAGGTGCCTGTGGACTTGCTCCGGTTGTTATGGTTGGTGATAAAACATATGGTCGAGTAGCTCCAGAAGATGTTAAGAAAATTATTGAAGAATATAATCAGGCAAAATAAATTACATCTGTCATTTTGCCTGACGTAAAGTAAATTCATAGTTTCATAGTTAGTTTGTTTGTTTCAAAAAGGTGGTGGGTCCTCAACCCGCTGCCTTTTTACTTTTTGTCTGATAATTCAGATATCCTTCTTTAGTTTGATTATTCATAAAGAAAACATAGTATAAACAGGACATACGCTAAGAAACAATTTCTCGTAAGTAAAAAAGTGTAGATAGTATAATTTTAATATTTAAACCTGATTATGTATATTTTAGTTGTAAGTTAGTTTATATATTTGTTTTGAATTACATTTACTACTTTATTTTATTAAAATGATTAAATCAAGAATTAGTTTTTTTATTCCATTGTTGCTTTTTATTGCATTTAACGTTGTTTGTCAAAAAACGAAAACATTTTATGTTAATGCTGACATGAAAAAGGTTTTTAAGGAAGATGCTGCGTTTAAACGTAATTTAACCAAATTAGATAATAAGTGGAGAATTGAGGATTACTATTTAAACGACACATTATATAGGACAGGTTACTATTCAGATAAAATGTTAAAAGTAAAAACCGATACTTTTAAATATTATTTTCCTAATGGGCGTCTAATAAAAATCTTAGTATACGATAATAATAAAAAGAATGGAGGGTGTTCATATTTTGACGTTTCTGGTAAGATTACACATTTTAGGAGTTTCTATAATGATGAACCTGTTGGTAAGTGGATTTGGTATGATATTAATGAACAGGAAGAACATGTTATTGCTAATGCAAGCTGGAAAAGTGTCAATGGGGTTGAACATGAACCACTATTTCCGGGAGGGAGATCAGCATATAATGACTATTTTGATAAATTTAAGAATGATTACACTATGTCAGCATCAATGCATGGACAGTATGGACAAATCATAATGTCATTCAAAGTTTCAGGGTCTGGCGAAATATCAGAAGTTGATGTTGTTCTGCATGGTACACCTGAAATGGATTCATTAGGGATTAGATGTATTAATCAAATGCCTGAATTTATTCCGGCTCGAGAAAATCGAATTATTGTTGATCAGTATTTAATTTTCCCATTAAAATTTATTCTTTACGAAGAAAGTGATGATTTTAAAATTCCTAATAGTACTATAGCAAATTATTTTTTTGTTAGTGGTGTTGAAGATTATAAAGAAAGTAAATACGATAAGGCTGCTTTTAAATTTAAAACTGCTATTATATATAATCCAGGATGTGCAAAATACTATTATTATTACGCTGTCAGTATTTATCAATACGAAGACCCTGATATTGCCTGTCAGTATTTTAAAATAGCTGACCTTCTGGATAGTAAGATTGTACGAGAGGATATTAAAGAATTTTGTAAGTTCTGATACAAACCCAATGACAGTTTTGTTTTAGACTAAATTTTATTACTTTTATTATCTTGATATATTGTAATAGTAATTATATTATGAAGATAATAAGTATATTTCAAACACTACTATTTACGCTGTTAATCTCTATTAATTTAAACGCACAGGAAGATCAAAAAGTATATGTCGAAGATTATAATCAGGATGGTTTTAATGACTCATTGATAGTATCTTGGAGCAGTGGTTCCGGGTTTGGCTCGTATACAGGTGAACTTATTTGTGGGAAAACTAAAGATGTGTTTACACTTTCAACAGGAGGTTGTTTTTGTGAGATTTATCGAACAGTTTTAATTCATCCTTAGTTGCGAAAAAGTGAAAATATGGAGTTTTTCAATGCTTTGAAAGATGAAATGTTACCCCCTGAAAGAAACAAACTTGATCCATCATTGAATTGGTTAATCAGTAGCTTGTTCAATTATAAAAAGCTAGAAAGAGATGATTATTTTGATTTAATAATAGAACCTAATATAGCTTGGAATCAAGGAAACTTGTTTTTACCTGACAGGTATTCATACAAAGTTTCCGGTGATACTTTAAATAAAGTATATCATCCGGAATTTGAAGTCCCCGAATGGTTTGATAACGAAAGTTTGGGGTATATTACTTATGGACCGTATAATCATATTATTTACCACCAGGATACATTTGAGCATGTATTGTCAAATAAGAAATACGATCTAATAAGAACAGCTCACGGTATTGTAGTACAAACAGCAGAAAAGTTTAAGTGGCTTTTTATTAGTGATTACAATCTTACTGGTGCACCTGAAAAATTGAGATGGCCATCCATAGAAGATATAGTCTTTGATGGTGATTATATTTTTGTTAAACAGTCCTTAAGGCCATTTAGTGTATATAACCTATATATAATAAATATTGAATCGGGGAAACTTGCAAGATTTAAATATTTACTATTTGAGAATTCTCCTCATGGTGAAGATACGAATGAAGAACCATTCCTAATTAAGGATGGATATCTTATTTTAAATGATTGTGAGGAGCCAATGGAATTGAATTTAAAGAGCTTATATGAGAGATTTGAGAGTATTTAGAAATATATTTTTCCTGTTGCTTATTTTTGTTTTAAGTGTTGATGCCTTAGTTGAGGCGCAGAATTCAAATTATTTTAACGGATATATAAAAGACAGTTTGTCAAATGAGAATCTGCCATACGCAAATGTTATTCTATTGGAGAGAAAAGACTCCTCAATTATTGTAGCAACAATAACAGATGAGAATGGCAGGTTTGAATTAACAGGCTTTAAGGCTAAAGAATATATTTGTAAAGCTTCATTTATGGGATATGAGGAAAAGAGCTTTTTGATTGACCTTACAAAAGGAAAACTTAAATTCAATATTTTACTGACGCCCATAGCATATAACTTGTCTGAAGTTTCAGTTGAAGGAGAAAGAAATGAAACTGAGCGAAGTATTGAAAAGTTTACTTTTAATGTGGCAAAAAACACCAATGCTTCGGGTGGTTCAGCTAGCGATGTTCTTAAAAATATACCTGGTGTAGATTATGATTTTGATGGCAACCTAACATATCGTGGAAGCGACAAAGTGATGGTCCTGATTGATGGTGAATTATCTGAACTTTCAAAAATGACAGACCAACTTTCTGCTGACCAGATTGAGAAGGTAGAAGTAATAAATAATCCATCGGCAAAATACGATTCAGATGGAACTTCAGGAATAATCAATATTGTATTAAAATCTCCTGACCAAAATAATGAATTGACAACACTTAATATGCATGTTGGTCACCCCGGGCAATATGGGGCAACACTTGGAAATACAATGGTTCGAAATAAAGCAGCTTTTTATATTAATCCTGGCTTTGCAACTAAAACAAGATTTCAAACTAAGGAACACTTTCGAGATAATTATGCGAATGCTGATGCCAGTAATTATTATCAATACGATAGACAGGACAAAGGATTTAAAAATATTTTTATAAATTCCGGTCTAGATTATGCTATTGCTGATAATCAAAAAATAAAACTAGACATTTTTAGTGCAGCAAATTTTGATAATGCAGACAGATCTATTTTATATAACACACTATCCAAAAACGATTCTGTAGTTTATAGCTCTGATAAAGATATTTACATCAAACAAAATAATTTTACTCTTGATGGTAAACTATCGCATATATACAAATTAAGTAAGAAAAACGGGTTGAGATCAAATCTGCATTACTCTGTTTTTACTCAGATGAAAGAAATGAATAATGAATTTTTCCCTGACGTAATTGATGAGCAATTTTATTCACAGAATACTTTTTCTGGTCAGTATAATAAGATAGGAGATTTGGAATTTGATTATTATCATTTATTAAATGATTCGATAAAGATTGAATCCGGTTTAAAGTTATCGTCAAGAGATCTTGAAAACGATTTTAGATCTGAGTCAATGACTCCTCAGACTTATTGGGTATCGGACACAGCATTAAATAATTTATTTAACTATAATCAACTAATTGGAGCTGCGTATGTTGACTTTTCTGCGACATTTCGATTGTTTAAAGTACATGCTGGTATTCGTGTGGAGTATGCAATGCTCGATGTAAATAGTAATAAGAATCAGTATTTTGATTTATTCCCTACAATCACAATAAGTGAGAAACTAAATAACAATATAACACTTTTTGTAAGTGCAAACAGAAGAATAAACAGACCCACTATAAAAATGCTAAACCCCTATTCTGATGAGTATGCCGATATATTGAATTTGCATAGAGGAAACCCAGATTTAGAACCTGAGTATGTAAATTCTGTAGAAGTAGGAGGAAGGTTTGTTTATAATAAGTTTTCGGGAATATCATCTTTTTATTTTAGGGATGTCAATCAGGCAATATCGAGAGTTAAAGCAGCATCTAATGATAGTGCACTTTTTGTGAGCTTTATAAACCTGAACAATGCAAAATTTTATGGTGGTGAACTATCTTTAACATATAAAGCTTTTGACTGGTGGAGCATGTCAGCAAGCGCAAATGTTTTTTATACGAGTCTAAGTGGAGTATACAATAATAATCAAGTGGATAATTTCCGGACAGGATATTTGATTAACTACTCCAGTCGGTTTAATCTGTTTGAAACATTTGGTTTACAATTAGCAGCAAATTATCGTTCAAAATTGCCTTCGGTAATGGGTGTTTATATGGAAAAGTACTATATGGATATTGCAATTGATAAAAGCCTGATGGATAACAATGCTAAACTGATTTTTAGAGTTTCTGATTTGTTTAATACCTATAAATACGGCTTTGACATTGATGCAATTGATGATAATGGATATTCATATTCTCAAATAAACAGACGTAAAAATGAGTCAAGATTTTTTATTTTAAGCTTTATTTATAATATAAGTGGTAAACAGCAAGAGAGTAAAAAGAGAAATGATAACTTTTACCTTGAAAGCTTTGATAAATAATTTTAAAACATGAGTTATAAGTCTTTACATAATAAATACGCACCTTATTGGGCAATTGCTATGCTGATATCGGGTTTTATAGGACTTGCTCCATTATGGTTTGATGTGCCATCAGTTTGGTCATCATATGGACTTGATGCGTTTGGACCTGCCTGGAATTATATTCTATTTCGAGGTCTTTTTACAGTAGAGGCAGATAATAAATGGACAAGGTTTTGGACTCCTATCAGGACTTTTCTAGTTTTTATATTTTTTAGTTTTAGTATCGAGATACTCCAGTATTTTGAGGTTTATGATTCTACTTTTGATCCATTGGACTTGCTAGCATACTGTTTGGTTTTGATACCTGTTTTTATTATCGATTTTTTAATTGTAAAGAAAAATAAATAATTTACCAAGCATATGCATTAAACAGCTTCATTATATTTGGAAATAATATCCAAAAGGTAATAGTGGTAATACCAAGGTGAATTAATAGTTTTTTTATGCTTTTGTTTTTAAATGAAACTTTATCTAATCTTATAAAATACATTACAGCAGAATAGATGCTTGCACACATTATAAATAAAAGGAATTGACCACTAGCTTTAACTAAATCAGTTAAAACGGTATATAAGATTATAAGAAAGAATCCACCAAAAAATACCAGTTTTATAATATTGGTAATAGTGTGTGCTTTTTTTTCTATGCTGGTTTTAGCATATAATCTCTTGTTTACTACAGTGATTAGAAATAGAAATGAAATCATAACTACAGTAATGATTTCGATAACTCCAAATCCGAGAAATAGTAATTTTTCATCTATTCCGTAGATAATCGCTCCTGAGATTATTAGAAGTGGAGGAATAATAATATTTAAAACAGTCCATAGCGATTTTTTAGGACTCTGATAGCTTAAAAATACAACCAACTGAAAAATAATAAGCCCAATCCAATACATCGCAAAATATTCTAGGTATTTCTCTCGAGATAGATAAGTAGACCATATTAATAAACCTATTGCAGGAGCATAGAGTCGCCACAAAAAGTCAAACTTATGGAGATATTTATTTGAAACGAGCTTTTCCATTTTAATACGATAAATTTTTAGCTAAATCAAAGGCTTTAGTAAGAGTTTTGCTATTTATCTCTGCATCTTTTTTTGCCAAACGAACAGGTATTTCAAGTTTTTTATATAGCGTTTCGAGTTCATTTTGATTCATTGTAATCAGCTTATTAACTGCTAGTCTGTTAGCTGTGATTACGTGAAGTTTGTTATTTGGACCAAGTATGTCAGTAATGTATTCGAAAAGTTCTATAATAGGTTCGGCATCAATAACATCAGAGGAACCCATAGATAGTATAAGCACAAAGTCTTTATTCCATTCATGCCAGGGTGTATGTTTGATGCTTTCCTCAGTAATCTGAACTTTAATAAAAGACCTAAACCTGTCTAGAATTGTTTTTACCGGAGCAGGAAAATGATGGAAGTATACCGGACTTGCAAAAACAATTATGTCAGATTCAAGTATTTCTGTACTAATCTTGTTCCAATCATCATTTCTAAGAGAACACTTTTTAATAAGATTACATCTTAAGCAGCCTGTACAGTTCTTAATATCTAAATCATTTGCATTATACTGCTTAATGTCTGCATTGTTAGTTTCTGCTCCCTTAATAAAAGATTCTAAAAGAAATTTTGTATTTCCATTGGCTCTGGGACTGCCGTTTATTGCAAAAACTTTTTTCATAATATTATCCTTGAGTAAATGATGTGTCTTTAAAATAATCGCTTAGAAATTCGATTTTATCTTCTCTAAATCGAATATGAGTTACACCTCTATTTGAATAATCATCACCATTAATTGTTTGGCCATTATTTGTCCAAATTGCAATTGCATTATTGTTTTCAACAATAATTTCGGATATAGTGAATGTTAGTTTCTTATATTTGCGCGTAAGTGCATTAAGGAAAATTATTACAATTTTTTGGCCTTTAAGTAAGTTTGTTCCCTGAAAATCAAAACAAATATCTTCATGTATTATACTTCTAATTTCATCAAACTCTTTTGAGTTCATTGAATCGAAGAACTTTTTTGTTAGTTCATGGTAATTCTGTTTATTATTCATGTCGAAAAAACATTATATGTTTATAAAATTTTCTAATAATTTATCTAAGTAAACGATAAAAATTATAATACAAAAATAATTATTTTGATGTTTATTTATAGGGTTTGTTTTTGCAATGATTTTTACTAAGGTTTGCGTATGATGCCAGTACAAATAATAACAATTTTTGTTTGTGAATAGATAATTTTCATAAATTTGTAAAGTAAGCCCTAAAACAACCAATATGAAAAAAGTAATCCTTATCTCCATTCTATTATGCTATGCATATATTTCAAATTCTCAAATAAGTTGGACCTACTATAATTTGGAGCCTGTTGTAGCTATGGATACAACTTACATGTGGGCAGCTTTAGGACAACCTTCAGTTATTATTGAAAATGACACTATAAAAATGTGGTATGCTCAGGCAAGTGGGACAGACCCAGATGACACAGTATTACGTGGACGAATTAGTTATGCATGGTCATTAGATGGAATTGAATGGATAGACTACCCAGAAAACCCTGTTCTGGATGTTGGAGAAACAGGTTCGTGGGATGATGAGTGGCTGGACACCCCCGAGATACTTAAAGTTGGAGATGTGTATTATCTTTATTACTATGGTGACTCTACCTATTTCGAAGGTCAGGATAATACAAATATTGGCTTAGCAACTTCTCCTGATGGAATTAACTGGACGCGACAGGGAATTGTTTTAAGTAAAGGAGGAGAAGGTGAATGGGATAGTAAATATATCGAATCTCCTGCAGCATATTATGATGAGATCACCGGAAAGTTTATGATATGGTATCAGGGACAAAATGAGGTTGGATATATAAATATAGGTTTAGCAACATCTGATGATGGTATTTCCTGGACAAAATATGAAAATAATCCTATTCTAGAACTGGGGCCTTGGTTGGAAAGTTGGGACGATATGTTTATTGCAGTTCCTGCTGTTATAAAACATGAAGATATTTTTGAAATGTTCTATTCAGGCGTAAACTTCGAAGATCAATGGGATACTGTTAGTATTGGTTATGCAATTTCTCAGGATGGCTATAATTGGATAAAACATCCAATGAATCCTGTATTAGAAACTATGCCGGATGATTCTGCCGGATTTTGGGCTGTTGATGTTGTCTGGTGTCCTGACTCGAGCAAATATGCTATGTATTATGAAAATACATATGTTGCTGGCTCAAATGCTGTTTATTATGCCGAATCTGATATCGGAACTGTTGTTAACTCTAATGATTGCAATACAAATGTAAGCAATGATGTCAGTATTTTATCTGGTGGGAGTGCTTTGCTTGCAGCTAGTGGTGGTAGTCTTTATCATTGGATGCCAGAAGAGTTTCTTGACGATCCATATTCTGCAACTCCACTGGCAACACCGACAGAAAATACAATGTTTTATGTTATTATTGTTGCTGACGATTGTGTTACACGAGACTCGGTTTATATTACTGTTGAAGAAACTGCTGTTGATCAAATTTTTGTAAATTCGAAAGTTTCAATATCTCCAAACCCTGCGGATGATTATTGTAATATTAGTTTGTCTGGGAATGTTAAAATGCCGATTAAATTATTGATTTATAATTTGTTGGGACTTGTACAAAGGGAATATATTATAAAAGAGAACACATTACAGATAAATACCTCTGAATTAAAATCGGGGACTTATGTTTTTGAATTGATTATTGATGAAAATAAAATCAGGAAACTGGTTGTAATTGAATAATTCTACAAATAGTTGTCCAACATAGTTAGATTTAAATTATTTTTATTGCTATATTTGTTAAAATAATCATTATAATATTCTTATGAAAAGGTCTCTTTTTGTTCTAATTCTTTCTATTTGCTGTTTTTCTTTATATGCTCAATTTGACAATGATCTTGAGTTAGTTAAACCTACAATAAATTTTAATCACGAGAATGGTGGTTATTATTGTGATTATTATCAATTTGAAACAGATAGTATTCTATTTGGAGGAATCATTAAAAATATTGGTAACAATATTGCTTATAATGTATATCTGGAGATTGCTTTTCTTGATTATGCTGAAAATGAGGTATTGGTTCTGCATTCTGACTCTATTACTGAATTAGGTATTTCACAGACAGATACTTTTAATATTATCAAATTTGAAGAAATTAAAGAAATGGATAATATAGTATTTCGAGTTTTTAGCGATTCTGTTGACGATAATAGTGTGAATGATATAGATACAGTACCCGGTATATATTTATGGAGTGTAGATTGGAGCTTGGCTTCAAGATCAAAGACTGAAACCGGAATCTTCAACACTGCTCGTATAGACGGATTCCAATCAGAAGATTTCTTAGGTGTGAGGTTTGAAGTTAAGCAAGACCATTGGTTTTCTTTTATAGAAGTTAAGTTTTTGGATTATTGGCCGGACGATTTATCAATTTATACACAAATTTATGAAAATGGCACTTTGATTTATTCTGTAGAAGCTGTAAATTATCATAATACTCCTCCATTTGGCATCGAAACTGGACCAATGTTTGATTTTGATGTTTTTTATTTTCCGGAGAACGAGTATTATATTGGTTTACAATTTGTTTATCCAGAGGGAACGGATATTCCAATTGCAATAGATACATCTAATTATCATAATTTTGAGTATGAATCCATTGCTAAAGTTGGCGAAGATTGGGTAAGTTGTGATTTTGTTCCATTGATTAATATTGTTTGTGATCCGGAAGGTATTGAAACAAATAATTATCAAAAAAACCTTATTTTTCCAAATCCTGTTAATGAAAGGGCATGGTTTAAATGTAATGATGCATGTTTGGTTGAGTTGTTAAATATTTCAGGTCAGGTATTAGATTCAAAATTATTTGAACAACATGAAAACTATTTTGAGATGGGGAATTATAAATCAGGAATGTACTTTGTCAGATTCATTTATAAGGATAAAACCGAATTGCATAAGCTTATAAAGATATAATGATGAGGTATTTGAAATACTGTGTGATGTTTTGCTTTACACTTTTCTTAAGTGTTAGTCTTTTCTCATCTCAATTACCTCAAACAAAAGAAAAAATCAAACCTATAAAGATAAAACACTGCAGAATGAATGATGCAAGTTTGCTTGATCAGTGTTCAAGATACAACCCTCCGTTTGAAAGTACATTTCTTCCTAAAAGAAAAGAAGTAAAAAGTTGTTTTTACAAAATGTCTAAAGAAAGGAGTTACATAGAGTCTAGATTACGATATCCAATTGAAGATTACCAAGCACAAATTACCGGTTTTATTAATGATGGTAAAAGTTACCTATATTTCAACTGTATGAAAAAAGGCTTTATGTCTTTTCGGTTTTTTATGAAAAAACCTCTAGTTGTGTGTGACGGAGGACAAAATTTTTGGGGCTTGGTTTACTGTATTGATACACATACCATCGAAGGGATTAGTTTTAATGGATTTTTGTGATTATTGAGCGTAAGACTCATTGGACGAATGTGTGTACAATGAATGATTATTGCGTTCAGCTTCATTGGACGAATGCGTCGTCCAACGAACGCGCAGGAATATAAAAACCTCAAAACCAAAAGAAACGCATCAATTAATACTAATTTGTTTCTTAAATTTGTTATATTTGAGTATCTAAATATAATACAAATGATTAAAAACTTCTTTTTATTACTGTCCTTTTTAGTTGTTTTAATTACATCTGCATCGGCACAGGATAATATTCACTACTTTGCTGAAGAGGGGACTGTTTGGAGTATAGGTGCTTTTAGTGCTCCATATCAGTTAACGAATCTTGATTTTATTTGGATGAATGGAACTGAAATGGTACTAGAAGAGGATACCGAATACTCTCACGTGTTTTATAAAGGAAATACATACCCACCAAACGAACAAAACTCGGAAATTGTATTTTATGCTCAATTGTTTCAGGATAGCATCTTGTATTTAAGAAATACACAAGGTGAATCATATCCTGTGTTTGATTACACTTTACAAGTAGGAGAAACTGCCGATTTATATATTTACGATTACTATGCAGAAACTTTTAGTCCGGTAAATATTGAAGTCGAAAGTATAGAAAATATTAGCACTCTTGGAGGAACAAGAAAATCATGGAATATTATTAGTAATGGCGCAACAAAATGGATAGAAGGTCTTGGAAATGAAGAAGGAGTAATTTATGCAAACTATAATCAACATGGATTTGTTGGTGAGTCTTTTTTTATGATTTGTGCATTTAACGATGAATCCCAAATATATCAGAATAGTCTTTTTGAGGATTGTTATCTTACGGGCATAGAACAAGAAATTGTTGCTAGAGTATCTGTCTACACAAACCCTTTCATAAATAAATTCACATTAAGTATTCCAGAAGATAACTACTCAGTAAGGATTTACAATTCGTTTGGTTCAATTATTCATGAGTTTGTATCCGATGAGCCTGAGTGTGAAATTGACCTTAGCGGATTTAGCAGAGGTATTTATTACTTAAGAATTGAAACTAATAAAGGAGTGATGCCAAAAACGATAGTAAAAATATAATCTTTTCAAACCATGAAAACAAAACTAACATCTTTAATATTAATTCTTTTATGTTTTTTGCTTAGAGCCAATGCTCAAGATGAAATAACAACAGATACGGTAACCCATTACACTTTTGAGACATTATTAGATAGTACTGGCATGACTTTTACTCCACCTAAAGGTTTTATCGAAATAGAGCCGGTTAGTAATTATAAGATGAACTATCAAAAAGCCTATAAACATCCTACCGAAAATATTGAGATTAGATATACAATTGTAGATCATGATCTGGATTGGCATTTTCAATTCTTTTTGACAACAACATATAATATTTCAATTCCAATGGCAGGATTGCCGGAATATGATAAGTTTGAAGCTGCAGATATGCAGGAACTAAATGCCGATATAGGTTATTTAACAATGGTAATGCCAAATGAAGAGTTTGCCGAAGGATATAGTCTCTGTATTCTGTTTTACATGTATAAGCACTTAAAGGGAGATGCTTATGTGTTTTATCTTTTTGACGATAAAGAAGCTTTAGATAAGATTCTGCCAGATGTATTTTATAATCTTAGATATAATTGATTATAATTAAAAATAATTAAATTTGTTTTTTACTAACCAAAAAAATAAACTATGAAAAAATTATTATTATTAAGCATCATGGTCCTGGGATTTGGACTTTTTGCATTTTCACAAGTAAGCAAAGCAGATGTTGAAAAGATGATGTCAGAGATAAATACGTCTGCTGATAAAATTGAGAAGTTATATGTTTATAATACTCAGGTTTTCTACACAGACGGAACATACACTCGTTCTTATTCAACTTACTCAGAGTCAAATGGCGAGTATGAAAATTCAGTTATGATATATGATAGTGGAATTGTTCTAAGTACAAAGAAAAACGGAGTTGAACATTCTCGTAATCTTTATCCTTTTAATTCAATTAGTTATATCGAAGTAGGACAAAGCTCAATATGGATTTATCTAAAACAGTAAGAATATATTGATTTATATATAAGGCTCACAACTGTGAGCCTTTTTTGTTTTCTTTAACAATCATTATAAGTTGATTAACAAAATTTGATAAACATCTGACTTATCTTTGAGGAAACAAATTAGCCACCATTATGAAGAAAAATTTACTATTAATTTTAGTGTTATTTTTAACAACATTTATTTCGGCCAAGGACTCCGACTTGTATAAAGATGTAATTAATGAGTTATCCTTAAAAAAGTATTATGGTAGAGCTTACTATAAGAATGGCGATGCCAAAGCGGCAGAATATATATCAAAAACTTTCGAAAAAGTTGGTGTAAAACCATTTGATGATTCGTATTTTCAGGAGTTTTCTTTTCCGGTAAATGTGTTTCACGGAGCTATGAAGATGAGTGTTGATGGACAGAAACTAATACCTGCAAAAGACTTTGTAATGCGTGAGTTTTCTTCAGGAATTAAAGGTGAATATGAACTTGAATATATTGATTCTTTAAGTTTTAATCCTGAGAAATTGTTTTCAGATATCCAGGAGGGTCTATATAGCGATAAAATTTTGGTTGTTGATTTGAGTTTAATGGTTAATAATCGCGAAGCTTTTGGTTCCATTTATCGTAGTTCTATTCCGGGAGTGATAGTAAGATGGCCAGAGTCTTTAAAGTTTTATAAGGCGTATAGTTCATTTACAATGCCTATTGCTATAATATGGGTTAGTCCAGATTTTCCTGATGAGGCGAAAACAGTTAAATTGAATATTGAAAACGAAATGATAGAGAATCATGTAACTAATAATGTAATAGCTTATGTTGAAGGAGCAGAATTTGCAGATTCATTTTATGTTTTTACTGCTCATTATGATCATATTGGAATGATGGGTAAGAAAACAATGTTTCCTGGTTCAAACGATAATGCTAGCGGAGTTGCTATGTTGTTCTCACTTGCTGAGCATTTTAATAAGCCGGAAAATAAGCCTAAGTATTCAATGCTTTTTCTTGCTGTGGCAGGAGAGGAGACAGGCTTACGTGGATCAACATATTTTGTAGAGAATCCAAAAATTCCATTGGGCAATATAAAATATGTTATGAACTTTGATATGATTGCTGATAACTCTGAAGATATTTATTGCGAAATAAGTGAAGAGGGGAAAGCGGGTTTAGACTTATTTAATGAACTTAATCAAAATGGACAGTATTTTACAAAACTTGAACTGGGCGAATTAGCCGGCAATAGTGACCATTATCCTTTTGCAGAAAAGGATGTTCCTGCAATCTTCTTTTTGATGGAAGGTGATGGGTTTGAGATTTACCATACACCTAATGATAATCTTGAAACTATTTCATTAGAGAATTTTCCGAAACTGTATAATTTGGTCTTAGAATTTATTGAGAAATACTAATCGAATTTTATTTGTCAGAGGATTTACATCTACCTAAAAAAGTTCGGACTATTCTGAAGCCTGTAGAAGTATTTCTATAGTTATCAGCAACATCTGTTTTTTCACTAGAAAGGGCCTTCTTATCTATTGAACTTCCCTTTATATAAACTTTGTTAAAATAGGTTCTGCATTTAACAAACTCACTTACATTTCCATTGAAATGGCATAATTTGTATTGATTCTTTTTGCCTTTTTTAGATTTTGTAAGTTCTGAATTTGTTTCAATATCATTATAATCTTGGGAAGCAGCATATTCCCATTCTAAATCAGTAGGAAGCCTGTATTCTGAAATATAATTATCAGCTTTTACCATTTTATTTTCATAAGCACTTTTCCAATTGCAGTAAAATTTTGCCATTTCATAAGTTATGCCCGAGACAGGATAATCCGAAAGCTTTTTGTCCGAAATTGTTTCCACAAGTGTCCTGCCATCTTCAAATTTATATGTAGTATCTTCAATGGACTTTAAAATTTCATTAAAAGGAATCCTTTTTTCTATGGGATTATTTTTATCAGGACTATTTTTTAGGTCGAGCCAAATAAAAGCAGAATCAGGATATTGCTTTATATCCTGGTAGAACTCATTAAATTCTTTATTAGTAACTTCATTACTCATCCAAAACCCTTGAATTGATAATTCTTCACCGGCCGCAGTAGTAAAAGTTCCCGGAGGAATAAATTTAAAACCTTTTGGATATTTTGTATGATACTTCACCTTATTATTTTTTTCCTGTGCATTTAATTGGAAGATGGAAAAGATGACAATTAGTGAGCTAAGAAGAAAGAATTTCATGATGCTTAAAGTTTTACTCTGAACGTATAAATCATTTATAATATTATTCAAATATATAAAAAAAACACCATTCCAAAGAATAGTGTTTTATAAAAATATAGAATATACTTTTAAATTCCTTCTAAGTTATTTAATACTGTTTCAATATTCCCCGATGGTCTGTCAGCATTAGAATTAATTATATTTCCTTCGGTATCTAATAGGATAAATCTTGGAATGCCAGTAATTTTAAAATGGTTACAAAGATCATTATCCCAACCACCTGCGTATAGTTGTATTCCAGAAAGGTTTTCAGATTGCATTAGATTTACCCAGTCTGTACGATTTTCATCCACAGAAATTTGAATAATTTCAATGTTTTTACCTGCGAACTTTGTTTTAAGAGACTCCAGATAAGGTAACTCTCTTTTACATGGCCCGCACCATGATGCCCAGACGTCAATATAAACATATTTTCCACGAAAATCGCTTAAACTGTAGTTATTGCCATCGATATCAGAAAATGACCAGTTTACAGAGGGCTGTCCTTTTGCTAATTTGCTGAACTCGGAGAATACTTTGTCTAATTCTGAAAGCCTTTCTTTGTTTGTAGCCATATCTTTATATGTATTATATGCTTCTGTTAGGCCTTCGGCACCATAATACGCCGTAAAATCTTTAATAAACGAATAATACAATTCTTCGCGAACAGTTTGTTCAACAAAGTATTCATCAATAGTTCCAAAATACAGATTTGCATATGTTTCTACTGTTGTAATCTGAAGATTCTCATCTTGAATCTTTTTGTTTATCAAAAACCCCATCATATTTTGTACAAATGCTTTAAATTCATGTAATTGAATCATTTCCGGGTTATTAATATCTGTTGATGAGATAATTGAATTTATTTTTTGTTCTGCAGCATCAATTGTTTTATTTGAGTTAATTACCGGAGTGTAATATGTTAAAACTAAAGAGCCTTCAAGAAGTTTCAATCTTTCACTTTCTAACTTCACAAATTCTGTATATTCTTCACCTTTATCTTTAGCAAAATTGTCAAATTTAGTTTGTACTTGCGACATTAAGTTTTCAAGCGATGAGGCAAATTTTTGATAATCTTTTGCATAAAGGAAATTTTCACTGTTAATACCTGCAAGCTGAACAGTTTTGTTGTGGTCAACCAAATAGTTGTTTACAGCTTCATCATCACCAGTAAATTTAAGACTGTTCCACCAATCTGTTTTATCAGCTGAAAAGCTAATTTTTGATTTAGGCATACTGTAAATGCTGGTAAAATAATTCCCACTAACAAGAAAGAAGTTTGTCGGTGAAGCTATCATTACATTCGATGTGAACTCACCATTATCATTAAGTTTAATAGTATCAGTTCTTGAGTTGTAAGTTAAATAAACATAAGGGTCATTATTGTTATCAATTTTACCTTTGATTACTGTAATGTCTTCGTTATTTGTGGTTTCTTCCTGGTTTTCAGGATTAGAATTACAAGCTGCAACAAATACAGCAGCAACAATTAGGATCCAGATTTTTTTCATTATTTAGTTAAATTTAAATTTATACTCCCGAAACTTTATATTTATAACCTTCTTTGGTCAGAAAATCAGTTATTTTATTTATCATCTCACCTTGAATGATTATCTCACCATTTTTAACCGATCCACCAGTCCCACATTTAGTTTTAAGTAGCTTTGATAAATCATTAAGGTCATCTTTTGAACCGACAAAACCAGCCACTATGGTAACCGATTTACCCTTTCTTTGTTTACGATCGATAAACACTTTAAGGTTTTGATGATGTGGTTCAAGGGTTTCAGGTTCTACCTCTTCATTTGTTGAATATTCAAAATCGGTATTAGTAGAATATACAATTCCTTCTCTTTTTTTCCAGTTTTTGCTCATAGTTTAAAGTTTTAATTTATTCCTTTAGTGCACTTCGAGACCGATAGTTATTGGTCTCAGTGACCAAAAGGAAAAATAGAAGGCAATAAGCCAGATTCTGTATCCTCACCTAAGTGAGATTTCTATCATTTATCTAATGCGACCTACCCCCCGGCTCAGGCGTGCAGCCTTAAAACGCCGGTATACATGGTCTTGCAGCCTGCAGGACGAACAGCTACCAATGTTGCCATTAGTACTGGTGAGCTTTTACCTCACCTTCTCACCCTTGACCCGACAAGTCGAGCCGGTTATTTTCTTCTTCGCGACCATACCCTCACGGATATCTCCTCTTTCAGAAGTGCAGTGCCCTGTGCTGTCCGGACTTTCCTCCCTTTCGTCAAGCGAAAAGGCGATAGAATTGCATCCTATGGCGCAAAAATACAAAAAAACATCTTCCTTGAGTCTATATTCATGCTTTTTGTTAATTTTGTGAAAAATACAAATTAGTGGCTTTTGAGAATTTTAAATATAATTACGGACTTCGCAGGTTAAAAAACGATTTCAGAAAACCCGAAGATGATGCTATTGCTTGTAACCTAAAAAATGCAAAAAGTGTTGGGATTATCTATAATGCAACTAAGCTTGAGGATTTTAATCTTGTTAAAGAATTTGTTCATAGGCTAAGAGAATACGTGCCTCTCGTTAAAGCTTTGGGGTATGTTAATAAAAAGGAACTGGAAGATTTCCATATTCAACCACTCGAATTTAGCTTTTTCTGTAATAGTGATTTAAATTGGTATTTTAAGCCAAATGAAGATTCTGTAGAGGAGTTTGTTAAACAGCAATTTGATATTTTAATAGACTTGAGTTTTAAAGAGCATTTAGCCGTTAGATTTGTACTTGCCGAATCTGCATCTATGTTTAAAACCGGGAGATACTGTACTATCGAACCAAATTATTATGATTTGATGATTAGTATTCCTGAACCCAAAAAACCAGATTTAGAAGATGAAGAAGTAGAAGAGCAAAATCCTTTGGAACTCCTGATAAAAGAGACAGAACGCTATTTGTTAATGATAAATCCTGATTAATATGAAAACTAATTTTATTGGTACAGGTGTAGCAATGATTACACCTTTTAAGGAAGACAAATCAGTAGATTTTAAAGCAATAAAAAACGTAATAGAGCATCTAATCGCCGGTAAGGTCGATTATATTTTGGTTATGGGTACAACTGCAGAGTCTGCAACTCTAAGTTTCGAGGAAAAGAATGAAATTCTTGCCTTTGCAAAGAAAGAAATTGCAGGTAGAGTGCCTATTATGTATGGATTAGGTGGTAATAATACTGCTGATGTAATTGATAAGATAAAGAAAACAGATCTTAGTGGTGTTGATGGCATTCTAACTGTTGCTCCATATTACAATAAACCAAATCAAGAAGGTTTATACCAGCATTTTGCAGCAATTGCTGTTGCAAGTCCAGTTCCGCTAATTCTTTATAATGTTCCGGGACGTACAGTTGTTAATATTAAACCGGAAACGGTTGTGCGTTTAGCTAATGATTTTGAAAATATTGTAGCTATTAAAGAGGCATGTGGTTCTGTTGACCAAATAATGGAACTAATCAGAATTAAACCTGCCGATTTTACAGTTATCTCAGGCGATGATGGTTTAACAATGCCTTTGATCTGTGCAGGCGTAGAAGGAGTTATATCTGTTATTGCGAATGCATATCCAAAGGAATGGTCCGATATGGTTCGTTTTGCAATGAAATACGATTTTGAAAGCGCAAAACAAATTCACTATAGATATCTACCCGATATTGACTATATGTTTGCTGAAGGAAATCCTGCAGGAGTTAAGGCCTATATGACAGAAATGGGGCTTATTGAGAACAATTTAAGACTACCAATGGTTAATGTAAGTGAGAAATTGCTTAGTGATATCAAAAAAAGTATGAAAATTATCTAAGCAATATGTTTTAGATTTTTATAAGAAACTCAATTATGAGGAAACTATTTTTATTTTTATTCTTATCGCTAATTTGCATATAAATATATACTCAAAATTATCAATCCGTTAATTCGGGACGTTTATCTTATTACACGGACCATTATAATTATATTCATTCAATTAAAGTTGATTCTGCTAATTATACAGAAGACTCTGTACTATATTTAATGCCTAATATCAGACAAGTGAGTGAAGATTGTGTTGATATTTTATCTCCTTCATGGCATGGAGACAGAGTGATTATAAAAGACAATGGAGATAATTTGTTTTTTAATAAAAACAATGATACAATTACAATTAAAACTTCAGCTCTTTTAGATGAGGACTGGCAAGCATATGTTTTAGAGGATTCCCTTATTGTTTATGCAGCTGTCTATAATGTTGATACACTTACATTTTTAGGAATAAATGATTCAGTTAAATATCTCAGCTTTAATGTATTTGATGAGAATATGATAGATATAGAACATCCCCTTGAAAGCAAGCAATTGATACTAAGTAAGAATTATGGCTTAGTTGAGACAGTGAGCTTTTATCATTTCCCTTATAGTAACACGATTTCTGATTATCATACATATGACATTGCTTTTGATCAAATGGTTATTATTGGTATGAATAAGCCTGATTTAGGAGTAACAAATTTAACTAAACGTGAGGTGTTTGATTTTCAGCCCGGTGATGAGTTACATATTACTTACGAGAATTCATTTTGTACTTATTCAAACATCCAGGATATAATATATATCTATTTGGAAAGAAATGATAGTGGAGATTCAATCTATTATGATGTTAAACGAACAATGTTCCAACAGATATTTAATGGAGAGGATTATAATACTTACTTTATTGATGATACAATTCAGGAAATAATTGCCATTGATACTTCTTTTAATAAATTGCCTGACCAAGCTGTTAGTGATGGTAGCATTGCATATACAAATTTTATGGTAAATGCAGCTAGACCCTTAAAGTCTTATAATCTGCAATATGCAGGACTAATAGTTGGAGAGTCTGATTGTTGGGAGTTGATATTTTGGGATGGTTGTGAATCTACAGGCGATTATTTTAAAGGCTTGGGAGGTCCATATTATCAATGTACATATGGTACAGAAGTTAAGAAAAGAAGATTGCAGTATTATAATATAGGAGATGATGAGTGGGGTAATCCAATTATCTTTACGAAGCTAGAGAACGGTGATGCATCCAGCAATATAAATATATTTCCAAATCCTGTTAAGGATGATATTATTTCAATTTTTATCAATAATTCATTTGATTTTGCTACTTGTTAAGTTTACAATATAAATGGAAAGCAAGTTTATTTTGGAAAAATTGTAAATAAAAATAGCAGAGTTTCTTTTAAAGAACTACCCACTGGAGTTTATATTTTGAGACTCAATCTTGATGGAGAGATATCAAATCATAAACTTATAAAGCAATAAAATAATTAAGTTTTAGATATATATTGAATGGAAGCTTGAATTCATATATTTAAGAATCAAAGTTTTAAATTATTTGTGGACTAGTTTAGTTAGTTTGTGGTTATTGAGGTTCGGAGTCACATTTTTTTTACATTAAATGTTTAAATTACAACTTTTTAAACCACTTTGTTAATGCTAAGATTCCATCTAACACATCTTTAGCACATTTATTTAAGAATATATTTGCACCATCATAAGTTTCATGAATTAAGTGAGCATTTTTTAATGCTTTTGCGCCATCAAAGTTAACATATGCAATCCTTGCTAATAATTCATCATCCTTATGTCCGAAATCTGTTCCCGGTAACATAGCAACACCTGTTTCATGAAGTATTGCTTTGCACATTCCAGCTGAAGATACAATGCCCCTGTTCGCTAGTTTTTCTTTATAGAATGAAAAGTCAGGGAACATGTAAAAACCACCATTAACTTGTGGGACTTTTATGTTTTCGTCAATTAGTATTTGTCTAATTCTTTTAGCAATAGTTCTTAAAACAAGTCTTGAATCTTCAAGGTATTTATCAATTTCAGGACTTCCTTTAAATGCTGTTATTGCTGCATACTGAATTGGTGCTGAGGTTGAAGTATATGTTTCGCTTGCAACAATTGCCATTGCGTCTCTTAGCCAATGAAGATTTTTCGGAAAAATAAAAGTTCCCAAACGCCATCCTCCTGCACCGCACCATTTGCTTAAACCAGTACTAATCACAGTTCCTTCGGGGTAAAATCGGGCAATAGAAACATGCTGAGCATGATGGTGTAGTAAACCGTATATCTCGTCAGAAATAAGTATAACTTTGTACTTTCGCGCTACCTGAGCTAATTCTTTTAAATTTTCAAGTTTATATGTACATCCTGTTGGGTTGGAGGGGTAATTCAAAATTACAACCCTAGGTCTGTCAGGATCTTTCTCACAAATCTCATTTAGCTTTTCAGGACTTAATTTATATCCATCTTCTGCACTTGTTGGGATCCAGTGTACATGTCTACCTATAATATATGCTTGAGGATAATATGATACCCATGAAGGTGTTGGAATAATAAGATCACCATAATATACTAATTGTAAGATGAATATTAGTTCTTTGCTCCCGGGTGATATCAAAACATCTTCCGGATTAGATTCTAGTTTTTGAGTTTTGTTTAAAAACTCAGAAACAGCTATTCGTAAATCAAGCAAACCTTTGACAGGTAAATAGTCTTTTTCATGTGCATTTTTTTTAAGACTTTCTACCACTGACTTAGGTACCGGGAATGGAGATTGGCCAAGTCCAAATTTGTAAACTTTCGTACCTTCCGCCTTTAGTTTATTGCAATATTCATTGATGGCTAAAGTAGCAGATGGGGCTAACCCTCTTACGTTGAGGTTTAGGTTTATTGGTAAATCAGATCTTTTTTTACTCATAGCTTTTGGTTTTTTCTTTAAATAAAATTATAAATTCTTTTTTAATAACTACAAATTATTTAAAAATTTTCTAGTACAAATTGAAAAAAACTGTATAAACAGATATTGAATCGAATTTTGTATTTTTACATCATGAAAAAGGAAGAAATTGAAAAGTTAGTTCTGCAAGAGATAGTTAAAACTGAAAATAAAATTGAGAAATACGAGGAAATGACTGCCCCGGTTGCTCCTGATAATGCATATGGAAGAGTAAGCAGGATGGATGCTATTCATAATAAAAGTTTAACAGAAATGGTTTTACGTCAATCTAAAGAAAAGCTTGTTATGTTAAAACATGTGTTGACGCAAATTGATTCCCCTGACTTTGGTAAGTGTATAAAATGTAATGCCGAAATTCCAATTCAAAGAATAATTGTTAAACCTGAAAGTATGCTGTGTGTAAATTGTGCTAGATAAATTTATTATCCTGTCAAATTTCAGTTTTTAAACTGTCACTTCTCAATCCATTATTTAAATCAATTTAATCAGATGAAGTAATTTTGTCTCATGTGATTTATATCACTAAACAATGTTCTTAAGACACGGTTTTATAAACAATAAAACTAAAAAAAACAAGAAATGAAAATAGCTTTATTAATTATAGGTGGAATTGTGGTATTATTCATTTTGTATAGCTTTTTTATGGCTAGGAAGATGAGAAAATCTCCTGCTGTTGCAGATAGTGATAAAATCAAAATTCTTAACGATAAAAACTTCCAATTACAAATAAAAAAAGGGATAACATTAGTCGATTTTTGGGCTCCCTGGTGTATGCCATGTAAAATGATGGGGCCTGTTTTAAATGAGCTTGCTGAAAATGACGAGCTTGGAGCGACAGTTGCTAAATTAAATGTTGATGAAAATCAAAGCACAGCTGCTAAATATGGTGTTAGAGGAATTCCTACTTCTATACTCTTTAAGAATGGTAAAGAGGTAAATAGGTTTGTAGGCGTAAAGCCTGCACAGTTTTTTGAAAAACATATTAAATCTGCTTAAAATGAATAAAGTATTGTCACTTAGTGAGTTATACGAAAAGTTAGGAGAAGCAAAATCATCAGTATTATTGCTTACTAAATCAGGAAGTGAAAACTCAGATTGTGCATTTAATAATTTGTCAAATCTTGAAGGTGTTGAAGAGGTACAGATTTTATATGCTGACGTAAATGAAGTAAGAGATATTCACCCGGTTTTTTCTGTTACAAGTGTTCCAACATTATTGGTATTTGAAGAAAGAGAGTTGAGAAATGTAATTAAGGCATGTCAAACTGAGGAATATTATAAGAATCTATTAAAGAAATCCTTTTATGTCGCAAACTTAGACACAGATGAAAAACCATCTAAAAATGTAACTGTCTATTCTACACCTACATGTTCATGGTGCAATACTCTCAAAACATGGTTAGATAAAAATGGTGTGAGATATAAAGATGTTGATATTAGTCGTGATCAAAATGTAGCTCAGGAACTTGTGCGTAGAAGCGGCCAGCAAGGTGTGCCTCAAACAGATATTAATGGAAGAATTGTAGTCGGTTTTGATCAAAATAAACTTAAAGAATTACTTGATATTTAGTATGAGTGAAAAGATAAAATACTTTCCAATAACTTCATTTGCAATAGTAATGGGGCTTTCAGGTTTATCAATTGTTTTTGGTAAGTTTTACCATTTACAATGGTTACCTAAGATATTTTATGATATAAGTGTGTTTGCTGTTTTAGGTTTATTCTTGTTATTTACAATTATTTACGGACTAAAGTTAATGAGGTTTCCTGGTGAAGTTAAAATAGATTTTACACACAGAATAAGTATTAATTTCTTTTCTGCTATTAGTATCTCCTTACTTTTACTTTCGATTGTGTTTTACACTTTCTATCCATTACTATCGATTGCATTTTGGTGGGTAGGATTGATATTGCATACAGTATTTATGTTTAAAACTATTGCATTTTGGATACAACATAATTTTGAGATTAAGCATTTTAATCCGGCTTGGTTTATCCCTGTTGTAGGTAATATTTTAGTACCAGTTGTAGGTGTTGATTATGCTCCTCTTGCAATATCATATTTTTATTTTGCTGTAGGTTTCTTTTTCTGGATTGTTCTATTTACAATTTTTCTTAACAGATTGATTTTTCATGGTCAACTTCCTGAGAAATTTATTCCTACATTTTTTATCATACTCGCACCACCTGCGGTGGGATTTATTGCTTATATGAGAATCTCCGCTAGTTGGGATGGTTTTGCAGTTTTCTTATTATTTATGACATACTTCTTTATTTGACTTCTTATTACATTGTATAAAAGCTTTAGAAAGATAAAGTTCTTTATGTCATGGTGGGCTTTTACTTTCCCGCTTGCGGCAACAACTATTGCTTCTGCTGTAGCATTTCAAATTACTGCAGAAAACACCTTTAAATACCTTTCATGGATTTTCTTTGCAGCAGCAATAGTTGCGAATGTAATAGTTGCATGGCACACAATTAAGGGTATGAGAAAAGGCGAAATATGTGTAATGGATGATTAATTGAATGAATTAAAAATTAAATAAATGAAAACAAAACTTATAGCTATAGTATTTATGATCTTTGGATTTCTATTGGGTGTCGTTTTTACTGGAATTACAATTAGTTACTCTGCAGGTGAAATGATGATTAAAGAAATTAAAAGCCCTTATGATTATGAGAAGACAATCGAAACAATTGCCACTCGTCTAGATAATGCAGAAGCATGGCATGTTGTCGAAATATATGATATGAATGAAGAAGTGATTGAAAATGGTGGTGATCCAATTGGTAAGTTAACAATAATTAAATACTGTAGTGGAACTTATGCAAGCGAAATGTTGGGATCAGATGATAGAAAAAAAATCGCTGCTATGATGCCGAAAGCATTTGCTGTTTATGAAAAAGAAAATGGTGAGGTGTATGTATCAACAGCTAACGGTGCGGTTATGGGAAAATTGTTTGGTGGTGAAACAGAAGAAATAATAGAGAGAGTTTCATTAGAAATAGAGCAAGTTTTAAGCTTTATGAATTTTAAATTTAGTGTTTTATAATAAATTTTAGAATTATGAAAGAACTACAACCTGTTAATCAAAATGTGATATTAGATATTACTGAGAGTGTTGTTGAGCAGAAAACAGCATCGGGAATAATAATTCCTGATACTGCAAAAGAGAAATCAAATACTGCTAAAGTTGTTTGGATGAGTGTTATAGATAATTCAGAAATTATTCCCGGCGATATTGTAGTTTACAAGCCATTTGGAGGAACAGAGATTGAATTTGAAGGTAAGAAATATCTTGTTTTACCTTACTCTGAAATCCTTGCTAAGATTGTTGAAACAGATGAGATATAGAAATTAAAACATAGATAAAAGATATAGAACCGATTAGTCGGATTAACATACATCTGTCATCCGTCATCGGTCATCATTAAAATTTACATTTGGTTTTTTTGGTTTTACGGGGCTGACTATTGGTTAGTCCCGTTTTTCTATCAATCATAACTCATCAACCGTGTCACCAGTCTTCGGTTTTCCGACATTTGTCACCTTATCCTCACCGGTTTCCCATTTTTATCTGTTGCGGCCATGATAAAAGTGCTTTCAGCATTTTTTATTATACTGTCTCCAATAATGTATGAATAAATCTCAAATTCCATCTGACAACCTCTTGAGTGTTTTAAAATGGATTCTATCATAATATTATTACCTTCAAAAACCGGACATAGAAAACATAATTCCTTTACTTTTACTGTTACGGAATTTGTGCAAGAAAACTCTAAAGCACTCTTATGAGCAAGCTCATCCATCCATTTCATTAATTCACCACCAAATAGCGTATTGTTTGAGTTTAAATGACCTTTTTCTATGTGTTTGAAAACTTTCATATAATTTTTTACAATTATAGTAAAAAATATTTGCTAAATGAACATATGTTCATTATATTTGTATCGAACAAAAGTTCAAATTGATATGTCACCTAGAAGAAAAAGAACACGGAAAATATATGGACCGCCTGCAATTAAGGGCTTAAGACCAAATAGAAGAGGAGGAGGAATAATAAAGAATGATCCTGTGATCTTATTTCTAGAGGAATATTAATCTATCAAATTATGTGATTACGATTTGTTAAATCATAATGAAGCATCTCAGATTATGGGAGTTTCAAGACCTACTTTTACACGTATATATTCAGCAGCCAGACAAAAAGTTGCACAATCATTTGTTGAGGTTCGTGAAATTATTGTTGAGGGAGGTAAAGTTTATTATGATAGTGAATGGTTTGTATGTAAAACATGCGGATGCGATTTTAATCATCATGACAAATCATCTGGGCCAAAATCCTGCCCATTATGTGGGAGTAGCGATTTGGGTAATGTTGCTACAACAAATATAGATGATGATAACAGTTGCTTATGTATTGAATGTGGTCATGTTTTTGAATTAGAGCCAGGGTCAGATTGTGCGCAGTTAAAATGCCCGAAATGTGGTCATATAGTATGTCGAAGAAGATAAATTATTAATAAAAATAAAATGAAAATAGCAATAACATCAACAGGAAATAGCCCGGATTCTAATATAGATCCTAGATTTGGGCGTTGTGCATATTTTGTAATACATGATTTAGAATCTGGTAGTACAGAGTTTATGCCAAATCCAAATAAAAATGCAAGCAATGGAGCAGGACCAGCATCTGTAAAAATTGTAGCTGATAAAGGTGTGAAAAAGATTGTCTCCGGTGAATTTGGGATGAAAATAAAATCAATACTTGATAGTCTGGAGATTCAGATGATTGTAATTAAAGATAATGATAAGAAAATTAGTGAAATTATAGATATGTTGAATCATTAAAATTAGTGTTATGCCTGGTTTAGATAATACAGGTCCGGAAGGACAAGGTCCAATGACTGGACGAAAATTGGGGAAATGTGCCAGTAAAAATGCACAAAATACTGGACCCGGACGCGGTTTGGGATTAGGTAAAGGAAAAGGAAGAGGGCAAGGACAAGGCCTTGGAAGAGGTCAGGGAAGAGGATTAGGAAGAAATAACAATCAAAGTTCATAGATTTAGTTTTAGTAGTTTTTACCTGCACTTAGGCAGCGGGATACCTAATCTGCTGGTGTCCTGTCTGCCTTTTTAAAATTTAATTTGAAGATTATGGATAAAATTATTGCAATTCCGATGGAGAACGGGAAGTTATGTGCTCACTTTGGGCACTGTCAATATTTTGCAATTGTGAAAGTTGAGAAAGATAAAATAGTTGATATTAAAGAGATGGTTCCACCTCAACATGTTACTGGATTATACCCAAGGTGGGTTGCTAGCTTTGGTGCTACTGATGTAATTGCAGGAGGTATGGGCCAAAAAGCTATACAGCTATTTAACGACCAAAATATTAATGCTTTTGTTGGTGCACCAACAAAAGAGGCAAATGAACTTGTCGAAGATTTCATAGCAAATAAACTGTCTTTATCTGCTAACTATTGTAATCACGATCACGGACACGAACATGGTGGATGTAATCACTAAAAAAATATTGAAAGATAGACGTTGTGTTGATTGTTTTAAACGATCTTATCAGAGATTGTTTAAGAAATATAAGGTGTGTGAAGAAAATCAGAAAAAATTATTAATAGAATTTGATAAGATTATCAATGATAGCCAAGATTTGTCTGCACATGAAATACAAAGAGAGTTATCTCACAATTTTTGTGATTTAATTGGTATAGATGATCCATTCTATGAGGAGAAAAAGCAAAGTAATGTCCAGGCACTTGAAATATTTAAAAGATGGAAGCCAATAGTCTTTAAAGAACCTGACTCTTTTAAAACTACTTTAAGGCTCGCAATTGCAGGTAATATAATGGATTACGGGGCATCCGATCATTTTGATATTGATTCGGTTATTATAAAAGTGCTTCATGCAGAATTTGCAATTGATAATTCGTGTGAACTCAAAGAAAGAATAGAGTCTGCTCAAAAGATTTTATACCTTGGAGATAATGCCGGCGAAATAGTTTTCGACAGGTTGTTTATTGAAACAAATATGTCGGATAAGGTAACATATGTTGTTAAAAGCGGTCCTGTATTAAATGATGTTACTATGGCAGATGCTGATGAAGTAGCGATGTGTCATACCGCTAATGTAATTACTAATGGTTATGATGCCCCATCAACTGTGCTTTCAAAGTCAAGTGAGGAGTTTTTAGAGCATTATAGAAATGCTGATTTGATAATTTCTAAGGGACAGGGTAATCTAGAAGGTTTGTTGCATGAAAACGATGACAGAATATTTTTTCTTTTAATGGTAAAATGTGATGTAATAGCTGAACTCTTAGGTGTAGATAAAGGCAGTTTTGTTGTTTTTAATGGAGGAAAAAGAATTGAAGAAAGTTGATTTAAAAATTGCTGTTGCAAGTGGAAAGGGAGGAACAGGTAAGACATTTTTATCTACCTCTTTATTTGGGGTGTTAAGTTCTGATTATACAGATGTGAAATTAATTGATTGCGATGCCGAAGAACCAAACTCAGGTATATTTATTCAAAAAGAATTACTTAAAACAAAATCGGTAACGCAAAAAGTTCCTGTAATAAATACTGATAATTGTACATATTGCAGTAAATGCCATGATTATTGTGCATATAACGCTATTTTTATTCTCCCACCATCTAAGATAATTAAAGTTATTGACGAGCTTTGTCATGGTTGCGGAGCATGTTCTTATGCATGTGAATTTGATGCAATTACAGAAAAAGATGTTGAGCAGGGTATAATTTCTACATATAAAACTAATCAGGGAAGAACTTTTATTGAAGCACGAATGAATGTTGGTGTTATGTCACCTGTTAATGTAATTAAAGCAGGATTAAAAGAAGCTGGTGAGACAGGAATTACAATCTATGATTCACCTCCAGGAACTTCATGTCCTTTTATTCAAACTGTGACGGATTATGATTTTGTAATATTAATTACAGAACCAACCCCTTTTGGACTAAATGACTTAAAACAATCCGTTGAAACTCTTAAAACAATGGATAAGAAATATGGTGTTGTAATCAATAGAGCAGGATTAGGCAATGATGAAATATATAATTATCTCAAAGTAAATAAAATTACATTACTATATGAAATACCTTTTGATAGAGAAATAGCATCCCATTATTCAAAGGCTGAAATGGCAATTAATTATATGCCTGAATTAAAAGAATGTTTAGCACAAATGTTTGTATCAATTATTAAAGAATATGGAAATAGCAGTAATTAGTGGTAAGGGCGGAACAGGAAAAAGTAGTATTACAGCTGCATTAGCTAGTTTACATCAAGGGACTTTATTGGCAGATTGTGATGTAGATGCAGCTAATATGCATATTCTTTTTAATCCTGAAATTGAGCATGAAGAAGTTTATATTGGTGCAGAAACCGCTATGATTGATTATGATAAGTGCACAAATTGTGGTTTATGTTCAAGATATTGTCGTTTTGATGCAATTTCTTTTGTCGATATGAAGATTACGATTAACGAGGTTTTTTGTGATGGATGCCATTTATGTGCAAACGTTTGTCCCGAGAAGGCAATTAAAATGGTAAAAAGTGATAAAAGCCGCCTTTATTCCGGAAATTACCGATATGGTAAAATGGTTTATGGTATACTTGCTCCCGGTGAGGAAAATTCCGGTAAACTTGTAAATATGGTGAGAGATAGGGCAAAACAATTAGCTGAAGAACTAAGTATCCCAAATATTATTATTGATGGACCTCCCGGTTTAGGTTGTCCGGTAATATCAACAATTACAGTAGTTAATCATGTTATTGTTGTAACAGAACCTACACAATCAGGCTTACACGATCTAATTAGAACATTGCAAATGACGAAAGAATTCCACCTTAAAACTTGGGTGATAATAAATAAATATGATTTAAATTACGATATGTCAGATAAGATTGAAGAATTTTGTAATAGTGAAAATATTGAAGTATTAACAAGAATCTCTTTTGATAAGGATGTTGTAAATGCAATGGTAGAATGTAAAACAATACCTGAATATTTGAAAAATTCTGAGATTAACCTAAAACTGAAGAATTCTTTTGATAAGCTTATTAATTATGCAGAATAAAGGACTAGTCCATATTTATACCGGTAATGGAAAAGGTAAAACAACATCTGCTTTTGGCTTGGCATTAAGAGCTAGTGGTTCAGGTAAGAAAGTATTTATTGCTCAGTTTGTTAAAGGTATGCATTATTCTGAGCTGGATTCAATAAAAAAGCATGAAAATATTGAATTAAAGCAATTTGGAAGAGACTGTTTTATTGAAAAAGCTCCGGTCTTTGAAGATATAAAAGCTGCTCAGGAGGGATTTGACTATATAAGTGAAATCTTGGTTAAGGATGACTATGATATGATTATTCTTGATGAGATTTTTATCGCGCTTTTTTATAAGCTTATTCGATCGGAAGATTTAAAGAGAATTATACTTGATAAACATGTAAAAATTGAATTAATCTTAACTGGTCGTTATGCACCCGAAGAGTTTTATGATATTGCTGACCTTGTAACTGAAATGAAAGAAATTAAACATTACTATAACACGGGTATTGAAGCCAGACCCGGAATTGAATTCTAAAAACCAAAAAAACGCACTTTCAAATGAAAAAAACAAATGTATTAATTATCGGAGGCAGCGCAGCAGGTATGGTAACTGCGCTAACAGGAAAAATGAACTTTCCTGAAAAAGATTTTGTAATTGTTAAAAAAACAAAAGATGTAATGGTTCCTTGCGGAATTCCTTACATTTTTGGGACATTAGCATCATCAGAAAAAAACCTTATGCCGGTTGATATGATGATGGAAAAAAATGGAGTTACATCAATTTTAGATGAAGTTACTGAGATTGTAACTGAAGAGAATTATGTAAAGTTTGCAAAGTCTGAACCAATAGAGTATGATAAACTAGTTATAGCAACAGGTTCAACTCCGCTTGTGCCTAAATGGCTCAAGGGAGCTGATCTTGAAAATGTTTTTGTTATTCCAAAAGATCGAACTTATTTGGATGAAATGGCAGAAAAACTTCAGGGTAAAAAGAAGATAGCTGTTGTAGGTGCAGGATTTATTGGAGTTGAGTTATCAGATGAATTAAATAAAAAAGGTTTTGAAGTTACTTTAATTGAGAAACTACCTCATATTTTAAATCTTGCTTTTGATCCCGATATAAGCACTCGTATTCATGAGCTTATAGAGTCCAGAGGTCTTAAAGTTATAGTAGGAAAAGGTATTAAAGAAATCTCAGGAAATGGTAAAGTTGAGAAAGTTGAACTTGAAGACGGTACTTTCTTAGATATGGATGCAGTTGTACTTTCTGTCGGTTATACACCAAATACAGATTTAGCAGAAAAGGCCGGTGTGAGTGTTGACCCAAAAGGTTTTATAGTTGTAGATGAGTATATGCGAACAAACCTTGAAGAAGTTTTTGCAGTAGGTGATTGTGCTCAAAAGAGAGATTTCGTTACTCGTCGTCCGGTACCAACAATGTTAGCTTCTACTGCATGTGCAGAAGCTCGTGTTGCATGTATGAACTTATACGATTTACAAGTTGTAAAAACATTTAGTGGAACAATAGCAATTTATTCAACAGCTATTGAAGATAATGGTTTTGGTACTGCAGGTGTAACAGAGTATGCTGCTGAAATGGAAGGTATTTCAACATACGTTGGATTATTCGAAGGTGTTGATCGTCATCCAGGATGTTTACCGGGCTCGCATAAACAAGTTGTTAAGCTTATAGCTGCAAAAAATTCTGGTGTGATTATAGGTTGTGAAGTTATAGGTGGACCAGAAGCTGGTGAATTAACAAATGTTATTGGAATTGCTATTCAAAATAGAATGACTGTTCATTCACTTCTTACAATGCAGATTGGTACCCATCCAATGTTAACAGCTTCTCCTGCTGCATACCCATTAATTAAAGCTGCAGAAATTATAGCTAAGAAAATACGTAATAAAAATAAATAATATGGGATTATTTGATAAAATTAATATGCCGGGTGTAAAAGATGTTATTGTTGTTGCATCCGGAAAAGGTGGAGTAGGTAAGTCAACTGTATCAGTAAATTTGGCAGTTTCGCTGGCACGTAATGGATATAAAGTAGGATTAGTTGATGCTGATATTTATGGACCTTCAATTCCAAAAATGTTTGGAGTAGAGGGGGTAATGCCAAAAGTGGAAATGCTAGATGGAAAAGAATATATGACACCTATTGAAAAATACTGTGTTAAACTTATGTCCATTGGCTTCTTTATTGGACAATCGCAGGGACTGATATGGCGTGGGCCAAAAGCTGCTGGGGCAATTACTCAGCTTTTTGAAACTACAGTGTGGGGTGATATCGATTTTTTAATTGTTGATTTTCCTCCCGTAACCGGCGATGTGCAATTGACAACAATTCAAAAGGTTGCACTTAAAGGTTCCATAATTGTTACTACTCCGCAGGAAGTAGCATTAAGTGATGCACGAAAAGCTGCTTCAATGTTTATGAACCCCGATCTTGGTGTTCCTGTTTTGGGCGTTATTGAAAATATGTCGTGGTTTACACCTGATAAACATCCTGATGAGAAATATTTTATATTTGGCCAGGGTGGTGGTGAAAAACTCGCAAAGGAATGTGAAGCTCCTTTATTAGGACAAGTTCCTCTTATAGCATCTGTCGGTGCTGCAGCTGAAAAAGGTAGAACAGTTTTTGCTCAACCAGATAAAATAGCAATGGAAGCATTTGAGGATATTACAAAAACATTCCTTGAGAAAATATAATTTCAAATTCGTGTGATTTGAATTTTGTAGGCGACAGCATCTCTTCGGAGGTGCTGTTTTTTATTAAAATAAAAATTGTATTTTTGAATATCAAAACTTAAAACCATGAGAAAGATTATTGTACTGAGTTTATCTATATTTGGCATTATTTAAAGCTTAAATGCAAAGGTAGATCTTAAAGAAGTGTTTTTATCGCTACCAGATTCAATTTTTATTAGTTCCTCTGCATATTATGAAAATGTTTTTGTGGAAGACATTCGTAAAACTATTATAGATGATAAATTTATTAATGAAAACAGTAAATGGTATAAAGCAAATATCGAGGAAATAGAAGCTGGAGAAAGAATAATTCATGAAGGATATAACCCAATTGATACATATCAAGTGTTATTTAATGAACGGGCTTCTTTTATTGAATGTCGCTATTATAACTTCTCCATGTGGCAAGAGCTATACATCTATGTTGAAGAAGTTTCCAATGTGGAGTTACACTTGTATTTCTTTGAAAATATTAATTACGAAATGGGTATAGAACCAAAATTAAATAACTTTTTTGCATGGAATTATAATGTCGAAAATAGTACTTATATTCCATTAGAAATTGAGCTTGATAAAATAGATTGGTCAGATTTCTATTCAGAGGAAGACTTTAAAAAACTAGATATTGATTTGCTTTCTGAGATGTCAATACCCTTAGATTATAAATTATATGATATTGAAGGAACAGCAGTTTTGAGTATAAGTGCTGATGTTGAATTTGTTATTGAAATGCTAAGGTATATCGTTCAGAGTGATGGGATTTTTTATGATGATGAAGATTTATTTTCTATAACTTCGGATACTTTGGGATTTACTGGTTTGCCAGAACCAAAGAAGCTTTACTATCATTGCCCTAACTTAAAACAGCTCGATACTTATAATACAGATTTAATCTTATCTTATTTGAATTTAAGAGATAATTCAGAATTTAATCTTGTGCCAAGACAATTGAAGTTTGACAACGAAGTTTTTGAATGGTCATTGATGTATGATGATTTTGGAGCAAAACTAATTTTTGAGGATGATAAAATGACAATATCAGAAAATGCCTCAGGTGATTATAAGGAGACTTATTGTATTTGCGAAAACAGTTTAGGTCGATATTTATTGATGACAAAGAATCTTACAGGTTTTAATAATACTTCAGAATTTAATTGTTATTCTTTGATTGGAACTACGATTATGTGGCAGTTAGAATCAGTATTTGAAAAAGAGTTTACAAATAAGGACTTTGGAGTAGATTACAGCGAGAATATTTTTAAAAAGTTTACTGATGCTTTTATTTTACATTATGAGTTGGAAGACGATTATGTTACTATTAGTATTGAGGTAAATCCAATAGATATTAATGAAGAAAATGAATCAATTGCAGAACAGTTGATAGATTCAAAAAAAGTACTAAAGATTAAATTTTCGGAAATTTTAGATTGATAAAGCATAAAATTATTATTTTTGCATGCAAATGAGTCATTAGCTCAGTTGGTTTAGAGCACTAGCTTGACAGGCTAGGGGTCACTGGTTAGAATCCAGTATGACTCACAAGACAGAAAGCCCGGCAACGCCGGGCTTTATTACAATTAGAGATACTGTACAAAAAAGTGTGTAAAGCTCAAATAAAAATCGATTTTTGTAGTGCAAACAATAAAAATTGAAAAATATGAACTTTACACAAACACAAAT
>PKTB01000008.1 GCA_002869385.1 Marinilabiliales bacterium
GAATATGACAGACTTAAAATTACACCAAGATATGTTACTGTGAATAAACAAAAAGTTGATGTAAAAACATCAGAAGTTAGAGTTAATGTTGAATAAAAATAGGAGATAAGATTATGGCACTTTATTTTTTAACTTATTATTTAAGATTATATATATAAATTGATTAAGGAAAATAAAGAAGTTATATGCAATTATAATCAACAAAATTGAAATAGACAGATTAATGACATACCAAGATGTTATAACTTCTTTAAATAAGAAGAAAAGAATAAAACATCTACTATTTGGAAATGGGTTTAGCATGGCTTTTAAAGATAGTATATTTTCATATAATGCATTAAGCAAATTCATTGAAGAAAGTGGTGACCCAATAGTTACAAAACTTTTTGAAAGATTAAACACAAAGAATTTCGAGTTGATAATGCAACAGCTCGACAACTTTTGTGAAATAGCAGACTTATTTAGTAAAGACAGTACTTTAGTTCCAAAAATAAAAGCAGTTACTGAACAGCTAAAAAATAGTCTAATAGAAGCTGTAAAAGAATTACATCCAGAGCACGTATTTAAAATTCCTGACGAAAAAAGCAAATCTTGTATGAAGTTTTTACAAGAATACATTTCACGTGATGGATTGGTTTTTTCAACAAATTATGACATGCTTTTGTATTGGGTTTTAATTAGAAATCAAGAAAAAAACGCAATTGATGGGTTTGGACGAGACTTAGAAACAGATTTAGATTGTGGTGAATACATTCCACCAGAGGATTTTGAATATTCCGAATTGCGATGGGGAAAATATAAAAAAGAAATGACTGTATTTCATCTTCACGGAACCCTGCCCATTTTTGATACTGGAATTAATATAGTAAAAGTGGAATATGACAACGCCAATTATCTACTCGAAAATGTAGAAGAAAGAATTATTAATAAAGAATATCCAATTTTTGTTACTGCTGGTAATGGTCAAGAGAAATTAAGTCATATAATGCATAATAAATATCTAATTCATTGTTACGACCAATTATGTTCGATTGAGGGTTCACTTGTAACTTTTGGATTCAATTTTGGGGAGTATGATTATCACATAATAGATGCTATCAACAAAGCCGCTAAAATTGGTAAGAAAGTTAATGACAAACTTTGGAGTGTATACATTGGAGTTTATTCTGATGAAAATTTAGAATACATAAATGAAATTAAAGACAAATTCAAATGTAAAATAACTCCTTACAATGCAAGGACAGCTAACATTTGGAATATTTAAAATAAGGAAATTATACTTTTAAACTATGAAGAAAAGCTATTTAATTGGATATGATTTAAATAAAACAGGTCAAGACTATGCAACGTTAATCGAAGAGATAAAAAAAATAGGAAATTGGTGGCATTGTTTAGATAGTACTTTTATTGTTAAGTCTACGTCAACAGCAGCATTAATTAGAGATCATTTGGGAGAATTTATTGATTCAAACGATGAACTTTTAGTCGTTTGTCTAACGGGAGAAGGAGCTTGGACTGGCTTTAGCAAAGAATGTTCCGATTGGCTCAATAATAATCTATAATAACTCAAAACAAGTACTATGCAAAGCCGCGGGTTAACCAGAATATAAAACAAATAATATGATAAGTATAGAAGATGTATTCGTTACAGAAGGGGTTCCTGAATTAACTTTTGTTCAACCTCCTAATTATTACAATATACTTGTGGATATTAAGAAGAAAGGGAAACCTGTGATTATCGAAGGACAATCTGGAACAGGCAAAACAACAACAATACTAAAAATAATTGAGGAAATTTCAGATATTTGTAATTTTAGTTATTTGACAGCTCGAAAGCGCGAGGATATTACTGAAATATTTAAGTTAACACGAGAACCTAATAATGGAAATTATATTATTGATGATTTACATAGATTGGCTCCGATTATGAAAAAAACTTTAACTGATTATGCAAAGGTTGCAGCAGATGAAGGTCAAAGTACGAAATATCCAAAACTTGTTATAATTGGAATAAATAATTTAGGTCAAGAACTTTTAAAATTATCTCCAGATATTTCAAAAAGGTGTGGAATACACAAAATTGAAGCTGGGACCTGGGAAACCATCGGAAAACTAATTGAAAAGGGAGAGAAATCATTAAATATCAAATTTTTTAGACCTAAAGCGATTTATAATGAAACAAAAGGTGATTATTGGCTGACTCAAGTTTTATGTCAATTTGCTTGTTTGAAAAATGGAGTAATTAAGGAACAGAAAGAAACAAAATATATTAGTGTCTCAATAAAAGAAATTCGAAAGGATTTGATTAATAAGTTAAATAATAGCTATGGGGAAATAGTCAAGGCATTTGCACGTGGCAAAAGGTTTAGACCTACAAATGACCCTTATTACATATTATTAAAAGCAATCTCTGAGGAGACTGAAATGCCTGTAGATTTGACTGAAATTGCAAATAAAAGTGAAGGGACAATTAGAAATAGTATTAATAAAATTAAAGAAACAAGATTACATAAACACATTTCAAGTTCTAGTATTTTAAGTGCTAATTTTTATTATAATCCAGAAACTTCTAATTTTAATATTGAAGATCCTGCTCTTTTTTATTATTTAAAATACCTTGATTGGAAAAAAATAAAAAAAGAATGTGGATTTAAATATAAATCAACGGATTATAAATTTGATATAGCGATATCTTTTGCCGGAGAAAATCGAGCACTTGCAGAATATATTACAACATTTTTGAGAGTTTTTGATTATGAGGTATTCTACGATGAATTATATGAGGCTAATTACCTTGGTTCATCATGGTCTGATAGGTTTGAAGAGGTGTTTAATAGAGAAAGTAGATATGTGCTTTGTCTATTAGATAAAAATCATAAAGCTAAAATATGGCCAACATTTGAGAGAGAATGCTTTCAAGAAAGAGTTAAAGAAAAAGCAGTAATTCCAGTATTTTTGGATGATAGTAAATTTGTTGGCATTCCACAAGATTTAGTTTGTATTAAATATAAGTTTCATGAGAAAGATCCAAAATGGAAAGACGCAGCTGTAGATATCATACTTAGAAAGTTATTAGTAAAAATGGATTAAAATACTTTGACTAATGATGTATGTGCAAAATAGTAAATAAAAAATGTTGTAGTGTGCATCAATATAGTAACGATTTGATAGGTTTTAAGCTCACAATCAACAATTTCACATATACTTAACAGTATAAATAATCTAATACCTACCTGAAGACTAGTATAATCCCTTTATCAGAAATCAATCCCAATTACTCCACCATAAGCCCACTTAACAGAAAGCACTATTTTCCAACACCATATTATTGCAAAATAAACATTGTGATAAATGGTAAACTTCAAGAAAATACTCATATTAGTAATTGTAATTCTAACATTTGGAATTGCATGGAAGTATTTTAAGAAGATTGCCGGAGCCAGGAAGATCAGTATCGGTGAAATCATTCTTAATCCGGAAAAGAAGATCTCTACGTTTTCAGATTTGGTAGATGTTTTTAAGAACGGTCTTAAACTTACAGGCTATGTAGCAATCAGAAATTTCTCACAAAATGACTACACATTAAATCAGATCAATGTAGATTGTTTTACACCAAAAACAAACAGACTTTTAGCAGAGCAAACTAACATCAACCCAAATGAAATTCTGCTCAGAGCAAATCAAATCACAAATATTCCTTTTGAGTTTAAAGTCGATATAATCAACTCTCTATTGCTTTTTAAAGAATGTGAAGTTATTCCTCAGGAATGGACCATCTGGAAGATCATTCAGCATCCGGTAGAAGCATATAAAGTAATCGAGCTTAAAAAGCTCAGAATGAAACTTAAAGGCTTTGTTCAAGCTGAAGGAATCACATTACCAATAGATCAGGATTATTACTTATATGAATAAGAGTGTGCAAATATCAGGAAAACGTCGAACATTGAAAAACTACGCCAATGTTTATGACACTATTGCTGCAGTAAAGCGCATCATAAAGGAAAACTATCCTGATGTAAAAGAATTAGCATTTTCTCTTCAGGCACAAACAGACGAACAAACTTTTAGAAACATTTGGAACTTTGTTACCAATAATATCAAATACCAAAACGATCAAAAAGGTTACGAGCAGTTAAGAACTCCAAACAGAACCCTTCACGATGAAATAGGAGATTGCGATGATCTCACAATACTGATATCATCCATACTTTCAAACCTTGGATATAAACATGAACTTATTGTTGCAGCATACAAGTCTGTTGACAAATGGCAACACATTTACCCGGTAGCATATTCACATACAGGCAAAAGATATGTAATAGACTGCGTACCTGAAATTCCGATATTTAACTACGAAGCAAAACCAATCAGAAACAGAATAATCATTGATATGAGTGCAGAAATTTCGCTCATACAAAACTCTAAATCAAATAAAAGTCAGATGAAATTAGAAGAATTAGGATTAGTCTCAGAAGTTGAGATGATCAACGAACTCCGTGAACCATTTAGCGTCGATAGTCTCGAAGGAATAGCAAATGATGATGAAGAAATTTCAATCCTTCAGGGGCTTTTAGGCAATGTTGCCATTGTTGATGAAGATGATGATTACGATACCGTTTTAAGTGGTTCAGAACTTAAAAAGAACATCATAATCAAACAACTTGTAGATGCAAAAAAAGCACTGGAGAAAGAAATTGCAAATCCAACAAATCTTTCACAAGTCAATGATACAAAAACAGATCTTGAACTTGTAGAAAACATCATTAATAATATTGATGATGAAGATGATCTGGATGAAGCAATTAGACTGGCCATTTCGAAAAAGACTTTGTATGAGAATTTCTATAAAGCAATTCAGTATGGTTTAGCAGATCTTCTTGATGGACTGGCAGGAGATGATGACGACGATATCTACTACATCAAACTAATGCAGGAAGAAGGAATTCTGGATGAGATTATTGATGAAGAGTTTGATATTGATGATTATGAAGATGCAAAAGATCTCCAGGAGGAATTTGAAGGACTAAGCGATATTGAGGGCAGAGCTGAAAGAAAAGCAAAACGTCAGGCAAGAAGAACAGCTCGTAAGGCAAAAAGCCCTGTACTAAAAAGATTAGGTCAAAAGGTAAAGAAAGGAGTTAAAACCTTTAAGCAAAAGCATCCAAAGATTGCTAAAGTAGGACATACAATAACAAAATATTCACCGGCAACATTTGCAGCACGAAAATCACTGGAAGTATTTATCAGAGCCAATGCACTTAAGATAGGTGACAAACTAGCCATTGGATATATGAGCGAAGCTCAGGCAAAAAAGCTTGGCTATACAAAAGCAGAATGGCAACAGTTTGTCCAGGCAAAAGATAAGGCTGAAAGCAGATGGTATGCTATCGGAGGTAAGAAAGCATACTTCCAAAAGATGATTAAGAAATCAAGAGCAGGAAAAAGAGCAGGACTAAGCGGATCAGCACTTGAAGCTATTGGTGTTGCTCCGGCAGTGGTTGCTGCAGCTCTTAAAATCTTTGGGTCCGTTATTGGTTTTGTCAAAAAGCTAAAGCTTAAGAGAAAAGATGGAACTGTAATTGATGATTCCGAAGAAGCAACAATTAATCCTACAACAAGAACAAAAACCGCAAACTTAGAAACAGAAGAAATGGAAAATAACGAAATTCAAACTCAGGTTGAAACACACGAAAAATCAGGAGTAACTCAAGAAACAGTAGTTGATGAAGAAGGAAACGAAACTATTGTCTATAGAGATTCGGAAGGAAATGAAATCAGTAAGTTTAAAGCCTTCTTCCTAAAGAACAAGACAATGATAATTATTGTATCAATTGTTCTTGTAGTTGGAGTTGTAGCTCTGATTATTTGGAAAGTCAGACAAAGAAGCTTAAGCGGACTTGGTGAAGTTGGGTTAACTCGCAGACAGGAGAACTACATCAAACGTCAGGGCTTAAACAATAGAGCTTACGCAGCCCTTGTTAGAGAAGAAATTCATAAAGATGGAAAAAAAGCTAATAAGACAAACCGCAAATCATATTACAAAAAGGTTTTCCGTGATGCATATAACAAACCATTAAGTTCAAAGCAAACTTCTGCAGCAATAAGATACAACTCAATGTATAAAGAAGTTCGAGAACTTGCAAAACAAAAAGGCGGTGGTTCAAAAGCTTGGAAAGAAGCATGGTCTGAAGTCAAAAAAAAAAGCCATTAGCGGATAAACAAATTTCAGGAACAATGAAAAAGCAATATAGAAAGCCGGCTGTAAGATCAAAAACAAAATCTAAAAGTGCAAGCGATGCATCCGAAAGGTTTAAGAAGATTACCAGGAGAGCACAAAAGATCAGAGCAAAGCACCCAAAGATGAAATGGAAAAATTGCATCAAACAGGCCAGCAAAGAGCTTTATTAAAAAGTATTTATAAACTCAAAATAAGATAAACAAATGAAAGATTTTAGCAACGAAGAAATTATCCTTAGCGGATTAGACGGTAGCCTTGATGGCAACTTAACAAGTCGCAGAAAAAATGCTCAGTTTTCAAAACTTGGAGCATCCATGTTCAGAAAACAAATGATTGAGAGAGTTCCTCAACTTCCAAAAGAAGTGCAAAAACATCTAAAAGATGACAGAGCACAAATCTCTGACAAGGAATTTTTTGTCATTAGAGAATTGGTAGGAACCAGTACTGATCTAATCAGAAAAAATGAAAAGTCAGAACCCGGACTAAGAAATATTGATGATGCAGAGCTGTCAGAAAACCAATATTTCTTACTNCTTACTAAATGCAATTTCCCTTCAGTATAGAAGTGGAAGTTCAGGCAGGTTTGATGAGCTTTTCCCTGATTTTCTTGCAAATGCAGTTTTTACATTTAAGATTGCATCAAGAGAAATAATGAGTGCAAACCCGATAGATATGTTCCAGAATCCGGTTTTTGGGTATAATGTTACAAAGGATTTAGGCTTGCTAATATTGAATAATCCGAAGCTCATTCTTCCAAATAAAACTATCTCTTTTGGTATTGACGATGCACCGGCAGCAATGTCGGGCCAGGTGAAACTCAAGCTTATTGGTACAGAAGTCAAGATGTACTAATACCCTCTGAATTGAAACGCCGTGTTACGGCATGGCGTTTCTTTTAATTAAATGAATACAAATAATAATTAAAGAAAATCAAAATGGCAGATCCAAAAGAAACAGGAGTAGTTGCGGTAATGTCAGCAATGCTGAAATCAACACCTGCAGCTCAGAGAAAAGAACTAGGAAGAACAATACGAACAGATGTGGAATTGTGGAA
>PKTB01000023.1 GCA_002869385.1 Marinilabiliales bacterium
AACATCAGATTCTCCGAGATCATCGCAATCACCATCATATGAAATAAGTTGATTTTCATCAATATTTCCAAATGAGTCTTCATCAGCATCAATATAACAGAAAACTGCATCAAAGCCATTACAATCCTGGTCAATCCCGTCTTCAGGAATTTCATTTCCATCTGGATTTATTTCGGAGTCAGTATCGTCACAATCACCGTTAAAAGGAGCAGTTCCACCTTCGTTTCCTTCAAAACCAATAGCAATATATCCATCCTGATCCTGATCATAATCATTTAGATCATCACAGTTTTGGTCAATTCCGTCGTACCAAATTTCTATTGCATCAGGATTAATATCAGAGTTAGTATCATCACAATCAAGGTCTTCGCAATAAGTATCACCATCTGCATCATTACCTTTGTCATTTGGACAAGGGTCACCTGAATTACAAAGCCCATCTCCATCAGTATCTAAACCGTCCATCAAAGGTAAATTATCAGCTAAAGGTCCAAAATCATCTGTGCCAACGAAACAATCATCGCAACCATCACCGTCAGCATCTTGACATGCATCAGGGTTTAGAGGTTCAATATCGAGTCCATCTTCTACACCATCATTATCATCGTCAGCGTCACCAGCGTCACATATTCCATCTCCATCAGTATCTAAACCGTCCATCAAAGGTAAATTATCAGCTAAAGGTCCAAAATCATCTGTGCCAACGGAACAATCATCGCAACCATCACCGTCAGCATCTTGACATGCATCAGGGTTTAGAGGTTCAATGTCGAGTCCATCTTCTACACCGTCATTATCATCGTCAGAATCTATTGCATCGCAATTTCCATCACCATCGGTGTCTGTCATGCCCTCGTCGTAACTTCCATCACAATTATTATCAGCACAATCACATACTTCTGTGCCTAAAGGATTTATACTTGGGTCACTATCATCGCAATCGGTTGTAGGATCCATAGATGTAGCTTCACCAAAATCGTCACAGTCACAGTCGTCGCTTTCTATAGTAGAAAAAGCATCAGGCCTAAATCCATCGTCATCAGCATCTAGATAACAAAGGCATTTCCCATCACAGTTGTCATCTATACCATTGTCGGCTATTTCGAATTCTCCTGGATTAATATTAGCGTTAGTATCATCACAATAATAACCGATATAAGATTCGCCAGGATCAATACAATCACAATCTCCGGATACAATTATGTTATATGTATCTCCATAACCGTCACCATCAGAATCAACATAGCAAGAGCATGCATCCGAACCATCACAGTTTTCATCAATCCCATTGCCGGGTATTTCTTCTGCTCCAGGATGAATATCAGGGTTTGTGTCATCACAATCTACATCATTACAATACCCATCATTATCAAAATCAATACAGTCTTTTGTCTGTGCATATGAATTTTGAGAAACTAATAAGACAAAGCTCAAGAATAGAGGCAATATGAGAAATGCTTTTGCTTTCATAATTATTGGAATAATTTGGTTAATTTTTATGCAAGTTACAAAAAATACAGATGTCAAATATGTAAATGTGAGTGAGAATACATAAAATATTGAATATAATCTAAAGAAATTGAATAATTAAGCAACGATTTGTTAATTTTGTATGTCTAAGTAATGTTATAAATAATTTGTTGTTGTATCTATTATCTACTGCTAGTTTTATAAAATGAAACAAACTTTGTTAATACTAATATTATTGTTTCCTGTTTATTTGTTTTCACAGGAAATTTGTAATAATGGTATTGATGATGACTGTGATGGATTAATTGATTTAAATGATGAAGAAGATTGTTTTTGTGAATATGACGAATCCGTTTTTGTTCCTTCTTTAATTCCAAATCCTTCTTTTGAGGATATGGTTTGTTGTCCGGATGGTCCTTCATATTTAATGTGTGCAGAAACATGGATGCAAGCTTCTGGAGCAACAAGTGATTATTTTAATACATGTGGTTTTATGGGGCCTGCTACGACACCTTTTCCTGACGGAGATGGAGCTGCTGGTTTTATTTGTATGCAAGAGTATTCGGAGTTTATAGGTGCATGTTTAACAGAGCCAATGTATAGTGGAAACTTATATCAAATGCAATTTAACCTTGCATTTAATTTTATTGATCCATATGGCACGATAGTTAATTCTAATATTCCTGATTTACCTCCAATTGAAATGGTTATTTATGGTACTGACTTATGTTCGGATTTGCCATTTGATTCATTCTCAGAATGTCCAATTGGTTTTGGGAACTGGCATGTTTTAGGCAGTGTGTTTGTTTCCACGCAGGATATATATGACACATGGGGGGTGTATAATATTGAATTTACTACTAATACAAATATAAATGCAATAATTCTTGGACCAGCATGTGATTATCCTATTGGTGGAGAGTACTACCAAGGTTGTGATGATTTTGGTTGGTGTGATTATATGCCTTATTTTTTTATTGATAATCTATTATTAAATGAGTCTGCCTATTTTGGTATACCTATTACAACTACTGGTCAGTTTTGTGAAAATAATCTTGTTATAACTGCAGATTCTGACAGTATTGGTACATATCAATGGTATTATGAGGGAATTGCTTTGGTTGGAGAAACAGGACAGACTCTAAATGTCTCGGCAAATGCATATAGTGAAGGTCTTTATCAATTATTATTTACAAATGAGAATGGTTGTGGTATATCCGAAACCCTAATATCAGGTTTATTCCCTGATTTAGATGGTTTGCCTGATCAAACTGTCTGTGGTGCATATGCATTGCCTGATATTACCGGTACTAATTTGTCGGGAAATCAATATTATTGTTCTGGTCCGAATGGAACAGGTGAAATTTATTTAAATGATATTACAAACTCTCAAATCGTTTACATATATGATGCTAATGAAGGATGTTATGATGAAGAAAGCTTTTATGTTACAATTACTAATGAGCATGAAGTAAATGATTTAAATGATGTTGTAGTTTGTGATGGTTATGCCTTACCAGCTATTACTGGTGTTAATCTTTCAGGTAGTCAGAATTATTATAATGGACCTGGAGGTCAAGGTGGGATTGTTACTTCTCCTGTAACTAATTCACAAACAGTTTATATTTACGATGCTTTAGATGCCTGTATTGATGAAGAGTCATTTGAAGTAACTGTACATTATACACCTGTTATTTATAATATTCCAGATCAAACAATATGTGGTTTTTATGAGTTGCCACCAATTTCGGGCTATCACTTGTCTGGTAACGAAAATTATTATACTGAACCTAATGGAGGAGGAGAAGTTGTTAGTTCACCATTGACAGAAACACAAACAATATATATATATATGATGAAAGTTGGACATGTATAGATGAAGAGAGTTTTACAATTGATATTACGTCAGAACATGAAGTAGATGATATTCCAGACCAAGTTGTTTGTGGTTCATTTCCTCTTCCAGATATTACCGGTTTAAATCTTTCTGGTAATGAATATTTTTGTACAGGACCAAATGGTAGTGGAAGCATATTGTCATCGCAAATTGTAAACTCTATGACAGTTTATATTTATGATATGAATGGAAATTGTGAGGATGAACAGAGTTTTTATGTGGAAGTGATAGAATCTCCTAATATAAAAGACCTTCCTGATGTGAGTATTTGTGGAAGTTATAATTTCCCAACAATTGGTGGGACAAATTTAACAGGGAATAAAAACTTTTATTCTGAACCTGGTGGAGAAGGACAGATTTTAGTTTCGCCTATAACTGAATCGCAGACTGTATATATGTACGATGTAAATGGTGATTGTGAAAGTGAAGAAAGCTTTTTTGTGGAAATTACAAACATCCATTCTGTAGATGATATTGCTGATACTCTTGTTTGTAATTAGTTTTATCTACCTGCTATTACAGGAGAAAATCTTTCTGGTGATGAAAACTTTTATACCGGACCAGGAGGAACTGGTGAGATATTAGCCTCACCAGTGAATTTAAGCCAAACAGTATATATTTATGATATTAATGGAATATGTGAAGACGAACAGAGTTTCGAGCTTACTATTGTAAATGGACCGGTTATAGATGAGCTTGATGATCAGTTTGTTTGTAATACTTTTACACTACCAGAAATTACTGGTGAATTTCTTACAGGAAATGAAGCATATTATAATTCATCTGGGGGAGTAGATTTAATAAGTGAGACAGAGATAACAGAATCACAAATAGTTTATATATACGACCAAGCTGCAACTTGTAGTGATGAGACAAGTTTTTATATTGAGGTAATTCATGATATAACAACTTATGCTGGTGAAGATCAGATAGTGTGCGGGAACGTCGCTAATTTAGCTGCTACTTATTCTTATGAAGAATCAAGTGGTTTATGGTCAGGACCTGGTATGTTTTCAGATATTGATTCAGATCAAACAACAGTAAGTGTGTCACCCGGTGAATTTGAATTTGTTTGGCACGAGAGTCTCTGTAGCTGTTCTGGTACAGATACAATTACAGTTAGATTTGTCGAAGAACCATTGCCTTTTATTTTGACTGAATTTGATACAATATGTAATACAACATATACATTAGAAGTATTAAATAGTAACTATCCTGGCTATTGGACTGCATATAATTCTGAGGATAATTCAGTACTAAATCCACAACCAATGTTTTTCCCTTTTAACACATCTTCTTCGTCTCAAGTAAGTATTGGTAATTTTGATGTAGAGGCATTAATTGTTGATTTTGTATGGACTGAAATTAATCAAGCAGGTATGGTTTCATGTACATCGGAAGCAGTGACGCAAGTTGTGTTTGCAAAACAACCTATCGCTAGTGTAGGTCCTGATGACGAAGCAGAGGTCTGCGGGAATTACTTTACAGGCTTAAATGCTGATATTACTGGTAGTGAATGGGCTGATGGACTTTGGATTTCATCTTTTGTCTCATGTAATTTCGATGATGCAACTAATCCCAACACTGAAGTGACATTTAATGAGTTAGGGATATATGGAGATTCTGCTTTTGTACTAGTACCACTATATTGGACAATGTCAAATTATAATTGCCAGGATATTGATACTATGTGGTTAAACATGTACCAACAACCAATTGCAAATGCTGGTTTAGATCATGCCGATTGTGGATTAGATTCTGAACTTCAAGCTTTTTATAATATTGGACAATCTGTTAATTATATTCCTTCAGGAACATGGTCTGTGAGTTCTGGACAGGGTGATCAAATCGCAGATATAGATAATACTAATCTTGACGCAACAACATTAAGTGTTTATGATTATGGAATATGGGAATTTGCTTGGAGGGAAAACAATTCATTAAATACAAGTTGTTACGATGTAGATACTGTAATGATTGAATTTATTGAGACACCAATAGTATCTGCCGGTGAAGATCAGGACATTTGTGGTAAATATGCACAATTGAATGCAACAAGTGGAGGAAATCCCGGTGGTTGGATAATAACGCCAGGAGTGAGTTTTAATGATTATACAAATCCAAACGATTAAATTGAAGTATCATATTATGGAGAGATTGGTTTTAGCTGGATTGAAACTAATGCATCTACAATTTCAACATTGACCTGTTCCGCAATAGATGAAGTTATATACACTTTTTGGCCGCAACCAGAGGCAGATATACTAACTGATTCAGAGGATAATTACACATGTGGTTTTATATTTGATAATTTGAGGTCTGAGAATCCTGGTACAGGGATAACTGGTTATTGGTATAACGAAAGCCCGTCAACTGTTTATGGTGATGTTTTTTCAAATGATACATGGGTACAAGTATCAAGCTATGATTGTTATGATTTTTATTGGATTGAACAATCAGGTCCATTGTCAAATCATGGATTCTGTAATGATACTGCCGGACCATTAAATATTTGTTTTTATGAGATTCCTGTTGCTGATGCTGGCATAGATACATTGTTTTGTGGGCTTACCGGAGAACTTTCTGCTATTCCATCTGTAGGAACAGGTGTATGGACTACACCATCAGAATTGAATATTAATGTTGTTGAGATACATAATCCAAATTCCATAATTACATCAGAATTTTATAATACAGATCCTGGAAATGAAGAATCATATACTATTCAATGGACAGAAGATAATAATGGTTGTACTGATTCCGAAACTGTTGAAGTAGTTTTTGCAAGAATACCTGATTCGGATATTATTATTATTCCTCCTAAGTGTTTTGGCGAACAAGCAATAATTGCTGCAGAGGATTCAGTACATGTGCATTATTCTTGGAACTATTATGGTGGTGATATTATTAATTCTTTGCAAAATAATTTAGGCGGAAATTATCAAAATTTTGTTTCATGGGATAATAATGCTGGTGAACATATTATTAGCTTAATTGTAACAAGTGAATGGGGATGTTTAAGCCCGATTAAAATTGATACGATTTATGAACCTGAAGTCCCAGATTTTGATTATACAATAGTTTCAGATACGTGTTTGTTTAGTAAAGGAGGAGTGCTCATTAACGATACTACAGATATTTCATATTTTTGGTTAGATGAAAATTACGGTCCGGAGCCAGGGACAATAATTGTAGACGTTTTGGGGATTCCTCTAGGAACATATGCTATATTAAGCTCGTATTTAACTCAAAATGAGGAAAACTATGCATATTATATTCAAACTTTTGGGTCTGCCTATTGCACAGATACCATTTTGTTTGAAGTAGAATCAATAGGGATGCTTAACGCAGAAATTGAATTACTAACAAATAATATGAATGAGGTTTTGGTCGCACCAGAAGCAAATGCTGTATTTATGAATTTGTCCCAACTTGATAATGTCCCGGGCAGATGCGAATGGCATTTTGATGATGGTGAGATTAATAAATCATGTGATGATATAATAGAGCATATTTATAAAACAGCAGGGTGCTATAGCCCTTATCTTGTAATTTATAATAAGAATTTGCCAGAATGTAGGGATACTGCATATCTTGAATATTGTATTCCTGTCGAAAGTTCTAGCTTTATTGAGATTCCCAATATATTCTCACCTAATAATGATGGTTACAATGATTATTTTCAAGTTAGAGCACAAACATTAACTTCATTTAGTGGTACTATCGTTAATAGGTGGGGGAGAAAAATATACACATGGGATAATTGGCTTGATTATGAAGCCGGTTGGGATGGAAGACTCTCTGGCGGAACACAGGCTTCACCAGGTGTTTATTATTATATCATTAGAGCAGTAGGTTACGATGGTGAAGAATATGAATATACTGGAGCTTTACAATTAGTGGGGAAATAATCCCCACTAAAAGCAAGCTTTTATTCAATAATAAGTTTTTTAACGACTTTGTTAGTTTTGGTATTTATCTCAATAAAATAAATGCCGGCAGGACAGTTCTCAAGGTTTAATTGATAATTATTTGCATTAATATCTACATCAACAACTACTTTACCTGTGATATCAAAAACTTTTATACTTCTCATTTCATCCATTTCAATGTATACTATACCGTTTGATGGATTTGGGTAGATATTGTAATTGTTAATTTCAGATAAAACAACTTTAATATATTCTTCTGTTGTAAAATTCCAAACTTCTGACCATGCACTTTCTACAGTTTCATATGATGCTTTTACTCTCCAGAAATACTGAGTTTCTGGGGTAAGACTGAGTATATCAATTTGAGTATTAGATATTGTTGCAGTTTGAATATCAGTTGTAAAAGTTTCATCTGTACTATATTCATATGTATATTCAGTTGCATTTGTAACAGGTTCCCAGTCAAGTGTAATAAGATCGAAGTCAAGGTTTGTACTAATATTTGAAGGTGAAAGAAGTACAGGAGTGTCTAGATTATCAATAATTGTACTAAATGACCATACCTCTGACCATACGCTTTCGAGTACTCCGTCTGTAGCTTTAATCCTCCAGAAATATTCTGTATCAGGATTTAGGCTTATTATTTCAAATGATGTAGCTGTAACAATATCACTTGTCACATCACTTACAAAAGTTTCGTCAGTTGAGTATTCATAAATATATGATGAGGCACCGGCAACACTATTCCAATCTATTGTGATATAGTTGTAGTCTAAATCAATGGAATTATCAGCAGGCGAGACCAGTTCCGGAGCATTTAGCCATAAATATTCTGTTGTAAAACTCCATACTTCAGACCAATCACTTTCTACCTCACCATCAGTCGATTTAACTCTCCAGAAATATTCTGTACCATATGCTAAACCCAGAACTTCTTTGTAAGTTTCTGTTACCATCTGAGTAACAATACCTGACACAAAGTTTTCGTCATCAGTAATTTCATAGATATATCCTGAAGCTCCAAAAACAGAGTTCCAGTCTATAGTTACATTGTCAGGATCAATATTTATAGCATCATCAAATGGAGACACTAAAACAGGTGGTACTAAATCAGCACTTTCGGTAGTAAATTCCCAAACTTCTGACCATGGCGAATATCCATTTGCATTAGCACCACGAACACGCCAGTAGTATGTTGTGTGAGGATATAAACCTGTCAGTGTGCCTGATAACATTGATGTTACATATGAATGAATACATGTTTCAAAACTCGGATCTGCAGTGTATTGATATTGATATGTAACTGCACCTGAACTTGAGTTCCAATCTAGATTTGCTGCAGTGTATGAGATCCCAAGCGACTCATCAGCAGGACTAATCAGAATTGGAGCATCTGTTAATTCATATGCAGTTGTGAAGCTCCAAACCGGAGACCAATCTGCTGTGTCATTAGCATTTCTAGGTGCGGCTCTCCAATAATACTCTGTTCCGTATAGAAGGCCAGAAGCACTTACTTGTGAAGTCCCAGAGGGAGATTCAAATAATTGATACTCAGCAGAATTAAAGTTTACAGATGTGTCAACTTCACATAAATATCCCAGACATCCCACAGAATAGTAATAGTCTAAAGTAGGACTTATTGAAATATTTGTCGCACCATTTGATGGAGATGTGAGTGTAATTCCATTATTTGTTGTAAAAGTCCATGTTTCTGACCATTCTGTAATATCTTCGGAATGGACTCCTCTTGCTCTCCAATAATAAACAGTGTTATAGTATAAATCTGAAACATAAATGTATGAATTTCCGGTATTCCCGTTTTGATATAAACCGGAATCAAAGTTTGCACTTGTATCGATTTCCCAATCGTAAGTTGAACATCCGGAGAAGTATGCCCAATCAAGCATTAAATAAACATCCTGATTTGTTGCCCCATTAGAAGGAGAAGTTAAGTATATTTCATCTCTGGTGCTAAAACTCCATATCACCGACCACTCAGAAGTGTCGTTTATATGACAAGCACGAACACGCCAATAATATGTTTCTCCAAATAGTAGTTCTGACTGATAGTAGTATGAATTTCCTGTTTCATTTATTTGATATTCAGGAGAATCGAATGTGTTTACCGTATCTAGTTCTACTTGATATGTGCCAGATCCAGTTAAAGTACCCCAATCCAATTGTATATACACATCTTGATTTGTAGAACCATTAGATGGTGAAACGAGATTGATATTATCTGTTGTTGTAAAACTTCTAATGGCTGACCAAGAAGAGGTGTCATTAGCATGACAGGCTCTTACTTTCCAGAAGTATTCTGTTCCGTAATGTAGACTGTTTATATATTGATAAGAATTCCCAGTTTCATACATTTGATAAACAGGAGAATCAAATGAATTCAAAGTATCAACTGCGACTTGATATGTTACTGTTACTGTTAAACCAGTCCAGTCTAATTGTAGATATACATCTTGATCTAAAGCACCATCAGTTGGTGAGACCAAACTTAAAATATCACTAGTGGTAAAACTACGAATCTCAGACCATTCTGTTGTATCTGCAGAATGTCTCGCTCTTGCTCTCCAATAATATGTAGCACCATATTGTAATCCTGATTCATAGAAATATGAGGATGTAGTGGAATTATAAGAGTATATTGGAGAATCAAAATTTATTGAAGTATCACATTCAACATCGTAATATGTTGCACCAGTAACAGAAGACCAATCCAGTTGCAAATAAACAGGTTGATTAGTTGCTCCATTTGTAGGTGAAACTAGATTAACATAGTTCATTGTTGTAAAACTCCATGGATTTGTCCATAACGATGTGTCAACAGAGTTTTTTGCTGCAGCTTTCCAATAGTAAGTCTGCCAGAAAAGTAAAGAATTAACATCAATGTTTGAGGAGTTTATAGCAGAGTTACCATATTCTAAAAGCGGTGAATCAAAACTTGCAACAGTGTCAAGCATATAAATATAGCCTGTATTTCCTGTAACGCCATCCCAATCAAGGTTAAGAGAAACATATTGGTTAGTAGAACCATCTGAAGGAGAGGCATTGTAAATCTGATCAATAGTAGTGAAATTCCATGTTGGAGTCCATTGGCTGGTGTCAACTGAATTTTTTGCTGCAGCATGCCAATAATATGTAGTACCAAAATATAGGTTTGTTATATCAGCATTGGATGTATTAATTGATGAATTTCCATGATAAAAGAGTGGTGAATTAAAAGTGTTAACCGTATCGTACTGATAAATATAGCCAAAATTCCCCGTTACCGGATCCCAATCAATATTTAAGCTGACAGGCATATCTATAGAGGCATTATTAGGTGTTTCATTATCAATATTATCGATAGTTGTAAAACTCCATGTAACAGACCAATCTGATGTGTCAATTGCTGTTTTTGTTGCAGCTCTCCAATAATATGTTGTTCCAAAATATAAATTGTTAACTGTAGCATTTGAATTGTTTATTGCAGCTGCACCTTCTAATAATATAGGAGAATCAAATGTAGGTATAGTATCAAGCTGATAAATATAACCTGTATTTCCTGTAACTGCTGACCAGTCTAAAATAACTTCAACTGGTTGATTTATTGTCCCATTTGCCGGAGATGTATTTACAGGCGCATCAATTGCAAATAATGAGTATGAGGCGAAGACTGCTAAAAGTATTGTAAAAATCTTTTTCATATCTAATAGTTTTATTTTTTTTCGTTCTTTTTCAAAAACAATGCCGTTTAATTCTTTTTCTTCTCTTCTGGTTTAATTTCAAGCTCAATAGGTAAGTTTCCATAAGATAATAATATGGAAAGATGCTCGGCCTGACTTCTTGTGAAGTTTCCACTAATTAAACACTTTCCTACACTAATTTTATCCATAACCTTTGGAGCTGTGTAAACAATATTATTTATTGCAATAGCAATACTATTATTTATGTTTTCTTCGGTCAGTTTTGTAAAGAAAGCAGCACCTTCATCATTAAAATTAATATGAATCTCAGGCATATTCGTGAAATTACTTTTATCTACACAACTCTTTTCTATGTGCTTATTACTTATCTTTGATTTTTCCTTGATTAGATATAAGCATATTTGATCATCATTTTCAAGTGCTTTTCCCCACAGATAATTTGTTTCAAATTGTGATTCAGCAAGTAGCTTGTCTATGTCTTCTCTTAAACCTTCTTCATTATTAAAAATAAATATACCTGTGTTAGTCTGACTAAATTCAATATTATTCTTATTTAAAATGTTTTCGACTATATCTGAAGGGGGCTTAAGGTAATTGATAACATAAAAACTAATTTAACCATTATGAAATATAAACTTTTTAGCTCTTTTGTACTCTGATTCGTTCTTAAAAACTATTTTTATTTCCAGATCATTAGTTGCTTTAAGTTTGAACCTTACACCAGAGTCTCTGAGTCTTTGTTTTAAAATAATTACAGTTTTAACAAAATCACTCTTGTTACAGTTTTTATCTTTTGGTTCCAGAGTTATCTTATATATGTTGAATAGAGGCTTTATAAGTTCTGAGGCTTCAAATGAATTTGAAATAAAGGAAGTTAAAACAAACAATATTAATACCTTGCTAATTAGTTTCATAAATAGTCTCAACAGAATTAAATAGTATACAAATTTACATAAACTTTTTATAATATCAATTTGCAAAAAAATGAAAACTTTATGTAAGTTTGTAAAAAATACTAATGAGACCGGAGAATATAACTGTAAATGCATTGTGGATTGGGAAAAAACTGATGCCAACAGAGCTTCTCACTATACGGTCGTATATAGATCACGGTCACAAGTTTGTTTTATGGGCATATGATAATATTGAGACCACTTTACCTGACGGTCTTATTATAAAAGATGCATCTGATGTTATTCCTAAAGAGCGTGTGTTTAATTATAAAAACTCAAATCAATTTGGTCACGGAAAAGGAAGTTATGCCGGCTTTAGTGATATTTTCCGATATAAGCTTCTTTACGAATATGGAGGATGGTGGACAGATATGGATGTAACTTGTCTTAAACCTTTGGATTTTGAAGAGGGTTATGTTTTCAGAACGCATCATTCTTTGCCAATGGTAGGAAATGTTATGAAGTGCCCTGCAGGTTGTGAGTTGATGAAAAAATGTTTTGATGAAGCATCTGAAAAAGTCGATGAAAATAATACAGACTGGCACCTGCCAATAGAAATACTTGTGAATAATGTTATTGATCTGGGTTTAGAAAAGTATATTAGAGAGTTTTCAAATCCTGATAGTTGGAATCTTATAAGAAAATTCCTTAAAAAAGGTCACTCTATCCCTGAGAACTGGTATATTATTCATTGGGTAAATGAAGAGTGGAGAAGAAATAAGATTCCGAAAAATGTTTCTATTGGGAAATCAATGTTGTATCAGTATATGCAAAAACATAAAGTTTTAATTCAGAAAGCAAATTTTATTGAAACTATTCAGCTCAAATACAGACTTTCTAAATTATCATTTGGTATCAGAGTTTATAAAAATAAGTTTTAATCTTTTTAGGTATTATATTTTTTATTAAATTTACTACTTAATCTTAACGCCTTTCTTATGAATCATTTGTTAATATTTATATCGTTTGTATTTTTTGCATTATTAGTTAATTCTCAGAACGTAAAAGATTTTGTAAAGAGTAAATCAATACTCCGAACGAAGATTACGTATGATATAAAACCCGAGCTTAATAAGAAAATTGTTAAACTAGCCGGAGATGTTGGAGTTTGTAGTATTGAATCTCCAGAAGATGAATATTGTGGATTAGAAGTTTTAAGCCCTGTAATTTGGGTTAAAAATTATGGAGATGGAATCGTTGATTCATGCCGTGTTATGTACCGATTAGATTTTTATCCTCCAGTAATTATTTATGTTGATACTGAGATCCCGGCAGGTGATAGTATTATGATTGAGCTCTATGAGCTTGCAGTTAATTCAGGTTCTCATTCAATACAGTTTTCAGCATTCTTCCCAAATGGAGAAGAAGATGTTGATGCAACAAATAATTCAATGTCAAGAACATTTGAGTATTCAAATGGTAAGCAATATATTATTGAATTATTGACAGATAATTATGCTAATGAGACATCATGGATTCTAACCAATGATGCAGATCAAACAATTGCTTTTAATGGCGATCTGGAGAATGCAACTCTTTATCAGGATGTTTTATGTTTAGTTCCGGGTTGTTACACTTTTTCTATTTTTGATGGTTTTGGTGATGGGATTTGCGGTAGTTATGGAGATGGTTATTTTTCGATTATTGAGGCAGATACAAAAATTGAAATTGCTACCGGATGCGACTACGGAGATGGAACAACAGTTGATTTTTGCGTTGAGGCAGATGAGGGCATGCCAACTGCAAACTTTTCTCATGGAAGTATGAATTCATGTACAGGAGAGGTTGAATTTTATGATAATAGTTCATGTAATCCTGCAGCAACTGCTTTGTTGTGGGACTTTGGTGATGGCAATACCTCAACTGAGCAAAATCCAACACATATATATACTATAAATGGGATGTACAATGTAAGTTTACAGGTAACAAATATTAATGGTACACATACTTTATCAATTCCTAACTATATAGAAATTCAAAGGTTTTATCAACCAGATATTGCAGATGAGTTTTTCTGTAGTTATGGAGAAACGGTAGTTTTTCACTCTCCTGACGAGTATGATGAAATAAATTGGTATATAGATCCAACAACAGAAACGCCAGAATTAGTTTATGATAGTTTTACATTGGAAAATGTGATCTCTGACACTACTATTTATTATCAATCGTATGAGGTTGCTGAGTCCCAATATGTTGGTCTTGAAGATAATTCCGGTGATGGTGGGTACTTTGGTTTTGGTATCGATCGAGCTGTTTATTTTGATGCATATACTGATATTACAATAAAATCAACAACAGTTTACGCTTCAGGAGCAGGGGAGAGGACATTCACTTTGAAAAACTCAGGAGGAACAGTTCTTGATACAAGAGTAATCGATATTCCTGATGGAGAAAGTGTTATTGATTTGGACTTTCAAGTCAGTGCAGGAACAGACTATGCGATACATGTTAACACAGCAAATAACTTAGCATACACAGGTGATTATGGTGACCAAAATATTGGATATCCATTTACTTTACCAGGTTTAATAAGTATAACAGGGAATAATTATGGCGAAGACTTTTGGTATTTCTTTTATAATATTTAAATTATAGAAGGTTTTGGTAGTGGTTGCCTGTCAGCTATAGTACCGTTGAATGCCAGTTTAAGTGAAATAAACTTAGAGCTTTGCGAAGATACCATTGTATGTACAGGTAGAGAAGCATATTTATACACGTTAAATGAGTTTGCAGAATACTTCTGGAGCAATGATAGTGCAACACAAGGAATTTATACTGATGTGCCTGGAATTTATTCAGTAACAGTGACAGATGAATACTCATGTACTGCTGAAGGAAGTGTCTCAATCAATAACTTTAATGCACTTTTATATTCGTCAAATGTTCTGGATATGACTGATTCGGATAACCCTGATGGTTTTGCTGAAGTAATAATCGATTCAGGATCAGAGCCTGTAGAGATATTGTGGAGTTGTGATTCTACTAGTTTTAGTATAAGTGGAATGGAGTCTGGAGTATATTACTACACTCTAATTGATGCCAACGAATGTGAATATTCGGATTCTGTTACAATAGGTGATATTTCTGGAATAGATTCAGAAATTTCGGACAATAGGATTAAGCTTTTTCCAAATCCGGTTTCTGAATTATTAAATATATCTTGTGATCTTGAGAATCAAACTAAACTTAAGTTGCTTTATTCAAGCGGACGAGTAATAATAGATGATAAATTTAAAAACAGAGATATTGTAATTGATGTGTCAGACCTATCATCAGGAGTCTATTTTGTTGAAATTACAAATTCTGGTAAAAGGAAAGTATTTAAAATTTTCAAACAATAAAAAAAGGCAGTATTTACTGCCTTTTTCTTTATCCTAAATAACTTTTAAGTAGTTTACTTCGTGATGAATGACGTAATCTTCTTATTGCTTTTTCTTTTATTTGTCTGACACGTTCACGTGTTAAACCAAATTTATCTCCAATTTCTTCTAATGTCATGTCCTGACATGAGATTCCAAAAAATAGTTTAACTATATCTCTTTCTCTTTCAGTTAAAGTTGCTAAAGCTCTGTCAATTTCTTTTGAAAGAGATTCATTTATTAGAATTGAATCAGTATGTGGTAAATCAGAGTTTTCTAATACATCGAGAAGGCTGTTTTCTTCTCCATTAACAAATGGTGCATCAACAGATACGTGTCTACCTGAAACTCTCAATGTATCAACAACTTTCTCTTCAGGAAGGTCTAGTTCTTTAGCTAATTCTTCTGATGTTGGACGTCTTTCATTCTCCTGTTCGAATTTTGAAAAAGCTTTATTGATCTTGTTTAAAGAGCCAACCTGATTTAAAGGAAGTCTAACAATTCTTGATTGTTCAGCAAGTGCTTGTAATATCGATTGACGAATCCACCAAACAGCATAAGAGATAAATTTAAAACCTCTTGTTTCATCAAATTTTTCAGCTGCTTTTATTAATCCCAAATTTCCTTCATTGATAAGGTCAGGTAAACTTAAACCCTGATTTTGGTACTGTTTTGCAACTGATACAACAAAACGAAGATTTGCTCTGGTGAGTTTTTCTAATGCAATTCTGTCGCCTTGTTTAATCCTTTGTGCTAGTTCAACTTCTTCATCAACCGTAATTAACTCTTCTTTTCCTATCTCCTGTAAATATTTATCCAGAGAAGCGCTTTCACGATTAGTGATTGATTTTGTAATCTTTAATTGTCTCATTTCTTTCTATCCTATCTGCAGTTTAATTTTTAATTTAAAGTCAATTAGTGCTGACATTACGAATTAAAAATGAAAAGGTTATAATTTTTACTAAAAAAAATAAAATAAGTTTAAATAAAACGAAAAAGCCCGGTAAATATTATCTATTTGACCGGGCTTTGGGATGAAATATATTTGAGTTTTAGAACTTAAATCCAATTGTTGTTACGATTCTGCTTTGATCTTTTACAAGTTCAGTTGCTGGGCTATTTACACCGTATCCTTCGTACATATAATAATAATTTATATTGTTTATAAAAGAATATGAAACATCAAAATAAACGGCCTCTGATCTTAGTCCAATACCACCAGAGTAAATAAGCGTATATGCATCGCTGTTTATATGGTCAGATGCATAAGGAGAGTCATAAAATGCACCACCTGCTCTGAAACTTACAGGACCATATTTGTATTCCATACCAATTTTTATGTTGTTTGCAGGTTTGTATTCGTTTCTAACACTTGTATTTTCATCATAGAAATTGTAATCATTACTTCTTAAGCGTTCCATAGAATAGTCTAAATATTCATAATCAATATTTAAAAGTGCTTGTTTTGCAATAACAAAACCTAAACTAGCATTTGCTCTGAATGGAGTTGTCAATTCATAATCGAACATTCCATATTCAGAATCTATTGCTTGAGAATAATCTGCATTTTCAAAGTCAGATATTACAGAAGTATAATAGTTATCATGCAAGTCGTAGAAAGTAGGAGTATGGATTGCTCCACCTAATCTAACCCAAGGTACAGGTGAGAATAAAAGTCCGACTTTAAAATTAATACCTGAGCCTTTTGTTTCGAGAGATTCTTTGAATGTAAATGAATTAAATCCGTCAATTAAACCATCTTCGTCTATTTCTTGAAGAGATTTGACCTCCTTATAATTTATTGATTGTAAACCAAGGGTAGCACCAATAAATAATTTATGTTGAATATTTGCTGCTATAGCAAAATTATACTCTCACTGATGGCCGTTTCTGTAGATAATTTGTCTTTGAGTTTGCCCATAATCTCCATAATATGCGCTAACGTATTGTGTGCCAGTTGTATCAGTAGGATCTGGATCAATTAAGTATGAGTCCCAAGCTAAACCGGTATAAAAGCCATCAAGATATTCATAGGTATTACCTGAAGCTTTTGATGCAAACCAATCTGTCATAGAGTTATAGTTGTTAGTTCCTTCTACGACAATATTCTCATGAAAATTATTTAGCCTGTTGTATGATAATCCAACATTAATACTAGTTACGCCATTTTCCTTATTAACTGGGATTGAACCTATATATGAGAAGTTATTTATATTAAAGTTAACATCATAATCTTCTCCGATTCCACCCTGATAGTTTGCATCCATATTAGTAATAACAAATGCAGGACTAAAAGTAAAGTCTGAGGAGTGATATACACCCATTCCAGCTGGATTAAAAATTAAAGTTGAAGCATCGGCCCCAAGTGCACCAAAAGATCCACCCATTGCATTATATCTTGCTGTACCTCCGGGTATTAGATATGAATACCTTAAAGCATCTACTTCGTTTTGTGAAAATAGTGTTATTGCTGAGAACAGTACACCTATTATTAATATCGTTCTTTTCATGTCTATATCTTTTTTAGTAATTATCTTCTACCTCCACTTGATCTTGATGAGCTGCTGCTTGAAGAAGAGCTTCTGCTTGATGATGATGATGAACTTCTTGAAGAGCTTCCAGATGAGTATGAACTTCTACTTGATGAAGAAGAGCTTCTGCTAGGACTGCTATATGAAGAGGAGCTTCGATTAGAACTACTAGAACTTCTACTTGGGCTGCTATAGGAAGAACTTCTGTTAGAACTGCTAGAAGATGAGTTTCTACTTGGAGTACTGTAAGATGAGCTCCTGTTAGAATTGCCTGATGATGAAGATCAACTATTATATGAGTTTGATCTATTAGAATTTGCAGGTCTGCTATATGAGTTATTGCTACCGTTGTATCGTGTTGAGCTAGAATTCGTCGGTCTTGTATAACTCTTATTTGTTGTATTAGTACTACCTCTGCTTGTAGCAGGTCTTGTACTTGATGAGTTTGAATTTGTTCTTGATGATGAATTTACTCTTGAGCTACTTGAATTATTTACATTATAATTTGTTCTTGAGTTATATTCAGGCTTATTGTAAGATCTTACATCGTTATTAGTATTTGTTCTAGAACTTGTATTTGTATTTGTATTTGTAGTGTTAGTGCGACCACTATTCGAAGGGTCTACTTGTAAACCACTGCTGTTTAATCTACTAACTTCTTTTGAAACGCCAGAGTTTGTATTTGTCTCTGGAGTTCTATCAAGAACAGAAGACGAAGCTGTTGTTGTTGAGCTAACAGGATCTCTTGTAATATCTGAGGTTCCACTAGCTGTTCCATTATTTACAGTAGGAGTCTTGCCTTCATCAACTCTAGTTCCTGTTGTATTTGATCCATGACTTGTTCCGGAATTTACAATATGAGTATTCCCAGTTGCACTTCCAGAGTCAGGGACTCTACCTGTTGATGATGAGCCGTTTCCACCTGATGAGCCTCTATGTCCGTAATAAGTACCTCCAAAAACATTATCTGAATAATATCCATCATTATTATATGATCCTCCGCCATACCAGTACCCGTCATTAAATCCATCGTGATATCCATTCCAGTATCCATTATTCCATGAACTGTAGTAAGGAGAGTATCCCCAACTACTATATCACCAATATGGATAATTCCATGAGTAGTATGGGTAACCATAACCTATATACCATCCAGAGTGCCATGACCAGCCCCAATCCCAACCCCAGTAAGGGTCGTAGTAGTAGTCGTAATAGTAATATGGACGATAATAGTGTCCATATCTTGAGAATTGGTGAGAATATGAACCATAATAATCGTCTTCGTAATAATCTCCATAATAATTATTTACGATGTAATTACCATCTTCGTCGTAATAACCGTCAGAATCAGATAATTCATCATAGTAGTAATAATCATCTTCTCCTGAATATTCAGTGAGACCGTCAGAGAGATCGTTTCCTAAGTCAGGAGTAGTCTTGTCTTCGTAGACTGTGACATCTTCTGTACTGCTAGTTTTTTCAACAATAACAGTAGTTTGAGGTGTGTTTGCAGGATGATAATAAACATCATCGTAACCACCTGTTTCAAAGTAATAATTAGTTGTGCATGATGTTGCGACAACTAAAATAATTAACGATAAGTAAAATAATGCTTTCATGATATTATGAATTTTTATAGTTTTGAACCAAATTTATTTAAAGAACTTGTTAGTTTTAATGCAAATTTCATACCAAATAATATGGCAAAAGGACTTGTAAAAAAGGAAGAAAATTACTCACAGTGGTACAACGAAATAGTGATAAAAGCTGATCTTGCAGAGAATTCTGCTGTTAGGGGTTGTATGGTTATCAAACCGTATGGATTTAGCATATGGGAAAAAATGCAGTCAGTTTTAGACGGAATGTTCAAAGAAACAGGACATCAAAATGCTTATTTTCAGCTGTTTATTCCTAAATCATTTTTTAGTAAAGAGGCAAATCATGTTGAGGGTTTTGCAAAAGAATGTGCTGTTGTTACTCATTATAGACTAAAGAATTGTGAAAATGGAGGTATTGAAGTAGATGAGAGTGCAAAACTTGAAGAGGAATTAATTGTTCGTCCAACATCAGAAACCATTATTTGGAATACTTACAAAAATTGGATTAATTCATACAGAGATCTTCCTTTGCTTGTTAATCAATGGGCAAATGTTGTTAGATGGGAAATGAGAACAAGATTGTTCTTGAGAACAGCTGAATTCTTATGGCAGGAAGGTCATACTGCTCATGCGACGAAAGAAGAAGCTATTGCAGAAACAAAACAGATGATTGAAGTTTATGCAAAATTTGCACAGGAATATCTTGGAGTACCTGTAATAATTGGTACAAAAACAGAGAATGAGAGATTTGCAGGTGCAGAAGAAACATATTGTATTGAAGCACTTATGCAAGATGGTAAAGCTCTTCAAGCCGGAACATCTCACTTCCTTGCACAGAATTTTGCTAAAGCATTTGATGTAAAATTTTTAAATAAGGATAATAAGGAGGAATATGTATGGGCTACATCATGGGGAGTATCTACGCGATTGATGGGAGCACTGGTAATGGCTCATTCTGACAATAATGGATTGGTTATACCTCCTAAATTAGCTCCAATACAGGTTGTTATTGTCCCTATTTATAAAAACGAAGAACAACTTGCAGATATTACAGAAAGAGTAGATAAATTATGTCAATCTTTAAAGGGGAAAGGTATAAGCTATAAATTTGATAATCGTGATAGTCAAAGACCTGGATTTAAATTTGCAGAATGGGAGTTAAAAGGTGTACCAGTACGTATTGCTATTGGACCAAAAGACTATGAAAATAACACTTGGGAAGTAGCCAGAAGAGATACTCTTTCTAAAGAAATTATCAGCAATGATGATATTTTAAATCATATAGAAACATTGCTTGTTGATATTAAGGATAATATTTATCAGAAAGCCTTGAATTTTAGAGCAGAGAACACACACAGAGTTGATACATGGGATGAATTTAAAGATATAATTGAAAACAAACCAGGTTTTATTGAAGCTCATTGGGATGGAACAAGTGAAACTGAAGAAAAAATTAAAGCAGAGACCAAAGCTACTATTAGATTGATTCCAATAGACCCTGAACATGAAGAAGGTAAATGCGTTTATTCAGGAAAACCTTCAAAACATAGAGTATTATTCGCTAAAGCATATTAAAATTATGGAAAAGAAAAGAAGTGCAAAAGAACATATAATTGATACATTAAAAGAAAAATCAGTTTTAAAACAACAGGTTTTTGACCAGACAAAGAAGGCTTTTAAAATTTTGAAGAAAGAACTTCAGTCAATTGTTTTATCATATAATCAAGAGCTAAAGGATGAGGACGAGCGCATATTGTTAGAATATCGTGATAGAGGAATGTTTGAAACTGAAGTAAAAGTTGCTGGTGACCTTATCATTTTTAATATGCATTCGAATATTTTTTAATTTCCAAGAAATCATGAAATTTGGAAGGATAATTATTATGCTGATGAGCCTTTAATGACTTATTCTGGTATTATAAATATCTACAATTTTCTTGCTGATTCATTTAAATATAATAGGTTAGAAGATTTAGGTTACCTAATCGGTAGAATTTTTATTAATAAAGATGGAACATTTTTTATTGAGGGCAGAAGAGAACTTGGTTTTAATTTCCCTCAATTTGGTAAGAATCAAGTGAACGAGAAGAATATTCGCCAACTACTTGAAGCAGCGATATCCTATGCCCTAAGATTTGACCTCTTAGTTCCTCCATATAATGATGTTAAGATTGTTAATGTTGACCATATGAAAGAAAGAATTAATAAATCTAAAATGCAAACAGGAAAACGACTTGGATTCTTATATAATGCAATAGACGAAGATTAGTTTTTTCTTAGAACATTAAAAAAATGGCATTTTATATGCTGTCAAAAATCATGTTTTACAGTACTTGTTTTTAATAGTAAGGCTTATGTATTTGTAAGTCAATTGATTTACTATGTTATAAAACAATTAAAAAAAACGTAATATCATATCCCAGTTAAATTATAAGTATTTAATTTTGTATTAACAAAACCATAATATTAAAAACAAATGGGAAACAACCAAAAGAAAGTAATTGAATTAGAAGAAGTGGTTGTCAAATTTGCCGGAGACTCAGGTGATGGTATGCAATTAACAGGAACTCAGTTTTCTGATGCATCTGCCTCCTTTGGTAATGATTTGTCAACTTTTCCGGATTTTCCATCTGAGATTCGAGCTCCTCAAGGAACTGTAGCAGGAGTATCAGGATTTCAAGTTCATATAGGGCATAAGGAAATCCAAACACCGGGAGATCTTGCAGATGTATTGATTGCTCTTAACCCAGCGGCATTAAAAACCAATATGAAATGGGTTAAGCCAGGAGCAACTATTATTATAGACATCGACCACTTTGACAACAAACATTACAAAAAAGCCGGATTTGTCGAAGACCCTTTACATGATAACTCATTAAAAGGTTTTTAATTAATTAAAGCACCGATTACATCTCTTTCCAGAGCTACTGTAAAGTCATTAGGACTTGGTACAGACAACAAAACAGCTGATAAAACAAGAAATCAGTTTGTTATGGGATTACTTTTCTGGTTGTTTAACCGTGATGTTAAGAAAGGTGAAGACTTTATTGCAAAGAAATTTGCTAAAAAGCCAGAATTGATAAAAATTAACCAAGCGGTTCTTTATGCAGGTTATGATTATGCTGAAACAGTTGAAGCTATTGCAACACAGTTTCATGTTAATCCAGCGAAAAATAAGAAAGGTGTTTTCAGACAAATTACAGGAAATGTTGCAACTGCATGGGGGTTAATTGCTGGAGCTAAAAAAGCAGGCGTTAAACTATTCTTGGGTTCATATCCTATTACTCCTGCGACAGAAATTCTTCAAGAACTTAGTCATCACAAAAATCTTGAAGTGAAAACATTTCAGGCAGATGATGAGATTGCCGGTATATGTACTGCGATTGGTGCTAGTTTTGCTGGTCATCTTGGTGCAACTTCAACTTCAGGTCCTGGTTTAGCTTTAAAAACCGAAGCTGCCGGTCTTGGAGTAATTACCGAATTACCACTTGTTATTGTTGATGTTCAAAGAGGGGGACCTTCGACTGGATTACCAACTAAAACTGAGCAGAGCGATTTAATGCAAGCTATTCATGGTCGTCATGGCGAAAGCCCGGTGCCTGTTATAGCAGCATCATCACCAGGGAACTGCTTTAATTATGCATATGAAGCTTCAAGAATAGCATTAGAGCATATGACACAAGTTATTCTTTTAACTGATGGATATCTTGCTAATGGTACAGAATTATGGAAAATCCCTGATATCGAGAAAATAGCTGATATTAAACCACCTATCGTAAAAGATAATGACCCTGATTTCCAACCTTATAAACGTGACCCGGAGAAATTAAACAGACCGTGGGCTGTTCCTGGTCAAGAAGGTTTACAACACAGAATCGGTGGGTTAGAAAAGTCGGATATTTATGGTGATGTTTCTCATGATCCATTTAATCATGAATTGATGTGTAAGTATCGTGATGAAAAAATTAAGAGAGTAGCAAACTATATTCCTAATCAAAAAGTAATTGGAAACCAGGATGGCGGAGAATTGTTAGTCATTGGTTGGGGAGGTACATTTGGAGCACTTAATTCAGCTGTTAAGGAACTACGTGATGAAGGATATGATATCAGTTTGGCTCAATTTAACTATTTATATCCGTTACCAAAGAATACTGAAGAAGTTTTTAATAAATATAAAAAACACTTGGTGTGTGAATTGAATCTTGGCCAATTTGCGGAGTACTTGCGTTCGCAATTTCCACAATTCAACTATCAGCAATTTAATAAAGTACAGGGGTTACCTTTCTTTATTCATGAATTAAAAATGAAATTTAAAGAAATTTTGGAGGAAAAATAGCTATGACACAATCAAAAACAAAACTTACAAGAGCGGACTTTCAAATAGATGGTCCTGTTAAATGGTGTGCAGGTTGTGGTGGTTATCCTATTTTAGCTGCTGTTCAAAAAGCACTACCTGAAACTGGTGTTACTAAAGATAATGTAGTCTTTATTTCAGGTATTGGATGTTCTTCAAGGTTTCCATATTATATAAAGACTTACGGTTTTCATACATTGCACGGAAGAGCATTAGCGATTGCATCCGGTGTAAAATCTGCACGTCCTGATTTACATGTTTGGGTTGCAACTGGTGATGGAGACTCTATGGCAATTGGTGGTAATCATTTTATTCATACAATCCGTAGAAATATTGACCTTAATGTTATGATTTTTAATAATCAGATTTATGGTTTAACAAAAGGACAATATTCACCAACAACACCAATGGGGTCACATACTAAAACTTCTACTGACGGAACAATTGAAAGTCCTTTTCAACCCGGCGAATTAACTATGGGGGCACAAGGAACTTTCTTTGCTCGTGTAATTGATAAGGAGCATAAGGGTATGGAATGTGTATTTGTTGATGCTGCTAAGCATAAAGGAACAAGTGTAATTGAGATTCTTCAGAACTGTGTTATATTTAATAATAATACACACGAAATGATTGTCGGTAAAGATGTTCGTGATGATCGTATTATCCTTTTAGAGCATGGTAAGAAGATGATTTTTGGTAAAGAAAAAGACAGAGGTCTTATTCTGGACGGCCAGGAAATTAAAGCAGTGAAGATTGGAGAAAATGGTGTAACAATGGAAGATATCTTAGTACATGACGTTACAACTCAAAATCCTAATATTCATTACATGCTTGCTCGTATGACTTATCCGGATCACACTGTTGCAATAGGTGTGATTAGATCTGTTGAAAGACCTACTTATGATGCTCTTTTACAAGAACAGGTAGATCATGCAATGGCCACTTCTGAAATAAAAGATTTAAAAGGTCTTTTGCATTCAGGTAAAACATTTGAAATAAAATAAGAAATGCTGCAACAAAAAATAGGCTGTCCTTTAAGGGCAGCCTATTTTATTTATAATAGTTTTTTTAGTTAATCACCTGAGTGGTAACATTTCTATCAATTTTACTGATAAGTCCTTTTAAAACTGCACCAGGTCCAACTTCAACAAATTCAGTTGCACCAAAAGTAATCATATTTTTCACGCTCTGAACCCATCTAACAGGACTTGTAAGCTGTTTGATTAGGTTTTCTCTGATAGTTTCAGGGCTTGTGTTGTGATTTCCGTCAACATTCTGGAAAATTGGACAAACCGGAGTATTGAAATGGGTTTCATTTATTGCAATGCTTAATTCCTCTTTTGCCGGATCCATCAATGGTGAGTGGAATGCACCACCAACAGGAAGTTTAATAGCTCTTTTAGCACCGGCTTCAAGCATTTTCTCCATAGCTATTTCGATACCTTTGTCAGAACCGGAAATTACAACTTTATTTGGAGAATTATAATTTGCAGCAACAACAACTTCATCAATAGATTCACAAATTTGATCAATAAGATCTGCATCTAGATTTAAAACAGCAGCCATACTCGAAGGGTTAACTTCGCAAGCTTTCTGCATTGCCATTGCACGTTTGTAAACTAGTTTAAGACCATCCTCGAAGCTTAAAGCACCTGCAGCAACTAATGCTGAGAACTCACCAAGTGAATGACCTGCAACCATACCTGGTTGAGGATCATTTTCAAGACACATATAAGTTATTACAGAATGTAAAAAGATTGATGGTTGAGTAACTTTTGTTTGTTTTAGCTCTTCATCTGTTCCCTCAAACATAATATCTGTAATTCTGTAGCCCAAAATTTCATTTGCTTTCTCAAATAATTCTTTTGCTTTAGGGTTTGAATCATAAAGTTCTTTACCCATTCCTACAAATTGAGACCCTTGTCCCGGAAAAACGTAAGCTTTCATAATATCTGTTTTAATTTGTTTCTAAATATTTTTTCTATCAATAAGAGATAGGAATTCTTTTCTTGTCGCATCTTTTAAAAATGCACCTGTAAAATCTGATGTTGTTGTTATTGAATTCTGTTTTTGTACTCCTCTCATCTGCATACACATGTGATGAGCTTCAATAACTACGGCTACACCTAAAGGATTTAAGGTATTCTGGATACATTCTTTAATTTGAGTTGTTAGACGTTCCTGAACTTGTAATCTTCTGGCAAAGACATCAACAACTCTGGCAACCTTACTTAATCCTGTAATGTAATGATTTGGAATATATGCAACGTGTGCTTTGCCATAAAATGGTAGCATATGATGTTCACACATACTGTAGAGTTCAATATCTTTAACTATAACCATTTGTCTATAGTCTTCTTTAAACATTGCTGATTTAAGTATTTCCTCAGGATCCATATTGTATCCCTGTGTAAGGAACTGCATTGCTTTAGAAACTCTAACAGGTGTTTTTAGTAATCCTTCTCTATCAATATTCTCACCTAATAATTCTAAAATTGCTGAATAATGCTTAGCAATTTCCTCCGTTCTGTCTTTGTCAAATTTCTCAGTTTTGACATATCCACCTGCATCTTTGTTGTTTAATGAGAATTCCATACTTCTAAATTTTATGCAAATTAAACAAAAATTACTCAAATTAAGTTAATTTTGCTAAAACATCTGTTATGAGATTATTACTGGTATGTGCTACAAATATTGAAGCTAAGCAGATTATCACTGAATTAGAGATGAGGAAGGTATCTGATTTTCTGTATGCTTCTGAAGAGTTTAATACCTATCTTCTTATTACAGGTATTGGGAGTGTAGCAACTGTGTTTGCCATGTTATCACAGCGTAGCATATCGATGTATGATTTTTTAATAAATTTTGGTATTTCAGGAAGTTTTTCTAAGAATTATAAAATCGGAAATTTGTATAATGTTACTTCCGATTATTTTGGAGATATTGGAATAAACGCAGAAAATGGTTTTAAGCAAGTATTTAAAACGGAGTTTAATGCTGCATATTCCAATTTAATAAATAATGGCAGATTGTATAATACATCAGATTTTCCACCTTTTTTTAGAGATTTAGATAAGCTTAGAGGAGTTACTGTAAGCGAACCAGAACGTCAGTATTTTCAGGATGCCGATATTGAAACAATGGAAGGTTCTGCATTTATGCTAGTTGCAAAATACTACAAAAAAATGTTTGTGCAAATTAGTGGAATTTCTAATATTATTGGAATTACAAAACGAAAAGACTGGGATATTAATACACCTATTCATAATTATAGTAATTTGATTATTGATTTTATAAAAAAGAATAAAGCGTGAAATTGAATCTTGCCATATCATCATGCCCTAACGATACATTCATGTTTGATGCATTAATCAATAAAAAGATCGATACTAAAGCATATGAGTTTGAATTAATAATTGGCGATATTTAACAGCTAAATTTATTGGCATTTGACAATGAGTCAGATATAAGCAAAATCAGTTTTCATTCTTATTTTAAAGTGATGGATAGGTATCAGTTATTGAATTCCGGTGCTGCACTTGGGAAAAACTGCGGTCCATTAATTATTAGCAAGAGAAAAATCTATCCTGATGAGTTATCAGATTGTAAGATTGCTATTCCGGGAGTTAACACCACAGCAAATTTGTTATTACAATTACTTTTCCCATCAGTTAAAAGCAAGGTAAAATACCTTTTTTCTGATATTGAAGATGTTGTATTGTCAAACGAGTGTGATGCTGGTTTGGTAATACACGAAACAAGATTTACATTTAAAAATAGAGGTCTAAAACTTGTTTCAGATTTAGGCAACTTATGGGAAAAGAAATTCAGTTTGCCCATTCCTCTAGGGGGTATTGCAATTAAACGAGGATTAGATTCAACAACAAAAAATGATATAAATGAAATCTTAAGAAGCAGCATAGAGTTTTCATTGCAAAATCCGGATTCTGCGTTAAACTTTATGAAACAGTATGCCCAGGATATGGATGAAAATGTGATGATGCAGCATGTAAATCTTTATGTCAATAATTTTTCTGTCGATATAGGAATAGAAGGTAAGTCAGCAATTAATAAACTAAAGAATGAGTATTTGTCGATAAATAAAAATCAAAGTTTACAAGATTTAGATATTTTTATTTAAGATAACCCCATTTCCTTACCAATACTAATCATATAGTCTTTTGCAGCTTCATAATCATTAGGAATAATTCCTTCAAGGATTGCTTCTTTAATAGCATTTTTAATTTCTCCCACAGCTTTTGATGCAGGAATGTTAAAATATGCCATGATTTCTTCACCACTAACAGGAGGTTGGAAATTTCTTAGTGAATCACGTTCTTCTACTTCAACTATTTTACGTCTGACATTTTTAAAATTCTCAATATATTTGGCGACTTTCTTTTCATTTTTAGATGTTATATCTGCTTCACAAAGAGTCATTAACTTGTCAATATCTTCACCTGCGTCAACAACAAGCCTGCGTATTGCAGAATCTGTAACAATATCTTCAACCAAAGCGATAGGGCGCATATGTAGATCAACTATTTTTTGTACAAATTTCATTTTGTCATTTAAAGGCAATCTGAATCTTTTAAAAATATCCGGAACCATTTTAGCACCAATGAAATTGTGTGAGTGGAAAGTCCAACCTAAACCTTCTACAAACTTTTTAGTTCTTGGTTTTGCAATATCATGCAGTAAGGCTGACCATCTTAACCAAAGGTCATCGCTTAATTTTGCTATATTGTCAACTACTTGAATAGTGTGAGAAAAATTATCTTTATGACTAATATTCTTTTGAGTGTCCACACCTGCAAGGCGATAAAGTTCGGGAAAAATAATTTCTAATAAACCAGAATCAAATAGCAATCTAAAACCTATAGATGGTTTTTCAGACATAAGAATTTTGTTTAATTCGGTATGAACTCTCTCAGGTGTAATGATTTTAATACGGTTTTTATTTTCCTGAATTGCCTTAAAACTCCTTTCTGCAATTTCGAAATTAAGTTGACAAGCAAACCTTATCGCTCTTAACATTCTTAAAGGATCATCAGAGAAAGTAATTTTTGGGTCGAGAGGAGTCTTTATAATTTTATTATGTAAATCTTCAATTCCGGAAAATGGATCTATAAGCTCACCATAATTATCTTTATTTAGGCTGATAGCTAGTGCATTTATTGTAAAATCACGTCTTTTTTGATCATCTTCTATTGTTCCAAGTTCAACCTTTGGGTTTCTTGAATCTCTACTGTATGACTCTTTTCTGGCACCAACAAACTCAAATTCTGTATCATTATAATTGAACATTGCTGTCCCAAATGTTTTGTAAACAGTAGTTTTTTTTATGTTTAATCTTTTTGCAAGTTTCTTAGTAAAGTCAATTCCATTTCCATGTATAACAATATCTATATCTTTATTGCCTTCTCTGTTGATTAATCTATCTCTTACAAACCCTCCTATTACATAGGCTTCTATGCCTTCTTCATGAGCTAATTCTGAGATTTTACCGAAAATCGGATTTTTCAGATAATGTGATTTATTTGTGTTTTTTGTGTCCAATTGAACAAAATTTAAACTTGTTTGTTATTACGAATGAATTTACAAAAATATTAAAAGAATTTTAAAATGGCAGAACATCTAACGAAAGAAACATTTATCGAAAAGATTTTCGATTACACAACAGAAAAAGAATGGAATTATAAAGGTGAGAGACCGGCAATAATTGACTTTTATGCAGATTGTTGTCAGCCTTGTAAAATGGTTGCTCCAATTATCGAGGAATTAAGTGAGGAATATAAAGGTTTGGTTGATGTCTATAAAATAGACACAGAAGATCAACAAGAACTTGCCGGAGTATTCGGTATCAGAAGTATTCCTTCATTATTATTCATTCCTGTAGGTGCACAACCACAGATGGCTGCAGGAGCTATTCCTAAAGAAGGATTTTTAAATGCATTCGAAGATATATTCGGAATAAAGAAATAGATTTTGTTTTAGTGGTTTTTGGTTTTAGAAACCGAACGTTCAATTCTCTTGTGCTCATGAGAATAACTGTTCGGTTTCTTTCTTTTGATGCCACTCATTTGTCTGATATTCTTTTATTTATTATTTTTGCAAGAAAGAAAACAATATGTTTTTAATAATTGAATATCTTATATTAGTAAACAGAACAGCATTGTTTTGTTAATCCCTTGTCTGGGTGATTATTTTCCTATTTTAAATTTAAAACATTTTAATAATGATACATTATATTAGTGGTCAGGTACTTGACATTGAAATGGTATCTGAGATTATCAATAAAAACTACAAACTTGAAATATCTGATGATGCAAAAAACAAAATCAAAAAATGCAGATTATTCTTGGAGAATAAAATCAAAAACAGCAAAGAGCCAATCTATGGTATAAATACTGGTTTTGGATCTTTATGTAATACATCTATTTCAAATGATGAATTGGAGCAATTACAAGAAAATCTTGTAAAATCACATGCTTGTGGAATGGGAGACGAGGTCGATTCTGAGATTGTTAAACTTATGATGCTTCTTAAAGTACAGGCCTTATCATATGGGAAGTCTGCAATTTGTCTCGACACTGTTGAAAGACTAATATATTTATTCAATAATGATATTATTCCTGTAGTATATCAGCAAGGATCACTTGGAGCATCCGGTGATTTGGCTCCACTTGCGCATATGACTCTTGCAATATTAGGAGAGGGGGAAGTTTATTATAAAGGCAAAAAGCAAAAAACATCCAAAGTTTATAATGAACTTGGTTTAGAACCTCATAAATTAAAGTAAAAAGAAGGATTGGCTCTTATGAATGGGACTCAGTTTATGCTTTCTCATGCTGTTTCAGCTTTGATCCGTTCAAAAAATATCCTTGACAAAGCTGATGAAATTGCAGCACTTTCAATAGATTCCTATTTAGGTAGAAAAGATCATTTTAACGAAAACTTACATACAATCAGGCCACATAAAGGTCAATTAGAGACTGCTTCAAATATTTTGTCATATCTGGAAAATTCGGAAATTGGAGAACAAGCTAGAATTGCTGTTCAGGATCCATACTCTTTCAGATGTGTTCCACAGGTTCATGGTGCATCAAAAGATACTTATAATTATGTAAAATCTGTTGTTGAGACTGAGATGAATTCAGTTACTGATAATCCAACAGTTTTTCATGATGAGGATTTGGTTTTAAGTGGTGGTAATTTTCATGGGCAACCTTTGGCTTTAGTTTTAGATTTTTTAGCAATTGCACTTGCTGAGATAGCCAGCATTTCCGAAAGACGTGTTTATAGATTAATAAGTGTTGAAAGAAATTTACCTCCGTTTTTAGTGGCAAATCCGGGCTTAAACAGTGGTTTTATGATTCCACAGTATAGTGCAGCATCTATTGTAAGTCAGAATAAGCAATTATGCACTCCTGCAAGTGTTGATTCTATTTCTTCATCAAACGAACAGGAAGACCATGTAAGTATGGGAGCAAATGCAGCGACTAAATTATTAAGAGTTGTTGCAAATGTTGAAAGAGTTTTAGGTGTAGAACTTTTTGCTGCAAGTAAGGCCTTAAGCTTTAGAGAACCATTAAAAACTTCACCTGCTTTACAAGAATTTGTAAATGAGTTTAGAAAACAAGTTCCACTTGTAGAAAACGATATTGTGATGTATGAAATGATGCACAAGGCTGAGGCATACATAAAGAGATAAAAAAAAAGCTGCCAATTGGCAGCTTTTTTTTTATCTTATTTTATCTTACATATTTGCAAGTTTCTTGTAGTAGTTATATCTCCACTGAGCATTTTCTTCGGCAAGTTTGAAAAGAACTTTTGCATCTTCAGGGAATTCTTTCATCAGTGATGTATAACGTACCTCACCGTTTAGGAAGTCCTGGAATTTGCTCCAGTCAGGTTCTTTACTATCTAATGTAAATGGATTTTTACCTTCTTTTTCAAGAAGTGGGTTATAACGATAGTTAGCCCAGTATACACATTCTACAGCAAGTTTTTCTTCAAGTTGAGTTTTGCCCATACCTGCTCTTAAACCATGGTTAATACATGGAGCATAAGCAATAATTAGTGATGGTCCAGGATACGCTTCAGCTTCTTTGATTGCTTTGAAGTATTGATTTTGACTAGCACCCATTGCAACCTGAGCAACGTAAACATAACCATAAGTCATTGCCATTGCACCAAGGTCTTTTTTACGGGTTCTCATACCTGCAGCAGCAAATTTAGCAACAGCACCTACCGGAGTTGCTTTAGAAGCTTGTCCGCCAGTATTTGAGTATACCTCAGTATCCATAACAATGATATTGATATCTTTACCGGAAGCAATTACGTGATCAACGCCACCATAACCAATATCATAAGCCCATCCGTCACCACCAAATACCCAAACATATTTCTTGATTAGGTAATGTTTCTTAGCTAGAACTTCTTTTGCAATATCATCATTTAATCCACTAATTGCGTTGATAAGTCTTTCTGATGCTTTTTCAGAAGCTTCAGCAACATGCATATTGTCCAACCATTCTTTTGCAGCTTCAGCAGCTTCGCCAGACCATTTTGCTTCGTTAAGAAGAAGAGCTATTTTTTCTCTCATTTTCTCAACACCAACAGCCATACCAAAACCATATTCTGCATTATCTTCGAATAGTGAGTTTGCCCAAGCCGGTCCTTTATTGCTCTTATAAGACTGGCAATATGGAGTTGCAGGAGCAGAACCACCATAAATAGATGAACATCCTGTTGCGTTAGCAATAAGCATTCTCTCACCAAATAGTTGAGTTAATGCTTTGATGTATGGAGTCTCTCCACAACCTGCACATGCACCTGAGAATTCAAACAATGGTTGAGCAAATTGAGAGTTTTTAACTGTTTTCTCTTTAGGTAATATCTCATCTTTATATCCAACCTTTTCGTCCATATAGTACCAACGGTCAACTTCTTCCATTTGAGAACCAAGAGGTTTCATTTCAAGAGCTTTAGTCTTAGCAGGACATACATCAGCACAGTTTCCACAACCTGTACAATCAAGAACACTTACTTGCATTCTAAATTGATACTCCTTAGTTCCACCAATACCTTTAATAGTTGTTGTTCCTTCAGGAGCATTTTTAACTTCGTCGTCTGTTAATAAGAATGGACGAATAGCAGCATGAGGACATACATAAGCACATTGATTACATTGGATACAGTTTTCAGGAATCCATTCCGGTACATTTACTGCAACACCACGTTTTTCGTATTTTGTTGTTCCATTAGGGAATGTACCATCTTCGCGTCCGTCAAAAGTTGAAACAGGAAGTTTTTCTCCATTTTGGGAGTTCATTACATCTGCAACAGATGAAATAAATTCAGGAACTTCACGATTTCTGACTACTTTAAAACCATCAGCGTTAATATCTTTCCATTCAGCAGGAATATCAACTTTTGTTATATCTCCACCAGCTGCAACAGCTTTATAGTTCATATTAACGACATCTTCACCTTTACGACCAAATGATTTTACAATCATTTTCTTCATTTGCTCAACTGCAAGGTCACAAGGGATTACATAAGCAATTTTAAAGAATGCTGACTGCATAATTGTGTTAGTTCTGTTACCAAGACCAATTTCTTCAGCAATTTTTGTTGCGTTAATTATATAGAACTTGATATTCTTTTGAGCTAAAGTTTTTTTCATGTGGTCAGGAAGACGCTTTTTAGTTTCTTCTACATCCCAAATTGAATTTAGAAGGAAGCTTCCGTTTTCTTTGATACCTTCCAGAACATCATACTGATCAATATATGCAGGAACATGGCATGCAACAAAGTCAGGAGTAGTTACCAAATATGGAGCTCTGATTTGTTTATCACCAAAACGAAGGTGAGATGCTGTAAAACCACCTGATTTTTTTGAGTCATATGCAAAATATGCCTGGCAGTATTTATCGGTAGTTTCACCAATAATCTTAATAGAGTTTTTATTTGCACCAACTGTTCCGTCAGAACCTAATCCATAGAATTTACCTTCGAAAGTTCCTTTACAAAGGATAGATACATTTTCTTTAGCAGGAAGAGATAGATTTGTTACATAATCTTCGATACCAACTGTAAAACCTTTTTTAGGATTATCTGATGCAAGATTTTCATAAACAGAAATCATCATTGCAGGAGTAGTATCTTTAGATGATAAACCATATCTACCACCAATAATCATTGGTTTGTTATCGTCATCATAGAAAAGGTCTTTAACGTCTAAGTATAAAGGTTCTCCATTTGCGCCTAATTCTTTTGTTCTGTCAAGAACAGCAATTCTTTTTACTTATTTTGGAAGTACTTTTCTGAAATATTTCTCAGAGAAAGGACGATATAAATGAACAGTAATTAAACCAACTTTTTGTCCTTGGTCATTTAAGTAATTTACAGTTTCTACAAGAGTGTCTGTAATTGATCCCATTGCAACAACAACATTCTCAGCATCTTTAGCACCATGATAAGTGAAAGGATGATAAGTTCTGCCAGTCATTTTAGTAATTTCTTTCATATATTCCTCAACCATATCAGGAATATCTTCATAAAATTTATTTGCGGCCTCGCGAGACTGGAAATAAATATCCGGATTTTGAGCAGTACATCTAGTAACAGGAGTGTCTGGATTTAGGGCGTTTTTTCTAAAACGATCTACAGCGTCCCAGTCTAAAAGTTTCTCCATATCTTCATTCTCGAAATACTCAACTTTTTGAATTTCGTGAGAAGTTCTAAATCCATCAAAGAAATGAAGGAAAGGAACTCTTGCCTTTATTGCAGCCAAGTGAGCAATAGGGGCAATGTCCATAATTTGTTGAACAGAACCTGTAGCAAGCATTGCAAAGCCACATTGTCTTGTGCTCATAACGTCACTATGGTCACCAAAAATTGAAAGTGCCTGTGCTGCAACACTTCTTGCACTAACGTGGAAAACACCCGGAAGTAATTCGCCGGAAATTTTATACATGTTAGGAATCATAAGTAATAATCCCTGAGAAGCTGTATAAGTTGATGTTAGAGCACCTGCTTGTAGTGATCCATGTACTGCACCAGCAGCACCTGCTTCAGATTGCATTTCTTCAACCCTTACAGTTTGACCAAAAATGTTTTTTCTACCATGCGCTGCCCACTCGTCAACGTTTTCTGCCATGTTTGATGAAGGTGTGATCGGGTATATACACGCCATATCACTAAACATATATGACACGTGAGATGCTGCGTAGTTACCATCGCATGTAATGAATTTTTTTGTCTTTGCCATATTCGATGTTTTAATAATTTATATATCGTTATCTTAGTAACTTTTCTTAGAGTCGCTAAATTAATATTTTTAATTAATTAAATAGCTGATTTTTATGTGTTTTGCAAAATAAAAGCCAACTTAGAAATGTTCTAAATAAGGCTTTTATACAAACAAAAATGCATCCCTTACAGAATGCATTTTTCTTATGTTTTATGTGTTTTATGCTACAATCCTTTATCCATAGTCCAAAGGAATTCTTCATTTGTCGCTGATTGCATTAATCTGGTTCTCATAAACTCCATTGCTTCAATTGAATTCATATCAGCTAGGAACTCACGTAAGATCCACATTCTATTTATCAAGTCACTTTCCATAAGTAAGTCTTCGCGACGAGTACTTGAGGCAACAATATCAACAGCTGGGTAAATTCTTCTATTAGAAAGTTTTCTGTCAAGTTGTAATTCCATATTACCGGTACCTTTAAACTCTTCAAAGATTACTTCATCCATTTTACTACCGGTTTCTGTAAGTGCAGTTGCTAAAATTGTAAGGGAACCTCCGTTTTCGATATTTCTTGCAGCACCAAAGAACCTTTTATGTTTATGCAGTGCATTTGAGTCAACACCACCTGAAAGTACACGACCTGATGCCGGTGCAACTGTGTTATATGCTCTTGCTAAACGTGTAATTGAGTCAAGCAGTATAACTACATCATGACCGCATTCTACCATTCTTTTAGCTCTTTCGAGAACAATACTAGAAACTTTAACATGACGTTCTGCAGGCTCGTCAAATGTTGAGGCCACTACTTCAGCATTTACATTCCTTGCCATGTCAGTTACTTCTTCTGGACGTTCGTCAATAAGTAAAATCATTAGATAAACTTCCGGATGATTCGCAGCAATAGCGTTTGCAATTTCTTTTAATAGAACTGTTTTACCTGTTTTGGGTTGAGCAACGATAAGACCTCTTTGTCCTTTTCCAATAGGTGCAAATAAGTCTACGATTCTTGTTGATAATGTTTCTTTGCAGTTTCCTGTAATATTGAACTTTTCATCAGGGAATAATGGAGTTAGATGATCAAATGGAATACGATCTCTCATAATAGCAGGGTCAATTCCATTGATTTTTAAAACTTTAATTAGTGGAAAGTATTTTTCACCTTCTTTTGGAGGTCTTATACTACCTTCAACAGTATCTCCGGTTCTAAGTCCAAATAATTTGATTTGAGATTGAGAAACATAAACATCATCAGGTGAATTCAAATAATGATAGTCAGAAGATCTTAAGAATCCATAACCATCCTGAATAATTTCAAGAACACCTGTTACATTTATAATTCCTGAAAAATCATATTGGTCTTTGTAATCTTTTTTGTGCTCTCTGTCGTTTTTATTTTTATTTCTATCATTGCGATCGTTTCTATCGTTACGATCGTTTCTATTGCTTTTATCTACTGATTTATCTTTATTATCATCAAAGGATTTTTTTGGTTTCTGATTTTCAGGTTTGTTCTTATTGTCAGTCCTGATGTCCTTCTTCTCTACTTTATTTACAACCTCTTGTTCTACTTTATTTTCAGACTTCTTTTCTACTTCTTTCTCAATCTGTTTATTTTGTTGTTTCTGAGGTTTTGTTTTCTCTTTATCCTGCTTAGAGATAATATTGTTTTGCTTATTTTCTTTTGTCTGTTTGCTTTTTTCAGCTTTTGGACTTTCTTTTTTATCCTGAGCAGAGAATAAATTTGTTTCTGTTTTAGTTTCTGGCTTCTCTTCTTTTTTGCTTTCTTCTGTTTCTTTCTTTATCGGAGAAGAGCTATAAGCAACTTTTGGTGCTTTATTTCTTGTTCTAGGTCTTTTTTTAGGCTTTTCTGATTTTGATTGCTCAGAAGCTTTAATAGCCTGAAGGTCTAATATTTTGTATATCAGTTCTTTTTTTCTGTAAGATTCAACTTTATGTACACCAAGATTTTTCGCAATTTCTTTTAATTCGGGTAATAACTTTGAAGTTAATTCTAAAATGTCATACATATTTTAATGTGATTATTTTTATTGAACATTGATTTGATTATCAATCTTGCGTAGATGTAATTGTGTGCAAGACTTATAAAAACAGTGCAAAAATAAGCTTTTTTAAGCGAATAAAAAAATCAAATTTCAAAAAAGAGAATATTTTATTAACAATTGTTTGTAAACATTTAACATTTTTTTTGAAAAAAAACATTAAAAAAAGCAACCGTATTTTAATCTTAAACGTTAAAATTAATAGGGATTAAAAATTTATCGTATGAGGCAGTTAAAAATCACAAAACAGGTAACCAATCGGGACACTCCTGCATTTGAAAAATATTTGCAGGAAATTGGCCGTAAGGATATGATTACACCTGATGAGGAGATTGAACTCGCTCGTCGTATAAAAAGTGGAGACGAAGAGGCTTTAAATAAGTTGGTTTCTGCCAACTTACGTTTTGTCGTTTCTGTAGCTAAACAATATCAAAATCAGGGCTTGAATCTACAGGACCTTGTAAATGAAGGAAATTTGGGGCTTATTAAAGCAGCAAAACGTTTTGACGAGACTAGAGGATTTAAATTTATTTCATATGCTGTTTGGTGGATAAGACAATCAATATTACATGCATTAGCTGTACAGGGAAGAATGGTAAGATTACCATTGAATAAAATAGGAATGATAAATAAAATCAATGCAGCATCTGCAAGATTGTAACAATTGTATGAACGCGAACCGACAACTGAAGAAATTGCTGAAGAAGTCGATGTTGATTTTTATGAAATTAAAGAATCTATGAAATCTCAGTCAAGGTTTTTATCTATGGACGCTCCTTTAGGTAATGATTCAGATGATGATTTTAATTTATACGATTTGCTTGGAATGAAAGATAATGTTTCGCCAGATAATGAACTTCTTAAAGAATCATTAGTAAGTGAAATAGAAAGAACTTTGAAGGTGTTGGGAGCACGAGAGGCTCAAATAATAAGATTGTATTATGGATTAGGGAAATGTGTACCAAAGACTCTTGAGGAAATCGGTGAGGAGTTTGATCTGACGAGAGAAAGAGTTCGCCAATTGAAAGAAGCGGCGATACGCAGGTTAAAGCAATCCACTAAACATAAGAGACTCAAATCCTACTTATTGTAATTTATAATTAGGTCAGTTTTGAAGGGAGGCGTCGTGGCCTCCTTTTTTATTAATAATCAATATTCAATAATCAATTATCGACACTTAACTGCTTAATAACATCCGTTATCCGTCATCTGCCACCCGTCACCTGTCATCCTTCACCCATCACCCATCACCCGTCATCCGTCACCCGTCACCCGTCATCCGTCATCCGTCACCAGACAATAATTAATTATTGAACTACTAAAAGATTTTACTAATTTTGCATAATATTATATTGTTATGAAGAAAATAATATTAGCACCATCCTTATTGTCAGCAGATTTTGGGAATTTGCAAAAGGATATTGAAATGATTAACAGGAGTGAAGCAGACTGGTTTCATCTTGATATTATGGATGGAGTATTTGTTCCAAATATTTCTTTTGGCTTTCCTGTGGTTAAATATATTAATAGGTATGCTAAAAAACCTTTGGATGTTCATTTGATGATTGTTCAGCCCGAAAGATATATTGATGAATGGAAAAATGCAGGTGCTGATATTTTAACTGTTCATTATGAAGCATGCACTCATTTGCATAGAACTATACAGGAAATCAAAGCAGCTGGAATGAAAGCAGGTGTTTCGTTAAATCCTCATACAAATGTAGAATTGCTTGAAGATATTTTACCGGAACTTGATATGGTTTTAATAATGTCGGTTAATCCTGGATTTGGTGGGCAGTCTTTTATAAAACAATCACTAACTAAAATTAAAAAACTTCGTTCGATGTCTGACAAAACAAATCCAAACTTGATTATACAAGTTGATGGCGGAGTTGATAAAAACAACTATAAGGATATTCTTAATGCGGGAGCAAATGCACTGGTTGCAGGTTCTGCTGTTTTTGGTGCAGAAGATCCTGAGGATATGATAAAAGTTTTGAAAAAAACATAAAGTGTCTTTATATTTACAATAAATTATTGTATATTTATGGGTAAAATTTATACCCATGAAAAAGATTATTTTAATTTCCTTGATTCTGTATCCATTTTTGATCTTTGGACAAACTACCCTTAACGGTTCATACCTTAATGTTAATAATGTAAAAGCAATGATAAATCCAGTAGGGAATCAATTTAGTGATTTCACTGGTAACTATAGTTTTAAAATACCTGCAGACAGCTTAACAGGAACGTTTTATAATTCAAGTATTTGGATAGGTGGAACAGATGCAAACTCACAATTAAGATTTGCTGGAGAGCTAAATAGGCAAAATGGAATAGATTATTTTCCTGGTCCACTTATTGCTAGTGGTTCTGAAATGGGAACTACTTCAGACTCTGTTTCTCAGTCCTGGAATCGTACATGGATAATGAGCAGAGAGGAAATAGATGAGTTTATATTATGTTATAATAATCCAGCATACCCTACTTATCAGATACCAACTTCAATATTAGAATGGCCTGCAAATGGAGATTTGGAATTAGGGCAGGCTGATATTTTGGCTCCTTATTTTGATAATAATGAAGATGGATTTTATAATCCTGAAGATGGTGATCATCCAATTATTAAAGGAGATGAATGTTTGTTCTTCATTTTTAATGATAATTTGAGCTTGCATACTGAAACAGGTGGAAATTCTATTGGAATAGAGGTTCAAGGAATGGCCTATGAATTTAAATGTGATGCAAGTGAGTCTTTTGATAATGCCATATTCATAAACTATAAGATTATTAATAGAAGTACAAATACACTTTTTGATACATATTTAGGTCTCTTTGCAGATTTTGACCTTGGTAATTGTACTGATGATTACATTGGGTGTAATGTACAACAAGGTTCATTTTTCGCATACAATGGCGATGATTTTGATGAAACTGCAAATGGGATGTATGGTTATGGCGAGCATCCTCCAGCACAAGCAGCTGTTATTTTAAAAGGTGCACCTTTAGATGCTGATGGGATGGATAATTCTTCAAGTTATATTGAAAATGGAGGAGTTCCTGTTTTGTATTGCGATCAGGGAGATATCTTAAATGGAAATATTAACGGGTTAAATTATAGTGATGGAATTGTCGATAATGAGATTTTAGGAATGAATCGATTTGTGTTTTTTCATTGTAGTGGGACAGGGGCAAATCCAAATACTCTTGCACCGACGACAGCTCAACAATATTACAATTATATGAAAGGTTATTGGTTAGATGGTACAGAAATTTGTTACGGAGGTACCGGGCATTATTCCGGTGGGGCAAATACAGATTTTCCGGCCAGATTTATGTTTCCTGGGTATGAATCTACAACTGATCCTTGTGGTTGGGGGGAAGGTGGAATTCCTCAGGAAGGTTGGTCAGAAGAAACGGAGGCTAATCCAGGAAGTGACAGAAGGGGAGTAGGTGTTTCAGGACCTTTTACTTTTACTCCAAATGAAGTTGTTGAATTTGAGGTAGCATATGTATATGCAAGGGATGAGGATGGAACATCAGAAGAGACCTTAGATAAGCTTTTTGCATGTGTAGATACTGTTAAAAATGGATATCTAAATAATTTAACACCATGTGGAACTCCATTTGTTTATAATAATGCTCAGGAAATTGCAATTAATGATAATTTCAACTTAGAGATGTTTCCAAATCCTGCCTATAGTTATGTTAATTTGAATTTTGGAACATCAGATGATTTTCAAATTGATATTATAGATATTCAGGGAAGACAGAATCTTTCGTTAGAAATTTCTGGAAGACAAGCATCGCTTAATATTAGTTCATTATCTGAGGGAGTCTATTTTATAAGAGTCTCGGATGGTGAAAATACTGAGATTAGGAAATTAGTTGTTCTAAGATAAGGATTTATTTTCTATCTTTGCACCGCAATACAATCAGGGGCTGACCTGGTTTTGACAGCAAGGTAAATGATTGTGTAAGCAAGCCGGGCAATGTGCATAATCCCGTTAAACTTTAACACATACTTTTAATTGGCGCAGACAATTATGCTCTTGCTGCTTAATCGAATTACAGTAGATTAAGCTTAATCCCGGTACTAGGTACTTGGACAAGACTTCCCTCGATTGGACTTTTCGGTTCCGCTTCGGTTAAGGGGAGGCAAACAATACCGAAATAGCTGAGTGGCACTCCGACACAAACGCGAAACTTAAGGAGATAAGGTTAGAGTTTGGGTGTGAGTCCCCGGATTTTTTCCCGACAATTAACGACTTACTAAGCTTGTAGAAAGCACCTTTGTTTCTTGTTTGGACGCGGGTTCGATTCCCGCCAGCTCCACCTCGCCTGACAAAAAGCCTGATTTCGCAAGAAATCAGGCTTTTTTATTTGTTGAAAATTAGAGTCAATGGGTTTTCATTGTAGAAACCATTAATTACTAATTTATTATCAGCTTTTCTGTTCTACTTGTATTTCTTAAGTTGAAGATTAGCATATAAATACCTTTTGATAAGTGTTCAATGTTAATAGTATTTACACCATTTACTGTGCTTTCTTTTAATACAAGCGAGCCTGTTAAATCATACATTCTAAATTCAACATCATCCTCAGAAATATTGATGTATAGTAATTCTTTTGCAGTATTTGGATAGATATCAAGCTCTATAAGTGGTTTGTTTTCTATATTTGCTGTACCACAAGATCCACTTAGACTATAGTCAAAAGTCATTTCATCACACTCGTGTACACTATTGAAAGGAGAACTAGGAGAAGCAGTGTCTACAATGTTTGCATTGCTTGAATAATATAGATATTGAAAATGAACAAAGTTTGCGTCGAGATATGAGTTCTCTCTTGCGTAAACAGTTGAGTAGCCATAGCCAGTTTCGGTAAATGTTAAGCTTGCTGATGGTTCTAAATAAAATGTATCAAAACAAGAATTGTCCGAAAACTCAACATTTACACCAGAGCAAATTAAATAGTGATCTTCGATAGCATCACAAACAATCGTTGTGTCTGAGCTAATAATAATAGTTTCAGCAGGTAATAAAATGTCATCACAATCTATATCTGTTTCATTACAAGAACCACTTAAGCTATAGTCGAAAGTCATTTCATCACACTCGTGTATACTATTGAAAGGAGAACTAGGTGAAGCTGTGTCTAAAATGTTTGCTTCACTCGAATAATATAAACTCTCAAATTGTACAAAGTTTGCATCAAAATATGAGCCTTCTCTTGCGTATACCGTAGCATAGCCATATCCAGTTTCAGTAAAAGTTAAATGTGAACTCGGTTCTAGATAGAATGTGCTGAAGCATGAATTATCATTATAAGTCACATTTACTCCACTGCAGATTAAGTAATGATGAAATGTTCCTACGCACTGTAAAGTTGTATCTGAGCTTAATATTATTGTTTCGGCTGGAAGTAGAATGTCATCACAGTCAGGATCTGATTCATTGCAAGAACCACTTAAGCTATAGTCAAAAATCACCTCGTCGCACTCATGAAAATTAGAAGGTGAACTAGGTGAGGCTGTGTCAGTTATAATTGCTTCGCTTGAAAAGTATAAGTCCTGAAAATGAACAAAGTTTGCATCCAAATTTGAGTCATCTTTGGCATAAACAGTTGAGTAACCATATCCAGTCTCAGTAAATTTTAAACTAGAGCTTGGTTCAAGATAAAACGTGCTAAAACAGGAATTGTCAGTAAAAGTTATATTTACTCCACTGCAGATTAAATAATGATGAGACGTTCCTGTGCATTCTAAAGATGTATCCTCTGATATTATAATTGTGCCCTCTGGTAACATTACTGTTGGACAATCTTCCTAAAATAAATTCGTACTTGATAAACACGCAAAAAGCGTTAATAATATAATAATTAGTGTCCTTGATTTCATGGTTTTTTCTCTTTTATGGTTTCCTATTGATAACGTAATTATTTTTGTACGGTTGCCATAAATAATTTCATTATTTTATTGATGATAGTAATTTGTTTTCTGCTTATTTGGCTAGGCTTCATTTCCCGCAAGCTCCACATGATTATTGATTATTTAATAAAACGCCTGACTTAAAAAGTCAGGCATTTGTTATTAAAAATGCTTTTATTCTATTGGAATTCTACTCTGCGAATAAACATGAAGTATATCTCCTAATTCATCACAATCTAAGAATGCTGAATGCTCATCATGATTTATTATTTCGGCATTTATACCTGAAATTACTAAGCCGGCTTCTTTAGAGTTTGACATGATAAGAGACTTTGTTGATGTTTGCTCATCCTTAGTTAAAAATGTTGTATTTTTTAGGTTAATAGGAATTCGTCCCGATTGTACCATTTCGATAAATTCTTGTTTAAAAGTGTTCTCTTCCTCAGGCTTAATTATTACAAAAGTTTTTATGTTAGCTTTTTTCCAATCTTTGTGATTTAAAATAATGAAGCTCAGCATTATCATTAGATTAATATTTATATCATCAGTGATATCAATCCATAAATGGATACCACCGGAATAGTTGATTTTTTTCGACCCTGAAGCTAAGAATAAAACATCAAATTTACCCGCCTTGACTAGATTGAAATTATCTATAGCCTTTTTTAATTCTGTTTCATCATTCTTTTTATATTCAAATAAAACAATGTTATTTTCAAGTCCTGATACTCCGGGTGTTTGTATTGCTTGTGCAATAGCAGAAGTGTAAGATGGAGATATTATAGTATCAATGAAAACAGAGTTGTCTTCGCCTACTTCAGTTAAAATCTCTTTTAACTCCTTATCAGCTTTTTGTGTAGTAGCTTGTGAGTAGTACCCTTCAACTTTGTGTAGGTAAGTAGCAAAACCGTAAGAGTGTCCAAGCCAATTTAATAATCTTAGTGCATTTTTGCGCTCAAAAGTATGTTTAGATACACAGATAATACTAGGTCGCCAGTCTGTAAAAACAGAACTTCCTGTTTTTCTTTGAATAAACAAATGTAGCTTACTATTTAATTGAAAAACAGTATTTACAAATATGGATGCCAAGCCCTTACGCTCTTTGTGGATAAAGTTTATATAAACATAGACGATAATCAATAAGCTAAATGATGCTAAAGCATAGATAGTATTAATCTTAAACATTACCCATACTGAGATAATAAACCCAATAAGAGATAGCAACCATTTTGATTTAAACTCCGGACGGTATGATGGAGATGAGCCAAAGTGATTTAAAAAAGAGATTAAACAAAGACTACCATAGGTTAACATAAAAAACATCGAAATTATCTCAGCAACTGCATTTATATCTCCAAGTATAACAAAGAAAAGTGCAATGATGCATGTAATAATTGATGCATTTATAGGTTCATTATCCTTTTCTCGTTCCTTAGCCAATAATCTGTTAAGCTTTTTTGAAGTGAATATCTTATCTTTTGATAATGCCTGAAGAGTTCTGGGTGCTACCATAACAGAACCAAGTGCAGATGATATGGTAGATGCAGCAAGACCAATAGTGATTATAATTGCTCCGCCAATTGCTATATTTCCCATAACAAATTGGTTGTTGATTAACTCGTCTATACTTGCTGAAGATGCCATTTTCCAGGCAATTAGTATATAAACAACCATGCCAATTAAAGTAGCAGAAACTGTTCCCCAAGGTATAGATTTGCCGGGTTTCTTTAGTTCTCCTTACAGACCAACACCAGCTGTCATACCTGTAAAAGCAGGAAATATTATTGCAAAGACTATGAAGAAGTCTTTCATATTTCGCATTTCAAAATTAAAAATAGAAGATTGAACTTCTGCATTTGGAGCTGGACTTCCAAAAAAGAAAAGTATAAGGGTAATAAAAAGAATTACAACTACAAAGTATAAGGCTTTAACCCCTAAATTAGCACCTTTCTTTATTATTAGTAGGCTAAGCAATAGCATTATAGGTATGCTTATTGCTTGCCTCGGTAATGCTATATTATAGCTATTCTTCATAAATACGAAGAAAAAATCAAACGCTTCGGTAAATGCAATTACATAAAACGCGACGCTAATAGCTTGTGAAAGGTATAGTGCCAGACCAATTGCACTACCAATGTTAAGTCCAAATGAACGAGAAATAATAAAATATTCACCTCCGCCTTCAACTCTTCGGTTTGTGGCAATTTCAGATAAAGCTAAAGAAGTTGGTATGGTAACTAAATGTCCTAATATAATTATAACAATAACTCCCCAAAAACCAAGTGTCCCAACTGCAAAACCAAAACGTAGGAATAGAATTGCTCCTAAAATAGTTGCAATTGCCGTGAAAAAAACAGGTGCTGTTCCAAACTTTTTTTGCTGAGCCATAGCTAAATTATCTGTTTCTACAAATATACTATTTGTTAGGAATTATGTTACAATAATGGTATTATCTTTATGTATTTATTTTGACTTTTGCGTCTTGCATCTTAAATCTTGTCCCTTAAATTATGGCTCTTTAATTTTGAATCTTGTAATTTGTTATCTCATTCAATAATAGCATCATAAACAACCTGATGGACATTTTGTAAAACTCTTTGACCAAGAATTGTCCAGTTATTTACATTTGGATGAAGTCGATTTGAAAGAAATACATAAACAATTTCATTTTCGGGGTCTACCCATAAAACACAACCTGTAAAACCAGTATGTCCAAACGTTGATGGTGGAGCTGACTCTGCGTTAAGATTTCTGATAGCGGCTTTGTCGAAACCTAGACCTCTGTTACTTTCGGGTTGAGTTGCAGTGAACATATTTATTGTTCCCGGATTAAGATATCTAATGCCACCGTAACTACATCCATTAAGCCACATTTGAGCAATAATACCAAGGTCAGAAGCAGTGGAAAACAAGCCTGCATTTCCGGAAATACCACCCAGCATTGCTGCTGATGGATAATGAACCGTCCCATTAATAACCTGACGGCGCCAGAAAGTCTCACTTTCTGTTGGAGCAATCTTGTATCTAGGGAAGTAGTTTAATGGGTTATATGATGTATTTTTAAGCCCAAGTGTTTTGTAAAACTCTTCGTACAGGTATTCGTTTATATGTTTGTCATTGACCGAATCTATTGCCATTGCACAAAGTATCATATTCATATCGGTGTACTGGAATAAACGACGCGGGTAAACAGTAAGACGTTTTATATCCTTGTAGAGAGAGTCCTGCCAGCGTTTACGCAAATACATTCCATCTGCAATTTTAATTTCAGCTGAATCTTCAATCCACACTTTGCTATAGAAACAATCAAAAGCTTCTTTTGGTGTAAAAGATATACTTGTATCTACAGCAATGGTGTCTGCTGCTAATAATTCCTGAATCGAATCATTTTCTTTAATTTCCTTACGAAGAAGTTCTGCATATGTATCATCATAAAACATATAGGGCAATATTGGTAAGGATGGACTAACTCCACTCTCATGTCTTAATAATGCCCTTACAGGAACCTTAAAAATGTTAAGTTCAGGTGTTAGACGCGTTATTACAATTTCAGTGAGTTCAACCAAGGTGTCATTTAAATGTATAGTGTCCTTATTTTCTACAAGTTTTTCTATTTCAGCATCAGTCTTATTAAAAATTGAGACAGTATCAATAAAAGTTATTGTATCTGGCTCGATATTGCTGTAATCAATTTCTGTATCATCAAAATATTCTCCAATTTCATCATCTAATCGGATTCTACCTTGCTCTACCATTTTCATCATAGCTAGTGTAGTGCCACAAATTTTTGTTAGAGAGGCAATATCATACATGTCGGTGTTTGATACAGCATTTGTACGAGAATAATCGTGATATCCATAAGATTTATTATGCACGACAACGCCATTTTTAGCAATAAATACTTGACATCCAGGCATAACACCTGTTGAGATTGCATAATTTATAATGCTATCGATTTTTTTCAAAGTATCAGCATTTAGTCCTACATATTCCGGAATTGAATATTTTAATCTGGTTTTATTTGTAAAAATTCCATAACCGGTTTTTAGAGTATCATTTAAATAGTAAGGGAGTTTTCCTCCTGCACTAATTCCACCCCAGATTAACTGCGCAGTAAATGATAGAGCTATATCATCATTTGTATAAGACTGAACTATTGATGTCGATTTGATTTCTGCTATATCTGATGGAAGCTTTCCATAATTTATAAAAATTGACTCAGTTTCTGAATTTTCTATAGCATTCTTTAGAACATATGGAATAGAATCGCTTCCTTCAAAATTATCATATAAGAAAATTGTTGCACTTACATTCTTGGGTAAGTAAGGTGTTTTTTCGCTATTCTTATTATAAAATGCAAATGTGTAATTGCTAGAGTATTTATCAATAGTCTCAATGAATTTTTGTGGTTTATCCTCAGTTATATAAACAAAATGAAGTTTTTGATTTATATTTATTAATGGAATTAAATTGCCTTCGTTTTTTATAACAGTTATTGAGTTTTCAATAAGCTTTGTTTGAAGAACTTTAGGTTTAAAAGTAATTCTGATTGAATCTGTTGTATCTCTGCTTGTATTTGCCCAATAACCTGCTCTGAGTACTTTTGCACTTTTGATATGCAAGCTCTCTTTATCTAAAGATTTTACAATTTCTTTAATATTTGACTCATCTGTTTTGGTGTAATTATTTAAAATATAAAAATCAAAGTCAGTAGCAATATTCGCTGAAATTTCTGATGCATTATCAATTATTATTCCTTTGATTCCATCAAAAGCTAGATTCTCTAATTTATTAATATCAGATGCATTGGTGAAAACCAAACCGCAAAGTCCAGAGTCAGCAAGTTCTTGTAACGATTTAACAAAAAGCTCACCGGTGTTTTGATCCTCAAACTCTGGTAAACTGTCTAGCATAATAAAGCTAAGCATATTGTTTTTATGCAGCAGTTCTAACTTAATTACTTGTTTTTCAGTAATAAACTTAAAACTGATAGAATCTGATTTTAATGGCGGATCATATTTTATTACTAGTGCATTAATGTGAAGATCTAAAAGGTTGTCAATTTGATATTTGAAATATTTTTCAAGAAATTCAGAATCAGATATAGTACTCAATAATTCTGGATCTGCATATAAAATGCTGTCGTTAGAGAAATATTTTAATATGTTTTCAGAAATAGCATTAATAAAATATCCTGAACTTGATGTTTTAAGAAATATATTTGTACTAGTATCCTCGGTATAACTAAAATAGAATCCGCCAGTGTAGTCAATTTTGTTATTTGAATAGTTTTCATTGCCTAGGTTTGATCCCATAAAAAGAAAATTTAGTTTTTCTTCAGGTTTTAAATTTTCTAATATGGCATCAATTTTATCTGAAGGGTACTCATAAAATGCAGCATTACCATCTTTTGGACCTTGGATGTCTTTGTTAAAGAAAGTGAAATAAACACCTACAATGATACCTGCAAGAATCAGAATAAAAATAGGAATTGAGACTTTTTTATTTCGGATGAATTTTAGTAAGTTTGCTTTCATGCTCATTTCTTCTGTTTCTTTCGGCACTAATAGTTTTTACTGGTATCAATTATCGCATCATAAAAGTAAATCAAACATGAATCCAGATTGAAATCTATTGTATAACCGATATATGGTTCTTTTCCATTTTTCAGAAAAATCATATTTCCATCTGTTTTTTTTCTTTTTATTAAAATATCTTTAGGAGTGCTAACAAATTGTATGACAGATTTATCACAGAAGAAGTTTCTTATATCAGCACCATCTAAGGAAATAGCAGCATCAGAAGCATAATAAATCATATCATCAAGAATTTCCATATACCCATCAGGATATTTATTTTGCATCTCAATAACTTCGAGACTGTCTGGCCATAAAAATAATACACAATCTTCGCTTATAAGCATTGTGTCACTTATTTTAGTGTAGCTCACAACTAGTGGATCATTATAATATTCATCAACTGGAACAGTGTCAGTTTCTATTTCAATATTGTTGTCTGATGAATCTTTAATAATTACAGAATCTTCAATAATTTCAATATCATTATCTTTCTGATTAGATTCATCAGTTAATTCTTCAGTTTGTTTATTTCCGTTACACGCAAAAATAAACACAGATATAAATAATATCAGGTATATAATTTTCATGGTCAATAGTTCACAAATACGGTGCAAATTTAATAAAATTTATACAAATGAAATATCTGAATTATCACATAGCTACTAATATGTGTTTCACAGCATTTATTGATAAAAAAATGATAAAAAAATTATAATTATATCAAAGATAAATTAACTTTGTAAGTGAGATATTCAAAGAGATGTACAGAATAAGAATTATTAATATCCTAGCAATATTTGTTTTCCTCAATATTAAGGAACGCGATTCTTTTGTTAAATAGTTCCTTTTATTAACCGGTAATAAGCGCCGGAAATTCATTTTATTTCTTCATTAATTAAAATTAATTATTATGGAATTACCATTTTCAGAATCGTATAAAATCAAAATGATAGAACCGCTCAAAAGGAGCACAAGAGAACAAAGAGAAGCCTGGATGAAAGAGGCTAAATACAATTTATTTAAGTTAAAAAGTGATAAGGTTTTTATTGACTTGCTTACAGATAGTGGAACGGGGGCGATGAGTGATCGTCAATGGGCAGCTATAATGACAGGAGATGAGTCTTATGCTGGAGCGAGAAGTTTCCATGAGTTGAAAGATACAGTAAAAAGAATCATGGGATTTGATTATTTTTTACCTACTCATCAGTGACGTGCAGCCGAAAACGTATTGTTTTCAGTAATGGTTAAAGAAGGAGATATTGTTCCTGGAAATTCACATTTTGACACAACAAAAGGACATATAGAGTTTCGCAAAGCTACTGCTGTTGATTGCACAATTGATGAAGCATTTGACACTACACTTGAGCATCCGTTTAAAGGGAACTTAGATCTCGAAAAACTTGAGAAAGTTTATCAAGAACACCCAAAAGATAAGATATCAATGTGTATTGTTACAGTCACTTGTAACTCATCGGGAGGACAGCCTGTTTCTCTTCAAAATATGAAAGATGTATATGAGTTAAGCCAGAAATATAGTATTCCGGTTATGTATGACTCAGCTCGTTTCTCTGAAAATGCATATTTTATTAAATTGCGGGAAGAGGCTTATAAAGACTGGACAATTAAAGAAATTGTTGCTGAAATGTATAAATATGCAGATTATGCAACAATGAGTTCTAAAAAGGATGGTCTTGTCAATATGGGTGGTTTTATTGGATTTAAAGATGAGGAAACATATCGTCAGGCTTGTACATTTAACATCATGTTTGAAGGTTTTGTTACCTATGGTGGTATGGCAGGACGTGATATGGCCGCTTTGGCTGTTGGACTTGACGAAAGTACTGAGTTCGATTATTTGGAAACCAGAATTAAACAAGTAGAATATCTTGGCGAAAAGCTTCGTGAATACGGTGTGCCTATCCAATATCCAATCGGTGGTCATGCTATCTTCGTTGATGCAAATAAAATTCTTCCAAATGTGCCACAAGAAGAGTTTCGTGCACAAACTTTAGGTGTGGAACTATATATTGAAGGCGGAATAAGAGGAGTAGAGATCGGTGCTATTTTAGCAGATAGAGATCCTGTAACTCGCGAAAATCGTTTTCCAAAACTTGAATTGTTAAGACTCGCAATTCCAAGAAGAGTATACACAAATAACCATATGGACTATATTGCTGCAGCTCTTAAAAATGTTTATGATCGCAGACATGAAATTCAGAGAGGTGTGGAAATAACATGGGAAGCCCCTATTATGAGACATTTTACTGTAGAATTAGAAAAATTATAGTAAATTTCTGACACAATTTACTCAAAGCAGCTCTGCATTTTGTAGGGCTGTTTTTTTTTGATTGATATTTCATACCTGAAGGCATGAAGTTTTTGCTAGCTATTTTGGTTTTACCTTTGTTTCGTCCCTACGGGACTTAAATAGCTTGCTATATTTTTAATCTTGAAATGATAAAATGTGTATCTTTGAGAAAACAACTCTAATTCAATAGCAAACACATACACACAGATTCATATTCATGCTGTTTTTGCTGTGCAAAACAGAGCTTCACTAATTAAACCCCTATGGGAAGATGAATTATATAAATATATGACAGGTATTGTACAGAAAAATGGTCATAAGCTTTTAAGAATAAATGGGATACCAGATCATATTCATCTACTATTTGGAATGAGACCAATACAATCCTTATCAGATTTAATGCAAGATATCAAGGGGAGCTCATATAAATGGATCAATGAAAAGAAGTTTATACGAGGTAAGTTTACATGGCAAGAGGGATATGGTGCATTTGCATATGCTAAATCAGATTTGTCTAATGTGCTTAGATATATAGATAATCAGAAACAACATCATTCAAAAATGCGTTTTATTGATGAATATGTTTTGCTTTTAGATGAATTTGAGATTGATTTTGATGAAAAGTATATCTTTAGAGGGGTTTAAAATCATAAAAACTCGATTGTAATCAATATTGCCGTCCCATTAGGGACAAAATATTAGTAAGTATCATAATTTTCTTTTTTTGGTTAATTGTTAATGTTTAATTATTCTTTTGACAAGCCAGTGCACAAATAGTTTAATAAACGACTTATAATTTTCAATATTTTAATGCCCAATAGAGCTTGAATTTACAACAAATTCATAAATCCGAACTCCCAATTCAAGAATTCGAACTCACTATTTATAAGTGTTACCGTATGTTTGCATCAGGAACTTTTAAAATTTTGAGACATGAGAGAATTAATCACAATTTTTATTATTGCGGGTAGCATATTTATTACCCAAAATGTTTTTGCACAGTCAGTAAGTGCAAATGAGAATCAATCAAAACCAACAGCAACCGTTACTTTTAATACACCAAGAACAGTTAGCCCAATGGTTATAAAGGTTAATGAATTAACTGGTGGGGATGATGTAATGACTGAGAAGGTAATTGCTGAGATATACAATAGAAAAGATATAAAAGTAGACAATGTTTTATCTGATGAAGATTTTGAGAGACTTTCAGATGAGGATAAGAAAGATTGTATAAGTGAGGCAGAGGTATTGATTATTATTGAAAGTTTAGAGCAATAGTTATGAAAGCGAAATATATATTATTACTTATAGTGATTTTTGCTTTTGCAAATAATCTATATTCACAATGCGGTAATTCAACAAATATTAGTGCCGCATCTTTACCAATAACAAATCAAAGTCTTTCTTGCACAAGTACAGCATTACCGGGAGACTTGCATAGTGGGAATGTCACAAGCACATGTAGTGAGTCCGATTATATGGGTGGACAGGAAGCCCTATATACTTTTACTCCTAATGCAACAGCAGATTATCAAATAGATTATTCAGGTCAAACATGGTCTGGAATATTTGTACATTCTACAACTTGTCCTGGAAGTGGAGGAACATGTGTTGATGCTAGTACTACATCAGGTTCAACAAATACACTAACTGTTTCACTTACTTCAGGAACCTTGTACTATATTTGGTTCGACACATGGCCATCACCTGATAGCCCATGTCCGGGAACGTTTTCGTTAACAAAACTCTGTACTGCACCTACAGTATCAATAACACAAACATGTTCTGCAGATTGCTCAACTTATGACTTGGAGATTGATGTTACTAATCTAGGTTCTGCTTTAAGTGTCGATGTTACTGATGGAACAACAACTTATGAATCAGGTGTCGGGACTGGAACTTATACAATCAGTGATATAAGTTCTGCTGCAACAATTTATGTTGAAGATGCTGCTGATGGAACATGTGAATACTCAGAAGCATTTTCACTATGTTCAACATGTCCTGCACCAACAGCTAATATCACAAAGACATGCTCAGAAGATTTTAGTACTTTCGATTTGTCTGTTGAGGTAACAAGTTTAGGTTCTGCTGCAAGTGTAAATATCACAGATGGAACAACGGATTATAAAACCTCTGTTTGACTAGGAACATATTCAATAACAGGATTAAGTGCAGATGTTACAATTTATGTAGAATATAGTACAAATGATCAGATTTTTTATAGCGAAGCGATTTCAAAGTGTAATATTTGTACAGATGCACCTTCTCTACCAACAGACGAATGCGTTGCAGCACCTCTTATTGACTTAGCTCAACCTTTTACAGGAAGTACTAATTGTTCATACACTGTAAGTGCTGGAAGCCCTAGTGTATGTGGTCAATCTATCGATAATGATTCATGGATGCGTTTTATCGCAGCAAGTACTGATGTAGAAATTGAATTTACTGTTGGAACATGTACTCCGCAAAATAGAGGTATTCAGCTTGCTGTATTTAGTGGTTCGTGCGGTAGTCTCTCCTTAGTTACGGGAAGCTGCGATGGTCCTGGTTCTTATGGAGATAATGCAGAGTCTACAAATACATGGTCATTCTCAGGAATGACAATTGGAGAAACATATTATATCCGTATCGATGGCTATGCAGGTGATTTGTGCGACTATTATTTTGAACCAGTATCAGGTGTTGTTCTTACGCCGGATAATGATGAGTGTGCTGATGCAATATCTATTGCTTGTGGAGGTTCTGAAACTGCAAGTAACATTTTAGCAACAGACACCGATGCTCCAACAGCTTGTTCTGGTGGTGGCACAGCTGGAAAAGGCTTATGGTACGTTTTTACAGGTACAGGACAAGAGGTAACAATATCTACTGATAATGCCGGAACAAACTTCGATACTCAACTAAATGTTTTTAGTGGTACGTGTGGATCTCTAACTTGCGTTGGAGGCTATGATGATAGCGGAACAGGAACAACATCATCTTATACTTTTACTGCAGCAAATGGAACCGATTATTATATTTACGTTGATGGTGATGGCGCTGCAGAAGGTCAATTTGAACTAAGCCTTACCTGTGTTGATGTATGTATTGCAGATCCGGGGATATGGCAATATTAATTATCAAAATTATGATATTATGAAAAAAACAAAAATACATATTATCCTAATTTTGGTAAGTGTTTTAATCACTCCGATTAGAACTTTAGCACAATGCGACTTCTTTGGAACAGTTAGTGTCGTAGCTGCATCTTATACCACTGATCCTGGATATATACAAACATATATTTTAGTTGAGGATAACTCCGGAACACAGGGAAACATTCTTGCATACAATACAGATGGGAACTTTGGCCAGATTGATGAAGGTTCATACTTCATTTATGCTGCTAATTATTCCGGAGCTCAACCTAACGAGCTTGATGTTGGGGAATCGTATACAAATCTCTATAATTATTCACAATTGGCTGAGAATTGTTTTGTTATGTCTGGTGCATATCTTAACAGAGCTGTTAATGTTTGTTACGCAGATGATATTTGTCTTGGCAATCCAATCGAAATTGCAGTTCAGGATTATACAGTAGCTGCAGGATATGAGATTAGATATATTCTAGTTGATCCATCGGATGGGACTGTTGTGGACTTTAATTCTGACGGAAGCTTTGGCATTGCAGATTATGGAAGTGCTGGCAATTTTGAAGCATATGCATTAAGCACAAATGATTCTGATTTAATATTAGATTTGACAGATGGGATGCTTTTTTCCGATTTTTCTGATTTGGCTGATGCAACTTGTGCGGGTATATTAGGACCAAGAACAGTAACAGTTTTAGATAATAACTTTGTGTATGTTGCTGATAATCAGACAGCAGAAGCAACTGCTTTTTGTGAAGTAGATGGTTGGACACATTATTCCACTGCTTCAAATCCCCACGATTTTATCTTTTCAATTTATAAGAATTCGAATGATATTTCAGCTACAGTATTTATAAATGTTGCAGATGCATCAAATGATTATCTTACTAGTGCTTCGAATGATGAATATTCAACTACAACACTACGTAGAAGTTGGAGTGTAGACGCATCGGGCTCAGATTATAACTCATCTACGGGGGAGCTTTCAAATACTGTTAAAGTTCGATTTTATTATCCATCAAGTGAGAAGCAACTAGTCGAGCAAATCTCCGAAGATTTTGTTTATGGCTCAAATACTTATGGTGCAAATATTACTCCATATAATCATTCTTATATCAGAGAATCTGCATGGTTTAAGTCAAATAATGGCGAGGAGATGGACCTTAACGCAATGACAACAGCAGAGCAGATTATTAATGCTTATGAGTTAGATGTTATAGGTGATGATTTAACAACATCTAATGGAGTTAACTATGTAGAGCTTGGTGGTATTACAGGCTTTTCAGGTGGAACTTTTGCTTCGGGAACAGGACCGGGAATCGGGAATGTTTTACCTGTTGAATATCTTTACTTAAAGGCTTTTGCTAATGATAATTATGATTTAATTGAGTGGGCAACATCATCAGAAATTAATTGCGACTATTTTGAACTAGAAGTCTCTAGAAATCTTGTTGATTTTATAACGCCTACTCAAATAAAAGGACAAGGAAATACAAACCAAATAACATATTATAGTTTTAAAAATTATAATTTTTATAATGGAGATTCTTATTACAGATTAAAACAAGTTGATTTTGATTGGTCTTATAAGTATAGCAAGATAGTAAGTGTTTCAAGAGAATCAGGCGAATATGAGATCCTCGTTTATCCAAATCCATTTTCTGATAATATTAAGATAGATTTCACCTCTGTTCATGAAGGAGAAAATGCAAAAGTGTTGATATATAACTCATTGGGACAGTTACTTTTTGAAGATTCATTAGAAATATATAGTCAGGATATTTATAAAGTAAATACAGAATACCTGCCGGATGGCGCGTATATGATAAAAGCTCTCATTAACGACCAGGCATTCGCTTTCAAAACATTAAAACAATCTGGTCGTTAATATTCTCTCCTCAGAAGTTCCTCGATTACGAAATGCCCATATCTCTCCGATGTGGGTATTTTTTATAATGATTCTTTGAATTGATTAGGAGTTTTACCTGTTATCTTTTTAAATGCTGAATAGAATGTTGATTTTGATTGAAAACCGCAAAGTTCGCCTATTGCTTCAATTGTAATATTCTTTTGATCAGGGTCAGCAATCATTTTTTTTGCTTCTTCAACACGATATTCAGATATCAATCTGATAAAGTTCTTATTAAAATGAATATTAATTGCTTGTGAGATGTATTTATAATTTATCCCTAATTGTTTAGAGACATCCATTAGGTTAAGTCTTGAATTAAAGTATGCTTCTGTTGTTTCTAAATAATCTGTAAGAGTTTTAGCTATTTCTGAAATTTTTTCTTCATCCTGAAGAGATGATGTTTTATATTTATCAGATTCGTCAGAACTATCTTTAATCTCAACATCATTTTGGTCGAAAGTGTAATCTTTCATGGTAAAACCCGAAGCCTCTGTACTGATATTTAAAACTTCTGAAATTGGTTTTTGTTTTAATCCATTTACAATAAAATAGAATAAATACATTGAATAAACCAGTGGAAGGAAGAATTCATCTCCGGTAAAATCAACAACTTCAATAAAAGCAATTGATAAAAAGAATAAAATATAACCTATAATACTTAATCTCATCCATTTTAAATCAACACCTTCTTTATATGAAAACAAATCTCCAGAGTCTTCTTTATGTTTTTTATAAATAATTATTGATTTCGGAATGTATATTAAGTTGAGTATTAATGTGCCGCCTATTATTAGAATAATTAATAATGACCAGTATGCGTCATTTTCAATAAATGAATTGAAAAAGATATTTATAACCAATAAAACAATCATACTTAATCCGGAAGGAATGAAATGTAACCAACTCTTTTTTGTCAGGGGTTCTAGACTGCTTAGGGATTTAATATATAAGTATTTTATTATTGGTAATGATTGAAATGCTGGTGTGAAAAGTATAAGTAGCCGTAAAGCAATTGTTTTTTCTCCTGAGTTAACAAGGAAAAACTCAAACTGTATAATTGCAAGTAAAACAATAAATACATTAAGAAGGATATCCGAAGTACTCTTTTTTTGCTTTATAAAGATTAGAAGCATAGCAAAAATAACAGACATTGCTAGTGGAGTAAAAGTGATAAGTGTGTCTGTTAAGTTTTGATTTGGAGCCATGTCAATATATTCTAATACCTATACTTTGCAAAGATATTAAAATTAGATTATCTGTATGATTAATGTTTTTTGCTTTTAGTTCTTTTTATACTCTCTTAAAGTAACTCTGCCGTCTTTGTTTTTGTCAATATAAACAAAATTGTTTTTAAGTCTGGTATCAGATCCGAGTTCGGCCTCTCTTTTTGTAATGACGCCATCATTGTTTTTATCAATTTTTTTGAAAACTTCGGCTGGTGTCGGTCCTCCTGCAGTGGAACTTGTAGTTTTGCATGCAAATAGAAATAGAGCAATAAATGTAACTAACAATAAATTTTTCATAAATACATTTGGGTTTATTTTAACATAATTACGTTTGCAATGAAAAAAAGTTTTGAAAATTGTATTGAAATCAATTATAATCTGAGTTAAACTTCGATTATTTTTCAGCAAACATCTGATTATTTCTCCTATACTTATATTTTTAGTATTATTATGTTAAAATTAAATAATACAAAAGCGTATTTTTTTGTTATAAATTAAACCTTAGTTAAAAGTAATTGTCAAAATAGAGTAAAATCGTTAATTAAGGTATTGTATTGCTAATTTACTAAACTTTACATATGAAAAGAATAGTTTTCAGTTTTCTGGGTATATTTTTATTCTTGTGTTCTTTTGCACAAACACCTGTGGTAACCAGAGATTTAGAAACATGGTCATCAGTTGCTATAGAAGCAGGATTGGGTAGTAGATGGGACTTTGGTATTGAAGAACAGTTGCGACTTCAAAAGAACTCAACAAGTATCGACGAGTATTTTACTAATGGGTCGATTAGATATACAATAATTAAGAAACACTTGTACATTGGTATGGGTTATCGTTTTATAAGTGATATGAATGATGATTTGGAAAAAGATAAAGAGCAACGATTTAATATTGACCTTACTTATAAACATTCTTTTAATCAGTTGCGATTAAACGCAAGGTTTAGGTACACAAACAGAGATGATATTGGCGAAACAAAAGAAATGGGTGATTATCACAGACATAATTACAGATTTCGTTTAAAAGGAGAGTACAAAATTAAGAACTGGAAGTTTGATCCTGTTTTTAGTGCTGAAATTTTCAGACAATACGAAAAATACACAATTCCATATTATGAGAACTTAAGATTGAGATTGGGAACGGATTACAATTTGGGCAAATTTGGGACAATTGAAGGATTTTATCAAATTGATAAATCATTGGGTTTGGGGTATTCAAAAACGATTTATGTGATATGTATAGGTTATAAATACGATTTTGGCAACTTACTAAAATAAAAAACCAAGGATTATGAAAAATAGAAACATATTTATATCAGTCGTACTCATAGTAATTTTATTTAGTTCATGCTATAAAGAAGAAATCTTCGAAGGGGGAGAAGGCCTTTCAGACTTGAGTACTTCGACTCATAGTAGCTTGGCAACACCTGATTACAGCATTGTGTTTAACGATGATGAGGTAATCAGATTAGATATTGTTATCGATCCGGTTTATTGGGAATTAATGACAGACGATTTGGAAGATCGTTTCGGAGCAGAAAATCATCAGCCACCACCACCTCCAGGGCAGCAGCAAGAAGAAGGAGAAGAAGAGATAATTGTTGAATCTGATAACCCAATTTATGTCCCGTGTTCTGTTTTTCATAATGATATAGAATGGTATTATGTTGGTATTCGTTTCAAAGGTAATTCGAGTTTACGTGACCCTATTCAACAAGGTTTAATGAAATACCCATTTCGATTAGAATTTGATCACTTTGCAGATGATTACCCACAGATTACAGGTCAGACTTTCTACGGTTTTCAGCAGCTGTCTCTTGGTAATAATTTTAGAGATATGTCACTGGTGAGAGAGAAAGTCGCATCTGATTTATTTCGTGATTTTGGGATTAATGCAGCTCATACTAGTTTTTGTAGATTGTATGTTGATTATGGTGAAGGACCAGTATATTTTGGCCTTTATACGCTAGTGGAGATAGTTTTTGATACAATGCTTAAAGATCAATTTGGATCAGAAAATGGTAATTGCTATAAGCCAGAGAATCAGGGAGCATCATTTTCATTTGGATCTTTTAATACAAGTGACTTTGAAAAGAAAACTAATGAGGACCTTGCTGATTGGAGTGATGTAGATAGTTTGTATACTATATTACATGATGAAAGAAGATTTAGTAATCAAACTGAATGGTGTAATGATCTGGAATCTATATTAGATGTGGATTATTTCCTAAAATGGTTAGCTGCAAACACAGCCATGCAAAATTGGGATACTTATGGCAGGATGACACATAATTATTATTTATATCACGATCCTGCTGATGACTTAATAAAATGGATTCCATGGGATAATAATGAAGCTTTACAAAGTGATGGAGGTGTAAATAGTACACTTGAACTTGACTTAGCTGAAGTCGGACCGGATTGGCCATTAATACGCTTTTTAATGAATCAACCGGATTATCGCCAAGTTTATAAGGATTATCTTATTGAATTTGTAAATACTTCTTTTGAACCTTCAAGAATGCATGGTATATACGATCATCATTATGATTTGATTAAACCTTATGTTACCGGCAGTGATGGCGAAATTGTTAATTTTACTTTCCTGAATTCAGATTCTGATTTTGAAAATGCATTTACTCAATTGCATTCGCATGTTGAAAGTAGAAAAACTGCAGTTGAGGATTTTGTGTATTAAAATTTTAGTAAGCATTAGTTTCATATTGCTATAACTAAATTATTTTCATTTCGTATAACTAACGATAGTTACCAAAACCAAAACCAAAACCAGTCATGAAGAGGATATATTATTTTCTTATCATTTTGTTGTTCCTAAATTCTTGTAAAAATGAAGAACCTGAAGGGGGAACAGTTATATATAAAATCAATTTTACGTCCGAAGAAATAAATCTAAGTAAGAACACTAAAGTTACCGACAGTTTATATACACAATTTGGTGACTACATTACGAGTTTAACACCTACAAAGTTTACTGCACATATATGGACAATAGGTTATATTGACACAGTGTTGAATTTTTCAACAAATGATGCAAATATGTTGCAGTATATAAATCAAAACGGTGCAACGCTAAGCCCTACGGATACATCAAGATATATTGACTTTTCGGAAAATAATGTTGTTAACTTTGAACCTTTAATTGCAGGGAATTTGTACAATGACGGATTATTTCAGTATGAAGAGATTGACTTTATTTACTTTTACTTTATTCCCTATAATTTTATTCAGGAGATACATTTACCGGAGGAATATAATGTTGATCAATTGGAAATGTTTCCTGATGAACAAATCATCAATAATGTTATTACAGTTAATCAATACGCCATGATTGACAAGATTTTTCCTTATGCAAAAACAAATCTTGTTATCTATTATATTTTCGGTAAAACAGATTCAACTTATGTTGTTAATCCAAACGGTGAATATGTTGATTTGTCTGATGATTGTCCTATCGCTATTCCTGAACAAGACCTTGTTATAAGGAGTCAAAAATATAACAATATGATATTCAACAGCCCTATCGATGGGGGGACTGTAGTTATGAATGGGACGATTAGTTTTAATACACAGGATCTTATACAGGTCTATGCTGGTGTGGATAATATTCCATATACCAGCGATGATGCGTTTGTGTATGCACCATTGTATTGGGAAAGGATATGCGCAATTTTAGAGGTTGAATGAACATATCTGTCAGGTAAATTTATTGTTAAATATTTTATACAATAATTACAATTCGTAAAAAAATGTATAATATCATATTTTTCGTACTTTTGGTCGATATATAGATTGTTGATTGCTATATGATAAAGAATTTTTTTGATGAGAATACCGGAATTGTTCGGGTACAGAGACAGGGTGATATAAGTCATGAGGATTTAATTAATCATATCAATGAACTAAGTTCAAAATATGATTATCTGGATAAGCTCTATGTGCTTGAAGATGCGAGAGAATTATTTTCTACTTTTAGTAATAATGACTATGTAATATTATAGGAAAGATTAATGAGCTTATGAAAAAGTTTGATAAAATATACGTAGCACTTTTAGTTGAAAGCCCTGGTCAAACAGCTATGAGCATGCTTTTTGAAAATAGTGTTTAAAGTATAAGAGATTATCATTTGGCAACATTTAATACTATTGAAGGTGGAGAAAAATGGTTATTATCACAAATACAGATGAACTGATAAATATGTAAATCATGAAATATAAATTATTAGCACTGATATTTTTTACTACAATAATAATTGCTTGTAAGCCTCAAGCAGAGGTGTCCGACGAAGTAATAGCTTTTAGAGTTGATAAAATTGAAGAACAAAGTGTAAAAGCCTGGGAACTTGATGATAATGCATATGATGATTGGCAGAGAATAGAAGATGATTGGAAAGTTAATGTTCTAAATCCTACTCTTGAGAAATATAAGATAAAAGTTAATTGTTCAGATTGTCCTCGGGTTGCTTTACGTGTTATAATGAAAATAGGTGAGGATGGAAAGCTTGTAGCTTATGAGATTGTAAATTTCAATGTGTGTGGGGACAAAGTTACAAAAGGTTTGGAATCAGACTTGATGGGTTATTTTACAGAATTAACTTTTGATGAATCACTCAACGGTAAAGTCTTTGAGGCATATCTTGGCAAAATCTTGAAATGTTAAGCCTTCGATTTTAGTTAAGGCATAATGTCTTGTAATACAATAATTTACTCGATAAAATAACTTTATACTACCTAATAAAAGGTTGTTAAACATGTTTTTTTCCATCAACAATCATTATCATTTTTTTTTCGAAATGTTACTTTTGTTTTGAAACCAATTTTAAAAACAAATGAAAACTACACTAACTAAATTATTAGTGCTGGTAATAGTGTTGCTTGTACCTACTGCCAGTCTTTTTGCGCAAGGAGTTCCTCAGGAAAGTCTTGCTTCTTTTTTGGAGATTGAGCAGTATAATAGAGCGATTCATATTATGGCAATGCTGCTTATCGGATTCGGATTTCTAATGGTATTTATTAAGAAGTATGGGCGCTCTGCCTTAACAGCAACATTTTTGCTCGTTAGTATTTCATTGCCATTATATTTTTTAATACATACTTCAGGTCTGTTTAGTGAACATGGCTCTGAGGTGGAGGAGCTGATACTGGCAGAATTTGCAGCTGCGAGTTTGCTTATTGCGGCCGGTGCTGTACTGGGACGTTTAAAAATGTACCAATATATAATTTTGGGATTATTATTTGTTCCATTTTATATGTTTAATGAGTGGATAATAGTTGAAAATGGGTTTGGTATTCTTCAGAGTGGAGTTGCTGATACCGGAGGTTCTATTGTGATTCATGCTTATGGTGCATTATTTGGACTTGGCGTAGCTATGTCTATGACTACAAAAAAGGAACTTGAAGAACCTATCGAAGCTGATGCTACAAGTGATATATATTCTATTCTTGGTAGTATGGTACTTTGGGTCTTCTGGCCTAGCTTTTGTGCTGCATTAGTGCCACTTGAAGCAATCCCTCATACTGTTGTAAATGTATTTTTCGCATTATGCGGTTCAACACTTATAACTTATATTGCTTCAATATCTATACGATGTAAGATAAATGCTGCTGATATTGCTAATGCAGCTCTTGCAGGTGGTGTTGCTATTGGTTCAACTTGTGACCATGCAAGCCATGGTGGAGCATTGGTTATTGGTCTGATAGCAGGTGCTGTCTCTACTATTGGGTTTGCTATTATTCAGGCAAAACAACAAAAAATGATAAAAATTGTCGATACATGTGGAGTAACAAATTTACATGGAATCCCCGGTATACTTGGTGGATTTGCAGCAATGATAGTTGTTAGCGGATTAAATACAGCTGACCAACTTTCAGGTATATTTATTACAATAGTATCTTCATTAATATTTGGATTCTTAAGTGGTAAAATAATATCAATATTTGGACATAGAAAAGTAGCTTATGTCGACGCTGAAGAGTTTATGGATGCTGAAGACGACTAATTATTTATATGGAGCAAAGAGCATAGGTCTAATTATATGACATAATAGACTCCATGCTCTTTGCATCATTTTTTATTAATTGTTTTATCTGTATTTTCGGAAATACTTATCTAAATAATAGATTTATCTTATAAAATTTAAATTCTTCCTTCAATTTTCTTCCAGTCAACTAATTCCCAGAAGTTTTCGATATACTTAGGCCTTAGGTTTTGATAATCAAGATAATAAGCGTGTTCCCAAACATCGCAGGTAAGGATAGGTTTGTGTCCTTCTGTTAATGGAGAGCCTGCATTTGATGTCCCGGTGATTTTTAATTGTCCGTTATCAAGAACTAACCAAGCCCAACCTGAGCCAAATAATGTAGCGGCTTTTGTACTGAATTCTTCTTTGAACTTTTCGAATGATCCAAATGTCTCATTAATCATTTCTGCAAGTTTTCCGCTAGGAGCAGATTGTGGATTTGGGCCAAAACCTTCCCAGTAAAAAGTATGATTCCAAACTTGTGCAGCATTGTTGAAAATTCCACCTTCTGATGTTTTGATTATTTCTTCAAGAGTTTTACCAGCATAATCTGTACCTTCAATTAAACCGTTTAATTTATTTACATATACCTGATGGTGTTTTGTGTAATGAAACTCAACAGTTTTTGCTGAAATTTTAGGTTCTAATGAGTTAAATTCGTAAGGTAATTTTGGTAATTCAAACATGTTTCTTTCGTTTTAAGGTTAAACAATTTTGTTCCGTGTGTGAAACATCTAATATACAAAAATGTTTAGAGAAAGAGTATGTTTATTTATAATTTAGAATTATTAAAGAAATCAGATGTGAATACAATTATTTATGCCGGATAAGTCAATGGTCCTGCTGGTCCTAATGGAAGTCCAATCCATAACCATAATACAAGCATTAGTGTCCATACAATAAAGAATACGAATGAATATGGCATCATAGTCGCGACTACAGTACCTATACCGGCTTTTTTATCATACTTTTGAATAAATGCGATTATTAATGCAAAGAAACTCATCATTGGAGAAATGATATTAGTTACACTGTCACCAATACGATAGCAAACTTGTGTTAATTCGGGAGAATAACCTAAAAGCATAAACATTGGAATAAAAATAGGTGCTAAAAGCGCCCATTTTGCCGATGCAGAACCCATTACGAGATTTATCAAGCCTGATAGAAGTACAAACAAAATCATCAGAGGTATAAGTCCCAGATTTAATGACATTATGCCGTTAGCACCTTCAACAGCTATTACCAAGCCCAGATTACTCCAGTTAAAATATGCAACAAATTGTGCAGCAAAGAAAACCAAAACAATATATGCGCCCAGTGACTTTGCTGAGTCTGCCATTGCATTCATTACATCAGAATCGTTTTTGAACTTTTTAGTCGCAATTCCATAAACTATTCCGCATAAAGCAGCCCAAACAAATAGTATTTCAACAACACCTTTGAGGACAGGCGATTTTAAAAGACTACCTTCTTCTCCACGGAGAATTCCATCAGCAGGAATAAGTCCGGCTAGTAATATGCCGCCAAAAACTAAACTGACATATAGTGCCCATCTCATTCCTTTTTTCTCATCTTTGGTCAGCTTTTCTATTTTTTTATCATCTTCATCAATTTCGCCTTTGTATTCTCCAAATCTTGGAGCAACGATTTTTTCGGTTACCCAGGTTCCTGCTATGGCAATAATAAATGTGCTGACAATCATAAAATAATAATTGGCAGTTGGGTTAACAACATAAGTTGGGTAGATTATTTGAGCAGCTTCTGTAGAAAGTCCAGCTAGCAGAGGGTCAATTGTTCCAAGAATCAGATTTGCACTATATCCACCACTAACACCTGCAAAAGCAGCAGCCATACCTACAATAGGATGTCGTTTTGCAGCAATGAATATAACTGCACCTAATGGCACTAACAAAACATAACCCACACTTGAAGCCATATTTGACATTATTCCTGCAAAAACAAGAACAAATGTTAATAATTTCGCAGGTGCAGCAAGTACAAGCTTTCTGATTAATGCATTTATTAATCCTGATCTTTCTGCCAGTCCAATGCCAAGCATAGCTACAATAACAATTCCTAATGGAGCAAAATCAGTAAAATTGCTAACCATTTTTGTTATAATCTCATGTAAGTGTTCCTTCTCAAACAGATTGACAACTCTAATTTCTTCTCCTGTTCCTGGATGAGCTACACTTACACCCATAGAACTGAAAATTGCGGATAGAATTAATACTGTAACTGCGAATATTCCGAATAGCAATGCCGGATGTGGTAAAGCATTTACTACTTTCTCAACACTATTTAGAAACCCTCCAAGGAGAGAAATTTTTCTCTTCTTTTTCATTTTTACTGCACTTTTGCTACAAATATGTAAACAATACAGTTTTATGCAAAGAATTGTTTAAAAAATACTACCAAACTTATGTTAATACGGAGTAAATTAGCTATAAAAACGATTTAATAACTCTAAGATTATGAGTGTATCGCTTTAATGCCTTATTGTAGATTCCGGAGTGATCAATTGTATCGATTCTTACTTTACCTGAAGCGTGAATAATTCTAGAACTGTCAAGGATAATACCGACATGAGTAATATTACCTTCTTCATTATCGAAAAATGCAAGGTCGCCAGATTGAGCTTCAGATAGAAAATTTAAGGTTGTCCCGCCTGCGATTTGTTGTGATGCATCTCTTGGAATAAGTTTACCGGCTAATCTAAACAACAACTGAGTAAAACCTGAACAATCAATTCCCCAGGCAGTTCGTCCACCCCAAAGATATGGTGTGTTCATATATTCAATTGCAGTATCAGAAATTATATCCCTAGCACTTCGATTATCTTCAATTTTTAAATTATTAAAATTACTGTATTTGTTTGATAAGATGATAAACTCATCCTTTGTTTTGGATTCAGTTGGTAATACAGCACCTGCCGGAATATTAATTTGATATTTTGAATTTACTGTCAGACTAAAATCTTTTTGCCTGCAGAAATTCATATCTAAAACATAATCTGAATTAAAGTCTTCCACATCATCAAGAAATGTAATGACATTTGTATCTACCCAACCTTCATAATTGTCGTTTATCAATCTGACTTTTGTCCAATCTGATCTATGAATAAGAATCTCAACATATTCCCCGAAAAGTATTTGGTTAATAATTTCAGATTTATGAGACATTCCTGCCCGTAATGGGATGAAAGTATTTTCGCAAATTCCGATTTTCATGTTAATTACATTTACAAATTCAAAGTTATTTAGTATTGACGGATTATCATCATAAATAAACGCTTTTTTTTAACAGCCTGTTGTCAAAACATTTTTTTTGTTTGTAAGTTCTTCTAATAGACAAAATATCAATTGGATAAACAGGCTTTAATAAGATTTTTTATCTTTACAAAAAAATTTGGAAATGAAATTTAAGAAGTACTCAGTTATAGTCTATGCAATATTACTATTCTTATTAAGTGTTGCATTTGTTGTTTATCTATTTCCAAAAGAGAAGAAATTCCAATATTCTTTCTCGGAGGGTAGCCCATGGTTGCATGATGATTTAATGGCACCTTTTGATTTTCCTGTATATAAATCAGAATCAGAATTAAAAGAGGAAAAAGACAGTATCAAAGAGAACTTTATTCCGTATTTTATTAAGGATACATTAATGCTTAAGGTTAATGCTGTTGATTATATTTCAGAATTAGAAAAGATTTGGACCGAAGATATCATGATAAAAATTAATGATTATGATATCAATACGTTTGAAGAGAATCTTCTAATTAAGAAATTTGACCTTTATAAGATATTTCTCGAGAGCTTTATAGACGACGCATATAAAAAATGTGTAGTTAGCATTCCTGATACAGTAGAAGATTCTGATAAATTTAGATTTTTTCTATATAAGGCGAGTGTTAGTAAACTTTATTATGCTAATAGTTTTATCGCGCATAAAGATTTTAAAGATGAATTAAGCGAACAGTACAGAAATTCAGGCTTAATGCATATTGATTCATTAACAGGTTACAATATCAGGAATTATATTTCCAAGAATCAATTGCCTGCAAATGTTTATTACGACAAAGATCTTAGTAATGGAATTCTGGAAAGTCAACTCGATGCTGTTTCTACATCAAGAGGAATGGTTCAAAAAGGGGAGTTAATTATTCTTAAAGGAAATATTGTCAGTGAATATGAGAATAAAGTCTTGTTGTCCTTAAAGAAGGAAGTAGAAGCTGATGATTCAGATGTAAATCATTATTTAATCAGCGTAGGGGTCTCATTATTATTCCTAAGTTTATATCTGATATTATTTCTCTATCTGTATTATCACGATCGTAAGGTATTGACAAGCTTTAAGGCAAATACATTCTTTGCTTTACAAATGCTTTTATTAATTGGTAGTGTATTAGGAGTATTTTATTACACAGAAATAAGTATTAATGTAATTCCGTTTGCATTATTCCCATTGCTTTTATTTACATTTTATCGGTTTAATGTATCTTTTATAGTTTATTTTGCATCGATTCTGATAGCAGGATTTTTTGCTCCCGATTCTTTTGAATTTGTTTTCATTCAATCGATTGTTGGAATGATAGCAATGTATAGTCTTAAGAATACAAGAAAGAGAAGCCAGATTTTTATAAGCATGATATATGTGTTTATAACATATTTGCTATTACATTCCGGTTTTGTTTTAATGCGTCAGGGAGAATTTACAGATTTAATGACAACCGATGTTTATCTTTATGGAATTAGTTCAGTTCTTTTAGTACTATATCTACCAATAGTTTATTTGTATGAGAAACTCTTTAGTTTCCTTTCAGATTTTACTTTAATGGAGTTAAGCGATACAAATAATCCTGCATTAAGGCATCTTGCTGAAAAAACACCTGGAACTTTCCAACATTCTGTTCAGGTAGCTAATTTGGTTGAATCGGTTACAGCTGAGTTAGGTGGGAATTCTCTATTGGCAAGAACCGGTGCTCTCTATCATGATTTAGGAAAGTCTGCACATCCGGAGTATTTTATCGAAAACCAAAGTGGAAACAATATACACGATAAACTTGGATTGGAAGAAAGTGCTCAAAGAATTATTTCTCATGTTAATGCAGGTGTTGAATTAGCCAGAAAATATAAATTGCCAAATCAGGTAATTAATTTTATTACTATGCATCATGGCGATAGTGTAACAAAGTACTTTTATAATTCCTGGATAAATGAAAATCCCGGTAAACAAGTTGACATTACTAAATTTCAATATCCCGGCCCAAAACCCGATTCTATAGAAACAGTTGTTATGATGATGGCTGATGCAATAGAGGCGGCATCAAGGACATTAAAAGTATATACACCAGAATCAATAGAAAAGCTTGTTGGTGCTATAATTGACGGTCAGTTAAATGATGGGCAATATGATAATGTTGACATTACAATGCGTCAGATTTCTACCGCAAAAAAGATTTTTACAGAGAAAATTAGTAATATTTATCACTCACGAATTGTTTATCCTGAGATAAATGATAAAAAACAGCAATAAAAACAATATATTTGCAGGCTTTGTGTTATAAACATGTTTTATAACTTATGTTGAAAATTAAAGGAATATTTATATTGTTTTTTGTCCTCACAGCAGTAATGTTAGTGGGGCAGAATGCTACCATATCAGGTTATGTATATGACGCAAAAGCGAAACCAATTCAGTTTGTTAATGTAAGCGTTGTAGATAAGTCTTTAGGGACAGCAACGGATAAGTATGGTTTTTATAAAATTACTGTTCCGGCAGGAGAGCAAATTCAGATTAAATTTTCATCTGTATCATACGAAACTCATATTGAAGATTTAACTCTTGAGTCTGGTAAACGAATAAAGTTAGATATTTATCTCAAGGAAGCATACACAATTTTGCCCGAAGCAAATATTAATGCCAATTCTGATAGGTTTATTCCTGCTACACGGCTTAATCCTGAAATTTCACTAAATATTCCTACACCCGGGGGGTTTATAGATATATTAAAATCATTACCTTCAGTTTCTTCAAATAATGAGCTAAGTTCACAATACAATGTTCGAGGTGGAAATTTTGACGAGAACTTGATTTTTGTTAATGATATTGAGATATACAGACCCTTGTTAATTCGTTCAGGACAGCAGGAAGGCTTAAGCTTTATTAATTCTGATATGGTTTCTGCTATTGTTTTCTCTGCAGGTGGTTTTGAAGCAAAATACGGAGATAAAATGTCTTCGGTTCTTGATATAAAATATCGTAAACCAAAGGAATTTGGAGGTAATGTAACTGCCAGTCTTTTAGGAACAAATGTTCATATTGAAGGTACAAGTAAAGATCATCTTTTTAAATATAATACAGGACTACGTTATAAAACAACAAAGTATCTATTAAGCTCTATGGATATGATGGGACGTTATGATCCTACTTATCTTGATTTTCAGGCATATTTAACTTACGATGTCAGTGATAAATTTGAGTTGTCATTTTTGGGTAATATCAGTAATAATACATTTAGCTTTATTCCTGAAGACAGAGAAACATCATGGGGGACTTTAAACGAGGCTCTAAAAATTATGATGTATTTTGAAGGTCAGGAACTGGATAGATTTCAAAATATTACAGGCGCATTTACCGGAACATATCAACCAAGAGACAGTATGACAATGAAATTTATTGTTTCGGGTTATTATACAAGAGAGCAGGAGACTTATGATATTCTTGGTCAGTATTTTCTAAATGAATTAGATAAACAACTAGGCTAAGATAATCTTGGCGATTCTGTTGCAAATATCGGGGTAGGTTCATTTTTAAATCATGCGCGAAATGATTTAGAAGGATATGTTATTTCATCAAAATATCTAGCCGATTATAAAACAGGTGACCATAACCTTACCTGTGGTGCAAAATATAATTTCGAAATGTTTAATTACCAGGTTTGGGAATGGAATATGATTGACTCTGCAGGTTATTCAATGCCCTATCCAATGGATGATAACCCTGCTGACAGAGATTTGGTACCATTATATTTTACTGATTTAACAGGTATGGATATCCTTAGTAACAGATTAAGTGCGTTTGTGCAGGATGCATACCATATTAAGCTCGATAGTGCAGCGTTCTCTCTTGGTGGTGGTGTTAGACTAAACTATTGGGATTTCAATAATGAATTTTTAGTGAGTCCTCGCTTAAATGCAGGATTAAAACCAAACTGGGAAAAAGATATTGTCTTTAGATTTTCTACAGTACTTTATCATCAACCACCTTTCTTTAAAGAAGTTCGAAGGCTAGACGGAACCTTAAATCATGATATAAAAGCTCAATCATCATTTCATGTTGTTTTAGGAAGTGATTACGAGTTTACAGCCTGGAATAGACCATTTAAACTTGTCACAGAGCTTTATTATAAGTATATGTACAATCTGATCCCTTATGATGTAGATAATGTAAGAATCAGATATTATGGCGAAAATATTGCTCATGGTTATGCTGCAGGGGTAGAAGCAAAGGTTAATGGTGAGTTTGTACCCGGCACAGAATCTTGGATAAGTATTGCATTTATGCAGACACAAGAAGACCTTGATGGAGACTCCTATACTCAATCAAATGAAGACGGAAGTATTGATACAATCTATCCGGGGTTTATCACAAGACCAACTGACCAGAGATTAAATTTTGGAATTTATTTCCAGGATTATATTCCAAATAACCCAACCTGGCAGTTACATTTGAATTTATTATTTGGAACAGGCTTGCCTTTTGGACCTCCAAACAGCGAAAGATATATGGCAACAGCCCGTATGAATCCTTATCGTCGTGTCGATTTAGGTTTGTCAAAGCGTTTACATACGAATGAGAAGGAAATGCCTGAAACTAGTGTTTGGAGACATTTCGAAAGTATCTGGCTAAACCTCGAAGTATTTAACTTACTCGATATTAATAATACAATTTCCCATACCTGGGTTACCGATGTAAGAGGCTGGCAATACGCTGTACCAAACTACCTAACTGTAAGAAGGCTTAATCTAAAATTGATTGTTAAGTTTTAAAACTTATCTTTTCCAGGAAATCTATATTTATTTTTAGACTCTTCTTCGGAGAAAACGTAGAACTTTCCATTTGCTTCGCTACAAAGATTATTCTTTGCATCAAAGATTTGAACATTTATTTCAGAAATATTTCTCCGTAAAGAGATTTCTTTGGCTTTAATAGTAATTTTACCTTCTGTAGAGTTCAGAGGTTTTTTGTATCTGCAATTAAGCTCCATTGTAACAGCAGAGCGCCCATGTTTAACAAATACATACCATTAGGCAGCTTCATCCATTAATGTTGCCTGAATGCCACCATGAACAACGCCTTTCCAGCCATCAAATTCAGGACGAGGCTCCCATTCGCTCCATACGGAATCTTCATTAGCAAAAAACTCCATTTTTAAGCCTTGTTCGTTATGTGGTGAGCAGGCAAAGCATTTATAATCCGACTTTTCGGAAAAAGCTTCAGTGAATGCATTTTTTACTTTTAGTATCATATTGCAAAATTAAAAAAAGAGCTGTAAAACTGTGCTCTAAAAAGTCAAAAGTGCAAAAATAGAGTTGCACCAACGTACACAGCCTAAAAATTAATTAACAAAAGGGCTTTATATAGTAAATACGCACGGACGTGCGTATTTACTATATGAGAAGAAAAAGAATTTCATAAAAAAAGGTGGCTTAATTTTCATAAACCACCTTTCAGAAAATTCATAAGCTTATCTCTATTTCAATGTAATCTTTTTAGTGAATTTGCCACTAGACATTTCTATTTCAATAAAGTAGATACCTGCATCCTGTGTACTTAAGTCAATAGTTGTTTGTTCAGACTCAGTAAATAAACTCGTAACTTCTTGTCCTATCATGTTTTTAACACTAATCTTTGCATTAGATTCAGGTAGAGCAATTGTTATAATTCCGTCACTTGGATTTGGATATATGTGAATGCTTTCAGCAATTTCATTTTCTATAGAAGAACTTGTTTCAACAAGTAAATCATCAATTAAGAATGCCCATGCATCATATGATACACATTGGAATGCTATGTAGATTGATTGTCCGTCATATGCGGAAAGGTCTGCAGTATATTGTGTCCAGCTTGTTGGAGCTTCGATATATGAGCCACTTGAGATTACTGAGAAACTGCCAGTACTATTATTAGTTGTAGAAACCAGTACTTTAAATCTTTCTAACCCGTAGGTATCTGTAACAGATTTGGCCCAGAAACTAAGTGATGAGTTGTTTTGTAATGATATTTGAGGGGTAATAAACCAATCATCGTTTGCCGGTGAAGTTGCTGCAAAACAAGCACCACATTTATAACCACCATGAGGATCCCATGATTCGCTACTTTCAGGACTTGTAGTTGAAGAATTAAATGCCATATATGCTCCGGTATAGCCTTCATTATTGAAATCTACACCATCTACACCATAAGTTGTTGATTCGTCACCATCATAAGTTGTGCAAGGGCTAAAATTATCAACTGCAAAATCAGTACAATCTTCAAAGTCATAGCTAAATCCACCACCACTTGTTACAGTAATATATCCTGTTTTAGTTTCAGTATCATTATCTCCACTTGTATAAACTGTTAATGACACGTTGTAAGTTCCTTCTGTATTATAAGTAATAGTAGGATTTTGAGCTGTTGAACTTGATGGTGAACCACCTGGGAATGACCATGAACGACTAGTTATTGTTCCTCCACTTGATAGATCAGTAAATGAAACTTGACCACCAACAGCAACAAGAGTAGGAGTACCACTGAAATCAGCTACTACACCACCAATATTTGGGTCAAGCATTTCACATGTTGTAGCACCTGTACTTGAAGGGTCTAACCAGTATTCTAATTGTTCTGATGATGCTGTTCCGTTTGAGTTCCAGTGATAAGAGAATTTCCCGTATAAGTCAGGGTCTCCTGTTGCATCACAATATGATAAACCACCAGATAATGTTCCAACTACTAAACCACTATTGTTAAAAATTGGGGATCCTGAAGATCCTGGTTCTGTAACACCATGACCATTTGTTGTACTAGCCCAGTAAACTACCCAGTGTGCACCTGTTGCACCAACATTTCCTGTTCCACCATTGTAAGTTGCACTTGAAAGTGATGATGTATATGTTGATATCTTTTTGATGTCACCACTTGGATGATGAATACTAACACCACTTGGGCTAGCACTGGTAGATCTGCTCCAACCATTATAAACTGCGCCAATATTTTTTAAGGTTGTTGCTGTAGTACTAAGCTCTACAAGAAGAAAGTCAGAACCACCATTCAAAACAGATCTTGATTTTCTGGTACATCCTGTAACGCTATTTCCACTAGGCTCACTGGTTGCTGTACATCCTGAACTTTCATAGTTAAATTTGAAAATCCATTGGTTAAAATCACCTGCATCAGAATCAGTACCACAGTGATCAGCTGTTAAGAAATATGGGGTTTCGTCATTACTTGTGTTATTAACAAGAGTTCCGGTACAATATCCAGCGCTCCAACCTTCAACACAGTATATTCTTGCAACACCTTTTTGTTCATCTCTCCAGTTATCACCTTCTGAACAATTAATATTTACCTGACAATCATCAGAAGCTCCATAACCGGTTCCTTTGGCACGATTATCAAACATGTCTTCCCCACGGTATACATATGAATATGCTGCAATTTGCATATCAGGCTTTATTGGTATAATGTCTCCATCATCAGATTTCTCCATTCTTGCAGAATATTCTATAATAAGGTCTTCTCCATAAATCATACCTATTGAGAATTCTTCACCTTTAATATTGTCTTCAGAAGTATAAGGACCTAAAATCACTGAGTGGTCAGGATTATACACCCATAATTCTGAACCTGCAGGAAGTTTAAATCTGTCAAAATGAACAACTGATGATCTAGCACCATTAGAAGACATATGTAAACGCCATATCATTTTTCCATTATCTAATTCTGTCCAGGTTCCACTATTATCAACGTTTGCATCTACCGGTAATAATCTGGCGATTTTCATCATTTGACCGTTCTTCTCGTCAATTAAATCTTCAGATTTAATTAAATCATGAGATGGTGGAACCAACTCAAGATGGTCAATGTTTTCAATTGATAAATTATGGACAAAACTGTCCGGAGTTTTTACTGTCTGATTTTGAGCAAAAATATTCAGACTAAATAAGACAATTGTCAGCGACAAAAGAGTAAATTTGTAAAGTCTTTTCATGAGATTTAGTATTAAATTTCTATATATATTGACAAAAATATGAATTTTTTGCTTGTTAGGGTAAAATATTTTTAATTGTTTATGCACATGAATTACAAAAAGCTTTCCAAATAAGTGTTTGGATAAATATTTTTTATGAAAAATGAGAATAATAATAAACCCGAATTGACATTAGATGGTAGTTTTACACTTTATTCAAAACTATTTGATGAACATTACCATAGTATAAATGGTGCAGTAACAGAATCTCGACATATTTTTATTGAGCTGGGATTTAAACAAATAGATAAAAATCATATAGATATTCTTGAAGTTGGTTATGGTACAGGTCTAAATGCTATTTGTACTTTTATTGCTAACAAGGAATTGAATAAAACAATAAATTATGTTGGGATAGAGAAATATCCTATAAGTCTAGCAGATTTTGAAAAATTAAATTATGGCAAACTTTTAAATGTTGAAGAGCTTGAGCTTAAAGGGTTTTATAATGATTGGGATTGTAGTGTAAAAATTGATAAAGATTTTGTTTTAACAAAGTTAAAAGCTGATTTCTTAAATTATATTCCGGAAATTGAATATGATATCATTTATTTTGATTCTTTCTCTCCTGATACACAAGCTGAGATGTGGACGTTTGAAATGTTAAGAAAGATAGTTCACAATCTTCGTAAAGACGGTCTGTTTGTAACATATAGCGTTAGAGGAGAGTTAAAAGCTAATTTAAGAAAACTTGGAATGGAAGTGAAAAGACTACCAGGTCCTCCGGGAAAGAGACATGTCCTAAAAGCAAAAAAGTTGTAAATAATTGAAAGATTTTGTAAGTTTGCTTTGAAACCTCAAAATCGATTGCTATGAAAAATATTATTATTGTTTTAAGCCTATTTGTATACTTATTATTAGCAAATACTGTTAAATCTCAAACATTAGACCCTGCAATTACCTTCACTGAGCATCCACAAACACATAATATGCATATATGTTCTGATGGTAAGTATTATTATACTGTTAATGGCGGTGTGGCTAGCGAAGGTCTGATAAATAAGTTTAGTTTAAAAGGAGAATTGATAGATACGTATTCTTTTAATCTTGACATGCGCACTATCGTTTACAGAAAAAAAGACAAATCTTTTTATGTTTCAACATATGAAGGTAATATTTATAAAATTACTGAACTTGAATATGGTAAATATGAAATGTTTCACGAAGGAATATACTCCGATGGTCAGTCATGTTTGGGAATAGACACCAAAGGGGAGAAACTTTATGAGCATTCCTATGGTACTATTTATGTTTACGATTTTGAAACTGGAGAATTATTAAAATCATTTGATGTATTTCGTTACGCCAAAGAAATGATAACAGGCTCAAATTCTATTGCAGTTACTAAGAAGTCTATTATACTATTTAATGGGAATGCACAATATATCTATAAATATGATTTGGATGGGAATTTTATTGAAGAAATAAAAATCTCAGAGGGTACTTATGGCCCTTCAGTATCGTTTGCAAAGAAATATGTTTTTGTATCTGATGATGGTGATTATGAGACAGGAACATGGTATGGGTATAAGATAAAGTAGAAAGATTTAGTTTATTTTCTTTTCTCTTAGAGTGGTGATTGAAAATATGTTATAAAAAACATAATTTTAATGCAACCAAACGGTCAAAATTTGCATTTACTATTCAAAATATTTTATTATTTTTGACACGAGGAAAATTATTATTAACCAAAAACAAATTCTAAGTTATGAGAACATTTACCAAACTTGTTTTTGCATTTGCAGTTATGTTACTAACAACTACTGTTTTTGCTCAAACATTTAACTCTTTATGGGTTGACGGACGTATTTATTTTAAATTATCAGACAATGCGGTTTTAAACGTATCAGATAATGATGGCGTAGTTAATCCAAAGGATGTTTATTTTCTTGAAGGTTTAATCGAAGAGTATAATATTACTGAATTGGTAATGCCATTTAAGTCTGCGCAGAGTGATATATTACAGAGAACATTTAGAATGGACTTTGAAGATTATAGTGAAATTGGAGACCTAATAAGAGATTTAAAACAACATCCTGATATTGAGTATGCTGAACCTGCTCCATTATTCTTTATTTCAATGACCCCAGATGATACATATTATGATGTAACTCTTGATGGAGGCTTTTTGTATGGATCAGCAAATAGTTCATGGCACTTAAACGCAATAAATGCTTCTCAAGCTTGGGATGTTACCACCGGTGATGCTGGTGTTGTTGTTGCTGTGCTTGATAATGCTATTTATGTTGATCATCCAGATTTAACAAATCAGGTTGTACATGCTGTTGACTTAGGTAATGGTGATAATGATCCTAATCCACCAGAAGCAACTTATATTTGGTCACATGGAACTCACTCAGCAGGACTTGTTGGTGCAGAAACTAATAATGGTATTGGTGTTGCATCAATTGGTTGTGGTATTAGCATTATGGCTATTAAATTAGGAGATGACGCTAGTGATGGTCAGGCAATGGCTGCAGGATATGAAGGGATAACTTATGCTGCTGATAACGGCGCTGATGTAATTAGTATGTCATGGGGTTCTCCTCAGTATTTCCAAACAATGCAGAATATTGTAAACTATGCATATAATCTTGGTTGTGTTTTAGTTGGTGCCGCTGGTAACAATGGTGACGGTGCTGAAACTCAAGCAAATCCTGATATCCCTGTTAATTATATTGGATATCCGGCAGCATTGGATCATGTAATTGCAGTTGGTTCTGTTGATTTAGGAGATACTAAATCAAGTTTCTCAAATTATGGGACATGGATTGATGTACTTGCACCAGGTGGTTTTGCTGCAGAAGGTGGTATCTTAGGAAATATGTTCTTTTCTGTATTAATTACAACTGCTTCAGATGCAGGTTCAGTTATGGATATGTTATCCGGAGCCGGAGGTGGTGCTTCAGATTTTGGAGTTTCCGGTCAGTATGATGGTATGCAGGGAACCTCAATGGCTTGTCCTGTTACCTCTGGCTTATGTGGATTAATGTTATCTGCAAATCCAGATCTTACACCCGAAGAACTAACAGCAATCTTAAAAGCTACTTGCGATAACGTTGATGCACTTAATACTGAGTTTATCGACAGTATTGGTGCAGGTAGAATAAATGCATATGAGGCTGTTACTGCAGCTGCAGCGGCAAATGCTCCTTTGGTTGCAGATTTTATGGCAAGTGAAGTTGTTGTTGCAGTTGGTGAAACAGTAGATTTTACTGATCTTACTACAGGAACACCTACAGAATGGTCTTGGGAATTTGAGGGTGGTATTCCTGCAACAAGTGATATTCAAGATCCAACAGCAATTCAATATGATACAGAAGTTATATATCAAGTTACATTAACTGCCGGTGATGGCACAAACTCTGATACTGAAATCAAAACTGCTTTTATTATTGTAGGTCAAAGAGGTAGCCTTGCTGAAAGTGCTTGGATAGAACAAAATACTCATTTTGCAAGTGCATACAGAGGTGTATTTTTGACTGATATTGTTGATGAAAACACTGCCTGGATATTAACTTATGATGGCACAGGTGGAAGTATTACTAGAGATTTTGCTGTAACTGCAGATGCTGGTGAAACTTGGACACCTGACACAATCGAAATTGCTGAGAACTATGCACCTGGTGATATTAGTGCAGTTAGTGCAACAACAGCATGGGTTGCTGTTTATGATGTAAATGGTGGTGGTGGTATTTACAAAACTGAAGATGCTGGTGCAAACTGGACACATCAAACAAGTGCTGCTTTTGCTGATGCAGCTAGTTTTACAAATGTAGTTCATATGTTTAATGAAAATGAAGGATATTGTCAGGGAGATCCAATAAACGGTGAATTTGAAATATATACTACTGCAGATGGAGGAACAACATGTACTTTGGTTGATGGTGCAAACCTACCAGATCCAGAATCCGGAGAAATGGGATGGACAGGTGTTGCTGATGCAGTTGGAGATATTGTATGGTTTGGTACAAATACCGGACGCGTTTTTAAATCAAATGATAAAGGAGCTACTTGGAGTGCCTATTCAACAGGTGAAGATAATGTTAGTTCAATTTCTTTTGCTGATGAAAACAATGGAGTTGCTATCTGTCAGGTAACAAATAAAACTACTGGAACTATCGAGAGCTGGGCTATGGTTAAAACATCTGATGGAGGTGAAACATGGACATCAATTTCTGTTGATGATCAGTTCTTATCTGATGTTTCTGCAGTGCCTGGCGAACCAGGTATGTATGTTGGAATAAAGATATCTGCTACATTAGAAGATAATTTCTCAACTTATAGTTTAGACTATGGAACAACTTGGACTGAATTAGATGATTCAGTACAATATACAAGTGTTCAGATGTTCAGCGCAGATTGTGGCTGGGCTGGTGGATTTAACTGGGATGAAAATTCTGGTGGAATATATAAATGGGTAGGACTTGCTCCATCTGATGATCCTTATTTCACTTCATCACCTGCACTTGAAGTTACCGAATTTGAAACATACACATACAATGTTACTACTGAGGACCCAAATACTTTAGCTTTAACAATTACAGGTCCAACAACTCCTGCATGGTTGTCTTTAACCGATAATGGTGACGGAACTGCAACTTTAACAGGTACTGCACCTGAAATCCTTGGTGAGACTGAAGATTTTGAGGTGGTGCTTAATGTTTCGAACGGAACATATGATGCTGATCAGTCATTTACAATTACTGTTAATACATCAAACACAGCACCTGAGTTTACCTCAACACCTTCTACAGTTCATACTCAAAATGTATTGTATACTTATGATGTTACAACATATGATGAACAAGGAGATGATTTGACTATTGAAGCAACAACTTTACCAGAATGGGCTAGCTTTGTGGATAATGGTGATGGAACAGGTAAATTGTCAGGAACACCAACTACAACAAGCTTTTTAGGTTTTGGTGTAACACTAGTAGTTAGTGATGGTATGTTTAATACTATTCAGGATTTCAATATTCAGGTTAATGCAAATGATATAGTTGACTTTGGGTTTGGTTCAGTTGAGATATATCCTAATCCTGCTACAGATTTTGTAAATATTACAAATTGTCAGGGGGCAACCTACGAGGTTATGGATATGACAGGTAGAATACTTGAAGTTGGTACACTAAAAAATAGTGTGGAAAGAGTTGATATTAATGAATATAGTAATGGCAATATGATTATTAGGTTGTATAATTCATAAAAGACTTATACAATTAAGATTGTAAAGCTATAACATACTAAAATAGACAATAGTACCCCTAAAGTATTATTATTGTAAATATTTTGTAATTAGACTTTGTATTTGCAAAATTTAATAATATTTTTGGGGTACTTTTTATGGAACAAATTGATATCATAGGATTTGTAGGCGTAGCAACGAGTGTGCTCGGTTTCTTAGCCTATGGTAAAATACAAGGAAGAGTTGTAATATTGATTTCGATTCTTCTTCTTCTTACATATAGCCTGATAAAACCAATATATCCTTTTGCAATTCTAATGGCAGTAGCTTTGATATTTTATATTTATAAAGTTTTAAAGTTTAAAAAAAGCAAGGCATCTATAAAGTTATTAGAAGTAGAATATGATAATAACTACATAGTTGAATTTATCAAGAATTATAAAAGAGATATTTATAATTATTTTCCTTTTTACGAACCTCATAAATCACATAAGTGTTTCTTAGTCATGAGAGATATGAATCTTGCCGGAATACTTATTGGTAGTATTACAGGAGATATGTTAACAATTGAAGTAGACTATACCAAACCAATATACCGTGATAAAGAGATAGGTAGTTATATTTTTAAACAAAACCCTGGCCACTTTACAAAAATGGGCATAAAAAAACTGGTGGCCAAATCATTTCACAAAGGACATAGTAAGTTCTTAAAAAAAATGGGATTTGAGCAAACATTTATTGATGATCAGCTGTTTTTTGTAAAAAAGTTAGATTAAAAGCCACTAATTGGTGATTGTTTGCGTTTAGTACATAGAGGTATATTATGAATTGGTTGAAGTACACATTAGTAATTTTAGTTTTGATTGTAACAGCTCAAGTTGTTGCACAGACAGATATTCCTGACCCTCCTGAGTTTGTTTCTGCGAGTATAACTCCTGAATCAGACCCAACAAAAGTTGTTTTAACATGGAATCCTAGTGATTCTTTGGATGTTGAAGGATATATAGTTTATAAAGTGATAGGTGGGATAACAGAAACAATTGATACTGTTTTCGGGAGATTATCAACAACATATGATTATACAATGGCATCTGCTATTAGTAAACCTGAGAAATTCAGGTTAGCAGCTTTTGATACTCAACTTTATAAATCAAGTATTACTGACCCACATACTACAATGTTTCTTACAGCTACTTACGATAAATGTAATACAGAGGTGAATCTTGATTGGACAAGCTATGATGGTTGGACAAATGGAGTTAACAGTTATAAAATCTATCTAAGATCAGCAAGCTCCACTTATTATGTTTTAACAAGTCTTTCATCTGAGAAATTCGAATATGTTGACTCAAATATTGATTTTAGTGAAACATACTATTATTACATCGAAGCTGTAAGTAATTCTGGAGATAAAGCAACCTCTAACTCTGTTGAACTTTCTACAAACTCTTTTGAAATACCATCATATATGCACGCCCAATATGCAACAGTTAGTGGTGAGAATATTGTAGTTAACTTTTTAGTTGATAATTCTGCTGAGGTTTTGGAATATAGAGTTCAAAGAGCATCTTCACCAGAAGGAACTTTTTCTACAATACATTCTTATCCAAATACTGGGCAAAGTGAAGTAATGCATACTGATTTTGATGTAAGTGTTGATGAATATAGATATTACTATCGATTAGCATCCGTTAATCCATGTGGTATAGTCTCATCCTATTCAAATATTTCATCAAATATTTTATTAACAGCATCTAACGAGAATGGTTTTGAGCATGAAATATCCTGGACAGATTACTATGCATGGCCAAATGGAGTAAGTAATTTTAATGTTTACAGAACTTTTAACGGGGCACCTGCTCAAATAGGAGTTAATACTCCCGGTAACCTTGAAGCAACATATGATATTGAATGGTATGTCAATTATTGTCATGATCGTAAAATACATATGACAAATGAATTTTGCTATTATGTTGAGGCAAATGAAAGTGAAAGTCCATATTATGCTGATTCGAAAGGAGTTAGTAGATCAAATGTAGCCTGCGTAAACCATTATCCGGTTGTTTGGGTGCCAAATGCCTTTAATGCAACTTCATATGAAGTTGAGAATCGTGAATTCAAACCTGTTCTATCATTTGTTGAAAGTGACTCATATTTGTTTATAGTTTATGATAAATGGGGACAAGAAGTCTTTAGAACAGATGAAACTTATGAAGGCTGGAATGGAACGATTAATCGCCTTAGTTTAGCACCTTCTCAATATTACACTTATTTTGTAAGATATTTTGACCATCAAGGTAAAGAATATCTAAAAACCGGAACATTTTTCTTATTTATCGATTAGTTTATTAGAGCTTTATTAAGCTTTATTTAATATTAACGATTTATTAAACTTCATCGGAAATTATCAGTTTTAAATTACTGATATTTTAATATCTTTGTAAGTTAATGTTTCGCATTTTAGTAACAATAGAAGTCTTTTTTATTTATGAGTCTGACAAAAGATGAGAAAATATGGATTGAGAGTCAGTTTGACGAGTTGGTTAAGGTTGCTAAACGGATTAAAACTGAGGAGGATATTGCCCTAGTTCGTAAAGCCTTTGACCTTGCAAATGAAGCTCATTCTAAAATGAGACGGAAGTCCGGCGAACCGTACTTTTCTCATCCAATAGCAGTAGCTTTTATTGTAGCTGTTGAGATTGGTCTTGGACCTAAGTCTATTGCAAGTGCGCTCTTACATGATGTGGTTGAAGATACTGATTATACTCTACATGATATTTAGCGTCTTTTTGGCACTGCAATAATGGGTATGATTGACGGGCTTACAAAAATATCAAATGTGCTTGATAAGGATGCATCTTTGCAAGTTGAGAACTTTCGTAAGATGTTGATGACAATGTCTCAGGATGTTCGTGTAATCTTTATAAAATTAGCAGATAGATTGCATAATATGCGTACTTTGGACTCAATGCCTTAGTATAAGCAAGTGAAAATCTGTAGCGAAACTGTATTTCTATATGCACCTCTTGCACATCGTCTGGGGCTTTATTCAATTAAGACTGAACTTGAAGATCTTGCTTTAAAATATGAACACCCTTTAATTTATAGGGAGATAGAAAGAAAGTTTAAGGAAACTGAAGAAGAACGTGGAAAATATATTGAGGAAATTATTGATCCATTACAGAAAGTACTTAAAAAGGAAGGTGTTGATTTTACTATAAAAGGTAGATTAAAGTAAATTTACTCTATCTGGAATAAGATGCAAACAAAGGGGGTACCTTTTGAGGAGATTTATGATCTTTTTGCGATTAGAATTGTTTTTGATCACCCGGATGATTATCCTGATAAAAAAGCAAGAGCACAGTGTTATCATATAATGTCAATTATTACAGACATTTACCCACATCATGAGCAAAGAATAAGAGATTGGGTTAAAAATCCAAAAGCAAATGGATATGAGGCTTTGCACGTCACCGTTATGGGGCCTAGAGGTCAATGGGTCGAAGTTCAGATACGTTCTCGTAAAATGGACGATATAGCCGAAAAAGGACTTGCTTCTCATTGGAAATATAAAACAAATGAACAAGGTGCTACAGGAAGTCTGGATGTTTTAATTGAAACTTTGAAGAACTCTTTGTCAAATAATCAACTCGATTCTCTGTCCTTTTTGGATGATTTTAAATTAAATATTTTTACAACCGAGATTTATGTCTTTACTCCAAAAGGAGAAATCAAAAAATTACCTAAGGGCTCAACAGTTATAGATCTAGCTTACGAAATTCATACAGAAATTGGGAATAAGGCAATAGCTGCTAAAGTAAATCATAAGCTTGAACCATTATCACATATTTTACATAGTGGCGATCAGGTAGAGATATTAACTTCATCTAAGCAAGCACCAAAAAGAGAATGGCTAAATTTTGCAGTTTCTACAAAAGCAAAAGCTAAGATTAAAAGCTCATTAAAAGAAGAGCGTTTACATAATATCGAGAAAGGGCAGGATATTTTCATTAATAAAGTACGTTCTTTGAAGCTTAATCTTAATCATAAAATGTTTAAGGAGTTGCGTCAATCTTATAATGCACCCAATAAGGAAGAATTTTATCGAAAGATTGGTTCAGGTTCCATTCAGATTGACGATATTGAAAAGCAGCTCTTAAAAAACCCTACAAATATTTTTGCAAAATATTGGAGACTTACCAGAAGTAAACCAAAAAACAAAAAATCGAAAAAAGATAAAAATACATATGTTGTTGATGATATAAATAATCAGAAGTTTACATTAGCTACATGTTGTAATCCAATACCTGGAGATGAGGTCGCAGGTTATCTAAATCCTAATAATTCAGTCATTATTCATAAAAAAACTTGTTCGGTATTAAATAATCTGGCTGCAAAACAGGGTGATAAAATAATTTCTGTTAAATGGTCGAGCTATAAACTACTCTCATTTTTGGTTAAAATTAAAGTTGAAGGAGTGGATAAGCTTGGTATCGTTTATAATATTACAAAAGCAATTTCACAGGAAGCAGATGTCAATATGAAGTCAATTAGCATTGAAACAAATGATGGTGTTTTCTTTGGCGAAATTACCTTATTTGTTCATAATGCTCAGGATTTAGAAGATCTTATCAGAAGAATAATCATAATTAAAGGAGTTAGTAAAGTAACCAGAATTGAGGATGTCGATAATGAATAAGAATGAGATTATATCAATGTTAAAGTTGTTGGAAGATCCGGATGATAGCGTTTATGGATTAATCAGACAAAAAATCCTTGATGACTTTGAACTTTATAGACCTTATCTGGAAAACTATCATGCATTATCAATAAACGAACTTGCTCTTGAAAGATCCGAAGAGCTACTCGAGGACATGTTTCTATATAGTTATGAGACTCGTTTAGAGAGCTATTTAAAACAGAAAGACCATTCATTATTGGATGGTGTCTTATTGATAGAGGAATATTTTAATAGAGATGTTGATACAGATTTGATTCGAACCGAAACTGAAAATATTATACAATCGATATGGCTCGAATTTAATGATCAACTAACCGGAATAGAAAAGGTTAAACTTATTGGTAAAACTTTATTTGAGAAGTTTAATTTCAAAAAATTTCCACTAGGAGATTTTAAACCCGAGCAGCTAAGTTTTGCGAATTGTGTAAACTCAAAGAGGTACGCTGCACCAAATATTTCATTGCTTTATTGTGTAATATCTCAAAGTATGGATATCCCATTATACCCGTTAGCATTACCAGGTTTATTTGTGTTAAGTTATGTAGATGCAGAATTAGCAGATGCGGTTTTTGTAGAGAAAAATAATGGTTCAGTTTTTTATATTCATCCTTTTGATGAGGGAGAATTTGTTAACCATCAGATTATTGAGAAGTATCTGTCGGATAAGAAAATTGAAAAGAGACTTGATGATTTTGGTAATATGACCTATGTAGAGTACCTTTCATTCTTTTTTGAATTGCGTATTCTTGCATTAAAGCATAAAAACAGAAAGGGCTTTGAGTTAGATAATGCTGATAGAATTAAAGAAGTTTTTAGAAGAAAATAAGTAAATTATGAAAATAGTTATAGCAGGTGCAGGTGATGTCGGGTCGTATTTGGCAAAAATGCTAACCAAAGAGAATCACGACATTGTTATTGTTGACACTAGAACTGAGATTCTCAAAGAAGTTGATAGTGCTTATGACGTCTTATGTGTCGAGGGTTCATGTACTTCTTTTGGTACATTGAAAGAAGCAAATGTGCCGGGTTGTGACCTTTTTATTGCTGTTACAAATTCCGAGGATACTAATATTCTATCATGTATTTTTGCTAAAAAACTAGGTGCTAAAAAGACTATCGCAAGAGTCGATAATATGGAATATCTAAGCCCGATTAATAAGCTTACATTTATTAATCTCGGTGTTGATAGATTGGTGTATCCCGAATACATTGCTGCAAAAGAAGTTGTAGGAGTTATTAAACAAACCGGTTCAACAGAGATATTTGAATTTTCAGGTGGTAAGTTAACATTGTTTGTTATAAAGCTTGACGAAGATTCTCCAATAGTAAATATGAGTTTAAGAGAAGCATCGGTAAAAGCAAGAAACAAAAACTATCGTGCTGTTGCAATAACTCGAAATGGAGAAACTATCATTCCTAAAGGAAGTGACATGCTTAATGAAGGAGATATCATATATATTATCACAAATCCTGACGGGATTCCTAGTTTATTAAAAACAGCAGGGAAAAAGAAATTGGAGTTAGATAATGTAATGTTTCTTGGTGGCAGTAGAATTGGAATTAAGGCTGCAAAGTTTCTGGAGAATCATCTTAATGTGAAAATGCTAGAAATGGATCACCAAAAGAGTTTCAAACTTGTAGATATGTTACCAAAAACCATGATTATTAATGGCGATGGTAGAAATATTGATGTATTGCTCGAAGAAGGTCTTGAAAATATAGATGCTTTTGTTGCCGTTACAGGTGATGCTGAGACTAATATCCTGACATGTATGTTAGCTAAACGATACGGTGTAAAGAAAGTAATAGCAGAAATAGAAAATCTTGACTATATAGATATCGCTTCAAAAATGGGTATAGACACCATAATTAATAAAAAGCTTAGTGCTGCAAGCGCGATTTATACTTCCACAATGAAAGCTGAGGTATCTTCAATTAAATGTTTAACAGGAACAGATGCTGAAGTTCTTGAGTTTATTACCTCAAGAGACGCCTTAATCTCAAAGAGTAAATTAAAAGAGGTAGAACTTCCTGAAGGTGTTATTATTGCAGGTGTTGTTCGTTGATCTAAGAGTTTTATTGCAATGGGAGATACTCAAATAAAGCCAAATGATAAAGTTGTTCTTTTTGCTTTACCATCAGCAATTCATAAAATAGCTTCTTATTTTTAAAAAAGTCTTTTCTTAGATTGTTTGCTGTATGAACTGTTGTTTGTTCCAGAATTTCCGGATGAAAACATTGGTACATTAGTTTGTTGTTGAGAAATATCAATTCCTATCATTACTTCGTGAGAACCACTATTAATGTTTCTCAAGCTGGATGTAACAATATCATAATTGTAAGCTAATGTGAAACGACCAAATCTGTAACCAATCCCCATATTAAATGCATCTCCAAGTCTACATCCAAATGATGCCATTACACTGTTTCTATATAAATATGAAACATTTAGTTCTGCATTAATAGGACTTTTCTTTGCATAACCAATAAATATTCCAGGGCTTATTCTATGCATTTGAGTAATTATGTCGTATTGCCCCATAATGTATAGATGTCTGGACATATCGATTTCACCTAAATCTCCTGTAGAAAATGGTCTGAATTGAGACTTTAGAAGTTGGTATATTGCAAAACCAAAATAAAACTGTTTTGAGAATAAAAGCATCCCTACATTTGCCTCGGGCCGCCATTTTTTTTCAGTATTAAATGCCATTACAGGGTCGTTAATATCTCTATAAGTTAAATCATTACTATTGATTCTGTATTGAATTACCGATGCAGACAAACCAAATGAAAGAAATACATCGTCCATATCAATTATATAGGAATATGAAGCATTAATGGTAAACCTTGATGAAGGATTTGTAATATCATTTATTAGATAGCCACCAATACCATTAGTTGTGTTAAGTTCCCGATGAAAACTTATTATAGAGGTCGTTGGTGCATTCTCAAAACCTGCCCATTGTTCACGATGCAATAGTTTTATTTCCTGACTACTGGTTGAACCAGCAATAGCTGGATTGTTAATAAAAAGATTATACTGTCTAAAGCTAATTTGTTGTAGCTGTTGACTAAATGTCATTGTAACGCAAAACAGTAATATAAATATGGTAAATATCTTTTTCATACTTTAACGAATTATTGTAACATTTCCTTTTCGAAGATCAGATCCATCTCCATATAGGTCAACGATATAATAATATGTCGCATCAGGAACATTCTCACCTTTAAATTCCCCATTCCATGGAGTTTCATAACCTTCGGAATAATAGACCAGATTTCCATTTCGGTTATAAATACTGATTTTACAATCAGGATATGTATTTATAGCATCAATTATCCATGTGTCATTATAGTCATCACCATTTGGTGAAAATGAATTATAAATCATAAAATCTGGATCTTCGGGAGGTGGAGGTGGAGGCTCTTCTGGAATATATTTGTGACTTAATGCAAAAAACACTTTTTCTTCAAGTACCACTGAATCAGCAAAACATAGGATATCAGTCTCATCAAAATCTGAGTTTTCAATAGTAGTCCATGCTTCAGATAGGAGGGCTGACCAGAAAACAATACCATCAAAACTGCCATCTTCTGATTCAAACTCGATCTCTAATAATACAGTTTCATTTCCAATAGGCCTGACTACTTCATGATAAAATAGCTCATTAATATATTCAGATAAAGTATCTAAGCTTGTTACCTGCATATCATTTAAAGTAGCGGAATTATTTATAAACCTGACTTGGTATTCAGCGTTTTCATCTTCATATTGACTAATAAAAACTGGTCTTACTCTATCATCACAAATATGTGAACCAACCGGGAAAACATATTTACCCTCAGTTGATGTTAATCTAACTAATGAACATCCTTCATCTGATGAAACAAAACCCTCATTATATTCAATAGCATTTATCGATGTATTTAATACAACCAACTTAAATTCATCTGTACTAAATTCAGCATCAGCAATATCTAGGATTCCATATACTTCTTGATCAATTGTTAATGTTTTTATTCCTGATGCAGTCGCTATCAGTGAATAGAACTCTGTAGTCTCTGTACCACTTAATAGTTGGCTGGAGCCAGTGAGTCTCATTTCACCCGAATCAGAAGTGAAATTTGAATTGTTATACCAGTTGCCTGAAAGACTAATAATTCCATTTGCTGTTATATCTGCATTATTAATAGCATTTCCATTTATTATTAGTTCCGAACTTGTACTTTCCGAATTTGTTAATGTAATATCACCATATGCATTTATAATATCTCCATTTATAACAATATTTGCAGAATTATTTAACCAAACCTGATTGCAATTATTATAAACCAATTGTCCTTGACATAGAATTGAAATACAAACAAAAGCAATAAGTAAGATTTGCTTAGATTTTATCATAAGTTTATTTTTTCAAAGTTAAACTTTAATGAGGTGAGGCTTTCAAATTCTTTCCCACTATCATAAATGTCTTCATCATCTTCTTCGTACCTCCAGCAGATTTCAACATCATCCTTATCTTTTAGATTGATAAAGAGCTTGTATAGAAATCTTGCTGCACCTGTATTAAAATACTCCAAATTAAAATCGAGTACAATCTTCTTATGTGTGTTATACGTTAAGTTGATTAGATTGTTAAGCTTTTCGAAGAAAAATTCAGGATTTTCAGGAACAATTATTCCTACAACATTTAAAATATGTTCTTTTGAACCAGTGCTTACTTCAGGAGTGCTTTTTTCTTTTTCAATTAGTATATTCATAATTTCTCAAATGTTATATCGATTCTGCTTTCTACCAAATTATTACTTGTTTCAGAGTAATATATATAGATATTTTTTGTTGATTTTAATTTACAAAGAACTAGACCATTTCCAGTATTAATTTGATTGTTTTCTAGGTTTTGATTATAGATTTGGTTTAGTTGATCTATTTCAGTCTTGTTGATTTCATTAATCTTATTCTTAAGGTTTTCTAATTTGCTTTTGTTTATAGTTTCTTTAATTGAAATTACATATTCGTTAATATTTTCAGTAATTGATAGTTTTGCAGTATATTCTGGATTATGTTTTAAATTGTTTTGGATTAATTCAATGCTGCACACTACAATTTTTTTACGCATTGTTTTAGGAGTAATTAGCTGTAAATTTTCAATTAGATACTCATGAATGTTATCATTTGCAATGCCTGATTTCGTTGCTATTTGAAAAATTACTTTTTGAATTTAATTAAAATGGATAGGTTTAGGGATTGTAATTTGTTTAATTGACTCTAAAGCATAGAAGTCGGTCATTCCAGATATATAATCGGTAATAATTTGTTTGTTATTATCTTTGCTTTTTTGATAGAAATCAAACTGGCCTTTTAAGTAATCTCCAAAATTCTTGTCAAGTTCAATTCCTGATTCCTCATATTTTTTAAAGTCAAAAGCAAATTTCTCCAGAAGGTCATAGGTATATTCGAATAGGTTATTTATTATACGATCACAAAAAACATCATATTTCCTTAGATCAGGATGACCATAAATATTTTTGTAATTAAAGTGCTTTAATTTAGTAACCATTTCATAGGTTTCATCTGAGAATCCAACGTAATCTTTATCCGCTGAGTTATCAATAATATCAACCACAAAGGTTTGAATAATCTGCCCATTTCTATCTCCCAGGAGTTGTTTCACATCTGATGGAACATCTTTTTCTGTAATAAATCCTGCAATGAATGCATCTTCTAAATCACGACCTAAATAGGCAATTTTATCAGAGAATCTCATAATGCATCCTTCGTATGATGTAGGAACAACTTTTCTATTTTTAATTAAATCTAGATTATTAATAGAATCTTTTGGTTTAATTATCTGTTCATCTTTTTCTCCATTATGACAAATGATTCCATCCTTAACTCCATAACATAGATTTAGACCGATACCATTATTTGCTAGGTATTCAACTTGCCTGTATGAATTAACTTCGTGAACAAAAGAATTGTTTCCACCTAGGATTTTATTTAAAGCCATCTCTCCGGCATGTCCAAAAGTAGTGTGACCCAAGTCATGGCCTAGTCCAATTGCATATGCCATATCAATATCGAGATCCCAGCCCTTAAAGTTTAAGCCTTTACTTATTGTTGCAGCGATAGTTGCAACATGAAGAACGTGTTCAATACGTGTGCAGATATGGTCATTTTCCGGAGCAAAGAATACTTGTGTCTTGTTCTTTAATCTCCTAAATGGACCTGAATGGATAATTGCTGTTTGATCTCTAAAGAAATCACCTCTAATATCTGTATCTCTTTCTCGGCTTCTTTTATGATATATTTCTTTTGGTAGTGGATTTTTCATAAAAATTACTCTCTTAAGTATTTATCGTAAATGTTTTTAGGTTTATAATTTTTGATGTATTCAATTGCCTGAAGTGGAGTTTTACAAACAAAATATAGCTCTCGATATGCTTCATTTGCAAAATTTTCTGTATAAAAGATTTCAAAAAGTTCCAAAAGCTTATCGTAAAATCCTTTATGATTAATAATTACTATTGGTTTTGAATGATATTTAAGCTGTTTTAAGGTAATTGTTTCAAGAACTTCTTCTAGTGTCCCAAAACCACCGGGTAGCGCAATGAAAGCGTCAGAATTTGATCTCATAAATTCTTTTCTCTCTTTCATATCGGGAGTGATAACTAATTCCTGGAATTCGTCAGAAACAATATTGTTTCTATTGAGACGTTCAGGAGCAACACCAATAACCTTAACACCTTTCGATGCTGCAGATTTCATTAAAACGCCCATTAAACCAATAGTTCCAGCACCATGAATAAGATTATAGTCGTTTTGAGCTAATGCAAAACCCAGTTTTTTTGCTATTTCGTAATAATCAATACTTAAGTCTTCACTTTAACTGCAAAACACACAAATTGTCTTCATCTTTAAAGTTATTAATTTTATAGCCTTTGTTCTTTCCGAAATTTACAACTTTTTTATCGATTTTAACTAAAATCCAATATTTAATTACTTATCTTAGTCAGATAATAATTCTGATATGAAGAAAACTTTTAAAATAATATTAGGTGTATTATTTGCAATTTCAGCAGTTTTTATCTTTACCGGAGCTCTGCTTGTGGAAAATAAGTTTTATATAAATAATAATACTGGAGAAGAAATTAAAGTGAAAGTGGAATCAAAATCCGGAGAGGTTTATGAGTTTGTAGTACCTGATGGAAGTACTCAAGAGTTATATAGTAAGAAAGTATTTCAATTAAATAATGATTCAGAGAAATTTAAGGAATTAATAATCAATGTACATTGTGTAAAATCAGATGATGCTATACTTGTAAATAAGCCGGACTGGGAAATCTCGACAGATCATCGAAATAATACATATATACTTGAAGTAAATAGCGAAAATTGGTAAACAAAATTACATAAAAAGAGTTTTCATATTATTGAAATTAGCAAAGCTTATGAAAAATACAGTTTTTATTCTCATACTAAGTTTTATTTTATTGTCACTAAATCTGTTTTCACAAAACATTGAGACAGGTGAAGATGCTCTTAAGTATCTTGCATCAGAAGAGTTGGAAGGTAGGTTTCCTGGAACAGATGGAGACAACAAATCTATTGCATATATAGAGGATGAGTTTCATTCGTATAGCCTTAGATCATTTGATTTTGGTTATGCACAGAATTTTGAAATAGTGACAGACATTGAAATAGGTGATAATACTAATGGTAGACTGAACGATATGATGTTACAGTTTGGTAACGATTTTATGCCACTAAGTTTTTCGGCGTCAAAATCAGTAACAGCTGATCTTATTTATGTCGAAAATATTGAAGCTTTAGGAGATTTTACTGAAAAAATAGCAATGGTTTACCTTACTAATGAAATGACAGATAAAATGTCATATCGTGATTTAGTTAAGCTCAGCATTAATATTGCTGATGCAGGAGCTGAAGGTGTTGTAATAATTACTGAAGGAGATATGGGTGAGGATGATGAATTTTATCCGTTTAACTTTAGCAGAAGTGTTTCTTCAATAAGTATTCCTGTTATTCAGATATCTAAGAAGCTGATATTGACGACAGCACAATCCAATGGTTATGCAGCCGTTGATTTTGACATAGAGTGTTTTGATTTCCTAAATATAAATGATGAGGTTCTTGAGTTGTCAGTGAATATTGAGATTGAAAGCATAACTAGTCGAACTTCTAATGTGCTTGGTTTTATTCCTAACGGAGATTCTAAAGATTGGATTGTAATTGGAGCTCATTACGACCACCTTGGATATGGTGGTCCTGGATCTGGTTCCAGAGCTCCTGAATTAAATGAAATACATAATGGTGCTGATGATAATGCATCGGGAGTTGCAATGGTTTTAATGCTGGCAGAGTATTTTTCAAAGTATTCTCCGAATATTAATATGGCATTTGTGTTGTTTGGAGCAGAGGAAGAAGGACTTATTGGGAGCAAATATTTTGTGGAGAATCTACCACCTGAGATTGAAAATATTAAGCTTATGATTAATTACGATATGGTTGGTAGATTAGGTGATAATGGAATTTCTATTATAGGAGGAACAACAGCCGAAGAATTTGATTCTGTGTTAAATCAGTTTCAGACAGATGAACTAGTGTTAAAAATCGGTGGAGGAGGTTTTAGTGGGTCAGACCAGGCATCATTTTATTCTGAAAAGATTACCGTATTGTTTTTCAGTACCGGATTGCATGGTGACTATCACACTCAAAAAGACGATATTGAATATATCAATTTTGATGGAATGTTAAAGATTGCAGAATTATCGGTAGGTATAATTAAAGAATTTGCTAAAGAAGACCTTCGATTGACATATAAGGCAACAGAGCAGAAAAATGAAGCCAGACATGGTGGAGAAATGAAAGTTAAGCTTGGAATTATGCCGGATATGACTTCGAGGGATAGTAATGGTTTAGGCGTTGATGGAGTCACTCCGGGAGGTGTCGCCGATAAATCTGGTATTTTAAAAGGGGATAAAATCACTGCTCTTGATGGAAAACCTATTAGCGGAATATATGAGTATATGCATTTGATGTCTGAATTTGAACCTGGGCAGGAGGTTGTCGCACATATTATCAGAAATGGAGAAAAAATAGAAATTACCATAAAGTTTTAGACATGAAAAAAGCACTTGTTTGGATTATTGCTGTTATTATAACTTTGGGAGCTTCATATTACCAAAGAATTAGTGGACCAACTTATCCTATGAAGATTTCTGATATTACTGGCGATGCAAACTATTCGTCTAAATTAATCAGATCTTCAGAAACCGGAGAATATGCACATGTCATAATTGATGAATCATCGGCATTTGATAAAGTATTATTGGTTTATTCAAAATATCCCGGAGAATTTAAAAATGATACAATTCATGTTAAGAATACTGGTGGGTTATGGGAAGCATACTTGCCGGATCAACCACCTGCAGGTAAATTAAAGTATTACGTTGTGCTTTTTAGTAATGGAGAAGAAATATGGAGTAATAAAGATAATCCTGCAATTATACGATTTAAAGACCCTGTTCCAATTGGTGTACTTATACCTCATGTATTAGCTATGCTTACAGCAATGCTATTTAGCATGGTAACTTTATTTATGATAATTCTTAAAAAAGGAAATTACAAAAGGATGTCATATTTAACTGTCGCTGTGTTATTAGTAGGTGGGTTTATACTTGGACCTATAATGCAAAACTATGCTTTTGGTGAGTTCTGGACAGGTTGGCCAAACGTACATGATTTTACTGATAATAAGACTTTGATAGCCTTTTTAATTTGGGTAATAGCAATGATAATTAACTTTAAGAAGGATAGAAAATGGGCTATTATAGTAGCATCGGTTTCTATGCTTATAGTATTTTCAATTCCACATTCAATGGGTGGCTCAGAATATAATTATGAAGAAGGCGTTGTAGAGACTGGAAATAAGTAGAAAAACCTGTATTTTTATATAGGAGATTTATAATTATTTTCCAAGTCCTTGAGAACAAAAAAAGTAGACAAAAACACTACAAGCATTTATATAAATAAAGCACATTATTTACTGATTTTGTATGGTTTATTACAACGAAATTAAAAAAATAAAAAAAAATCAGAAAAATATTTTGGTTACAAATATTTATTACTATTTTTATGACTTGTAAAGTAAGGCACTAAGCAAGATGTGGAAAAGACATACTCAGTTTTTATAAAGTTTTTATTTATAAAGCATTATAACGTGCGAAAACTGTATTTTGTATGTAAAAGTTAATAGTTGCTTAAAAGAAAATATTAAAAAAACAATAGCAATTCGATTTTTTTCTTCGGAAAAAAAGTGAAAACTTGCAGCGCTTTTACGACTATAAGATTTTAAGTAGAATTAAATAAAAATATTTTTAAATGGCGAAAAGGTGTGAAGAGATATGGAATAAATGTTTACAAATCATAAAGGATAATGTTCCTAAGAATAGTTTCCGTACATGGTTTGAACCTATTGTTCCATTGGACATACAGGATAATGTGCTGACAATACAGGTACCTAGTACATTCTTCTATGAGTTCATCGAAGAGCAGTTTCTTGACTTGCTGAAAAAAACATTACACAAGGTTATTGGCCCTGATGCTAAATTGGAATACCACGTTGTAATGGAAAACAATTCTCACTCTGACAAACCTTATACCGTTAAAATTCCTGCAAGAGATAAAACACAGTTGGTAAACAGACCTGTACAAATGCCACTGGATCTCGAAACAAACTCTATTGTAAACCCATTTATTATTCCTGGAATTAAGAAAGTACATGTGGATCCACATTTGAATCCTGAATATACTTTTGATAATTTTGTTGAAGGTGAATGTAACAGACTTGCAAGATCTGCAGGTTATGCAGTTGCACAGAATCCTGGAGGAACAGCTTTTAACCCATTATTTGTTTATGGTGGATCAGGTTTAGGGAAAACTCATCTTGCGCAAGCAATCGGAATCGAAGTTAAAAAACAGATGCCGGAAAAAGTCGTACTGTATGTTGATGCAAATAAATTCCTTACTCAGTACATGGAAGCGACACGTAACAATAACAGAAACGATTTCATCCATTTTTATCAGATGATTGATGTTTTGATTGTGGACGATGTACAGTATTTCGCTAAAAAAGAGGGAACTCAAGAAGTCTTTTTCCATATATTTAACCATTTGCATCAGCACGGTAAACAGCTTGTTTTAACTTCTGATAAACCACCGGTTGAACTTAACGGTATGGAGCAGAGACTATTGTAAAGATTTAAGTGGGGATTATCTGCAGACTTACAAGAACCTGACTTTGAAACAAGAATTAAAATTCTTAAAAAGAAGACATATAAAGACGGTATTATTATTAAGGAAGAAATTCTTGAGTATATTGCCTCTCATATTACAAGTAATATTCGTGAACTTGAAGGAGCTCTGGTATCATTACTTGCACAATCAACTCTTAATAAGAAAGAAATTACAATGGAGTTGGCAAAAGATATGATAGACAAACTTGTTAAAAGTACACGTCGCGAAATCTCTATCGATTATATTCAAAAGGTTGTTTGTAATTATTTCTCAATGTCAGTTGAATTACTTAGCAGTAAAACACGTAAACGAGAGATTGTACAAGCACGACAAATTGCAATGTTTTTTGCAAAAAGCATGACAAAAGCATCTCTTGCTTCAATTGGAGCCTCAATTGGAGGAAAAGACCATGCAACTGTCTTGCATGCCTGCAAAACTGTCAATAACCTGATTGAGACTGATAAACGATTCAGATTAGATCTGGAAGAAATTGAAAAAAGACTTAAAATGTAATATCGGGGCTTAAATGCCCCTTTTTTTTGATATGCTCTGGCTGATTTTAAGTATACTCTCTGCAACAGCAATATATGTAATCTTCAAATTTGTTGATCAGTACAAAACACCATTAATTAATGTAATTGTAATAAACTATATTGTTGCTGCTACTTTGGGCTTTATTATTAATGGTAGCTTCCCAATTAATGATATTGTTCAATCCGAATGGATCTTTCCTGCACTTATTATAGGATTCTTTTTTATTGTTTTGTTTTTTGTAGTTGGTGTTTCATCTCAAAAAGCAGGAATATCAATTACAACTGTAGCAAGTAAGATGTCGGTCGTTATACCCATGGTTTTTGCTATCATTGCTTATAACGAAAATGTTAATGTGCTAAAAATATTTGCAATTGCATTAGCTGTTTTGGCTGTTGCAATGAGTGTATATGTTAAGCCAGAAAAGGATAGGAAGTCTGGTTTTATCGCCATGTTATTACCTTTGGCTTTGTTTATATGTATGGGAGTAAATAACTCCTTACTTATATTTTCAAAGGAAAATTATGTGAATTCCCAAGTATCATCAATATTTACATCAACATGTTTTGGAATCTCTTTGATTTTTGGTGTTTTAATAGTTTTATTCAGACCTGCTTCATTAAAAGGCTTTGCAAAGGGGCGAACTTGGTTTTTTGGATTGACCTTAGGTGCTGTTAATTTTGGTGCAGTATATTTTATTTTTCTTGCTATGAATTCGGGATTACTTGCTAATTCTGTTACATATGGAGTAGTTGATGTCGGGATTGTACTAGTTACAGTATTAATAGGAACCTTATTTTTTAGGGAGAAGTTATCAAAGCTAAATATTAGTGGTATTATTCTTTCCGTAATTACAATAATTTTACTTACAATTGCAGACATGTAATGGGAAACGACGTATTTAATACTATAGAAAAGGAATCTACCGGGTTTTACTCTGAAAAAGGGAGTAAATTTCATGCTTTTGCTTTTCATGTAAAGTCTGAAGAAGAAATTAAGGAAATTCAGCATTCATTGCGTAAAAAGTATTATGACGCAAGACATCATGTTTATGCTTTTGTCTTAGGAGCAGATAAAAACACATATCGAGCAAGTGATGATGGGGAACCTGCAAACAGTTCAGGAATGCCTGTTTTAGGACAAATTCGTTCATTCGATTTGTCTAATGTATTGATAGTTGTAGTAAGGTATTTTGGTGGGACAAAACTTGGGGTTCCGGGATTAATAAATGCATATAAAACAGCAGCAAAAGATGCACTTGAAAATGCGAGGATTGTTGAGGAATTTGTTACAAGCAAAGGCTCTGTTCATTTCGCTTATGATGAAATGAACTATGTGATGAAAGTAATAAATGATTCTGGGGCTAAAATAGTAAAACAGGAGTTCTTAGCTGATTGTGAAATAGATTTTGAAATTAGAAACTCAGAGTTTCAAAGATTAATAGAGAGTTTAAAAAGAAACCATAAGATTAAAGTTGAAGAATAATGTTTAAAGCATTTGCAAAAGCATATCTGAAATTAATGAGATGGAAATATAATGAATTTCCTGACGTACAAAAAGCTGTTGTTTTAATGGCTCCGCATACGAGTATGCGAGATTTCTTTTTAGGCAAAATGTATTTTGCTGTTAATGGTTTAAAACCGACAATCTTAATTAAAAAAGAGGCATTTTTCTGGCCTGTTGGGCCAATCTTTAAACGAATGGGAGGAGTCCCTGTTGACAGAGGTAGAAAAACAGGTTTGACACAACAGGCAATAGAGTCTTTTTATAAAGCAAAAGGAAATTTTTATTTGGTTATTACACCTGAAGGGACAAGAAGCAAAACAAAAAACTGGAAAAAGGGTTTTATCAGGATCGCTAAAGGTGCTGATGTTCCTGTTGTTATTGGTTTTCTTGATATGAGTAATCGTACAGCAGGAGTAAAGGGATTATTAGATATGAGTGGTACCGATGCTGAAATTATGGAAAGATTGAAGCGAAAATATATAGGTTGTCAGGGAATTCATAAAGACAAATTTACTACAGGATATGAGTAAACTTAAAATTGCTGTATTGCAATATGATATTATTTGGGAAAATGCATTAGCTAATCAGAAAAAGATTACAGATTTAATTAATAATGCAGAAAATGCAGACGTATATGTGTTACCTGAGATGTTTAATACTGGATTTTCAAACAATGTTTCCGATTTTGCCGAGGAATACAATGGAGCGACAGTTTTGTTTATGAAAAACCTAGCAAAGTCTAAAAATACAGCAATTTGTGGTAGTATTATACTGTCCGATAAAGAAAAATACTATAATTCATTCTTATTTGTTAAACCGGATGGAGATATAATAAGATATGATAAACGCCATTTATTTAAAATGGGAGGAGAAGCAGATATGTTTACTTCCGGTAAAAATAGAGTGGTATATAGCTACAAAGGTGTCCGATTCCTTTTGCAGGTATGTTATGATTTGAGGTTTCCTGTGTGGAGTCGAAACAGAAATGATTATGATGTAATTATTTATATTGCAAACTGGCCTGCAAGCAGGAGATATATTTACGATACACTTCTTTCTGCCAGAGCTATTGAAAATCAAGCTTATGTTATTGCCGCTAATAGGATTGGAGAAGACGGTAATGGAATAAAGTATGATGGTGGTACATCTGTTTTTGATTTTAAAGGAACAAAGATTTGCAATGCTAGTGATAATATAGAGTCCTTTATTTATTCAGATTTACATATTACAGACCTTAAAGATTTTAGAGATAAATTTCCGGCATGGCAGGATGCAGATGATTTTGATATTAAGCTATAATTTTACTACAACTATTCTATCATTTTTACGTTATATTATCTAATGGATGTCTTTGGTATTATTATTGGGGGCAGTATATTTAACTAATATTTGATTCTTATGAGAAAAATTTCGATATTTCTTCTGGTTTTATTTTCAATAAGCACTTTTAACATGTTTGCTCAGGACAAAGGAGCAGAAATTGAAGGAAAAATAACAGACTTTCATAACAATATAAAGGTTGGTGAGACAATTATCTTTGAAAACACAAATTCTGGCAAGCAATTTAATGTTGTTAGTGATGATCAAGGGAAATTTTCTGTTGAATTACCTTACGAACAAAAATATGTAATAAAAATTAAAGGATTTAACGAAGAAAAATACTATACCGAGTTTGAAATACCGGCACTTCAACCAAATCAAACAGGGCTATATTTTAATATAGATATTCAAATAGAAATGCCAAAGCTTTTTACTCTGGATAATGTGTACTTTGACACCGGGAAAGCAACACTTAAACCTGAATCATTTAAAGAACTCGACGAATTATTTGAGTACCTTTCTCTTAAAAAAACCACAGTTGTCGAAATTGCCGGACATACTGATGATGTTGGAACAGATGAATCAAACTTAAAGCTTTCGCAGGATAGAGCCGAATCTGTTAGGAATTACCTCATTAAAAAAGGAATTTCTGCTAATCGTATACAGGCAAAAGGCTATGGCGAAACTTCTCCAATTGCTCCTAATGATAGTGATGAAGGACGCGCTAAAAACCGTAGTACAGAGGTTAGGTTAGTTAGTGAGTAATCTAATAATATGCATTAGCTTGCGAAAACTATTACATTAACAAAATAGCCAAGTTATTAACAAAGTGTTGTTAATTATAAAGTGCAGTATTATCTTTATAATGTACTTTAATTTAATAATCATGAAAAGAGCTATTTTTAGAGTCCTTGTAATAGGACTCGTTTCTACTTTATTCAGTGTAAATTCTTTTAGTCAGTGTTATTCCATTTCTGGTGCAGAAGATCCAACTTATGACGGAACTTATATGTATATGGGTTTTGATAATATGTTTGGGTATACTGTATATGAAAATTCAATGGGGCGAGTTTTACAGCAGGATGGATGTTGGTGGTTTTTAGGTGATGACCCCGGTGATTTCTGGCCTCCAACATTCATGAATACTGGTCAATGTACAGGTGATCCGATTCCACCAAGTGGCGGATGGGATAATTTTATATCAGGAATGCCTAGTCTTTTGACACTACAGGTTTGTCCCGATGTTCCTACAATCAGTATAAGCGATAATAATGTCTGCCCAGGAGCACCAATAACCTTAACTGCAGATGGTTTATTAGACCAGGGAATTGATTGGTACTGGTATCAAGATGCATGTGGTGCAGTACCTTTAGGTAATGGTACTTCTATTATAGTAAACCCGGTGATGCCAACAATTTATTATTGTCGCTCTGAGAACCCTGGAGTATTTGAGGGTGAATGTGTAATGGTTGAAGTATCAGTAATTATGAATGCTTCAATTTCATTAAGTATGTCACAAAATCCTAATTGTCCGGGAGCATTTGACGGTTTTATTGAGATTAATGTTAATGATATTTGTGGAGTTCCTACATTTAACTGGACAGGTCCAAATGCTTTTACATCTTCAGATCAAAACATTTATGGTTTAGAAGCAGGGACATATGTATTAGAATATACCGATGATAATGGGTCATTTGTGGAAACATATGATCTTACAGACCCTATTGTAGATCCAATTAATATCAATCCAACTATAGATCCGGAGTTATGCTCTACTCCACGAAGTATTACTACGGCGACATTATATTTAATGGCGTACGACGATCAAGCATTCTGTCCTGCATGGGGGGATAATACAGATGGTACCTATCAATTTATTGTAAATGGAACCGAAGTGGTAAATTCTGCAGTTCCTCAATTTGGTAATCCTTGCGGTGACATTTATACCGACGAGATTGCCCCAGGAGATTTATCATATTTTATTGAAGGATCAAATACATTCACATTATTTATTGCACCATTTGCTACAACTGGCCTCTCACGTCTATCATGGTCATATTTAGAGATTGTTTACAGTGATGGTTCAACAGAATTTGTTGATATAGCAGTAGGAGGATACCAATCTTATCTAGATGGCAATGATTTGTGTTCTACTCCTGAAGCTGGAAATGCTTGCGGTGGTGTAGATATCTTTAATGTTAATCATAATGTTAACTTTACTTTGGGTGGTAGCATTTTTATAGACATTATAGGTGGATTTCCACCCTACCTAATAGATTGGGATATTGATGGAACCGGTGATTTTGATGATGAACAACAAATTAGTTCTCTTACTGCTGGATTCTACAATGTTACTGTTTTTGATAATTGTGGTAGCACTGTGAGTGGTACTTATGAAGTTACAGGAGTGACACAGCCTGAAATAAATCTTGTTGGAATAAATAACCCTAGCTGTGTTGGGTATTTTGATGGAGCTATTGAAATTGAACTAACTGTTAGTTGTGGTACAGTTATTTATAATTGGACAGGACCGGGTGGTTTTACTGCAACAACTCAAGATATTTCCGGACTTGAAGCTGGTGAATACTTTTTAACAGTTACAGATGATAACGGCACGTTCAATACATCATTTATACTTAATGACCCTGTTTACGACCCAATTTCATTAGATAGTGATGTGGCAAATCAAATATGTTCTACTCCTCGTTCAGTAACTGGGATTAGTCTTAATGTAATAGCCAGGAATACAAATGGAATGTATTGTGGGTCAACAGATGGTGAATTTGAATTTGATATTAATGGTTTATATTCCTTTACAGATTTTTATCCTGAAGATATATCTGGTTGTGGTATGGCAATGACCTATGATTTGGATGCAGCATCTTTTTCGGCAATACTCGACGGTTCAAATACATTTTCATTTAACGCACAACCTTCAGGTATGAATGGACTTGATGAAGTTGGCTATGTCTTTTTGGATATAACTTTTGATAATGGAACTTCACAGACTATATATATAGCAGGAGATCCAATTGAGAATGGTCTTGATTTTTGTACTGGAGCAGCTTCATATTTTGGAGTATGCTGGGGAGGAACTTTAGTAAATACAGTAAATAATATAAATCTATCCCAGGGTGGATCTATAGATGTTACTGTGTTTGGTGGTAACCCTCCATATACATTTGAATGGACTGATGGAGGTACTTTTACTTCAAATGATGAAGATATTTCTGATTTAGACGCAGGGCTTTACGATGTTATTGTTACAGATGATTGCGGTACTACTTATTCTGAGTCGATTGAAGTTACAGGTGTTGATCATCCTGAAATCTCAATTAATGAACTGATTTACCCTATATGCCTTGGTGGATTTGAAGGTTCGATTGATATAGATCTTACAGTGTCTTGTGGTACTGTTTCATACTCATGGGTTGGACCTAATGGTTTTACAGATAATACACAAGATATTTCAGCCCTTGAAGCAGGAGATTATTATTTAACAGTTAGTGATGATAATGGGGATTATACTACATTTTTATCATTATTCGATCCATTTGTTGAACCGCTAAGTCTTGACTATGATATGAGTCCTCAGGTTTGTTTAACACCTAAGACTATTACATCAATGAATTTGGTGATGTTGGCAGTTAATTCTAATGGAATGATATGTGCACCAACAGATGGAGAATTTAGTTTCTCTATAAACGGATCTTACACCTATAATGATTTTCATCCTTTCGATGCTTCTGGTTGTGGTATAATTGCTACTTATCCGCTTGATGCTGCTGCATATACTGCAATTGTTGATGGTAGTAATGAATTTGTCTTTGAACTTATGCTAAACCCTAATGCTGGTATTGATTATTTAGGATGGTCTTATTTGGAAATAGAGTTTGATGATGGATCTACTCAGTTGGTAGCTCTAACTGGAAGTGCAATTGATTATGGAATGAACTACTGTGAAGGGGCTTCGTTTTTTCCTTTAGGTGTATGTGCAGGTTTACCTTCTATTCCTATTACGACAAATATTAGTTTAATTCAGAGTGGAGCAATTGAGATTAATATATACGACGGTTAATTACCATACACTTTTAATTGGTCTGATGGTGGTACATTTAGTTCAACAGATGAGGATATTTATGGATTAGTCGCAGGAAATTATATGTTGACAGTTACTGATAATTGTGGAGATGAGGTCTATGAAACAATTGAAGTAACTGGAGTTGAGCATCCTGAGGTTAATTTATTGACTTTGCAAGATACTTTATGTCCTGCAAGTTTTGATGGCATAATTGACCTTGAAGTTGATATGGTTTGTGGTTCAGTAATATATAGTTGGGTAGGGCCTAATGGATTTATATCAACTAATCAGAATATAAGTGGTCTAGAAGCAGGCGAATATTTCTTATCTGTTACAGATGATAATGGCACTTTTGAAACTTCATATTCTTTAATGGACCCAAGTCCGGATGCTTTAAGTTTAACTTACTCTACTTCGCCTGCTATATGCGATTTAAATAGGAGTGTTACTAATGTAACACTTCATATGCTTGGAATCAATGCTGGTGGTATGTATTGTTCTGGAGCTGATGGAGAATTTGAACTAACCATTAATGGGACATATACATATAATGACTTTTTCCCATATGAAGATAATGGTTGTGGTGTTATAAATGATTTTATGTTAGATCCAGGTGCAGTAGCTGCAATAATGGATGGATTGAATACTTTTGAGATTAATTCACAACCATCTGGAATGGGAGGTGTTGAAGCATTAGGTTGGGTAGCTCTGCAAATAGATTTTGACGATAGTTCATCAGAAATAGTAATGATTAATGGAGATATATCCGAAGTTGGCTTTGATTGGTGTGCTACTGCTTCAACTCAGAACCTTGGTGTTTGTTTTGGGAATCATTATGCTAGCTCTAGTGCAGAAATAGTCTTTACTCAAGGCGGTGGAATAGATTTAATTGTTGATGGTGGTGTAATGCCAATGTCATATAACTGGTCTGATGGCGGTACATATACATCGACCGACGAAGACATTTTTGGAATACCTGTAGGTACATATATTGTTACAGTTACTGATTACTGTGGGCAAACTGCTAGTGAATCCATAGAAATAACAGGAGTAAGTCAACCAGATGTACAAGTTGTAGAATTAATAGAACCAATGTGTCCGGGTAATTTTAATGGCTCGATTACTATCGAACCTACAATAAGCTGTGGTACAATTACTTATGAATGGGCAGGGCCAAATGGTTTTACTTCAACAGATCAAAATATAGCAGGATTAGAGGCTGGAGAGTATTTCTTATCTGTTACAGACAATAATGGAATGTTAGAAACTTCATATTTAATTAATGATCCTGAATCTTTACCTGTTAATATATCTTACACAACAAGCCCGGCTGTATGTATGACTCCGAGATCGGTAACTGGATTATCATTAGAGGTTATGGCAGTAAATACTAATGGTATGGATTGTGTTCCTACAGACGGAGAGTTTTCACTTACAATAAATGGCGGATATACTTATACTGATTATATGCCATTTGACCCCACTTATTGCGGTGTGATCCAATCTTTTACTCTTGATGCAGCAGCTTACTCTACAATTTTAGATGGCGAGAATAATACAATATTTAACTGCCAGCCTTCCGGAGTCTTAGGTCTTGACTATCTTGGATGGGCTGTTCTACATATTGATTATGATGATGGAACTTCTGAAGATCTAGTTGTTGCCGGAGCATACGAAGAAGTTGGTATGACTTTCTGCGCGGGAGCTAATTGGTATGGATATGGAGCTTGCGGTACAGTAGTACATAATGCAACTGTATATGCAAGTTTTACTGTTGGTGGTTCAATTGATTTAACAGTAGATGATGCACAATTACCATGTACTTTTAATTTGTCAGATGGAGGGACATTTACCTCAACGGATGAAGACCTATTTAATATTCCTCAAGGAACTTATAATGTTACTGTTACTGATGCTTGTGGAACAACTTCCGAAGAAATAATTGTTCTTGATGGTCTAAGTGGACCTGAGTTTGATTTATTGAGTTCAGAGGATCCATATTGTCCCGGAGCATTTGACGGTTCAATTGAAATAGAAATACTTGTTAACTGTGGAATTCCATCATATAATTGGGAGGGACCTAATAGTTTTACATCTACTGACAAAGATATTTATGGACTAGAGGCATGTGTTTACAACCTTACTGTTACTGATGATAATGGTGTTTCAATAGAAACATATGAACTCTTTGATCCAACACCTTTACCTTTAAATGTTTCAGCTATCGTTGTGCCGGAATTGTGTACTACTTCAAGGACAATTACCTCTGCTACATTTCATTTAATGGGATTTGACGAGTTCTCAGAATGTCCTTTTTGGGGGACAGATACAGATGGTACTTATGAATTCAGTATAAATGGAAATACAGTTGTTTCTTCATCTGTTTCAGCAATAGGTAATTCCTGTGGAGATATTTATAGTACACCTATAGATCCATTTGATTTAGCATATATTGTGCATGGAGATAATGAATTTAGTTTAAATATTTATCCACTTCCAAACACAGGATTAGCAAATCTTAGTTGGGCATATTTGGAAATCTCATATGATGATAATTCTACAGAATATTTTGGAATTATAGGTGGTGGATATGAAGCATATCAATCCGGTGTGGATCTTTGTAATACACCTCCAAGTGGTAATGCATGTGGAGGGCAATCATTTTTTACTGGTACTCATGAGGTTGAATTAAGCTTTTCTGGGGGTGTTGTTTTAGACATTACTGAAGGAATAGAGCCTTATATTATTGATTGGGATAATGATGGAACTGGTGATTTTGATGATAATCAAGTGCTATATCCAGTCGCATCAGGCACTTATAACCTTACTGTTCAGGATGCATGTGGTGACGAAGTAAATGATACATATACTATCGACCCTGCAACAGGACCATATGTGTTTGAACCAGAAACTATTATTGAATTGCCAACATGTCCTGGAGGTGCAGATGGATCAATTGAAATTGAAGTAGTTGGATCATGTGGAGAGAATACTTTCTCATGGGAGGATGATGCAAATCCAGGTGTTGAGATAGCTACAACAGAGGACTTATTTGACATTGCAGCTGGTAATTATACTTTGTATGCAACAAACGATAATGGTACTGAAACATACAATTTTGTAGTTGATGATCCTGTTATTGATCCGTTAGATCTTAGTATTTCAGCTTCTATGATTGATTGTCAAGTTAGTGGAGTAAGATCTGTTAGTAGTTGTGATCTTAGATGGTTGGCAACTGATTGTTCAGGTGGTGCAGAGAATATGGCACTATATATAAATGGTATTGAAGCTTTTAATGATTTAGTAGACCCATTGGCATTATGTGAATGTGATCCTGGTTATGAAGGAAGTTTTGTAATCAATGATCCTGTAGTTTTAGCTAGTATAATTGAAGGCAACAACGAGTTTTATTTAGATTATAATAATACTCAAGCTATAAGTTATGCAGTATTAACGTTAAATTTCGATGATGCTAGTTCGCAGGAAATTATCTTATTAAGTACCATAAATGGAAATATCGGAGATTTTGGAACCGATATTTGTTCATACAACTATTACACTTATTCAACAGCATTGGTTGAGGAAAATGTTACTTTACATCCTGGATTTGCTGTTACAGATTTAATAGTTAATGGTGGAGTTGAGCCTTATGAATATATTTGGGATGATAATGATAATTCTACAACTAATAACATATATATTTCTGAAGTAGGTAATTATAGCGTGACTGTAAATGATTACTGTGGTCAGACTGCAACAATTGATGTTGACGTTGTTATTGATGATTTTGATGCACCTGTTGTGCCTATACTGGCTGATATAACAGCAGACTGCTCAGTTACTGTTGTAGCACCAACAGCAAGTGACTGTGTTGGAGATGTTACAGGAACTACACTAGACCCAATCTTTTATGATACTCAAGGTACATATACCATAACATGGGAATTTGATGATGGACATGGTAATACATCAAGCACAACTCAAACTGTAATAATTGATGATTTAACTGGACCAATTCCTGATTTAGCTGTATTAGATGATGTAACTGCAGAATGTGAGGTCTCTGTTCTTGTGGAGCCAACAGCTACTGATGCATGTGGTGGAGCAGTGACAGTTACTCATGATGCTATTCTGCCAATTACTGACCAGGGAACAACCATTGTAATCTGGACATATGAAGATCAGTATGGCAACGAATCGACACAGATGCAAAATGTTGTAATTCAGGATGTTACTGGACCTACTCCGGATATAGCTACTCTTGATGATATTACCGCAGAATGCGAAGTAACATCATTGGTTGAACCAACAGCAACAGATAATTGCGGTGGGTTTGTCAACGTATCAAATGATGCTACACTTCCTATTAATACTCAGGGAACTACTGAAATTACATGGATATTTGAGGATCAGTATGGGAATTTAAGTACACAAACACAAAATGTTGTAATTGAGGATATAACACATCCTGTTGCGGATAATGCATTGCTTGATGATGTTTTAGCAGAATGTGAAGTTACATCACTTATAGCACCAACAGCAACAGATAATTGTGGTGGAATTGTTAATGTGTCAAATGATGCAGTGTTGCCTATTATTGCTCAGGGAACAACTGTTGTAACATGGACTTACGCTGATGAGAACGGAAATGAGACAATACAAACACAGAATATTGTCATTGATGATATTACTTCACCAGTACCTGATTTGGTCGTTCTTGATGATATAACTACCGAATGCTCAGTGACAGTTTTAACACCTCCTAATGCAACTGATAATTGTGGAGGAGAAGTATTGGTTAGTCATGACGCGACATTGCCAATTACAAGTCAGGGAACTACAGTTGTCATATGGACTTATGATGATGGTAATGGAAATTCTGTAACTCAAGAGCAAAATGTTATAATTGAAGACATTACTAGTCCGAATCCTGACGTAGCATTTTTACCTGATTTAGTTGATAATTGCATGATATCATCATTAACTGATCCTTCAGCGACAGATAATTGTGGTGGAACAGTTATTGTTACCCATGATGCAGATTTACCAATTTATGGTACATCAACAATAACATGGACTTATGATGACGGTAATGGAAATACATCAACTCAGACTCAGGAAGTGATTATCAATGACATTACTCCTCCAACACCTGATTTGTTAGTTCTTGATGATATTACTGATGAATGTATTGTCACAGATCTTGTAGAACCTACAGCAACAGATGATTGTGGTGGAACAGTAACAGTTACTCATGATGCTACATTACCAATTACCCTCCAGGGAACAACTCTTGTGACTTGGACTTATGCAGATGAAAATGGAAATGAAACTACACAAACACAAAATGTCGTGATCGAGGATATTTCTGCACCTATACCTGATATTGCAGTGCTTGATGATGTGACTGCGGAATGTGAAGTGTAAGTATTAACACCTCCAACAGCAACAGATAATTGTGGAGGAGAAGTTTTAGTTAGTCATGACGCTACACTACCAATTACAAGTCAGGGAACTACTGTAGTTACATGGACTTATGATGATGGTAAAGGGAATACAGTTACTCAGGAACAGAATGTTGTAATTGAAGACCTTACAGGACCAACTCCTGATTTGGCAATTCTTGATGATGTTTATGAGTCATGTGAAGTCATTTCTTTAATAGATCCAACAGCTACGGATAACTGTGGCGGACCGGTTTCTGTATCCCACGACGCTAGTTTACCAATTACAAGTCAAGGAACTACAGTTGTTACTTGGACATTTGAGGACGAAAATGGAAATCAGACAAATCAAGAACAAAATATTGTGATAATTGATTATGTTGCTCCAATTCCGGATATTTTTACTCTTCCAATAATTGAAGAGGATTGTCAAGTGGCTAGTCTAACTGAACCTACAGCAACAGATAATTGTGGAGGAGTAGTAACTGTCTCAAATGATATAAGCTTACCAATATATAATTCTACTACAATAACCTGGACTTTTGAAGATGAAAATGGTAATATATCTAATCAAACTCAAGAGCTTGTGATAAATGATCTTACAGATCCAATCCCTGATAACTTAACTTTAGACCCTGTTGTTGAAAATTGTGTTGTAAATGTATTAACTGCGCCAACAGCAACAGATTTATGCTCTGGAGTAATAGAAGGAGTCCCAGACGTTGAGTTTCCAATAACTGATTTAGGGACAACTGTTATAACTTGGACATTTACTGATGGTAATGGTAATTCAGTAAGTCAAACACAAGAAGTAACAATATTATATGAATCTTATACTACTACAGATGAGGTCTCTATTTGTGAAGGAGATGAATTTGTGTTTGGATTACAAACATTAAGCTCACCAGGAGAATACACAGAAACTTTCCAATCTGTAAATGAATGTGATTCAGTGGTAACATTAACACTAATTGTTAATGAATTACCTGTTGTTGCATTGGATGACTTTATTCCAAATGTAGTATGTCTTGAAGACGGCCCTGTTATCTTGCCAAATGGAACTCCAATTGGTGGAACATTCTCTGGAACTGGAGTAAATGAACCATATTTTGATCCAAGTATTTCTGGTGCTGGAACATTTGAGATTACATACACATTTTCTGATGGTAGTTGTTCAAATACAGCAACAACATCTATTGTAGTCGAAATTTGCTCAGATATTACAGAGGCACAAAATGGCGATGAGTTTAGATTATATCCTAATCCGGCTAAAGAATATGCAATATTTGAGGCTGAGCTTGGACATGATCAAGATGTGTTAATTAGCATTACAGATATTACTGGTAGAGTTGTTCAAGAATATTCGCTTGAAAATGTTAGTGCGATTCATCAAGAAATAAACTTATTTGAGTATTTACCTGGAACATACATGATTAGTGTTATGACAGATTCAGGTATAAGTAATCTTAAGCTGATAATTCAATAAGTTATATATAACTACTATTAAAGAGGGTTGTTATTTAGCAACCCTCTTTTTTTAGAAAGAAATATCATTTGATTGAATCTTAAAAATATATTACTTTGTAAAAAAATATCTTATGAAACACGAAGCTTGTTTTATTTGTGGTGCAGAAATTATTTATAAGTCAGAAAGTGAACTCATGAAATGTGATATCTGTGGTCAGGAATTTGAATCAAATGCTGCGTGTGCAAATTCTCATTTTGTTTGTGATGTATGTCATCAAGCAGAAGGGGTAGAGTTTATTGAGAATGCTTGTTTGAATTCCAAAGAGAAAGACCCATTTAAACTTGCTAGCCTGATAATGAATCACCAGTCTATAAAATTACACGGACCGGAGCATCATTTCTTAGTACCTGCAGTTATGCTTACAACCTACTACAATTTTATTGGAGATTCGGATAAGATTAAACCATCTTTAGCAAAAGCAAAGAAAAGATCTGCAAATGTATTGGGAGGATTTTGTGGTTTTTATGGTACCTGTGGTGCAGGAATGGGAAATGGTATTTTTCTTAGCATAGTTTTAAATAGTAATCCTCTTTCAGGTGATGAGTATTCCACAGTAAATATGATTACAGGTAAGACACTTATCAAAGTTGCAGAAGCTGGTGGCCCACGTTGCTGTAAAAGAAACACATTTATCGCAATGGAGACAGCAGTGGAGTTTTTAAAACAAAAATTTGATTTAGAATTACCTCTTTCTGATATAAAATGCAAATTTAGTTTTGCTATTAAGGAGTGTAAATTTACAGACTGCAATTACTATGAATAAACCATTAACAGATAGAGATATTACCTTTCTAAAAGAACAAATAAAACCGGCATACGTGTTTTCTGGATTTACAATTCTTTTTTTATTATTGTTTGATTTATTAATATTTCTTAATCAATTTGAATTTCAATTAAAGTATCTTTATTTAATAAATATTGGACTTTTTATTTCGTCAATTTTGATTTTTTATTTGGTTTCGAATAAATATAGACAGGATATTAAGTCAAATAAAAAGAAAACTCATTCTGTTAAGCTACAGAATAAAGCTGCAGAAATAACTCAAGAGGCTGGAAGTGGGACATTGCATCAACCTATTTTGGGTGAACTGTTTCCAAAGCTTTGGGGACAGAAAATGAAAGAACTCAATGTGTATTATTTCGTGATTGATAATACTAAATATGAGGTTACAAAAGAATTATTCGAAGCAGTTGAGGTTGGCGAGTCTATTGAAATGCATTATTCATATTACAGTAATCAATTAATTTGTATTTGCTCCAATAACTATTTTAGTTATTTGTAATGTAAAAGAAATCAGTTTATATAAATACAAGATTCTTAAGCAACTAAAATAGTAAAGTCTTAGTCATATCATAAAATATATTTTATGAAAAAGCAGTTACTTGTTCTTATAGCAATTTTTGTAGTTGGATTATTATCTGCAGGAGAGATTGTAAAGGTGTATGATATTGATGAGCTAAAAACAAATGAAAGAGGGGAGTTTCTAGAATTTTCCATTGATAATACTATGAGTTTTGGAGAACTTGGTGCACCAAGCTTACCATATTACGCAGTAAAGATGCTTTTACCTCCCGGTGAAGTAGCTGTTTCAATCGAGTTTGAAGGTATGGAAGAGGAAGAGTTTGTAATAAGTAAAGAAATCTATCCATATCAATCATCAAAGCCATTCTCAAAACCTAATGCAGGAAGTTTTTATAAAGATGATAATATCTACAAAAGTAACGAATTTTACCCTTTACAAAAAACGGGTGAATTACTGACTCAATACTTAAATGGTTATGCAATTGCTTTATCAGGTTTTACACCAATGGAATATAATCCCGTAACTGGAGTTGTTAAGGTATATCGTCAGGTTAGAATCAAGATTGTTACAGAAAGGAGTATTGTGTCAGAGAAAGCTCTTTTAAATCTAAAGTCAGATTTACAAACGGTTGAAAAAGTAAAGACCTTTAGTGATAATCCTGAGTTTATCGATAAATATCCTGTTAACTATACTAGAAACACTGATTATGATGTGCTTATAATAACTGCATCCGTTTTTGAAAACAGTTTTGAGAACTTAACTGATTTGTACTTATCTTATGGCTTGAAAACAGAGATTATTTCAACAGAAGATATTACTGCAGAAATATCCGGAAATGATTTGCCTGAGAAAATGCGAAACTTCATTATTCAGGAATATCAGGAAAACAATATTTCATATGTTTTATTAGGTGGAGATACAGAATTAGTACCGTATCGTGGATTATATGCATATGTGGAATGTGGTGACGGTTATGAGGATGATAATATTCCTTCAGACATTTATTTTTCTGCACTGGATGGAACTTGGAACGATGATGAAGACTCACGGTGGGGTGAACCTGGAGAAGAAGATTTTCTTCCTGAGATTGCAATAGGACGTTTTACGTTTAGTACAAATGGAGAACTGCAAAATATGATACATAAAACAGTTTCATACCAACAGAGTCCGGTTTTAGGAGAATTAAATAAGTCTCTATTTGCTGGGGAGTGGCTACTTGATGATCCATTAACTTACGGTTCTGATTATTTGGAACTTCTTATTGGTCATGTCAATGAAAATGGATATGAAACCTGGGGAATCCCAGAAACGCATACCTTTAATAAGCTATATGCCAGCGAGACATATTGGGAAGCATCACAACTCTTGTCTCAAATAAATTCCGGTGCCCCATTTATACACCATTCCGGACATGCTGACCATGACTATTGGGCCTATCTTTATAATGATGATATTACTAATTCAAATTTTTCTCAAATTGATGGTGTAGCACATAATTATTCAGTAGTTCAGACACATGGCTGTATATGTGGAGCTTTTGATTATGATGACTGCATTATGGAAAGAATGGTTAGCATAGAGAATTTTGCGGTTGCATGTATTGCCAATTCCAGATACGGTTGGTTTAATGAGGGCCAAACAGAAGGTCCGGCTTTGCATCTTCACAGAGAAATGGTAGATGCAGTTTATCATGAGGAATTGAATCATATAGGCGATGCTTTTGTAGAGTCTAAAATTCAAACTGCTCCTTGGGTAACAGCACCTGGTCAATGGGAAGAAGGCGCTCTTAGGTGGAATTTTTATGATATCAATATTCTTGGCGATCCTGTATTAGCACTAAATACTGATGAACCTTTTACCCTTAATGTAAGCTACGAAAACCAAATTGAGCTAGCCGCTTCATCTACTAATATAAATATACTTGCTGATGGCTTACCTATGGCTGATTTGAAATGTGTTATCATTATGAATGGTGAAATTTATGGACAGGGTTTAACAGATACTAATGGGGATGTGACAATCGTTTTTGACCAGAGTTTTACTGTAGTTGGTTCTGCTAGTTTATATGTGTCAGGCAATAATTGCATTCCAGTAGAATATCCTGTTTCAATAGTATTAGATGCATCTGTAAATACAATGCTTAGTGATAAAATAGATGTTTATCCTAATACTGTTTCTGACAATTTATATTTAAGTATACCTTATGAAATGAATAATGTAGAACTTTGTGTTTATAGTTCAAGCGGTCAAATTGTTTTGACAACTAATTTGGTTAATAATGAATCTGTAATTCCATTGAGTAATTTAAGTCAAGGAGTATATTACATAAGCATTATTAGTAATAAGATTAATTATCAAACAAAAATTATAAAAAACTAGATTAATAATCCTAAAAAGTATTTGTAGAAATTATTAAATAATTTCATCAAAAGCCAGAATCAAAATTTTTAAAATATGAGAAGTCTATTTATTGTAGTAATATTTTCTATCGTATATTTTTCTGGCATCACCTATAAAACAAATTCAAAAAAAGAAGACAATAAATTAGCTGTCCCAAGGATTATTGCTCCTAAGACTAGCGAATATATTGAATCTACTTGCTTAATAACATGGACTGGAGATTCAAAACATAAGTTTTATGAATTACAGATATCAACTAGTTCAGACTTTTCAACTGGACAAAAATATATTTTAAGTGATACTCTAATAACTGTAAATCTTGGTGTTCCTGATTACGCAAATAAATATTTAAGAGTAAGAGCTTTTAAGAATAAGCGTAAATTTAGCCAATGGAGTGGTGTTATTACAATTGTTCATGGCGTGTACTCTACACCTGTAGAAGAAATCTATTTTGGGGGCTGTAGTGGAAATTGCGCCACATGTCCGCATCCTTGTCATAGAAGACTGCCAATTGATAATCCGAAAGAGTAGATATGTTTTATAGATTTATTTTTTAATAAATTTTCTTTTAATTATGCCTATCTCACTGTCAAAACTAATAATATACTGACCTGATTTTAAATCAGAGATATCTATACTAATTATTCGATTAAAACCATTAGTTTCATAAACTAGTTTCCCCGTAATATCATAGATAGAGTAGGAGGAGATTGTATTATTTGTATTTTCAACAAACAATACATTCTTTGCAGGATTTGGATAAACGCTTATTATATCATGTTTTGTAACTAATTGTGAACTAACTACAACATCAATTAGTTGACTTACGTCCTCAGCCGGATTGTAATTGTCATCTCAATCTTGCATAGCAATAATATTTGCAGTCCCGTATCCAACAATTTCAAGCTGATCTCCTGTAATTACAGCTACTTCCGTATTGTCTGACATAAATTCAACAGTTAAACCAGATGTAGATATTGCTTCCAATGTAATTATTGCACCATAATATACATCTAGTGTTTGTGTCCATTCAATTGTTTGATCAGCTTTATTTACTGTTACATCAACTGTCCCGTTAATATCATTATAATTTGTATTATCAGTTGGTATAAATGTTAAATCAGCAGTATAAATTCCTGCATTTGGAGTAGTTGTTGGAGCATCAAAGTTAAATGTCCCGGCAACATCGGCATTTCCGCCTGAAAGAACAGATAAGCTTAATTCATCACCGTAAGTAATATCGCTAGCACTTGGCCATGTATCCACAACCGGGTCGGCTTTATTGACTGTTACATCAACTGTACCACTGATATTATTATAGTTCAGATTATCTGTTGGTGTAAATGTTACATCAGCAGTGTAAGTCCCTGCATCAGGAGTAGTTGTTGGAGCATCAAAGCTAAATGTACCGGGGACATCAGCATTTCCGCCTGAAAGAACAGATAAGCTTAATTCATCACCGTAAGTAATATCGTTAGCAGTTGGCCATGTATCCACTATCGGGTCGGCTTTATTGACTGTTACATCAACTGTACCACTGATATTATTATAGTTAAGATTATCTGTTGGTGTAAATGTTACATCAGCAGTGTAAGTCCCTGCATCAGGAGTAGTTGTTGGAGTATCAAAGCTAAAAGTCCCGGCAACATCGGCATTTCCGCCTGAAAGAACGGATAAGCTTAATTCATCACCGTAAGTAATATCGCTAGCACTTGGCCATGTATCCACTATCGGGTTGGCTTTATTGACTGTTACATTAACTGTACCGCTGATATCATTATAGTTAAGATTATCTGTTGGTGTAAATGTTACATCAGCAGTGTAAGTCCCTGCATCCGGAGTAGTTGTTGGAGCATCAAAGCTAAAAGTCCCGGCAACATCGGCATTTCCGCCTGAAAGAACGGATATGCTTAATTCATCACCATAAGTAATATCGCTAGCACTTGGCCATGTATCCACTATCGGATCGGCTTTATTGACTGTTACATCAACTGTCCCATTAATAGAGCTGTAATTAATATTATCATCCGGAGTAAATGTTACATCAGCAGTATAAGTTCCTGCATCAGGGGTAGTTGTTGGAGCATCAAAGCTAAATGTTCCACTTACTGATGCTGCTCCACCAGATAAAATTGAGACACTAAGTTCATCACCATATATTATTGCTGTTGCAGTTGGCCAAGTAGTAACTGTTGGTGTTGCCTGTAAAACTTCGACATCTACAGTACCACTGACAGTGTTGTAATTTCCAAGATTGTCAGGAGTAAAAGTTACATATGCAGTAAAAATTCCAAGTGGTGGGGTGGTTAATGGATTGTCAAAACTGAAAGTTCCTGCAACTGAAGCTGAGCCACCTGATAATACAGAAGCAGATAAATCTTGACCGTAAATTATGTCAGAAGCATTTGGCCATGTTGTAACTGTTGGTGTAAGTTTGTTAACTGTCACCTGGGCAGAGCCAATCACACTATTATATGTTATTGGGTCAGTTGGGATAAATGCCACTTGAGCTGTATATATACCTGCATCAGGAATATAAGCAGGATTAACAAAACTAAAAGTGCCCGGCACACTAGCTGAACCACCTGAAAGGCTTGAGCTTAATAACGCATCTCCAACAGTAATGTCTGATGCTGTTGGCCATGTTGTAATAACCGGGTCAATAAGATCAGTAGTAAGATTTTCAAAAATTGAAATCTTGTCAGCATAATCATATGCAAGGAAAAAATCCATATCTCCATCTAATTCAATATCAACCGCAATAGCACTGTTTAAATTTGTCTCTGCAGATAAGTATGTTGTTTGTGCAAAAGACTCCGAACCGTCATTTATTAAGATTCCGGCAGTAAAATTATTTGAGTTTGTAAATCCGTAATAATTAGTGTAGAAGAAAATGTCTGTAATGCCATCATTTCCAACATCGCAAATTTCTAATTCTACATCTCTGGCTTCACTCATAGTAATAGTATTTTCTGTAAATGTAAAATCACCGTTGTTTTTAAACCATACTATATCATTATTATCGTCGTTGCGTGTTATAAAGTCCATTAAACCATCGCTATCAATGTCACCTAAACGTAAAGTTTCTGCTTTAAAACTAACAGTGTTCGTGCTGGTGAATGATCCTCCACCATTATTACGAATTGTTCGTAGTCCTGTAGCTCCATAAGGTCCATCGGCAACAATAATATCTATATCCCCATCATAATCAAAGTCAAAAGTCACGACTTCACCCATTAAGTTAATTCCATCTTCAATGTCTATGGGTGAAGAAAATGTACCACCTCCCAGATTTTCTATCCAGAATATTCCTTTAGGCCTTGTGCTGGATGTTGATGCAGCAATAACAACAAAATCCATATCATAGTCATTATCTAAATCAGCAATTGAGAAATATGATGGGTTATCCAGTTGCGTGTTGCTCCAAGTAACTAAGCCTTCTGTAAAAAATTGATTGCCATCGTTATACCAAATAGCAAAATCATCATCATCGACCGATGCGGTAATGATATCTAGAAATCCATCATCATTCATGTCATAAACTTCTAGTTGATAAGGATTGTCAATTCTAGAAATAATTTCCTTCTGGATGTATGTTCCGTCTGTTTGTGCGTCGAACCACTCAACTGTTTCGTCACTTGCAAAAGCAACAATATCGAGGTCCCCATCAAGATCAAGGTCAACTCTTCTTAGGGATTCAGGTACAGAAATATAGGATGATAGCCTATAGTTAGTGAACGCGAAAGCATCCTCATTAATAAAATAGCCGACTTCATCTCTACCTGCAGCAGAATATGCCCATTCCGGTAAATTGTCATTGTTAACATCTATACTTTCGAGATCTGTAGAAGTTGTTTCAAGTTCAAAAGAATAGACTTCGGTAAATGTCATTGAAGGACCAGGATTATTTCCCTCAAGAACATAAAATGAGTAATTGCTGGTATTATCATCTTTAAAAGCGACATCCATAACACCATCGTTATCGTAATCCTGTACTAAAACGGCACTTGCGTCAGCACTTGCCAGAATATTGTGTCTTGAACTTCCTGCATTTTCGAGCCAATATAGCTCATTTTGAGTGTTATCTGCTATGACTAGGTCTCCTATCCCGTTATCATCAATATCTACAAATTGAGCATCTGTAATATTGATATCTCCGGTACTTTCATAAACGACTATTTCAGTAAAAGTATTTGAACCATCATTTACCATTATCCCAATCTCTTCAGTATCAAAAGGAGTGTAGTTGACTTTGGTAAGAAAATCAACATCATTGTCATTTTCATAATCAAAAACGTAGATATCTTTTGAATAATCAACTCGGTCAACCTGTACTGCGGGCAAGTAAACCCCGGCATCGAATTCATATAAGTACACATCGTAAAATCCACCATCATAGATATTAAAGAATATATCTATATCATTGTCATTATCGGTATCTACTGCTGTAATCTGTTTAATATCAGGTAGGGTATCTGTGATTACATTATATGTAAAGTTTTCACTACCATCGTTAATTAATGTGAATAAAATACCGGAAGTAGAATTGAAACCCACCATATCCATATCAGTATCAAAATCAAAATCAACAATATCAATATCTCTGACTAGAATTGAGTCTGTAATCATAATTGTCTCAAAATCAGAGCCATTGGTGTTTTTAAACCAAGCAATTCCACCAACAACAACTGCAACGATGTCTTCGTAGGTATTATCGTCAAGATCAGCAACTTTTGCTTTATATGCATCAGGAAAGTTGCCTGTGATTATTGTTTCGTCAAATGGTTGTGCAAATGCTGATATGCAAATAATAGTTAGAAATAAGCTTAATAAAAGTTTCATATCTGTGTTTTATCGTTAATTCAGTACCAAATTTACGGAAAGTTTTTGAAATATGTGGAGTTTGATAATATTAAATATAAATGTATAGTTTAGTTGGAGAAAAGAAAAGCTGGATTTCAAATTCCACTTCACTTAATTTTATTATTTTTGATATCTATTAAAAATATCAACCATAAAAATAGACTCTATGAAAAAAACAATTTATTTGCTTTCAATTATCATGTTACTTTTTGCATGTAAATCCTCACAAGTTTCGAAAAAAGAGAATATTGATGAAAAGACTTTTCAAAAGTCTGATTATTTTACAGAGGAAAACCCTATAGCGAGATGGTTATTTGATTTTTAACCAAGAGAAACAGTTATTATTGGTCCTGATAGAGAGTACAAGTCATTGTTTGCGTATTTTGGTAAGTACTCTGGAAAATCAGATTTGTATGTGTTGGTTGAGGAAGGTGAATATTATGCAGATGGTGGAATATGGATTACCGGAGAGAATATTGTTATTGAGGGAGTAGGCGATGTGCACTTGTACAGCAATAAATTATATTCAAGTGTGATGGAAATAATGGGTAGCAATATCTTGGTTAAGAATTTTCATATGATGCACACAAAACCCGGCGATGGAGAGAATCAAAACTGCTCAGGTAGAGTAATAATGTTTGATAATGCTCATAATTGTGTAATTGAAAACTGCGATCTTAATGGTTGTGGCTTGGCAGGTTTGCATGATAATGTAGGAAATTCAGATATACTTATTAGAAATTGCTATATCCATAATAATTCACTTGGCGCCTATACAGATATCGATGGAGGAGTATGGCAGGAAGCAATTGATGATCATCCGGTTTTTAAATTTGAGAATAACAGGATTGAGAATAATGGACCGGATAGGACTCCTGAATAGTTTAATAATTAACTAATTATGAAGAAAGTACTCCTATTTTTACCAAAAGGATTCGAAATATATGAAGCAAGTGTATTTATGGATGTATTTGGATGGAATTCTCTTGAAGGAGATAAGTCAACTCAACTGATAACCTGTAGTTACAATAAAGAAGTAATTAGTTCTTTCAATTATAAGATTATTGTAGATAAAACGATTGATGAGGTTGATGTTAAGGACTTTGATGCTATTGCAATTCCAGGTGGTTTTGAAGAGTATGGTTTTTACGAAGAGGCTTTTGATGATAAGTTTCTTGATTTGATTAAAGAATTTAATAAGCTGCATAAAATTATTGCGAGTATTTGTGTTGCAGCTTTGCCTCTTGGCAAAAGTGGAATTTTAACTTGTAAAAGAGCTACAACATATATCACTAGAAGAAAGCAGCTTGAGGATTTTAATGTGGATGTAATTAATAATCCGATTGTTGTTGAAGATAATGTTATTACTTCATGGAACCCATCAACTGCTATTTGTGTTGCTATGATATTGCTTGAGAAATTAACCAGTAAAAACAACATTGATCACATTAGAAAAATTATGGGATTTGCTAAGTAATTGGCTTTTTTAGTCGGATAGAGCGGTGGAATAATAATCATTTCAAATTTGTTCAATGTAAAATAATAATGTCGTTTTATGCGTTAAGTTTCTAGTAACGCATTGATATGAAAAATAAGTTTTTCTTTTTTCTTTTAATTCTTTGTATCGGCTTTCAATATCAGTTGTTTGCAAAGGATAACAAGGATATTTTGTATGAGTCCCTTAATAATGTCAAGAAAGGCAAATGTATTGTATCAGAAACATATAATACTAGCTATGCTTTGAGTTTAAGGTTTGTCAGTAGAAGCAGGCTTGTTTATGGAATTAATATCGCCGGGTTTAGCGATGGGATGACATGTGGAATTGCACTTCGTGGTTTTACCAGAGATTACACAAATGGAATATCTGTATCAGGAATACATTCCATAGGTACGATAAATGGCATTAATTTTTCATTATTGACTTATGCAGATAGATTAAATGGAATTGGAATTGGCGCAATTAATTACTGGACAACAGCAAATGGTTTAGTTTTAGGTGCATTTAATCTTTATGGACACAAGTTTAACGGTGTTTCTGTTGGCCTTACAAATAGTATTGGATATAGAAGCTGTGTATGTGGATATTGCCATGCAATGTCTGGTTTGCAAATAGGATTATTCAATCGTGCAAGAAGAAATTGGGGAGTGCAATTTGGCTTGATTAATCAATCGTATAATGGTAAGGGAGTACAATTCGGTTTAATTAATATTAGATCTGCTAATCCTTGGTATTGTAGAATTCTACCAATTGTAAATTTTAAAATGAACAAAGAAGAAGAATCCAAAGATAAACATCTTTATGAATCAGTTAGGAGATTATAACAAAAAAATGACCGAAATAAAACCCCGGCCATTTTACATTTTTTATATTCAAGTTTGTATTTACAATCCTAAAACATCAGCACCTTGTTCAAGAACAATATCTTTAGGTATTCCTGCTTCGTTGATCCTGTCAAGGTCTTTTTGAAGTTCCGGTCCCACAGCAGAATTGAGAATAATAGTACGGATAAGGGACCTGAGTAAATTATTGGTTCAATTTTTGCTATTAAAAGCAAAAATATTTTTATGAAAAAGGCATGTTTTCTGTTTGTGTTATTCCTTTCAATTGGTTTGAGTTTGTTTTCTCAAGATTCTGATGTTGTGACGTTTAAGTTAAGAGTTACATCTCATTTACCGGTTGGATGGGGTGAAAAGTATCAGGCAGTAATTTTGGATGTTGTAGAAGGAAGTAGTGTTCAATTTGGTGATACAATTTATTTTGGACGTATTGATTTTACAGGTGATGATTTTTTTAGTACAGGTGATGTACGAACTATCAGTTTTAAAAATTCCAAAAAGAAAAACGAACAAGTATATTTACCCGCATGTTCATGCACGGTAAGACGTAAGAATGAGATATGGGAAATAATTGAAATACGCAGATAATCTTGTATAATCAAATAAATGAGATTATTATTCCTGTTGAAAACCAGAATGATTCAAAAACTGCGTGACAGTTTTATTCATTAGTGAGAAAAAAATAATATATAGAAAACACTTTATGAAAAAGACAGCATTATACATTTTATTTTTTGTTCTTGTATTCTCAAGTGCATGTAAAAAACTTGTAGTAGATGAAAATTCAGATTTTGTTGGAGTATGGAAAACAGAATGTTTCGGAGAGGGATGTAATCAGCATACTTTGATTATAAGAAATGATAATACTGGTGAGTATTATACAGATGGGCAGAATCTTGAGCCTGTTAGTTATAAAGGAAAAGTAAGGATTAATGATAATGTTTTAAAGATTGGAGTGATACATAAATTTGAAATAGATCAAGTTCCGACAGAAGAGAATGATTCGATAATAATTTATTGCCCTTGCCACTATGGAGATGTTTATAATTATACTTGGTATATGGAGATAGATGGTCTTAGGTATTATAAACAGTAATTAAGATTTCACAACAACAATTCGTATTGTAAGCCTTTTCTAGAGCTTATAATCAAAAAAAATGACCAAGAATAAAATCCCGGTCATTTTGCATTATATAGTGTCAGTTTGTGATTACAATCCTAAAACTTCAGCGCCTTGTTTAAACACTATGTCTTTTGGAATTCCAGCTTCGTTAATTCTGTCAAGGTCTTTTTGAAGCTCAGGTCCAACAGCAGATTTAGTGTCAATCCATTCTTTAGCAGCAGCTTTATTACCATCACCCTGTATTACGATTATTTCGTTAACAAGTTCTGCAACAGCTTCTTTCATAATCTCAAGATTTACAGAGTATCTTCCTGTTTCCTCGTTACGAACAAAAGCGCCTTTTTCCTGAAGATAATAGAACTCAAGCATATTTGCTTTACCGTGTGAGCTTGCTACACCAAAACGTACAGAACGGAAAATACCTGCAAGGAAGGTAACATAATTGTCCATAAGGTCTTTTTCGGTAAATTCACCCATTTCATAAAGTTTTGTAACAAGGTAAAGTCCTGTAATATCAGCTTTTGCTTCTTCAAGAGGGCTGTAATAATCTTCTAAAGCATCACGAACAGAAACATTAGAATTTAATACATATTTAATTCCTAGTCCATGTGCCACTTCGTGGAACATAACATTTTGGAAGAAACCGTCCTCAAATTTAATATGATCTAATTGTGATTCATCAATTAGTAATTCTGCGATAGGAACTAATATTTTATCAAATTTTGCTTGCATTGCATTTTTCAACTGTAGCTTTCTTGAACCTTTTGCAGAGTGAACTCTTGGATCGTTTGGAAGATTTATTGCAATATTTTTTCCGCCAGAATTGCAGTCTCCACCATAATAAATTACATAGTAAACATTCATATCACCGGATGTTGAAGCTTCTTCAGCTTTATATTCGGCTGCGACAGGTAAACTTTGCTGTAATTCAGGAAGAAGAGCATTGAATCTTGCAATATTTTCGCTCCATACAAGGTCTTTAACAAGAATTTGTCCTGAATGAGCTGCTTTGATACCTTTAAAACCATCTTCGTATGATTCAATTGGACCAACAACAAAGTCAATCATATTGTTTTTCATATCCATCCATGCAATATCACTTTCAAGATAAACATCTGTACGTAAAGCTTCAGCTCTTAGGTTAAGATAGTTTTTGAAGCCTTCGTCTTCTGCAAGTTCTGCCGCTTCTTCAAGTAAAGTAGCAGCTTTCTCAATTTGCTCGGCATATTCTTCGTGATACCAAACGCAAACAAGTTCACCTTCTTCATTTCTACGAATCAGAGTATACCAGCTTCTTTTGTTAGGGTCAGCAAAAGCTTCAAATTCTTCCTCAGTGATATCCTGTGGATAGTAATTTGCTCCGGCAGGTTTTGGTCCAAAGTCTTCAATAAAAGGCTCATTACCGTTTAATCTGTCCCATGGTCCATAATTAATGGCTGCATATTTTCTTGCATCTTCATCTTCGATACTTGCAAGAAATGTTTCTTTATCACCAATTGCATCTTTCCAAAAGAGTTCTTCCATAATATCTGCAACTTCGATAAGCTTTTTAAGCATTTCTTTCTGGTTATCAGAAAGATGGCTTAGGTCGGCAGTCAGCTCGACTTCAGCATAATTATTTACAAGTTTTTGCATTTCTGTAAGTTCTTGTTCTTGTTCTTCATTTTTTGTCTGTGTATTATTACAAGCAATAAATAAAAATATTGCAGGTAAAATTAACAGTGCTTTTGAAATTTTTGTTGTCATGTTTTACGTTTTTATTTATTTATTAATTATTGTCCAAAAAAGTAATATATTAATGCAATAGCACCTACAATACCTAATACGAGAAGTGCAATTTTCAACCAGCACCAAGGTCTTTCACCCTGAACTTTACCGGTACGTCCATTAACGATAAATCTGTAAACTTTATCTTTAAATCTGTAAGCACTAATCCATATAGGTAATAATGTATGTTTGAAAGTAATATTTGAATATGATGTAGACACCCATGTAATCTTTTGATGATCTCCACCTATTCTTTTCTTAATAGCTTCGCGGATTTTAGGATCCATTTTATCTTTAGCAACATCAAATCCATCTTTTAGTCCGATTCCATAAGTTTCGGTTCTAAAACCAGAAAGGAACTTCTCGTCAAAAGGAACAAGATTTTCAAGATCCCATGGCTCAAGCTTATCGGTTTTCTTTTGTGGCAGTGATTTACTTGCAATAACTAGTACATCATCAAAGAATAAGCTCAGACTACCTGATACATTTGTCCATCTTGTTTTAGTAACAGTTCTTGTTTTTGTCTGACCACCTTCAGTGTATGTTTCTGTTGTTCTGTAATCATCACCACGCTGTCCTTTAAAGCGGCTGTAAGTATCTGAATCATATGTCCAGTAAGGAATATACATTCCGGCAAGTTTCTCTGCCTGAGTTGCAAACTTTTTAAGTCCAGGAGGAGCAAACCAAAGTTTTTTAAGCCATTTTTTAAATGATTCTAAGGCTTCTTTACCTGTTATTTTAAATGGCAGTAAGGATTTTGGTTTTATTATTTTACTTGTACTTTCATTTTTAACAATAAGCTTGTTGCCGCAGAAAGGGCAATCACTGGAAACCACATTAGGGTCTAAACTTGTTACTGCACCGCATGCGTTACAAGCTATTGTTGCAATCTCTTCTATATCACTTCCACTTTCAGCGTCTTTAAGAAATTGTTCAAAGTCAAGCTCGTCTATAGATTCTTCGCTTATGGCAATTTCATTATCAGTCCCACAATATGGACATGTTAAAGATGTTGTTCCAGGTTTAAACTCAAGTTTTGCAGCACAATTGCTACAAATAATCTCATCCTGATTGGTTTCGGAGAGTTTAGGGTCAAATGTATTTTCTTCCACGATTATATAATTTTATTTAAACTGTAAAATTAAAAATTATTTTGTGTAGTACATTAACAATTTTAATTAATTTTGCATGAAATTTTCAACTGTAAAATTGTGAATCAGAGCTAAATATTAACAATAAAATGCCTTAAATACAGGCAATTATGGACTTATTAACATGTTTTTATTGTGTAAGGCGAAAAAAAACCTCAAAAAGTTTTGCTATTAAAAGAAAAATAACGATTTTTGCAGTCCTAAAAAATTAAAGAGGATATAGTTATGGCAAAAATTTGTCAAATTACAGGAAAGACAGCAATGGGTGGAAATAATGTTTCTCACTCAAAACGCAGAACAAAAAGAACATTTGATGTAAACCTACATACAAAACGCTTTTTTGATGAGGAAACTGGAAAATGGATTACTTTAACAGTATCTGCTAGAGGAATTAAAACAATCTCTAAGAAAGGTTTAGGTGTAGCATTGAAAGAAGCAAGAGAAAAAGGTTACATTAAGAATTAATATCTGGAGGATTAGATAATGGCAAAGAAAAGTAAAGGAAATCGCGTACAGGTTATATTGGAATGCACTGAGCATAAAGAAACAGGCATGCCTGGTACTTCAAGATACATTACTGTTAAAAACAGAAAAAATACTCCTGATAGAATGGAGCTTAAGAAGTACAATCCATTTTTAAAGAAAGTAACAGTACATAAAGAAATTAAATAATTTGAATTATGGCAAAGAAAGTAGTTGCAACACTGAAAAAAGAAGGTGGCCGTAGTGTAGTCAAATGTATTAAAATGGTTAAATCACCTGAATCAGGTGCATATCAATTTAAAGAAACCATTATTGATAAAGAATTATCTAAAGAATTCTTAGCAAAGAAGTAATGATTCTTAAAAATATTTAAGAGCACCTGCCCTGTGGGGTGAGGTGCTTTTTGTTTTATTTGGAATTTGTTTATATTTGTTGAAAATCTCAGATTATGGCATTATTTGGACTCTTTGGTAAGGATAAGAAAGAAAAACTGGATAAAGGCCTTGAAAAAACCCGTACAAGCGTATTTGATAAACTTAATCGCATCATCTTTGCAAAATCAAAAGTTGATGATGAAGTACTCGATGAATTAGAAGAGGTTTTAATCGCTTCTGATGTTGGAGTAGACACAACTGTGAAAATAATTGAAAGAATTGAAAAGCGTGTTCGCAGTGAGCGATATGTGGGAACTGATGAACTTAATGAGCTTTTACGCGATACTATTGCATCTTTACTCGAAGAGAATAATGCAGGTAGCCCTGATGAAGAAGAGATTTTAGCAAAAAATAAACCTTATGTAATAATGGTTGTTGGTGTTAATGGTGTTGGTAAAACAACTACTATTGGAAAATTAGCTAACAAATATAAAAACGCTGGTAAAAAAGTCTTTATTGGTGCTGCTGATACTTTTAGAGCTGCTGCAATAGATCAATTACAAATTTGGGCAGACAGAGTAGGAGTTGAGATGATTCGCCAGAATATGGGCTCTGATCCGGCTTCAGTAGCGTATGATACTGTTCAGTCTGCAATAAAAGCTGATGCGGATGTTGTTATTATTGATACTGCCGGACGTTTGCATAATAAAGTTAATTTAATGAATGAACTTTCTAAAATTAAGAGAGTTATGCAAAAGCTTGTTGATACAGCACCTCATGAAGTTATGCTTATTATTGATGGTTCAACAGGCCAAAATGCTTATGAACAGGCAAAACAATTTACAAAAGCTACTGATGTGACAGCACTTTCTGTTACAAAACTTGATGGAACGGCTAAAGGTGGTGTTGTAATTGGTGTCTCAGACCAATTTAAAATTCCTGTTAGATATATCGGTATTGGTGAGGGAATTGAAGACCTTCAGGTTTTTAACAAACGAGAATTTGTTGACTCGTTATTTAAGAAAACAGAATAGCTTATTATATTAAAGAATAAATAGCGTTTTAAAAATAAAAAATGGGTGACGAGTTAATCGGCGCCCATTTTTCTTATATAATATTTTATTTTATTGCAATATGTTAAACCTTACTTAACTTAATAATATTTGTTCTGTCTTTGGCAGTAATTGGTGTGCTTGCGATATGTATAACCAAATCTCCTTTGGAAATCAAACCTTTATCAAGAAGTTTGCCAATCGAATACTCAATTGCTTCATCGATAGAATCAAAAATAGGGAAGTAGAATGTATTTACACCCCAAAGTAAAGGTAAAACTCTTAACAAATCTTTATTCGCTGTAAATGTGAATATTTCAGCTTTTGGACGGTGACTTGATAATCGAATTGCTGTATATCCTGAAAATGTAAAAGGAATAATTGCTTTTGCATTAACTCTCTCTGCTAATGTGCATGCCGATTGAGATAATGAATCAGGTAGATATCTACTACTTTCTTCTTTTGGAGGATGTACCTTATAGTAAATATCTCGATTTGACTCTGTAAAATCAATAATGCCCTGCATTGCTTCTATTGTTTCAACAGGATATTTACCAACAGATGTTTCACCGCTAAGCATTAAGGCATCAGCTCCATCTAAAACAGCATTAGCCACATCGTTTGCTTCAGCTCTTGTAGGCCTGAAGTTTGTAATCATGCTTTCAAGCATTTGAGTAGCTATAATTACAGGCTTGGATGCGTCGATGCATTTGTCAACAATCATTTTCTGAATAACAGGAACTTTGTCGAAATTCACTTCCACACCAAGATCTCCACGAGCTACCATAATTGCATCTGTAAGTTCGATAATCTTATCGATATTGTCAACTGCTTCTGGTTTCTCAATTTTTGATATTATTTTAACCTCTTTATGAAATCCTGCAATATATTCTTTTAAGTAACTTACATCTTCAGCTTGTCTTACAAATGAAAGTGCAACCCAGTCAACATCGTTATTAAGTGCAAAAAGCAGGTCTTTTTTATCTTTATCAGTTAAACTGGGTAAGCTTGTTTTAGTATCAGGAAGGTTCACCCCTTTACGTGAGTTTAATGGTCCTCCATGAATAACTTTTGCAGAAACTTTATCAGTTTTATTACTTTCTGTTGCTTCGAGTTTTAGCTTGCCATCGTCAATTAAAATAATGTCTCCCTTTTTTACATCTTTAGGAAAATCCTGATAACTCATGTAATATGTTTTTTCCTCAGTGATGTTTTCATTTGTGCTAAAATGAATAATTTCACCTTCAGAAATTGTTGCAGGCTCATTTTCTACCATACCAATACGCAATTTTGGGCCTTGTAAGTCGGCAAGAATAGCAAGACTAACATCCAGTTCATCTTCCAATTGTCTGATGGTTTTAATTGTTTCTGCTTTTTCTTTATGGCTTCCGTGAGAAAAATTTAAACGAAATACATCCAGTCCCGCCAGAATCATCTTTTTAAGAGTTTCTTTATCATTACTTGCAGGTCCGAGAGTTGCGATTATTTTAGTTTTTGAGCCTATCTGCATAATTTGTTTTCTATGGTTAATACATACAAATTTATCATATTTTTTTTTGTTTTAAGATTAATTCAGCTTTAAAAAATCTTTAAAATTTATTATTTATCTTTTTTCCCCTAAATCTTATTTTACATTCATGATTAATAAAGTTCACTAAGCCTTTGTTTATAGTTGTTTGTATAAAATTAATAATTAAATGCATCTCTTATTCATAATTAAGAGTCTTAATATTAATTTTACAACAAAACTATTGTTATGAAAAATATCTTATCTATATGTTTAGGAATTGTTATTAGTATAGGTTTATTCGCTCAGGCAATTTCAAAAGATGAAGCCATAATAGCAGGCTCTAATTTTTATAAACACAAAGCACAAGCTTTTGATTTAGTTAAATCAACTCCTGTTGTTAAGGAAGAGCGTTTGATTAAATCGCCTGCAGGAAATGATGCGCTATATGTATTAAATTATCAGAAAGGAGGCTTTGTTATTGTTAGTGCTAATAAAAGTATAGCCCCAGTTTTAGCATATTCTTTTGAAAGTACATTTGATTATGATGATTTAGCTCCTGCAAATCAATTATGGATTGATAAATACATGGAACAGTTAGATCTTATAATTGAAAATGATATTGAAAATGATTATCGAATTGATCAGATGTGGGAAGAGGTTCTTAATAATGAGTTACCTGATTCAAAATCAGTAAAAGGTGTTAGTCAATTGATTGAGACCAGATGGAATCAGAATTCTCCATATAATTATTATTGTCCTGAACATCCTCAGGGACCCGGAGGGAAAGTTTATGCAGGTTGTGTTGCTACAGCAATGGCTCAGGTAATGAAGTTTTGGGATTACCCTGAAACAGGACGTGGGTCAGCGGAGTATTTTTGGGGAGTTTATATTGAAGTTGATTTTGAAGGGACTGAGTATAAATGGGACGAAATGACAAATTCAATTAATACAATGAGTCGTGATGCAATTGCAGAATTGATTTATCATTGCGGTGTTTCTGTTGGTATGGATTATGGTCCTGATGGCTCAGGTTCATCTATATCAAACTAATTTTACGCTTTGAAACAGAATTTCAGATATCGCTCAGGAGTTACAGAAGAAGAAATGTACTTATATGAGGATTATCAGTGGAAATTCTTACTAAGGGAAGATTTGGATAAAGGACATCCAATCTTATATCGCGGAACTGATGATGGTGGTAATGGTCATGCTTTTGTTTGTGATGGCTATCAGGATACTTCATACTTTCATTTCAACTGGGGTTGGGGTGGCTATGGCGATGGCTATTATTATCTTGATGATGTAAATCCACAAATGGATTTTCATTGGGGACAGGGAGCTTTAATTAATCTTACTCCAAATTATGCAGAGTATTGTAATTCTATAGAATATAATCAAAGAGAATGGACATTTGACGATGGTTCCGGACCTAATTACTATTTTAATAATCAAGATTGTGATTGGTTAATATCTTTAACAGACCATGATGTTGAATATATTAAAATAAACTTTACGCAATTCAATACATTAGAGGGAGATATCCTATATGTTTATGAAGGGAATTCTACTGCAGGAACTTTAATAGGAGAGTATTCAGCAAATGATATCCCAACAGAACTTATGGTGTATAATGATGAAGTATATCTTAGATTTGTAACAAATTCTGAAGGCCAGACAAATGGATGGGAGCTAAGTTATACTACTTCAGTTTTAGATGTTGAGGAAGAAAGTATTTCGGATATTGTTATTTTTCCAAATCCGGCATCTGACATGCTTAATATCTCAGGAATGCAAACAGATTCAGATATTATCATATATGATTTAAGTGGTAAAGAATTAATCAATCNAGAATTAATCAATCAAACTGCATTTTCAGGTGGTTCAATTGATATCTCAAAATTAGCTTCAGGTGTATATTTTGTTGGAATACAGAATGAAAGAGAAGCGCAGGTAATTAAGTTTATCAAAGAATAGTTAATATTACAATATTTGTTAAAGGGGGATATTATCTCCCTTTTTTTATTTATTTATTTGCATTTTGTATATTAATACACTATATTTACATTGCATTTGTTTAATAAATACTTACAAAATGATAGCCTCAATCCGCAAATTTATAGTATTAGCAATTGTTTTGCTATGCACATTATCTATGTTTTCCCAAGAGGAATATTTAATCTCTCAGGGAGGAACTATAACAACTTGTAGTGGTGTTTTATATGATTCTGGGGGAGCAGATGGGAATTATGACAATAATGAAGATTATACCATAACAATTGTGTCAGAAGATTCAGAAACAAATATAAGATTGTTTTTTACAGAGTTTAATTTTGAAAGTGCTACTTTTGATAATTTGAGCATATATGATGGAGAATCAATCGCATCTCCATCGATTATTGCTCCTTCTGGGTCAACAAATCTTCTAGGACAAGAAATTGTTGCTTCTGGGAATTCAATTACTTTGGTAATGCATACAGATGGTTCTGTGACATATCCTGGTTTTGCTGCTAGTATATCATGCTCTTATTCATGTCAGGATTATGAAATTGACATTGTTAATACTGATCCGGAAATAACAAACTTGGATTCAATGTGGGTAGATATTTGTCATGTAGAAAGTATTTTAATGGTTGGGAATGCAGTATTTCCCAATAATGATATTGTATATCATCAGTCTTTTGAAAACTTGTACTATATATGGCAGTTCGTAACAGAAGATTATGAAGAAATATATGAGGGGGAAGGTTTGTTTAATCCTGAGGTTGTTTTAGAACAATCTGGTGGATATTCTGTGCATCTAACCACTATAGACTCAAATGGTTGCGTTGAACACTTTGATGATAATTTGAGAATAAGAACATCATTACGTCCTGATTTTTCGGAAATTATTATAGATGAAGGGATTTGTCTAGGTGAACAATTAGTATTAAATGGCGCGTTTATACAATATACCTTTAATGTAAATCCAGTATTGGGAAATTCATATCCGATTTGTTTTGAAGATGTTGTTGGTGTTTGGCAATCAACCTGTTTTACTTTTTATTCATTTGCAAAAAATGCTATAATTACATCTCCTGAAGACATCATTTCTGTTTGTATGAATATGGAACATTCTTATATGGGAGATTTGGATATTTAATTGGAATGCCCAAACGGACAGAGTATTACACTATATGAACAGGTTTGCGGTAGTTCTTATTTTGGTGAACCTGATCATGCAGATGATTGTAATCCAGGTATTGGTTATGATTATTGTTGGTATTCTAATGCAACAGCAGTAGTTTCTGACAGTTGTGCGTCTGGGAGTACGTTACCTGCCGGTGAATATCTATCCGTAGAAAGTTTTGAAGGTCTTGTTGGATGTCCGGTAGCTGGAGAGTGGTGCATAAATTTCTTAGACAATTTAGGCTTGGATGATGGAAATGTTTTTTCAAGTGTTATTAATTTGGCTGATGGAGTGTCAGAGAGTGGGAGTTGGGAATATACTAATACTTATGATACAAGCGAAGATAGTCAGGATATTGGTTGGTCAGGCTACGGTGTAGATTCTGAGTTTGGAGACTCAACTTATGCAATAATTAGTGAATCTGGCGATTATACTTATACTTTTTCTGTTATCGATGACTGGGGTTGCACTCATGATACTTCGTTTAATGTAACAGTTTATGAAGTGGATGATCCATTCTGTTCTATGTTTTGTAATGAGACTACTTGTACGAATTTAACTGATACAATTAATGATGGGAGTGGAGACGATTATCCTTCACAGAATAATTCAGAGTGCTCATGGTTAATTAGTCCAGGTTCAAAATCTGGGAATGCTATTTTTATGAGGTGGCATTATTTTGATTTATATACAAATGACATTTTAATACTATATGATGGTAATAGCGAATTTGCTCCTGTAATTGGTGAATTTACATTTGGTTCAGAATTGCCCGTAAGTATGATTAGCTCAGGAAATGAAGTTTATATTACTTATGTTACAGATTCTTACAATCGCTCTCCCGGTTGGTCAATAATCTATGAAACAGTTTTGGTAAACAACGAACAAGAAAATACTAGTAATATTAGTGTTTTTCCAAATCCGGCATCTGACATGCTTAATATCTCAGGAATGCAAACAGATTCAGATATTATCATATATGATTTAAGTGGTAAAGAATTAATCAATCNAGAATTAATCAATCAAACTGCATTTTCAGGTGGTTCAATTGATATCTCAAAATTAGCTTCAGGTGTATATTTTGTTGGAATACAGAATGAAAGAGAAGCTGAAATGATAAGGTTTGTAAAACAATAGTTTAAAAGCCACGGACGCACTAATAATAAGTGTATCTGTGGTATTTTCTATTTTTTCAGGAATCTTTTAACTGTAGACAACAACATACGTCATCCGTCTCCTTCTTTACCTCATTTTAAACTGATCTCCTGTTTCCTCAATTAAATCTTCTTTCCAACTATCAGGATAGCCTGGGAACTTAGGCGATTTTGGATACCCCCATGGGTTGCGTAAAAACTCTCCGTTTTCTTCCTGTTTTATGTTTCCATCAAGATATTTTACCAGAAGCCATTCGCCAAATTCTTTCCAATAGTCAACAACATAATTAGCATTTGAAACACAATAATCAGTTAGATACTCTTTACCTTTTTCAGGATCTTCGCTATACAATTCCAATGCAGATTGATCAACTAATGGCTGATATTCAAAGAATTTGTTTTCAAGTAAGGCTTGCTGATGCGTTAAATCAGGCATTACTCTATTATAGAACAGGTACGCAAAATGAGCAACTCTGTTAAACACCCAGAATGCAGCATCATCTTTATATGTCAGAATATCGCCATAACCTTCCGACCATTTTTTTGGGGTTTTAGTTATGCCACAGTAGAAAGGAACATAAACACAAGAAGCGGCATCGTCAACACCAAACCAAAATACACCACCAATCGGATCGGGCAACCAAGAACGCATTTGGGATATAAAGGAAAATCCTGTTTGTTGAGTTGCTGTTACTCTTTCGTTGCAGTATGTAACACTATCGTAATCCCAGGTTAAAGGACGCCATCTGTATGGTAATCCAAATGGTCCTGCACCGTAATCTTTACTCATATCTAAATCTGTGCCTTCAAGATGGTTTCTTTTATAGCTCATTAGATCGGCAGGTGATAGTTTTTTATTTGGTTTAATGTATAGTGGCATTCTAATATTTAAGTCATTTCCAATAGCATGCTCCCAATATTTGCTCATATCATCGCTTATTTCATTAAAAAATGCCCAAACTCTAAGTTCGCAAAAACGTGCTCCACCATAGCTTAGAGGTGCGTAAGCATCCGAGAAAGAAAAATCTTTATCTTCCCCTTCAAAATATCCTTTTTCTTTTGCGAATGATATAACATCATCGGCATAAACAATTTCCACTTCGGGATTAAATATTTTGTCAATTTCTTTTGTGCTAATAGAAGTTTTACCATCACTAAGTTTAAAATTAGTGATTCTTGCTTGGTTTGCATGTGCAGAAACATATCCATCAGGTATTCTGATTGCTACCCAAACAGCACCTTTATTTTTATTTATGTATTTCTTTTGTTTTTTATCCCAAACGGGTTCACATCCTTTACTTATCATTTCTAAAATCCAGACCTCATTTTTATCGGCAATTGAAAAAGATTCTCCTGAACTTGCATAACCATATTCAGAAACTAATTCGAACATTACTTTGATAGCTTCTCGAGCACTTGTTGAACGTTGTAGCGCCAGAAACATTAAACTACCATAATCAACTATTGCTAAACTATCCATCAATTCGTGTCGACCACCATAAGTGGTTTCTCCAATCGAAACCTGATGTTCGTTCATGAAACCAATTACCTGATATGTTACAGCTGCCTGAGGTATTTGCCCAAGTGGTTTGGCTGTTCCCCTATCATAGAGGGTAATCATACTTCCTTCCGGCCAGGTCCCTGCAGGTCTCCAATATAATTCTCCATATCTGATGTGAGAATCGGCTGCATATGAAATCATTGTTGATCCATCTTCAGATGCACCTTTTGTAACAAGATAGTTAGTACAAGCCTTAGAGTAAAAAGGGGCTAAGGTAACTAAGCCTACAATAAGTATAAAAATGTTCTTTTTCATTTTAATAAATTTTTGACTAAGATAAAAAAAAACTGCCTGTTTCAAAACAGGCAGTTTTCAAATCGCTAATTATACTAAACTATAATTTAATAAGTTTGATAGTTTGTATTGCAGAATTTTCAGAATTAATATTTAAGAAGTAAACTCCACTTGAGAAGTTTGAAATATCAATCTCTGTTTTATCTGATGTAATACCTAGAGTGCTTACAATTTTACCGTCAACTGACATTATATTAACATGATCCGCATTAGTTTCGTTATAATTTAAGTCAATTGTAATTAAATTATCAGCAGGGTTAGTATAAATGTTTATCTCATTACTATTTGAACTAATAATTCCAGAAACATTATAGAAGGTTGCAATAATAGTAGCATCGTCTGCTATATTTACAAATTCATATTCTGTAACAGCACCAACACTAAGACCGTCAACAAGTACATCGTTAACAATATAGTTAGCATCAGGAGTAATAGTGAATGTTTGATTTGTTCCGCAATCAACTGCAGTTTCACCACTAGGAGTGATACTACCACCTGTACCGGCATTAGCTGTTATTGTATATGATAATAATGTAAATGTTGCTTCGATATTGATATCTTCGCTTACATCGTAGACTGTATAATTGTTACCTGTTAGAGTAACAGAAGTTCCATTAATATTAACAGTTCCAATCTCATAACATGCATCTGCATCTACAGTAATTAACAAGTCATCACCACACCCAACATTACTTGCGACAACAATAATTCCACCTGTTCCAGCAGAAGTAGATACATTATAGGTAATCTGGTCAAAAGTAGCAGCAATTGTTGTCTCAGTTGTGATATTAGTAATAGTATAGCTATCTCCAACAAGAGTAACAGGAGTTCCGTTAACTGTAACTTGACCAATTTCGTAACATGCTTCAGGATAAACAGTAAGTGTTACTTCACAACCACAAGCTACAGAAGCTGTAGATAAGTCAATACTTCCACCTGTACCGGCATCTGTAATAATATCATAGTTCGCTGCAACACCAAAGCTGGCATTTATTTCAATATCTTCAGATACATTAACAACAGTGTAAGTATTACCAACAACAGTTACAGAACTACCATTAATAGTACAAGAAGAAACTTCATAACAATCATCTGGATTAAAAGTAACAACAAGGTCATCACCGCAATTAACTGTACTTGCAACGGAAATTGAACCGTTTGCACAAGCACTTTCTGTAACGTTATAAACAATTGCGTCGAAAGAAGCATTGATTGTAATATCCTCAGTTACATTAACTATAGTATAGCTATTACCTGATAAGCTTACAGGTGTTCCATTTACTGTAACTGTACCAATTTCGTAACAAGCGTTGTTATCGACTGTGAAAGTTAGATCGTCACCACAGTTGACATTCGCATCAACATCAATAATTCCACCTGTTCCAGCATTTGCAGTAACATTGTATGAGATTTGAGTAAATGTAGCATTTACAGTAATATCTTCACTAACATTTGAAACTGTATATGTGTCACCTGAAAGTGTAACAGGAGTACCGTTTACAGTAACTGAATTTACTTCATAACAAGCATCTGCATTCACAGTAATTAGGAGGTCGTCACCGCAGTTAACAGAACTTGCAACAGTAATACCACCACCTGTTCCAGCACTTTGACTAACATTATAAACAATCTCAGTAAAGTTAGCTGTTATTGTTTGGTCTGACGTAACATTACTAAATGTGTAAGATGCCACAGCACCAACACTTGATCCATTAATAAGGACATCATCAATTTCGTAGCAAGTTGCAGGTGTAATTGTGTATACTTGCCCATTACCTTCGTTAACAGTTGTTGTTCCTGCAGGTGAAATTGTACCACCTGTACCGGCTGATGCTACGATATCCCATTGTACTGCTGCAGCGCCTATTGTTTCACAAGCTTGTGGTGAAATACAGTCATCAGCGTAAACATCTTCGATACAATATTCATGATAATCTTCATCTGTGTCTGAGTTTGTAAATGTTGTTTCTGTAGTAGTTCCAAGATACATTCCATCACAGTATACATTATACCCTGTAAGTGTTGCGGTAGGCATTGACCCATCACCGATATAAATATCGTCAACACAGAAATAGTATTGATCGTTAGAGTTACAGTTGATAGCAACATATTTTGCTGACGCATGTACTGTATATGAATATTCTGTCCAAGCGAATGGAGCAGAAGTAACAGTTTCTAAAACATTTGTAAAGGCACCTTCTTCAGCTGTGGTAGTTGAGTATGCTACAACAAAATCTTCAGCATAGGCTGTTTTGTGTCCACTTCGAGCATAAAATGAGAATGTAAATGGATCTGCAAAGCCTAGTTCAGGACTAATAATCCAATCATTTGTTTGTGTTGGACTTGTTGCATTAAATGTAGCAAAGAATTGATTTCCAGAATAAGCATAAAATGGATCACATGCTGTAGTTTCTGTTAATGGTGTACCATCATTATCATTTGTTACTAATGTAGGATCAAATACTATTGTGGCCATTGGCGTTCCTGAATTAGCAAAAGAATAGTCAGATATACCATATGTAGCTGCAGCATCTCCATCGATAAATGCCCATGGCACATCACCTGCTGAGTTAATAGTAAATGCGGTATGGCCTTCAATATCATCAAAAATATTTTCAGATCCGGCTGGTGCTTCCCAGGTAAGTGTATGGGAAGTTGGACTGTCTTCAGTGATTAGTAAACCAAATGGCGATTCACAAGAACTGTTACTGCCGTCATTAACAATTACTGTTGCACATACATCATCATAACATTCAACACCATCAAAAATTGCATTTATACAATATTCGTAAGTTCCGTTATCTTTATTTGTATGAGTGTAATTTAAGGAAGTAACAGTTGTGACCAAAGAACCATCTTGATAAATATTATAACCTGTTACGTTACCTTCAGCAGGGACATCCCAAGTAAGAGTAACATCATCATCAGTTGATGTTGCAACTAGATTATTTATTGGCGCACAAGGGTATGCATCAATAACAGTTACGGTTTCATATACTGTAGTTGTATTAAAAGCTGTTGCAACTAGTAAAGCATCTCCACCCAATAAACTATGAGGAATAGAATAAGCTCCTGAACCATTAGTTAATCCTGAGAAATAACTGTCATCAGCAGAAATACAAATCAAAACATTTTCTGCCGGAGAACCGTCTATGTAAGCAATACCTTCGAAATTAACTCCAACTTCAGGATCAGTATTTTATAAAGTTAAAGTATTTGGAGTTTCTGTTCTTAATTGAATAGAAGCATCACCAAATGTTGTCCAAGTTTTAATAGTCTCAATATCATCAGAGCCATTATTTTCAGTAAGCATTAATACTGCTGAGTTAACAACAATTTAGCCCCAGTGTGTGCGTTGTTCTGTAGTGTTATAACCCGTTGTTTGTGAGATACCATCTGTATCATAATTAAAGCCGCCAGATAAAATATCATAAAAATAATCCTGTCCTCTTTGAGGTGGGGTCCAGGGTTGATTAATAGTTGACATCCATGTTACAATTGCACCACCACCTGATTTCTGTAACCAAGCTTCAGCAAAACAATCAGAACCGTAGTGGAAGGCACCATTAATACAAGCAACTGATACAATAAATGGAAGTTTGTCGCCATTTGTTGATGCATTTACATATGAGTTGCTATATCCTGATGTATAGAACTGATCTTCTAGACCATGTCCACAATATGCAATTGTAGATGCACCGCTATTAACATCAGCAGCTACAGCAGTTGCACTTGCCCCAGGGTCATAGTTTTGTTCATGTGTGTTATAGGTAAATGGATCTAATCTGTTGTTGTAGATTCTTTGAACATGAGTGTAGTCAATTTCGCTATCATCACCAATCCCACTACCTTCATCAGAACCAATACCAATAAAAGTTTCTCTCCAGCCACTTGTCATATCTGGATCTCTTTCATAAGTTATGGTTTTATTAACCTGTGTAGTAAGTTCAGTAGTGTTAGCACATGAGAAACGACCAACAGCAATGTCAAGATAGTTGTCACTTCCCGAAACAGCACCCATAAATGGGTCGCATGGGTCTGCACTAGTTGTTACATTAATAGTAGGAGATTTAATGTCAGCCCAATCACCGGCTAGCTGAACAAACATAAGGTTTGGGTTACTATTGTAAGCATTTTGAATTGTAGTAGCCACATTTGTTCCTGTCGATACAATTGTTGAAGTAACATTATAACCTTTTTCTTTTTTCCATTGGATATATGGTTCCATTGCTGCTTCGTATGTTGAAGTAGTGATAACTAAAATATCACCATATTCACTCATACTTAAACTAGCACTTGGTTTTGCAGCGGGAGGAGCGTAGTTCAAAAACATATTTTGATAAATACATTCTACTTCTTTAATTGTATTTACATGATCTGATAATAATGGATTAGTAGGCTCATCATCATTCTCGATCATTCTAACTTTTACTCTGTTATAAACTCTAAGAGTATTTGTAACAGCATTATATCTGAAAGGAGTAAGTCTTACTGAAGTTCCACGTACATCTCTAAATATAAATGGATCTTCCATTGTTGCTAGTTCTTCAGGGTAAAAGCTATCAACTATTGATTCCGGATCAATTGTGTAAGGAATAGAAGACGGATCTTGATTTCTGTAAATTACACCTCTTGATGGAAGCATTGGATACTCTAATTCATAATCAGTGTAATCAGTGTAAACAATTTCAAAATCAACATCTTTTTGTTTTTGAAGCTGAATACTTGCACTAATTATAGGAAGTTCTGCCCATCCTGTTTTTTTAGTAACAGTACTGACGTTCATATCAACATATTGATATGTTGTTCCGTTAATAGTGTATTCGTTTAATTCCCAGGAATCTAAATTAAAACTTAGTTCATAAACATCATCTTGTTGTTGTTCAAAACTAGTTTGAAAATTCCCTTGCGCAAATAATCCTATTGCACATAAGAATGCAATAAATGTAAAAGTAAATTTCTTCATAACGGGTTAATTTAATAAACAATAACTCTAAAACCTATTAATTTAATGTAAGGTTGCATCAAATTTAAGTATTTTTTTACACATTTGTTAACATGTTTGTTTAAAATTTCACGAATTTTATAGCAAATACATATTGAAGTAATTAGTTGCTAAAATTATTATCTTTGAGAACTTAATTGAAACTTATGATAAAATTTGACAGATTTACACTTGGAAACGGATTAAAAGTGATTATTTATCATGATTCTTCAACTCCTTTAGTCGCTTTTAATCTATTATATGATGTAGGAGCAAGGGATGAAGATGAAAACAGAACGGGTTTTGCTCATTTATTTGAGCATTTGATGTTTGGTGGTTCGAAAAATATTCCTGAATATGATACTGTTTTGCAAAAAGCAGGAGGTGAAAACAATGCGTTTACAAATAACGATTTTACTAATTATTATATTACGATACCAAAGCAGAATCTTGAAACAGCTTTTTATCTTGAATCTGACAGAATGCTCGAGTTAGGTTTCTCAGAAAAGAGCTTGGATGTTCAGCGGAATGTAGTTTCAGAGGAGTTTAGGCAAAGATACTTAAATCAGCCCTATGGTGATGTAAGTTTGTTTTTAAGACCATTGGCATATAAAGTTCATCCTTATCAATGGTCTACTATCGGAAAAGAAATAAGTCATATTCAGGAATCTAAACTTGAAGATGTTAAAGAGTTCTTCTATAATCACTATGCACCAAATAATGCGATACTTGTAATTGCAGGCAATGTAAGTAGACATGAAATAGAAACACTGAGCAATAAGTGGTTTTCAGATATTCCCACCAGACAAATTAAGAAAAGGAATATTAGTCCTGAACCTGTGCAAAATGAAAGAAGAGAATTAACTCTAGAACGTGATGTTCCTGCAGATGCAATTTATTTGGCATATCATATGTGCGACAGATTGAATAAGGATTATTACGCAACTGACTTAATATCAGATTTATTATCAAACGGACGTTCTTCAATGTTTAATAAAAGTCTTATAAAAGGTCAAAAAATCTTTCCTCAATTGGATGCATATATTCAGGGAGCCATAGACCCGGGTTTATTTATGATAAATGGTAGATTGTATCATGAATTTGAGTTTGCGATTGCAGAAAACAAGATTAAAGAGCAATTAAAGTTAATTAAAGACGGTTCATTTTCAGAAAGAGAACTTGAAAAAGTTAAAAACAAAGTTCAGAGCACATTATTATTTTCTCGCTTAGGAGTATTGAACCTAGCTATGGAACTTGCATATTTTGAGTTATTGGGAGATGCTAAAATGATTAACGATGTTCAAAATAATTATAGTGAAGTTTCAAAAGATCAGATTGTGAGAATAGCAAATGAAATTTTTCGCAATGAAAATGAATCCTGTATTTATTATAAATCAAATAAAAGCAGAAAATAATGATAGACAGAAGTATAAGTCCTAAAACGAAAAGAATCGATTCTGTAAAGATAGATGAACCTGTTCAAAATACCTTGGATAATGGAATTAACTATAATGGTTTTTATTCTGCAAATGCACCGGTTATTAAGTTAGATATGATTTTTAGAGCAGGAGTTTAGTATCAAAATTCTGCATTACAATCTGTTTTTTCAAATTCTTTGTTAAAAGAAGCTCCATTAGGGAAAAACCCGGATGAAGTTGCCGAATTTTTTGATTATTATGGAAGCTTTGTTGAGACATTCTCAGGTGCCGAATTATCTGGTTTAAGATTATTTGTTCCTACAAAAGATTTTGATAAGGTTATCCCTTTGTTTTCAGATTTAATTATTAATCCATCATTACCCGAAAATGAGTTTAAGATTTTAAAGAAAAAGTATTATTCTTCAATTCAGAATAATATGAAGAAAACAAAATATGTTGCAATGAGAGGCTTAAATCTCGAATTGTTCGGGGATAAGCATCAACTTGGATATTTTGTACAGGCTGATGATGCTAATAACGTTAAATTAGAATCTCTCAATGAGTTTATCTCGGAACACTATACTAGTAATAATTGTCAAATTCAGATAGCAGGTCAATATGATGATAATATACTGAATTTATTGAACAAATATTTTGGTAACATACGAGATGGAAGGTTCTGGAAGAATAAATCAATTTTATCTCAGAATAAAAATGTTTCCGGAGAAAAAAACAAGATTAAAGTTTATGATTTTAAGGATGCAGTTCAATCAACAATTTATGGTGGAACATTTATAGACATTAAGTCTGATGAGGATTTGATATTAATGGGAATACTGAATACTGTGTTTGGTGGATATTTTGGCTCCAGATTAATGAAAAACATTAGAGAGGATAAAGGTTACACATATGGTATAGGTTCTTTTGTGACAGAGTACTCAGATAGAACACTATTAAGAGTCGTTTCTGATGTTGGTGTTGATGTTACGAAAAGTGCAATAAGCGAGGTTTATAACGAAATAGATTTGCTACTTTCAAAACCTGTTCCTGAATCAGAATTAAAGCTTGTTAAGAATTATATGATGGGTGAATTAATATCTTCACTTGATGGTGTAATTCCAACCTCAATGGTGTTTGAAAAGCTTATTCCGAGATCTCGAACAAAAGATTTTATATATCAAAATATTGAGCTGATAAACTCTATAGATAGTAAAACATTGCATAAATTTGCATTAGATAAACTTAAACCCGATGAATTTACCTTTGTCGTTGCTGGAAAATACTAGTGGGCAAGTTTTTTATGTAAAATATGCAATTTGTATAAAATTTAAGCTATTAACAGGGGGTTATTAATAAAAAATATTCAATAAAAGTCGAGGTTAAGGTGTTGAAAATCAAGCGTTTGAAAACAGGGTTGCAAAAAAGTGTAAAAAAATACCTAAATTATTTGTTTTTGTAAAAAATTATTTTGTATATTTGTAATGTATCAAGTAAAAAAGAGATGAAAAAAATTGTCAGCATAATAATCTTAACATTTACAATCATAGGATTTACATTTGCAAGTATTGCTAATCCTGTTTTTGATAATGGAAACGATCATGATAAGGATGGGAATAAAATGGCAAAAACCACTAATTCTCAAAGTACTTTTTCAGTAGTCCCAAGTCCACAAAATGAAAAACTATCATTACAATTTGATGTTAATGCTAATGTAAGTAGTGTTAAAATGATAAATAATCAATCAGATGTGGTTTATCAGGGAACAAAATCTAGAGGTGCTTCAAATATTTTAGATATTCCAATTGAGGATATGGAGCCAGGAACTTATTTTATTCGTGTTCAAACTGACAAAGGTGTTCAGGTTGAAAGAATTATTATTCAGTAAATTATACTTCAAAATATAGAAAGACGGTTTTTAACCGTCTTTTTTTTGCAATCTATTTGGCAAATTATTATATAAAATGTAATTTAGCACCCATATTTAACAAAATCTATTAAACAAATGAAAAAAATAAATTTATTATTAGGAGTATTAGTATTTTTCTTTGTAGCATGTGGATCAGGCTCTGATAGTAAAACAGAAGGGAAAGCTGAATCTCATGAACCGAACAATACAATTGAAGAAGCAACAGCAGTTGAATTAGGAAGTGAATTTGGTCTTAAGATCGATGAGTCAGGAGATATTGATTGGTTTAAAGTTGAAGTTAAAGAGCAGGGGTATTTACAAGCTCTTGCAAAGGGAGTTCCTGAGGATTTAGATATTCAGGTTAGATTTGCAAAATACGATGAGTGGGGAGATGAGAAAGAAGATTTCTTAACTAATTTTGAAGAAATGCCTGCTACAATTCAAATTCTTGAGGAAGGAACATATTATGTTATGGTGGCTGAACGTTGGGGTGAAAAATCATCTGATGATGAATTTACTCTTAAAATTGATTTTATAAAAGAAATAGACTCTTACGAACCTAATTCTGATGCATTATTAGCACAAGAGATTGAATTTGGTAAAGAGTATGAATCTGCAATTTTTCCAACAAGAGACGAAGATTGGTTCAAGATTACAGTTGAAGAACAAGGTTATCTAGAAGTAAAATCTAAAGATGTTGATGAAGAAATTGAATTGTCTGTTTATTTTGCACAATTTGACGAATATAATGAAGATCCTGTTGAAGTATTGAAATCAATAGATGTTATTCCTCAAACTATGGCAGTAACTGAACCTGGTGAGTATTATGTCGTTCTTGCTGACCGTTGGGGTGGAGAAATGTCAAAAAATACATTTACTTGGTTAGTTAATTTTATTCCTGAGATGGATGAATTGGAACCAAATAATAATGAAACAAATGCTAAAGAAATTACAGGAAATGAAACAGTAAATATGGCAATATTCCCATTAGGCGATATCGACTTATTTAAATTTTCACCATCTGCTACTTGTACACTTAATATTAAAGGTAAAGATTTTGGCAATATCGAAGCAGCAGCAACTATATTTGTTTTAGACGAAGATAATGAACTTGATGATATTGAAACAATTGATATTCCTGGTGAATTTGAAATTAAAGAAGTGGGGAAAGATTATTTTATCGGAATTAAAGACAGATGGGATGGAAATTCATCTCCTGAAATGATAGAAATTGTCTTTTCTTACTAGAAAAGATTTTAAATATATTTATTGTAGAAAGTAGGCCTAGGTCTACTTTCTTTATTTTCAATAGTTTAGAATAATTATTTTTGCATAAAACAAAAAAACAATTTAAATTTGTTTTAACTCTAAACAAAAATTACAAGTCTTATGAAAAAAACATACTTCATTTTTGTATTTGTATTCGTTTCATTGATACTGAATGCACAACACGAGTTTATCAATCAAGGCTTAATTGCTATTTGGGAAGGAGGAGTAGAAGATGTATTTTATACTGAGTCAGAATTTAACGGACATAATTTTGGTACGCTAAATTCTTCTTCAAGTCTGTACTTAAAATCCGGACAGTTGATTGTTTCAAAAGATGCAGAAGGTGATATTGTTGATTGCCTTATGTATTATCGCTTATACAAGAGTGGAGATACACCCGGTGATTTTAATGCTGTTGTTTTACCATGGCATTCTGAGTGGGATGAAGATGAATTATTATTTCAAATGTGGTGGAATGACCCACCTGAAGAAACAGACTTGAATCTTTTAGAAGGCTTGTCTGATGGGGATTATATTCTTGAAGTTTACTTTCAAGCTGAAAATGGAGACTCTGAAATCTTATATTTAAATAATGCTACTTTAAATTATATTGCAACATTTACATTTTAAAGTGCAACAAATATTGGTCAAACAAGAGAGGGTAAGAACAGCAGTTTTGATGTTTATCCAAATCCGGCTACAGAGCAGTTAAGTATTAAGTTTTCAGACCAAACTGAAGTAAAATATGTTAAAATTATTAATTGTAATTCACAAGTTGTTTATAATGGAGGTAAAACTAGGGGTGCTTCGGATTCTACTATCAATCTACCAATAGACCAATTTGATTCTTGTGTCTATTTTGTCCATGTTGAGACTGAACATGGTGTCGAAGTACGAAGAATTATAATTAGTAAATAACGTGAGTTCGACCTAAGATTCTAGTCACAGAAACTTCTATTTGTAGTAAATTCGGACTAAAGATTTTGAAATAATAGTGTACTTCGGCAGGCTCAGAAGGCTATTATGAAAAATGTTAAGTTCGAAGATGCTGTAAAGAGGACTTTAAACTTTGATTCATCAAATTTTGGCATAAATATTCCCAAACCTGCTCAAAATATCCCGATATGTCTTCACAGATTTGGAAATATTTCTACTCAAAATTTATCTAAACTGTGGCCGAAGCTTAGGTCGAACACACGTTAAATAGGATTCCTTTAGTATTAGTACGTACAGATTTATGTTGTATGTACTCTATATAATACAGTATTTTACGTCTGTTGCAAGACTTTATGTGTGCTTATTTTTGTCAAAACAAAAATTGTGCATGACTAATTATTACGAATTATTATCAACTGATGTCAGATTTAGAGAAGGTCTTACTGCTTGTATGAACTGCGGAGTTTGTACAGCAATATGCCCTGCAGCTGAATTTTACAAATACGATCCTCGTCAGATATGCAATATTGTACAAACAAGAGACGATGAGCAAATTGAAGCACTTCTAAAAAGTGAAACAATTTGGTATTGTGGGCAGTGTATGTCATGTAAAACCCGATGCCCGAGAGGTAATGTTCCGGCAATGATTATTTCTGTATTAAGAAGGTTTTCTCAGGATTTAGGTTTTTTTACTTATAGTGAGAAAGGACGCCAGCAGTTTGCTCTAAAGCGTACCGTTGGAGATAATATTATCAATACAGGTTATTGTGTTCATGTTGATACTGTAAGCCCTAAGCTTCATCCGGAACAAGGCCCTGTATGGAAATGGTATCACGAAAATGCAGAAGAAGTAGCTGATCGTCTTGGCGCAAATTATAATAAAGAAGGTGGTGGAGCACTAAGAAAAATTTCAAAAGAAAATCTTGATGAAGTAAAGAAAATATTTGAGGTTACAGGAGGCGCAAATTTGTATGACAAAATTGAATTGTTCAGCAAGGATAAAGCAAAAGTACTTAAAATGGGATTTGAAGAAACCGGAATAAATAATGAGTATTTTTTTAATGCTTATATCGAAAATTCTGACAATCATCAAAAATAAAAAATATGACTAGGAAGAAGCATTATTGGAACGAATATCAGAAAGAGATTGCTGATGATAATTATTTTTATGAACGTAGTTGTATTCGTCAGTCTTTTTTTCCGGGCTCTGAAACTACATTTTTAAATATACTAAGAAATGAACTTGGTAAGAGTATCTTGGACGATCCAAATCAGCATACATGTACAGGTATAGGTTATCACTCTGATGTAGTTCAGTTTGATACTACAATGACTGTTTGCGCAAGATTATTTTCATTAATGACTGATGCCGGTTTGAAGAATTATGTTCCTTCATGTGTGACTTCATTTGGGGTGTTTACAGAAGTTGTTGAAACGTGGCAACATTTCCCGGAAGAGCTGGAAAAAACAAGAAACTTTTTACGCAAGGCAACCGGACGTGAATTTAATATTCCAGAGAACATTGTGCATCCATCTGACATTATTTATAAATTCCGAAAAGAATTAAAAAATAAAATGAAATATCAGCTTGTGAATCATAAAACAGGCGAACCGTTAAAAGTTGTTGAGCATATTGGATGCCATTATGGTAAAATATTTTCAAAACATGCTGTGGGCGGAGCTGAATTTCCACAGGTTCTTGCAGGTATGATAGAAGAATGGGGGGGCGAAGTTATTGACTATCCGGAACGTCGTCATTGTTGCGGATTCGGATTTAGACAATATCTGGTTATGGCAAACAGGGGGTATTCAGTTGCAAATACAAAAAAGAAATTTGAATCGATGGAGCCATATAAACCAGATTTTGTATTGACAAACTGTCCGGGATGTACAATGTTTATGGACAGATGGCAATATACAATTGCTGAAATGGAAGGTAAAACATATGATGATAAAGGAATGGGAATTCCTGTGTTAACCTACGAAGAACTTGCTGGTTTGTTATTGGGGTATAATCCATGGGATTTAGGCTTCCAGATTCATCAGGTTCAGGTAGAACCATTACTCGACAAATTGGGCATTGAATATGATCCAGAAGATAAATTTGTTGGTAAATCCGGGAGGTTTTTAGGTAAACCTGAAAAACCCGAAATTTTAAAAGTGGAGTACAATGGATAGAAAAGTATTAATTATAGGTGCAGGACCCGCAGGTATTGAAGCAGCTCATGTGCTTGCCAATCAGGGAGTAAAGGTGGTTTTGACTGAGAAGCATGACCAGCCGGGTGGAAATATTAAAAACTGGGTTAAGCTATTTCCTGATTTTCGTGATGCCGGTGAAGTCCGAAAAGAATTATCAGCTAAATTGGATCATGAGAATATTGATTTTTTTAGTAATACAGAGATCAGTGAACTTAGTTTTAATGATAACCAATGGATCGCAAAGAACTCTTCAGATAAAATATTTAAAGCAGATGCCGCATTGTTAGCTACCGGGTTCGAGGTTTTTAATGCAAAACGTAAAGAAGAACTTGGATATGGAATCTACGATAATGTAATAACATCTGTTGATTTTGAGAAAATGTATAAAACCGGCAAAATACTTACAAAAGATGGTCGTATCCCCAAAAGTATAGCTTTCTTAAACTGTGTGGGCAGTCGTGATGAAAAGGTTGGTAATCATTATTGTTCAAGAGTTTGCTGCATTAATGCCGTAAAACAGGCAATAGAATTTAAAGAATTGATTCCTGATTCAAGAGCATACTGCTTTTATATGGATATGCGAATGGCCGGGCAGTTTTATGAGGAACTTTACAGAAAATCTCAGGAGAAATACGGAGTTACATATATCAGAGGACGTATATCAGAAGCTGCCGGAACAATGGATAACCGAATCCAGATTAAAGCAGAGGATACATTAAGTGCTCTTCCTATGAAAATGACCGTTGATATTCTTGTCCTTATGGTTGGAATAGAGTCGTCAATTTCTACAACAGAATTAAGCACACAGAACAATATTCTTGGTTTGTATGGCTTTTCAAAAGGTCAGGGCCTTTATGGAAATGACAACATTACAGATAAAAAGGGCTTGTTTTTGGCAGGCACTTGCAAAAGACCGTTAACATTGCCTGAAACTCTTGCTGATGGCAGATCTGCAGCATTTGAAATATCAAATTATCTTACGAAGGACTAATGAAAAATTGGGGTTTTAAAATATCACAACCACGTGTTCTGGATCTTGATAATGCTGATCTGGATATGTACAATAAACTTATCGAAAAGGTGCCGTCTGCACATAGATGTCTCATGTGTGGTGGATGTACCGCAACTTGTTCTGCAAATGAACATACAAATTTTAATTTCAGAAATTGCCACCTTATGTTTCGTCGCGGACAGTTCGATGGATTGGCTGATGAACTTGACAAATGTATGTTATGTGGAAAATGTAAACTTGTATGCCCAAGAGGAGTAAATACCAGAGCAATTATTTATAACATGCGCATAGTCCTAAGTGATATGAACTATAAAAAAATTGAGTCATGAACTATCATCCTTTCATCCTTCCATTTGCAGCAGGAGCTTTGTTCCTGTTTGCAGTTGTTATTTATAAGTATGTAACATGGTTAAGAAAACTTGATCGTAAGCAAAGATATTTTGTCAATAAGAATTTTTTTAGTCTGAAAACAATATCTGCTATCGGAGAAGTTTTCAGTGAAGCATTATTGCATCGTAATATTTACAAGAAAAACCCACTATTGGGTTATATGCACATGAGTCTGGCCTTTGGCTGGTTTTTACTAATTGTTGTCGGTAAAGTTGAATCATCTTTTTATGCCGGCACATTTTTCGAGGAACCATGGTTGGCTATATTCTTCAAATATTTTGCAACAGAACCTCATGATTTTTTCCTGGCCGCTCAGTTTTCATTTGTTATGGATTTTCTGCTTTTAGTTGTGCTAAGTGGTGTTATGCTGGCAGTGATTAAACGTTTTCGATCCAGAATTCTTGGAATGAAAAAATCAACTAAACATAGTACATTTGATCGAATTGCACTGGCTTCTTTATGGTGGATTTTTCCTGTTAGACTATTGGCGGAGAGTACAACTGCAGCAATTTATGGAAATTGTAATTTTTTAACCGGGACAATTGGAAGTTTAATTTCCGGATTACCCGTTGAAGCAATGGAATTACCTATGTGGTGGGCATATTCCATAGTATTGTGTGCTTTTTTTGTTAGTATGCCGTTTTCAAGATATATGCATATTCCGACAGAAGTAGTGTTGGTCTTTTTAAGAAAATGGGGAGCAACAATAGGGGAGCAATATTCCGGACTTACCGATATAGAAATTAACTCTTGTTACCGTTGTGGAATTTGTATAGATGCTTGTCAGTTAAATTTTGCTGCCGGGATTGACAATGTACAATCGGTGTATTTTATCAGAGACTCAAGATATCATAAGCTTACAGATTCGGTAGCTAATAATTGTTTAATGTGTGGCAGATGTACCGAAGCATGTCCTGTCGGTCTTGAATTGACTCTTATAAGAGAGCAAATGAGAAATAAAGCAGAGATTCCGGGTAAACATTATTTTGATTATGCAGAATCTCAGGACAGCAAAGTTAAAACAGATGTAGTTTACTTTGCAGGTTGCATGACTCATTTGACTCCTTCAATTATTATATCTATGAAAAAAATATTTGAAAATGCCGGAGTTAATTATTGGTTTATGGATGAGGAGAAAGGTTTGTGTTGTGGTAGGCCAATGAGGCAACAGGGATTTGTTCAGCAGTCAAAAGATCTGATAAGCAAAAATATGAGAATGATACACTCGTCAGGTGCAAAACTGCTTGTTACATCATGCCCGATATGTTATAAATCGTTTAAGGATTAATATGTGCTTGAAATTCCTGTTATGCACCATACGGAGTATATTGAGTCCTTATTAAATGATGAAAAAATAAGTGTGTTTGATTCCGGAAAATCAATTGTTTATCACGATCCTTGTGAATTGGGAAGAGGTAGTAATATTTATGATCAACCGCGTAATATACTTAGGAAACTTGGTGAACTTCGAAAAACAGAATTTGATAAAGAAAATTCATTGTGTTGCGGAGGAAGCCTATCAAATAGTGTGATTTAAATTGATGTCCAGACTAAGATTCGTGATCATGGACTGGAAGAATTAACAAAATCAAATCCTGATATTTTGGCGACAAGCTGTCCTCTTTGCAAGAAGTCATTCGTTCATGGTAATAAAGCAAGCGTACAGGATATCGCAGAGGTTGTAGCCGATAATCTTATTAAAAATAAACAAAGGCAGTTGACAAAAAAAGATAAAAAGATTATTGAAAAGGAACTTATATATAAATAAATTAGATAAATTTGATGCATTAAAAAAATAAAAAACTATGGTAGATATTTTTGACAGACTAAAAGAAGCCAGAGGGCCTTTAGGTAAGTATCAGCAAAAAGCTGAGGGATATTTTATGTTTCCAGAATTGGAGGGAGAACTTGCTCCAAGAATGATGTTTCAAGGGAAGGAAGTTTTAACCTGGAGTTTAAATAATTATCTTGGTTTAGGTAACAACCCTGAAGTTAGAAAAGTTGATGCAGAAGCGGCTAAAGAATATGGAATGGCATATCCAATGGGTGCCAGAATGATGTCCGGTCAAACTAAATATCATGCTGAGCTTGAGCAAAAGCTTGCTGATTTTGTAGAAAAAGAGTCTGCATATCTTTTAAATTATGGTTATCAGGGAATGGTTTCTATAATAGACTCATTAGCATCACGTAAGGATGTTATTGTATATGATAGCGAATCTCATGCATGTATAATGGATGGAATTTTCCTTCATAAAGCAAAAGGAGGTAAGAGTTTTGTTTTCCCACATAATGATATTGCAAGATGCGAGAAAATGTTAGGTTTTGCAGCTAAGAAGTCTGAGGAAAATGGTGGTGGAATACTTGTTATTACTGAAGGTGTATTTGGAATGGCAGGAGATTTAGGGAATTTGCCTCCAATTGTTGATCTTAAGAAAAAACATCCTTTCAGATTATTAGTTGATGATGCTCATGGTTTTGGAACAATGGGTAAAACTGGTTTTGGTACTGGTGAACATTTTGGAGTACAAGATGATATTGATGTTTATTTTTCAACTTTTGCTAAATCAATGGCAGGAATTGGGGCTTTTGTTGCAGGAGATAAGGATATTGTCGATTATCTAAAATATACTATGCGTTCACAGATTTTCGCAAAATCTTTACCAATGCCTATGGTAAAAGGTGCATTGAAAAGATTAGATATGCTTATCAATGAACCGGAGCATAAAGCAAATCTTTGGAAAGTTGCTACTGCACTTCAGGAAGGTCTTAAAGAAAATGGTTTTGATATTGGTGCAACAGAATCACCGGTAACTCCAGTTTATTTTAGCGGTAGTGTTCCTGAGGGGACTGAAATAGTTATCGACCTAAGAGAGAATTATAGTATTTTCTGTTCAATTGTCGTCTATCCTGTTATTCCTAAGGGAGTATTGATGTTAAGATTAATCCCTACAGCAGTACATACAATGGAAGATGTAAAGGAAACCATTGAAGTATTTAAGATTATTAAGGCAAACCTTGATTCAGGGAAATATAATAAAGCAGAAATGACATCGATGAGAATCGGTTAATATCTAAATGAAAATATAATTAAAAACGAAGTATGAGGGGAGTGATTTTCTTCTGCTTCGTTTTTGAAATTTAAAATATTATGAAAGTTAAAAACAAGTATCATTTACAGTGTAGAAAGTGTGAACATATAACACCTGATTTTGGAACATGGTTTGAACAAGGTCAGAAATGTCCTGAATGTGGTTCAAACTATTCAGAAGTTTGGTATAGTAGCGATTATAAAGAGTTACAACTTATTATTAAAGGTAATCCTATAAGTTTTTGGCAATATTTCTATTATTTACCTCTTTCAAGACAGGAGAATATTATTTCTCGTATGGAGGGAGCAGTATCTTTACAAAACTGGTGGTTTCTTGAAGATTTTGCTAAAAAAGAGTATGGTTTAGATATTAATGTACAGGTCTACAGGAATGACCTTAATGGAGGAACCGGGACATTTAAAGATGTTGCAGCTTCATTAGCAGCAAGTATCTTTAAGGAAAATGATATTAAACAATATTGTGTAGCGTCAACGGGAAATACTGCAACAGCTTATGCAAGATATTTGTCTATTGCTGGTGTAAATTGCTCTGTTTTTATTCCTGACAATGCATTAAAAGCTTCAGAAGCGGTAATTAGCGCTTTTGGTCAGCAGGTATTTAGAGTTAATGGTGATTATACTAAAGCAAAAGAAATTGCTGCTGAATATTCTAAGAAGCACAATATTTTAATCTCTATTGGAAATATTGATCCGATTAGAGTAGAAGCTAAGAAAACAATGGTTTTTGAATGGCTTCGTCAGATCGACAGGATGCCGGATGTATATATTCAGGCAATTAGCGGTGGGACAGGACCAATTGCAATTGATAAAGGTATACGCGAAATACAGTCTGTATATCCTGACCTTAAAAATCCACGCTTTGTTATGGTTCAACCTGATGCTTGCGACCCTATGGTTCAAGCATGGGAAAATGCTGAGAAGAATGGATTTCCTGAAGGATATGAAAATGATTATCCTGTTATTGATAATCCTCAGACAAAAGTGCCAACTTTAGCAACCGGCAAACCTGCAATGTATCCGATAATCTCTAAGCTTGTAAAAGAATCTGGTGGTACATTTATAAGAATGAAAGAAGATAAGATGATTGATTACGGTAAATTAATCGCTTATGAAAGAAAAGTTATTCTTGGACCTGCATCTGCAGTATGTATGGGAGGTTTCTTTGAAGCATTGAAGAAGGGCTTAATCAAAAACGGAGAAACTGTACTAATAAACACTGGTGAAGGTGTGCGTCGTGCACCCGATTTTGTTGATGAGATGATTTATACAACAAAAAATGTAGATTCTGTTGATGATTGTAAACATCATGAGATAGATGATTATCGTAAGCAGTTGTGGGAAGCAGTACTGAGGGATTAGAGATTTTAATTGTTTGTAAGAAGCATGGGGGTTAGAGCATAGTGCATGGAGTAATAGAAACAAGTATTGAATTCATCCAAACATTAAGTATTTTTACCAAATTAGTAATAATGAGTGCTTTTAGATTTGAAGATTTAAAAATTTGGCAAGTAAGTTTAGAACTAGCAGATGAAATGCTTGACATTGCTGATGAAGTTAGTAATTTAAAATTGTATAGGTTTGCAGAACAGCTTCGTGGAGCATCAATGAGTATTTCAAATAATATTGCAGAAGGAAGTGGTTCGTTTTCCAATAAAGATTTCGCAAATTATCTTGCAATTGCGAGGAAATCAACTTTTGAATGTGCAAATATTGTTTTTTTATTAAACAGAAGAAAACTTATTAAAGACAGCACAAAAGAAAGATTATTTAAAGAATTGGCAGCATTGAGTTCACAAATTACAAATTTTAGAAAAACCTTGATATAAACTTATATGAATTCTATTAAATATACTCCATGCCCTATGTTCTTTGCCCTGTGCAATTAAAACGTAAACTATGCAGCAAACCACGAATAAAGTTATCTGGATTACTGGTGCTTCCTCTGGTATTGGAGAAGCGTGTGCGTATCTTTTTGCTAAAGAAGGAGCTAAATTATTATTAACAGCTCTGGAGAAAGATAAGCTTGAAGAAGTAAAACTTCGCTGTGTTGATTTAGGTGGTCAGGCTGAAATATTACCCTACGACTTATCTGATATAAATGGTCTAGAAGTATTAGTTGAACAGGCATTGGAAATATATGGGCGTGTAGATGTCCTTTATAATAATGCAGGTATAAGTCAACGTGCAAAAGCCGGAGATACATTGTTTTCTGTTGACCAAAAGATAATGGATGTCAACTTTTTTGCCCCCGTTAAAATGACTAAACTCTTATTGCCAAAGATGATTGAACAAGGTGGAGCAACCATTGCTGTCACCACAAGTATTTCTGGTCGCTTTGGATTCCAATTAAGATCTGCCTATAGTTCATCGAAACATGCATTATATGGTTTTTTTGAAACTCTCCATGCAGAGTATTATGATAATAATATTCGGGTAGTTATAGTATGTCCGGGTAGAGTACAGACAAATATATCGTTTTACGCATTAGAGAAAGACGGCAAGCAGCATTCAAAAATGGATGCCGGACAAGCTGGAGGGGTCACTACCGATCAGGCAGCTAAAAAGATCGTTAAAGCAATTAAAAAACAGAAACCTGAAGTTCTGGTTGGGAAGAAAGAGCTTCTAATGGTTTATATAAAAAGATTCTTCCCGGGATGGTCAAGAAAATTAGTACGTAAAATAAAACCAACATAAAATGAGCGATTTTAATATTAGTGGAATTCAACAAATTGGTATTGGAGTTGAGAACTTTGCTGAAGCATGGAAGTATTATATCGATGTTTTTAATATGGATGTTCGTATTCTTGAAGATGATACTATTGCAGAACTAATGTTGCCATACACAGGTAACAGTCCTCAAAAACGTCATGCATGCATTGCTATTAATATGCAAGGTGGTGGTGGATTTGAAATCTGGCAATATTCTGACAGAAAACCAAAAACAATCGATTTTGATATTCATTTGGGTGATTATGGTGTTTTTGCAGCTAAGATAAAGAGCCGTAATGTAAATCTGACATATGAGCAGTTTAAATATAATCCTAAAATTGAGATTTTAGGTGAGTTATATAAATAGATAGATAATTGTCATACATTCTTTATTAAAGATCCTTTTGGTAATATTTTTCAAATTGTACATGATAAATATGTGTTGAAAGATGAAAATCGTTCTACTGGAGGCCCTGTTGGTGCAATTGTCGGTGTGAGTGATATTGAGAAGTCAATGACTGTTTATAATGATATTCTTGGGTATGATAAAGTAATTGCTGATGAAACCGGAGTATTTGAAGATTTAGCACCCCTAAATAGTGGGACACAAAAGTTCAGAAGAGTTTTATTAACACACTCAGAGCCTCGAAAAGGTAGTTTTAGTAAGCTCTTTGGACCTTCTTATATTGAGCTCGTTCAAGCTTTAGAAAGAGAGCCAAGGAAAATTTATGAAGGAAGATATTGGGGCGATCCTGGCTTTATTCAAATATGTTTTGATGTTCGTAATATGGATGGGCTAAAAGCTCATTGCGAAAAACATGGTTATCCATTTACTGTTGACAGTTCTGTAAAACATAATGATGTAAACTCTTTTGATATGGGCGAGGCTGCAGGACACTTTACTTATATCGAAGATCCTGACGGTACCTTAATAGAATTTGTCGAGACGCATAAAATTCCTTTAATCAAATCTATTGGTTTGAATTTAAACCTTAGAAAGCGTCATCCGGAAAAGTCATTACCAATGTGGATGCTTAAAGCTCTTAGGTTTGGTAGAGTAAAAGCCGAAGAAGTTAAATAACTCAAATATTATATGATAGGAAATGCTGTTTTTTTGACAGCATTTTTTATTTTTACATGGTAAAAGAGTATTCTTGAGATTTTATAAAGACATACAGAATAAATTAGGAATTTCATCAGCAACAATTCATAATTGGATTAAAACAGGTGTTATTCCTGCTTGCCCTAAGGATGGATACGATGAGTCCGATTTTTTATTACTTATAGATAAGATCAAAAACTCCGAGAAAAGACTACGGCAAGGGACAAACCGAACAGCAAAGAATGATTTAACGAAAAGTTCACTGATTGCTTCATCTGTAAAAGATAGGTTAATATTAAAACAAGTTCTTAAACTAAAAATAGATTTCGATTACTCTAATGATGAAATTTTGTATGTGATAGCAATTATTCTATTGCAGAGAAAAAACCTCATTAATCTTAGTCTGAGAAGGAGCAAGATTGTTATTAAATCAAGTAGTCCGGTTTTTACAAAATTTTTAAAACAATGGGTGAATTCTTGCCGGACTGATTTGACTGACTTATATCGTAAACTACTTGTTTTGGATTTCCCCGTTAATTCCGTAGATTATCTTGGATTTGTTTATGAATCAATAAGAACTTTATCAGAGAAGGCTATAACCGGAGCATTTTTTACTCCGTCCATTTTAACAGATGACATAAATATTGAATCTGATTTACGGATTTTAGACCCATGTTCTGGGACAGGTACATTGCTCTTGAATAGTTTGAGCAAGAATCACAATCCATCTAGCATCTATTTACGTGATATTGATGAACTGGCATTAAGAATTGCTAAAGTGAATTTCGTATTGTTTTTTAACTCAGTAGAGAATCTTATAAATACTAAAAAATCTGATATTACCGATCTACAGTCTCCAAAAGGAAAGTTTGATGTGATAATTTCTAATCCACCTTATGGGGCAAAATATAGTGACTCAAAGAAAAAGTCTATCAAAAAGAATTTCCCTAGCTTAAAAACATCTGAAAGCTTTAGTATAGCTTTGTTTCAAAGTATTAAAATGTTAAAACCTGAAGGTAAACTTTATTTTGTTTTACCTGAGTCTTTAATGTTTGTTTCTGCACATTCGGGAATTAGAAAGGAAATATTCTCAAGAAATAAGTCTGTTTATATTAAATATTATGGTAAAGTATTTAAAGGAGTTATGTCTCCAATAATCAGGCTGGAAATACGAAAATCAGGAAATGAGCATCAATCTGAAATCAATAATAAAGTCATTAACTTCTCAGATGTAAATATTAGAAAGAATGACTATAAACCACCATATGTATTATCACAAGATGAAATTGAGGTTCTTAAAAGAATACAATCTATAGATTCATTTTATCTTAAAGGTAAAATAAAAACTTGTTTGGGTATAGTTACCGGAAATAACAGTAAGCATCTTTTGGGTTTAGACCAGGATAAGAATAGAAATATTGCAATATATACAGGAAAGGAGTTGAAACCATTCAAGTTTACCGACCCTAGGTTTTATATCGATTTTAAACCAAATAAACTGCAACAGGCTGCAAAAGCTGAGCAATACTATTCTCCTAAGATTTGTTATAGATTTATCGCCAACAGACCAATCACATTATTTGATGATCAGAATAATTTGGTTTTAAATAGTATAAACTTCTTTGAGATTCTTGATGAAAGAATAAACCCGAGAGCCTTATCAGCATTTTTAAACTCTGATATTGTTGCATTTATTTATCGTTCGATGTTTAACTCTACCAAAGTACTTAAATCGCATTTGGAGGCTATACCGATACCTATAAATTATTATAGCAATTTAGAAAAGCTGGAGCAGTTATATTTTCAAGCAAAAAGCAATGAGGATGTTATGCAAGAATTAAACACGCTTTGCAAGACTATGTATAATCTGTAATTGTTTTCTATTAATTTAGAATTCGAATCTCTACTATATTATCTAACTTTGTAATCAAAAGGAATAGACGGTGTTAAAAAGGTTTAAGTATTTGTTATCAGTTTTAATGGTAGTAATTGTTTTATCACCATTTGCCGTTCAATTTTTTGATTCATACTTTCATACACACCATCATCACCATCATCATTTCCAAAATAGCGAAGAATTTGTTAAATACCACAAGAAATGCCCTATTGCAGGATTTGAATATTCATTTTTTTCAACTTCAAAAATATTTATAAATAATTTTCTTGTTGTATTTGTACTAGATTTTAAGATAGATATATCTGATGGTAATTGTTGTAAACAATTACTATTACCTTTTTCATTACGAGCTCCTCCAGTATTATTGAAGTGAGGTTTTCTAAATTATAAATATATTATTATTTAAATCGTAATGAAAAAAAGTATTATGGTTTTCTTTTTAGTGTTTCTTTTAATAAAAGTAAACGCTCAAAACTCAGTTGAGGGTATTGTATATGATGAAAATGGTAAAATTTTAGTAGGAGCATCAGTATATTTTCCAGAACTAAATAAGGGTAGTACTACAGATAGTAAGGGTAGTTTTTTTATTGGTGATTTACCAAAAGGTAAACAGAAAATACAGATTTCTTTTATTGGATACATAACAGAGTTTATTTCCCTTGATTTAAGTAGCCAAGAAAATACAATAGAAGTACATATGCAACAAGCAGTATTAAAATCTCAAGAAGTTGTTGTGTCAGGTGGTTATGTTAGCTCACAGCATGAAAATGCTGTTAAAATTGATATTCTTTCTATTGATGATATTATTAAATCAGGCACACCGAATTTTATGGAAGCACTAACAAATGTGCCTGGTGTTGATATGATATCTAAAGGTCCGGGTGTTGCAAAACCAGTTATTCGAGGGCTATCAATGAACGATATTCTAGTATTGAATAATGGTGTTCGAATAGAGAATTATCAGTATAGTGAGAATCACCCATTGGGGATTGATCAAACGGATATTGAAAGAGTAGAGATAATAAAAGGACCGGCTTCTCTTCTATATGGGTCTGATGCAATTGGTGGAGTTTTAAACTTTATAAAAGAAAAGCCTGCATCAATTGGTGCAACAGATATTAAGTATTTCGGTGTTTTTAATTCAAATACATTAGGGTTTGATAATAATATATCAGTTAAATCATCTGGTAAAGGATTGTTCGCAGGGATTAATATTGGTCATAAAACACATAATGATTACTTGCAGGGTGGAGGAGAGTATGTGCATAACAGTAAGTTTAATGAAAAAACTTTAAGTCTTTGTTCTGGTTTCTCGGGAAAAAAAGGCGTTTATCGTTTGTATTATGATTATTTTAAACAGGATTTGGGAATGTCTGTACCACCTGCCATTTCTCTTATTTCGGAAAGGAGTAGATAAAATCAATTTTGGTTTCAGGATTTAGAGCATCATATGTTGTCATCCCAAAATAGAATGTATTTTGGATCTATAAAAGTTCTATTGAATTTGTCCGGACAGTCAGCACTAAGAAAATTGCAAACAAGTCTGGATGAACCATTTGTTGAAATGCGATTAAATACTTTTACATGGGATGGAAAGTTGTTTTATGACCTAGATGATAAAAACGAATTTGTTCTTGCGACTCAAGGAATGATGCAAGATAATGAAAATCTCAATGACAGGTTATCTCAATTTTTGCCTAACGCTAATATTATTAATACAGGTTTTGCAGCATTAATAAATAGTAAGATTAAAGATTTCTTACAATTGCAGGCCGGAATTAGATACGATTTATCAAATATTGAAACATTTGGTTTGGGTATTGAAGGAGAAAGCAATTATCACGCTCCTTTAGAGAGGGGTTTTAATAGTTTATCCGGTTCTGTCGGAATGACAATAAATCCTGGAGAAAAAACAAATATTCGTTTTAATTTTGCAAAAGCGTATAGAACTCCAAATTTGTCTGAGCTCACCTCAAATGGAATGCATGGAAGCAGATATGAATTGGGAAATTCTGAACTTGTTCCTCAAGATGCATACGAAGCTGATGCTAGTGTTCATTATCATGGAGAATATTTGTCTTTTGATATTGCTTGGTTTTATAATATGATTGATAATTATATCTTTATTTCACCTACAGAAGATACTGCTGCAAATGGGACATCTATTTATGAGTTTGCACAAACAAGAGCAGATCTTTATGGTGGAGAGGCAGTAGTTCATTTTCATCCAAAACTAATTCCTTGGTTACACCTTAAGGGGTCTTTTAATACTGTAGTCGGATTACAAGAGAATGGAGATTATTTACCATTTATTCCATCTTCTAAGCTTAGATATGAGTTGAGGATAGGCCAGAGGGAGTTTTTAGGTCTGGAAAATGCTTATTTAAATATATCAGCTGTTTCATCTTTTGCTCAAAATAAGCCTGCTCGTTTTGAAACTTCTACTGAAGCATATAACATATTTAATGTAGGAGTATTCTCCGAAATTCCTCTTCGTAGAATAAGAATTTCCATGGGCATAAGTATTAATAATATATTTGATACTCAGTATATTGATCATCTATCTACTTTGAAACCTCTAGGATATTATGGTATGGGAAGGAATATTTCATTGTCATTGAAAATACCTGTTATAGTTGAATAATAATTTTACTTCTCTAATGATTAGACAAGCATGAGAATTGTTTTGTTTAGTGTAAAATATATTTATACTTTTGCAAATCGTAAAACGAGAGATGATAAAAGGTTTTTTAATATTTCTATTTCTAGGTATCTCATTAGCATTACAATGTCAATCTGATAAATTGTTTGCTGAACTTGATAGTATACATGTTGATTCTGTTAATGAAGCAGAAAATGTTTGTAAATTGTTATTTAAATCAATTAATGAAGAATATAAGGGGCGTGAGGCATATGAAAAGTATAATGATGCAGGTTTAATATTATATTCTAAAAATTTATTGAGTCTTGCTAATGAAAGTTTTATATATGCATTAGATGTTGCAAATGATATTAAGGATAATGAATTAGTGGCCAGGACACAGTCAAATTTTGGAGTCATAAATGAGATTCAAGGTAATTACTCACTTGCATTAGAGTATTATCAGTTATCATTAAATTCATTTATTGAGGTAGGAGATCACAAAAGCCAATCTTTGGTTTATAATAATATTGCAATAATTCATCAGGAGCTATGCAATAATGATGCAGCCTACAAAAACCTAGAGAAGTCTTATGAGTTGAAAACATATATAAATGATAGTGTTTTAATTGCATCAGCTTTAAATAATTTTGGTGTATTTTATGAAGAGAACAGAATTATCCCTGACTCTGCTTTGTATTATTATCAAAAAGCACTTGAGATATATGTTGCGTTAGGCGATAAAAGTAATGAGGCTATATGTTTAAATAACATTGCATCCGTTTATTCAAAATTGGATAATTACGAAAAAGCACAAGAATATTTTAATAGTTCTGTATCTCTTTTTAGGCAAAAAGGCGAAAAACTATGGTTAGGTAAAGCTTTATTATATCTAGGTCGATTAGAAAATGCATATGAGAATCATAAAGAAGCATTGGACTATTTGCTAGAAGCCAAGCAGTATCTATTCGATTATAACTATACCAATGGGATGATTGAAGTTGTTAACGAGCTTGCAAAAGCTTATTATTCTAATGGTAAATACGAAGAAAGTGCAAGTGAGTATATATTGTTAGATTACTTGAAAGATTCTCTGTTAAATATCGACAAGCAAAATGAGATAAATGAGCTTGAAATAAAGTTTCAAACAACTCAGAAGCAACTACAAATTGATAAGCTTGTTCATGAGCAAGAAATTCAAAAGGGTAAATTGAGGCAAATACAGCTTAGCGCAATTGGATTAGGTTTAATTCTGGTTTTAGTAATAATTCTACTTTATATAAGGGGAAGACATCGAAAGTTACTGTTATTAAACAAGAATATCATGATTAAGCAACAGCTTCTACAAAAACAGATGAACCCGCATTTCTTGTTTAATATATTAGCATCTATTCAATCATATATTTCTAAAAATGAAAGTTCAAAAGCTTCATCCTATTTGTCAAAATTTTCTGGTCTAACCCGAATGGTTTTGCAATCTTCGGCACAAGATAAGATACTTCTTTCGGAAGAGATTGAGCTGTTGAACAATTATATAGAGTTAGAGAAGCTAAGAATGAATGAAGGATTTTATTTTGAGCTTATTATACAAGATAATCTTGAAGTTGATGATATTGAGATCCCGCCAATGATGATTCAACCTTTTGTTGAGAATGCAATAAAGCATGGAGTTGCAAAAGTTAATAATGGTAAACTTATTATTCAAATAGTTTAAAAGGGCACAAGTATTCGATTTGAAATAAAGGATAATGGACCCGGATTAATGGAAAGAAAAACTTCAGAAAACAAGTTGCATAAATCTATGGCCATGAAGATTACAGCTGATAGAGCTATGATACTTGAACAAAAGTGGAAAAAGAAGGTTGAGATTTATTACGAAAATGTTGAAATAGGTACGAAAGTTGTAGTAAGCCTGCCAGAAATTTAAAGAAATATGAAGCTTGCATTAATTGATGATGATAGTAATATTAGAGGTTTGTACAAAAGAATTATTGAGAATCATTTTTCCGATACATTCGAAGTTTATGAAGCTGATAGTGTGAAAAGTGGTGTAGATTTACTTAAAAACACCTCAATAGATTTACTAGTATTAGATATAGATCTAGGTGACGGTACTGGCTTTGATGTTTTACAAGCTGTAAAGCCCTATGATTTCACTCTTATCTTTTCTACTGCATTTAATGAATTTGCAATTAAGGCTTTCAAATTTTCAGCATTAGATTATATTCTGAAACCTGTCGAAGAAAACGAGTTTTGTCAGGCAATAGAAAAGGCAATTAGAGTTAATGAGAAGGAAAACTTAGAAATTCAACTTAGGAACTTTTTTGATAATTATGAAAAGAAAAATGACTCCCGAAAATTAGTCTTAAAAACGGTAGGAGAGTTGCATATTATTGATATTAATGATATTGCTTTTTGCAAAAGTGATAATTCATATACAACATTTAGTTTTTTTAATGCAGATGATATTATAGTTTAAAGAAGTATGAAAGAATTTGAAGATATCCTTACAAACTTTAATTTTTTTCGACCACATACTTCTTACTTAGTAAATCTTAATTATATAAAAAAATTGGACAAATCTGATGGGGGATTTCTAATATTAAAAAATGGTAAAGAAATTCCTGTCTCACAGAGAAAAAAAATAAGCTAATAAAAGTTCTTGAAGAATTATAACGTCTTTTTATCTCATTTTCAATCGAATTTAGTGCAGATTCAAGCTGAAACATCTCAGTCTCAAGTTTAATGAATTTCTATTGTGGTACTGTATTACCTTTGTGCTAAATAAATCTTATGAAAATGAAAAAAATATTTCTTTTTATTCCTGCATTGTTGTTAGGAATGCTGTAATTCTCTCAATCTTGGGAGTGGGTAAATAAAGGTGCAAATTCAAATACAGATATTTCAGCAGATATTTGTGTTGATGGTAACGGAAATCTTATTGCTATTGGTGAAAGTAATTCAGATATTAGTTTTGGCTCAAATAACTTAGTGTCATCAAGTACTGAGTTTGGGTTTATGGTTAAATATAGTGCAACGGGTGAAACTCTATGGGCAAAGAAAATTTATGATTCTGAATATCAGACTACTAATTTACTATCAGTTGTATCGGATAATGATGGAAGCTTTGTAATTGTTGGAGAGTTTGAAAATACAATAAATGTGGCAGGATCTGAAATTACATCATCAGGTAATCAGGATATCTTTATTTTGAAGTTTGATGAAAGTGGGAATCTGGATTGGATAAAAACAGGAGGAGGGGATAACGACGATGCAGTCTATGATGTTGTAAGTGATGGCGAGAACTTTTATGTAATTGCTGATTTTATTGATAATGCAAGTTATGGTTCATTTGATGTCGAAGCGGAGAGTGTTAATTTAAGTATGGAGATTTCTGTTATTAAGTACTCAGCTGAAGGCGACGAGGTGTGGGTTACAACAGCTGGTGGAATTAGTTATGACAATCCAACGAGTATTGCATATGATGGTACAAATCTTTACATTACCGGCTACTTCTCTAGTGTGGATGCAGATTTTGGCTCAACTGTTTTACATTGCGATGGTGTAACAAATATATTTCTAGCAAAGTTAAATCCAAGTTCAGGTAGTTTTATTTGGGCAAAAGACTTTGTGACAGATTTAAGTGTAGTTAGTTATCTTGATAAAGAATGGATGCATGTTGTGGCTGACGAATCATCTGTTTATATGGCAGGATATTATAATAATGATTTAACATTAGATGAAACCACTACATTAAATAATGAAGGTGATATCGCATTTATTTCGAGTTTCACAAATAGCGGTGTTTTAAACTGGGTAAAAGAAGTTGAGGCTGGTGATGGAACTCCATATATTACATCAGTTTCTTTAAATGAGGGGAACTTGTTTTTTGTTGGTGATTATACTAATTCTGTAAATATTGATGAATTTGAAATGATTGGAACACAAGCTGGAGGATATTTTCCTTATTTGACAAATGCTTATATATTTTCTCTAAACACTGATGGAACAGTAAATTGGGGAAAATCAGTGGATGCTTATTATGGAGCCTCCTATGACGCAGGTAACGTTAGTATTAATAGTGTTGTATCATTTGAGAACTCTGTTTATACTGGAGGAACATTTTCAAAAGAAATTCATCTTGATGGTTTTGTAATTGATGCATCTAGCTCAGTTGATGTTTTTTATGGTGAAATTGATAAAAATGGTAATGCTGTAGATCAATTAGATATTCAATCTAATATTCATATTTATCCTAACCCAACATCAGATTATATAATGTTTAACTATAACAAAAAAAATAATTATTCTTATAAGTTGGTTAATGTAAATGGTGATATTATAGCTTCAGAATCTGATATATGTGGCGAATGTATTATTGATATGCAGAGCAATCCATCAGGAGTATATTTTATATATGTTAATTCTGATAACGGAACCGATGTATGTAAAATAATAAAGTTATAGTTGATAATAATCTTCAGAAAGGCCACTTATGTGGCTTTTTTTTGATAAGTGTAGTATTATTTCATGATTTTATGCTTTTACACTAATATTTAATATTTTTGAATAAACTTATTATGGAAATATGAATGCAAATCAGATAATATTGCAACTTAATTTGCAAAAACACCCCGAAGGAGGTTATTACAAAGAAACTTACCGTGACGATAGGATTGTTAGTTTTGATAAAGGAGAGGAGCGTAGTGCATCCACTGCAATCTACTATATGTTAATTGGTAAGGATAAGTCTCATTTTCATAAAGTTGCTTCTGACGAGTTATGGTTTTTTCATAAAGGTGAAACAATTGAAATTTTTATCATAGAAGATGATGGAAGTATGCGTGTGGAATTACTTGGAAATAGTATTGAAGATGGTGAAAGTCCTCAGGTAATTGTAAAACGGAATCAGTGGTTTGCTGCAAAAATAAAGTCGGGAAAGGGGTATTCTATTGTAAGTTGTACTGTTGCACCGGGATTTGAATTTAAAGATTTTGAATTAGCGGATAAAAACTACTTATTAAAGCAATATCCAAAACTACAATCAATTATAGAAGATCTGTCTTTGTAAAATAGCCGCGAATTCATGAATGGAAATTTATAAGCTATTTTTATGTTGTTAGAACGCGATCGGAGTCACACTCTAACAACATAAACAAGAGAATTTTTATATGAGAAGAATATTTATTTTATTAAATTTGAGGATAAGTATAGAAATATGAAAACAAGAATCGCATTATTACTATTCCTAATAACAATTACATCTTTTTCGTGTACTACCAAAATAAATGAGTCTGAAATAGAAAAAGGAGATTCGCGTTTTGAAGTAAATAACCTGCTAGATAACTGGCATAAAGATGCTGCAGAAACTAATCTTAATGATTATTTCTCGTTAATGCATGACGATTTCGTGTTTATTGGTACAGATGGTACTGAAAATTGGGATAAGGAATCGTTTTATGAATTTTGCAAACCATACTTTGAGCAGGGTAGAGCATGGGATTTTAAAGTTCTTGAGAGGAATATATATTTTAATAATAACGAAGACTTTGCATGGTTTGACGAGATTTTGGATACTGATTTAGGTCCTTGCCGTGGGACAGGAGTTATTGAAAATATTGACGGAGAATGGTTATTGCATCAATATGTATTATCAATGCTTGTAGATAATGATGATGTTAGGGAAGTGTTGGAATTGAAATTTGAACGTGATTCAGTATTACTTAGCAATTTCTAATTTATAAACTTCAGTTTTAAGATCATTAGTGATTTTCACAAAGTAGATTCCTTCAGATAATTTACTGATATCTATTGATTGTAGTATACCTTTTGTCTGTTTTATCAATAATTGTGAACTTGAATTGTAAATTTCAACAACAAAGTTTTTATTTGCCTCAACATATAAAATATCTGATGCAGGATTTGGATAAATTCTAAAACTATTATCTGTCTTAATATTTGATATTTCTGCAACTGTTGTAGAGCTTTGTGTAATAGAAAATTCTGAAGTATTGTTATCCTTGTCAATTGCTAGAGTCGTAATAAAACCTTCGGGACTTGAGGCCTCAACCGGAAGAGTAACAAACCAGTTTCCTGATGCATCAGGATTTACACTAGTTATATATTCTGTTGCTTGTCCATGACCACTTTCATGAGGTTCCGCGGCAAATATTTGAATCTCGCAAAGTTCAGGATCGGGTGTGTCTAAATGTCCTGTAATGTTAGTCTGGCCCAAACCCCAGCTATATGTTAATTCTGTAATTTCAGGGAAGTTCATACCTTGATTTGCTCCTTCATCAATGTCTCCATCATCATTTACGTTTACCCCGGGAGGAAACAGATCGATTCCCAGTCCTTCGTTCTCGTAAATTGCATTATGTGATATAAGGTGATTGTCATCGTTGTCAAACATGATATAAACTCCATTACCTCCATTATATGCAATTGTGTTAGCAGTTTCCTCAGAACCACCTATCAGAGTATATTTAGGACCTTGTGAGATTCTAATGCAATCACTGGCATTACCAAGAGGATTGTTATTTTTATCAACTCCAATTTTGTTATTGATTATTTTTGTGCTGTCACAACCTGTTATATTAATGTAAATACCTTGCTGCAGATTACCTGAAATAATATTGTTATCGATAATGTGTTTAAAGGCAGCCCCGTCAACTACAATACCTATAGCATTAGGAATTGCAGATGTCCCTTCTATGTCTGTTCCTATGAGGTTTCCTCTTACAATATTTGAATTTGTTCCCATATTATAAATGAATACTCCATAAGCAGAATTTCCGGAAAGAATATTACGTTCAGCTTCAGTATCACCGCCCAGAATATTGTTGTATGAGCCATCATCAAAAAGTAATCCATAGGTGTTAGGAATAGCAAGAGTACCACTTATATCTGTTCCTATTAGGTTCCCTGCAACAATGTTCCCTTCAGCACCTGCACCAAATATTGGAATTCCGTATGCTACATTTCCCGAAACCAGATTTCCCTGATTTTCTTCAGCACCACCGATATTATTATATTTTGCAGCTCCTTCAAGACTTATCCCGTCATAATTTGGAATTGCAGATGTCCCTGTTCTGTCAACGCCTACATAATTGTTATAAACATTACAGTATTCTACGTCCAAAAGGCGAATACCGATATGTTCATTTCCTGAAATGATATTTCTGTCATCTAAATTTGTTCCTCCAACATAGTTATAATCAGCACCTGTGATAATTTCTACACCTATATAATTTCCATCAGCTTGAGTAGCATTATGATTTGTACCAATATAACATCCTGTAATTGAGTTGTTTATACAAGAGTTGCCAGTCATTTGAATGCCATATATAAAACCACTTATAATAAATCCTTTAATTTCAATTTCGGATGCATTTATAATGCTAAAACAAAAATTGACAGCCTGTGAATTACCATTCAGATAAATTTCGGGTCCGTTAGGATTTGTGTTTCCTTGATTTGTTGTTTGTGTTGTCCCATCTATAATAATGTCATTCTTAATAATGTAATCAAATGTTGTTGCAGGTGTGATTGTCCAGACACCGGTTTCAGAGTCATAATTGGTGTCTGTAGTCGGGATATTAAAATTTATTGAGTGTGGCCCATTTGTAAATGCTGCCATTTGCAAAGCATAGCGCAGTGAACCAGTTCCCGAATCATTGGTGTTTGTAACAACAAAATCTGTTGCAAAAATAGGAATGCATATGGCAAGTGAAATTATTATTATTAGCGATTTCTTAAGATTCATTTTAATAATCTATAATTAGTTTTTGAATATCTTCTTCTCCTGAAGATAGGGTAGTTTTAATAAAGAAAATTCCGTTGCTGAGATTTAGTTTTGTCAAATTACAATGCACGATAGAGCTATTATCATCAGTAAGATTTGTAATTTTTCTTCCGGTATAATCTAAAAGCTCAATTTTCACAAAGCTGTTTTCCTGAATCTGTATATTGAGTTTTCCATTACATGGATTTGGAAAAATACTGACAGTTGATAAGAGGTTTTGCGTTTCGAATTTTGTATAATGATTGAAATTTTCAGAAAATTCAGATGTGTTGCCATATTCATCAATTGCAACGGATGTAATCATTTCCCCACCTATACCATCATTACATTGTACAATCAAGTAACCGGTTTCGTCGGGATAGGCAGTTGCAATGTAGTTTTTACCTTGGCCGTGTGTAATTGAGCCATCAAAATCAAGTGATAAAATCTCCACAATGCAGGTTTCGGGATTTTCAGTATCAATTTGGCCTTCAATTACAGAAACCCATAATTCTGGATTAAACCAGTTATCTGTAATTACAGGATAATTCATTAATTGATTTGGGCCAGTATCAGAATCTCCTACATCATTTGCGTTTACTCCAGCCGGAAAAATGTCAATTCCTAGATACTCGTTATCAAAAATAGAGTTTCCTGATATTCTGTTCCTTATGCTTCAAGAATCCATTATTACTATCCCGCATGAATCGTTAAATGCAATAATGTTGGGTTCTTCTATTGTTCCGATTGTATTATTATTTGATCCTGCTGTTATTGCAATTCCACAGGCATTGTTCCCAAGATCTGTTTCTGTATCAATTCCTGTTCCGATGAAATTACCTGTAATTATTGTACTGTCAGAAGATTCTGTTAAAACAATTCCAAATGTTTTATTTCCAGAGATAACATTATTATTTATTTGAGTTCCTGTAACCAGATTGCTCACACCAATACCAAAACCATTAGAGATTGAATCGTTTCCTGAATAATCAGTGCCGATAAAGTTTCCGATAATCTGGTTGTAATCAGTCCCGTTATCTGATATTTCAATTCCTCCGTATCGATTCCCAGAAAAGATATTTCTGTCACCAGTATTTTCTCCACCAATGATATTTGATTTGGCTCCACCTCCGATAAGTAGTCCTACATCATTAGGGATTGAGTCTGTTGCATCATGATTTGTGCCAACAAGATTACCTCTAAAATGATTATAATTGCTGCCTGTTGTTACAATAAATAGTCCGTAACTTATATTTCCTGACAGGAGGTTTTGTTCTATAATATTGTTGTTTGAAGCATCATCAACACATATTCCGGTAGCATTTGGAATAGAGTAGGAGCCACTTACATCGGTTCCAATATAGTTGCCACAAATATTATTTTCAGAAACTTGTCCATAATAAATTGCTCCGTAGACTCTATTGCCGGATATTATATTTCGTTCACCTTCGGTTTCTCCACCAATGACATTATATTTCGAGACAGTGTTTATTTCTACTCCGTTGGCCTGTATTAAAGAGTCACCTTCGATATAAAATGCATCTGTCCCAAGTGAGTTTGTGCCTATATAATTTCCTGATACTTTATTGCTATCAGATGCTTCTATATATACACCTATTTCCCAGTTTGCTGAAATAATATTTCTTTCTTCCGGTGTGGATCCTCCAACAGTATTTTTGTCAGCATCAGCCTTGATTATTACACCATAATGATTGCTTAGAGCAAGCTCTCCTGAAATATCTGTACCAATATAATTTCCAATGATAAGATTGTTATTTGCTCCTGTTCCGTTTAAAACAACACCGGCAGCAGTATTTCCTGAAATCAGATTTCTTTTCTCACTTGTAATTCCCCCAATTGTATTATCAGATGATGAAATTACAAGTATCCCATTTCCATTTGGTAAAGTATCAGTACCTGTAATATCTGAACCTATATAATTACCAATGATAATATTATTATAAGATTCAACCCCATAAATTGTCATACCCGAATCAGTATTCCCTGAAATAACATTCCTATCTTCTTCAGTATTTCCTCCAATTTGCATATTATATGAACTTTCCAGAAGAATGCCTGTCGGATTTGCCAAGATATCTACACCAGTTCTATCTGTTCCAATTAGGTTGCCATAAATATTGCAGTCATGGGCTTCTGAAGAAACAATTCCTCCGGCAGAATTTCCAGATATAAGATTTCCCCAGATATCTATATTATATGCATTTCCACCAATTGCTATCCCGTATTCATTTGGAGACACTTCTGTTCCAATTTCATTAGTTCCAATGTAATTTTCAGTTATAGTAATTCCGTTTGCCATTGTTCCGTATATCTGGATTGCATATTCAAAATTGCTAATGTTTAGATTACTAATGCTGCAATTTGGGCTTACGATTCTAAATGCATATTCAATTGTTGTGCTTGTTTGGATTCGGATTTCAGGTCCGTTTATATTTGTATTGCCAATATATGTTTGTTGTGAGCTGCCATCAATGCTTACAGAAGGATAACTAATCATAGGTAAAGCAGATAGTATGTCTATTATCCAAACTCCTGTTTCAGAATTATAATTAGGATCAGAAAGTTCAAGATTAAATATTATAGCATCAATTCCTATCGGTGAGCTGTTTGTTTGGATTATAGCCTCCCTTAAAGACCCTGGACCTGAGTCATTAGTATTTGTTACATAGTAATCAGTACCAAATAATAAAATTGATATAAAGATAAATAGGCTTGTACAAATAGTAGTTTTCATTTCCTGAGTAAAAGTACCAAAGCAAAATTACTAAAAAGATTTTAAACGGAGTTTATAATAGAAATATTAGAAATTGTTTGTTGTAATTTGATGATATCTAAACTATTAATTTCCCAATCTGGAAAACAGCAAAAGCAACTAACCATGCAATTCCAGTAGTGTAAACAGCTGAGAAAATAGCCCATTTTATACGTTTAGATTCCTTCCATATTGCAGATATTACTGCTATACATGGGAAATAGATAAGTACAAACATTATAAACGATAGAGCTACAATCTTGTCAAAGACTTTTTGTCCTTTCTTTTCTCCCGATGTATATGTTTCGGCTTTAAGTTTGTTTTGTAGACTTCCGCTATGTGCTTCTTCATCAGCCTGATAAAGAACGCCCATGGTACTTACAGTAATCTCTTTTCCTGCAATACCTGCCAAGATACTAACACTCATTTTCCAATCAAAACCAAGAGGACTCATAGCTGGTTCAATTGCGTGTCCAATTCGCCCAATATAAGAATTTTTGTGGTGTTCACTCGTTTTTTGAAGTTCGTACATACTCTTAATTGAGTCGGTCTGAGCATTTTCAATTAAAGTGTCGTAATCTTTTGAATAATCCGCGGTTCTTGGAAAATATCCTAATAACCAAATAATTACTGAACCAATCAAAATTACACCACCAATCTTTTTCAGGTATTCTTTACCCCTTTCCCATGTATAGCTGAAAAGCATTTTTGCTGTTGGTTTACGATAGGGAAGCAGCTCCATGATATATGGTGCTTCTTTTTGTTTTAAGATTGTTTTACTGAAGAATCGAGAGATTATTAGCGCAAGCAATATTCCAAATCCATATATTCCGAATAGCATTAATACAGGATGTTCGGGAAAAAATGCAGAAATAAGTAAGATATAAACTGGTAAACGAGCAGAACATGACATAAAAGGAACAATCATCATTGTTAAGATTCTATCCCTTTTATTTTCCAGTATTCTTGTACTCATAATTGCCGGAACAGTACATCCAAATCCCATAATCATTGGGATAAATGATTTTCCGTGCAAGCCAATTCTGTGCATATATTTATCCATCAGAAAGGCTGCTCTCGACATATAGCCGGTTGTTTCGAGTATTCCTATAAAGAAAAACAGAATGAAAATGTTTGGCAAAAACACCAGAACCCCCCCAACACCATCAATTGCACCATTGATAATCATATCTTTGAAGAAACTAGCACTCATATTTGTTTCCAGAATACCTGTTAACCATTCTACACCTGATTCGAGCCATGCCATTGGGAATTTTCCTAGTTCAAAAGTAGAGTAAAATGTTAAGGTCATAAATGCAAGAAAGATAGGTATTCCCCAGATTCGATGGGTAAGTATTCTATCTATTTTTCTTGAGGTCATTTCCTCTGGCTCCGAGCCTGTTATTTCTTTGATAGCACCTGCTACGTATGCTTTACGTGCATTTTTAAGAACGTTAAAAACGTGGTCATTATAAAGTGATTCCAGATTCTTTATTTCTCTTTCTGATATGCATCGTCGTTTCTTACAAACAGTACATGGGTCATGTAGCTTTAAGACTAAAGGATCTTTTTCAAGTAGGTTTATAGCAAGATATCTTGGTGCAATTGAGAAATCCTGACCCGGAACTCTCTTTAAGTGTCTGATTAGCTTACTTAATGATGCTTCAATTATTCTACCATAATTAACATGAACATGTCGTACATAAGGTTCGACATTTTTATGGGTTTTAATTATTGTCTGAAGTATTTTTTCCCTATATGCAAGACATTTATTTTCATCTCCATCAAAAAATGGAATTATTGGTATTCCTGTAAGTTTACTAAGGAGTTCAATATCAATTTTGTCTTTTCCTGTGGCATTTGGATCATAATTTATTAATGCTAATACAATTTTAGCATCCATATCCATAAATTGTGTTACAAGAAAAAGCTCTGATTTTAAATTTTTAGCATCAATAACACCAAGAAATATATCAGGAAAATCAGTTAATATTGAATTTCTTAGCTTCTTATGTTCGTAGTCATCACCATAAATTGATTGAACAACCGGTAAATGTTTTACATCAAAATCGTAATTGTTGAAATGGTATCGCTCTTCTCCTTTGAAAAGGCTTATGCAATTGTTTTGGTCACTTTTAAATACATGAACAGAAATATTTGTCAGGGATTACTGTATTTGTTTCCCTGCATCCGGAAGTGTAGAATCTATTAATTCAATATATCTTAAATATTGTTCAGGGAGTTTTTTTCTCTTTTTATGACCATTAACTTTAATTATATATCTATTAAGAGAAATCTTTTTTAGGAAGATAATATTTGAGTATGGTTCTATTCCGAGACTATGTATACGTCTGCGAAGCCCCCATCTTCCGGTAATCTTGGAGACAGTATATTCGTGATTAAGTAATATTTTATGTTCGGTAACCATTGATTGCAAATTTAAACTTAATCTAAATAAGAACAAAGAAAAAAACTAAATAAATACTAGTATAGTTGGATTACAGATAAATTAGAATTTCTATATTATTTGATTTGCTCGAAATTGAAAAATTTATTATTTTGCTTCTAAAGTTCTGTTATGCAAAAATGCAAATTAATATTATTAAGTTGTTTTATATTTAATGCTCTTTTTTCTCAAATCGGTTATGATTTTGATATTATTGAAGATATAAACCAAGATTTGTATGACTTTGCTTATAAATCCTTTTGTTGGGATGATGGAGTTCTGGTTTTGGGAATCTGTAATAATGAACATTATACTCAAGAGGGTATGACACTGGCATATTATGATACGACCGGAAATAAATTATGGGACAAAATTGTTTTAAAGTCAGATAAGTATATTATTCAAGGTAATGATATTTATTTTGATGGTGATTCTGCTTTTTATGTAACTGGATTAATATATTCAGATACAATTTCGAGACATGATATTTTTGTTTCGAAACATGATAGGGATGGGAATGTTATTTTTGCTGAGATATATCCAGACATTGAATATAATTATCCATATAATATTAGTCTATATTCTCAAGATACTTTGTTGATTTGCAGTAACGTAAAAGATGACGCTAATAGTATTTATTCCAGTATTTGTTTTACAAAAGTAGATAAGCAAGGAAACTTTGTTAGTCAAAAAGTACTTCCAAGAACTTTATATAGTGGAAAACAGATGATTATTGATAATGATCGAATTTATGTTGGTGGTTATCGTAGGACATCTGAAACATCAACTTATCATATAAAGGTATTTGTTTATGTGTATAATATGCTTTTTCACCAAATCGATTATTGGAATCCAGCCATTCCCACGAATGATATTATGGAGAATATGGTACTAGTAGATGATTATATGTATATATCTTCTGTTGGTTCGGCATCTGGTTATTCAGGATTTGAACAAGCTAGAGTTACAAAATACAATTTAAATGGAGATAAAATAAAATCAGAGGCTATAGGACCAGTTGATAGGCGTTTTACAATTGGTAATACACTTACTAATGGACAAAACTTAGTAATGATTATTGATTCCTTATATTTCTTAGATTTGGATCTAAATCTAGTTTGTAGTTCATCATACAGTGCTACTTTACAATGTTATTATAGCTTTATCTGGAATTATACACTAAGCCCAAGCAACAAGATAATAGGTGCAGGATATTATCAAGAGACGGATAGTTATAATTCAACAGATAGTTGGTTATTTATGACAAATTCGGTTTCTGATTATATTGAGGATAATTGTAATATGTCAATTGAAGGGGATGTTTATAATACCCAAAGATATAGCCTCTTTCCTTCAATTTTTGATACAAAATTAGAAATTATTGATAATAGTCCCGGTTTGGAGAAATCAAAATTACTTATGTATAATAGTGTTGGTCAAATAGTTTATGAAGATTCTTTTATTGATAACACATTATTAAATGTTCAAAATCTTTCTACAGGAGTTTATATCCTTATTATAATGTCTGAATCAAAGAAATATAATTACAAAGTAATTAAAAGCAATTAATTAACTATTGCAATTCAACAAGCAATGGCTACAGTTCGAGAATTCTCCTCTTAGTCTTGAATTTATTAAACCTGAAATACGTTTTCGGAGTGGTTCAATATTTATTTTTAGTAGAACATCATTAGCGAATGCAAACATTAGCATAAGCCTTGCTTCTTTTTTGTTAATACCTCTTTGCATTAGATAGAAAAGTGCAGATTCGTCAAGTTGACCAACAGTTGCTCCGTGGCTACATTTAACATCGTCGGCATAAATCTCAAGCTGAGGTTTTGTACGCATTTTTGCTTCAGGCGTAAGGCATAAGTTCTTATTTGACTGATATGCCAGTGTCCTTTGAGCATCAGGGCGAACAATAATTCTACCGGCAAATGCACCACGACCTTTATCATCAAGAATTCCTTTGAAAAGTTCATTACTGTTACAGTCTGGAACCATGTGGTCGATTATAGAGAAATTGTCTACACGTTGTTCTTTATCAGTTAGATTCAATCCCAGAAGATTAACTTCGCTAAATCGTCCTGCAAGTTGAACAAAAAAGTTATTTCTGATAATTCCGCCATGTAGTGATAAAGCTAGAGTACTAGCATTTGCATGCTCCTCTAATCTTTGAAAATGTGAATTTATTACACCTGATTTGTTAGGCTCGTTTTGTAGTGCATGATATCTTAGGTTTGCATTTTTACCAACAAAAGATTCGGTTACATCAATTACAAAGTTATTGCTATTGTTAAGTGTATGGTCGCAAATAACCATATTTAATTCAGCATTCTCTTCGAGTACAACAAGGTTTCTCTTAAAAATATTCTTATTACCAAAACCATGAGTTAAGTTGACAAGCTGAATGGTCTTCTCCATTCTGGTGTTTTTAGGAATATAGATGAATAAACCATCTACTGCAAACATGGAGTTTAGGTTTACAAGTCCGTCGTTTGATTCACCTGCATGCTTGTTGTAATATTTATTGAATAATTCTGAATGTTTTGTTTTTGCTTCTTGAAGTCCGCAGATAATTATCTTATCGTCAAGACCTTCAATCTTTTCATTCTGTTCGTAATATGCACCGTTTGAAAGAAGTATAACATGGGTATCCATATCTTCTACTTCGCAACGAAAGTAGGAGTTAAGGTCAACTAATGCACCACGAGATTCAATAGAGAATTCATAATCCTTACTGCAGATCTCTGCAATTCCGGCATATTTATAATCTTAGTGTTTATGGTCAGGAATACCGTTTTTCTTAAATTTCTCAAAAGCATCCAGACGGGTCTGATGTACAATATCAGAATCCATCTTTTTGAAATCGTTTGATACTTCCTGAAAAATATTTATATACTTATCGTAAGTTTTTTGAATGTCCATAATCAAATGATTTATTCTCCTAATTCTTCTTTAATCCAGTTATAACCTTTTTCTTCAAGTTGGTAAGCCAACTCTTTTCCTGCTGTTTTTACTATTTTACCTTCGTAAAGAACGTGAACAACATCGGGAATTATGAAATCGAGTAATCTTTGATAGTGCGTGATTACAATAACTGAATTTTCAGGAGTTTTTAATTTATTTACACCATTTGCAACAATTCTTAAAGCATCTATATCCAGTCCGGAGTCAGTTTCATCAAGAATTGCCAATTTTGGTTTTAACATTGCCATTTGGAAGATTTCGTTTCTTTTTTTCTCACCACCGGAGAAGCCTTCATTTACCGAACGGTTTGCTAAATCAGATTTTAGTTCAACCAAATCTTTCATTTCACGCATATACTTTAAGAATTCAGCCGAACTCATAGGCTTAAGTCCTTTATATTTACGTTGTTCGTTAACAGCAGTCTTCATAAAGTTTATCATACTGACACCGGGTATCTCAACAGGGTATTGGAAACTGAGAAAAATACCTTCTTTTGCCCTGTCTTCAACACTAAGTTCAGAAATGTCATTTCCCTGATAAAAGATATCACCTTCGGTTACTTCAAAATCTTCTTTCCCAGCAAGAATTGCAGATAGGGTTGATTTTCCTGAACCATTAGGTCCCATAATTGCATGTACTTCACCGGGTTTTACCTCTAGGTTAATCCCCTTTAGAATTTTCTTTCCGTTTATTTCAGCATGTAAGTTTTTAATGACTAACATATTCTTAGTTTTATTATTTATAATCTATTTCTTTAACCTCATTTCCATAGAATGTTTTATTCCTTTGGAAAGGTAATCTTTAATATTTTCAAATATTACTTTAATCTCTTCTTTTAATTCAGGATAATCTTCAGCAACTTTTAATATGAAATAAAAAGAAGCATATCTTACAGATGATTGCAGCTTGTTATTTTGTAAAAGTTCATAACAAATATCAAAGACTTCGCTTGTTTGTTATTCAGAAAGCTTCAAATTTGAAATTATTTTCAGAGTTTCTCTAAGGTGGCCATCTTTTTTGATTTTATACATATTTTGTATAAAACTATTTAAATGCTTTTGAACTAGTTCGGGATGCTCTTTTGAGAAATGTGCGATTATCCATGTAGCACGCCATGCGTATTTATGATTAGATAAAGAAAACTTAACATACGCATCAACTAAAGCCTGGTCCTTACGTAAATCATTAAGCATTTTATCGGGACCGATACCAAGTTCTTTTACTTTTGTTAATATGTCGTATTTATCTGCAGTCATTATCCTACGCTACCTTCAAGGCTTATCTGTAATAATTTTTGAGCTTCTACAGCAAACTCCATCGGAAGTTTGTTGATTACCTCTTTTGCATACCCGTTTACAATCAAACCAATAGAATCTTCAGTTTCGATACCTCTTTGGTTACAGTAGAATATTTGGTCTTCGCTAATTTTTGATGTTGTTGCTTCATGTTCAACAATTGCAGATTCATTTTCAACGTCTATATATGGAAATGTATGAGCTCCGCATTTGTCGCCAAGAAGAAGTGAATCGCATTGAGAGAAGTTTCTAGCATTTTCAGCTTTTTTCCCTATTTTAACCAATCCCCTATATGCATTTTGACTTTTTCCGGCAGAAATACCTTTCGAAACTATTGTACTACTAGTATTTTTGCCTAAATGTATCATTTTAGAGCCAGTGTCTGCCTGCTGAAAGTTATTTGTGACAGCTACAGAGTAAAATTCTGAGATTGAATTATCCCCTTTAAGTATTGTACTAGGGTATTTCCATGTTACAGCAGAACCTGTTTCAACTTGAGCCCATGATATTTTAGAGTTGTCACCTTTGCAAATACCACGTTTAGTTACAAAATTATAGATTCAGCCTTTTCCTTCTTTATTCCCGGGATACCAGTTCTGCACTGTTGAGTATTTTACTTCTGCATTTTTCATTGCTACAATCTCGACAATAGCTGCATGAAGTTGATTTTCATCTCTTTGTGGAGCTGTACAACCTTCCATATAACTTACATAGCTACCTTCTTCAGCAACAATTAGTGTTCTTTCAAATTGTCCTGTGTTTACAGCATTAATTCGGAAGTAGGTTGATAGTTCCATTGGGCATTTCACACCTTTTGGTATGTAACAGAATGAGCCATCACTGAATACTGCAGAGTTTAGCGCAGCGAAGAAATTGTCACCATAAGGAACAACACTACCCATATATTTTTTTACTAAGTCGGGATGATCGTGGACAGCCTCTGATAATGAACAAAAAATAATCCCTTTTTCGGCAAGTGTTTCCTGAAAAGTTGTTTTAATGGAAACAGAGTCCATTACAGCGTCAATTGCTACACCTGAAAGTCGTTTTTGTTCGTCAAGAGGGATTCCGAGTTTGTCAAATGTTGCTTTGATTTCAGGATCTACATCGTCCATACTTTCCAATTGAACTTTTTGTTTAGGAGCAGAATAATAAATAATATCCTGATATTTGATTTCCGGTATTTCAAGGTGTGCCCAATTAGGCATTTTCATTGATTGCCACTTTCTAAATGCTTTGAGCCTGAATTCCAACATCCATTCCGGTTCATTTTTCTTGGCAGAAATCAATTTTACTGTTTCTTCACTTAATCCCGCTGGTATTTCGTCAGCCTCTACTTCTGTAGTAAACCCATATTTATATTCGGATTCGGTGACTTCCTTTAATACCTTATCCTGTTCTTTTTCCATCTTTTCTTAATAATTTAATAGTTTACAAAAATAAAAAAATAATCGTTTCTATTTCCTGATGTTTCAACAAGTTTTAGTAGTAAAAGTTTTGAATGTGTTGGGAAATATAATTTTTTATTGTGTTACGCGTTGGAAACGCGCAACAGCAATAAGTTTAGGCTATAGAGTTTTGATGTTTTGTGTTTTGGTGATTTAGTGGCTTATTTGTATGGCCACAGATTAGCATGATTAACAAAGAGTGTTTTGTTCATCGCATTTTAAATTTTTAATAAATAAATAATCTGAGTAATCTGAGTAAATCAGATGGTTTGAGTTTAGAGTTTGGAACTTTGTAGTTAGACAAGCTCACCAACCATTCGCCACGGCAAATGTGTTTTGAAATTTGTATTTTAAATAAGAAAGGCCACCTTAAAAAGGCAGCCTCTTAAAAACCAAAAATAAAACACTATTTAACTATCATTCTAAGCTTTTGAATATTTGAATTATCATTTATGATAACATATAAAACACCTTTCTCTTGGCTTTCAAGGTCAATGAAAGTTTCATTGTTGCTTAGATTCCCGGATTTTACAATCTGACCAAGAGAATTATAAATATTATATTTAGCGTTATTTAGAGCATTTGTTGAGATGTAGAATTTACCATTAGATGGGTTAGGATAGAGGCTTATTTGAGAATTAAATCTATTAAATTCAATTGCTTTAATCTCAAATGTTTCATATTTTCCATCAAAATCAATTTGTGTTAGCCTGTAATAATTAATCCCATTTTCAGGATTATAGTCTTTTGTTTGGTATTCAATCAGATTTCTTGAGTTTCCAGCACCCTTAATTCTATCTATTTCGATAAAGTTTTTGCCATCTGTGCTTTTTTCAATTATAAATTCTGCATTGTTTATTTCGCTAATGGTTGTCCATGAAATATTAATGGATTCTTTTTCTTGTTTTGCACTAAATTCTAATAATTCAATGGGAAGAACTCCATTAAATGCATCTAATAAGTATGGATAACCGTTGTTTATGGCTGGGTCTATACCCCAAATGTTTGTAAAATCGTAAGTAGGATAATTTGATTGATCAAGCATTTCTGCAGTTGTATAGCTTGTTCCTGCTGGACTGTATGATTGACCTGTTACATCTTCATCCCAGTAACCACCAGAGACATTTGTATTGCCATCAGCTGACCCTACTAATCCGCCAACATTAGTGACTGTAGGGTTACTAGTAGGAACATTCACAACAGACGCAGTATACGAGTTAATAATTTCTCCTCTTTGTAAACCACAACCAACTAATCCACCAACTCTTTCAACTGAGCTGATTTGTGCTGTACGGTTATCGACATTAACAGATCCTACGGAGTAGGAGTTAATAATTATACCTTTTTGAGTACACCCTGCAAGACAACCAAACTTATCACCTGTATTATTTTCAGACCAATAAACATCTACATTTGCAAATGATTTTGAGATTTGAGGTTTGTGTCCATTTGCATTTGCTTCATCCTGATGGCTGTTATTTGAGCCAACAAGACAGCCTGTTGCACCATCACCAGTAATTGTTCCAGTTCTTACAAAAGTATATTCAATTTTTGTATGCTCATTTGCAGTAACTCGTCCTACTAAAGCTCCAGTACCTCTAGCGCCGTATACCTCAACATTTTCTAAACCGAGATTTATTATACTCATATCTGTTACATCGTCATCCGCACCCATATGGCCAAAAAGACCTACGTTGTTAGTGTTAGGACGGTTTATGTATAGATTATAAATTATAAAGTTATTTCCATCATAATGTCCGGTAAATCTATCGCCAGTTCCAGCACCGGCTATAGGCATCCAGCCTTTTCCATCACCATCGTGATCATAACTTTTTAAATCAATATTATTTGTTTGTATAAAATAACTATCAAGGTAATTTCTTACCTCACTGAGTTGGTCTGCTGTAGATACGCGATAAGGATCTAATTGTGTTCCACTACCACCGGCAAATTGAGCAAATGAGTTAAAGCTCAATGCTATTAAAATTAAATATAGATATAAGTGTTTCATTGTGTTTCATTTATAGGTTTGTTATTTAGAACAAATCTAAATTAAAAATGTTCACAGGAATAATAAAAAAGTTTGAAGTTTCGAAGATACTGTACAAAAAAGTGTGTAAAGCTCAAATAAAAATCGATTTTTGTAGTGCAAACAATAAAAATTGAAAAATATGAACTTTACACAAACACAAA
>PKTB01000018.1 GCA_002869385.1 Marinilabiliales bacterium
TGAAGTAATGATTGCAAATCCTGATTTACTAGAGGCAAGTGCAAGTGCAGACTTACAAGTATCATGTTTTGACGCTTCAGATGCAACATTAACAATAGTTGCAACTGGCGGAACAGGATCTTATACTTATTCATTAAATGGAGGCACCCCACAATTATCAAATGTCTTTGAAAACTTATCAGCAGGAAGCTACACAGTAGAAGTTGTTGATGAAATGGGATGTTCAGTTCTTACAAATGAAGTAATGATTTCAAATCCTGATTTACTAGAGGCAAGTGCAAGTGCAGATTTCCAAGTATCATGTTTTGATGCTTCAGATGCAACACTAACAGTACTTGCAACTGGCGGAACAGGATCTTATACTTATATTTTAAATGGTGGCACACCACAATTATCAAATGTATTTGAAAACTTAAGTGCTGGAAACTACACAGTAGAAGTTGTTGATGAAATGGGATGTTCAGTTCTTACAAATGAGTTAATAATAAACAATCCACCTATCTTAAGTGCTGAAATTATTGCTGACCCTCAGGTGTCATGTTACAATTGTTCTGACGCTAGCTTGTCAGTTTTTGTATCTGGTGGTACAGGAGATTACCAATATAGTCTAAATGGTGGTGATTATCAAAGTTCTAATACGTTTACTGGATTAGCTGCAGGCTTGTATAAAGTTGAGGTAATAGACGAGATGGGATGTACTACATCTTCAGAATATGTAGAAATTCTTAATCCAGAATCAATTCGTGTAGACCTTGATGTTGATACTCAGGTATCTTGTTTTAATTCTTCAGATGCCTCAATAGTGGTAAATGTAAGCGGTGGAACTGGAGAATTCCAATATAGCCTTAATGGTGGAGATTATCAAAGCTCAAATACATTTACAGGCTTAGCACCAGGTTTATATAAGGTTGAGGTTGTTGATGAGATGGGTTGTACCACATCTACAGAATATGTTGAGATTCAAAATCCAGAAGCTCTTATAGCAAACCTTAATGCAGACTCTCAAGTGTCGTGTTTTAATTCTTCAGATGCTTCAATTGTGGTAAATGTATTTGGAGGTACTGGAAGCATATTGTATAGTCTAAATGGTGGAGAATATCAACCTAATGGATCATTTAATAATCTTACAGCAGGTGAGTATACAGTTGTTGTTATGGATGAAATGGGATGTGAATATGAAGCAGAATCAGTTTTTGTAGATAATCCTTCAGAGTTACAAGTAACAGTTAATGCTGATCCACAAGTTTCTTGTTATCAGTCATATGATGCAAGTATTCTTGTTGAAGCAACAGGTGGAACAGGCGACTTGACTTATGTTCTAAATGGGAGCATTTCTCAATCAGATGGTTTATTTGAAAACATTCCAGCAGGATATCATAATGTTATTGTTACGGATGAAAACGGATGCGTTGTAGAAACTGAGGATATAATTATTTCAAGCCCATCCCCAATAGTTATAAATACTATTGCAACAGACATGTTGTGTCATGATTCAGAAGATGGTACTATCGAGGTTGATGTTGTTGGAGGAAATGGGAATTATACATATTTGCTTAATGGAGAAGTAAGTCAAGAAAACAATATGTTTATTGGTTTATCAAATGGTGAGTATAGTGTTGTTGTAACAGATGAAAATGGTTGTTCGGCAACATCAGAACCAACCTATGTAAGATCTCCACAAAAACTCGAAGGTAATCTTGAGGCTAGATCTCAGGTTACATGTTATGGTATGAATGATGGGGCTCTTAGTGTTGAAGCATGGGGCGGAACAGGAGACTATTCTTTTGTTATGTCTTATGCAGGAGATCTATTTGATATAGATGATAGATCCTCATACATTTGGGAAAACCTTGGTGCAGGAAACTATTCAGTTACAGTAACAGATGGAAATGGGTGTTCTATTGCACTATCAGATGAAATTGAAACTCCATCTCCAATTACAATATTGTACGAACCAAGGTGTATTGCTGGTGTTATCAGTATTGATATTGATGCTGTTGGTGGTAACGGAGGATATCATTTCTCTATTGATGGTGGACAAAACTACCAGAGCTCTGGATTCTTTACTGATCTTATAGATCAAAGTACACTACATGTTTACGCTACAGACATGAATAACTGTGTAAGTCAGGAGTTTGCAATTCCTGTATCTAGTTTAAATACACTGGAAGCTTATGCAAATGTAGTAAATGATAATATGTGTTATGGTCTAAATGATGCAATAGTTGAAATAGAAGCTCTTGGTGGAGTACCACCATACTCTTATCAGATAGGAGACATGGTATATACTGATAATGTTCTTACTCAATTGCCAGCCGGTGAAATAGATGTGTTAGTTAGAGATTCAAATGGATGTCCTGCTGAAACTGAAGTCTATGTTGAAGTTGGAGAACCTCTTGAGGTAGAATTGGTGTCAAAAACTAATGCAGATTGTAATGGAAATAATGATGGATCTCTTGAACTTGAACTATATGGCGGGAATGCACCTTATGAATTAGAATGGTCAAATGGTTTAACAGATGCAAATGTATATAACTTAAATGCAGGACCATACACATTAACAGTAACAGACCTGCGAGGTTGTGAGACAACACATGACTTTATAGTTGACTCAGAGCAAATTTATGATGTTCCTGAAGTTAACAATGTATTCACACCAAATAATGATGGTATAAATGATTTCTTCGTGATTGATAATATTGAACTTTATCCAGATAATGAGCTTGTAGTCCTTAATCGTTGGGGGAATGAAGTTTACACAAAGCAATCTTACGATAACAGCTGGAATGGAAGTAGTTTAAGTGAAGGTACTTATTTCTATATTCTTACTGTTAAAATGTGTGAGGAATACAAAACTATAAATGGATACATTACTATCTTGGAGTAGGTCAATTACAAAAATTTAAAACGAATCGACATGAAAACAATTAAAATAATAGCGCTTTTATTGATTAGCTCACTTGCATTTGCTCAGCAGAGGTATATGACAAATCAATATATATTTAATCCTATGACTGTAAACCCTGCATATGCAGGAACAAAGCAATGGACTAGTATTAATTCAATTTACTCTGCTCAGTGGGTAGGCCTTGAGGGAGCTCCAACAACACAATCAATTAGTATTGAGGGAGCACCAAAAGAGACAATGGGATTGGGTCTGCAGTTTATAAATGATAAGATTGGTGCAGAGTCTGCTCAATCACTGTACGGAAATTACTCATATATTCTTAAGGTTAACGATAAACTTAAGCTGTCTATGGGGCTTGCAGCAGGTGTAACTTATTTTTCACTTGATGGAACTCAGCTAATTTCAGAATCTGTTGATGACCCTGCTGTTCCATTAACAAGAGTAAATTCAGTAAGATTCGATCCTCGTGCAGGATTATTTCTATACAGTCCTAGGTTTTATGTAGGCTTCTCAATTACTGATATGTTAGGTGACCTTATCGAATCTCCTGATGGTTATGTCGCTAAACAGGAAAGACATTATTATTTAACAGCAGGTTATGTATTTGATATTGGTGAGGATGTTAAAGCCAAGCCAAGTATTTTGATAAGAGAGGATTTTGCAGCAATGACAAATGTTGATCTAACTACTCACTTTCTATTTAGAAATACTTTTTGGTTTGGGGCTACATATAGATTTGGATCTGACCTTCTCGTAAGTGAGACTTTAGATAATTCGCTCAGAAAAAGAGATGCAATTATTTTTATGACAGAGTGGAATGTCTCTAAGTCATGGGTTATTGGCTATGCATATACTCATAGTCTAACTGCTTTAAATGGATTCTCAGGCCATGAAGTAATGATTGATTACACTCTTCCTAGAAAGCTTGATACCAGAATGAAAACACCTAGATACTTTTAACAAGAAAAACTTTGTGTTATGAAAACAAAATTTACATATATATTAAGATTTCTGCTTGTAATGTTTGCAATTGCAATTATGTCCAGCATTAGTGCACAGACCACATTACCAAAAGCGGAGCAGCAAATGGACAAATTTGAATATCAAAAAGCCATACAAATGTATCTTGAACATTTTGATAGTAATACTCCTAATGCTCAGGATATAAGAAATATTACTTTCTGTTATATGTCAACAAATGATACAAAATCTGCTGTTGACTGGTTGTCAAAACTAATAAAAACAGATTTTGCAAACTCAGAAGATGTGAAGATTTATGCAGATCTTTTAAAAGAAGAAGGACGTTACTCTGAAGCAAAGTTATATTATCAAAAGTATGCCGAACTTGATTCAAATGGAAAAGATTATGCTGAGAAAAACATAGAAGCTTGTGATCTATCTTTAGCATGGACGTACGAACCTGAGTATTTTGACGTTTTTAATGTACAAAGTTTAAATTCTGACAAGTCAGATTTTGGTCTGATTCCTTTTATGGGGAAGTTTGTACTTACTTCTGATAGAATTGATAAAAATGTTAGTCAAAAAGATTTATATGGTTGGACCGGAAATCCATATTTAAAAATGTATAGTGTTGATTTCAAAACGGAGGATAATTCAGTTAGTGAAATTGAATCTATAGAGAATTTAAATAAAGAATTTCATAATGGTACAGCAGTATTTGATGAGAAATCCAATACTTTATATTACACAAAAACAAAGACAGTAAAAAAGACACAAAAACCTGTCGATCCGGACCCTACAAGTTGGTTTGTTGAAGCATCAGATGAAATTTACACAAATCGCCTGGCAATATATTCCTCAAAATATGAAAATGGTGAATGGTCTTATCCAGTAGCATTTGAAAATAATAATACAGCAATGTTTTCAGTTGGTCATCCTGCATTATCTGCTGATGGTAAAATAATGTATTTTGTGTCTGATATGCCTGGTGGTCAGGGAATGACAGATATTTGGTATTCTGAGAAGAAAGATGATGGAACCTGTGGTGATCCTCGTAATGCAGGTAAAAAGATTAATACTGCAGGTAAAGAAATGTTTCCATACATTGATGCTAATGGAGATTTATATTTTTCATCAAATGGTTTGCCGGGAATGGGTGGTTTAGACCTGTTTAAAGCAAGTGGACAAAAGAAATCATGGAGTGAGCCTGAGAATCTCAAATATCCTATAAATTCACCAAAAGATGATTTTGCTGTTTATTTTACAAAAACAGGCGAAGCAGGTTATTTTTCATCTAATAGATATGGTGGACAAGGTAGTGATGATATTTACAGTTTTGCATACTCACCTCCTACAGAGATTATTCTTGCAGTTACGACAAAGGAAATTCTTGAAGATGGGACCCTTGCATTACTTGAAGATGTTAGTATTGATGTAATTGATAATAACGACGAAGTTTTTGCAAGTTTGGATCAGTTTTCACCTGGATTATATTATGGAACTCTTGATTGCAATCAGCATTATACAGTAAAAGGAACAAAGGATGAGTATTTTTCACAATCAACTTCGGTTGAAACTATTTGTGAAACTAAAAATGATACTGTTTATGTTGAGTTGATTTTTGAGAAGATTGTCATAGACAAACCAATTGTAATTGAAAACATTTACTACTATTTTGATAAATGGAATATTCGACCTGATGCTGCAGTTGAACTTGATAAAATAGTTGAATTGTTACAGGAAAACCCTGATATTATTATTGAACTTGGTTCACATACTGATGCTCGTGGCTCAGATAAATATAATGAAAATCTCTCTCAAAAACGTGCCGAATCTGCAGTTCAATATATAATTGATAATGGTATTTCTAAAGACAGAATTACAGCAAAAGGTTATGGTGAATATGTACCAGTTAATGAATGTGTTAATGGTGTATATTGTAGCGAAGAAGACCACCAGTTGAACAGTAGAACAGAGTTTAAAGTTACAGGCTTTAGTGAAAAACAACCTGTAATATACAGTGCAAAAGATTAAATTTATTAAAGATTAAATAAAAGACATTAAATTTTCTTGTGTGTTTCCTTTCGTTTGGCAGGATTCCTATTATGGGTCCTGCTTTTTTTGTAGGTATTATTTGTAAATAATTTAGCGTTAATGTGAAGAATATAAGTTATGATTTCTTATTAACAGCAACATGCTCATAAAACTTTCTTTTGATAGAATATTAAATGTGATTTCTGTGAATAATTAGTATCTTTGTATTGTTAAAAATCACTTTGTTATGAAATGTATGTTTAGTGCAATTACTTTGTTAATTGCGTTTCAGTTGTTTTCAATAATGACTTTTTCTCAATCTCTTCAGGATACAGTCAGGATTGATACTACAGATATGTCAATGTATCGTGAGTTGGATTTGATGCCAGAATATCAGTATTTTAAAAATACAAATGTAAGTATCAGGCCACCTAAATATTTTATTGAGTTTAGCTCGAATGAGGCTTCAGGATTTTTAAGTACTGGAACAGCTGCAAATATTGTTGGCTTTGAATACGACCAGGTTCCATATCTTGGTTATTACGAAAATATTGCCGATTCTGCATTTAGTGTTGTTGATAATGCTCGATTTATTACATCAGAAAAAGGAGTAACACAAGAAGGATATAAAGCACAATACTTTTTTTACAGCTTTGTAATTGATGATGTCGATATAATAAGGATAATGTTTGTTACAGGTGACGATAAAAGAATGATATATATGCAAGCAAACTATCCTGCAGGTTTTGATGCTTTACTTAGACCTGTAATTGTTCAGAGTTTACTATCTGTAAAATTTTAATTGCAAATCATGAAAAAATTATATTTAATAATACTATTGATTTCTGCATACCTGTTTTCATTTTCCCAAACAGTAACAGAAACATATCATACGCCATTTGAAACAAATAATCAAAACCTATGGCAGCAAGGAACAACAGGAATCTTTCAGATAGATCATGTTTTTTTTGAAACAGGTTTCAACGAAAGTTTAACTTTTGGACCAATATATAGTGTTGCCGGGTTTGATTTTGGTGCAAGTATAATAGCTGGTGCTTGGGCTGAGGTTGGTTCCGGATTACATATCAATTTTGGAACAGAACAATTAGACATCGATTATGATGCTAATATGAATATCGTCAGACCTACTAATTTTACATTCGATCCCGGAGATCAATTAGTGATAAATACCGGGTTTACACCATCACCACCAGCAACTAGTAATATTGTCACCGACACATATGATGCAAATATCCGTTTGTGGTTTAAATTTGGAATGGGAATGAACCTATCTGCAAATATTTGTGTTTTTTCTTGCGCAAATGTAGATATTCTTAATCTGAATTTGCCGACAGAGTATTATGATATGGTTAGCATTAGTAATGTTACTGGAATTAGCTTGTTGGCAGGCTTGTATACATGGCCTGTAAGTGAAGCATTTCCATTTAGTTATACAGACCCGGAAGGAATATCAACAACTGATATAACATTAACTAGTAATGCTGGCGCGAATGTATATTTGCAAAATAACGAATTGCATTCATTTGTTAATCCAACTGATCCGAATGATGCATATTTTAAGTTTTATTTTTCAATTCCAAAGTTTATTGGTGCTTTACACATACCATATGTTTCAGCAGTTTTTGCAAACTTGAGTAACAGCTGGGCATACGGACCATTTTATTTGAATTATATAGTTTTAGAATCTGGGTTTAGATTAGGCTTGTATCATAAACAACACCTTGTATTAGATCCAACCATGAAAGGGCGTTTCGATTTTTACACCAAACTGGATTATCAAATAATTAATCCAACAAATGGATCTGTAATCTCTGAAGGTTACGATTCTGTCATTAACTATACTGTAGGAAATAGGATTAAAATTGACTATCCTTGTAATTATGATTTTATTGATGTCACTCCTTCATTTGAGATGGAAAACACTTTCACTAATCACACTTATGATAGTATTGCACTTGATTTTGTATTTCAAATGTTGCAATTCGATATGGGGATGAACTCAATTACAGTAATTCCTGCATTTTGTGTTCCTATTTATTATCCATGTCCTACTTGGTCAAACCCATTCAAAATCTGTTCCTACGACTTATGCACACCTGCAGTTACCTTTGGTGGGTTTGATGTAGGTTTTGGACCTTTAGTAGATTGGCAGCCAAATTTATTCAATATAAAATATGATTGGTGTAACAATTCATGGGAAATGTTAGGCTTTAATTCTTTCCCAAATCAAGCGCCTTTTAGACTTGAGCCCCGAAAGTTTTCAGTTGAACTAAATATTACAGATGTATTGTGTCATGGTGAGGCTACTGGTACAGCAACTGCTACAGTAACTAATGGCAATCCTCCATATACCTATGAATGGTCAAATGGAACAGTTGTTTCTTCATCTCAGCCAACCAATACTCAAACCGGTTTAGAAGCAGGAACACACTGGGTTATTGTTCGGGATACAAAAGAGTGTTCAGTTTTTGACTCAAAAGTAATAATTGAACCAGAGGAAGACTTGTAGACTACATACGTTTCAAATGATCCAGAATGTTTTGATAGTTTTGACGGAAGCATCGACCTTGAGGTTACTGGAGGTACTTCGCCATATTCTTATTCATGGACATCTGGAGATATGACGGAAGATATTTCTAATCTTGATGCTGGAACATACGATGTAATAGTAACAGACTTTAACGGGTGCACCATTAGTGAGTCGGTTGTATTAAACAAACCTGAAGATATTATTGTTGGTATTGATTCAGAAAATGTTCCTTGTTTTGGAGAAGCAACCGGGTCAATAGAATTGAATGTTGTTGGTGGAACTCCACCGTATACGTACGATTGGAGTAATGGAACAACCGAAAACACAGATTACTCTTTAATACCAGGAACTTATACAATTACAATACAGGACTCACACCTTTGTGAAAAAATAGAAACTGTTGATATAACAGGTCCAGGCAGTCCGCTAATTTATACATCAAGTGTTATAGATGCTTTATGTTATGGAGACTCAACAGGCAACATTAGTGTAATAGCCTCAGGGGGAACCCCACCGTATTCATATACATGGTTTAATAATGATTTTAATATTATAAACCAGTCAACTCCATCCTTGGTTGACATGCCAGCCGGGACTTATACCTTAGCTCTAGCTGATAGTTTACTCTGTTCGGACACATTAGATTTTGTAATCAACCAACCTGATTCCTTATATTATGAATTTGATGTTCAGGACGTTCTTTGTAAAGGGCTAGCACAGGGAGAAATTACAATTTCAGTATCGGGAGGAGTTTCACCATACGAATATTTATGGGATGGTGGCTTTACAGATCTGACAATTACAGATCTTATTGCCGGAGAGTATTTTGTTACGATATCTGATTGGAATGGATGTGAAACAATTACAAGTGTGGTCGTAAATGAGCCTGATGAAGAATTGACAGTTGAAACAGATATAACAGATGTTTTATGTCATGGAGACTCAACAGGAAGTATCGAGGCAATTGTAGCCGGAGGAACGCCGCCATATACATATATTTGGTCAACATTGTGGGATCAGGTAGAAGTTATAGATGCACCAGCCGGAATATATACTGTTACAGTAACTGATGATAATAATTGTGAAGCATATAGTGGAGGTGTGATTAATGAACCTTCAGAGTCTCTCGATATTGATTATTCTGTTACTCCGGTAACATGTTTCGGATATAATGATGGGACTATTGATGTAATATTATCGGGAGGAACTTTGCCATATTCATTAGTTTGGGATGATGATGAGTATATTTTAAGTACAAATCAACAATCAATAGATAGCCTGTTTACAGGATTTTATAATATTAGACTAATGGATGCGAACAATTGTTACATAAATGCAGAGTTCTTTATTGATAGTCCGGATTCTGTTTCAATTGATTTAACATCAACAATAGTTTCATGTTATAATGGATAAGACGGAAGTTTAACTCATGTTGTGAGTGGAGGAACAGAACCATATACTTTTGAATGGAGTAATGGAGACGATAGCGAAACCCTGGAAGATGTTTCAGCTGGTTTGTATCAATTATCAGTGTTTGATGCAAATGATTGTCAATATACCACAACGGGAATAATCGAAAGTTTTTCTGAAATCATACTTGCATATGAAATTGTACCGGTGACTTGTAAGGATGAAAGTGATGCCGCAATAAATGTTGTAGTAACAGGAGGAACGGGAAATTACTTCTTTGTTTGGTCAAATGGAGAAACAACTCAAAGCATTGAAGAGTTATTACCGGGAATTTATTCATTAACTCTATCAGACGATAACCATTGTGAATCAGAATATGAGTTTGAGATAGAGGAAAACTACCTTGAATGTTTGAGAATCCCAACTAGTTTTTCACCAAATGATGATGGTATAAATGATACCTGGATTATATCTTCAATTGATACTTATCCGGATGCAACCGTACAGATTTTTAACAAATGGGGAAATATTATTTACGAAACTGTTGGTACATATATTCCTTGGGATGGAACATATAACGGGAAGTCGTTACCATCGGGAACTTATTATCATATCATTAATTTGAATAATGGTGATGAACCATATACAGGAACAATTACAATTTTAAGATAAAAAAATAAAATGGAAGTTAAGAATTGGATTTTGATTTTTGTTTTTGCAGGATTTTTACTTATTCCTGCAAAGCAAAGTCTTGCTGACAAGATTGATGAAAAACCACCGTGTCATACGATTACATTGACAGGAAGCAATGTGTCGTGCTTTGGAGGAACTAATGGGAGTGTTAGTTTGGCAATTTCCGGTGGATCCGGTAATTTTACTATATCATGGTCAACAGGACAAACTGGAGGCACAAGTTTAAGTAATCTTGATGCAGGCTATTATGATGTTAGTGTGCTTGATAATGAAACCGGTTGTGTTGCATTTGATATATACAATGTTACTGAACCTGATTTGCTCGAGTCTAGTATTATTACAACTGACGTGTTTTGTTTTGGTAACTCAACAGGAAATATTGACCTGTCTGTTATTGGAGGAACTCAGCCATATAATATTACTTGGTCAAATTCTATAACTACTGAGGACAACCCAAATATTTCGGCAGGTGACTATTTTGTGACAATTTCGGATAGTCATGGATGTACATTAAATAATAATGCTACAATATATCAGCCGGAAATGGCATTAGGTGCAAGTAATGTTGTTACAGAATTATTATGCTATGATGATTCAAATGCATCTATTGATGTTAGTGTTTGGGGAGGAACTCCACCGTATACATATAACTGGAACAGTTATACATACACCTCTCAAGATCTTGCTAATATTCCTGCAGGAACATATAATTTGATAATTAAGGACTACTTAAATTGTCAAACAACACAAAACGTGCTTATAGAAAATCCAGAACTTCTTGAAATGATAGGCTCTGACACAGATAATCTATGCTTTGGAATTCCTGATGGAAGTATTACTTTAAATGTTACAGGAGGTACTGAACCATACTCTTATGTTTGGGCAGATACAGACCTGATGTTGAGTTATAGCACTCCGGTTATAACTGAATTGTATAATAATGAATACTTTGTTACAGTTTCTGATGCAAACGGGTGTTCTCTTACACAAAATTTTGAAATAACAAGTCCAACGGAAATACTAACTAGTATTACAGGTAGTAATGTAAGTGCGTTAGGTGGAACTGATGGACAAATCGACCTTACTGTAAGTGGTGGAGTTTCACCTTATTCATTTGATTGGTCAAATAGTGTAACTTCAGAAGATAACCCTGATGTTCCTGCGGGTGAATATATTGTAACTGTTACAGACGATAATAGCTGTACGACCACTGAAAGTATTGTGATTAATGAACCAATGGAATCTCTATCATTTTCTTATTTATCAAAAAATGTAACTTGTCATGGGTCTGTAGATGGCGAAATATTTGCATATGCAAGTGGAGGTGTTGCACCATACCTTTATACATGGTCGACCGGTAGTAATCTGTCATATATTGTCGAACTCTCAGCAGGGACTTATTCGCTTACAATTGAAGATTCAAATGGTGTTGAATATTCCGGAGATGTTGTGATTGAGCAACCAGAAGCATTAAGTTTTACTCATACTTATTTATCACCAAGTTGTAATGGATTTAATGATGGTAGCATTGATTTGACTGTGAATGGAGGAACACCACCATACAGATATTATTGGTACGATCCTGAATTTGCTCTTGCTGGGCTGACTCAGGACATCAGCAATGTTGGGAGTGGTAGTTTTTCAGTTGAAGTAATTGATACAATGGGTTGTATTGGTGAATACTCAGTGAACGTTAATCAACCCGAACCAATGATTTTAAGTTTGGAGGAAGGTAACATTCAATGCTCCGGTGGAGATTCTGGAAGCATTACCACTATTGTTGAAGGGGGTACATTCCCATATACCTATCTTTGGTCCAATAGCGAAACATCTGCAAATCTTACCGACTTACCAATAGGACATTATTCTTTAACAGTAAGTGATGCAAATTTATGCATGGCCTATCTTGACGCATATATTACTGAACCTGAACCGATAATTATTGAACTGACAGCATATAAAACAAGTTGTGTGGATCAGGATGATGGCTATATAACATCATTTATTGACGGTGGAAGCGGAGGATATACAATGGAATGGAGTAATTCACAAACAAGTGAAGATATATATGAATTGGCTCCCGGACAATATACTTTAGAAGTTACTGACATATTTGGCTGTGTCGCAACTCAGTCTGCAATAGTCGAGGTAAATGAAGTTGCCTGTTTAAACATTCCTACATCCTTTTCACCTAACGGAGATGGAATTAATGATGATTGGGTAATAAATAATTTGTATTTGTACACAGATTGTCATATGCAGATTTTTAATAAATGGGGAACAATGGTATATGAATCAGAAGGCTATTCAACAAATTGGGATGGAACATATATGTGAAACCAGTTACCTAGCGGGACGTATTACTACATTTTGAGTTTCACAGAAAGTCTGGAAACACTAAAAGGGACAATTACAATATTAAGATAAACGATCAAATAATTATAAAATGAAACGAATATTTTTGGCATTTACAATTTTCGCAATGGGAATAAGTGTTTATGGACAGCAGATACCTTTGCATTCCCAGTACATGATGGACTTGTCCCTTGTTAATCCTGCTGTTGCAGGGTCTTATGATTTTGCTTTAGTTAGCCTTAGTTATCGTCAACAATGGGTTGGCTTTGATGGAGCACCGGTAACCCAGCATTTTAATATGCATAAACACATTGGCAACAATGTTGGTCTTGGACTTACATTTTTTAATGAACTTACGTCACCAACAAGAAGAACCGGTATCCAATTTTCATTTGCATATCATATACCGCTTTCGGATGATATGACAAGAAAATTGTCATTCGGACTGTCTCCTGTATTTTTCCAACATTATCTAAATTCAGAATTAATAACAACCGATCAACCAAATGACCCGGCAGTTGAGAATGGTTTTAATAACCAGTTTTGTCCAGACGCAAATTTTGGAATAATGTTCTCTAAAAAGAGCAAATATTATGTAGGTGTGTCAGTTTTTAATTTATTGCAAATTAGAAGAGATTTGTTTCAGGTTATGGACAGAATTGAGAATCCAATAGAGAGGTCATTTTACTTTACAGCAGGATATCAGATACATGTTCATGAAGATTTTTCAATATATCCTTCAGGATTGGTACAATATCAAATAAATGCACCATTCCAGTTTGATGCAAACCTGAGATTTATTTATAAAGACCGTTTTGGTTTAGGTGCGTCATATAGATATGAAGATGCGTTAGTTTATATGGCATTTCTGTCGTTTGGAAACTTTAGAGTTGGATATTCTTATGATATGACATTGTCTGATATCAATATGTATTCATTCGGTTCAAACGAATTTCATGTTTCTTACAGAATACCAAATAAAAAGAATTTAAACAGTCATGCTAGAATACCTATGTTTTATTAGTATTTATTTATAGAGCGTTGAAATTTTTATGAAATACTTTTTTTCAATAATCATTTATATATCATTATTTTTAAGCTTAGGTTTAAATTTAAAGGCACAGGAAACAGAGTTTGATAAGCTTATTAATGAGCAAAAATACGAAAAGGCGATAGGTGTTATTTTAGATGATGGTACTATTGAAACATTATCGGTTACAAATTTAGAGAATCTTGGTTATTGTTATGTGATGACTAATAGATACCGTGATGCTGAAATTGTTTATTCAAAACTAATCTCAGAACCAAGTTCATCCATAGAAAATTATAAGTACTATGCCGAAATATTGATAGTTGGTGGTAAGTATAATGATGCAAAATCATATTTTCAAAAATATCTTGAAAAAAATCCTGATGATGTACAAGCTAAGATAAGAATGGCATCCTGCGATTCTTTATTTAACTGGAGGTATTTAGAACCTCGTTATATTGTTGGAAACTTTGATGAGATTTGTACAAAATACAATGAGATAGCTTGTACAATGTCAGATAATGATGTTCTATATTTATCTAATCGTAGACTTAAAGATGAAGAAGAATTTGTACAAAGAAATGAAATACCGGATTTGTATGTGTTTGATACTCATCAGAGCATGGCTACAAAAGAATACATTACTGATAAATACTGGTGTAGTAGTCTTGTTTATGATTCTATATCAAAAAGGTATGCTTATTCCTTAAGATTAATTGTTGAAAATATAGACGGATTTACTTTGGCAAAGTCAAAAATCATGTTTGAAGATAAGTCTAATAATTCAATTGATGGTCTTACATTATTCACATGGGAAGGAATGCCTGAAAATGCTAATATTGCACATCCTGCGTTTGCAAATAACGGAACCCGATTATTTTTTACAAGCGATATGGTAGATGGATATGGAGGCATGGATATCTATTATTCTGATTTTGAAAATGGTGTTTGGACTGATCCTAAAAATGCTGGCAGTAGTGTTAATACAGCATTCGATGATCTTGCGCCTGTAATAGCGGATTCCGGCTTATATTATTCTACTAGTGGTTTACCTGGTTATGGTAATCATGATATTTATTTCTCAAGAATTGATGGCAATAAATTTTCAAAATCAGTAAATCTTAAGGCACCGATAAATTCATATGGTGACGACCTGTTCTTAGTTCCATATAAGGAAAATAAGTATGTAGTTTCTTCTAATAGGTCAACATTGGGTAAAGGTGGGTTCGATGTTCATTTTGTAACAAAACTGAAAGAAATAAAACCGGTTGTCGAAAATCCAGATGATACTATTGTTGTAAATAAACTAAACATTGCATCTTTCAAAACGCCAAAGATTTTCTTTGAGATAGATAAATATTTTATTTATGATGAATATAAAGAAGGATTGAAATCTTTTGCTGATACTCTAATTCTATATAGCGATATTTCTGTTAATATTCTTGGCTACACAGATGAAACCGGGACAGAAGAAATAAACGCTGAACTTTCAAACCTTAGGGCAAAATCTGTAGCTGACCAACTTATCGAATATGGAGTTCCGTCATCAAGGATTTCATATGATGGAAAAGGAGTTAAAAAAGATGTGACAATGGATGGATTCAGATATCATGTTGTTATTGGGACAATAAGGAATGATCAGGAAGCTGAATGGTACAATCAGGAGATAGATAACAAATATGATATTACCGTAATGCCATTTAAAAAGTTCTATTGCTATTGCATAGGTGATTTTGATAATTCATCAGATGCCGAAGAGATTAGCAGAAAAATAGCAGAAGAATTTGATATTGATTGCTATATAACATCAAGTTATTTGGGTAGATGTTTGGCAAAATACGAATTAGCAATTAATAGAAGAGTTGACTTTATTCTTTATATAGATAATGGAGAATAAATTGAATATAGATACACATAAAAGTATATTATGAAGAAAATATTACTAATAGGTTTATTACTGGTTTTTACTTTTGCTAAGCTGTTTGCCGATGATTATTATTGGGTTGGTGATGGTGGAGACTGGACAGATTACACTGTACACTGGGCAACTAGTTCGGGAGGTAGCACAATGCATACCAGTATTCCTGACATTAACGACAATGTGTATTTTGATGCTAATTCGTTTAGCCAGGATTCACAGGTAGTTGCAATAGATACTAGTCGAATAGAGTGTTTTATTATGTCATGGTCAGGAGTACCTCAATTCACTGAAATAATAGGTTCTACTACAGACACTTTAAGAATTGGATCGGAGCTCTATCTTGAAGCAGCAAATATTTTGGCGTTTAATATAAATGGAGTAATAATTTTCCAACCGGAATCGGCAGGCCAAACACTTGTATTCGATGCTGTTGATCAAGAACTTAGTGCAAATGTTTTTATCAATATCCCAACCGGAACATTAAATCTATTGTCGGATTTATTATTACCTCAGAAAAATCTATATCTGATAAATGGAACATTAGATTTGGCATCAAATAATTTAAGTTTCACCCATTTTAATGCACAGACAGATGTTGTAAACCCTGCAGTTGTCACAAGTGCTGCACTTAAAGATATTGATACTATTACTTGCAAAGGGTCTCTACATTTTGTTGATCAGTTAGATGTCTCGCAATTTAGTGGGGTACTATTGTTTAATTCACAATCTGTAGATACCAATTATGTCAATTTTGCCAATCATACTCTTACTTCAGAATTGAATTTCGATTCATCAAAAGAGTACTTTGCGTTAAGTGATATTATTACAGATCAGGATATTTATCTAAATTTTTCAGGAGAATTCGATTCACAAAACTTCGATATCAGCTGTAAAATTTTCGACACTTCAAGCCCTTTAATGAGAACAATTGAGTTAGGGACATCAACAATAGAAGTGACAGAACTATATGTTAGTAATACTGGTATTACTTTGAATTCATCAAGTGCAAGTTTAGTTTTTAACGGTTCAAGCGACATGTATTTTAGCTCTAATAAAACAGACATTCAATTTGATGCTATATCACTTATCTCTACTGAAATATTAAATTGTGCAGGGAAACTTACTTGTGTGGATTTAAGTATGGATCCGGGTTCAAAACTATTTATGGAAGGAGGTTCAGAGATAGTTTTTACCAACCTTACTGCAATTGGAGATTGTGGTCAATATATCGAAATACGAGCCTTATGCGATCCGGTGCTTGAGGTTGATGATGTTTGTGTTAATGCTACTCCTATTTTTAATTCCGGATCAGTTAACACAGCTCAATACATCAAAGTTTCAAATATGGAATGTCAGGGAACAGTTAATGCTACAAATTCATTTGATGAAGGAGGAAATACAGGTTGGACAATCTCAGAATCATCAGTAATTTCTACATTATACTGGATTGGCAATACAGGAAACTGGAACGATACGGGTAACTGGTCGGCAAGTTCCGGTGGTCCAGCAGATGTATGTATTCCATCAAAAGGAACTCATGTTGTATTTGATAATAATTCATTTGTAATAGGAGATACTGTTAGCTTATTTGAATATGGCTATTGCGCTTCGATGACTTGGGTAAATATTCCAACAGGTATTGTTTTTGAAGGAGATGGGAATCTTTTTATTACAGATAGTATTGTTTTTCATAATAATCTAACTGCTGATTTTAATGGGAATATTTTTCTCGAGAATTCCAATCCTTTAGACACTATTACAATTACTTCAAACTTAACAGAAATAAATGCTGCAATAAATATAGATGGAAGTCCTTTGTGGGATTTTGTTGATTATGCTGTAATAAATAATACGTTGGAATTTGTTCAGGGAAGGCTTGAATTTAGTGGTGGAAGTGCAAAAATTGATAATTTCATATCATCAAATTCAAATTCAAGAACACTTAATTTAACAAATACAATTCTTGAGCTTACAGGTGAAGGAGTAGTTTGGGATTTAAGTTCAGCAAACTTAACTACAGGAACAGCAAACTCAGAATTGAGTATTACAAACCCATCTGCTGTTATCAAAGAATTTAATGGTGCAGGCTTGATATATAACGATCTTATTTGTGACGCAAGCATAATAAAGATTACAGGAGATAACACTTTAAACAGACTGGAAATTGCAGCTGGAAACACATTGATCTTCGAAGAAGGAATAAACGTACAAGTCGATTCTCTGGATGCTGTGGCATCGTGCGATTTACCAATATCATTTATATCATCCGAATTTGATAATCCCGCTGTTTTAAGTAAGTCAGGATGGGATACTTTGACTATCAGCAACTTTTATCTTAAAAATATCGAAGCAGACACTCTAGGTGGTAAATTATTTGAGGCAAACCAAACATTCAGTTCAGGTAATGTAGATGGCTGGACATTTAATGACACACTTGGTGGTCAGACATTTGTTTGGCTTGGAAACACAAGTGATTGGCATACATTAGCCAACTGGGAAGTAAACTCATTACCAGCTACTTGTTTGCCGACAATCAAAGATACTGTTATTATTGACCCGGTTATTTTTAGTGCTGCAACAACACATAATATGACGATTGACAGAAATGCTTATTGCCATAGTTTTATTGCCAGCGGCTTAACAGACTTTTTAAATGTAGAATTAAATCAAAATCTTAATGTTTCAGAGGCTTTTGTACTTTGTGATAATGTTGGGATTACATATTCTGTTATTCCCGACCTTGAATAACTTGACCTATATGATTACGGACTTGTTATTATGCCTGATTCAACTAGTTTTACACTATCTCCGTTTAATGCTGCAATTGATGTTAATCTCTACATAAATTCTTCTTATTTAACAGATACTATTGCATTAACTACAAACCTGACAATGGATACTATTGCTAGAATAGATGTTATGAGTGGATGTTTGCTTGCACAGAATAAATCGGTTCAATGTGGTTTCCTTTATTCAACAGGTAGTGCAGATAAGATTCTTAATATTGAGAAGTCTGATTTTATAGTTTTAAAAAATCTTGAGTTTCAGAACACTGCCGTATTGACATTTGAGTCTGATAGTTCTTCAATAACATTTCCTGGCAATGAAACGGCATACTCATTTTTCTCAGGAAACGGACAGACATTTTTTGATGTAAGCTTTTTGGGTAATGTAGTTGATGGGGATAATGATAATTTGCTATTTATTTCAGGATCAAATGATTATCATATTTTGTCAATGTATGACGGAATAACTGTTTTTGCAGAATCAGGACAAACACAAACAGTTGATAGTTCATTGGTAATTATGGGAACATGTGCAAATTATGTTACTGTGCGTTCAAGTGTTGACGGGTCTAGAACATATTTTGATAGTAATAATGCTGTAGCAGACACTGTAATATGTGTTAATATAATAGATTCGGAACATTATGCAGGTGCTGTTGCGATGCTTAGTGATGATGTCAGTAATAATGCCGGATGGACTTTTAATTCAACTTTAGCGGCCGATTCAGACTTTGATTTACCATATCCAGCATGTATATCCACTAATTTGGTTTTTACAAATCAGTCTGCTTCAATGTGGGGAGGTACTACAAACCTCGAATTTGAATGGATGGTTGAAAACGATGATACTACGAATGTTGTTGATATGAATTATATTTTCAATCTACAAGGAGATTATTATATTAGTTTGAGAGCAACAGACACAATAACAGGATGCTATGAGGTTTATGTTCAAAACCTGACTATTGAAGACCAATCGTCCTACATTACTACAAGTATTGCAGACTTTGAAATTTGTGGTGGAGAAACAGTAACATTTACTGCTTCGAGCGACCTTGCAACAGAATTTGAATTTTATCTTAACAATACGTGGGTTGACCTTGGAGTTCCTACAGAAACACAATATGTGACTGATTCGCTGAATGATCAGGATACAATAAGAGTAGATGCAATATATAATGGATGTATCAAATCAAGCAACGATCTGATATTTACAGTAAACAGCCCACCGGTTGCACAATTATTATGTTCGGATACTGATACAACGATTTGTGCAGGGGATTCAATTAGTTTTTACGCAACTTCTTTAGATACTTTGGATTACGAGTTCTTTTTAAATGGTATAAGTTTAGGATCTTTCTCTGAGGATAGTGTTTTCACATCTACCACTTTGTCAGATCAGGATACAATTACAGTGCGAGCATTAAGCCATGCAGGATGTATCGCATGGTTGCCAAATGAGTATATTGTTACAGTATTACCGAATCCGGTAGTTACTTTAACTTCCTTACCTGTTCCACCTACGATTTGCGATGGAGAACTAATGACTTTTAATGCAAGTGGGGCATCATTATACAGTTTCTTTGTTAACGGAACAAGTGTGACAGATACCTCTGCTACCGACTTTTATCAATCTACAATTCTCGAAAATAACGACATTGCTGTTTGTTTGGGGATAGATGGTAATGGATGTGTTTCGTACAGTAATACAGTTGAAGTAACAGTTAATCCATCACCTAGTCCTGATTTTGTTTGTAATGATGCAGATTTATTTATTTGCATTGGTGACGAAATCACATTTACTGCAGATGGTGCAGATGAATACTTGTTCTACGTTGATGGCATACCTCAGGGTGCATTTAGTAGTACTAATGAGTTTGTTACATCTTCCTTATCACACCAACAAACAATTACTTTAGATGGACAAATAGGTACTTGTATGGAAACATCACCTACTAGTATGACAATAAATGTGTATCCGGTAATTACCCTTTTAGCAAGTACTACAACAATATGCCCTGGAGAAAATATCGATTTTACAGCATCGGGTGATACAATTTATCAATTTCTTATTGATGGAGTCCCAGTAACAGGTATGGGAGCCAATAATACCTATAGCACGACTTCTCTTGCAGATGGACAGCAGGTAAGTGTCATTGGAACTGCCGGAGCTTGCTTACCAGAACCAATTACAATTACAGTAAATCCTTTTCCTGCAGCAAATGTTGCTTGTTCAGAAAGTGATACAGCGATATGTATAGGAGATAATCTAACATTTACAGCTTATGGGGCAGAACAATATGAGTTTTTTATCGATGGAATAAGTCAGGGGCCCGCATCTGTTGTTGCTAACTATTCATCAACAGGGTTTACAGATGGGCAACAGCTTACTGTGATTGCAACGTCTGAATATGGTTGTGTTGCGAGTGCTCTCGACACATTTAACATTGTAGTTTATGATTATCCGGTAGTGTCGCTTGGAACTTCAGTTGTTTCTGCACAAATGTGTGAAGGCGAAGAAGTTATCTTTACTGCTGCAGGTGCAGATGAATATCAATTCCTGATTGCAGGAAATCCTGTAGGTGCATTTTCAGTAACAGACCAATATGCAACTACCACATTAGGTAATGCTCAAATAGTTAGTGTTAACGGTAAATCAAACGGTTGCATATCAGTAGCTCCGGAAACATTTTCATATACTGTTTACAGTTTGCCAAATATTGGTTTAACACCAATCACACCGGTTTCGGTTTGTGAGGGTGATGAAATAAGTATTGAAGCAAATGGGGCTATTGAATATGAGTTTTTTGTAAATACAAGTTCTCAGGGTATGCCATCAACAACTACAATCTTTACATCAACAACATTATCGGATGGAGATTATATAACAGCTACAGGTTATCAAAATGGTTGTTCTAATCCGGGATTGGATATTATATACGTAAATGTAAACGAGATACCGAATCTGGTATTTACTTCAAATATCCCAGCAGAAGGAATATGCTATGGTGATACTGCCGAGTTTTATATTAGTGGTGCAATGGAATTCCAGTTTTATCTTGATGGTGTAGAATTTGGCGAAATAACTTCAGAATCAAGCATCTTAATTCCATGGCTAGAAGATGGCCAGACAATTGAGGTGATTGGATATAATAATGCATGCGCTGAGCCTTCAACATCGCCAATAATATCAGATGTTGTTTATATTGATGCACAATTAATATTTGATCCAATTCAACCTGTTATTTGTAATGGCGAGACTGTTACTTTAAATGCATCTGGTGGAGATATGTATGAGTTTTATGTTAACGATGTTTCTCAAGGTGCAGCTTCAGCAACAAATAGTTTGGTTTTAAGTAGCTTAACAGATGGGGATTATGTTAGCCTTGTAGTTACAGATAATACATCAGGTTGTACAGCTGTCGATGGTGATTATACGGTAAATGTTATTGGAATCCCGAATATAACCGTAGATCCGGATATTGAGTTTTGTGAAAACGATTCTGTAGTATTAATCTCTGATTTTTATGAAGATAATCAGTGGTATTACGAAGGTGCTGAGATTATAGGAGCGAATGGACAAGAATATGTTGCTTATCAGGGTGGTGATTATACTGTATTTTATATCAATGGAGAGCAGGGTGGAGTATATTCATGTGGAGCAAATTCATTAGGACAGCTTGGTACGGGAGATAATGTGCAGTCATTGGTTTCTATTCAGACCTTAATAGATGATGAAATAGTAACTGTGTCTGCAGGAGAAGAGTTTGCTGTTGGTTTGAGCAGTTTAAATAATGTTTATGCTTGGGGTGATAATGAATGGGGTAATATTGGAAATGGAACTTTTTCACCTGTTTATGATCCTGTCTTATTAGAATCAATTGATAACATAATTAAAATTATAGCTGGATATAATCATGTCATAGCACTTAAATCAGACAGTACCTTATTGGCTTGTGGGAAAAATACGAATGGACAATTAGGTTATGGAACGTATGCATCAAGTAATTTCCCAATGCCGGTTGTTTCAATAAGTAGCGTGCAATCTATCGCTGCAGGTAGAGACCATACTCTTGCACTTACATCAGATGGTAATGTTTATGCATGGGGAGCAAATGATTTTGGACAACTTGGAACAGGTGATAATGTTGAATATAATCAACCAACACTTATACCTGGAATTAATAATGTAATATATATAGCTGCCGGTGCTGATTTCAGTATGGCTGTATGTGATGATGGCAGCGTATGGACATGGGGATGTAACGAGAACGGACAGCTTGGTAATAATAATATAGTTTCTCTAAATGTTCCTACTAAGATATATAATCTGCAAAAAATCGTTATGCTTGCTGGAGGAAATAGTCATGCTATGGCTTTAAACGAAAGAGGTGAAGTGTTTACTTGGGGAGCAAATACAGAAGGTCAACTTGGAATCGGGTCAAATACACAAAGTCTGACATTTGCACGGGTTGATATTACTGGTGTAAGATCAATAGAAGCCGGCTTGTATAGCTCCTTTGCAATTAAAAATGATGGAACAGTTTGGAGCTGGGTAATGAATAATTTCGGACAACTTGGTGATCAGACGTTAATAAATAATAATATACCTGTTATTGCTGAACAATTCTATGGTATTGTTGATCTTGGTTCAGGGAATGATTTTGTATGCTTTGTTCGTGAAGAATCAAAATCATGTAGTTCCGATATTGTGACCTTGACAATGGACAGTGTTCCGGATGTTACCATTACTCAAAACGGAATGACACTTTCAACAATAGAAGGAGTTTCTTATCAGTGGTATTTTAATTCAAGTCCTATTAGTAATTCAAATTCTCAGACAATTGATATTATTGCTCAGGGCATATATGAAGTTGAGGTTAGCTTTGATAACGGTTGCTCTGAAATGTCGGATGAGTTCACATTCTATCTTGATATTGAAGACTGGTATATTCAGCAAAATGCATTAGTTTATCCGAATCCAAACGATGGACATTTTCAATTGATATTAAATATGCCTGAATCTGTATTAGAAGAAGTAGAATAATGGACTCTTTGTACGCTTACAGGACAAATTATTGAAGTAAATGACGAGTTTAATGCGTCAGATTAACAGAATTTGGAATTTAATGGGATAGCTCCAGGACCCTACTATCTACAAATTAAATCATCTATTGGGATTATGAATATTAAAGTATTTGTCACTCAATAACAAGACAATAAATAATAGCACAAAGCAGGATCTATGGGTCCTGCTTTTTTTATGTGTTAACAACTCTTTAACTACCTGACAGGTAATTTTTTACACTTTTTTTATATTTGCCTGTAACTTTTACGTATACTTGTACGTCTGACAAGCGATTATGAAAGCAAAAGAGTACAATATCATAGTAGAAAACCATGCTGACGGGCTTTATAGATTCATCTTGAGCAATATCAGAGATGAATATAAAGCCCAGGATATTGTACAGGATAGTTTTGATAAAATGTGGATTAATCACGAGTCAGTTGATTTTCAAAAAGCTAAATCTTTTCTTTTCAGAATCGCATATAACAGAATTATAGATGTTATCAGGCACGAAAAACGAATGACTAATTCTGATGAAATTACCATTAGAAAGGAAGATGAAGTTCTGGATTATAAGCACGCAGAACTTAAAGAAATTATTGGTAATGCATTGGATAAACTTAGTGAGATACAGCGTTCAGTTGTAATGCTAAGAGACTATGAAGGTTATACTTATCAGGAGATTGCTCAAATTACTGAGTTAACCGAAGCTCAGGTAAAAGTTTATATCTTCAGAGCCAGACAACATTTGAAGAATTATATCGGTAAATTTGAGGAGGTAATTTAATGAAAATCATTATAAATATAGAAAACTACGGAGCTTATTGGATTGATTATCTTGATGGTAATTTGACATCCGAAAATGAAGAAGCTTTGTTTGCTTTTCTTGAGCAAAACCCAGATATCGCTGGAGATCTTATCGATCCAGATGAATATACTCTTCCGGTTTTAGATGCTGAATATCCGGGAAAAGATAAGCTGAAGTCTGAGGCTCAGATTGAAAACCTTTTAATTGCTAAAGTTGAAGGCGAGATAAGCGCAGAGAATGACAAATATATTTCAAAACAAATTAAGGAAAAAGAAGAAGTAGCACATTCTTACTCCCTATATAAAAAGACAATTCTTGTTCCAAACAAGGATATTGTCTTCCCCGACAAAAACTCTCTTAAGAAAACTGTAAGAGTTCCGATGTTCCGTTATGTTAGTTCAATAGCAGCTGCAATAGCAATAGTATTTGTTGCCGGATATTTTTTGACAAGAAATGCTGAAGGTATTGATAACGGAACACAGGTACTTACAAGTGATTTGAAAACAACAATTCCGGATATCAGAATTGATACTAATAATGACAATAGTGACAACAATAATTATAGCGACTTTGTCGAATCTTATAATAACACATCGAATATTATAAATTCTACCAATAATCAAGAAAATCTAACATTTGCTTCTTTAGAGATTCCTGAAAAGTTACCACTTAATAAGGCAAGTAATATTTCAGTAGAAAAAATATTTTCTAGTTCACAGGTGATGGAATATCGTTACGATTTACCAAAAGAAAATATAGCTTATTCTTATACAATGCAATACACTCCAGCAAAAAAAGAAAATAGATTTGTAGCAGGATTTAGAAAAATTGTAAATTTTGGTAAAGAAGTAAATGTAAAAGAAAAGTGGGATGATATCAAAATGGCAAAAGAAGATTTGTTTTATACAAGTTTAAACGAGTAGTAATTTTAATCGTAGGCTTTTTTATTTAATCGATGCAGGGCAATATTATTGTCCTGTTTTTTATTGTGTAAGTAGGTTAGCTTCACGGTTCCTTAGGGTACTCGAAGAATGTATCTAACCTACCATTATAAAAATAATATTTTTTTACACCTACCTGTAACTTTTCAATACCCCTATTCGTCTTGCAGTTGTTAAAAGAAATTTAGAAATAATATAAAACACAAATAAGATGAAAAAAGTAGTATTTATAGCAGCAGTTTTCGGAGCCTTGCTAGCTTCAACAAGTTTATTCGCATACGATTATAATAGAGCAATTGATGACACTATTAGAATTAAAACAGAAGATGATGCGGAGATGATAGTGATAGTTAAAGATATTGAAGATATTTAAAATCTTGATGCTGAGATTGAAGCCGTAATGAACAGTCTTGATGAAGTATTTGAAAATCTTGAAATTGAACTGGAAGGTCTTGATTCTATAATTAACGTATCAGTTAAAAATATTGACGAAGAAATATATGTTGATATTGAAGGTCTGGATGATGAAGAATTAAAAAACATTAACTTGAATTTTGATATTGATGATGAACCAAGGGAACCTAAGAAATTGCATGGTTTTATGTATTATGATTTTGGTTTAAACAATTATCTTGAGGGAGGTAAATTCCCTAATGACAATGCAGAGCAATATTCAGTAAAGCCATGGGGTTCATGGAATTTTGAACTAGGGGCAGGAATGCGTTGGTATATTGCAAAACCATTATCTCTTGATATAGCTGCAGTATTCTCATGGTATAACTTTAAGTATGCTGATAAAGGAACAAGAATTATTGAAACAGCAGATGATATTACCTTTACAACAGATTTAACTGGGGCAGATTATATTAAAAGTAAAACTACTGTTCCTTTTGTGAATGCTAGTATTGTTCCTATGGTACACTTTGGGAAACACAATAGTGGTGTGAATCATAAAATGTTTCGTCTGGGTGCTGGGGTTTATGCAGGATATCGTTTAGGTGGGCATGTGAAATATGAATATGAAACTGATTATACATACTCCGTATATCACAGAAAAGGTGACTATTTTCTTAATTCATACAAATATGGTGTGAAAGCAGTATTTGGAATCCATGACTTTAACATTTATGCAAAATATGATTTAAGTACACTTTATGCAGAAGGCAAAGGCCCTGAACTTAACCCAATTAGTTTTGGCTTGAACTTCACATTTTAGAGTTTAGTGAATTTTTCTAAAGAAGGCTCCTCGTTTGAGGGGTCTTTTTTATGTAAATATTCCAACGCGACTCCGATCGCGTTGTTACATTTTTTTAAATAATCCTACCTATACTATTTAAAACTCATAGTAAAGATCATGAATATAATTTCCATTGGTTTGTACAGTAATAGTATCAGGTTCAAACCTGAAAACTTTACGTTCAGTCGTTGTTGGTGTTATTTGCTGATAGAATTCGAAATCATCAGCACTAATTAGATAGTCAAGCCCAATAGCTGCTGCAGGTAGAATTAGGCTGTAATTTCCGGACGAGTTAGCTGTTGAAAATAAAAACCCTTCATAACTTAGGTCAATAATACCACCGGAACAATCATGATCAACAAATTTGTATAAGTCTTCTGCATTTACAATAGCTCTGATGTTTAAGTTTTCAGAAACTGTTTCAAGGTCTCCATCTGTTAAATCAAGATCTGCATATATCTTACCAGAGACATTTGCGAGACTTTCTCCTTTGGTCGGAAATATGTTTACTATGCTTGTTACAATTCTGCGGTTAGAGGCATCGTAGATATTTGTGGTGTCAGGCATTGCTTTTAGGTCTACAATTAAATTCGCACTGGTGTAACCTTCACATTTTACATGTACACTTGCATTACCTGCAAACAGATTATTAAAAACAGCTAGTCCATTATTATCAACTTGGGTTTCATATACACTATCATTTACAACAACACAAACTATAGCATTTTGTAATTCTGTGCTTGATTTACCAGCATTTGCTGAACCGTCAACAACATTTACAACATATCTTATTTTTACACCGCTGATGCTGTCTGAATATGGCGTATCTGATACATTCTCTTTAGTACAAGCTGTAAATATTATTGCAATTATAGAAAGTAGTAATGCTGTTTTTTTCATAATCATATATTTTAATCAAGTAGTTTATATTTAAATCGGGTTTTAATGTAAAAACCCATTGAATGTTCCAATGTTTGATTATATAAGTCAAAGTATAAGTTTACACCAAGTCCCATTTTGATATAATCTGTTGGTTCATACTTACATAGTAGGTGTGTATTTACAAACGCTCTTAGGTCTTCAGTATAATTAGGATTTTCAATATTTAAAGAATTAAACATCTGATTTCCGAATTTAGTAAAGAAAAACTCACCGTACCAATGCTCTAGCCTTAGATTTACCCATTTGTTTGATAATTCTATGCCTGAATTTACACCAAAACCATAAATATATTTAAGTCTTTTATTAGGACTCTGATCAAGAGACGTATAGTAATGGCTAAAAAGTCTGATATTATTAATTATATTATTTTGATATGTAATTTTGTAATCAAAACCTGTTTGTGAGTTCATAATTGTTTGAACTGTCGTGTCACATGCATCAATTTGCCCGCCAATATGACTTGCTACACCCGAAAACCTAAGTTCAAGTGCCGAATTATCATTCTGAAACAGACTTACTGAATTTGAACTCCCAAAAAATAGTATTTCAGGGTATAGAGAGCCTTTAAAAATGAACTGTTTCCAGTCAATCCATGTGTCGGATTTGAATCTATTTCCACTATGAACGAATTGAATTCCATTTTCTATATTATCAGTCAGATAAAATTCTTCAGCTAACAGGTAGTCTCCGATATCATGATTGGTAGTGCCGGAGATAGTTCCAAAAATAAGTCTTGAATTTAATCCTGTTTTATAATGTAAACTAAAAAGAGGTTTAAATTCCGAAAATCCATCAATACCTGAATATTTTTGTGCATGAAAACCTCCATAAAAACTAAGTTTAGGTCCTGCATTATATTCAATCTGAGGTTTTAACCAATAACCAATAAGTGTATATCCTTCGACAAATGGGTTAAAATATTCGTTGTTTTTCAGAAAATTTATATTGTCAATTCTTAGATTAAGTGTATTTGAATCTGTACTTTCATATTCATCCATAAAAAACGATGGAAAGCTTTGAGAAAAGCTATTTATAGAAAATGAAGCTATAAAAATGAATAAAAAGAAATATTTACTTAATATCATTAACAAAATGTATAGATAACGAACAATACAAACTTAACTAAAGTTTTTGACAGAACAATACTAATAATTAGTCTCTTACGCATCTTGCAGAAAATCCATAATCTTTACTTTCGCCCCAATTGCGAACACTTGGAACTGCCCAATGTATTGAGAAGTTCTTGGCATGTGTTACAGGCAAAGTAGGAGATTCAGTAGAAGAATACCAATGAGACCAACATCCTAAACCGTTATATGAGCCATTAACATTATTCCTTGTGCCACATGGTAATGCAGTAAATCCGGATTCGTTATTAAAAATCTGGTTACATCCTACATCACAGTTAGTACTAGTTGTGAACCATCCTGAATTGTCTGCAAGAGACTTTGCAATTTGAGTAGAAACTCCACCACACCAATATTGCGAATTTGCTTCTAGATAATCAGTCATTTCTATCCACTCAGCTTCACTTGGGACGTGCCAACCACTAGGGCAGAGTCCTTGAACACCGCTTGGATTACTAGTGCTACTTGCAGAGCCATTCATAAGAGTTGACCAATTGTATAACCTGCCATAAGTATCACAGTTTGATGTATTATCATCATAACACCAAGAACCAGCTGCAGCGTAGTTTAAATTTTCTTTCATCCAGCATTGGTTTCCAACTTGTACGGTTGTATATTCTTTACTATCACGAGCATCAGTAAAAGAATTCGTTTCAATTAAAACTCCGGTGTTTGATACTCCACAGTTATTGTAAGCCCAAACATATAGAGTAAATTCTCCACAAGTCCCGTGGCTTACAGACTGAGTAAAAGTAGTTGTAAGCCCAATATCTGTTGCTGTTGAGTAATCATTTGTTGTGTTGTACTTATATCCTGTTGCATCTGCTACAGCTCCCCAGTTCCATTGTATCTGAGTAACAGTACTTGTGTGTCCGGTCCCGACAGGTGCCGTTAAGTATGGGCAATCGTCACGGACACATCTAACAGAATAACCATTTGCTTTTTGCGGATCATACATTCCTTTATTTGGGGAATTGTAGCTAAGCATTACGTTGTAAGCCCAAGGTGCTGTCATATAGTTTGTAGTCCAAAAATATGCGTTTCCATTTATGTTTTGAAAGTTTGATGATCCATAGTACATCATACCCGCAGGTAAAGCATTGAACTGAGTTGAATTGTTTGTAATTTGATTATTCCCAACAGCACAGTTAGTTGCGTCACTAGTCCAATCGGATGCACTTGCTAAAGATTTTGCAATATTATTATTAGTTCCATCACATAAATATTGAGGTGTAGCATTTAGGTAATTGAACATTTGATCCCATTCTGATTGACTGGGTAAATGCCAACCGCTAGGACATGCACCTTGTATTCCACTAGGATTTGTGGTGCTCCCTCCAAAATTACCACCTGTCGCTGCCATAAAGTTGTATAATACTCCATAATCGTTATAGTTGGATGTGGCTTTTGCAGCAACTATGCTAGTGCCATTATAACCATAAACATAATAATATGCTATTCCAATATCATTTGTTGCAGGTCCGACAACTGAAGGCAAGTATTTTAAATTTTCAGCCATCCAACATTGATTACCAATTCGTACAATGTTGTAAGTGTTTCCATCCCGGCTATCTGTTATTGGGTCGCAACATTTAAATAACTCTTCTCCTTGTTTGGTAAGTGCAGTGTAAGCAACAATGCGTCCATATTTATCGACAAAATTACTACCAACACTAGTGCTTTCACCCTCTGGTGTAACAGCACTCTGTGCTTCTATGCAATTTGGTAGAAATAATAATCCGAAAACAATTATTAAATAACTTATATATTTATTCTTATTGTAGATCATCTCCATATTTATTTAAAAAAGTCAAACTGGATTCTGTCACCTGCCACAAGTTGATATGATCCGTTATTAGCAGGATTGTAAGTAACAGTTGTTCCAACAATACTATATGCAGAATTACTAACTCTGATACCGTTTATATACATTTTTACAATGCTATTTGAAGATGGGGTTTGTGTTAGTGTAAAGCTTGTTTGTAATGAACTTGCAGAGAATTCATCGCTTACATCAACCTGAACAGGAATTGTAATCGTTCCTCCACCATTCGAGAGTGTTACATCCTGACCTGCAATACTCAGTGATTGTATTTCGTTTGTATTTGATAAATCACCGGTATTTTGGAATGTTGTACCAAACAAATTTAGACCTGTTCCGGCAGTATAAGTTGTATTATCATCTGTTGCAATAACCCAGGATTGAATATCTGCCAAATGCACACCATCAAGTAAATCTGCATCTAATCCTGAACCGGCACCTTCACTTACATTAAAAGTAGTTCCTGAAAGTGAAAGCTGGTTTCCTGCAGAATAGGTAGTATTGTTGTCTGGAACAGTTACTGTACCACCGCCATTCGACAATGTAATATCATGACCTGAAATACTAAGTGATTGTAACTCATTGGATGTGCTTCCATCTACTTCGGTAAATGAGGTTAGATAACCGTTATTTGAAACAAATGCATCTACTTCTGCTTCCGTAAGTTGAGTGTCAGTATCTGTATCATCAAGATAAGGCGATAAATCAATAGTAGTCGCCGATCCGTTATTTGTAATCGTAAGATTGTTTCCAACTAATTGTAGATCCTGAATTTCATTATTTACATCGCCATCAACTTCAGTAAATGAAGTAAGATAACCATTATTTGAAACAAATGCATCAACCTCGGCTTCAGATAACTGAGTGTTGGTATCAGTATCATCCAAATAAGGAGATAAATCGATAGTCGTTGCCGACCCGTTATTTGTAATTGTAAGGTTATTTCCAACTAATTGTAAATCCTGAATTTCGTTATTTACATCACCATCAACTTCAGTAAATGAAGTTAGATAACCATTATTTGAAACAAAAGCGTCAACCTCGGCTTCGGATAGCTGAGTATTTGTGTCAGTGTCATCAAGGTAAGGAGACAAATCAATAACTGTTGCAGTACCA
>PKTB01000011.1 GCA_002869385.1 Marinilabiliales bacterium
ATTTGGAAATATTGATGAAAATCAACTTATTTCATATGATGGTGATTGCGATGATCTCGGAGAATCTGATGTTGCAGTAGACTGTGATGATACTGAAGCAAGTGTCTATCCCGGGGCTAGCGAAATTTGGTACGACGGAATTGACCAAAACTGTGACGGTCTAAATGATTACGATCAGGATCAGGATGGATATATTGCTATTGGTTTTGAAGGCAACGAAGGTGGAACTGCTCCTTTTAACGGTGATTGTAACGATACTGACTCCGAAATAAATCCTGATGGAGATGAAATTCCTGAAGACGGGATTGACCAGGATTGTAATGGCTTTGATGCTGTTTTATGTTATATTGATGCTGATGAAGACTCATTTGGAAATATTGATGAAAATCAACTTATTTCATATGATGGTGATTGCGATGATCTCGGAGAATCTGATGTTGCAGTAGACTGTGATGATACTGAAGCTAGTGTCTACCCCGGGGCTAGCGAAATTTGGTACGACGGAATTGACCAAAACTGTGATGGTCTAAATGACTACGACCAGGATCTAGACGGTTTTATTGCTCTGGGATTTGAAGGAAACGAAGGTGGTACTGCACCCAATACTGGAGATTGTGATGACACTGATTCTGAAATTAATCCTGATGCAACAGAAACATGGTATGATGGAACTGACCAGAATTGCGATGAGTTAAATGACTATGACCAGGATCTAGACGGTTTTATTGCTCTGGGATTTGAAGGAAACGAAGGTGGTACTGCACCCAATATTGGAGATTGTGATGACACTGATTCTGAAATTAATCCTGATGCAACAGAAACATGGTATGATGGAATCGACCAGAACTGCGATGAGTTAAATGACTACGACCAGGATCTAGACGGTTTTATTGCTCTGGGATTTGAAGGAAACGAAGGTGGCACTGCACCAAACACAGGTGATTGTAATGATACCAATAATGATATAAACCCTGATGCTACTGAAATATGTGACAATATTGACAATAACTGTAATGACGAAACCGATGAAGAGCTAGAAGTTATAATTGATTATGGAGGCACAGGAATTTACTGTGACTATGAAGAAGCATCAACTCCCAACATTTTTGGACCAATAGAAACTTTGGGAGGCATTTTTACTTCTACCCCAGAAGGATTAGATCTAAATTCTGTAACAGGAGATATAAATGTCGCAAACAGTTTGCCTAATCTTTATACTATAACATATACAAGCCCAAATCCTTGTTTATTAAGTGCAAATATGGAAATTGACATTAGAAGTGTAAATGTTTCTGTTACGGAAAACTCTCCAAGTCTGACAGCAAACGAAGATATTGCCTATTACCAATGGATAGATTGTTTTGATGATAGTTTTATTACAGATGAAACAAATCAATCATTTACTGCAACCGAAGATGGATCTTATGCAGTCATTGTAACACAATGGGGATGTACTGACACTTCTGCTTGCTACGATATTTTTGTTAGTTAAATAAAACCACTTGCAAATCAAGATATAAGCATATACCCAAATCCTACAAATGGAGAGTTTAATATAAGCCTTGGAGAGATCATTCAAGATGTAGAAATAAAAATTAGCAATATCTCAGGTCAAATATTAAATACTTATCAATTTAAAAACACCAACTTAATAAAGCTTATGTTTGAAGAAAAACCATGAATATATTTCCTTGAAATTGAGCTTGATGGTCTATCAAATAAATATAAATTAATAAAACAATAACAATTTGTTGCTCCTCTAGTGGGGAGATATTTCCCCACTAATTGGAGTGCTCCAATATGCTCGTATTATTTTCCAAACCCAAAGATTTTTAATAACATAAACCTGTGGAAGCTAAATAGCAATTCTTTCTAAACAGATTGAAAATCTTCCAAGTTCTCTCATATAAGAATTAATGGATAACCAGTAGAACATAACACGAATATTACTGTTTTATCTAATAAAAATTTAAAATCTCAATGAAAATAATATTTTTGTAGTATATGAAATCTATCATGCCAATTTTATTCATACTTGTTTTTTTATCAGTACTAGTTATTGCAAATGTTTACCTGTCAAAAAGGTTTGCATTTTACTTTAATTTTTATAAAGCGAAGATATTCTATTTCATTTTTGCAGCAACAACAGTTTTTATGATTGCAGGGATTACTATTTTCTCAAACACACAATCAGAATTCGGCAACATATTCTATGTTGTAGCCAGCTTTGTCTTAGGATTTATGCTTTACTTATTGCTTTCTGTTTTATTCGTTGATTTAATTAATCTAATATTTAAAATCCAGGCAAAACATATTGGTATTCTAGTACTTGCTTTAAGCGTAAGTGTTTCTATTTATGGAGTAATAAATGCTTTTACGATTAGAAAAACTGAAATAGAAGTTCCGGTAGCAAACTTGAAAAATGAAATACGTATAGTCCATTTGAGTGATATGCATATAGGTCATTTTAGAGGAAAGAACTTCGTTCAAAAAGTCGTTAATAAAACTATATCACTAAATCCTGATATAGTAGTAATAACTGGTGATTTATTTGATGGTAAAATTAATTTAAAAGCTGAGAATCTTGAACAACTAAAACAAATTAAGGCACCGATTTATTTTGTTGAAGGGAATCATGACAATTATACTGGCATAAAAACCATTAAATCCTATCTGCGCAATATCGGTATTATTGTTTTGGAAAACGAAATTATTGAGTACGAAAATCTTCAAATTATTGGATTAAATCACTTAAGGGCAAACAGGCATACACGAGATATTCATGCTTCAAATTCATACAGTATTGAAGAAGCTCTAGACTCTATTGCAATTGACTCTTTGAAACCTTCAATACTATTACACCACAGCCCTGAGGGAATAGAATACGCATACAATCATGGTGTAGATTTATATCTTTCAGGACATACACATGCAGGGCAAATATTTCCGATAAATCTAATTACTAACATGATGTTTCCTTATAATAAAGGTTTACATGAATACCAGAAAACTAAGATATTTGTATCTCAGGGAGTTGGCACTGTTGGTCCTCCAATGAGAGTTGGAACACGAAGTGAAGTTGTTTTAATCCGATTGACTCCAAAAAATAATTAATCTTATAAAAAAATGGGAAAAGAGAAGTGGACACTACAAAATATACCTGATTTACAAGGAAAAGTAATAATTGTTACCGGTGCAAATTCAGGCTTAGGCTATTCATCTGTATCTGCTTTTGCTGGAAAAGGAGCTGAAGTTATCCTTGCTTGTCGGTCAATTGAACGCGGGGAGACTGCAAAGAGTGAGATTTTAGAGAAACATCAAGGAGCAAAACTAAAAGTTATGCAACTTGATTTAATGGACTTAAAATCAATAGATTCATTTGCTAAAAATTTTAAGCATGAATATACCCGGCTTGATGTATTGCTTAACAATGCAGGAATAATGACTGTTCCATATGGTGTAACTGTTGATGGTTTCGAAAAACAACTTGGCACAAATCACTTAGGTCATTTTGCTCTAACAGGGTTACTTATGGATGTAATTTCGAAAACTCCAAAATCTCGTGTAGTAAATGTTAGTAGTATAGCACATAAAAGTGGTCAGATGTATTATAACAACCTGCAATTTGAGAATGGAGTGGGATACACTCCAATGAAAGCATATGGCCAATCGAAACTGGCAAACTTGCTCTTTACTTATGAATTACAGAGATATTTTAAAGCCAATAAAATCGATAGCATAGCTGTTGCAGCGCACCCTGGTGTTTCAAATACACATCTAGGAGATCATATGAAAGATAAATTTTTATACAAACTATTAAAACCATTAGTTAATGCTATTATTCAAAAGCCAGAAATAGGAGCTCTTGCTCAAATTAGAGCCGCAGTTGATGAAAAGGTAGCTGGTTCAGACTATTATGGTGCAAGGGGATTATTCGAAATGTGGGGACATCCAGTTTTAGTTAAATCGACTGCAAGTTCACACAATTTAGAATATGCAAAAAAGTTGTGGGAAGAATCTGAAAGATTAACAAGTGTTAGTTATTAGATCAAAAAGAATTTAAGTATAAGAAAACAATTCTGAAAAATTTTATCTATCGATAAACAATTTTGTGTTACTCGTAAAAAGTTTATTTCTTAAATTCACAACATATATTGAACTTGCTATTTTCTCTCCAACATAAATAGAAACTTCCGATTGACTAGTTGGATTTAGTCTTTCTGTCATAACTAGTTTTCCAGAAACATCGTACATTAAGAAGCTAAATGGCTCATCCATTATTTGAGAGAAGCCAATAATTATTTCATCTGTGGAGGAGTTAAATATCACATACTCAATAAACTCCTTATCTTGACAGTCATTCTCTACTGAAACAATTTTACTAAAATCAACATCACCATTATAGTCTACTTGCTGTAATCTGTAGTATGCTACTCCCTCTAATGGGGCTTTATCAATAAACTTATATTTTTTAATTTCATTTGAGTTTCCATATCCCTCCAAAGTTCCAATCTCAATAAATTCGGATGCATCCTTAGACCTCTCAACAATAAAATAATTATTATTTAACTCAGTAGCAGTACTCCAATCAATAATTATTGAGTTATCTACACATTGTCCATTTAGATTCAACATTTCAACAGGAAGAATTATTGTTCCTGAACAATCTCCGGAAACTATACCAACTGTACTTGGATTTGGCACAGATGAAGGAGAATCTGTATTAACTTTTACAACTGCTGGGCTATTCGTTCCTGCAACTGTTGGATTTCCACAGTTTGTTAATGAAAAACTATCTGCATCTTTATTAAAAATTGCATCTGTAGAAGACGAAAATGTAGTATTTGTTGCAACTATATTCACAGTATTTCCAGAATATTTATCTGCAAAAATATCATCCCCTTCATCTCCAGAGTTACCTGTAAAATAACAGTTATTCAAAGTCAATGAAACATTTGAGCTAAGTGAATAAACACCTATTGCGCCACCTCTTAATGTTCCATTTCCATTACTCACATTATTAATAAATCGACATCTGGTATATGTTGCAGTTCCTCCTTACATTCTAACTGCTCCTCCATAGACACTAGTACTAGTTTGCCCTGCTACATTTGAGTCTATAATACAGTCTGTAACATTTAAAACACCACTTCTTTGTGAAATAGCTCCACCATCAGAAGCGTCATTACTATACAAGTATGAATCTGAAATATTTACAGTTGTTGTTGCATTTGAATTTTGAATTAGCAAGCCACCACCATCATAGGAGTTATATTTGTAATTATAAGCGACAACACAATCCTCGATATTTAACGTAATGCCATTTCCATTTGCTTCTATACCACCTGCATAAGCTGTATGCCATGTATTACACAAACTCCCTCCTCCTCGTATTGTTACAGAACAATTTGCTAAAACAACAATAGATGGATTTCCACCAGATGCGCCATTCCCTGACAACTTTACATCTTCAATCAGAACCCCAGAAGCTCCAGCACCAATCGTTAGAGCTTGACCACTTGTGCCTGGTGTTTGACTACCATTATTCTCATAACCTTGGATTGTCATATCTCTAAATACCACATTATCTGCAGTTACATACATAAAATAGTTTGTAGAAGCTCCGGCAAATTCATCATCAATAAGAGTTAATTCCGTTCCAGCCCCATTAAAAGTCAGTTCTTTTGATAAAGTTATATTCTCCCAATTATTATAAGTCCCTGCATCGATATAAATAACATCTCCATCAGATGCTGCACTAATCGCTGTTGAAATTGTTAGAAATGGGTCAGAATCACCTCCTGTATTAGAATCGCTCCCAACCGCAGAAGTATAAATATCATTAGATGTGGAGTTGTCGTTGATGTAAAATGTATTAAACGCCAATGTTTGCTGAGAATCATAATCTTCCGTTAAGTTGTAACAAGTAGGTGATGTATTAAATGTATAAACTGAAACATTATATGTTGTACTTCCCGTTAATCCAGTTAAAGTAAATGAAGTACCAGTTCCACTATAACACACATAATTTCCCGTTCCAATTTCATCACCTGAACCAAATGTACTACTAGCAGAATATGAAACACCAATTGATGGGTCGGTATGAGTAGCACCTGACTCCTTTACTACGACCAATGAGTTAGTACCACTTCCTGCTGTCCAGGAAATATCCATAGAATTTGACCCAACAGAACTAAAAGCTAAGCTAGTTGGGGATGTTCCCGGTGGTGTACATGCAGTTGCTTGAGAACCCGTTTCATAATCAGCAAGGTAATAACAATCATCCGTAGAATTATATGCATATATTGCATAATCATAAGTTGTTCCAGATGATAATCCAGTAACAGTAACAGATTGTGTTGTACCGTCTGCATCATATACTACATAGTTACCAGTTCCTATTTGTGTTCCTGAACCAAAAACCGTATTTGCAGTATAAGATGTTCCACTCGTTGGTTCAGTAAGTGTAGCCCCACTTTCTTTTGCAACAACTAAGACCATATCACCATCACCATTCCCAGTCCAGTTTACAGTCATAGAACTTGTAGTAATACTACTGAATGAAATACCAGATGGAGCTGTAGTTGGTTCTGTACAGGATGAACCTGTTCCTTCAATTAAGACATTATCATGGTATGCGTTTGAAGAACCATTTGTACCATAATGGCTTATCTTTATCTTTACAGAACTACTTCCATTAGGAATTGTCACACTTAAATTATCCCCTGTCCAACTACCTCCATTAGCTATAGTTTTACCACTAGCATCAGAATTTGTGCCAAACTGAACCCAGGTCCCTGATCCATCTACTTCATAATAAGCAGTAACATACATCTCAGAATAAGAAGTTAGTAAAACAATATCTGCTGATAAAGTAACTGAAGTGTAGCTAGAAATATTCACTGATGATGAAATCCAATCTAATGTTGAAATTGGGTCACAATCTTTAGACTCAAATCGACTATTGTTAACCGCAAACCAATCATCTGTCGTATAACTACCATTTATTGAACCTCCAAGAGTAAAAGATGTAACACCTGTCATATTTATTGTTGTAGTTTGATAATATCCTTTATGGTCAAGAGCAACAGGAGAATCATCAAAATCCTCAGAGTACAAAGTCGTTTGCGCAAAACTTATGAGGCTAAAACTAAGTATAGTCTGTAATAACACAAATATTTTCAGTAATTTCACCATGGTTTATTGAACAAATTCTCTACACAAATTTAAAGAAAAAACTATTACAAAATTATCATAGCTAGTGTTTGTGGTCAACTACCTATATATATGACAGACAGAACCATTTTGTTCTAATAAAAAGTAATTTTGGGGTGAATGGTTTATTAATGAGGCGTATTGTAGGTCAATTTTATCGCTATATAATAAACCAATAAGTTTTGATATAAATGAGAATTGAAAAAATCACATTTTTAAACTAAACAGAACAATAATTGACAAAGCTTGTGTATATTTGTTAATCATGAATAGAATAACAGATTTCTTAAAATATTTCTATCAGAAGTCCCAAAGACTTAAGCTACCATTTTTATCATATCCAAAAGGTCATGGTAGGAAATTCTCAGTGTCTCCAATGAAGATGAAAGAATTTAATAAAGTAAGGTTCCATGGACCTAAACGATTAGCGTGTTACAATCCCTTTGTAAATCTTTATTTTAATAGCCGTGGACAAGCTGTGGTTTGTTGTAGAAATCAAGATACTGTTTTAGGCACCTACCCTGAAACAAGCATTAAGGAAATGTGGAATGGCAAGATAGCTGAAAAACTACGTGAACATTTATCTAATAACGATTTCTCAATGGGATGTTCATATTGCAGACATCAATTTGAAACATCTAGGTTTTTCGGGTTACCATCAATGCATGCAGATTATTATGCAACTACAAAAGTAAAATATCCTAAAATAATAGAACTTGAACTCTCAAACACATGCAATCTTCAATGCGTAATGTGTTCAGGAATAGTTTCATCAACAATTAGAAAATGTCGCGAAAAACTTCCTCCATTAGAAAATCATTATGATGAAAAATTTGTAGAACAACTTAGAGAATTTCTACCGCATGCAAAAGAAATTAAATTTTATGGAGGGGAACCATTTTTAATTAACACATATTTTGACATCTGGGACGAACTTGTAAGAATTAAATCCAAAGCAAAACTACATGTTGTAACGAATGGAACCATCCTAAATGATAAAGTTAGAAAATATCTGAAAAATTTAAATTTTACAATAACTGTATCATTTGATGCAATGAATAAAGAGCTCTTCGAATCAATTCGTGTTGGTGCAAATTTTGGTTCCGTAAAATCACATATTGAAGAATACAATGTTTTACTTGGCGGAAAAGGCCTTTAATTAAGTCTAACACCTATGAAAACAAACTGCCACGAAGTGCCAAAAGTAATTGATTATTGCAATACTCTTAATGCAACAATTAATTTATCTTTTGTGGAGAATCCTTCAGAAATGGCATTATGGACAATGTGTTCAAAAGATTTAAAAGAACTTGAATTATTTTACAATTCATACAATTTCAAACCACACAAAGGTGTCAACGCTGAATATAACTTAAAGGCATACCAACAATTTGTTCAACAAATTTCAACATACCAAAAGACCAATCAAAAAATTGAAGATGAATTTTATCAAAATTTAAGAACAGAAGATGAATGCCGTAATATTCTTGAGGAAACACTTAACGAAGCATTAAAACTCAATATAATTTTCGAATCAGATAAAAAAGAAATATTAAAAATTGTAAATTCAGTAGAATCCAAATTAAAAGGTTCTGCTCAACATATTTATTTTGGTAATCTGGCTAAATTATTAGAAGAAAATTGTGTAGAACCACTAAAACAACTTTTCGCAAATGGTTTTGATAAAGATAGTCTTGAAAACAAATTGCAAGAAATGACAATAATGCCTAATATTTACAACAAATCTTATAAGAAGATACATTCTTAAAATAATCACATCAAAACGCCCCAACTCTAAATATCTATAAATTAAGCATTTAATCAAAATATTCAAAAATAATCAAAAAATATTTGTTTAGTTAGTTAACATTAACTAACTTTGTCAAGTATTGATAAACATTTTGATCATGCAAACAGAAAGACAAAAAGAAATCATTCAAGTATCCTTAGATTTAATCTCAGAAAAAGGCATTCAGGGGCTTACTATTAAGAATATTGCATCAAAAATAGGCACTTCAGAACAAGCAATTTATCGTCATTATGAAAACAAAATTCACATTTTACTAAGTATTCTTGATTCATTTAGAGACTTTAGTCAATTTGCTTTTAAGGAAGAGCTTTCTAAAGAAATTGATTCCGTTGACAAAATTTCAAATATATTTAACAAACACTTTTCCGAATTCACAACTAACCCATCACTTGTTTCAGTAATTTTTTCAGAAGGTATTTTCGCAAATGAAGAATTACTAATAGCAAAAATTTCAGGGATAATGACAGAGAATCAAGAGATAATGCAGAATATAATTATTCAAGGACAATTAAATAATGAAATTCGATCTGACATTGACCCCCAAACTCTATCTACTATTATCATGGGAAGTTTAAGACTTTTTGTAAAAAAATGGCAATTTTCAAAACATTCATTTGATTTAATAAAAGAAGGCGAATCATTAATAAATTCCATCAAAACAATCATAAAATAAACTAATAATTCTATAATATGAAAACAAGAATTTTAAATGCAAAATCATTATTTATTTTAAGTTTAGTATTAATTCTTAATTCGTGTAACAACAACGATTCGAATCAACAAGAAAGCACTATTCCAGATAAATCAGTAGAAACAGAAACAGAAGAAGTTTATGTACATGATTCAATGATAATTGTGAAATTTTTAGAAACAGATATTTCAGAAACCCCTCATCAGGTAGATGTTCGTAAAATATATGACAAATCATCTGCACAAGTCATGATTATTACATTAGAACCAGGCGAAAGTTTAAAAGAACACCTTACTCCTGTCGATGTTTTCTTTTACATACTGGAAGGAACTGCAGATATTATGGTTGGGGATGAAACAAAATCTATTGAGACAGATTGTCTTGTAGAAAGTCCAAAAAACATAAAACATTGCATTTATAATAACACAAGCGAGATTGTTAGAGTAATGGTTGTAAAAGCTCCAAGGCAAACAGAGAGTTCAACAATTCTTTAATTTGTGTTTGCAAGAAAACTTTAGCAAATATTTAGTATTCTTGAAATTATTAAAAACATATTGTATAATTAAAAATAAGTATTATGAAAAAGATTCTAAGATCAAAATTATTATTAATCCCAATAATTGGAATACTATTAATAGCTTTTCAGCCACAAAAGGCATCTGCCTGTGAAATAGAATTTGAAGTTACTAATAACAAAAAAGAGGCATACTCTGTAGGATATGTTTTAGTGATAAAAGTTACCGTAAACTTAACACATAAGAGCTGCCCAATAGGAATGGAAAAGACAAAATTCACAATGAAAGGCATGAAAATTTTAGGAACAACAGATTGGTTACAAGAATCTTCAATGGTTTGGACTCGAAAAATCAAAGTTCAAATTATTGAAAAAGATGGTAAGAACATAGTTCTAAATGCGAATCGGGTTTGTGACAAAGACGGTGGTTTTGGATCCTTGAAGCTAGAATATAAGTAGAATCTAAGCTTCCAACTTTATTGTATTTAAATCTTTATCTAATGAGTATTAAGCATATTAAATTCGTATTGATTCTTATACTTGCTGCTGTTTCTTATAATTTATCAGCACAAACAGATAATGAATCACTGCTCAATAAACAAAACAGTCAAGAAGAACTTTCAGTCGATTCTTTTTCTGATCAATCATCAGCTGAGTTTGATGAATTTGATGAGTTCAATGAGAACACTGATGAGTTTACAGAATACTCAGGCGATGAGCCTCCTGTAATTGATGCTCCTATTAGTTATAACCGCACTATTTGGGCAATTTCTATTCTCGTATTCACTATTCTTGCGGGCATTCTTGTAAGATTCAAAAAAACTCGAAATTTAAGATCTGTATTTCTACTACTATCAATAGTATTTCTAGGATTTTATAGAGGTGGACCAGGCGTTATTTCAAGTCTTCAAAATACATATTTATTTATTCTAGGACTCGATCATAATTGGCAAGCGATAATTCTATTTCTTGGTCTTATCCCCATCACCTATTTCTTTGGTAGAGTTTTTTGCGGATGGCTATGCTATTTAGGGGCTCTGCAAGAATTACTGTATATTGGTAGAATAAAGATATTTCAGAAAGAAAGAGCACAAAAGATTATGCGAATAATTAGATATGTTATTTTTGGAATACTAATTATTCAGCTTACGTTTACTCAAACAATTTTATGGAATAAGATTGGACCATTCAAAGTAGCTTTTAATCTTTTCTCACCAAATATTACAGGATATGTTTTATTAGGCATATTACTATTCTCATCACTATTTATTTATCGACCATTTTGTAAGGCTGTATGCCCTGTAGGTTTAATTCTGGGTTGGATTACAAAAATACCTGGAGCATCAGTTATAGGAATAAACAACACATGTTCAGGATGCAAAACTTGTAATACCTCATGTAAGATAAATGCAATAACTCGCGATGATAAAATCTCAAAATTAGACAATCAGGAGTGTATTATGTGTGGGGATTGCCTTAGCGATTGCAAAACAACAAGTAATAATATTTACAGAAAACTTAAACAACATTATGGCAAAATTAAACTCAAATCTGACAATTAAAATAATTGTAGTATTTTTTGCTGTCCTATTGCCACAGCTTGCTTATTCGCAGATGGATTGTAGAAGTACGCTTGGTGCACATTTAACACCTTTTCACAAAGATGTACCAATCTTGTGGGCAATTGAAGGAACCATGGCTCCTGGAATAATGACAAGTCCATATAACGATACAGACATTACTAAACTTAATGGAGGTATGATTTTAGGTGCTCTCGATTTTACTTTTGCAAGAAATCATAATTTTTATCTCGAAGGAGGTTATAAAAACTGGACGACCTCAGATTTTGTAAGTGAGTCAGGAGCAAGTAAATCTAAACATTTTTGAATGAGACAAGTGTTTTACTCTTATTCAAATAATCAGCTAAAGATAAAAGCAGGATTACACGAAACTCAATTAGGAAGTTTCCCAATACTTGATGAAAGGATTCTTGGAATTAGTGCTGATAAAACGATTGGAGCTTTTAGATTTAATTTACGTGGAGGAACTGTAATGAAAAATTTTGCTAGAATGGGTATTTTCTGTTCTAACAGACATTTATATGGAATTATCAGTCCAAATTATACTGAGAACATCGGAAAAAAACCCGGAGACACCAATTTGGCAGGAATAGCAATAAATTGGGACCCTCAACATAAAAAACCTGTACAATCTCAATCGTCAAATAATTCTGATGAATTTTCAGAATTTAGCGATGAATTTAGTTCAGATTTAGATGACAAAGAAATTTTTCAAGTATCTCAAGTTCAGTTTTTGTTTTACAATGAATTTGGAAATCAGAATTTTATTCCAGACCACAAACTTTATCTCGGTGCTTTTGCTGATATGAATTTACCTTATGGATTTACAGCAAAAGTAGGCGGCATTTACCAAAATATGTCTAACAATAATACTATTATGTATATTGCAAATCTTGGTCGCATAGTTAGTTGGCAAAATGCCTCAAGTACTAGATTTGATGTTACATATATTGGCAAAGCAGATGTTTCACAAAACGCATTATATATGCCAATATTTAGTAACCTATTCTTAGGAGAAATTATGCGTCTTGATGCTACAGACTTTCCTCTTTGGACAGCTAAAGTCAATCATCGTTTCCCAGGAAAATTAAACTTTAATGTTGGGGTCAAAGCTGTAGGACAGATAACTGGAGCAAAAACTAACGAGCAAGACCTTGAAATTGGGATAACAACTTTAAAACATCATCTTAAAGTTACACTAATAGGAAGCAGAGTACAAACAAATCTTGTACCTGAAGACTTTTATATGGTAAGAGCTGAAGTCAGACTCGCGTTTTAAGCAAAACATCTTTTTACAAAACAATTCTGTTGACTTTATTCAGCTATTTTATGAAATTTTAATATAGAGTGTGTAATTTGGTTTTCTGTACAATTAAGTTTACTTATCTTTGTAAAAAAATAATATTGTGGAAACCAAAAGAAAGCCAAAATGGCTAAATAAAAAACTAGATTACGAAAGCATGAAAGAAATGGGAAGCATGCTTCGTAGTTTAAATCTTCATACTGTGTGCGAAGATGCTAAATGCCCAAATATGGGTGAATGTTTTAGAAATCGTACTGCTACCTTTATGATTTTGGGTGAGATTTGTACCAGAAACTGTAGATTTTGTGCAATTCCTGGAGGGAAACCTACACCGGTTGATCCTGAAGAACAAAAACATCTTGCGGAAGCAGCTCTTAAGTTAAACTTAAGTCATGTTGTTATTACTTCGGTTACCAGAGACTATCTGCCTGATGGTGGGGCAACTCAATTTGCAGAATGCATTAAAGAAATACGTAAAGTTTTAACAAATTCAAGTATCGAAGTACTGATTCCTGATTTTAAAGGAGACAAAAAGGCTCTTGACATAGTAATCAAAGCAAAACCTGAAATTATTAATCATAATGTCGAAACTGTACCTTCGCTTTATAAAATTGCCAGACCAATGGCAAACTATAAACAATCATTGGAGGTGTTGAATTACGTAAAATCACAGGATCCTGATATCTATACAAAATCGGGAATCATGCTTGGTTTAGGAGAGAAAGAAAATGAAGTATTACAATTATTTGATGATTTAATTGAATACAATTGCGATATGCTTACAATTGGGCAGTACTTACCTCCTTCTCATGATCATGCAAGCTTAAAAGAATATGTAGCTCCCGAAGTTTTTGAAAATTACAAAACAACCGGACTGGAAAAAGGATTTAAATATGTTGCTTCAGGGCCATACGTAAGGAGCTCTTACAATGCATTAGAGGGAATAAAAGAAGTAAAATCTAAATAAAACAATGAAGCGTATCTGTCGGTTATAACCGACAGATACAAGCTTCTTAAAATAAGGAAAAAATAAAAACAAACTAAAAACCAAAGCAAGACCTTGCACTAAGGACTTCCGTCTTCGGTCTCCGGTCTTCCGACTTAAACTATGAAATACTTAGAATTTGACAACCACTTGAGATCTTCACACGCTTTTGCTGTAGAAGAGTACATTATGAAAAATCCTAAATTTGAGGATGAGTATTTTATGTTCTGGAGAACTAAACCAACTTTAATGATTGGACGTTTTCAGAATACAATACAGGAAATAAACTCACAGTTTGCTAAAGACAATGATATTGATGTCGTTCGTCGCAATAGTGGTGGCGGAACAGTTTACACAGACCCAGATTGTTGGCAATTTAGCTTTATTACATGGAAAAATTCTGGACAGGTAAAAGACTTTCGTGATTTCACAAAACCTGTAATTGCTGCACTTCAGAGCATGGGTGTACCTGCAGTATTCCACGGTAGAAACGACTTACACTGCGAGGGTAAGAAATTCTCAGGAAATGCTCAGTTTGGCCTTAAAAATAGATTTCTACATCACGGAACAATTTTATTTGATACAAATCTTGAGAACCTTGTTCGTTCATTAAATGTAACAGATGAAAAGATAATCTCAAAAGGGATTCAATCGGTTCGCGAACGTGTTACAAACATTCGACCTTTCCTAACTAATGATTTAGAATCGCTGGAGTTCCGTAACAAAATGATTGAAATCCTTAAAGGAGATATGGTACAAATTGTTTTAAGCGATACTGATTTAGCTGAGATTGAGAAGATTGAGAAAGAAAAATTCCTTACCTGGGATTGGAATTATGGTAATTCGCCTAAATTCAATATCACAAAATCGAATCGTTTCGATGGTGGTAAGGTTGAGGTTCAACTGGATGTAAAAAATGGAATTATCGAAACGTGTTCTATTTATGGCGACTTCTTCTGCAATGGCGATATTTCTGTAATACAAGATGCTGTTGTTGTATGCAAATATGAAAGTTCTGCAATTAAAACAGCTTTACAAAGCGTAAATGCAGAAGAAATGCTATATCTTATTAAGATTGATGAGCTGGTTTCGTGTTTTGTTGATTAAATAAACGGATCAACGGTTTAACTGATTAACATTCTATTTAAGAATTTCCCAATAATTTTCTGTACTTACAACATTAAACTCGTAGTCTGTATTGTTATTTTTAAAATCCGTAGGAATCTTAACCTTTCTGTCAGGACTATATTTACATTCAAAAAGCTTTAATTCTCCTCCATATTCCTGAATATAATCTATTTTTCAAACAACAACAGCAATCAAAATGCAAGCATTTCACCAAATTTATGCACTTTACTGCACATATTTAATCTAATTTATGCACTTTACTGTGCATTTTTTATCAAATTTATGCAGTTTGCTAAATCGTACTACATTACTAATGGTTAGGGGCAGTTAAACGGTTTAACAGTTCAACAAGATGTAAATGTCGAGAAAATGTTCTATCTGAAAACTCCTATGTGTTACAAATGCTGTTTTTGGCATATGTTTTTGCCATTTCGCAAAAACTATGACAAAAATATTAATCACAACCAAATAATGAGTATATTACAATCCTTAATTAGATTATTTTATAATCATTATGAGTTCGAGAACTATTGTACATATGGATTTAGATAGTTTTTTTGTCTCTGTAGAGAGATTAAAAAACAGTCGTCTAAATGGCTTACCACTTGTTGTGGGAGGTGGTTCTGACCGTGGAGTAGTTTCTGCATGCAGTTACGAGGCCAGATATTATGGTGTACGCTCAGGAATGCCTTCGAAAATGGCAAGATATTTATGTCCCGATGCAATATTTATTCGTGGAGATATGGAAATGTACTCGCGTTACTCAAAAACCGTAACAGATATTGTTGCAGAAGAAGCCCACATATACGAAAAAGCCAGTATAGACGAACATTATATCGACATTAGTGGAATGGACAGATTTTTTGGCACTTACAAATGGACAAAAGAGTTAAAAGATAAAATTGTAAAAAACACAGGTTTGCCAATATCATTCTGATTATCTGTAAATAAAACCGTAGCAAAAATCGCAACAGGCGAAGCTAAACCTTTTGGCGAAATGTGCGTCGAACAACCAATGGTAAATCAATTTCTTGATCCACTTTCTATCAAAAAAATACCAATGCTCGGAAAGAAAACCTACGGCATACTAAGAGGCATGGGAATTACTGATATAAAAACCATAAGACAGATCCCTCCTATTATGATAGAAAGTCTTTTGGGGAAAAACGGAAAATCACTTTGGGAAAAAGCCAACGGAATTGATAATACTCCCGTTTTTTCTTATTCCGAAAGAAAATCTATAGGCAGCGAAACCACTTTCTAACACGACACAATTGATGTAGATAAAATAAATGATATTATCTCCGGTATGGCCGTTAAACTTGCATATAAAATTCGTAAGGAACAATGGCTGACATCCTGCGTTGTTGTAAAAATAAGATATTCAGATTTTGACACACACACTTTGCAAAAAACAATTCCATATACCGCTTTTGACCATGTTCTTGTTCCAACTGTTAAAGAACTTTTTGCAAAATTATATCAACGCAGAGTTCTAATACGTCTTGTTGGGATAAGGTTTACAAAACTGATTCGAAGCACCCCCCAACTAAATCTTTTTGAGGATACTCCCGAAATGATAAACCTGTATATGAGCCTTGACAATATCCGCAAAAAATACGGAGAGAGAATTATCCGAAAGGGAAATTCGTGGTAATCGGTGGCTTCGAGACATTTTGTTGTTTATAAGATAAACAACAAAACCCTCAGCCACCTATCAAAGTGCCAATGTATGTGCGCGCGTGATCTCATTGTACGAATGTGTCGTGCAATGATTGGGATGGCCTTTGACTACTACTATAATGTATGGCCACAGATTAACTCTGATTTACTCAGATAATTCTATTCAAATCTTGTCTGACAACAATTGTCATTATATCAACAACATCATTACTTACTTTGTAATAAATACTGTCAGAGCCACAAACACATCTTCTATAACCAGGTTTAATATAGTCCACAGATTCAAATGAGAATGGACGCTCTGCAATAATATCAAAATACTTAAAGAATGAATAGTAATACTTATCTGCTTGAGCTATACCAAACTTACGAACACCGTAGTTATGAATTCTAATCAAATCCTCTTTCGCAACATTACTTAACCTATATTTACTCACTTAATAGAGATTTTGATTCTAATAATATTTGTTCTTTAGTATCACTAGTGAAGCCACTCTTTTCAGCACGCTATAGTTTAGTTTTTAACCAATCTATTTCACGTTGCTGCTTTCTGGCTTGTCTTACTAAATCATTTATTATTTCGCTCTTGCTTGAATATTCTTTACTCTCAATCTGAGCTTTCAACCACTCGTCATTAGGTTCAGTAAAAGAAATGCTTTGTCTAGTCATAATAAAACCTTTTGGTGTAAATATACATCATTTTCGCACCATTTGCAAGTATTTTTACAAAAAACATACAGATTTTAATAACAATTCCAAAATATGTAACTTGAAAAACATTCACACAAAACAAAAGTTATAAATCTTTCTGTGAAATCTGAGCTAATCTATGGCTAAATTATCTCCAACTATATCTTACTCAATATTTCCTTCTTAGCAAATTCAATTGCATCCGGGACACCATCAGGGTTTTTACCTCCTGCTGTAGCAACAAATGGCTGACCACCTCCACCACCTTGAACGAGTTTAGCAGCTTCACGAATCAAATTGCCTGCATGCATTCCTTTTTCCTTTATTAAGTCTTCGGAGAAAGCTATTGCGATAGCAGGTTTATTATCTATAACTGCACCAAGAACACATGCAAAAGTCGAAAGTTCACCTCTAAGTTGAGCACAAATCTCTTTAAGATCATTACTTGAGCCAACTTCAACTTTCTCAGCAATAAGTTTTACGCCATTATGCTCTTCTGCATCACTAATTAGATCCTTTTTTAAAGTTTTAAGTTCCGCGAGCTTATACTGTTCAACCTGCTTTTTAAGTTTTGCGTTCTCATCAATTAAAGACTGTACAGCAGAAATAACATCCTTAGGATTATTAAACATTTCTGAGATGCTACTTAATGTATCTAGCTTTGCAAGTATCATTTTTTCAGCAGCATCACCGGTAACAGCTTCTATTCTACGTATACCTGCTGCAACTCCACCTTCAGAAACAATTTTGAAAAATCCTATCTTCCCTGTACTCTCAACATGTGTTCCACCGCATAACTCAACAGAGTCTCCAAACTTAATAACACGAACTTTATCTCCATATTTTTCACCGAATAGTGATATTGCACCCATAGATTTTGCATCATCCATGCTCATTTCACGCTTTTCGGTTCTGGAAATATCAAAACGAATAAGTTTATTAACACTAATCTCAATATCACGTATTTCTTCTTCTGTCAGTTTATTGAAGTGCGAAAAATCAAAACGTAATCTTTCGCTATCAACAAGAGATCCTTTTTGCTCAACATGAGTACCTAAAACATCTCTTAAAGCAAAATGCAATAAGTGTGTTGCAGTATGATTTGCAGCAATAGAACTTCTTTTATGTGCACTAACTACAGCTCTAAATTCATCTGTTTGATCATCAGGCAATTGCTTAAGAATATGTAATATCTGATTATGTTCTTTTACAGTATTAACGATTGAATATTTTTTCTCTCCACTTTGTATATAACCGGTATCACCAACTTGTCCCCCAGACTCTGAGTAAAAAGGAGTTCTGTCAAATACAAGATGATAAAGAATAGTTTTCTTTTGCTCAACTTTTCTGTACTTTACAATCTTGACATTTGCTTCAAGTTCCTCATAACCGACAAACTCACAATCCTCCGCATCAGCATTCAATACAACCCAATCTCCCGTATCAACATCTGCAGCATTACGAGCTCTGTCTTTTTGTTTTTGCATTTCTGCGTCAAACTCAGGCTTATTAACTGTAAAACCGTTTTCACGCGAAATCAGTTCAGTTAAATCTAATGGAAATCCAAAAGTATCATATAAAACAAAAGCTTCTTTTCCGCCAATCTCAGTTTTACCTTCCTTTTTGAGCTTTTGCATTTCAGTATCAAGCAGTCCTATTCCCTTATCAAGAGTTCTTAAAAATACCGATTCCTCTTCCTTTATAACTTTAGCAACAAGTTCTTTTTGAGCAAGAATCTCCGGGAAAGATTCTCCCATTAAATCTGCAAGAGTGTCTACCAATTTAAAAATAAATGGTTCTTTTACATCCAGGAACGAATAAGCATAACGTACTGCTCGCCGTAAAATTCGACGAATTACATATCCTGCTTTATTATTAGATGGCAACTGTCCGTCGGCAATAGCAAAAGACACGGCACGCATATGATCAGATACTACTCGCAAAGCAACATCTGTAGGATGGTCAACGCCATACTTTTTACCGGAAATCTTTGTTATTTCACCAATAATAGTCTGAAAAAGATCTGTATCGTAATTTGACTTTTTACCTTGAAGTACAGCACACAATCTTTCAAATCCCATACCTGTATCCACATGTTTCTGTGGAAGAGACTCAAGACTGCCATCAGACTTGCGATTATACTGAATAAATACGAGGTTCCAAATTTCGATAACTTCGTTATGATCCATATTAATCAAGTCACGAGCGGGGACTTTTTTCTTATCTTCTTCATCACGTAAGTCGATATGAACTTCGGAGCATGGTCCACATGGCCCGGTCTCACCCATTTCCCAGAAATTGTCCTTTTTAGAGCCATAAACAATTTTCTCCTTTGGAACAAATCTCAACCATAAATCTTCTGCTTCTGTATCGACAAGCATATTATCTTCCTTAGCTCCTCCAAATACAGTTACATATAGATTCTCTTCTGAGATTTTCAGAACATTTGTCAGATAGTCCCATGCATATTCAATAGCCTCGGCTTTGAAGTAATCACCAAACGACCAATTTCCAAGCATTTCAAACATTGTATTATGGTAAGTATCCTGTCCAACATCTTCGAGATCATTATGTTTACCAGAAACTCTCAAACACTTCTGACTATTTGCAACCCTAACTGATTCAGGCTTTCTGATATCAAGAAAAATATCCTTAAACTGATTCATACCTGCATTAGTAAACATAAGTGTATGGTCACCTTTTATCACCATCGAATCGCTTGCAACTATTTTATGTCCTTTCTGCTCAAAATATTCCTTAAAAGTGTTTCTTATCTGCTTAGAATTCATCATTTTATGCTATTTTCTAGTACTTACGTATATTATCAGTTTTATTATTTTGCAAATTTAGACTAAATTATTAATTTTGCACAGATTTTTATCGATAATAAGGTAAAAGTAAGTATTAAAATGAAGTTAAAGTTCTTAAAACCGAAATATAAGTACAATCCTCAGACTTTACAGTATGAGAAGATTAAGTTTAGTTTAAAAAGAACTTTAATCAAGAGTATCCCATACACTATTTCATCAGTAGCCTTTGGAGCACTAATAATGTTTCTCTATATTGTTGTATTTGAGTCTCCTGAGGAAAAAGTACTAAGAAAAGAAAATGAATTCTTAAAAAGCAATTACGAGAAGATGAGTCAAAGACTTGAAGAAAGTGATCAGCTTCTAAATGATATTGCAGATAGAGACAATTATATTTACAGAACTACTTTCCAACAAGACAGCATTCCTTTTACAATAAGAAATTCAGGTATAGGTGGTGCAAATCGTTATAAGCATTTAGAAGGATTTGAAAGTACAGATATTGTAAAAGATGTTGCTAAGAAACTTGATCAAGTTGAAAACAAATTGAATATTCAATCTTTATCATATAATGATATAATTAAAGAAATTCAGGAAAGAAAAGAACTTTACAGAGCACTACCCATTTTGCAACCAATTCATGTAAATGAAATGACTCGTATTGGCTCTTTCTTTGGATATCGACCTCATCCAATTTTAGGAATTGTTCAGATGCATAAAGGTTTAGACTTAGTAGCTCCTACGGGCACTCCTATTTATGCTTCAGGAGACGGAACAATAATAGATATTGAATATAACAATACAGGGAGCGGATACGGAAATTCTATTTTAATTGATCATGGTGTAAATGGTCTTTCATCTAGATATGCTCACTTAAGTGCAATTAACGTTAAGAAAGGTCAAAAAGTAAAACGTGGTGAACAAATCGGTGAATGTGGTAGCACTGGCTTATCCACAGCACCTCATTTACATTACGAAATTCTAATTAATGGTGCTGCTGTTAACCCATTACGTTATATGCTTGCTCCAAGTCCTGATGAATACGAACAGATTTTAAAACTTGCCGAATATCCCGGTGTTTCGTTCGATTAAAATATTACCAATATTTTTATTTTATTGTCTTTTTACATTTGCACAAGAAAGTGTCAAATTCATTATTCCTACTTTCCTAGGAAATGAAACTCGTAATTATTACGGAAACGAAGCACCTGAGAAACTAGATGTAATTTGGAAGGCTAACCTTGGTGGAGGCCCAACAGTCATGCCTAATAAAGCACGAGACACAGTAATAATGTATGGTGCAGGCTGGACTGGACAACCGATGTTAGTGCAGGAAGGTGAAAAACTATATATCATTCAAGGAGCATACGATTACAACTTACGGAAAATTGATGCAGAAACTGGAAAAGTAATATGGAAATATGCTTATGACGATGTAATTAAAAGCTCAGGAAGTATGTGGGCAAACCCAAATAAAGACGAGAATGATCCAGATAAATATATAATTTTCCAGGGAAGCAGAATAGGATTTGGGAAAGAGGTTTGGGATAAAGTTATACCTAGTTATCGTGCTGTCTCTTTAAGAACCGGAAAAGAACTTTGGAGATACAACTCTATCAAAGGAGGTTCTTTTAGCAGGGATGTTGACGGAACTGCTCTTATTGTTGAAGATACATTATTTATTGGACTCGAAAATGGTTATTTTGTTGCCCTAAATCCAAACCCTGATTCAGCAGTAAAAAAAGACGGAATTTTGCAACCAATTGAATACTTTAGTCATAAGCTTTATACAGATGAAGACCTATCTGCACATCATACAAATGTTGTGAATGAAAGTGCAGCAGCTTTATTAAGAGATCATATTTACATTACTTCTGGCGCTGTATATTTATACTGTTATAATAGAAAAACCCAAGAAATTGATTTTAGTTTCTATGTTGGTTCTGACATGGATGGCTCTCCGATTGTTACCCGTGATTCATGCATCCTAATTTCTATTGAAAAGCAATATATTAACGGAAATGGTGGTGCAATGCTTATTGATCCGTCAAAACATCAAGATTCCTGCGTTGTGTGGTTTCATCCAACCAGAGATAGTACTTTTACGGATTGGCGCGGTGGGATAATCGGTTCAATTGCAACAAATGACAGCTATATTGATGCTGATGAAAACTCACTTTCTGCATTTGTTTGCATAGATGGTTTTATTTATGTTGTAGATAATGAATTCACAAATCCTGATGATACTGTTGAAGGTCCCCGAAATGAACATAAATACCTGAAACCTCAGGTTGTTTTCAAGTATTACACTGGAATCTCAGTTTCAACACCAATAATGACCGAAGACAGACTAATCGTACTCACTTATGAAGGTTTATATATGTTTGAGTATGACGAAAAGTGTAACTTTAAACTACTCGAAAAGAACAAATTTATCAGAGGTGAAGCAACACCAATTATTCACAACAAACGTTTATATGTTGCATCAAGAGATGGCTATTTTTATTGTATAGGAAAGAAAGAAGAAGATTAATCTTCTTTCTTAGTAGCTACATACAAACTCGGAGATCCAGTATAATAATCAAATAAGAAATCAATTTCAATAGGTTCCCCATCTTTATATGCTTGTTTTAGATCGTTTTGTTGTCTATCATAAAACAATCTGATTGGTCCAGTATAATATCCATACAAATCAACATTCCAGGTAGAGTCAACATCACGAAATTGAAGACCTGAAGGCACAGAAATTATCTTATGACTGTTATCTAAAATATATGATTTAACAATATTGAATGCAGCCCTGTCTAATAAATATGAAGCAGCCTTTAAAAATGTTGTCTGGTTTTTAAAGTAGTTCTGCATCATTAATGGGAAAGTCTGTTGATTTATCTCATCATCAGATACGTCCATTGACATATAAACTAACTTACGATATTCTTTCTCCTCAGGCTTTTTGTAGATAACCTCATATGCATCCTGATAATCTTTATCCATTGTGTAAGCCCAAACTTGATCCGGATTTGTATATTCAAATTCTCCGTTGTCGTTAATGAAAACATGATTTACATTTATAACATCAAATCCATGACGTGACATAAACATCATTACTATTGGCAATGTTCCTTCAAGATAACCTGCAAGGTCTACTGCCATACTTTTAGTTCTGAAAAAACTAAATCCTACATTAGTAACAATTGTATGTGTTACCATATCAAGAATCTTATCATATTGAGCTACTGATAGAGAATCTGAAAACGGAATCTTACCTCCTTTTTCCAAACCTATTAAAACAGTGAACTTGCAGTTTGGAAAAACCGCATCCAGATAATTAAAATCCGGGCCACCAAAAGGATAGAATACAGTATCTTCATTTTCAAGATATTGATTGCTCCAGGCGGTAACTTTTTCAAGTTCTTTTGAATGGTCTTCCCATGTATTATCAAATGAAGAAATATGATAATTAAACTTTGATGAGTTTACAACATCAACTAAGAAAAGACTATCATCAGGATATTTACCTGCAAGAATCCTTGCTACAGAATTATAATCTGTATATGCAAAAGTATCTAATGGATTAATTTCTTCCTGAACAATAGAGTCTTTTTCGTCATTGTCATTTTTTGTTTCAGCATTACCATTACAAGCTATACATAGAGTAACAGCACTTAAAATTGTAATTAAAACTATTAGTTTACTTTTCATTTTCAAATTTGTTTTTTGAGATTTAGTTTACTATAAAATATATTACCAAAGAAACAACAAGGGTTACAAGACCTATCAATGTTTCAGTTGTTTTTTCTTTAAACAGATAAATAACATTCCAGATTACAAACATTAGGAAGATTATTGGTACAACAGGATATCCTTTTGTTTTATATGGCCTTTCCATATTTGGATGCTTTATTCTATGTACAAATACTCCAAGTACTGTCATAAAAGCAAACACATTCATTACAAAACCAAGATAAGTCAGCAAGGCTTCAAAAGTTGAAGTAAATAACAATATCAAGGAGATAGAACTTTGAACTAATATAGCAGTTAAAGGCACTCCATTTGGCCTTTTCTTACTCATAAACCCAAGAGCTTTATAGTCTTCACCTATTACCTGAATAACTCTAGGCCCGGCAAAAACCATAGAACTAATAGTTGAAATCAATAACAAACTTATCAGTCCAGACATAATCACACCACCTTCGCGTCCAAAAATATCTCCTGCAGCAACAGCTCCCACATCGAGTTGACCTGAGAGGTTTGCAACCGGTGAAACATAGACGAAAACAAAGTTTAAAAGAAGATACATAACTGTAACTATTAAAGTTCCAATAATTAAAGAGCGTGGCAAGTTTTTTAATTGATTTTTCATTTCTGAAACAAAGTATGCAGAAGCATTCCACCCTGAATATGAATAATAAACATAAATAAGTGAAACTGCAAAACCTGCACTCATAATCTGACTCCAAGAAATTTTAGTTGGGATAACACTTATTTCCTGATGTTCAGGGGCAAAAAACAATCCGGCAACTATAAATCCAACTATCAGAACAATCTTAATTATTGTAAAGACTAATTGAAAAATCCCACCTTATCTTACTCCTGTTGAATGAACGACTGTTATTAATACAATAACAGCTGCTGCGATATATCTAGTGTCTATCCCAGTGTATACATTTGCAAAATATGCTCCTAATGCCATTGCTGCAAGTGCAATCGGTGCTGCAAATCCAACAAACATTGAGAAAAATCCTGACATAAAACCTAATGCAGGATGATATAATTCACTTAAAAAGTGATATTCTCCACCAGAACGTGGCATTACAGAACCTATCTCTCCATAAACTTGTGCACCTGTAAATGCAATAATTCCTCCCATCAACCACAAAATCATAATAGCTGCAATATCTGTAACACCACCGGCAAGTTGAAATCCTAATGAAGTAAACACTCCGGTACCAACCATATTAGCTATGACATAAGAAATAGCGGTCAACAATCCAATCTTTTGAATGTTATTCTTATTTTTCACGAAATAAATTTTTAATTTAGCAACAATAATACTAATAAAATTTTAAATAAATAATGAAATACTTTAGCCAAGCAATATTTATATTCATTCTACTAATAATTGTAGCCGTTTCATGCAAAAATGAAACCAAAAAAGAAACAGTCAATAAAGAAACTACAATTGAAATTGTTGATACTATTCCTGATATTCACAGAATGAACGACACAATCTTATTTCATAAATATGATTGTTGTTTTGTTGTTACTACAGAAATTAAATATCCTCCCGAAGACAAGGAGATTAAAGGAACTATTCTTTTGCTGCATGGTTGGAATTTGCCGGCTGACGAATGGTGTCAAAAAACAACATTTTGTGACAAGGCTCTTAATAAAGGCTATATTTTAATTATCCCTGATTACAAGAAAAGCAATTATTGCCTAGAGATGTATCCTCAAACTATCGCTGATTATCAAAAATATCCTACAATTACATGGATGTTAGATATTCAAATTCCTCATTTGCAGGAAACTTTCGGATTTTTACTTCCTGGACAAAACAATAATGTTGCTGGTATTTCAACCGGAGGTCGAGGTGCAACTCTTATGGCATATTACAGACCGGAAATCTTTAAAAATGCTGCCAGTCTTTCCGGTGACTTCGACATCACAAGAATGACAGATGAATATTTATATTATTCTTTTATTGGTCACTATTCTGATTTTCCTGACAGATGGCAAAAAGAGTGTTTTGCTTATGATTGTGAAAATTATACTGTACCAACCTATATTGGTCACGGACAAGATGATAATGTTTCTCCCGTTCTGCAAAGTCAAATGATGTATGATTCAATAAGAAAATATCATCCTGATCTCAAAATTAAAGGACATTTTCCAGCCTTAGCATCACATAATTATGATTATTGGGAAAGCGAAACAGATGCTGTATTGGATTTCTTTGAGTGTTGTAAATGACAGATGACAGATGTCCTGCGATGTATGACCAATTAGAAATTACACACAATAATTAGTCTTTAGATTTCTCCTCGTGATAGTCTTTTTCGGTATTAACTTCCCAAATATTGGATTTATCTTTTCGTCCATCTATAATATTATGAACAGCTGTTATTGCAGTTAACATAGAATGGTCTGAGTTGTTATATCGATGCATTCCACTCCTACCAATAAGATAAAGATTTTCAAATTTATCAAGATATTCGCGTACTATATCAAATTGCTCATAAGCTCCAAAATAGACAGGATACGTATCCTCCATTTTTATAATCGTTGCATCCAAAATATCGTTCTGAGAAATAATCCCTACTTTCTCAAGTTCAACCTTTGCCATTTCTATAAATTCTTCATCCGGGGTTCTCCACATTTCATCATCCGGATCGCAAAAATACTCCAAGCCAACCCATACATTACTCTCATCCTTGACCATAAATGGGCTCCAGTTATTAAAAATCTGTATTCTACCCATCTTAACATCAGATTCCTGCATATAGATCCAATTATCAGGCACTAAATTATTAATTGTCTGAATTTTGGTTTTATTCTCAATTGACAGCTTTTTTAATAGTAACCCAACTGTTATAAAATTCCTGTGTAATAAGCCATTAGCTATCTGTTTAACATTCTCAGGAACATCTTTAGTTGCATTTACTAGATTCTTTACAGAGGTTGTGCTAAATACAATATCCCCACTAACACTCTCTGTTCTACCTTCATGAATATACTCTACAGAAAAAGTATTATCAGAATTTATTTCCAATCCTGAAAATTCGGATCTCATATATATTTCACCGCCATTATTCCTAATTTGCTCAGCAACAAATTCCCACAATTGACCAGGACCAAGTTTTGGATATAAAAAACGATCTATCAGGCTTGTTTCTTTATCTTTTTGCTTAATATCTACGTTTTTCGACTTGAATAATGATTTTATATAATGTAAAATCACTTTAGTAACTGATAACCCTTTTATTCTTTGCGCACCCCATTCTGCTGACAGCTCTGTGCAAGACTTTCCCCAAACTTTTTCGGTATAATCTTTAAAAAATGTACGATAAAGCACCTTCCCGAATCTGTTAATAAAGAAATCCTCAAGGCTTTTTTCATTTCTTATTGGAAAGACTTTCGACCACATATAACTAAATCCTATTTTTGCTATTCTGATCAAACCTAAATTCTTTATTGTATTTGAATTCAAGCTTACAGGATAGTCGAAGAACTTTCGCAGATAATATATTCTGGACAGACGATCTCTCTCAATAAAAACTTCATCTTCATCAAGATCCCATTTTTCATTCTTAGCAACATTTTCAGGAGCTTTGGCAAGTTCAAAAAGGTCTTGCCAGTAGTTCATTATTACATCTGACTTGGAAAAGAATCTATGCCCTCCAATATCAATCCTATTGCCTTTGTAATTTACTGTTTTTGAAATACCACCAATATCGCTTGTTTTCTCAAGAACTATTGGTTTTATGTCAGTATGCCTAAGCAATTCCAACGCGGCTGTTAAACCGGCAGGTCCTGCTCCTATAATGATTGCTGTTTTACTCATTTCGGATGTAAAAATATGAAAAAAATGCTAGTATTGTGATTTAGTAAGTGACAAAATTCAAATTATTACAAGTTTACGGCATACATTTTTAACATGAAGAACGGAGAACAGGGCATGGAGTGGTATTACTACTATATGCACTATGCACTATGAGTCATACTACTTTTGTTAAAGCAAACCCTTTACAAAAACTAAATTAATGATAAACGTAATCCTCAAATATGGGCCAATTATATAATATATAACATAAAAGTTAAATTTAGGTCTGAATCTTGCCTATATGAAATCATATTTTTACTAATTTTACAATTAAATATTATAATTATTAAAAACATCACATTGATTATCTCTTTTATAGTCCTTTCTGGATTTATCTTTGCTCAAGATGATACAAACGAACCAGATAAAACATCTAAAGCAAGTTCTATCGTTTTCAAATCAACTGTATATGACTTTGGCACATTACAATATCAAGAAGATGCTACAGGTGAATTTGTTTTTAAAAACGTTACAAAAGAACCTGTTAGATTAACAAATGTAAGAGCATCTTGCGGTTGTACTGGAACAGATTGGCCAAGAGAAGAAATTAATAAAAGAAAAAAGGGTACAATTAGTGTTACTTACGATACAAAACGTGTTGGAAAATTCCACAAAAACGTATATGTATATGTAGACGGAAACCCAAATCCTATACAATTAGAAATAAAAGGTGAAGTTTTAGCAGGAGAAGATAGTTCAAATAAAAACAGAACGATCACAAAACCTGTTAAAGCTCCTGAAAAAGTAAGACTAAACAACAATGCTAAATCTGTAAACCCAAGTACTAAAAGTAAAGAGAAAACAGTTTCTACATCTGAATCTAATACAGAAACTAGTTCTGAAACAAACAGCTCAGAAGTAAATAAAAGTAGTAGCTCAGTTAAAAACACAGCTAATACAACTCAAAAAGTAGAAAAGAAATCCACTTTTAAAACAGAATAATTAAATTATAAAAAAAATGCCAAAAATTTCAGACAAAGGGATGGCGATGCCATCATCCCCTATTCGTAAGTTAGTACCTTATGCTGAAGCAGCAAAAGGACGTGGGGTTAAAGTATATCACTTGAACATAGGACAACCGGATATTAAGACTCCAGAAGTTGCACTAGATGCTATAAAAAACCTTAAAGAAGATGTAATCGCCTATAGTCACTCAGCAGGGAATTTATCTTATCGTAAAAAACTGGCAAAATCTTATCAAAAGTTTGACATAAACATTACTGAAGATGAGATGATTATTACCACCGGAGGTTCCGAAGCAATTACAATCGCTTTCAACTCAACCCTAAACGAAGGGGATGAAGTTATAATTCCTGAGCCATTCTATGCAAATTATAATGGTTTTGCAATACAAACAGGTGTTGTAATCAAACCCATCACTTCAAGTATAGAAAATAATTTCGCTTTGCCTTCAATTAAAGAGTTTGAGAATTTAATTACAGATAAAACTAAAGGAATTGTTATTTGTAATCCAAATAATCCTACAGGTTATTTATACTCAGAAGAAGAGCTTTTTAGACTAGCTGAATTAGTTAAAAAATATGATCTTTATTTATACTCAGATGAAGTTTATCGTGAATTTTGCTACGATGGCAACAAACATCTATCAGTGATGAACTTGCCCAATTTGGAACAAAATGTCATAATGATGGACTCTGTTTCAAAGAGATATAGTATGTGCGGTGTGAGAATTGGATGTCTAATCTCTAAAAATAAAGATGTAATGAGCACTGCAATGAAGTTTGCACAAGCAAGATTATGTCCTCCATCATTTGGGCAAATCGCTTCTGAAGCAGCTATAGAAACTCCACAAGAATACTTTAACGAAGTTTATGAAGAGTATATTGCAAGAAGAGACTTTATGGTTGCCGAATTAAACAAAATTGAGGGAGTTGTTTGTCCAAATCCTAAAGGTGCATTTTATACTGTTGTAAAACTACCAATTGATGATGCTGATAAATTTGCACAGTGGATACTAGAAAGCTTTGAATACAATAAGCAAACTGTTATGATGGCTCCTGCAACAGGATTTTATAATACACCGGGACTTGGAAAAAATGAGGTGAGAATTGCATATGTTCTTAAAATAGAAGATTTAAAGAATGCTATTGAAACATTAAAATATGCTCTCGAAGAATATCCTGGAAGAGTAATCTAAGATACTTATTTTAAAATAAAAAAGGAGGCCAAAATTGACCTCCTTTTTGTTTATCTATTACTTAACAACTAACTTCTGTGTAAATTCCTTATCACCTACATATAGTTTCACAAAGTAAACTCCAGGTTGATAATGACTTAAATCTATTGAAGTCTTACTTATCACGGGTTGATATGAATAAACTACTTGACCAAGAATATCTATTATTTGAATTTGATCACAAAGATTAGACTCTGTTTCAATATAAACAATATGGTCAGTCGGGTTAGGATATATACTATATACTATTTCATTGTCAACAATAATATCAACCCAGTCAACTATAAAATCTTCTGCATCAGTACAACCATTAGCATCAAAAACTTCAACTGAATAGTTGCCAGGAGTTAAACCTGTTAAAGTTTCACCTTCATTAAGTGTTGACCAGATAATTGTATAAGGTTCTGTTCCTCCGGTTACAACAGCTTCAGCAGCACCATCAGATGCAAACTCTCCAGATGCTGAAGTCACATTGACAACAATTGTGGGAGATTCATGAACAGATATATAGAAACTATTCTCTGCTGTACATGAACCGTTTGCTGAATATACATAAACTGTCTGACTTGATGTAATGTCTGTTCCTACTGCTACAGGGTCTATTCCACCGGATGTTAGGTAATAATCTCCATTTGTTAAGGCTGGTAATGTGTAAACATCACATGCACTTACATCTGCTGGTGCATCAACTAGCGGTGTAGTTGTAATATCAACAAAGAAACTGTTTTCTGCTGTACATGAACCGTTAGCTGCGTAAACATAAATTGTCTGATCTGATAAAATATCAGTACCGGCTGCAATTGGGCCTACCCCACCTGTTGCTGAATAGTAATCACCATTTGTTAAGGCTGGTAATGTGTAAACGTCACATACACTTACATCTGCTGGTGCATCGACTAGCGGTGTAGTTGTAATATCAACAAAGAAACTGTTTTCTGCTGTACATGAACCATCTGCTGCGTAAACATAAATTGTTTGATCAGCTAAAATATCTGTTCCTACAGGAATTGGTCCTACTCCGCCTGTTGCTGAGAAATAATCACCGTTTGTTAGTGGTGGCAATGTGTAAACATCACATACACTTACATCTGCTGGTGCATCTACTAATGGTGTAGTAGTAATATCAACATAGAAGCTATTCTCTGCAGAACATGAACCGTTAGCTGCGTAAACATAAATTGTCTGATCTGATAAAATATCAGTACCGGCTGCAATTGGGCCTACCCCACCTGTTGCGGAATAGTAATCTCCATTTGTTAAAGCAGGTAGTGTGTAAACGTCACATGCACTTACATCTGCCGGTGCATCTACTAGTGGTGTAGTCGTAATATCTACAAAGAAACTATTCTCTGCTGTACATGAACCATCTGCTGCATAAACATAGATTGTCATATCAGAAGTTACCTCATAACCAACTGGTAATGGGTCAATACCACCAGTAGTTTCAAAGTACTCACCATCAGTAAGTGCTGGTAAGATATATGAATCACATGCACTTACATCTGCAGGGGCATCAACTAGTGGTGTAGTAGTAATATCTACATAGAAACTATTCTCTGCTGTACATGAACCGTTTGCTGCATATACATAAATTGTTTGGTCTGCTAAAATATCTGTACCGACTGCAATGGGACCTACTCCGCCTGTTACTGAATAGTAATCTCCATTAGTTAAAGCAGGTAGTGTGTAAACGTCACATGCACTTACATCTGCTGGTGCATCAACTAGCGGTGTAGTAGTAATATCAACATAGAAACTATTTTCTGCTGCACATGAACCGTTTGCTGAATATACATAAACTGTCTGACTTGATGTAATGTCTGTTCCTACTGCTACAGGGTCTATTCCACCGGATGTTAGGTAATAATC
>PKTB01000013.1 GCA_002869385.1 Marinilabiliales bacterium
GATGGTTTGTATTACATTGATTGAGTTTCCACAATCATCAGTAACAGAATAAGTTCTTGTTATAACTTCTGGACAGGTATTGCCATCGGAGACATCACTTACAAAAGCAACAATTGGTACTGCTGTACAATTATCTGCTTCGTCAGTAACTACTGTTATGTCTGTAGCTGGGACATCGCCTGTGCATTCCACATTTACAGGTGCCGGATTAGAGGCTGTTGGTGGAGTAACATCGCCTACAGTGATTGTTTGAGTGACATTAATTGAGTTTCCACAATCGTCTGTAACAGAATATGTTCTTGTTATAACTTCTGGACAGGTGTTACCATCAGAGACATCACTAACAAAAGCTACAACAGGTGCTACGGTACAATTATCTGCTTCATCAGTAACAACAGTAATATCTACCGCTGGCACTGACCCGGAACATTCAATATTCACAGGTGCCGGATTTGAGGCTGTCGGTGGGGTTACATCATCTATTGTTATTGTTTGAGTCACATTGATTGAATTTCCACAATCATCGGTAACAGAATATGTCCTTGTTATAACTTCTGGACAGGTGTTGCCATCTGAAACATCACTAACAAATGCTACAACTGGCGCTACGGTACAGTTATCCGCTTCGTCTGTGACAACGGTAATATCTGATGCCGGAACGTCGCCTGCACACTCTACATTTATTGGTGCAGGATTAGAAGCTGTTGGTGGGGTTACATCATCTATTGTTATTGTTTGGGTTACATTGATTGTATTTCCACAATCATCAGTAACAGAATATGTCCTTGTTATAACTTCTGGACAGGTGTTGCCATCAGAGACATCACTAACAAATGCTACAACTGGGGCTGCTGTACAATTGTCTGCTTCATCGGTTACAACTGTTATATCTGAAGCCNCCGGAACATCGCCTGCACACTCTACATTTATTGGTGCAGGATTAGAAGCTGTTGGTGGAGTTACATCATCTATTGTGATGGTCTGTGTTACATTTGTAATATTGCCACAATCATCGGTAACAGAATATGTCCTTGTTATAACTTCTGGACAGGTGTTGCCATCAGAGACATCACTAACAAATGCTACAACTGGGGCTACGGTACAGTTATCCGCTTCGTCGGTTACAACTGTTATATCTGATGCCGGAACATCGCCTGCACACTCTACATTTATTGGTGCAGGATTAGAAGCTGTTGGTGGAGTTACATCATCTATTGTGATGGTCTGTGTTACATTTGTAACATTGCCACAATCATCGGTAACAGAATATGTTCTTGTAATAATCTCAGGACAGGTGTTGCCATCTGAAACATCACTAACAAAAGCTACAACAGGTACTGCTGTACAGTTATCTGCTTCGTCTGTTACAACTGTTATATCTGATGCCGGAACATCGCCTGCACACTCTACATTTATTGGTGCAGGATTAGATGCCGTCGGTGGAGTTACATCATCTATTGTGATGGTTTGAGTAACATTTATTGAGTTACCACAGTCATCAGTAACAGAATATGTTCTTGTAATTACTTCAGGACAGTTATTACCATCAGAGACATCACTAACAAATGCTACAACAGGGGCTGCTGTACAATTGTCTGCCTCGTCGGTTACAACTGTTATATCTGATGCCGGAACATCGCCTGCACACTCTACATTTATTGGTGCCGGATTAGAGGCTGTAGGTGGGGTTACATCATCTATTGTTATTGTTTGAGTTACATTGATTGAATTTCCACAGTCATCGGTAACAGAATATGTTCTCGTTATAACTTCAGGACAGGTATTACCATCAGATACGTCTGAAACAAAGGCAACAACAGGGACTGCTGTACAATTGTCTGCCTCATCTGTAACAACTGTTACGTCTGAAGCTGGAACATCGCCTGAACACTCAACATTTATTGGTGCCGGGTTAGATGCTGTTGGTGGCACAGCATCAATTACTCGAGTAATTGTTTGATCACAATCTGCAGTACAATAACCATTATCTACTGTATATGTTCTTGTTGTAACAGTACTACATCCATTAACAGTAACATCTACATGTGAAATAGAAGTAGCATTGGTATATGTCCCACCCAAAGCTGTAAATTCAGCTAATGTTGTTGCAGCAGCAGGTAATGGATCATTACAAGTCGCTAAATTAATATCAGGAGGACATGTTATAGTCGGACAACAGTTGTTTACCGTAATATCCATTGTTGTTACATTTGCACATTGACCAGCATCAGGTGTAAAAGTATATGTAGTAACTCCTACAGCAGCTGTTGATATTACAGCAGGTAACCATGTGCCGGTAATCCCATTTGTTGATGTTCCATGTAAAGCATCATGTACATCTCCATTACAATAAGGGCCTAATTGAGTAAATGTTGGTGTTACAATTGGATTTATGGTAAATTCGTATGTGCTTAGTAAAGTGTATGTATCACCGACATCAATAGAACCACTTCCATTTGAATCACAATATGCATATGCACTAACTGATTGAACTATCGGAGCACCTCCACCATTTATTCCATTGGGTAGTACTCCATCAGGTAAAGTTGTACCAGCAACTGGAGTCACACATGAATAAACAATACAAGCAGGATTTACAGATTCAACAGATGTCTGCCATGCGGCAAGACCAAATGCATCACCTGAGCAAATAGTTTCAGCTACATCAGCAACTACAGTAGTAGCACAGCAAGGTTTAACAACATTTGAAATATAAGAACATGTTATTGGTGTTTGAGCTAGCTCAGTAAAAGTTACATCTATTGATAAATCAAAAAAGTCAGCCGTCCACTCTCCACTATTATTAGTTAGAGAAGCACAAGTTACTCCAGGTAAAAATGTTGTATTAACGCCTCCAAAAGCAAATGTATTAGGGTAAACATAGACCTCTACCAAACTGTTTTGGTCATAACCAGGCATATCTGCGAGTGTAAAAGATAAACTAGCTGTAGTACCTGCAAAAGAGCCATCGTATATTTGCACACCATCAACAAAAATAGTAACCCAGAAGCTAACATCACCTAGGGGACCATCCTGATGTTCCATGCAATAACCGCTCAAATCAAAAGTTAGGTCAACTGAAGTTGCTACACCTCCTATTCCGTTTGGTGGAATTGTTAAATAAGCTGAATTATTTGTCCCTCCATAAGGTGAGTTTGTTGCTATAACACTTGATGCTCCAGATGTTAAGGTATATTCAATTGGAGCGCTAGGTCCGGCAGTACTACAACAATCAGGTCCACCACTTATACCATTGTATTGCAATGTAAATACTTCAGGGTCGTTTGCCTGACACTCATCACCAACTGGGTCAGTTGGGTCTGGACTAATATTAAATACTGTTCCCAAATCTCCTGCATCACAATCTCCTGGCCATGTTGTATTCCACTGACAACTAACTGGATCAAAAGTTATTTCAACAATATCAGTCAAGTCTGTAGGAGTATTTGGATAAACAGTTAATGCATAAAGCCCACTCCTAATTAGAGAATTATCAAAATCACATCTTATTTCCCAAGGTAAAAACACAACTGATGTTGAACAAAAATTCAAATTACTTAATGTAATAGGAGTTCTAAAATCCCTACAGTTATTTATTGACTGAGAAACATCCCCTGTAGGTGTAGTTATTGTAATAGTTGCAGATGAAATAGTAACAGTTGGAATAAACATTATATGTGCTTCAGATCCAAAATTACCTGTTATTTGTGAAACAATTTCAACTCCATCTTGCTCAATAACTATATAACCGGGGGTTCCAATTGCATCAAATCCATCTCCATAGGAATCAAATACAGTTAAAGTAAACGCAAAACCTTCAACTAATGGGTCAATTGGGCCAACAGAGGTAAAAATAGCTTCGTAATTAGCTGTTCCGGGACCACCGGATGCAATTACATTACTGGTTAGATTACTAGTAACTTCCCATGTAATTTCCCCTGCCCAATATCCATAATTACCGACAACGTCGAAATAAATTAAACCATTACATGTTGTATTTAAAACTTCAAAATAATATTCTTGCCCTGAACATGTCTCATTTGGACTAGTAACTGCTCTACTATAACCTGGACAAGAGGCTACCATTGTTGGATCATCCCAAACACAAATTCCAAAGTCACCGCTTTCGTCACCATTCTCATCCCAAACTCTTATCCACACTGTAGCACCAGGAGTTTGTCCAGTTAAGATTACCTCAGCCATATCTCCATTATCACTTAGGTCAGCATCACAACCAGCAAGAGTAAGAGTATTACAGTCGGAGCCTGTATATGCAGCAACAGCCATATCTGTTAATGCTTCTGCTGTAATTCCAAAGTCTGTATCAATAATTAAATTTCCACTTGCAGGAATTGTAGCTGAGAACCATACATCTTCACCATTATAATTTCCACAACCAGGATCTGCCAAACCTGAATCTGTTGCACAATAATTATCATAGTAAGATGTTATACAAGCACCGTTAACTGCCAAACCAATTGCACTACAAGGATCATCATTGACAGCCCCTGTTACATTAACATTGACAATTTCGTTAAAAGTACAGCCATAATCATCTGTTACCGAATAAGTAAATGCATAATTTCCTGTTGAAGAAGGAACAGCTTCACCAGGATTGTTGGTGTCTGTTACGTCTGTTCCACTCCATGAATCTGAAACAACTGTTGGAGTAAATGTCCATGGAGTAGTCAAACTAGCATCGAAAGTAATATTCCACTCAAAGATGTAACCATTATCAAGTAAAAAATTATCAATTGCATAAACTGACCATAGGCCATTTAACGGACACCCTATAAGATTATTCCAATCGCCATAAGCTTCATATGAACCGTGATTAACCTGATCGAATGGACCTGCGCTATAATAACCTAATCCATCTGTATAATTTGAAACTGATGTTTGATTTCCTGCATCGCTTATAAAGCCATCTGTTGATGCAGGTGACCAACAATATTCGTAACCAGTGCCAACACCTGCTGGGTTAGTATCATCAATAGGAAGCCCCTCAGCAATTGGCTCACCAAGTACTGCTCCTTCAGAAGCATCGTGCTGAACAAGTCGAATTGTACTACCATCTGGACACTCAAGTACAAGATCCAAATCTCCCATAAATGAATGCTCCATAGTGATACAAATAGAAGCTATATCATTGACACTTGTCATAGTTGCTCCAGAACTAAACATGTCCAGATAAACAGAAGATGAATATGTTGAACCAAGCCCATCTGCCAATTCATCTGTGCTAACATATGAACCTCCTGCAGTTGAGCTTTCTGTAGCTGCATTATGAGTTCCTTGGAGAGTTATTGGTTCTCCAACACAACCCACAGAGGGTGTTGCTGTCACACTAGGTGGATTTGGGATTCTAACTCTGATTGGAATATCAAAATCACTGATACATCCATTTACATCAGTAATTACTAAACCAACATCGTAAGCTCCACCTGCAGTAAAAGTATAGTTTACATTTTGTCCGGTCATTACTGTACCATCACCAAAATACCAGGTAAATGTCGATGTTGCATCAGATTGTGCATAATATAATCCGTTCTGAGGATATGACCCGGTTGCTGAAAAGTCAATTGCATCTCCAATACAAACATCTACATAATCAAATAATCCAATTGTTGTATAAGCAGGATTTGTAGTATAAGTATTAAGATCAACTGTTTGACAAGGGTCGGCACATGCAATATCAATATCCCAACCTCCAGCTTCAATTGCAGTATTTGAATCAAAAACAAATGTTAAACAACCTGTAGAATTTGAGGTTGAAGCCGTTACAGTAGCAGGAGGAGGATAACCATTATTAAAACCTCCCAACAACGGATAGTCTGTTCCTGGACCGTCATAAACATAAAGAACGTCGTAATCAACGACACTAAAATAATCAATATCAAGACTATTAAATGTTGCTTCAATTCTATTCCCTGCAACATCAGGACAATATGTTACTGCATAAAGTTCACTCGCTGTGTAATCACCGCCTGCACCTCCTGTATCGTAAAAAGTATCAGAACAAGTATTAACATATGAATGATCTGCCCAAACACAAAGATCAAAAGTCCCCAGCTGTGCATTTCCATACGACCAAAATCGTATCCAGATAGTGTCTCCTGGAAACAATCCGCTATATGTAACAGTTGATGGCATTAAACCATCACCATCATCATAACAATTTACAAGTTCAATATTGTCGCAGTCACTTCCACGATAGATGGCCATACCACCATCTGTAATAGTATTTGCATCAAAATCAATTACCATATACCCTGCATCGGGGACTTCAGCTGCAAACCATACATCATTACCGTTATAATTCGCACAACCAGGATCTGCCACACCTGAATTTCCACCACACAAATTTGAGAAAGTTTGCATTGTACATGAAGTTCCAACGGCAATTTCAGTAGCCGTACAAGGTGTTCCATTTGTTGCACCTCCGGCTAATGGAGCAAATGAAATATCCCAGGAATTAAGTGTCCCAGAAGTAGGATTAGCTGCATCAATTATTCTTAAAGTCCAATTCCCGTCTGCATTTTGTCCATCACTAAAATCTAATAGACTACCTTCTGGTAAATAATTACCTGTTGCAAATGGCGCAGCTGCTGCAGTTATTGCAGTACTAGCTGTTACGGTAAAGCAAATACAGTTATCATAAGCACTAGTGTTACCTCCATTCCCAGTAGAAATCTCAACATTTGTCCCAGTAGGCGAAATTAAATATATATCTAACTGACTAGATCTAGCGTGGGTAATATCCAAACATAAAGTAATATCATAACATGTTAAATTCCCAACTCCTGTAACACTAGCAGTAAAATCATTCGTAGTTAAATTATTAACAGCACCTGTAGTACCTCCAAATGTTTGAGCAAATATTCCCAAACTTAAAACTAACCCAACAAATAATGTAAAAATCCTTTTCATAGGCATATAATGATTTATCAGCAAAAACTAATCTGCTGAAAAATAAATTAATTCTTTTAATAATTTAATTTCAACTCTTTCTAACACAATGGTTTCCAACAACTTAAAACAAAGCTACACTCCAAATAATTGTATAAATAAGCTTTCTCTGTAATACTCAAAATTTCTAATCCAATAATGTATACGTGAAAACACTAAAAAGGCTGCGTTTTTTATATTGTTTTTTTACCTATAATATTAAAAACATAAGAACTTGCAAAATCCTTATAAAAACAACAGTTTATGACTAACTAAATTTTAAACAAAACTGTTTTTTAAATAATATAAAATCCACAAATAACACCCTAAATAAAAAGATCAATTTTTTAAATAATAGTATTGAAATACTTATTTAGAATAATCTGCAAAAAACTAAAACTGAAAATAAATGAATGCAACCATATCAGAACAAATGGATTGGTAAATAACGAATATAATCACCGCAGAAATCAAAGCTTGTGACCAATGTGGTAGATCTATGAATTTATCGCGCCATTTATCCTTAAAATTATAGCTTAACCAATGTGTTATAAATCCAAATATCATCATTAACCAAACCTTATAATATCCTTGAATAATTTGTGGTATCAATTGTGGTGTAAATTCTGTTCCGATTCTATGCAACATAGTTGTTGCAGTATCATAGTCAGGAGCTCTAAAAAACACTCTGGTAAATGTAATAAATCCAAAGGTGATCATGATTTTCCACACTGTGGCAATCGTATTATTATATTTTTCCCACGGGCTGATTTTTCTCCAATATTTGTATGTTACAACACCTAAGCCATTTAAACCTCCCCAAATCAAAAAATTCCAGCTGGAGCCATGCCATAAACCACCAAACAACATGGTAATCATAACATTTATATTTCTAACAACTCCCTTTTTTGCAGCAGTAGAGACTTTCATTAGTAATAAAATAAATGCTACTGCAATTACTATCCCAATACTTACCCAAAGATTACCTGCCAACAACATAACAACAATCAAAATAAATGCAAAATTTATATATGTTCCTGCTGTTGCATTTCTATTTCCACCCAAAGTAATATATAAATAATCTTTTAGCCATGATGATAATGAAATATGCCACCTTGACCAAAAATCACCACAGTTTTTTGCTTTATATGGTGAATTAAAATTTTGATTTAGTTTAAATCCCATCAATAGTGCTACACAAATTGCTATATCGGTATATCCGGAAAAATCAACATAAACCTGTAAAGAATAGCCAATCATTGCCATTAGACTTTCAAAACCGGTGTACATATCTGGATTTGCAAAAACCCTATCGACAAAATTAACTGCGATATAATCACCTATCATGATCTTTTTTATAAGCCCTTTAAGTACCATAAAAAGAGCTAATCCAAACTCGTATCGTGTTAATTTAAATTTCTGATAAATTTGAGGGATAAAATCTTTTGCTCTAACAATCGGTCCGGCAACCAATTGTGTAAAAAATGATACATAAAATCCAAAGTCAATAATATTCTTTACCGGTTTTAACTCGCGCCTGTATATATCAAGCGTATATGACATTGTCTGGAAAGTAAAAAATGATATTCCAACAGGTAAAAATATTTTTGCAGTATCGAAATGTGTTCCGGTTAATAAGTTTGAAAACTCTGCCAAATAATTATACGCGACTAAATTGGTCCCAAACATATCGTTTATTGCAGAAGTAAAAAAGAATGAATACTTAAAATACGCAAGCACAAATAAGTTTACAAAAATGCTAAGTGCTAGTTGAAATTTTCTTACAACCGAACTTTCTGTATTGTATAACCACCAACCAATAAAGTAGTCGACAAGTGTACTAAAAATGATTAGAAAAAAGAAAAACCCACTTGATTTATAGTAAAAAAATAAGCTGAAAATTAATAGATAAAGAGATCTCCCTACGCGTTTATTTGATAAAAATGAATACCCAATAAGAACAACAGCAAAGAATCCCCAGAAGAAAAATCTTGTAAAGATTAATGGAGATTGCTCATTATAGGTAAATATGTCCTTAATAAAATCTATCATTTTGATTTTTCTCTTAGATGATCTTCATAATCTTTCATTATCGCATCAAATAACAAGCCTGCTAAGATTTTATATCCTGCACGAGTAAAATGTATCCTGTCTTTATTTGCAATATTATCATTTCTCCAGTAATTAATTGACTTACACCCTCCCATTACTCTAAACATATTCCAAACACATGCATTATAATCCTTTGCTAAATCAACCATTGAATTATAGACATCATTGTAATGTGGATTTACACCTCCACGATAATAATAAAAGTCATTATTTGTAGTGAAAATTATTGCACAATCAGGATTTACCATTAACATTTTATCGGCAAGCTTTTTATAATTATTTATATAAGCAAGTTTTGAGAAATTTTTTCCTGCAGCATCATTAACTCCAATAGAAAATATTACAAGATCAGGTTTTATAGCTTTTAAATGTGTATCAAAATAGTCTGCTTTCAAATATGAGAATGTCGCAGCTCCATTAATACCAACTCCAGAATATTTAATGCCCGGATTTGAGTTCTCAAGTAATGCACCATAAAACAAAAATTCTCCTTCTACAGTATCAACCCGGGTGATTCTCAAATCAAATGTGTCAATAGTTTCAGTTAAATAAAATTCTGTTGCCCTAAGTTCACGATTTACTAAAAATGTATCGATTAGTTCTTCCTGAGCTAAACTTATTTGATAAATTGTATCATCAATATTATGAAAGACTGTAATTTTATCAAATCTCCTACTATTGATGTTCGCAACTGGATTAAAAAGAACTCGAATCTGTGCAAGACTATCAGTAGTTTTAGCAGTAATACCAATTAAACCAATAGTGTCGACAGGTTCTCTGTCTGTTACCTTTGAAATTTCCCACTCACCTTCGTAATCAGATCTGTAATAATATGGGTGATTTGTTTTTGCAATACTAAATGGGAATACCAGTCCGGGAGCTCCTTCTGTATCAGGAATAATACTTTCAAATTGTTTTCTTAATGAATAAGACCAAATTCCGGCCTGTATGTGTGAACCTCCAAAGTGCAAAATTGATATCTGTCCCTCACCCTGAAAATACAGTTTGTCAAGTTTATCAAAGAACTTATCTAAATTCGGGCTATCATCGAACTGCTCAAGGTAGCACGAATCATGCTGAATATAAAGATATTCCTTTTTGGAATAAGGTAGTCTGCCTGATTGAGCAAACAAGCTGCCGGCAACTAGAGACACAGCAAAAAATATCAATATAAACCTATTCAACTTCTTCAACTTTCTCGTTTTTAATTCTTTCTGTATAACTGGTTACCTCAAGTATAAAAGCATTATAAAACATATTCGAAATAATACTGGTTCCATAAGGAGTAAAATGTGTATAATCCGTCCCTGCTAACGGAGGATCAGCATTCACCCAAGCATTCATAGAATTATATCCACCCATTGCCTTATACATATCCCAATAAACTCCTCCAGCTTTATGAGTTGCTTTCTTTATCTCTTCAATAATATTTTCAAGATTTGGATAAGTTTCAAATTCATCCTTAACTTTAACAGACATATCACTTGGTCCAATTACAATGATATTTACTTCAGGCACAGCACTTTTCAAATATGCTAACTGATAATAAAAGTAATTGCCAAATTGTTCTGCAGCCTTTTTATCTTCGATATAAGGTACCGAGTTACCTCCAAATTGCAATATAAACAAATCTGTTCCTAGATAAGCAAATGACTCCGAAAGCAGCTTTCCATCTGTTGTAGTAAATACTGTTCCGCTACTACCTCTTAATGCAATATTATCAATATAAACACCTGTCTGGTCTTCGAATGAAATCGCATAAAAATCAGGACTATCATACCCTTCAAACTCAAATTTTACATTTTCTATATAATCATTACTTGTATATTTAAATACAAACAAGCTATCTCCGGCTTGCAAGGAGTCTGTAACAAGCACAACATCATCAGATGAAATTGTTATTTTTGATTTTGCTTTTGCATTTCCATAATACACGTATATTTCTTTAAATTTACGTGTATTTCCATAACCTATATCAGATTTTGTGAAACTCAACCATCCCGAATATGCTGACTCAGGTTGTGTCCAACTCGAGTCTGTTAATGGAGCAAATCTATTAAAAGCAATCATAGGACCATATTTCTCATGACCCATACTTTGATCTATAGCACCAAATCCTGTATATCGATACCAGTTTCCGCTATCTTCCTGCTTAATACTAAATTGAGAATAAACAGCTACCGTAGAACATAATCCCATTCCAAACCCTCCATATCTTCCCTGCACTTTATTCCTAACAAAGGCAGTAATACGATCTCCCTCAATTTGACTGTCACCATAATGCATAATTCTCACCTTTTGCTCCTCATCTAAATTCGTCAGTTTCGCAAAAAAGTCATCGAGTGCTTCAGGCTTATCTTCGGGATATTCCATTGTAGTAACAAGTTTCTTTATTTCCTCAAGATCTATTTCCTTTGTTGTGTCATCTAGTGGCACCAACGAATCAATATTCACCTGATTTTTAACAATAGAATCAGTATTAACCACGGGAGAATCATCCTCGAGAAACATCTCCTCAAATGTTGGGAAATACAAAACCCACTCATCATTCAGGCGAATACCATCTTTAGGAAAAATAAACATGATTATTCCTAATATGCCTATTACACCTAGAACAAAATATAGAACATGTTTTGCTTTCATTTTTTCTTCTTAAATATTTTTAATTTCTGCCCTACTTGCAATTTTGAAGTATCAGATATTCCGTTCCAAAACATAATATCCTCAGCACTTGCCCAATCATAATTTAAAGCAATACCATATGGTGAATCTCCAGGTTGAATTTCATAAGTCTCAATAAAATCATAATCCCTCATTGAAAAATGCTTTTCTGCCTTATTTGTCTCATCAGGTTTGTTTTCTACAGGTTTCGTAGTTTCCTGTTTCTGTTCATATTGCTGTTTTGTTCCTTTTTTCACCCAAATGCTAATTGTCTGACCTGCATATATATTCGTACCACTTATATTATTCCAATCTTTTAAATCAACAACTTTAACATCGTATTTCTCTGCAATTGTACCCAGATTATCTCCTGAAACAATTTTATACTTTATCTCTTCATAATCATCTCCAGGACTTACACTTACATGCTCAGTATTATAATATGTATAATCATTTTAACTTGCAACAAACGGAATGTATTTTGGAAAATAAACACTATCAATATATACTTGAATAGAATCATGTAGTTTAATATAATCTATTTTATAGGACTCCGGGATATTAATAATCTTCGGCTTTTTCCTACCATCAATATAATTTCCGACAAATAATGGATTTAATGATCTAAGCAAGTTAATATCTATACCTAGAACTCCTGCAATTTGTCCAAAATGAATTATATCATTTACCAAAATTGTATCTGTTACTGCAATTGAATACGAACCGACATTACTAAAATCAATAGTTTCATTTTCTCCCATCCATTTTGTTATAGCCAGTAGTCTATAAAAAGAATCCTTATCAATGCAATTTAGATTGTTGTAAACACTATCAAATGGCTGATCTCCAAAACCGGCTCTACGAACACTGGCAGGACCACAACAATATGCAGTTATTGCCATATCCCATGTCCTAAAATTTCTATGCAATTCATCTAAATAGGAAAGGGCAGCATATGTATTACGGGAAATATCAAGTCTTTCTTCATAACATGAGTCTGCTACAATTCCATATTTTACTGCAGGTAAATATTGTAAGCCCCAAATTCCATATCTATAATCAGAACCGGAATAATATTCATTCATTGCTGTAAAAATAATAGGCAAATATGCAATTCCTCTGGGGATTCTTTTCTGATCAGCAATTTCATAAACTGTCTCACTTATTCTATTCCATGAAAACAATAATCGACATTTGTCAAGATAGTCTAAATTTTGAAACCCTTCGTAATAATCCTGTGCCTGAGGAGGCAACTCATACTGCTCGAAGCCAAAATTAACAACATTATCGGAAGCAACAACAATATTAAAGTTTTGTTGTTGTTGCCTGCAATAATTCTGTACCTCATCATCAAAAGATTCTAAACTCGAAAGATTACGTTTTAAGTTATTGAAATATGTATTAACATTGTACGTTTGGGCACTCAAGCTGTGCACAATGAACAATGCAATTATAATCATACATATTTTAAGTATCTTCATTCAATAACAATTAAGCAACAAATATAGTCGTTTATTTATATTTTTAAAAGTAAGATATCAAATGATTAAAATAAAAATCTTCAGCGATAAAATGATTTAATTTAAAAATTTTATAAATTTGTAAAAACAAGATAATAAACAAAAAACTATGAAAACAAATTTACTCAACTTCAAAACAGTTATATTTTATGTTACTATTTTATTTATAGCTAACAATCTACTGTCTCAAGAGGTAAGCACAGACATAAAATTAAACACAACAGACTATTATGATGTGGCGATGGATGGTGGTCATTGCATTGCTGTAGATGGAGATAATGTATATGCAATATGGCAAGGAATGTTGTCGGAAAATGAAAGCTATATTTATTTTACAAAGTCTACAGATGGAGGAGAAACATTTTCAACAGAAGTTCCCATATATTCAGGACCGACTGAGGCATATCACGTAATGTCATCTATTGATGTTGCAAACAATAATATTTATATTGCTTGGGTTGCAGCAACAAATGATGCGAATGATTGGAATATCTGGTTTATAAAATCTACAGATGGTGGAACTACATTTTCAACACCTACTCCAATTACAACAAACAACTCATCTGCGTTTCCAATTTTAAAAGCTCATGGTAGTAATGTTTATATTTTCTTTGCTAACGCTGGCACTTATCCAATGGTTGACTATTATTTCATTAAGTCAATTGATAATGGTGACACTTGGGGTAGTGCAAGTCAGATAAATGACGGAACTTGTATTAGTGAAGTAATGTTCAGCAACCTAAATACAATGGAAAAAGATGCTGCCGGGAATATTTACTTAGCCTGGACAGACGGTAGAAATGAAGATGCAAACGGCGACATATACTTTTGTAAATCTACTGATGGTGGAGACACTTTTTTTGGTAATGTAATGGTTAACGATATGACAATTCTTGATTCTGATTCTGTTCAACATTATCCAAGTATTGCAGTGGGTTCAGACAATAATGTTCTAGTTAACTTTATTGATTACCGACTAGGATCTGATTATTGGGCAAATGCCAGACCTTATATTGCAAATTCAAATGATGGAGGTACTTCATTTGCCCAAGAGCAATTGTTTTCTGGAATTGAGGGTTATTGCGGACATGCGGTTTTAGCATCAAACAGTAGTCAAAATATAGCTTATGCAGCTTGTGCCAATTTAGATATGCATTTTGGAGTTTTTCTTTTTATTTCTGATGATAATGGAGCAACTTATGGAGAGCATATTCCGATATCTGATTAATTTGATGTTGACCCAAAAGATATACATGCTCAAATGGATGAATACAATCAGGTTCATATAGTTTGGAAAGACTGTAGAGTTGAAGTCGATAATAGTGATATCTATTATAGTAAGTACAACCCTACTCCTATGTCTATTAATAATACATCAAAAGATAAAATCAAATTTTACCCAAATCCGGCAAATGATATTATAGAGTTTTCAAATTTTAATAAAAATTCAATTGTTGAAATTTATTCTGTAAACGGAAAGCTTGTTTTTAGTCAAAAAATAAACTGTAAACTCGACATCAGCGAAATCCCTGCTGGAATGTACTTTATTAAAATTTTAGGAGAAGAAAAACCTATAACTAAAAAGTTGATAAAATTATAAAATACAAAAGCTGTCTCAATGAGGCAGCTTTTTTTATTTTTGGTTAAGCTTATTTCCACTTAATATCTTCCCTGCATATCGGCATTGTCATACATCTGGCACCACCCCCACCACGCGAAAGCTCTGAACCTTCAATTGCTATAACGCATTTTTCATAATCATCGATATTTTTCTTTCCATTGATTATGTCTTTTGCCTTAAGGACATCAAAACCACCTTTGTTTAATTCATCAACTGTATAAATATTTCTTTCGTAACCAATTACTTTTCCAGGAGCAACAGCAAAAAAGTTAGCTCCACTATGCCATTGTTCTCGTTGCTGAATCCAAGGATCGGTTGTGCCACCACACACATATGGTTTTAAGTCGAAACCAAGGCCTTTTAGTGCTGTAAGCATATTCTCTTGCTCACGAATCTGAACTTTTCCATTATCAGCACTAATTAAAACAGTCTGATAACGGTTTGGACGTAAAATTACCGGTTCATAAACCATACAAATATCTTTATCTAGAAAGGTGAATACCATATCAAGGTGAATAAATGATTCTGGCTCGTATGGTAATTCCTGAACAATAATATGCATTTTCTCCTTTTGTTCTTTTAATCTATTTAAGATAAAATCAACACCCTGAGAGGTTGTACGACTACCTATACCAATTAACAAAACATCTTCTCTTGCAACTAAAACATCTCCACCTTCGATTGTAATTTTAGGATCATAAAACTTATCCTCACACGGATTAACAGTTGATGTCGAGAATGCAGGATGAAAATCAAAAATTGACTGCATAATAATAGACTCCCTAACCCGTACATTGTTTGCCATTTTTGCAATAAGAACTTTGTCATTTATAGCAATAGAAGCATCACGTGTAAAAAAGAAATTATGTAAGGGTTTAAGCATATATCTTCGTTTGCTTAGATATGCTGTTAAGCTATTTTTTTGTAACAAAACACCTTCAATTAGTTGTCTGGCTAACTCAGAATTGTCAAGGTTCTCTAATATATCTCGATGCAGTTCTACACCTTCATTTTTACAGATTTTCTCAATCAGATTTTCACGTACTCTGCTATTTTGCAATATATTCTCTAAAAGCTCTTTTACCTGATAAGTTTTTGTTAGTTTATCTAAAACTCCTGAAAGTTGAGAATACTCTTGCTGCGCTACATGAAGGTTTAATATATCACTATATAAGGCTCTTTCAGCATTTTCAGGTGTCATGTTTTGCACTTCTGCTCCTGGAGTGTGTAAAATTACTCCTTTGAGTTTTCCAATCTCTGAATTTAACCTGATATTTAATGCATTAGATGTCATACTTGTAAATTTTAGAGCGCAAAAGTACAACTTTTAATCAATTAAAGACACTTTGCGATTAATGAATTGTTAAATTTTATACTTTTATACCTATTATAATTTCGAAATAGCGCAAGTGGGTTTTATTACTTATAATAAACTAATCAAAAAAGTTAGAATTTATTTTCTAATCTATTTTCTTATTCTTTCAGGAATTTTACTTTCCTCCTGTAAAAAGAGTGTTAACTGGGATGTAGAATGCTACACAGTTGAAGAAAAAATATTTAAAACAGATTTCTCGAATTGTGAGACAGTAGAGTTTAACGATCATCAGGATAAAATCCAAAGGACTGATTCGCTCTCATCAGAATGGGACCTTCTGCAAACACATCATTGTGTTGGAGATTTTAGAATTAGCTACGAAGACGGAGACCGAGACCAAAGATATGCCGAGATTTGTGCTGACCCAACAGACCCGGATAATGATGTAATTAAATTCAAAATCATTGAGCCTCATATAAGAGAAGGCACTCATAAAAAAGGACGGGTGCAGTTTAATCTAAATGATAATCAATGCATAAAGGAGTTTTATCAAAAAGTTCGTCTATATATTCATCCGGACATGGAATATCTTAAACAATGGGACGAAAAAGTGCATTGGCTTTCAATCGCTGAATTTTGGAATAATGCAAACTTTGCCGGTGAAAGAAATCCATTTAGAGTAACAGTTAGTCTTTTTAAACTTGATGAAGGACCGGTCGACGAAATGTATTTTGCTGTAGTTGGGGATAGAGATATTAGGATTGGAGGTTGGGATCCAATTTGGGTTGAAATTAACGAAGATTTTTCTGTTCCTTTTGGAACATGGATGGAAATAGAAATGTATTTACTTGAAGGTGACGAAGATTCAGGAAGATTTTATATGAGTGTAACACCGGTTGGTGGTGAAAAAACTATTCTATTTGATGTCCATAATACAACTCAACATCCTCGCGAAAAACATGCAGATGGATATACACATATTAATCCCTTAAAGCTTTACACTAGCGATAAGCTAATTGAATTTATGTCAGAAAATGATAAAAATCTTGAAATTTACTGGGACGATTGGGAGTTCTGGCGAAATAAATCTATTGATTAGCAAGAGACTATAGAGGTAAAACTGTTTTTTCAAGATACAATCAGTAGGCCGTACGAATTTACAAGTAGTACCTTATTAACTTTAGATCATATCAATTAACGTGAACAATCTTTGCATAAAATTTGCGGGGTAAACTATAAACGAAAACTTTTATAGAGATGAAAAAACATATCTTTCTTTGCTTATTTCTAATAGTATCTATTTCTATTTCTGCTCAAACACATTTTTATTCAGGCAAATACACTAATTCCAGTAATATTATGTACACTTGGGATGGAGAACATATATATTACGGGAAATATACTAATAGCAGTGATATAGTTTACACATTTGATGGGGAGCATATTTATCAAGGTAAATATAAAAACCATAGCGATATAATTTACACCTGGGATGGTGAACACCTGTATAAAGGAAAATACACTAACTTTAGTGATATAGTTTACACCTTTGATTCCAAACATATTTACTCTGGTAAGTACACGAATTTCAGTGATATTATATACACTTTTGATTCAGAACATCTATATAAGGGAAAATACACAAACTACAGTGATATTATCCACACATTTGATGGACGAATCCCTGTTTGCTTTTTTGTTATCCTATAAGACAAATTAATTAATAGACCTTCCTGACAGAAAGCTATTAAACTCTTCTTTATAATTATCTGCAACAGGGATATATTCCTTGCCTAAAACGATTCTTGAACGCTCAACTGTTTTGATTTCGTTCAAATTAACAATAAAAGAACGATGTACCTTCATAAAGTATGAAGGAAGTATTGATTCAAGACTTTTTAAGCTCATAAGTGGCATTAACCTGGAACCATCTTTCTGGTAAATCTGAATATAATCTTTTACATTTTTAAAATACATAACATTATCAAACCTTACCTGATGAAGCTTATAATCAGCTTTAACGAAAAAATATTCCTTTTCTTCTTGTCCTGAAGACATCAAATCAAAATACTCTTTTGACTTATTTGCAGCTTTAAGAAAATCTTCGTATGAAATCGGTTTAACCAAATAATCCATTGCCGCTACCTTATAAGACTCAATAGCATACTCCTCATACGCAGTCGTAAATATAACTCTGCAATCATCAGGTAAAAGTTTTGACAATTGCATTCCATTAATATCAGGCATATTAATATCCAAAAATGCTAATTGAATCTCTTTTTCTTTAGATTCTGATAATGCATTTACAGGATTAGTGTATGCTCCTACAAGTTCAAGAAAAGGAGTTTTTTCAATATAAGACTTTATCATATTAAGCCCGGGAGGCTCATCATCTACAGCTATGCATCTAATTTTCATTACTTGGAATTATTAAATCAACAGAATATACATCTTTTAAACGGACAATTTTCAATGAATATACGTCCTCATCAAACAAAAGTTCCAGACGTCTTTTAATATTAGTCAATCCTAATCCTCCTTTACCTTTTTCATGATTTTCATTCTCTGGAATAGAATTTTTAATACTAAAGACAATTTTGCCTGCAACGTTTTTAAGACTAATATCAACAAATGAATCCGTATTCATGCTGATCCCATGCTTAAAAGCATTTTCTACAAAAGTTATAAATAGCAATGGTGGAATAAGCACCTTATCATAATCACTTTCAAAGTCTGTACTTACTTTTACTTCACCTGATAATCTCGATTTCATTAAATCAATATAGTTTCTTAGAAATGATATTTCCATTTCCAAACTCACATTTCTGTTTTTATCTGATTCATACAGCAAATACCTCATTAACTTAGAAAGCTTATATGTAATTTCTTTCGCTTTTTCAGGTTCTGTTTCAGTTAATGAATATATATTGTTAAGTGTATTAAAAAAGAAATGGGGACTAATCTGATTTTTTAAAAACGCTAATTCCGTTTTTAATTGCTCAGCACTTATTAGTTTATTCTTTTTATCCTCTAAAAACCACTGTTCGGTAGTTCGTATTGATAATCCAATTACAACAAGTAATAATATTGATACCGGAACAAATACAGGAGAAAAAATAAATGGTGGTGGCCCATTTTTAAAATCTGATTTCGGTGGAGGATTTCTATGCTCAGGTCTAAAATTATTCCCTTCTTGTGGAGGCATCTCCCTTGGACCAGAATCATGATTCACTTTTAAACGCTTCTCAATTTTTAAAATTCCATCTCTCTTATCAATCTTATAGTACTTATAAAAATACCCATTTACGGCTACAATGCCTAACAATAATACTAATAGCAAGCTTATATAAATAAAGAACTTCTTTTTGTAAAGAAATTTCGGAATAAGAATTAAATAATTAATATAAAAACCAAATATAAGCAGTGAAATAAAGGAAATAAATACAAGTATAACTCCTTCTTCGCAGCTTGATTCATAAAATACAGTGTAAAAAGGTCCTATTAGAATTAAAACCCAAGCTAATACGTGTATTAATATTCCAAATATTTTTCTTTTAGTTCTCAAAACGGCAGTTTAGCAATTATGAATCAAATTTAATCAATACAAATGCTAATTGTAATTAAAATAGAGGTTTTTTTAATAATTATCTACGTTTCATGCAAAAAATCCGTTATTTGGGAATTAGCCTTAAGAACTTTTATATAAGTTTACTGTTAAAATGTAAAATATCTATCATGCATAAAATACTTTCATTTCTAAACGAACTTCAGCAAAATAATAATAGGGATTGGTTCAAATCTAATGAAAAAATATATAAAGAATCTCGAATAGAGTTTATAAATCTCATTAGCAAGTTAATCATTGAAATAAACAAATTTGATTCAAATCTAGGCTATGTAGAACCAAAAGAATGCATTTTCAGAATTTTTAGAGATGTTAGGTTTTCTAAAAACAAAGAACCGTATAAAAATAACTTTGGTTCATTTATAGCTTCTGGTGGAAGAAAATCAAGTTTTGCCGGTTACTACATTCACATTGAACCGGATGCTTCGTTTATTGGTGGCGGCATTTATATGCCACCATCAGATATCCTTAAGAAAATTAGAACTGAAATATATGAAAACCCTGATGATTTCAAATCAATAATAAACAGTAAAGAATTTGTAAATACTTTTGGGGAAATTTACGGCGAAAAGCTCAAGACTAAACCAAAAGGATTTGACGACTTTCCTGATATGGACTTAATCAGGTACAAGCACTATGCTGTTGTTCATCCTTTTTCGAATAATGAAATACTGGAAAATGATTTCATAAATAATATTATTAATGTTTATAAAACTCAAAAACCATTTAACGATTACTTAAATAATTGTATTTTTGAATAAAATGTATACCAGCTGGCAAATAATAATTGGTATTGCAATAGCAAGTGCATTAATATCTATTTTTCAACTTTACCGTTCTTATCTACGACAAAGTAAAGAATCGGGTGAAAGTCAGAAACTTGCAATATGGTCAATTATTTTTGGTCTTTCTAGTTTAATTTTAGTAGGTGTCGGAAGTTTGATTGGAATTATCTTAGGGCTAATTTCAATGAAAGGAAAAACACACAAAGCACTATCAAAAATTGGCATAATACTAAGTATTCTTACATTCCTACCATGGTTATTAGTAATTATTTCAGGTCCGTAGAAGCATTTGATATAAATAAGAAATACTTTTTTTAAGTATTATTTTTTGCTAATTTTATATCAAATTTGCATTATGAAACCACTTCTGCTATCACTCCTATTGATTCCATTTTTATTAACCGGGCAATCCCTAAGGGTAATGACATACAATATTAGGTATGATAACCCAAAAGATGGTACGAACAATTGGCAGATGAGAAAAAAAGAGCTTGTTGATCAAATAGATAAACTACATCCTCAAATTTTTGGAATTCAGGAAGGTCTGTACCACCAAACTAAATTTATTGATTCTGCTTTTGTAAAATATACATACATTGGTGTTGGTAGAGAAGATGGTAAAATTAAAGGAGAATTTGCAGCGATTTTCTACGATAGCACAAAATTTGAATTAAAAAATTCAGATACTTTTTGGCTGTCAGAAACTCCAAACGCCCCATCAGCTGGATGGGATGCATATCATAAAAGAATCTGTACATACGGGTGCTTTCTACACAAAAAAACAGACCAAGAATTTTGGGTATTTAATGTTCACCTTGATCATGCCGGAAGTAAATCAAGAAAGAATTCGGCTAAGTTATTACTTAAAACCATTAACTATTTAGTTGATGAAAACATTCCGGTATTTGTAATGGGTGATTTTAATTGCAATCCATCGGATGCACCTATAAAGATTATGAAGAAGGAACTTAAAGATGCATTTAAATTTGCTGACAAAAACAACTCCCAGGTTGATGGTACATTTAATAATTTTGACATTTCCTTTACTCCTGAGGATAGAATTGATTACATTTTTGTTAAAAACATTAAACTCAAAAGATATGAGCACAGAAATGACAGAAGAATTGATGGTTACTTCTTTTCAGACCATCTACCTGTTTTTGTTGATTTTAACTTTTAAAGTATAAATTCATCAATTTATACAGCTTTATTAGTGCTTTTTTAATTTCTGGCACATTTTTCGAAAAACAATAATTAAATTTGTTAAAACTTTAAAACATGAAAAATCGAAAATCACACGCTCTTTTAACCCTTATTTTATTTACATTTATAGGTAGTTTAAACGCACAAACTGTTTTCTCTGACTTAAGTAAAAACTTTCAAGGTCATAGAACAAGTGTAAATAAACTTGTTTTTAGTAATGATGGTAATATTCTTTACACCTGTGGGGGGGCTAATCAAATTCTTGTTTTTGACATTCAAAGCCGTGAAATAATTGCCAGAACAGAACCTGGTGAATCTCCTATTAATGAATTAGATATTAATTTTGAAAATAATCTCCTTGCATACGGAGGCTATAATAATTCAAATGTAATCATTTGTAATTCAGAAACACTTGAAACACTGATAAATATTGAAGGATATAGTATGATAGAAGATCTTTGCTTCTCCCCTACATCAAATCTTCTGGCAGTAGTCGGATATGAAGAAAGCACAGAAAAACAAAAAATTGTAATTTACAATGCCGATACAGGCAAGGAATTAAATGAAGTTTTTAGACAAACATCGGAAGAATTTCCGGTTGCCGTTGATTTCAGCCCTGATGGAGCATTTTTAGCGTATGGTTCCTGCAATTATAATCAAGGAATTAAAATTTGGAGCATTTCTGATAAAAAACTAGCTAAAGAAATTATTACTTCAAACGACATTAATGATGTAGAATATAGCTCTGACAATATACATATTGCCGGTGCAGGAGGCGATAATATTGTTTATATTATTGATTCTTAAAAGGAAACTATTGATAAAAAACTAGAAGGTCTAAGTGATATCGTTTATACAATATCATATAGCCCTGATGTTAAAACGATATCAGGAGCTTGATTTGATTATTCATGCACTTTCAAGTCATGGAATACTGATAGTGGTGAATTAATTCAAACCTTTGGAGATAAAGGACCACAAATTAATTGTATTTCATATAACCCGCAAGGTAATGCAATTGCTGTTGCATACAGAACCTATGGAGACCTTTTTGAAGTGCCAACTGTTAGAATGTTCTATACTGAAGAATCTATTTCGGAAGTTGAGTGGCCAAAAATTGACAACAATGATTGCAATTTAATAATAGAATTTCCTGAGGAACCAGAATTTTCTGTAGAATCAGATAAGTACTATAAGTATTACGATTATCTTCTGCAGGTACCAGGTAAATCATATCAAGTCAGAGCGACAGAATATTTATATGATATCAATGACTCAAAAAGAAAACAAACTATAGATAAAAAGGCTCAAAGTTTCGAATCAGCAAAATCAAATGTTAGTTCAATTGATTATACTTTAGGAAATCATCCTGTTTTTGAAAAAATAGGTTTCAAAGGTGACTTACGTTATCATCAACGTGTAATATTTATCGATAATGTGATGTATTCAATTGTTTATATTGATTATGAGAAAGAAATCAATTCGGAAGAAGAAAGATTCTTTAATTCATTTAATGTAAAATAATATAATATGAGACTTAAGCTATCAATTATAATTTTACTTAGTGTAATTTTCACTCAGGCAAATGCTCAATTCTTAGAAACAATTGAAATAAAACAGACTGATTTTGAGGTAAATTACAAGTATGATGATATTCTTAAATATGAGAATACACTTACCTTTTTATTGAATGATACTGTTTATGGTTTAATTGATCAATGGGCTTATGTATTTGAAGATGGGAACTTAGACTGTGTTAGTTTTTTGTCATATGTTGATGAGATTGATCAGGAAAATTTTGATTTGAATTTAGATGCATCAAAAACCCTGATAAATGATTTTACTGAACTTTACGGAAAACCTGATGAAGTAATTATTGGAGATACAATTTTTAGGGATCCATACATAGAACGTCATTGGGGATATGGTGTAATTGAAGCAAGATGGGAAAATGTAAATGGAATGAAAATTAAAATCGGATTTGATTTCTTTGGCGGTAAAGGAGAATATCATTTTATTTTTTCAGTTAAATACTTTGACAAATCTTACCCAAATTTTGATTAGCTAAAATCTCTTCTTCTTTTTTTACAAAAAACAATAACTTTTATCCTGTTATTTCGTTAAAATAAATGCTATTTTTGATTAAAAACTAAATACTATGGAAAACAATAATTATCAGGATCCTGCCAGACGTGAACCTTTACCAGCTCAAACTTCACAACCTGCTCAACAGCCAGTACAACAACCGACACAACCTGTTCAACAACCGACACAACCTGCTCAACAGCCTGTTCAACAACCACAATATCAGCAACAAACTTATCAACAGCCGACTCCACAGCAACAATATCAAGCTCCTCCACAACCACAATATCAGCAGCCACAACCTAATTTACAAGTAAACAATTATACACAAAATTCTCAATCAGGATATAAACCAGTAAAAGTTGGCGAATGGATTGGTGCAATGATTGTCATGGGTATTCCGATTGTAAATATGATTATGCTTTTTGTTTGGGCATTTGGAAGTGGAAATACCAGTAAAGCAAATTGGGCTAAAGCAAGATTGTTATTAGGAGTAATAGTTGGAGTTTTAGTTTTTATTATTTATGCAATTGTCTTCTTAATTGCCGGGATAACTATTAATTCTGGTGCATTTAATTTTTAGAACAAGCTTATAGCTTAACTACTCTTTTAGAAATTATTTCATTTCTAATTTCTACTTGTAGGAAATATACTCCTGCTGATAGGTCTTGCATCGGAATTTTGATGTTTACTTCAAAACCTGAATTAAGTCTGTCTTTATAAACAATTCTTCCATCATCTGAAACTAATGTTAGGATAGCTGTTTCTTCATATAACTTTTCAAAACAAACCCCTAAATCATGACTAACAGGATTTGGATAAATCTCTATCTGGTTTACTCTATCTATTCTGGCACTTTCAACACTTATTATTACTAGAATTGAAACCGTTCCGTCAAAATCTGTTTGCTTAAGCCTGTAATAGGTAGTGCCTGAAACTAAAAGTTTATCAGAATAAAAATATTCATTAATATAATTACTGTTACCTGCTCCATCAACTGATGCTATTTTTTCAAATTCAATTAAGTCAAATGATTTCTCAATAGTAAAATAATCATTATTTAATTCCGAAGCTGTTGTCCAAAATAATTCTACAGTCCCATCTATCTCTTTAAGATCAAAACTAATTAACTCTACAGGCAATAAACCGGATGCATCACGACTACAATCACCAAGAGTACCATCGCAATCATCAGTAGAACCAAAAACAGTACCAGTACCATCTGTAGTCACTGAACCAGTAATTTCCAACTGTCCATCCCCTTCAACTGATGATCCATTCCCCCCATAAAAATCCCCATCTAATATTAACTCACCATCTATTACAACTTGATCAGAATTATTATTATTAGTTAAATTACCAGTAATTATTAAAACTCCATTTGCTTCAACATAAATTGTTGAACCATTTCTAAACATTACATCTACTAATATACTTAGTGTATCTGTAGCAGTTACTTGAAGAACCGTTCCAGATTTCACATCCATATCAAATCCTAATGTAATATTTGAACTTATAAATATCGCATCCTGATTACTTGTTTGATTATAATCCGGTGAAACATCTCCCGCCCAATTTGAATGCTCAGTCCAATTACCATTATTTATAGAAACATAAATTGCTTTAGTTGTTACTTGTTCAATATCTTCCGGTATCTGGGCAAAACCTAGAATTGATAAAAGCAGAAATAATAAAAGTATTGATTTCTTTGATATTTCTTGAACTATTTGAATCAATGTAAAAATATTTGAAATTCTTAACAAAACATATGACTAAACGCGAATATAGTTCAATTGTTCACTTATTTTAGGCATTTGCGTACCAATTTATACATATAAACAATAAATACAGTAAAATATCCTAATAAATACTACAAAAAATTACTGCCATTTTCTCTAACATGCATTGCAAATTCTTACATATCATTCTTTTATCTGATATTAATCAGACGTTTAAATATCTTTTATTATTTTTACCATCAAATAAAGTTATAATGAAAAGCATCCTTAATTTAACATATTCATTTCTTATTGAGAACTATCCCAGCTCATTTAGTGAACTTACTATTAACAAGGTTAATTTTGGCGTAAATCTTACTTATGCTGAACTTTCTGACGGCAGTGTCGGAATAGCGAGCACACTTTTCGAAGAAAGAATAAAACCTCACAAATGTAACAGAGATTTTGGAGATTTCTCTCCTTCAAAGATTAAGGGACAAAATGTTATAACGCTTTTTGAAACAGAAAAAGAATCAGATTTATTAAAATCACTTAAAATTGCTGTATTTAACGCAATTTCCGGTTCATTAATTCGCAAAAACAAATACAAAATCCTTGATAGTACCGATCCTATAGATTTAATAAAGTATGGTGAAGGAACAAAAGTATGTATGGTAGGTGCCTTTCGTTCTTACATTGAAAAAATCGGAGCAAGTGGTGCTGATCTAAAGGTATTGGAATTAAATTAATCTATTATTCCCGAGAATTTTAAAAAGTACTATGTGTCGGCAGAGAATTACTCACAGGTGATTCCTGATTCTGACATTGTTATTATCACCGGTTTAACATTAGTAAACAACACTATCGATGGTTTGCTTGATGTTATTAATCCAAAATCTAAAATTATTGTTGTTGGTCCATCTGCAAATATTATCCCCGATGTTTTATTCCAAAAAGGAGTTGATATTATTGGTGCTACTCAATATGAGAATCCTGAGTTATTATTTGATTTAATATCTGAAGGAGCAAGTGCTTATCATTTATTTAATTACTGCGCAAAAAAAATCTGTATCGTAAATGAATAAAACTGTTCTAAACGATAAATGGATTAAAGCGTCGGTAACGGGAACAATCTGGGCTGCATCTGAGATTGTATTTGGAAGTTTTCTTCATAACCTTAAAGTCCCATTTTGTGGAAACATTTTAACAGCAATCGGATTAATAATTATCATTTCTACTGCTTTTCTTTGGAAAGAACGTGGAATATTTTGGAGAGCAGGTTTGATTTGTGCACTTATGAAAACAATGTCTCCATCTGCTGTAATCTTCGGGCCTATGATTGCCATATTTACCGAGGCTCTGATTCTTGAAATAGCGATATTTGTCTTAGGTAGAACTTATGCCGGATTTATTATTGCATCAATATTGGCAATGTCCTGGAATTTAGTGCAAAAAATATTAAGCTACATTCTTTTTTACGGCTTTGATATTATTGAAATATATAAAGGCCTTGTTAAAATTGCTGAAAAACAAATCTCATACAATTTCGATTTACTTTTGTTACCAGTTTTAATCCTTCTTGCTTCTTATGCACTTTTTGGGGCATTTGCCGGTGTAATGGGAATAAGAGTTGGTAAAATGGTTCTTAAAGGTTCTCATCAAAATGAATTAGTAAACAAAAAAACATTCAAAAAGAAAAACAAACAAAACGAAAATTTCAAACATTCATTATTCTGGCTTTTTACCAATATCGCATTTATGATATTAGGCCTAATTCTTTTCAGCAAAACAGAATGGTATGTCTGGACCCCTTCTATAGTAATAATTGCAACAATTTGGATTATAAGATACAGAAGAGCTCTTAAAAAAATATCAAATCCTAAATTTTGGCTATTCTTTGTGCTAATCACTTCACTTACTGTATTTGTTTTTACTAGAATTAAATCAGGTGATGATGTATTAATAAATGGCATCATAACCGGAGTTCAAATGAACTTGCGAGCCGTATTAATGGTGCTTGGTTTTTCTGTACTTGCAGTTGAGCTATATAATCCTAAAGTTAGAGATTTCTTCAGAAAATCTTCATTTCGACAATTACCTGCAGCTCTTGAATTATCAACTGAAAGCCTCCCTTTATTTATTTCTTCAATTCCTGATTTTAAAACTGCAATACGCAGACCAATAAGTATATTTTCAAATGTTGTTCTTATGTCTGATATCAGGTTAAAAGAAATTAAAAAACTGCAAAATCAAATTTCACCCCGAATAGTTATTATAAGTGGAGAAAAAAACGAAGGAAAAACTACAGCTATAAAAGAAATAATTAAAGAACTTGATAACAAAAAAATCAAATATGGTGGCATAATCTCCGAGAAATTTGTAGTAGATAATAATATACAAGGTTATGATATAGTAAATCTTAATGCGGATGTAAAAGAAGCATTTCTACGCAAAGGTGAATATAAAGATTGTGATAAAATAAGAAAATTCTCAATACTTGAAAAAGGAGTTCAGTTTGGAAATAGTGCTTTAAGAGAAGCATTTAGTAATTACAAAATTTTAATTGTTGATGAAATAGGACAATTGGAACTTGATGATAAAGGTTGGAACGATACTATAAATAAGATTAAAGCATCTCAAATCGAATTAGCGATAATTAGCGTACGCAATGAATTTGTTAATTATATTATTAGTAAATATATGTTTGACAATTATGAGATTTTTAAGGTCTCTGACTTAAGTCCAAATATTATTAATAAAATACTTTCAGATTTATAAATTTCAAACTCCCGCTGTTAATAAATTTTCCTTTCAAACCTTATCTCTTCATTATAAAACAATAAATTTGTACTGAAGAATATTGAAAACTCTATACTAATATTAAAAATAAAAAACCATGAAAAAATTATTTTCAATACTAATAATTGTATTTGCATTTCTATCAACACAAGCACAAGACTACGTAGTAACATTTTCCGCTAACGGTGATTATTCAGATGTTGATAGTGTCCAGATTGAAAACATTACACAAAGTAAAACAATATCTGTATTAGGAACAGATGTACTACATCTTGTCGGAATAACCGGTATAGATCTAAATACAAATCAAACCCATGGGCTTCAGATATATCCAAATCCAACAAGCGGATTAACTAATATTAATTTCATTTCACAGAAAGAACAAACTGTAACAATTCAAATTATTGATATAACAGGAAAAATAATTCATCAAAATCAATCGCTTTTAAGTTATGGAAATAATCAATTTACATTAACGAACCTGGCTAGAGTGATGTATGTTTTAAATATGATCACAAATGATAAAACTTTTTCAGAAACGATAATCTCAAATTCTTATGGATCTGGAGACATTAATGTACAATTAAATTCAACAAACAATAACTTCAAAAGCATTAAGTCTGAAAAATCAACAATAGAATGGCAGTACGATGAAGAGGACATATTGATTTTTAAAGCATATAGTAATGGGCATGCTGTAATTAGAGTTTATTATATAACAGCAAACACAAACCTATGGTTTACATTTTTCTCTTGTGAAGATTTAAACGGTCATAAATATGCAACAACAACGATTAATGGAGTAACATTTATGGCTGAAAATTTAAGGACCAGCAAATACAATAACAATATTACTATACCAAATGTAACTGATAATACTGAATGGGTAGAATTAACAACAGGTGGCAGATGCTATTATGAAAACGACAGTATGCAATATGCTCAAAAGTACGGTGCCTTATATAATTATGAAGCTGTAATTACGGGGGATTTGTGTCCAAATGGCTGGCATATTCCAACTGAAACAGAATGGGTTGATTTATTAAATTATTTGCAAAATAGCGGATACAATTATGATGGAAACAGCGATTCTGATGATGACCCAACAACAAATAATAAAATTGCAAAATCAATGTGTGTTACATCTGACTGGTATATATCTGATGTAGTTGGAACACCAGGCAATACAGACTTTCCAAGTTATCGAAACAGGTCAGGTTTTTCCGCAATCGGTGGAGGTATACGAAATCCAAGTATAGGGAATGCAACAAACTTAACAAGATCTGCTAAGTTTTGGTCATCCACTGAAACTAACACCGACTATGCTAAAGGCTTAAGCCTGTCTTTTGATAGTCCTGGTGCAAATATAGGAAATGATTCAAAAACATTTGTACAATCAGTTCGTTGTATTAAAGACTAAAGTATCTCCATATGAAAATATTAAAATCAATTTATAAAGTTTTCTTTTATTTAATAATATTTCTTGCTTTTTATAGTTGTAAAGCTCAAGAAAACAACTTTAATAGTTCAGTAAGTCAGGAAGAACTCAAAGGCTTTAGCCTAATGGGAAAACTTCCAGGTCTTTGGAGTGGACCGGTAACATCAACAACTCCTGCTGGTAGTTTTGATAATTGGTTTGTAGATTTAAGAGCCGTGTCATCAAGTCAAATCTCACAATTTTCATTATTGGATGCAAATACAATTAATAACTATAGCTTTTTTGTTGGTGATTTTCAGGGTCAAAAAAGAATTGTTCTTAGAACAGAAGGTTGCTTTGCAAACTCATGTTGTGTTACCTATGAGGTTTTAGATTCAGTTAATGAAGCAAATAATTATTATAGATTTAGTGATTTTATCGGAGGTACAAATCGTGCTTATACTGAAATTGTATTCGATGGTGAGTACATGAAAATGGATGTTTATACAAGTAAGTTTAATAAAGAAAATAAACCGGTTTTACATTCCAGCTGGAAAGCTCAAAGACACGATTTTGAAACAGCTTCAAAAACATCTGAATTACTTAATTATCCTCAAGCAGTTTCTGTTGTTGATTTAACCGAAGGTTTTAAGAACATGAAGGAAAGTATTTTCTTTGAGTTTAATACTGACCCATACAAAACAGAAGAGCAACCTTATGTTGGTAATATAAACCTTAAGATTTTATCAGACCCAGAACTGGAGATTAAAGATGAAAATGAGATAGAAATCTTAATAACTATTAAACCTCTTTTTGAGGGAGTAAAATATATTGAAAGCAATTTAAAATATGCCTCCAAAATTGTGCTATTACCAGGTGATACTAAAAGCTTTACAATTAATAATATCCATCCCGGAAAGTATTACATCTATGCATTTGTTGATTTAAATGGAGACAAACTTCACACATCAGGTGAGTATATGAGCTCGAAAGGTATTCCTGAAATTATTGTAGAACCTGATAAAGGGACAGACTATGAAATCATAATTGACATGGTAATTCCATAGTAGTACCATACACAAAAATGACAGACTTTAAAGCAATAATATTCGACATGGATGGTGTTCTGGTAAATTCAGAGCCATTATGGAAAATAGCAGAAACTGAAATTTTAACATCCTTAGGTGTTCCTGTTACTGAAGAGCAGATACACAATACCTCTGCTATGAGTGTAAAAGGAGTTTGTGAATTTTGGTATAAGATTCATCCATGGGCTAATAAATCTTTTGATGAAGTTGAAAAACTTATTGTTGATAGAGTTATAGAATTAATAAAAACTCATGATACAAATATGCCGGATGCATATGAAACTGTAAAATATTTCAAAGACTTATCTTTTAAAATCGGTTTAGCTACAAATTCCTCGCATAATATTATTGATGTAGTTTTAACAAAGGTTGGCATTAAACAATACTTTGATTTTATTGCATCAGTTCAAGATGTTGAATCAGGTAAACCAGAACCCGATGTGTATTTATTTGCTGCTAAAAACCTGAATGTTAAACCGGAGAACTGTCTGGTTATTGAAGATTCTGTCGTTGGAGTACAATCAGCTAAAACTGCCGGTATGACAGTTGTGGCAATGCCGGATAAAAGAGATTGGGACAAACCGGAATACGAAATAGCTGATTTTAAGATTAAATCGCTTAAAGGATTTCCAGTCGCAATCCTGAGTTAATTATTAAATTTCCAGATACTATAGTTCCAATTTCCGGAATATAAAACATATTAAAAGAAGGTTGAGCTCCTACTGTAATATGGATACGTTTCCAAAATAAATTTTTCTTGCCAATACGAAAATCAAGCCCTAATGGCATAGACATAATTAATGTTGTATTAAGTCTTGTTTTATGAGTCTCACTTGAAGAAATATTGTCATAATTTGAATAGCCAAGTGATACATATGCATTAGGTTCATACTCATAAGTATCATGTGTATTAACTGAGTAAGTCTCTGTAACAGTACTGTTAAAAGAAAATAATGTCTTTAAATTAAATCCTCCAAGCAAAGCCCAACGTCCATCTGGATTATACCTATAAATTATCCCAACATTTAATCCCAGTTTATCAAAACTATACTTTCTATCATAAGAATAATAGGTGCTAACTCCCTTATACCATGTTTCGGCACCACTTATTGAAACAAGAGTATCAGTATGTACAAACTCACTATTCGAAGCATGGGAGGCAAACATATTGGTCTCTCCATAAGTTATTCCAACTGTCAATACTGGATTAGATTTAAAAAGTTTCTTATTTTCATCAAAAAACTTAAATCCGACATTAGCTCCAAAAAAAGTAGTTTGTAATGGCATACCCCAAAAGAAAGCTGAACTGGAATATTCTGAAATATTTTCGGGTTGTAAAACAGACTCACCAAATAAATTGTCAAAGTTCTCATTACTGAATGCTTCAAAATTATATGTTTGTAAACCCTGCCAAATGGAGATTTCACTAATTTCGATCCTACGTGCTTCCTGGCCAAATAGAATAGAATTAGAAATGATAATGATTAGTAAAAAAAGGTATGTTCTTTTAATTTTATAAATGTATTATAGAGGTAAATATCGCTAATAATTCTTATATATTCAATATATTTGTAAACAAATTACTTCTTATGAATCAAATCGATATAAATTCCTGGGAAAGAAAAGAACATTTCGAGTTTTTCAAAGATTTTAAAGAACCATTCTTCGGAATAGTTGCTGATATTAATTGTACAAATGCCTATAAATTATGTAAGGAAAACCAAGTTTCCTTCTTCTCATATTATTTGCATAAATCACTAAAAACAGTAAATGAAATCGAGGAATTTAAATATCGCATCGATGGTGATAAAATTATTATTTATGATAAAATTCATGCAGCTGCCACTATAGGAAGACCAGACAATACTTTTGCATTTACATTTATTGAATATATTGATGATTTTAAAGAGTTTAACATCAAACTTCAGGCAGAAATTAAAAGAGTACAACAAACTCCCGGCTTATTTCTTTATCAGGATAAAACCAGAAAAGATGTAATTCATTATTCATCTACTCCATGGTTAAAATTCAAAGGCCTTACACATGCAAGAAATCACACAAATGGAGATAGCACTCCACTAATTGTATTTGGCAAGCTCCATGAAGATAATGGAAATTTCAAAATGCCTGTAGCTGTTAATGCTCATCATGCACTTATGGATGCATATCATGTTTCCCAATATTACAAAAAGTTTGAGGAAGAGCTTAATGCATTTTAAACCAATTTTTAACTATATTTGGATTAATCTTTGTAATAAAGGTTTTATATTAATCAAACCATGAAAAAATGAAAAAAACTCTTTTCACAATCATTTTATTTGTCTCAGGTTTAGTTTTATTTGCTCAGCAAATATGTCTAACAAACCAAGAGAAGGAACTTATTGAATTAATTAATCAAAAAAGAATAGCACTAGGTTACTCCGAATGTGCAGTTTCAGATGTTTTAATGCAGACGGCAAACACAAACTGTAAGGAAATCCTTGATGAAACATATGTAAGCCATAAACCTGGTGAATTTGGAGATTACTCAGGAGGTTTTGCCGAAATAAGATATGGGACATCAGAATCAAATCCTGAAAAAATAATTAAAAGCTTATCTTTTAGAAGTGCTTATACTGATTATAGCGAAATTCTTTTAAGTGAGGAGAAATACGAAGGAAAAAACTGGCAAAGCATAGGTATTTGCATTCGTCAGGAAATGATAGTAATATTTTTGGGAGAACAAACTGTCAATAGTTCAGACTACCCTATTTGTGAAGAAGAGCAGTTCTTTGAATTTGACCCAAGTTCGCAATACCCTACATTAAAAACACATTTCCATGAAGATGCGATAATGAGAATTTATAAAATTGATATTTACGGAAATAAAGAAGAATATTATATAAATACATTGTCAAATTTTATCGATAAAGAAACTAATCTAAGTCTTCCTTTAAATGAAAATGATATTGTTGAATATGAGTTTTATATTACTCCACAAAAACCACCTGTAGTCCCTCAACCACCAGTGTTTTTCAGCATTAAAAGCAGCGAAAAAGGAGATGTTTATAAAACAATTGAATTTCATGGAAACTCATTGCATGAAGTTGAAAAGTATCTTGCTGAGCTTAATGACATCAACACAACAGATCCTGATTACAATGAATATACTATGTTGCACCGTGCTGTTATTCTAGATTTGCCTGAGGTTGTAAATTATCTTTTGGAGCATGGAGCAAATATAAATGCTTTATCTGAAGCTAACGAAAATCCGATTCATCTAGTAAAATCGGACGAAGTTTTAAAAATTCTTATGGACAAGGGATCAAAGTTGGATTATATTTCTGTTGATCAAACCGACCTGCTCTATTCCATTGCATCTGAAGGCTTATTAGAGTCGGTTAAAATCCTTGTAGAAAAAGAAGGCTTCGATGTTAATCACACAGCCAGAAAAGGAGATAATGCTCTAAATGCTGCTGTGTTTAATGATCATTACAAAGTTGCTGAATATCTTTTGGAACAAGGAGCAAATCAGGTAATGGGCTGGCTCGTTTATCCGATACATGATGCTGTTGACAATGGAAATCTGGAAATGGTAAAATTACTTGTTGAATATTGTGCAGATGTAAATAGTCAAACTTCAGATGGAACAACACCGCTTGATGTTGCAATAATAAATTTTGAGCATAATTCTGAAATTATACAATTCTTAAAAGAAAACGGTGCAGATTATTCCGGAAACTAAAATGAAAAAAATATCTGTATTTATTATCATAACGATCATATTCTTTTTTGTTTCATGCAAAGATGAAAACAATTTACCTGAGGGGATAGATGTTCGTCAGGAAATGAGAGATTTTGTAATTGAACTTAGCGTTTATGCAAAGAATATAAAATCAGATTTTATTATTATTCCACAAAATGGTCAAGCATTAATAACAGATACAGGTGATGAAAACGGAACAGTAAATTCTGAATATGTTGCTGCAATTGATGCTACTGGTAGAGAAGACTTATTTTATGGTTATAGTGGAGATAATCAAGAAACACCTTTCGATGACAATTTAGAAATGGTAGCTCTATGTAATCTGTTTGAGGAAAACAGCATTCAGGTATTGGTAACAGATTACTGCTGGGATGAACAATATGTTGACAATTCATATTACGAAAGTAATCAAGCTAATTATATCTCATTTGCAGCAGATTCCAGGGAATTGAATACCATCCCTACTTACCCTATTGAACCATATAATGTAAATTCAGAAAATATTACTGATATTTCAATGGCTAAAAACTTTCTATATTTAATCAATCCTGAAAATTATTCGACTAAAGCTGAGATGCTAAACGCTATTAAAGCAACAAATTACGATTTGGTAATAATGGATTTATTTTTTGATGATGTTGCTCTAACAGCACAGGATATTGCACAAATAAAATCGAAAAACAACGGAGGATTACGTAAAGTAATATCTTATATGAGTGTTGGTGAAGCAGAAGATTACCGTTACTACTGGCAGGAAGATTGGAAAAATGAAAAACCTGTTTGGTTGGAGAATGAAAACTCATCATGGGCAGGAAATTATAAAGTGCGATATTGGGAGCAGGAATGGAAAGACATCATTTTTTGCAACCAGTACTCATATCTGAAAAAGATAATGGATGCAGGCTTTGATTGTGTTTATCTAGATATTATTGATGGGTATGAATATTTTGAAGAAAACTACTAATTGTTATAACACACGTTTTATTGTTGAACTTGTAATTCAAAATGTCTTGTGTTATTATATTACACAAACGCTATAAGCACTGATATGAAAGATTATCCATTCTTAGAACTAAAGTCATCACTGGAATTTAGGACTTGGTTAGATAAAAATCATAAATTTTCTGATGGTGTGATGCTTATCTTCTATAAAAAACATACAGGCAAATGTACTTTCTCTTATAAAGAAGCTCTTGATGAGGCCTTATGTTATGGTTGGATTGATAGTACAGTTCGTCGAATTGATGATGAAAAATATTCTCAGGTCTTCTCTCCCAGAAAGAATATTAAAAATTGGTCGGATGTAAATAAGCAAAAGGTTTTGGCTTTGATTGAAGCCGGACGAATGACCAAGCACGGACTTAATAAAATTGACCAATATGTTAAAACAGGTCGTTTGAGCTGGAAAAAGGAAGGAATTACTAAACATGAACAAAAAATGCCCGAAACACCTGACTTTTTTATTGCTGAGCTAAAGAAAACTCCAGAAACTTATACAAAATTTCAAAAGCTCTCTCCTTCGCATAAGAAAGCATATTTAAATTACATTATATCAGCTAAAAAGTTAGAAACTCAAATAAATAGGGCAATAAAAGTAAAAAATATACTATTAGATAATAAGAGTCCTAATATCTTATAGACAGATGAAATATAAACCGGCCATATTTGTTTTTACATTGATTCTTGTACTGTTTTCATGCACAAAGAATAGTACAAATAATAATAACCCTTTTACTCTTACCAAAGTAAATGAGAATATTATACTTGTAGGTTTTGGATCCGATATTATTGCTGCTTTAAAAACTGATAGTGGAATTGTAATTATTGATTCTGGTTGTACCAAAAGACTTACCAAAATTTATAAATTTTTAATTACAAAATATTTTGACGAGTCTGAAATCACATATCTTATAAATACTCATGGACATTATGACCATTGTGCTGGTAATAGTGTATTTACAGAAGTGACAAAGGTTGGCCATTACAATTGTCTGCTTGAGTTGCAAAAAAATCAAACTAGTTCAATTAATACAGATAGCTTATTATTAAGCGTTTCAAAACAGTATATTAGAAATTTATGTGATGAGGACCTACCCCCTAGCGAAAAGGATGAAATATCAAAACAAGCGATTAAATATAAGTATGCTTCTGAAGATTATCAGAACTAATTGAATAATACAAGTTGGGATGTTTTATTTGAAGATACTTTAACTATAAATATTGGAGAAGGTAGAATTGAACTCTATTACTTTGGCAGTATGCATTCAACTTCAGATGTTTTGGTATATTTTCCGAAGGAGAAAGCAATTTTTACATGTGATTTGTTTTTTGCTGGAGGAAGACCTTCGAAATCAAGCTTTATTATAACAGATAGCATTCAATGGAAAAAATCTGTAGATAGAATTTATTCTGATATAAACGAGATTGAATATGTCATTGGTGCACATGGACAGGTTTTATCAAGATCTGATCTTATTGCCTTTTTAGAGAGATTCTAGTCTTCTTAGATTAACTTATCCTATCATTAGAATGTTGCATACTTGTTAAATTATTTAAATAATATTTCAAGTAAAAAATAGTTATTATAAAATAACCTCAAAACTAAAACATTATGAAAACCAGAAATCTAACATTTTCCCTTTTGCTAATTATCATTATTGCTCTGTCCTCATGTGTTATGCACAAAGCGTCATATGCACAGGCATATTCCAGCTCAGACACCAGAGGAGGAACTCTATATGCTAACGACGAATCATTTGGCGGAATGTATGAAACAAAGAATGAGCGAAAAGTTATGTTCAATGCATACTTAACATTAACAGTAAAATGCCCTGATACAGCAAATGTTTATATTGAGCAAATTGCAAAGAAATATAATGGATATGTTAATCAGATAGGAACATACAGCTCGACAATCAGAGTTGAAAGTGACAAACTAAATGATGCATTGAAAGAAATTGAAGCTCTTGGCAGAGTTGATAGAAAGTCTATTTCCGGTCAGGATGTTACCGACGAATATTTGGATTACGAAATTCGTCTCGAAAATGCACAAAAAGCTCGTGAAAGATATCTCGAATTACTCGAAAAAGCCGAAAATGTTGAAGCTGCTTTAAAGGTTGAAAAAGAGTTAGAACGACTCAATGAAACCATCGATTTGCTTACAGGAAAAATGAACAGAATTGATCATTTAGTTCAATACTCAACAATTACCATTAGCTTAAATGAAAAGAAAAAACCAGGTGTACTTGGTTATGTTGGAATGGGCTTATATTACTCCGTTAAGTGGTTGTTTGTGAGGAATTGATAATTCAATAATACTCAAACAATACTCTCAAATTACTGTTATTCCCATATATAAATAAACAACAAACTAAAATTGATATATTATGAAAAAAAATATGGGAGCTGCAGATAAAATAGTAAGACTAGTAATTGCAGCAATTATAGCAGTATTATATTTAACAGAAGTAATTAGTGGAACTTTAGGAATTGGGTTACTTATCGCAGCAGGAGTTTTTGTTTTAGTGAGCCTAATTGGTTTTTGTCCCCTTTACTTACCATTTAAGTTAAGTACAAAAAAGAATGAATGAAATATCTACTTTTTTGAGCCGGTTTTAAGCCGGTTTTTTTAATTTTGCTGTAAATCAAATTGAAATGATTAAAAACAAAATTGAGAATACTTTTGGAATAGTTGGAGCCTTTGCTGGAATAATAATACTATTATTCGGAATTTATGCAAGCTTTTACTCTTTGATAGGTTATACTACTATTATAGTGGGATTATTTCTAGCATTTACTTATACTACTACTAAAATAGATATTGAAAACAAAAAAGCAAAATTCTCAAATAACTTGTTTGGTATATTCAGTGTTGGATATTGGACAGATATTAAACCAGGTATGTCTATCTGCGTGCATAAAATTACAAAAACCCAAAACATTTTTAGTTTCTCAAATCAAAAAACAACACAAAAGACAAGAGATTACAGAGTAATGCTTCTTAATGAGAATGGGCAGGCTATAATGCCATTAATGAAATGTGAAAATAAAGATGAGGCTGAAGCAGCAGCAGAAAATATGAAGAAAAAATTAGAATTGCTATAATGAGTTCGCTAAAAGCAAAATTTGGAATTAACTTAAAAGATGTTAATTGTCCTGATTGTGGAGAACTTCAACCAAAAATCAGAAAGCCAAAAGGCTTATACGAAGTTTTGTGGGGAGGAAACACATGTAAAAAATGTTGATATAAAATGGATAAATTTGGTAATAAAAGGAAGTAAAAGATAAGCCTAAATCATAAAAATCAAAATCCAAAAATCAAGATAGTGATTAATATGCTGAGTTGAATGCTTAATGAACATTCAATATGTTACAACACATTTATCCAGCACTCAATCTAAACCCACCATCGGTCATCTGATTAAAGTAAAATAACCAGCTTCTGTATATTCATTTCCATAAAGATCGGTAAAAACGACTATCCAGGAATAAACTCCGGGATTACACATCATATCGTTATAACGGCCATTCCAGGCTTCTTCATAATCTTCACTTTCAAAAACAGTTTCACCCCATCTGCTAAATACTGTCAATTTATATTTATCAAGATCTACATTAGCAAGAATGACTTTAAATTCTTCATTTAGTTCATCATGATTAGGAGTAAATGCAGTTGGTGCATATACCGAAAGTTCATTATTGACCTCTATCTGCACCATGGCAGTATCAACACAGCCAAATAGTGATACTGTACTTAGCACTACGTCAAACACACCGGCATCAGTAAATGAATGACTAGGATTTTCAGCTGTGCTGCTTCCACCGTCACCAAAATCCCAATTATACCAGAATCCACCATCAGAATAATTGGTAAAGTATATCATAGGATATGATAAACTAACACTTTCTCTGTTTGCCCGAAAATCAGCATCGGGTACTGGAAATACTGTTATTGCAACAGTTGAATCATTCGGACATCCCTCAGGAGATTCTACTTGCAGATACACATGATATGTCCTTGCATTATAGAAAGTATGTTCAGGAAATTTATCAAAAGAAAGATTCTCAAAATCACCATCATCAAAATCCCAGATATATGTTTGACCTACATGATCGCTATTTTCAGCAAACTGAACTGTTAATGGTGCACATCCATTGTATTTATCTGCTGTTATATCAACAGGAGGTAAAGGATAGACTGCTAATGGTATTGTCACATAAGCACTATCAAAATGACAAGCATCATAAACCAAGAAATTAAGTACGGTATCCGACATAACCTCAAGTGTTACAGGAATAGCCAAAATAGTATCATTAACATAAACGGAATCAGCAGGTATTCCACCACCCTGAATATCAATATTGAAACTAACAGGGGTTCCCGGACAAACAGTATCGGTTTCCGGCACAACAGACATTCGTAATGAATCGAGAACATTAACAGTAATATCAATATCTTCACTAACACAATTCCCTGCATCAATAACCTGTGCCGAATATGTAGTTGTTTCCAATGGATTAACCAGAGTTGTCATTCCGTTATCATCATTACTCCAAACAATAGTATATGGTGGAACGCTTCCTGTAATAATTCCAATTCCAATTTCAGCAGTCTGGCCATAACAAATTGTTGGATTATCCATTGCCTGAATATAAAATGCTTCTGGTTCGGTAATTTCATAATCCATTACAAAATGACAATTACTATCATCTGTAACTGTAACATAATAGTGTCCGGCTTCGACACTGACCTGGTTTTGCATCCAGCTCCCTGTATTCCACTCATAATGATAAGGTTCTCGTCCTCCACTAACGTTTATATAAACATTACCATCTGAACCTCCATTACATGCTACATTGTTTCCCCATATTGTACCATCAAGTGGTGCGTCTGCCTGTAAAATCTGAATTGTATCTGCGGTTTCGCATCCATGTCCGTCAGTAATAATTACCATATATATACCTGGACCTAAATCGTATAAATCCTGACTAATTTCATTATTATTCCACTCATAATAGTATGGGAATGTACCTCCGGTTACAGTTAAATCTGCTATACCATTAGCTTCGCCAAAACATCTCACATGAGTAGGCTCTATCTCTCCATGTAAAGGGAATGATGGCTGAGTTATTTGTGCATAATTATAAGTAGAACATCCATTTGCATCAGTCACCGTTACTATATAGTTTCCTGAGTAAACATCTATCTGATTTTGCGTATTTGTTTCATTACTCCATTCGTAATTATATGGATAAGTACCACCTAAAACATTAAGTATTATTTGACCTGAATTATCTCCGTAACATGCAATATCTTGTTCATTTATTACGGTTATCAGCTGATCCGGTTGTGAAATTACAAATGTATTGGCAACAGTACAATTATGAGAATCTGTCAATGTTATTGTATATGATCCGGCAGGTACAGACATTAAGTCTTCGGTTAAACTTCCGTTAGACCAGTTATAATAATATGGTGGCACTCCGCCATTTACAGTAACATCAACCTGACCTGTCTGCTGACCATAACAGTCCACATCAACAAATGTCCCTGTTTCTGAAAACTCAGGAACATCATCAACAGTTAGAGTATTCTCACCTGTACATCCATTATCATCAGTTACAGTAAAATCATAAGTTCCGGGAGCAAGACCTGTCGGTTCGAATCCACTAAGTGTGGCATTTGACCAATGGATTGTGTATGGTGTTGTTCCTCCATTTGCAATTATTGTTGCTGTTCCGTCATCAAATCCATAACAAGTTATGTCTGTAACTTCATCTATTGAAATATCCAGTGATGGTGGTTCAATTAAATCGGCTGTTGTCTCAAAAGTACAGCCCTGATCTTCTGTAACCGTTACAGTGTAAGAACCAACATCCAAGTTGTCAATTGTCTGTGTGTTTAATACAGGTGTAGTATTACATTCATAAACATAGGGTTCTGTTCCTCCTATTGGATTTGCGGTAATACTTCCATCTGTCACCCCATAGCAACTTATATCAACAGGAGTAGCACTGACAGAAAGTTCAACAAAATCAACATGACAATCAGAACTTGCTGAACATCCAATTAAATCGGTTACAGTAAGTGAATAATCCCCGGTATGATCAAAATAAAAACTATTATCTGTTGAGCCATCCTGCCATTCAAATGTAATATCAGGAATATTAAACTCTACAAGGTATGGATCCCCATTACAAACAACAGAATCATGAAGTTCGGCAACAGGTGGCAATGTACTGTTTGTATGAACAATCATCTCAATTGATTCATCAACACAGGAGCCATCTCTCATAAAATACATTGTAACAGTATAATCTCCATTATTAGGGAAGCTATGTCCAATTACAGGATTACCTTCAAATATTGGCGAACCATCACCAAAGTCCCAGCTAATATCTGTTATATTTGTTTCATCTGCTTGAAAATCGACAGTTGTCTGAGAGCATGTTAATGTATCTACAAACTCATCAAAAGCTGCCGGAACACCATCTACAACAATGTCAAAAGTTACATTCAGAGGTACTATTTTAGCCCCGGCTAAATATCCGTATGACTCAACATTACCAAAACCATATACAGATGCAAGAATACCTTCCGATGATGATAAAACATGTGTCCCCTGAGCAATATTTAATCTGGCATAAGAGTATGCAGCGTTTGATGGAACAGTTGCCCAACATGTTACTGCACCTCCATCAAGTTCAACTAATCCTGTATTGGGTGTTTCTGTAACAATATTTGTGTAAAATTGATTTATCGCTGTAGTATTAAATGCCTGAAAGACAATATAATCTAGTGTTTGTTCAACTTGAGATAACATTATCATAAATGGGTCGGATGTTACTCCATCACAACTTGTTCCTTCACTATACTGAGCAACCGAAATTGGTTTATCACCCTGTATATATGAAGCCGGATTTAACATTGTCTCGTAAAACTCTCCTTCATTTAAGCTAATGCCCGCTCCACCATTTATATTTATTGTCGTTCCATCTTCGCTCGCAAGAACTCTAAAAGTATCACCATCTCGTGTCATTAATGGGACAGTTATATATTCCATACCCCAGGCTTTTACAGGAATCATTTGCTCATATAAATGATCGCAATATGTACATGAAAGAGGTACGTTAGCACATTTGTTTCCTGCAAAAACTGCAAAGTTATTACAGTTGCCAATATCTGTAGCTTTTACAGATGTTCCTGTAAGATCTCCGCTACTAGTTACCAAATATACCTGACCGGCATTAAGTGTAATATTAAACGGAACACCAGCTCCAACACCTACTGTAACTGCTGCTGATGGAACAATTTCAATCGAAGTACCATCCTCTACCCCAACAACAACAAATTGTGATGGGTTTCCGCTAAATGGTGAGTATGCATTAATATAATAAGAATCTCCCAGACAATTTACTGACATAACCAGAGTAGCATCCGAAGATGCTGTTCGCTGATTTGCTGCATACACAGCTATATCATTATCAGAACTTATATATACACCTTTATTGATGACACTATTACTTACACCAATAGCTGCCCCTTGTGCCTCGGGGACTGTTACTAATACAGAACCATTTGCAGGAATTGTAAAGTTCTGCGACCATCCTGTTCCAGGCATACTTGCAGTACCAGTAGCTCCGACATCAGATGTAATGTATAGTAGTGTGTTTTCAGGGCTGTCGAAGTTTTGCATAAATGATAACCAAAACTCAGTTCCGGTAGTACTCTGTGCAAAAATCCCACTAATTGAAAATAGTATTGTGATAATAATTAAATATAGCTTTTTCATGAAGCGCAATCTTAATTTAAACAAAGTTAATAAATATGTCTGAAATAAGCGGTTTTTTAAAGATGAAAAGCTGCAAATTTTGTAAATATTAACAGTTGATGATCAGAAATCTCCTTTTTATTTCATAAAAAGGACGTAGTGTTAACAAAATGGTTGTCTAAAAAACTGATAGCGTATAGATACAATTCAAATTTCAAAAGGCAATCCTCATCAAAAAAATAATAACTAAAATGTAGTTTTTCTCAAATTCAGCTTACTAACTAAGTAAAAGAACAATGAATAATATGAAAAACTTAACAGAAACAAAGAAAAGACCATTCAAAGGAGCAGGGATGCTAATTGGCTTTACAATTGGAAGTTCAGCAGCGCTAGTACTCTATTTATTAACCCGAGAAATTACAACATCAATACCTATTTTTGCTGGAGTTTGCGTACCAATTGGCATGGCAATCGAAAAAAAACTTCAGGGTGAAGAAAAGCAAGAATCTAAACCTAAAACAAAAAATCTTATGATTTTTATTATTACATTAGGTCTTATTTTGCTATCTGGTTTGTACTTTTATGCTAAATTTTGATTAATCCAACCAATGAGTAAAGAAGAAAAAAAGTTTCTGCAACTTATTTACGACAATCAAGCGATTTTACACAAGATTTGCTTTGTCTATGCGCGTTCGCATACTGAAAGAAAGGATCTTGAGCAGGAAATTACTTTACAGCTATGGAAATCTTTCTCTACATTCAAAGGTAATTCTGCTTTTTCTACCTGGATGTATCGCGTAGCATTAAATACTGCTATTAGTATGACAAAAAAGCCAGGCTTATTTTTCCTTAATGATGACGATAACACTTTATATCATGAACTAGACGAGCAAAATAATATGTCTGAGGATATAAAAATTCTATATAAAGCTATTCATCATCTCAAAAAATTAGACAAAGCAATAATCTTAATGTGGTTAGATGAAAAATCATATGATGAGATTTCTGAAACAACAGGCATTACGGTAAAAAATGTTAGTGTCAGAATAGTTAGAATTAAATCAAAACTCTCTGATATAATTAAAAAGATTCAATAATTATGAATAATATAGATATCGATAAATATAAAACAGCCTGGAAAAATGAAAGTAGTTTTTCAAACAAAAAGCTTTCCGAAGATAATATTAGTAAGTATCTCAAGAAAAGTTCAAAAGGCATAAGTGCGACATTTCGAAATGGTTTAATCTTTGACATTATATTAAAATCACTATCCGTATTTGCTTCTCTATATTTAATTTACCTTTTCCCAAACACTAAGAATTTAATAATATTAAATGCCATCCTATTAATTGTTATTGCTTTTCTGTTATTTTTTCAAATTAGAGTATTTAGAAACCTACCGCAAAACAATTATTCGAATACAGACCTCAAGAAAACTTTAGAAGTGAAACTCGATTTTTATTACTCAATATATCTCAAATCTATATATGTTTCTTCCTTTTCCGCTAGTTTGATTTTTCTGTATGGATTCCTCTATTACCTTGTTGTTGATGACGGATATATTCGAAAATTTCAAATTGACGATATTATCGTTATTGGATCCGGGCTAATTATTGCGTATGCCTTTAATGCTTTTGCTCAAATAAAGCAACACAGTTTTCAAATCAAACAAATTGAAGTATGCCTTAAAGATTTTGATGATCAAACTCTTAGCGAAAATAAAATACGTGAGCTTAAGAATAAAAGGAAAAAGATGCTTTTTGTTGTTATTCTAAGCCTTCTGGCAGGACTACTTTTATTTGGATATTTTATGACTTAGTGAATTTTGTTTTGAGGATAAACTGTTATTTTTATTACTTTTATAACAATAATTAAACAGATTTAAAACCAAATCCTAAAACCATGAAAACAGTAGTAAGACATTTTATAGTAGTACTAATATTTGGATCAGTAATATCCTGTTCAAACCAACAAAGAACAAATACTAAAGAAAGTGCTAATACTCAAAAGGAAGAAGAAATTCATGATAGCATATCGACAAAAGAAGATTCTATCGAATTAAAGTCCGATACGGTAATAAATTCAAATATCATCCAAAATGAAACAGAATTCAAGGTTAAATATCTTGAGGATTTTGCAAGTTTTAAATCTCATGATGAAGTTGTAGATTATTTTGGAGAAGAAAACGTAGCTTACGAATTGCAAATGTTTGGTGCAGGTTGGGAATCATATTCCAGTGTTATTTACCCGAAATATCAAAATCAGGTAATGATTGTATGGAATGATTTTGATCCGGACGAAGAATTATTCTTTGTTTCTCAATACAAACACTACGATGCTGAACAACTGGAACAAGGAGGAGCAAACTATCCATATAAATCGGGACTAAAAAACAATATGGGTTTAGATGAACTTGTTGAACTTAATGGCGGTGATTTTGAATTCAATGATCTAAGCTGGGATCTGGGAAGACAGTTTATTGTTGGCATTATTATCAAGGAAAAACTTAAACCCGAATTGCAGGACTATATTATACACCTAGACTATGCAAATGAAGTTGATTATGATAATCAACCTGCTGATTTCAAATATTTACATAATTATAGAATAGTATCTACCGATGATGATAATATTATTACTAAAAATTTAAAAGTTGTAGGGATTATGTACAGCCCATGCAGATGTACAGTTTGGTATTAATAAATAAAACTATTTATTTGATATTTTTGTGCGCCATTTTTTGTCTCTCTTCAATTTGTAATATCTTATATTTAGACAAGCGATTTTCAATTTGGACCTAAATTTTGATAACCCGTCTTTAACATTCAGTCTGCTTTAGAGTCTAATATTTATATTTTACAATTCCTATACGCCTTATTTTGTCGTTCTTAAATATTTTACTAAATTTGTTATAAAAATTTCACACCCATGAAGATTTATCAAATCATCAATAGTTACTATCTGATTATTAATAAAATCAAAGGTTCTGATTACCCCAGTTTTGAAGAGATTCAGGAACATCTGGCTGAAAATGGAATTAGTATTTCATTGCGCACATTACAGCGCGATTTACAGAATATTAGACATGAGTTTAGCATTGAAGTGATTTACAATAAATCTCAGAATGGATATATTCTAAATACAGAAACTAGCTCTAATTTCAAATATTTTATGTGATTTTTTGAAAATACAGTTATGTCTGGACAGCTGACAGAGAACTTTAAGAATAATCCTGAATTAAAAGATATAATTATTTTTGATAATACTTCAATTTCGAAAGGTTTAGAATACATCAATCCGATATTAGGAGCAATACAAGAACAAAACAAAATTGAAATTCTCTATTCAGATGAATCTAAAGAATTTGATAAAAAATTTGTTCTTGCTCCTACTTTATTAAAAGAATACAAAAACTACTGGCATTTAATTGCCTGGAACACTAATCTAAAAAAATATCAAAACTTTAAGTTAGAAGATATCAATGATTTAAGTGTCAGTGAGGATAAATTTGATTCTTCTCTTATCGAAGAATGTAAGGAGCTCTATTCGCATATTATTGGGATAAACCATTCTAGTAGACAGCCAGAGATCATAGAACTTTCTTTTAACCCGAAATTAAAAAATGAGATAAAAGAAAATCCTCTGCACCACAGCCAAACCGTTTTATCTGAATCAGATGATGATTTCCGCATTTTAATTAAAGTAATTCCAAATGATGAATTAATGGATCTAATTCTATCATATATTAGTGATGTTGAGGTAGTAAACCCGAAATGGATTATTGAAAAGCTAAGATCTAATCGCCTAAGTTAGATTTTTCATGTTTCTGCATTAGCAAATTCTTCCAATAATTCTTGAACATATCTTTCCATTATAAAACAGCTCTAATTATACTACTAATTTATATAATTAGTTCTAAACTAAGAATTAATATTATATGTAAATGCATATAATAGTAACCAAATAATGTTTTTTATACGCAAATGCATATAATTAAATAATTTTTACTATTTTTGTATGCAAATACATATAACGATGAGTGTATTATCAGACTTTGTAAAAAACAGAAGAAAGCAATTGGGCTTAACCCAAGAGGAATTTGCAGATAAAGCAGGCGTTGCACTTACTGTTATCAGAAAAATTGAGCAAGGGAAAGAAAACCTTAGTTTATCAAAAGTCAATCAGGTGCTGCAAATGTTTGGTAATGTTATAGGTCCAATAAACGAAAATTATGAGACAAGGAATAGTTAAATATAACAACATAAAAGCCGGTCTTTTAACAGAAGAAGATAATGGAGAATATCTCTTTGTCTACGATAAAGATTATGTAAAAAACTACCCTGACCAATTTATTACATTTGATATGCCGGTCAGAGATATGGCGTATAGAAATAATCGATTGTTCCCATTTTTTGATGGTTTGATTCCGGAAGGCTGGCTATTAAATATTGCTGCAAATAGTTGGAAAATCAACAAAAATGATCGCATGGGACTTCTTTTGGCATGTTGTAAAAATGCTATCGGAGCAGTTAGCATTCACCCTGTAAATCCTGATACCGATGAGTAAATGTCTGTATTGTTATAAAGAACTGGAAGAATGTCAGCTTGATTATCATCCAAAGTGTATAAAAGCATTTTTCGGAACTAAAAATGCTCCGGTTTTGCCATATCGATTATCAGAGATGGAAAAACTGGCCAAAGAAGCTGCAGAACAATCTATTACTGTTCCTGGAGTTCAACCAAAATTATCTCTGGGATGGTTAAAAAAAGAGTTGAAGGACGGACATAGAGAGCGCTTAACCATTATGGATGCTTTGGAAGGACATTACATTTTAAAACCACAAAATGCCGACTATCCACAGATGCCTGAAAACGAGCATCTTTCAATGAAACTAGCAGAACTATTCAAGATTGACATTGTACCTATTAATATGATTCGTTTAGCATCCGGAGAATTGTGTTTTATCACTAAAAGAATTGACAGAAATTCTGATGGGTCGAAAAATCATATGATTGACTTTTTACAAATTCTTGAATTGTCAGATAAGTATAAAGGCACAATGGAAGCTCTTGGCAAAGCCATTGGCGAATTATCTGTAAATACATTATTCGACAAGCTTCGTTTCTTTGAATCAACAGTATTCAATTATATTATTGGCAACAACGATATGCATTTAAAAAATTACTCAATGTTGTTATCCAAAATGGGCTGGATCCTTTCTCCTTCATACGATCTGTTAAATATAAAACTTATATTACCTGAAGACAAGGAAGATACAGCTTTAATGCTTGGTGGTAAAAAGCAAAACTTTAACAAAGGCTATTTTGATCGACTTGGTATTGTTTTAAAATTAAATGATAAACAGATAAATTCGATTTATAAAAAACTTAGCAAATGGTTACCTGATGCGATTAAGTTAATTGACAGTTCATTTCTAGATACAGACAGACAACAAGCCTATAAAGAATTGATAACTAAACGTGTAAAACTATTTATGTTATAAATCAAAAAACTCAAACCATGAAAAAACTACTAATTATCACACTTACAGCTTTCAGTATAATTTCATGCTCACAAACAGCAGAAACTACTGAAACAACCGAAGAAAACTCCCAGACAGAAGAACCACAGGAAACCCAATCAAACTTTGTGTCATTTGAAACCACAATCGACATCAGCAATGCAACAAAAGACGGCATTTACTGCGAAGACTATGTTGTAAACCTCGAGTATGACGAAATTGAAAAACTTGATGGCAAAAAAGTTAAAATCTCAGGAGATGTTACGACTGTCAAGGGTTTAGAAAAAGAATATGATGAAAACGGAGAAGAAATCATCATGCAAGGAAGGTCAGGCGACACTTGGCATATTTTGGAACCTACAATAGAAGTTTTAGAAGAATAACTTATTGGTTAAGGAAATAGTTAAGTACTATTCTTTTTGCTTTTTTATCTAAGAGTTTAGTTTGATGAATGTCAAACAATAGAATTTAATTTTGTATTAGCAGAACTCCCAAATTAGTGTTTAACCAGAAACTTTCCAGTATATGTATTGTCATCTGGAGCAAGAAATGAGTAGAAATATATTCCATCTTTATACATGCTAGTATTAATATTAAACGCATCACAATCCCTTTTTTTGAATCGTGTTATTAGGCGGCCATTAATATCATAAACATTAAAGTCCATCTTTCCACAAAAAGAATCATCCGGGTATATGCTTACAAACTGATCTGCAGGATTTGGATAAATGAAAAATTTTTTTTCTAATTTATCAGGTTTTTCATCCCCTAATGAGGAAATCGTCTCGTCAAATTTTTCAATAATAAACGTCCCTGCATGAAAGTCACTAAGAAATATTAAACCATCATCGCGCACAGATATAGATGTGCTACCAAATAGATTTAACCAACCCTCGCTACCAACAAATTTTGCAGCAACCACTCCTGCTGACATATCAACAACTTGAGCTCCGTAAAATTTATCGGCCACATAATAATAACCATTTTTAAGATCAATATCGCGAACTACAAAATTCACATCGAAAAAACTATTATTTTCCTGAAGCGTATTTCCATTCCAACCTATTTCTGTAATAGATTGCTGTGTACCAACGGCTATTTTGCCATCTTCTACATCAATGGAATAAATTTCTTCACCAAAATAAATACTATCAATTAGTTCAAATTGATCATTTTCCACTTTAGCTGCAACTAGATATATTGAAGAATTAAATTCTTTTCCATAATAAACGGTATCTCCAACTGCTTCAAGTGCCCAAATATCATTATTCATAGTATCCCGGGAAATGACATTATAATTCTCTAATGGGTCATGAGGATTATACAAATCAATAAAAGTACTGTCAATAGTTGACCATGTTCCGACAATACGATCTCCTAAATCAGTTTCTATCAGTTCCATTTCAACATAACTTCTACCCGTTTCCTCGATTAAAACAGCTTCGCCACCTTGTTTCCATGGAAGCACATTCCAAATATCACCGGTACTCATTAACAACAAAGAATCATTCAAATACAGTGCTGTACTAATAAAACCGCAATTTTCCCAATGAGCAAGAATGGAATTATTCATAAACGACTGTGTTAACATAATACTGTCAACACTATACACATACATCCCATCGCCTTCCTGACTAGTATAAAGCGTGTCTCCAATTACGAAATTATTATTAGTCCAGCCGCCTGTTGTATGAAAACTTAAAGTATCAAGCGGATTTAATTGACTAATATCGGTAACTATAACGCCTAACCACTCAGATGCAATAGCCATATAATCTGTTCCTTTCATTACCGCACCGTCGAAATGCCAAAGACCTGCATTTATATAGCCTAAATCAATCATATTTTCGTCTGGAAGTCCTGTAGCGTCAAGAATGGGTATAATAGTAAAAAGAGATGTTGGGAAATTATTAGCTGCAGTAGTTGCCAAAAATAATGTATCATTTTTTGACGTCATATTCATAATATTCACTTGCGCATAACCCGGTATACCCCCTCCAATAAATAAAGAATCTGCCTTGACTAAATTTTCATTATCATAATATAAAGCATAAAAAACAGATGAAGTATTAGTAATATCACGAGGTCCACCACAAACATATACAATACTATCGTTAAGATCTGCAAAGTCCACATCCATTAAAAACCAAATGTTTTGATTTTGCCATGTTGCCATCGGAGTTGATAGGTTTTGTGCATCATATAAGCTAATTGTTCCTCCAAAAAGCCCTCTGTTTCCAACTGCAATGATATTATTTCTTCGTGCAACAGCAATAGAGTTTAATGGGCCAAAAGTACTTTGATAAGTAAAAGTCCCATTATCATATGTTAGAATCCTAACCTGAATATTATCTGCAACATAAATAGTATCATCATATACAAACAAATCGTATGCTCCTTTTACTCCCTCATCATGCATATCATACCAATCAAAAACATCCAGTTCTTCAGACAAATAATCTAGTGCATAAACACCATCGTGTGTAGCTGCAACAAACAAGGTGTCACCATATAATGATAATTCATTTATGTAACCCTTTAATGGTCTTTGAGAAACCAAATAAATATCGTTTATATCAGATGCATCGTATATTTTTACAATAGCTCCTGCACCAACAATAATTTTATTATTTATACTATCCCACTCCACACAGGACGAAGCAGACATACGTGTTTGACCAACAAGCTCAAGAGTTTCGATCTGAGAGAACATAATCGTTGACACAATCAACATTACGACAAATAATATAATTTTCTTCATAAGAGACGGGATTTATCATACAAATATAATAAAAAACATCAAGCTTGGACGTTCTGGCGACACTTGGCATATTTTGGAACCAGTGTTAGAGGTGTAGGAGTAAAAAAACCTCCAATTTTCATTGAAGGCTTTCTCGTGGTCCCACTAGGGCTTGAACCTAGGACCCCCTGATTATGAGTCAGGTGCTCTAACCAGCTGAGCTATGGGACCGACTGTTTCTGTAAAACAGGATTGCAAAAATAGATATTTATTTTAATTATTCAAAAAATAAATTACATTTAATTTACAATCAAATTTTGAACGTGAGTATTCCTTTCTGTAATTACTTTTACTATATTTAAACCTGAGCATAAACCGTGCTTTATACAAGTGTTTGTTGTACTTGTTTCATAAGCTGCTATTAACTGCCCAATAGAATTATAAATCTCTACTTTATTTGCATTACCCTCAACAAAAAACTCACCACTTGTAGGGTTTGGATAAATCTTTATATTATCGGATTGAGTATTTCCATTTATTGAGCTAGTCTCGTCAATTTCAATAACAAAATATAAAAGGCTTGTCCCAATAATGTCGTTCCACTCACCAGGTGAACCAAGCATTGTTGTTCCCGAAGGCCAACCTGCTAAACCGATAGCTCCATGATCCTGACCAGAGCTATAATCGTCGGGCTCGTTTGGCGTTCCACCGGATGTACCTCCCCAGTTTATATACGCTCCACCTTCTGCTGAACCATCACCTGCACCATTTGATCCTTCGCCAATCCAGAAAGTATTGCCGTCTGCATCGTTATTACCATCCCAAATCCAAGTTCCTTCATTATTTGAGTCAGTTGCTCCAATCCAAACATAGGCGATTCCACCACCATTCGAAATTGATGTGTAAGTTGTTGAAACACCGGCTCCACTAATAATTGCATCATAAACAGCATTTTGCTCTGCCACATCATTAATTTCAACCAAATATCCACCTCTTTCAACAGCACATGCCGCTGCTTCATTCCAGTTTTTTGTTTCCTTTACAACTTCGTAGGTTTTACCACCATACTAAAAAGTGTAAACATTACCCTCTTCTGCACATTGAGAGTAAATGCTTAAAGCACTTAAAACAACAATAGAAAGTAAAAGTAGTTTTTTAATTCTTTATAGTTTTTTATTTAATCGTTTGTCTGTCAAAAATATAATATTTTCCTCAAATAATTAAATTTTGACATCTGATAAGTTTTATATTACTTTAGATATTGATTTATCTATTGCATGAAATCTATTGCTCAAAATATTATCAAACTAGATAGCTTTTTCAAGAAAAATGAGAAACTGCTTTTCATTTCAGCCATTATATTAATTGCATTGAGATTTCTCTGGCTAAACTATATAAATTGGCATACCGGCGAAATTAGTAATGGATTACATGGAGTAAAATACTGGCTCGATACAGACAGATACCTTTGGGGAGCAGAAAGCATATTAGATGGTAGTGGACTGGAAGGAAGACAGTTTCAGTTTATTGGATATATACTGATTATTGCATTAACAAAATTGCTTTCTCTACCTGACATCTCAATAATAATAATTCAATTAGGACTATCTGTTTTTGCAGCTTACGCACTATACGATACTGTTAAACTAATAAGCAAATCAAAATCTGCCGGGATCTTTGCCCTTGCACTGTTTATGTGTAATCCTTTTATTGTAAAATGGCATTTATATATTCTTACCGAGTCTGTTTACACCTCTATGCTGATAATTTTTCTATGGAGATTGATAAATATGATTCAAATAAGAAAAGTATCCAATTATATTTGGGTTATTATTAGCTTAATAATAACTATGTCAGTTCGTCCAAACGGATGGATACTATTACCTGTTTTCGCAGGCTTTTTTATCTATTCTTTTTCATTTAATAAAACACTAAAATTTGGGCTGACAGTTTCATGCTTAATAGCTTTTATTATAGTCCTTGGAGGAGCTAACAGCTTAAGAGATTCCGTTCAAATTACTACTCCTGTACAAAATCTTCATGAAGGAATTACAGTTTGGGGACATCCTGAATTAAATCTGGATATGCCCAAAGAGTCGGGTATTGATAACACTAAATGGACAGGTGGATTAGAATATGTGGCAAAACACCCTTTAGCAAGCATCAAGCTCGGAGCCACAAGAATTTGGTATACAATTATCCACGTTCGACCTTATCATTCACAACTATACAAAATTAGAGTCCTTTTCTGGATAATCCCGGCATATATTCTTGCTATAATTTCTTTATTACAGATAAAAAAGAAACCTGAAGTATTCGCATCATTATCAATAATATTAGCTCATTATATAGTTATTGCACTATCGTATGCCGAGCACGATTCAAGGTTTGAAATATACATTTTACCAATATTCTATGTACTTGCCGGACTCGGTTTTGCGTTAATATTTAAACATATTAAAAACAGATTGTTAAATTCAAACTAAATCTATTGGGTGAATTTTCATTATAATTCATGTATCTTTGTAAAAGCATGATTAAAAAAGGTAGGAAAATAAGCTTTAGGATACTAAGTATCTCTGCTGTATTGTTGTCAGTTTTGGCAATGAACTCATGTCGTCCTACCAAACATATTACCGATGGAGAGCATCTACTAGCAAACGTTAAGTTTGATTGCGATAATTCTTCTATCGACTATGAAGAGCTGGAAACCACACTTCGTCAAAAACCTAATCGTAAAACTCTCTCAGTTTTTCGTTTTCACATGATGGTTTACAATATTGCAAAAACCGGTAAAGAAAGAAAATGGAAAGAAAAAATCGCAGATGTTGTTGGTGAAGCACCTGTAATCTATGATGAATTTGCAACTGAAAAAACTCTGGAAAATATTAAATCATATCTTGCTGCTCAATCATATTACGATGCAAAAGTTAGTGTTGAAAGAAAAGAAAAAAGAAAAAAAATATCACTGACCTATAAAATAGAAACAGGAGAACCCTTTGTATTATCAAAAATCAATTACGATATTATTGACCCGAAAGTTCTAGAACTGGTTTTACTGGATACTGTTAACGCACTAATGCACACAAATGGCAAATTTAACACTGATGACTTACAGGACGAGAGAGAGAGGCTTGCAAGAATGCTAAAAAGTAATGGATATTACTATTTCTCCATTAATAATATTCACTTTTATGCTGATACTACCGGAAACCCTTACGAAACTGAATTAACTGTTGCAATAAGAAAATCTTTTGACGAAGAAAATATAGCCAACCTCACTCCTTTTAAATCTCAGGTTATTAGAAATATTTACATTTATGCCGATTTTGACCCAAAACTCTCTATCTCTGATACTGAAAACTACAATGCTCAACTGGACACAATATCTGTTGACGGCTACAATATTATTTATCGAGAAAAGCTAAAAATAAAACCATCTGTTTTACTTCAATCATGTTTTGTAAAACGTGGTGACAGGTATAATATTCAAAATGTTGAAAAAACGCATTCACATTTATCAAATCTAAAACAATTCAAGCTGATAAATATTAAGCTTAGTGCATCAAATGATGTTTTTCTGGATACTCAGAAAGAAAAATTCTTGGATCTGCATATTTACCTGACCCCTTTAACAAAACAATCGTACACTCTTGAACTTGAAGGAAACAACACTTCGGGAAATGTTGGAATTGCAGGAGTAATTTCATACAATAATAAAAACTTATTAAGAGGGGCACAACTATTTAATATTAAAGGATCTTTAGCCTTCCAGACTCTTACTCTTGAGAGCGAAGATACCCGCCAAACATTTTTCAACACTCTGGAATATGGTGGAGAGATGAAATTAAACATCCCGAAATTGATGATACCTTTCTATGAAAATTATGAATTTGTAAAAAACCATAATCCAAAAACCAGAATTAGTACATCATTTAGCTACCAACAGCGACCCGATTACACGAGAACTATTGGTAATGCAAGCTTTTGATATTATTTTAAAGGAGGTAAAAACAATCACCTGACACACTATTTTAATCCTATAGAGCTTTATCTGGTAAAAATATTTGATTTCAATCCCGAGTTTCAGCAACAAATAGAGAATTTATACATCAGATATTCGTATGAAGACCAATTAATGTCTGTTATAAGCTACGACCTGATGTTTAACAACCAGAATATCAACAAGTCTAAAAGCTTCTCATACTTTTGGCTTAATCTGGAAACCAGTGGAAATATTCCTAACCTTATTTATAAAACGACAAATCAGGAACAAATAGACGGTGCTTATCAATTTATCGGCGTTGAATTTGCCCAATTTGTTAAAGCCGATCTCGATTATAGATATTATCAGGTTTTTAATGAGAATCAATCGCTTGTTTATCGAGGATTTTTTGGAATAGGATTACCTTATGGAAACTCTCTCAGGGGTCTACCTTTTGTGAAAAAATATTTTATCGGAGGTGCAAATGATATTCGTGCATGGAGAGTAAGGACAATTGGTCCGGGATCATATAACGGAACGAACTATGACCAGATTGCAGATATGAAAATGATGTTTAATCTGGAATACAGATTTAAACTCATTTCATTTATCGAAGGTGCTCTGTTTTTAGATGCCGGAAATATTTGGGCAATAGATGAAAATGATAATCGTGTGGGAGCTCTTTTTGCCTGGGACAGATTTTATAGAGAAATAGCTTTGGGAACAGGTTTTGGAACCAGATTCGACTTCTCATTTTTTATTATTAGATTCGATTTCGGTGTTCCTTTATACGACCCTGTTTATCCTGAAGGTGAAAGATGGCTTGGAACTTTTAATACTTTTGAGCTAAGCGATTTTACTTTTAACTTTGGAATTGGGTATCCTTTCTAAAGTGTCTAAAGTGAGAAGTACTTAGAGTACTTAAAGTATTTAGAGTACTTAAAGTATTTAGAGTACTTAAAGTATTTAAAGTATTTTGAGTATTTAGAGTATTTAGAGTATTTAGAGTATTTAAAGTTGGGAAGTTTTTAAATTTTAAGAAAATACTGATTAATGAAAAAACTAATTTTAATAGCATTATTCGTATCAATAATAGTTGGTGTATGTGCGCAGAATTCTCGTCCCATAATGTTGGGATTTAGCCCTGCGATTACTGTTGAGCCATCATATCCACAAGGAGCATTTGACTTAAACATTTTACCGCTAGCTGTTCAATTTCCGGGTATTATTGATAATCTGGATATAAGATTTCTTAGTTTGGTAAACTATGGAATTCGTTCGTATGGTTCTGCATTGATAAACATAGGTGGTGAAATTTGTCTGCCTTATCATTTTGACTTTTCACGCAACGACGATTTCATTTCTAAAGGTTTTTTTATCGGTCCCGGAGCTGCATTCTCACGAAATATTCATTACAATCACAGAAGTCTATCAGTCTTTATTGAACCAGGTTATCACTTTTTATTTAATGATAACTTTTCACTTATAATCGATATGCAGTTTGGCAGAACTTACCTAAAACCCGACAGCGGTATAAGTGTAACCCAAAACCACTGGGGAGTAAAAGTTGTGCTGGGATGGTGGATAAACAATTAATAAGACGGATGACCGATGCTATATTCCATTTTATCATCGAATTTGTCATAAACAATGCAACTGTTAACAGGCTTAAATTGTCTCTTATTTAATTAAATAATTATACTTACAATTCTAAATGAAAAAGAATAGAATAAAAATAATATTTTTTATATCCTTAATGTTGTTCTTATCAAATAATGTTAATTCTCAAATATTATATCATGATCTAGAACCAAATATTCATTTAGAATCTAGATTAACACAAACAAAAAGTATTTACTTAAACTTTAGTCCTTTAGGAATAAATGACAGCATCCGATTTTCAATAACAGATCAGACTATGCCAGGCTATTTGTATACAATATCAGCAGAATTAAATGAACATTTTTATTTTTCCGATACAATAAATTATTCAGAATATGTGAAAAATCTGAATTTCAGGTCTTCTATTCAGCAAAATATAGATTTCACAAAAGAAGACTCTCTTATATTAATATGCAATTCAAGCTGGGATAATGGATACATTGAGAACAAAACAGGTTTTCTAGGTTTTGCATATACATACTCTCAAGACACAATCTATGGGTGGATCAGGATAAAAATCATTAATTTTGAAACGCCTAGTATTAATACCGAGTTATTTATTAATGATTTTGCAATTAGCACAAATCCCGATTATGACATTCTTGCAGGTGAAGGCATTAGTCCTATTGTTGAGGATATTGTTGTAAAAGATATAGCCAATAATAAAAATGAAACAGATATGAACATAAGTTTTTCAAAAGCTATTTTACATGATAGTATTCAATCATATAGGGTTTTCATTGTTCCTGAAGAAGACTATGAATCATTTAATCTGGATATCGCAGAAACTATTTCAGAAGGAAACTATTTTGATATTACATCAACAGATGTAGACTTTAACGGGACAATTCCTGAAAACACAAAAGATATAAATGGTAATAATATTGTTGAACTATCTTTGTATCGTATTTTTGTATTATCAATCCCCATATCCACCTATACAAGCGATAAAAGATTATCTAATCCTTCTTGTTCTATCACTCTATATACACCTTTAGAAGAAATTACAATTAACACTTCAAGTTCTTATTATCAAGGAGGTTCTGACTATGAATTATATTTAAATTTTGACTCGCCAAATTCAAATGAAGGAGTTGATGAATATAGATTAATACTTGTTAATTGTAGTGATACTATAAACTTTAACAAAGAAATCGCAGAAAACATCACTAATCAAAATTATGAAGTGATAAACACAAATGATGACTACTTTTATGGAACTTTCAATTTAAACCAGCTACTCGATTTTAAAGGCGATGAAATTAATAGAACAGACTCATATGTTTGCTATGTTTTAATGATTCCTGACATGTCATATTTTAATTGAACTTCTTTAATAAAATCAAACCAGTCTTTTGTATTTTACAGAAAATGTAACAGCGTTGAATATGTTTCTGGATATGATTATGCAAATAACAATGATGCGTCAGATTTAAGTGTCGAATTAAAATCTACTGAAAGTGACATATTTTCTATCTTAAAATATCGAATATTCATTGTAGAAGACGAAATTGCAGATGACTTTACTAATGAAATTGCAAATCAAATCGTTGATAATAAATGTTATTTTGATATAAATCAAACAAATTATGATTTATCATTTACTTTGCCATCAACACTTAGAACAAGTTCAGGAAATTTAATCACTACAAATTCCCCTTACAGATTATTTGTTCAATCCATAGCTAATAACATCAGAACAGATGTAAACGCTTTATCTGAAAAATCCAGATTAGTTTCAATCAATGATCCAAATTCTTTTCATACCGGACAAGAAGAAGGTTTAGATATAACTTACTATGATATTATCCCTGACAGTATATTGTCAAATTTAGAATATGAATATAATTCATACAGTTTTAGTTTTAATGATAATCCAGATACAGAGCTTAAAATTGAACTCATAAGAGAAGGTGGGTGGCACGGAGATAATTTATATATAAATCTTGTACCTTCAGAGAATGTTTTTATTTGCCTTATGGATGATGAAAGTAATTCACCAGACAAATTACCTGAAAATTATTCCTTAAATCATCTAAATAGCTGGAGAAACGATACAATTAACATGTCTTATTATTATGGTGGCTGGTGGCCAACCGGACACGGAGGGCTTTGGTATGACGAGACATCACTTATTGAACAGAATAATAATTATTTAGGACTTATGTATATTGATGCGCAAGACACTAGCTATATTTGGATTAATCTCGCAATCCAAAAAGCTATTTACATTTCTGTTAAGAGCTATGCTATATATAAGCCAAATTCACAGAATGTTAAACCAGAAAATTCTATCTCAATTTACCCAAATCCATGTAATAACATTTTAAACATATCATTACCTAAAAGTAGTTTTTCCTATAATATTCAGATATACAACACTCAGGGGAAACTGCTTCTAAACAAAGAAATCAGCAATTTATATCAATTAGATGTATCTTACCTAAGCAAAGGCATGTATATAATAAAAGCTATGAATGAAGAAATAGAAAAAATATTTAAATTTATTGTTCAATAGGGTGACAAATTTAAACTTAATTCTAAAGCTATATTCTATGCTTCTAAATTCCATTAATAATATATAATTAAAATTTATCTCTAATATTATTTTACCGCAATTTGTTTTTCATCAATAAAAGTCGGATTTGTTTGTTTATAAAAACATGAAAGTAAAACGTTGTACTCGCCCGGTTTTAAAGGAATAAAGAGAGCCTTATATTCTGTTGAGTCTCCATCTTCATAAACAGGACTGATTAGAATTACATTATCAGCAGAATCAACATCCCACATTATGCTTTTTAATTCTTTTTCTTTATCATAGATTTCTGCTTCGAGAACTAATGTATCTCCAACAGAGATTTCTTGTGTTTCCATTTTTATTTCACCATCAACTTTTTCTTGATTGCAAGTTCCACAGTAAAACAAAGGAAGTAAAACTAATATATACCAGATCTTTTTCATTTTGTAGTTTTTTAGTTGCTTAAATTTACAAAAATTAACAATAATTACAAAGCTAATTAGTTATAATTGTTTTAAGCATTACTATATCGATAAGATATTTAACAATTTGCAATTAATTAACTATCAGGAATGAAAGCATATTCTTTTTTAGCCTTTTTATTTATCGTAGGATTATTTTCTCTTTCAGTTTCTGCTCAGAACTATCATTTGGTTTATGAAACTGATGTTTTTTCTATATCATTAAAAATGGCAGCAGAAGGAAAAGACACAACACCATATTCAATTGAGAAAGGGCAATATCACATCTTAACATTTAAAGATAAAAAGGCCTTTTCTTTTCAAAAAGACACTATTTTATCGGCATTTGACTCATTATGGACAAACTCTTATGACAGCCATTCTTACTTAATAATTGACAGAAAGAAAACCAGACACCAATGGGTTATGGCACTTTATAATAAAAATGTGGATAAAGTTTATGTAAGGTCTTTTGATAAAAGTGACTGGCAAAAAACCGATCCATTATCTCCTCCGGTAATAGATGAATTTACTCAGATGATTTTTGACAAAATAGCAAGAGAAAAAGACACAATATTTGAATGGAGACTCCCTGAAATAGATTTCTACGAAGATAGCAAAGAAATAAATGGATATACTTGTAAAAAAGCATATCTCCATTCCGAAAAAAGACCGTTAACAATTTGGTATACCGAAGAAATTGACTTCAACTGGTGTTTTTCAGATTATCGATATTTAATCCCGGGAACTGTCGTTTTAATTGAACTTGAAGGTAAACCAACATTTGAGTTATTATCTGTAAAAGAGTTAGATCCTGATAATCTTCCGGTAAGAAAAGAGATTATAAAGAAACTTAGGAGGCTGAAATAAGTTTCAATATGAATAACGCAATACTCAAAACCAAAAGTTAAATACAATTATTTTTTCTTTTACTTATCAAATTTATTTTCTTATAAAAAAAAATCGTAAATTTGGAGTAATATTATAATCAACCTGATACTGCCATTTACAGAATATTTCTACCTGAATTCTGTTTTGATATTTAATTATTATTAACACAAGTGTTACAATAACACGAAAAACGGAATTATTATGAAAAAGCTAGTAGTTGTTTTTATATTCTTATTATCAATCCTATTTGTAAAAGGACAGGAAATTAAAACTGATTCTACAAAATCAGAACAAGAAAAAGTATTTTATCGCAAAATCCTCCTAATTAAACCTATACCACATTGGATCTGGTCAACAGCAATATCAAATATTAATTCATTATCAAATTATAAAAAGAACTATGGTAAGGTTTCAAGTTTTGGTCTGGGCATTGGATGAGATATAAAGATACATAATTATGTCAAAATATTAATTGATGTTTGCGGGTATACTTACAAACAACAAATAGCAGAAGAAGGCACAGATGTTCATCATTTTATAGGTACCGGAGGGACAATAAACCTCCCTTTAGGAGCAAAATATGGTGCAACAACATTTGCAATCAGAACAGGTCTTAAATTTACTTATCCTCAACACGAAAAATACAGACCATGGCTAGGTTTAGCATATGGTATAAATATCTGGTCAATAAGATATATGTCTTGGGAAGAGAACTACGATTACGCAAAAATTTCAGGCACTACATTCCGACCTTCAATAATTGCTGGCCTCGATATAAGAATAAATGAAAAGTTTGGGACTTTCTCGGTATTTTTTGAGGCAATTGCACCTGCAGCTAGCTATACAATTGAAAACCTGTTTGGGATAGGAGATTATACACAAACAGGAGGCATGACTTTTCCTACACCAAGGATAGGAATTAGTTTAAGTGACTTTTAGTTTTGTAAGTATTTTAAGATAAGTTCTACATTCTTTCAATCCTCTTCATAAACTCTTCCTAATAAGTTCTGCCTAGAATTATATTTAATCAATTAACAATATTAAATTTACCCTTGTAGGTATTAGCGTGATATTATTTTGTATATTTGTTAGAGTTTATTAAAGAAATTCATTATGATAATTCCTATTAGAAAAATCACTATACAATTATTATTAAGTCTGTGTTTGATTTCATTCTCAACAAATATTTATGCTCAATTATCTGGAATATATACAATAGGACCTTCTGACTGTGATTATTTCACACCTAGGCAAGCAATGAGTTCTCTTCATTCATTAGGAAATTCTGACACTGTTGTCTTTTTAATAGAAGAAGGAACATACATTTTTGATAATCAATATATTCCTGATGAACTAAATCCATCCTTCCTAACTATTTTCAAATCAGCCTCGGATAATCCATCTGATGTAATATTTAACTCTGATGATTCGTGTTCAATTTATTTTTATAATTTTTCAAATATAAAATTCAACTCTATTACTTTTGGTTCTGAAGATAATCAAAGCACCCTTCAACTAAGTCATTGTGAAAATATTATAATAGATAGTTGTGTAGTACTTTCAGACACTATTGCGTTTTCCTCTTTAACCATTTATAGCGATTTTACAAATTCATGTATTTCAAACAGCATAATATCTGGAGGAAAATTATCTATAAGTAACAACGAAAGCAATACCATGATCAAAAATAATACATTCAACTGTCAATTTAGCACTAGTGGCCGGCTTGATTCCATAATAAACAATACTTTTAATGGCGATACGGAAATACCAACACTTTCAAAAGTTATTGGTAATACTTTTAATGGAAATGTACATAATTCATTTGCCGGCAGTGTCTATATAGAAAATAATGTTTTTAATGGAGAATTTTCAGATTCTTTTTCAAACAACATGAATATATTTTCGAATACATTTAACGCCGAGTTTCATTCATCATATCCTGACGATATAAAAATTCATTCAAATGTTTTTAAAGACAATGCAGAAATCCACTTTCCGGGATTTAACAACAAGATTTATAACAATCATTTTCATGGACATTTTTCAACATGGGTTGCAGCTCAAAATGGATTAGAGTTTTACTACAATAATGTAAAAGGCTATTTTGAGATCTTTCATCATAATTCAAACAAAATCAAAAACAATATATTTGGTGACAGTTTTACTGTTTTACATATCACTTCAAATACAACTAACATTTCAAACAATAACCATTATCCCGGATACGGTACTTTAGGAATTCATAACTATCATTATGATCCTAAATATTTGAACGAAGACACACTAATTGCAACAAATCCGCTACTAATAGGAAAAGGGACATCTATTCTTTACTATAATTATGATATGCCAAGAAACATTCGTTCTGATTGGCCAACAATCGGAGCAAATGAATTGTATTTAACACAAGACACATTAAAAATTATGTGTTCAGACGGTATTAGGCTTATTCCTGAAAACTATCTTAATCTTGAAGAGGGCTATTGGCTGCCTGAGACATATATGGAAGATCCCAATGAAACATATCCTATAGTTTATCCATACGAAGACATAACATATTACTTTTATTATGATGATGTTATAATAGACTCTATTTGTTTGATAAATGAACCGTTTGAACTACAGATGCCCCAAACTTCAACTGTTAGATGCGGAAACGAAGCAATAATATACAGCGCCCCTCATGAAAACAGCGATTTATTTAACTGGCAATGGACTCCTGATTCATTTTCTTATTCTCAATCAGGTGATTTATGGTACGCAACTGTTTGGGATACAACAACATTTACCTTAAACCTATTTCATGAATACTGTGGTTCATCATCTGGTGGTGTTACGATTAATGTAGACCCACTACCAACAGCTAATGGAACATATTCACAAATTGATGGAGTCAGTATACAGTTTGAAAGCCTCTGTTCATGTGAAGATTCATTGAAATGGTATTTTGGTGATGGTTCTTATTCAACAGAATCAAATCCTATTCATTCTTACCTTGAATCAGACTATTACATCGGAAGTATTGTTGCTTATAACTCTTATGGCAAAGACTCTGTTAATTTTATATTATTAGCACCGGAATATAATTCTATTAATGGTTTTAACATTGACACCAATATAAGCATTTTTCCAAACCCAAGCACAGGAGTAATAAACCTAATTTCTAAAGAACTTTCCGGAAATGTACTCATAGAGCTCTTTGATATTCAAGGAAAAAAGCTACATTCAAATACTTTAGAGTTTAAACAAAATGATGCGAGAACCCTTGACTTTTCAAATCAAAATGAAGGAATTTACTTGATAAAACTACAATACGACGAGGGGGTAATAATTAAAAAAATCGTCTTTGAATAAGCTAGAGGTTTGTTTTCCGTTTTTTACATCCTTTCAATCCTCTTCATAAACTCTTCCTTATAAGTTCTGCCTAAAGGAATAGAGTCTTTTCCAATATAAATAGATTGTTCCCCAAGATTAATATGATCAACAGCTGATAAGCGAATTGCATATTGTCTGTGGGTTTGAATAAAATCAGATGGCATTTGCTCTAATAATCTTAATAAGGAAGTTCGTAAAGAAACTTTTCTTCCATCATTAAGTGTCAGGTCACAGTAATTACTGTCAGCAGCCTGTATCCATAGAATGTTTGACACCTCTATTTTACTTAATTTGTCTCCGATTTTTGTGTAAAAAGTATCTAAGTCACTATTAATATTTGGTTCTTTCTCTGATTTTTTATTTAATGCTAGTTCAATAGCAACATTTAAATCTCCTTTTTGAATAGGTTTTGTAAGATATGTCACAGGATTGCACTCTGCTGCTTCAACAACTGTTTCCTTATCCTGAAACGAAGAAGTAAAAATAAAAGGGATATCCGTCTCTTTTGACAGTCTTTTTCCAATCGAGATTCCATTATTCTTACCTGGTAATGCAATATCAAGTAAAACAATCTCTGCATTGCTTGACTTTATCTTTATAAAAGCCTCATCAGCATTATCGATATGTCCTACAACTTCTTGGTCTAATTACTCTAAAAGAATTAATAATTTCTCCAGAATTATCTCTTCATCTTCTACTATAAATATCCTTGCCATAAGATGTGTTTGTACAAACTTACATAATTTTTTAAACTCTACAATTGAAAGTTCTCTCAATAGTAATACTTTGTGATAATAATATTTACAAACGCGATCAGAGTCGCGCTTGAGCTATTAAATATTATTATCACAAAATACTAAGAAAAATCCAGAACAAACTTCGTTCCTTTACCTAATTCACTTTCTATAATAATTTTCCCTCCTGATAAATTCACAAAATTCTTAACCAATCCAAGTCCTACTCCTGAACCTTTTTCACCACGAGTTCCCCTCTGAGATTTTGTAGTCGCTGAACTTAAAATACTTGCTCGGGTTTCCTCACTCATTCCTATACCAGTATCAGTAACAAATATTTTAAACCCTGTGTCAAATTTATCCAAACTAATACTAATTATTCCCTGTTCAGTAAATTTATTAGCATTTGCTAAAATGTTACGTAGTATTATATCAAATGCACCTTCATCCATTTTGATAAGCATATCAGGATTTACATTATTTTCAAATAAATTTCCTTTTAGTTTATGACTTTTGTTAAGACTTTCAATCAAAGTATTACACTTATCGAATGGTTTAAATTCAACAGGGTTTAACTGATATCCATTTAGTTGTAATGTTGACCAACTTAGAATATTATCCAGCTGACTAGAATAGGATAAAGCAGAAATTTCTAGATTCTCACTTATTGAATTTACTTTATCAAAATTCTCCTTTTTTAAATGATGTCGGATTACCATTCCTGCATCCTGAAAAACCCCTGAATATCCACGTAAATCGTGTGATATAATTGCAAAAAGTCTGTTTTTAACACTATTCAAATTCTCTAACTCACGACTTTGTTTTCTAATTTTAACAGAGATAACAACAATTACCACCAAAACAATAAGCAATATTATTGCAAAACCTGCCAACAAATTTTTCTGTTGATTTTTTCTTTTTATAATATCTTCTTTTAGCGCCGATTCACTATTAAGACGATTTATTTCTTCTTCTTTCTTTTCGGTTTGATAAATGGTTTCCATCTCTTCTACAACTTTTGCAGATTCTAATGAATAAATAGAATCTCCCAATTCATCATATAATTCTCTGTATTCTAAGGCTTGTTCAAAGTCTCCAATACTTTTGTAATACCTGTACATTTTTCCGGTATTATGCTCTATCAGAGGTAGATTATTTGTCCCTAAAGAGATATTATATCCCTTTTGCAAATACTGGAAAGCTTCAGTATTTCTTTGAAGTTGAAAATAAATGTCAGCTATATTGATAATTGATTTCGCATAACTGGAAGAATCGCCTTTCTCTAAAAACACATCAGCTGCTATTTCAAAATGTTCAATAGACTCATCAACCTTTCCCTGCTGATAGTAAATAAAACCTAAATTGTTATATCGCTTAGCAATATTAAGATCAAAACCATTTTCCTCATCAATTTTAAGTGCCCTTAATATATATTCCTCAGCTAAATCAAATTCTCCTTGTTGAAAATAATTCATTCCGATATTATTATTACAAATAGCACTCCTTTCGGCAATTCCTTTTTGCATACTATAGTCAAGTGCTTTTTGATAATATTCGATACCGGTATCATACTTTTGCCAAGAAGTATATATGTACCCGAGATTATTTAAGTCTTTTGATAAATTAACCGTGTCTTTTATCTCTATATTTATCTCATTAGCCGCTTCAAGATTTGCAATGGCTGTGCTAAAATCCCCCATTCCGTAATAGACAAAGCTTCTGTTACTATATAATTCCGCTAATTGTGGTTTATTATCTATCTGTTGGGCAAGACTAATTCCTTTCTCATAATATTCTAATGCTTTCTCATATCTGTACAATTGCTCGCTACATAAGCCCGCGAGATTATATGATTTTGATAGTAATAAAACATCCTCATCACTCTCCAGGGTATATATGTATATTGCCTCAATAGCATAGTTTAAAGATGTAGCCAAATCATACATTTCATAGTAATATTCACCATGTGCATACTCTTTAAGAGCATTAAACCTCTGATCGATTCCATCTAATTTTAAATTATCAGCAAATATTAGCAAAGAATCAATTGCATTTAACCTATAATACTCTAATAATTCTTTGGCATAATCATATCTTTGGTCTGCATTTTTGATTTGATTAATCTCATCAACTGTATTCTGAGCTTGTATCTGACCTAAACCAATCAATACTATAAATAATAATGTAATAAAGTATCTCAAAATGATATTTTTTTAAACATTTGTAAATATAAATATTTTTAATCAAATCTGATTATTATCTCTCATCAAACTCTTTGTAAGGATAATTTTAAATATCATTTTTTGTAACTCAGCCTCAAAAATATGTTGTTCACCACTAAGTGTCGGTTTTGCAATTTTATATAGTCTTTATTTGCTATCAAAACAATTAAATTATTGAAAAATGAGAAGAACATTAACAATTTTGGTTTTAGCAATTATGATATTGCCGGCCACAGCGCAAATTAAAATTAGAGACATCAAAAATAAAACTGAAGATGTGACAAATAAGGTTACCAATAACACCCCATCACAAAGTCAGGCTGAAGAAGATGCAAAAAACAAAGAATGTATTGAAATGAAAGAAAATATGCAAGAAAAAATTGAAATTAGTCAAAACTTTCTCGCTCAGGGAAATCTTGAGAATGCAGAAATTTATTTAAAGTCGGCAAAAGGTTACAAGCAAAGAATTATCGAAGATGGTTGTGATATTGATATCAGTAAAGAAGAATCTGCAATAAAAGAATTAGAGGCTGAATTTAATGCTCAATCAGGTTCTGCTGCTGCATCAGCTGAAAATATGGAAGAAGATCTTCAGAAAGTTAAAGAAGCTGTTTGGAGTCTTGATCCATTAAAGAATCAAATCGATTTTGGTTTTATTGGAATGCTGAAAAATCTTAATGAAGCAAATACCTTTTATAATAATGCAAAAGATATTGATTTCATAAACAAAGCTCCTGATGTAATCGCCATTTCAGAAAAATATCCTGATGAATTTCAACCTGATTACGAAATGGAAGGATATTTAAAAGATTTTACAGTAAAGTTTCCTGAATGGTTATCAGAGCAGAGAGAATTCCTAAAAAATGAAATTAATAATGCGATGATGGAAGGGAATAACCTAAAAGCAAGAAGTTCAAACTTTCTTGAAGATGCAATGAATATGGCCAATGCTGCTGTTGTAACTGCTGATGCTTGCTTAATTCTATTTCCAGGTGACGAAGAGTTTTTTAAATTACAAGCTACTGCTAAAGAAAATTACAAAAAAATATCTCAGGAATTTGCAGCAGCTACTTACACTAGCGATATTCACGCAAAATATGCAGGTCAGATCGTTTTTAGCACAAATCCAATTGAAATTAAAGCTGAAAACGAAGGTTCTTTTAAAACATCATTCAGTAATACTGAAACAGTATATGCTATGGTATATTTGAAGAATAATCTTTCTGCTATCCAAGGTGCCGGATATATTACTACCAGAATATTTGCAAATGGGAATCAAATTGCAGAACACGATTGGAAAGCAAGCACCGAAGAAAACAAAAACACTTATAGTGATTGTGAGATTATGCCTGTTCCCACAACATCTGAAACTTTTGGAGCTTTAAAATTCTATGAAGCATTTAGCTCAAAATTACTACCGGGAAGTAATACAATAAAAGTACAGTATTTGGATGATTATAAAAATATTGTAGCAGAAGGTGAATTCACATTAGACTGTAGTGCAGGAACAGATGACATTACAGCTCGCTATAAGGAATTAAAAGAGATAAGACTTGAAAAAGTTCGCATGCCACAGGCAAAAATCAGCGATCCCGCTTTAGAAGCATCTATGGTAAAAGCTATTGCTGCACAAAACTGGCCTGAAACAGCTCTACGTGCTGTAATAACAGGCGATGGTTGGATAACTCATCGTGGAATCCTAGGCGAAATTCTTTTCCGCGAAATGTATGCTGCTGTAGCATTTAAAACCCCAGAAGGGACATGTAAAATTTTCTATATGTCATTTAAGCAAGACTATAATGGATCAACTTATGGAATCACAAAATATTACAGTGTAGGTGGTAGCGAAGAAATTAAATGCGAAAATGTATATAAATAGAATTTAAAGATATCATTCTCTGGTTTTTGGTGTGGCCTTGTGCCATGTCTTTCCAGGGAAGTAAAAAATTATACCAGAGAAAATGAGACTATTATATTTAGCAATCCTTTTGAGCATCAACTCCCTAATTATTGCACAGGGAGTGGGAATTAGTGATAATGAATTTACTCCTGATGAATCAGCAGGATTGGAAATACAATATTCTGATAAGGGTTTGCTAATTCCTAGACTTGCGTTAACATCAACATTAGATGCAAGTACAATCTCATCTCCTGCAACTTCACTATTGGTATTTAATACAGGAACAGGAGGATTAAGCCCTGCAGGATTCTATTATAACAATGGCACACCTTCTGCTCCAGAGTGGGTACTGTTAATAAACAAAGATAATTTAGGCGAAAACATATGGAAACCAGATGGAAATGCTGGTACAGTTTCAGGAACAAACTTCATAGTGACTACAGATGAACAGGATCTTGATTTTAGAACAAACAATATTATTCGAGCACGCTTCACAACAAAGGGACAATTAGAAATATTAAACTCAGGTCATTCTGTCTTTATTGGAGAAGGTGCAGGGGAGAATGATGATTTATATTGGAATAAAAATGTATTTATTGGAGATAGTGCAGGTTGTTCTAATACTTCAGGAATTGAAAACATTGCCATCGGTTTTAGAGCTTTAAAGTATAACGATAGTGGATGGGCAAACACTGCATGTGGAACATCGTCTCTAATGATGAATTCTTCAGGCATTTATAATGTAGGTATTGGGACCGCAAGTCTAATGTATAATACTACATGTAAGTATAATACCGCATTAGGAGCGGGTGCTAATGGTCTAAACACTATTGCAAATAATAATACATCTATTGGATTCTTTGCACTAAAAAATAATAAAACAGCGTGTAACAATATTTCTATTGGTTGTAATTCTCTAAACAACCAATCATTTAATAACAATAATACAATATGGATATCCAATAACATTGCTATTGGTGATTCCTCTATGTTTTACAATGAGCCTACAAAAACAGATGAAGGAATAAACAATTTAGCTGTTGGTCATTCCTCCTTATATTCAAATTTGACTGGAATTCAAAACACAGCAATTGGTAATGGCTCATTGAAACAAAATGATTATGGAAATACCAACACCGCTGTTGGTTATAATAGTCAAAATGAAAATACAGATGGAGCTTTTGTGGAATCATGTTATTATGATTTCTTTTTGGGTGTATGGAATTGTATATCTAATAAATGTGAAAACAACACCTCTGTCGGAGGTTTTTCCATGCTTTCAAATGCTGGCTCAAGAAACACAGCTATTGGAACAGAGTCACTTAAAACAAATATGGGAAATGATAATATTTCAATCGGTACTAAAACAATGTACAGTAACTCTGGTAGTAATAACATTGCTTTCGGAAATAATGCATTATCTAATAATGATGGAGAGTATAATCTCGCTTTTGGTAATAATGCATTAGAGAATAATAATACTTCAAAAAATATTGCTTTTGGTCACTCATCAATGAGAGCAAATACAAAAGGAAGTTGCAATATTGCAATAGGAGTAGCATCTTTATATAGTCAGTCTTTCAATAATGCAGGAACAATTTTTAACTCATATAACATTGCAATAGGAGACTCTTCATTGTATTACAATCAACCTACAAATGTAAATAATGGTGTAGAAAATACAGCTATTGGACATCTATCCATGAAAAACAACACGATTGGTGCAAGAAATGTTTCTATTGGGACAATTTCACTATACAGCAATACTATTGGTTATGAAAATACATCCATTGGATATAGTTCATTGTATTCAAATTCAAATGGGAGACGAAATTCTGCTTTTGGTTGCTATGCATTAAACTCTAATATTTCTGGTGATAGTAATATAGGTGTAGGTCATAGTTCTCTTTTTGATCTAGAAGATGGTGATTATAATATTGGAATAGGTGTTTCATCACTTAATGATATCGTTGATGGTGCGCGCAACGTCGCAATTGGAACTGGAGCTGGTGCTAATACCGATGTATCAATTTACTCATCAGTATTTGTTGGCTACAATGCATCAACAGTAAATAACTTATCAGCATATGATAATTCAATTGCTATTGGCCAAACATCTCGTATATTTGCTTCACGTCAAGTCCGAATAGGAAATGGCACTTCAAATCCCGCTACAAGCATCGGCGGTCCTGTAGAATGGACCACAGATTCTGACGGTCGTTTTAAAGATAATGTACAGGAAAATGTACCGGGAATAGAATTTATTAGCAAATTAAGACCTGTAACTTATAGCTTCAATACTGATAAACTTAATGACTATTTACAAATCCCCGACTCATGCCGTAATCGTGCCGCGTCTGCTAAAGATTTAGAGATTGTTCGTACAGGTTTTATTGCTCAGGAAGTTGAACAAGCAGCAAAAGAATGTGATTATAATTTTCATGGTGTAGATGCTCCAAAAAGTGAATATGATTATTACGGCCTGCGTTACGCCGAATTCGTAGTTCCACTAGTAAAAGCAACACAAGAGCAGCAAGAAATTATCGAAACCCAGGAAGACAAGATTGAACAGTTGGAACAAGAAAATATTGAAATTAAGCAGCAGCTTATATCACTTCAGGAACAAATAAATAATTTACAAGAAATGATTACAGAATAATGTCGAGACATAATAATATGTTCTTCTCTAGCCGGTGATATGGCACAATAGTTTTGTGCCATCCGGCAGAGTTAATCAAAAAGAAAGTTTTTTCATACTTTGTAGTTTAGCATGCCCTAATCAACCAATGAGTAAGTCCGCAGGAACAAATTGTATCTGCGGACTTTTTATTGAATTTTGAATTCCGTTAAAAACTCATTAAGTTTGCATTTACAAAGAGTAGTATTGTGATTTTTAACAGGTTTCAAATATCAGTTTCTTATAAAAGCTTAAAAAGCTTTAACCTGCAATCAGTATTTATTTCTTAATAAATAATCAAACAAATTTTTTTACCTATGGGAATCAATTGGATTGATATATTAATCTTTTTGTCATATATGGCTGCAATGCTTGGTGTTGGTTTTTACTTTATGAAAAAAAACAAAACCGGCGAGGACTACTATGTGGGTGGGAGAAATATGTCTGCCGGACATATTGGCTTATCTGTTGTTGCAACCGATGTGGGAGGTGGATTCTCTATTGGTTTGGGAGGACTCGGTTTTGTGATGGGACTATCAGGTTCGTGGATGTTATTTACAGGGCTTTTAGGAGCGTGGATAAGTGCTGTTTTGCTAATTCCGAAAGTCTATAAAGTTGGTCTTGAAAATAAGTTTCAATCATTTCCACAAATTCTTAAGCACTATTACAATGGAAATGTTGCAATAATTGCTGGAATAATATCATTTATAGGATATATTGGATTCACGAGCTCACAAATACTTGCCGGAGCAAAACTTGCATCTGCTACTTTTCCTGAATTCAGCCTTAATTCAGCGGTTCTGTTAATGGGCGTAATCGCTGTAACTTATACAGTGCTCGGAGGAATAAAAGCCGTAATTTATACTGATACAATTCAATGGTTGGTTTTGATTTTAGGTTTGTGTTTTATTGGAATACCTATGGGATATTATAAACTTGGAGGATGGGAATCGATACAAGCTAACCTGCCTAGCGAGTTCTTTTCACTTTCAAATATTTCTATCTCACAAATAATAAACTGGTTAGTGACAATTGTTCCGGTATGGTTTATCGGAATGACACTTTACCAACGAATTTTTGCCTGCAAAGACGAAAAAACCGCTAAACGTGCATGGCGAATTGCCGGATTATTTGAATGGCCAATAATGGCCTTTATGGGTGTAATTCTTGGACTTTTTGCCAAAGTTGCTTACCAGCAAGGAGTTTTTACAAACTTTGGATATGCTCCCGGAGCCAAAATTGATGCTGAATTAGGATTACCATTATTTCTCAGACATGTTTTCCCAATAGGAATGGTGGGATTAATGATGTCAGTCTATTTCTCCGCAATAATGTCAACTGCTGATTCATGTTTAATGGCTGCATCAGGAAATTTAACAACAGATATTTTAAAGGACAAAACCTTTTTTAGTAGAAATAAAATCAGATTTTCACAATTAATAACACTTATCGTTGGTGGAACTGCAATCCTTTTGGCAACTGTTATGACAAGTGTTCTCGACTTGATGCTTTACTCATATGCCTTTATGGTATCGGGATTATTTATTCCGGTTTTAGGAATGCTTTTCTTAAAAAAACCTTCACCAATTGCTGCCATAATATCCATGATATCTGGTGGACTGACAACTCTGATTTTAATTTTGAGTGAGATAAGTCTACCTTTTGATTTGGATGCAAATATCTTTGGGATTAGTGTCTCTCTAATCAATTTCATTATCTTTCAGCTTGTATTTTCAAAAAAATCTTATTGATTATCTGATTTAAATAAGTCTCCAAATATTTATCTATTCGTAATATAATTTGTAAATTGTAAGCTCGAATTTTTATTATGAAAAATACTTGCATTATTTTACTGTTAACTATTGGATTGCTTCTAAGTACATCAAATAGTTATGCGCAAGAAGACTCCGAGGAGATTTATAGAACAGTTAAGGATAATCCATTTAACATTCCTAAATTATATATAGACATTAGCCCTTTTATTTATAATATGCAATGGAACCAAAACCTTAGTTTTGGAGTAAAGGCAAATTACTTTCTTAATGAAAAAACTGTTCTTCGCGGACAAGTTGAATTGCAATATCCCAAAGCAAGCTTTTTTACTTTTATGGACTGGTTATATGATATTGATTACCTTTATCCATTACATAATGAAATGGTGGCTGATCTTGGGATTAATATTCCAATAAACGATGCTGTTAGAGATGAGCACTACCTAAGGGCTGTAAGAACTTACTCTTCGCAGTATGGAGGTAATGTCTATTACTCTAACTCATGGACAAGTGACAAATTAAAACATCGCAGACTATGTGCTATTAGAGTTGGTGGAATTACATACAGGTCAAACTTCTTTCTTCCTGAAAATGAAACCTTGATTACAACAGATGGTACAGAATTTATTACACTAGGTAAATCTGCTTATGATTCCCCGGGAATTGTTAAATATGCAAACATAGAATACAGCATGTTGAATGATGGTAACAATTCAAAAAAATACTCAGATGTAAATGGAAGAGTTCGCACAATTTCTGATTTTTATGGAGTTTATCTCGGATATGCCAGCAGCGATATTGTAAACAGAATTACATTTGTCAAAGACTATGGTACAAGTGGTCAAACATCATATAAAACCTTCTATGCTGACATATTGATTGGTAAAACAATTATTAAACCATTTGACTTTTACTTGCCAAACGCAAACGCAACAGTTTATGGTGAAGAAATTAGTTCCGTTTTAGGAGAGTTTGTCGTAAATCAGGATGCGACAAACATAAAACAAAACAATTTTGGTTTCAGGCTTGGATGGGAATATCGCGTACCATTAAAAAGTAAATTTGTAGAATTCGAAAGACGCAATAAAATTATTGAAAAACCGGCATACTTTACTTTCTATCATGAGTTTGGACTTTACCCGGGCTTTGGCATACTTAATAACCTCTATTACAAAATGGGTATGAGTATGGAGTTGAATTTCTTTTAGAAAATGTTTCACTACTCGATTTCAGAACATTTTATTCGTTCAGTTACTTTATACTCATCTTCATTTTCAGTTGAGTAATATAGTTTATCTATTTGACATTCACATTTACCGTTAGACATAGTAAAACTTACAATTCTCGGACCTTCCATCCAATTCCCGCGTCCCCAATTTGTAATTTCGAATCCATTATCTTTTAGTAAATCATGTAAAACCAAACTTTCATATTTATCAGAAGCAATGGAATCCATAATTGGATATAAATCAATAAATTCTAAATCTTGCGTGGAACATATATCTACGATTAAAGTATCAATATAATTACTGCCTACTTCTTTGTAATTCCATTCATTTACCGATTGCTCTAATTCTGCCTCATTTTTAATCTCAGAAATAGCATCAGATCCATTTATAGTATCCTGCTTTGGCTGATTATTACATCCCCAGAAAAAAGACAAAAGAACTATTATAAAAAATATTTGTTTCATCATTATTTACGAAAGCTTATAGTTTTTATTTTCTCCCCAATCCTCTCCCAATCAGTTATCATTGTTAAGACAAGGAATAAAAATGGTAAAGCAGGGATTCGGTATCGAACTATTGAGCCGGTGTTTGGAGTATAAACACCAACTACAACATACAGAAATAGAATAAACATTGTAAAGAACAAGATGTACCTCAAATTTTCTGTTGATGGTTTTCTAAAGAAAAAGATTGGAATTATCATTAATATAACAAAGCCCATAACTTCTAAAAAGGAAAACAACATAAAAGCTGAGTTTATTTCAGTTGGGAATGGTCTGAAAAAGACATTTACTAATCCCTCGGGTACAATCTTTAGAAAAGCTGCTATCTCCGGACTTAATCGTGTTAAATCATATGTACTTCCCGGGTCTTCCTGTAATGAAATGTAGTTTATAAAATCGTTCTGTTTTCCGGATAATGTCGAAAGAATATCGTAGCCAAAAATTTTACCGCTATAAAGCACCATAACACCAGAAATAAGTAAAAACGCAGCAAAACTTATAAGCTGATACTTTACATTCATCTTCTTTATAATGAAAAAGAAAACCACTGCTGGTAAAAAAGCCTGTAAAACATAAATTTTTGATGCAAAAAGCAAAGCACAGGAAAGGGCGAATCCAGCTAAATGAAAAACATTGAACTTCTTATAAAGTTTAGCAAGATAATAAACAGCAAAGCCTATTGCAAACATCATCAAACCTTCTTTTAACAATCCGGAAGCCCAAAACAAACATGAAGGGATTAGAAATGAGGCAACTAATAATATCGCTTTTTTAGTTTTCAAAATTCCCTTTACACCCCGGAAAAGATAAAAACTACCCAGAAAAGCAAGAAATGCCATCAATACGATATGAATATAAATGTTACCAAAAGAAAAAAGACAAACAATAGCATTAAAACGCATTATTGTTATGTTATCATTAAATAATCCGTAATCAAATTCACGTGTCCAATGCTCAGAATTATCGTAATATTTCTGTAACTGTGGCTGATCTCCTTGAATTCCGGTAACCAGCCTTAAATAATCTGCAAAATTATCATCTGCAGCTTCATATAATGCCTTCACTCCACTATAAAACTTATGAATATCGGACATTTCGTAATCGTAATAAAAAGTGTAAATCGAGTACAAACTTATGCCGGCCAGAAGTTTAATTGCAAATAAAGATACAAATACGATTCTCTTAACTCCCTGTTTTCTAAATACTTTTAAAAACCAGATTAAAGCTCCGAGTACAATTGCAAATAATATGGCTGCTACAATATGCATTAATCAAATTTAAATATCTTTTCGTTTAGCTCTGGCAAATATTTTGGCTTGCTAGTATTAAGGGGTTTGCCATTTAACACTGTTTCGTACTTTTTAAAATATTCTAATGCCATCTTTTTGGAATTAAAATTCTCTATCGCATAATCAGATATTTGTCTACGCTTATAAGAATTTACATTTTCTAACACCTCGGCAACTTCGCTAATTTTATTTGATAAAAATCCTGTATTTTCGTTTACTAGTTCAGGTAATGAGCCATATTTTGTTCCAAATACAGGACAACCAAAGTACATACTTTCTGTAATTGCTAAACCAAATGGCTCATCCCACAAAACAGGAAAAATCAGACCTCTTGAACCTCGTAACAAATCCGCTTTTTCACCTCCACCAATCATTCCGTGAAATTTAACATTCCTATTAGTTGTAAATCTAAATCCCATCTTAAAGTTCAATCTTGTTCCCCCCATCACAGCAAGTTTTTTGCCGGCTTGTTAACAAGCTTTTATAGCGCCTTTAAGGTTTTTTACTTTCCAGGCTGCATTTGCTAAAAAATGAAAGTACTCATCTTTTTTTACAAAGTTGGTATCGCCATAATCATCCCAATCCAATCCATTATAAACAAATGAGTCTGAATTATGTCTTCGTGCATGATTTTGTGACACAAAAATTGAATTCTCATGAAACACTTGACCCGGAGATGAATTTCCGTGAATAGTAATTACATATGGTTTATCAATTTCCTCATCAACAGGAAAGTTAAAATGAACTATGTCCGTATCTTCAGGTATTTTAGCGTTAAATTCTTTTCGAGAATCGAGAATTAATACTTCTGCAAAATCACAAGATGATCCTTCATCAACCAGATACCTTACCTTATGTCATAACTTTACCAGCTCTTTCCCAAGATACCATATTACTCTCTCAGTTCCGCCATAAAGCAATGCTGGAATTTTTGAAGGATTGACAATTGTGATATTCATATTGCGAAGTTAATATAAAATCGCTAAATCCTTAATATCTTTTTTTACTCTTGACTTACTTAAAATATTTGCAATTTAATAAGCCAATCGAAAACTACAGTAAAGAAAAAAGGCCATTCGCATATTTGCGAACAGCCTTGTTGTAACATTAAAACATAAAGAGAATTATTCCTTGATAACTCTCTTAACAACCATATTTGAATTATCGGGGTAATATTTTATTGTATAAACTCCAGCAGGATAGTCAGAAATATCAAAATTAAAATCATAGCTTCTCTCGAAACTTACGATTAATTGTCCTGTTTGTGAGAATATTTCAATTCTAGTGTTACTTTCGATTCCTGCAAAATTTAATTGTCCTGCTGTTGGATTTGGATAAACTGAAATGTTTGGATTAATAAACTGATCTATTCCAACAATTGCCATTGTAGCTGTTTCTGTGATATCCCCATCAACAACTAAACCTGATGAATAATCTTCAAAACCTGAAGCAGAAATATAATATATATATGTTCCCGCCGGAATATCGTTAAATGTTACGAAACCAGCATAATTTGTCATTAAAGTTTCGCCATCTAATTCAACAGTAGCATTTTCAATAGGTAAAACTCCGTCTGTTACATAAAACTCAACATCATAAACTAAATCAAGAACTATTGTTAGCACTTCATCTGCATATAAATCAATGTTATCAGAAACCATTGAATAACCATCAGATGTCACAGTATAAGAATATATTCCTTCTGTCAAATCTTCAATAATCAATTGTCCTACAGCATCACAAACATAATCTGTTCCATTAAAATTAATATTTGCTCCGGAAATCGGATTACTTCCATCAGACACATTAAAAGTCAGGGTATATACAGCATCAAGAGCTACTTCTATATTTACGTCATCATCAGAAACTATTACTGAATTTGAGTACGTAGTGAAACCGTCTGCAGAAACGCTATATTCAAAAGTACCTTCATTCAAATTCGAAACTGAAACCATTCCTGTAGCACTTGTTAGATAGTCAATTCCATTAAAGTTAATATTTGCACCTTCTATTGGGTTGGTTCCATCTGTAACAGTAAAGTTTACAGAATAAACTCTATTAAGGTGAACAATTTCTTCTACATCAACTGCGACAACATCAAGTGTTGATGACACTTCTGAATAAAAGTCACTTGTTATAGTGTAAGCGTAAGTTCCAAGCGATACATCTTCAATCACAAGATGTCCACTATACGCAGTATAATCAACACCGTCAAAGTTTATATTTGCTGTACCTGCAGGACTTAATCCATCATAAAGATTAAATACAACATCATATGCAGAAGGATTTAAAACCACATCCTCAAAATCATTTGCACCGTACATTGTAATTGAACCGGAATTATCATCGTAATTAAATGCACTTACGGTATAATCATATTCATAATCCTCAACACTTTCAAAGACAACCTGACCTGCTGCATTTGTCAACCTGGTTCCAAAAGTTTCCAATGTAACATATGCTGATTCAATAGGTAAAACACCATCTGTCACAGTAAATGTAAGAGAATGTCCTATTGCAGACAAATCTGCATTATAACCTATATTTAAATTACTTGCTGAAGCTCCACCAGCATAAGTTGATGAATTTGTTCCTGTCCAGTTGTTAAAATTATAGCCTGAAACATGAGGTGTTGGTAAAATAAAATTTACAATAGAATTTAAAGCAAATGCATATTGACCTATATGCTGTAACTGGTCTGCATCGCTTAAAGTAAGTGTAGAGATATTATTTGATGCAAATGAATAATCACATATTACTTTTAATGCCGTTGCATAATTAAGATCTACATCTGTCAATTGATTGTTATAGAAAGCATATTCATCTATTACAGCTAAAGAATATGCATTAACGTCAAGAATTGTAAGCAAATTATCTGCAAATGCCTCGACACCAATTTGTAATAAGTCTGCATATCCACCTATGGGTAGATTAATAATTACATTTCCTTTAAAAGCATAATCTCCAATTTTCTTTATTGTAGATGGCATATAAACTCTTTCAATATCTTTATCTTCAAAAATACCATAAGAATTACCTACTATATAATCACCATCAGCAATCCCCCAAACAGGTTGACCATCAAGAATATCAGGAAAAACAAGGTAAGTTCTGCCTATTGGAAAATCAACTAAACATTCAGTAATATAACCATTAGTAACGACTACATCTTCATCACTCAAAACATAAACAGGCATCTCGTAAGAGAGAGTTAGGTCATTTATGATATCCTCTCCAGAATATGTAATATCATTATTATCTCTCCAAAAATAATAATACGTACTTGGTTCTGAAGGCAGTTGAATTTGAGATAAACCAGAATTATTGTCAAATGCCCAATAGCCGATTTTATAAAGACTTTCACATGTTGAGATATCAACATCCGTAATTGAATTCCATGCAAAAGCATTAACATCTATAACTTCTAATGCTGTCAAAGAAGACAAATCTACTTCTGTTAAGTAATTTTGATAAAAAGCTGAATTTCCAATTACACGCAAAGATTCACATCCTGTAAAATTTACGCTATTAAGATATGCCTGAAAAAAAGCACCAACACCTATTTCATCCATAGAAATACAACCACTTAAATCTAATGCGCCATAATATCCATCAAAATTGAGTTAAAAAGCATAATCCCCTATTCGTTCTAGTTTTGTATAATTAGAAAAGTCAATATCGTTAAGTTTATTTCCTCTAAATGCATAATCATCAATATGTACAAGACTTTGAGAACAATTAGGAAATATAGTAATATCATTTGCCTCAAATGACTTTTTCCCAAATCTTTCAAATTGAGAACAATTTTCCATATCCAGAACTTCGATATTATTGTCATAAAAAGCTCTGTTTCCAACAAATTGCATAGTTTATGGAAAAAACACCTCAGTTATACCTTTGCCTTCAAAAACTCCTTCTGTATTATCATCGGCAATTCCAATTACTGTTTGACCTTGCAATATCTCAGGAATAGTAATACTAGTTTCTGTATAATCATAAATAAACTCAGTGATAACACCTTCAACAATTGTTACATCTGCATCTTGAATTGTATATGTAACGGGTACCCAATATTCAACAATAAAGTTAGACACAAAATCACCACCATCATACTGATTATTATTTTCGTCAATCCAGCCAAAAGAACTGTACTGTGTATTCACAGGTAAGCTAAAACCAGACATTGAATTATTATTAAATGCATAACCGCCGATTTTTAACAAAGATGTGCACCCACTTAGATTTAAAACAGTTAACTTATTATTTGAAAATGCTCCAATTCCTATTTCAACTAGAGAAGTACAAGAACTTAAATTTAAAGATGCTATTTGATTTGCTGAGAATGCAGAACTTTCAATAGTCTCCAAAGAAGTACAACCTGAAAGATTAACACTTGTTAAGCCATCTCCTTGTTGAGTAAAAAATGCAGTAGAACCAATACTGATTAAATTTATGTTACCACTTAAATCAACATCAATAAAGCTGTTTGAGTGGAACGCACCTATACCAATTTTTTCCAAATCCGGGCAATTACTAAAATTTACAGTTTCAATGCTGTTACCAAAAAAAGCATACTCCCCAATATATTCCATTCCTGAAGGTAAATCAACCTGTATCAAACCCATATTTGCAAAAACACCATCATCAGAATATTCATCAGCAATTCCTGTAACAGTTTGTCCTGACAATTGGTCGGGAATAATAATATATGTATCCCCCCCGACATAAGTACATTCTTGAATTACTCCATCGGTAATTGTTACATCAGAATCCTGCAATGTATATTGAGCAAAAGAACTTATACTCAGTACAATTCCCAATAAAATGAGAGTTAATGTTTTTAGATCTACTTTGTTTTTCATTTTGTTTCGTTTTAATGTTCAAAGCAAATGTAAGTTGTAAATCAGGAGATTAAAATATGTTTTTAGTGAACGGTTAGATTAGATTAGTTAACGGTAAAAAAAAGTATCCGCTATAAATAACGGATACTTAAATTCCTTAAAAATCTCCTCAATTCCTCGGAATTTTTTTGCCTAAAACTACTGTTATTGAATAATCAGCTTATGAAAAAGCTTCTCATTCTTTTCATTTACAAAAATAATAAAATATAATCCTTTTGAAAGTTCTGATATACTTAATTTTAAGTTTTCTTCAAGTAATTTATTAGTCAATAAGATTTTACCTTTTTGATCTATAATCTGCACATGATAGTTAATGAAATTATCTGAACTGATAATAATATAATCACTCGCAGGATTTGGATAAACTGAAACCATTTCAGAGTCAAAATCATCAATTCCTGATTCATCAACTGTAACTGTTATTGTCCAGTTTGCTGTTGATTCATCTGCACCGTTAATAACATAAACCACGTCTGATGAATAATCATTTGCTGTTACTCCGGATTCCTGTTGAACAGAATTAACTTCTGCAGTAGCTCCGGGGGCTAATAAAAAGTCAGGGATTAAATTTGTGAGGTCTGTACCATTTTCAACAAGAACGCTAACTGTGTGTGCTGTTGTATTAATTTCGGCAGGTGAGACCTGCTCGTTGAAACTAAACTCCAGTATATCTGTTGAAGCATATTCTTCTGTATCAAACCAAATAAAAGGTGCATCAGCATCACCAATTATCCCGTCAGATTCAAAAACTACAGTATTGGAAATTAGTGTTTCTGTTTCGGATGCATCCACAAACTTAAACTCCACCGTTTCGTCACTTGACTGGTTTGAATAAACTGTCAGATAAAATAGCTTATACTCTCCAGCATCTTCAACATGAGAACAAACGCCAACACAAACATCATCAACAAATGCTCCAATATAATTTGATGCATTATCCTCAATAGTTCCTGAAATAGAAACTTGTCCAATAATATTCATTGTAAATTCATATTCAGCAGGATTAACAGTCCAAGGTTGTGCAAAACTTATAAAAGATATTGCTGTCAGGGTTAAAACTAAAATTTGCTTTTTCATGTTTTTGATTTTTGATCGGTCATCCGTCATCCGACCTAATTTTTAACTATTTTAATTAACTCTTCTTTTCCGTTATACTCTATTTTAAGCATGTAAACTCCATCACTAAGGTTCTTATCAAGTTTTAGCTCGTGTATTAAGTCAAGCTGATGTGAACCTTTTGGCAATTCAATTTGAGCAATACTAATTTCTGTACCTAATCAATTATAAAGTTTAAGTTGTACTTCCTGATCATCATTCAAATAGAAATTGAGACTAATATCTTTTCTAAATGGATTTGGATAAACATCTGCAAATACAGAAACATCTTCTTTACCAAAAGTCAGAAGCATAGGATCGTCCAGACTTCCTTGCATTTGATTTGATTTAAAGCCAATTGTCTCATTTGCATATAACCTACCATAAAGAGTTTTTGCTTCAAAATGTATTGTTTCAGGAGCCGCACTGTTTATAGTGATAAAGAACCTTACACTGCCATCAGTAAGTTTTATTGGTTTTGCCTTCCCACAAATACCATATTCATCATAAGCAAACACATCATAGAGTTCGGGATTAATAAGTTCAAGTTCTGCAATTATCGTCATATTTTGCTCTGTTGAAGGTAAATCAGAATCATCATCAATTTCAATATTTGTTTTTGCTGTCACACCTGATGTATATTCTAATACTCCCTCAGATGATGAATACAATATATAGCCTTTACCTGGTTGCATATATGTCAAACTACCAATCCAACCCTGAAGTTCACTATAAACTGCAAATTGGTGCTGAGATTTAATAATGTCATTATCACTTGGTGTTAAACTTGAAAGTGCTTCCATTAGTGTTTTTTGAACAGATAATGGATAGCCAATCCAGTTCCATCCTGTTGAAACAGGAATCTGAACAGTATCTGCAACGACTCTGTAACCCGACATGCTGAATGTCTGAGCATTAGAAGCATTCAATTTATATGTTGACATTACATCTAAACTTGTTAATGCTCCAAACCACTCTCCCGAGCTCTTGTAGGTTGTGAAATCTGTTTGGGATTTAATAAGATCATGTATTTCAGCATCAAAGTCAGACATTGCTATATTTAAGTCATTAAATTCATCAGAATATACATTAAATGAAACCCAATTCCATCCTGAATTTACAGCAAATGTCTGTTGTACAAAGTTAGTTGCATTAATTGGTAATGGATCTGCAATACTTCCATAAAGTTCATTTGCTTCAAACTCCAAACTTGGTGTTACATTTGCAAATATTTCACCGGTACTTGCATCATAAACTCTAAATTCGATGTTTTAACCATCTTCATTCGCATAAGCATTTAAGAATACAAGATAGATATCCAGATTATCAAAATATTGAACATTAGCAACACCTCTGCATTCATCATCAACAAAACATGCTACAATATCTTCCTCATCAGTTGAAAGAATCCCTCCTATACTTAATTGACCAATTATATTAGCAGTATAAAGATAATCTTCAGGATTTACTGACCATTCAGGAGCATGTCCGTTAACTTTAACATTAATGCCAAGGCGTTCGTTATAATCCATTGAAGCAACCAGATTAATATCATGGTCATATTCTCCAATATTTAGCTCAGGTTTAATTGTAATTTCAATTTCCTCAACTTCAAGAGGACTTAGATTTCCACTCGACTGATTCACTTCCATCCAGTCAGGAATATTTGTAATATTATAAGATTCGTTTAACCCTCCCTTATTACGTACGTTTACAGCTACAATCGTTTCTTCTTCAACAAACTTTTCAATCTCAATTTCCTGAAGGTCCCAAACCACATTATTTCTATCTACAAATGCAGGCCAGGTAATTGTTGATGCTAATACATTATTATTAAGATCTTTCACTCCTCGAATTGAAATATCCAGAATCTGATTTTCAATTTCATTATCATCAACATTCGGTGTAATAACTACTTCGTCATCACTAATTACAATAGTGTGAGGAATTAAAACTTCCGGTCTTTGAAGCTTCATATTTGGTGTTTCAGAAGTAAAAACATTTACTGGTAATAAAGTGTCACCCGCAATACCAATTGTATCAAGAGTGAAGTTTCCAGAATTTTCATTTGATATTGATGGATTAGGAATAGTTACATCCTCAAATGGGAAATAGCCTTTAAGTCCAGGCTCATCACCAGACAAAGTATAATTCATATATCTTTGAATCTGATCTTGAGTTCTTGCAGAATTCCAGAATCTAATTTCATCCATTTGACCAGTCATATACTGATCATAATAATCAATCATTGCAAGATTATACCAACGTGCTCCTGCAACGAATTGTGATGCTCCAAATCCTTCAAAATTAGTTGGACTTTCTGTCTCAACAAGATTTCCATCAAGATAAATACTCAAATAACCTATCCTATTAAGCGAAAGTGCAAAATGATGCCATGAATTATCAAGATATTCATCAGCAGTAATACTTACTGAATTTCCATTATTTGATACACTAATTTCATTATCTGATGTTGCAGTAATATTCCACCCATGCTGATTAAAATCATTCTCAAAATATCCATTTGATATAAGTGCAACATCAGAAACAGGAGTAGCTAATTTAAACCAAAATTCTATTGTAAAATCTGTCTGATCTGAGAATACCATTGAACCGGCAGGAACAGGGAAACAATTGTCCCCTTGCAAATCAAGGCCTTTTCCATCTCTGGAAACATGCCAAGTTCCATTCATCTCAGCATCACGTCCAAAAGCTATATCTTTTGCATAATCACCACTTGCTTCGTTTAAAGGCCATAATCCATAAAGTCCTTCTTCATAACCATTAAGTATTTGCCCTTTTTGAGATGATATTTCGGTTATCTGACGAGTATAATTCCAAATCCTTAGTTCATGAATATTTCCATAAAATGCCGAAGCATCCTCAGGACAATAGGCAACATACATCGTTCCTTCCAAAGAAGAATACATATCGAATTCAAACACTTCTGGTGACCCACTGGCTCCGCTTAGAATAAACATTGTCATTTGAGGTTCGAGCGTTTCATCTCCACGATCATAAACTATGGTGTAGAAAACCCATTCATCAATGTTTGGATATGCGCTCTCAGATATCATTGTCTGGCCATCCATTTCAATTACAACATGGTCTGACTCATTAAAACCTATCCAAAGTCCTCCCTGTATTGGATTTCCAATATTTATAAGACACTCTCTTCCTGTGCCATTACGTTTAGCCCAGAATTCTATTGTAAAATCTGAATGGTCTAAGTTAATATGGTCAATTTTCAGATTATCATTAACACCATCAAAGTGTACACTGGCATCATGAAGTAAAGTTGGACTATCAATGAGGTCAGTCCCATTTAACATACCACGTAACTTGATATAACTTTCAGAACCATATTGGCCAAAATTGAATAATTCTCCACTATTAATATCCTCATTAAATAATATAGAAATATCATCGCCATATGATAAAATTCCGTCAGCAGGTTCAGGTGTTCCGAACGGTCGAGGAGTAATTCTGTCAATAGTTCCTACTAAATGATCTGATTCATTAATTGACCCATCTGAACACATTGATGTTAAAACCAAAGTATAATTCCCATCATTTAATGATGACACATCCCAATCAAAACTAACAGAAGATTCTCCATCAATATATAATTTCTCTCCTGTAAATCCTGCCCAATCAGTATCAACTGTATCATTATAAAGGGTCATAAACGTAGTAGGTGTTGTTCCTGATTGATAATACTGGAAATATACTTTATCAAACGTTGACTGATTAATATTATAACCTGAAACAGTAACAGGCATAACATTTTCATTATAAACATTAATTACCCAATCATCTGTAATATTTGAGAATGTTACTTCAGTACAGGCAGGGATAAAATGAGCTGAAAAAGTTACACTATCAGCAATATCAGGGAAATTATCTGTTGGGTCATATTGACAAGATGAATGGAAAATTAACTGCAGATCGTCATATTCCATATCACCAGCAGGATTCTGCTCAACAGTTAGAGTTTTTGTCAATGTTTCTCCTGCAGCTACAAAGAAGGATCGGTTTGGATTCAATCCGTCAATTTTAATTACAGCACCATGCGGATTTGCATCTTCATCCACCTGAAGTTCATAAATAAAGTCGTGACCAGTAAAACTATTATTTGTTAGTTTTAACTCAAATACTGCAGCTTCTCCATCCGGCACATTTATTACAGAAGCCGGTTCAATATTTATCACCGGATCTTCTCTTTGTTGTGTTCCCTGATGAAGAATATATGGTTCATTAGTAGCTGAGTCAAGATATAGTGTTGTATATTCAGGTCCTTCGTATGGACAAGAACTTCTACCTCCTAAAATTGAAAATATAGGTGATGATGCAGTTAATCCGTAAGACACGTCTTCGCCATCAATATCATCTCTATAATTCGCCATTTCACCTAGATAACAAGATGAAAGAGCTACAGCAAATGCGATATTATAAATTTGGCCAATTGCAGGAGATAATAATTTACCATATGCAAAAGCAATTCCACTTGTAACTCCTGACATAATTTGCATTTCCTGATTAAAGTCTGCAAAATCATCCTGATTATCAGTATTTATATACTCATCAACATTTGATTTCATAACCCCATCTTCATCCATCTTTACATCAATACTATAATAATCGCTCATATCGGGGTCGTCAATTACATAACCAAATGTCATGCGCCGTTGCTCGGTATACTCAAACCCGAGTTCCCGCTCCCACTCTTTATAAGTATTAGAGACAATCTGGAAACCAAATTTATTCAACTCAAATCCCATTTCTGCACCTCCGAACAGCTTGAACTTATAATTATATGTTGTTTCTTCTTTATCTGTTGACGTATAACTAACAATACTTTCATAAACTCCTGCAGTTCCATCAATGGATATGTTTTCGACCAGCTCTTCGGCCTCAACTTTAGCCTTTTCATTTAATGCTATTGTTTGCATCCAGACAGAAATCTGTTGATTTAAAAAAGCAATTGAGTCCATTTGTGTTGAATCTCCAAGAAAAACATAACTAGGTAATGTATCTCCTGACATAGCAATTGTATCTGCCCAGATAGGAGCCTCATTACTTGTACCATACAAAATATGATCAGCAGGTATTTTAGACTCATACAATGGTGATGTTTCAAGCAAAGCATAAATTAAGTCTCGATAATTGGGCAATAAAGAATTTAAAATATGATCTTGAGAGTAAATAAAATATGTAGCTGAAGAATCTTCTGTTACAGCAAAACCTTCACGCTTACCCAATGTATAACATGTTTCTGCAGTGTACATTGGATCTAGATGCTCTAATCCATTATCCTGACAATATGTAGTTGGTAAAACTCTAAGATTTAAGGTTTGAGTAAAAAACATATTATAAGATTTACCAATATAAACATCTGCATTTGAGCCTACAGCATTTGGTTCTGAGGATGTTGAAAATCTCTGAGTAAATGTTACCGATTCTGTAAATTCTCCTTTCTCATTAACGAAGTTAGATGATTCAATACCTCCATTTAATGTATTTTTATGCTCTGCCTCAAATACTGGTCCTGCAAGGCCACCACCAACTTCAAATTTTGATCCATATAATAACTTATTATCGTACGTAGAACCTCCTCCGAAATTAAAATCATATGACTGTGAAATTGTATATCCGCTCTCTTTTTCAATATAAGTATAAGAATTTGTTCCAGGAGGGTCTCGCAAAATGTAGGTAGGGATTTCCGGTCCATAAGTTACAAAATTTACTCCACCATAATCGACACCGCCAAGCACATATGCACGATATAAGTTTCCTTCATTACCAGCCCACTGTACGCTAAAGTCATCAGCATCAGCTGTAATTGTCATTGTTTTTGTGAATGACAAGTCAGCATCTTCTGTCATATTAGGAACACCTACTCTAAAATATGGGTAATCTGCAACAATTCCATCTTCATTTGTTCCAAATTCATATGAAGGTGCATGTATTTCTAGATTATTTGTGATATTAACAGATGCATCATATATTGGAACAATATTATAAACGGTATCGTCATTATCATAGTTCACATATTCTGATTGAACTTTAACTGTAATATCATAGACCTTACCCATTTCGAAAACAGGATAATTTAAAGGCGAAGAATTTACTAAATCAAGAGTGTCATTTTCTTCAGTTTCTGTATTTAAAATAATCAGTTGCTCCTCACCAAACAAAGGATTTTCATCTTCTCCGTACACAACTATTTCCGGTGTTTCATAATAAATAAAATTACGCAAGAAGTGATAATCATATTCTAAAATATCTGTTTCTGTAATTGTATCTTCCTCCGAAACAACCTCGGTATAAATTGTATCTGTTTCGGTTGTTAACTGAGGTATTGTGCAAAGATCTAATAGGCCTAAATCAAGATTGTCTATTGTATAATGATCATTTTCACATGAATGGATTTTATATACTTCCGGTAAAAGTCTAATTTCATATTCCCCGGATTCCGAATCAGTTGTTACTGATACCATTGTTGTATCAATCATTGCATCAGAATAATCAATATCATATCCCTGCTCGTTTTCAAAAATAATTGTTCCAACACCTATATTGTTTATTGACTCATCAAAACCAACAACTTTATCTCCTTCAACATCACCACCAACAAAACGACCGGCAACAATAACTGTTGTGGTATCATAAAATGTTATTCCGTAAACATTATCCTGGAAATTATGTGTAGCATATGGGTCATTGTCTGTTGGTGAAGGCCATTGTCCATTATCTATAAATGTGTGACCGTTTTTCTTAATAGTAATAAAATGTTCTCCTATTGGCACAGAAACAGTAAAATTACCATATTGATCAGTTTGTATCGGGTCTCCTCCCGGGTCAAATTGTTGAGTGTTATCAATATAAACATTTGCCGCTTCGACAGGAAAATTTGTATTATTATAATAAACTGTTCCGGCAAAATCAAAAGCAGATTGATCAACAAAGTCAATACCATTGTGAACAGGCGTTCCATCACCTATGAATAATGTGATATCTGTAGGATTAAACTCATGAACACCTAAAAATGGGCTAATAGAAAAAACATTTCCATTGCCAGAATATCTAATCCCTTTTATTATGTAATTACCATTTTCATTAGTTATTCCACTTGGGTGCAATTGTTCGAAGCTAGGTGTTTCTGTTGACCAATCCGGCCAATACTCTTCATAACCTGTTTCAGCTACAAAGTCATTTTTATTAAACTCATAATTAACATTAGATAAGTCATATGCTCCATATCCAAAGCTTTCATCCAACCTGTAATATCCTATTAAACCTTCTTCACTACCTGTTAAAATTCTTGTGTAATCCCTTTCTATCTCTTCGGGAGTTCTAACTCTTTGCAAGATTCTCACTTCATCCATATTCCCTTTATACAAAGTATTAACCAATCTTCCTATACCCATTGCAGCCATCATATTATCGAATCGTGGTCCACAATCATTTCCAACAACATCTTCGGGGACCCAAGGAATCTGAAGATTAGAATATATGGTAGATGCAATTTCTTCACCATTTAAATACATAATAAACTCACCCACATATGGATCGATAGTTACAGCAATATGATACCATGTATCAGCGGACAGAATTGTGTCTCCTTCTAGTTGTGCAATCGGATCTTCTGTATCACCCCCACTGCAATTAAAGAAGTGCTCGTTAATAGCTGCAATAGGGCGCATATTCTGTAAACCAATATAGAAATTACCCATGTAAATTGTATAAAATACATTTCTCTGTCCTGACATCATTAATTCAGGCTTTATCCATCCTTCAAAACTAAATGGATTATGAAATAGCGAATCATCACTGATATCATCTGTATAACTAAACTTTTGGATACCATCAAAATACAGTGAGCCAGAAACAAGATTTTCATCAGTAGAAACCCTTACTTCAACACCTTCAACGGCATTTCCACCTTAGTATGTAACTTTACCGGAAACGATCCCTGAGCTATATCTAAATCCTGTTGCTTCAAGTGTGTCAGAATATTCTACAACAGCATTACATTCCCCCTTTGCACGAATTAAATACTCATAAAAAACATTCGCTTCTGTATTATTATCTTCATAATAAGTGGCATTTGCACTTGTTACTGTGGTTAATAAACTATAAGATTGACCTGATTTTCTTCTATAAATCTCAAATTCATCAACATCTGCCATCTTGTTAGGGTTAATTGACCATTCCAACAAAACTTTTGTGCTATAATAACCTTTCGATGCATCAAAATCGGCATGATTAACATACTCATCATCCTGATATGCAAATACATTATCAAATACCATTGTTTTATATACAGTACCTGAAGTTGTTGACAACGAACCATCTTCGCCACACTGATTGTATGCTTCAACTTTGTACTCATGATCTATACAGGACTCTGCAATATCAGTATATAATCTGTCATTAATGTCAATGTCTTCCTCAATAATTTCAAATGATCCTGCTCCTATTTTTCTATAAATCCTAAATGCAGTAGCAGGAGCTCCAACTTGTGTAAAATCCCAGCTAATATCAAAAACATCTCCATTAAGAGTAGCAACAACATTTGTTGGTGCAGTTGTACATTCTGTATTCGCAGTACCGGTTTTAATGGAACTATAATTTAAATAATCATCTCCATTAGCATCAACACGGTATTGTATTGGTTTTCCTAAATCTGCAGCATCGACAGTATGTGTATATTGCATAGCAGAAATACTGTTATCCAATACCTGCCAACCTTCATTGTCTATATTTGCGTACAAAGTATATGTTGAAGGAATAGATGGTTCTGTTACCTGATTCCATTCAAGTTTTACAGTACCATTACAAACTGAGGCAGCATCTTCTGTCACAATCAATCCTGTTACATTTTCATACTCTTTAAGATAATAGTTATAAAAGTTTATATCAGCCTCAGCATCTAAATATTGGTTAGTGCTTGGATTATACCAGTATGTTCGAATTTTGTAATCATAAGGTTCTCCTCCTACCAACAAAGTATCATCATCAATATAGTAAGTATCGTTTGTTCGACATAATAATTCCCAGTCAGCACCATCTAAACGACGATAAATATAATGAGTATGATATGATGAGTTTTATTCCCAATCTAGGCTAATATTTGTATAATCTGTTGAAATGCTTGCATTATACGCATTTATTGGTCGTGCAGGATGATATTCAACAGTACTTATTGTAGTACCATATTCTGCCATAGACTTATCAGGAATTAATGAATATATATTTGTCGAAGAGGTAAACATATTAATGGTCAAGTATTGATATAAATTCGAGTGACTTCCCATAGTCTCTGCGTCATCAAAAGTTTTATCCCATATAAATGCGACATCAGAGTCTGTAAGTTTCTTGTCTTTCCAAACTCTAAAACCACTTATGTAACCACGAAAATCCTCTGTATGATTGCTATCATGACCTCCAACAACACAATGCCAGTATGGGATCTTATTAAATGTAAATGAACCTTCTTTCTTCTTAACTCCATCAATATATAACCTCATTGTATAATCATCATATGTAAGAGTGACATGTTTCCATTGATTCATGTAATCACCATCATAATCGATATTATACATAATATCAGGATTACTTCCTTCATCATTACCATCACTGATTCTAATTCTCCAGTTTCCTTCTGATGTTTCTTCAAAATACAAAAGCAAACTGTTGTAATCATCATCCCACGGACCAGCAGCAAAAAAGAAATAAACATTATCTGATGAACTATCATCAGGCCAGGTACATTTTAACCACATATCAATTGAAAAACTCCCTGTAAACCAATAACTTGCATTATTATACTCTGTTGCATCAGCTTCATTTACATTAATGTAACAATCCGATCCATCAAAATATGGAATATTAAACCATGCATCATTAACCTCTCCCTCGCTAATACATGTTTGTGAAAAAAGATTTCCAGAGAAAATAAACATTAATCCTAAAATAGGAATTAAACTAATTTTTAAAGTTTTCATAAGTAATCATGTTTGATTGAATAACAAATACAAACTTAACAAATAAAAAAATACCATTTATAAATATAGGTAGGACAAGTAGTGGGACAATCTGGCATTTAAATTGCATCTAGATATTCTGCAATATTTTCTTTCAGCTTTAAGTTCAACTTTTTTCTTAGACGCTGTCTTCCCTTGTTAACGCCAGAAATTTCAATATTCAACACAGATGCAATTTCCTTTGTTTTTAATCCCATTTTTAAAAATGCACATAACATTTTGTCATTTTCTGTTAAATTTGGATGAAGTTTTTGCAATTTTGAAAAAAAGTCAGGATTCTGTTTATTGAAATTTAACATAAATCTCTGCCATTTTCTATCACCAGACAATCCGGTATTTATAACATTTATAGCTTTGTTATAGTTTTTCAAAGCAATTTCACCTTTAACTTCTTCAAGAATTTTATCCATCGCAATACCACCAGCAATAGCTGTAGTTAACTCTTTATTTTTCATCTCATAATCTTTCTCAAGAATCTGAGTTTGCATTTCTACTAACTTATGTTTTTGTTTAAAGTTTTTGCGTTGAAGATAAAAGATGAAGAATCCAAGGATAAGAACTAATAGTAAAATCCCTAAAAGAATCATTAAAACAAATACTTCATTTTGCTTTTTCTCACTTTTCAATTTTTCTTCGCGAATTTTTACCTCTTTCAACTCCAAATCATATTTTGCAGCCATTTCAGCTATTTGAATATCTAATAGATTATTAAAAAAATTCAATTGCAGTCTACGAGCTTCTTCCTGATAATAAAAAGCATTCTCATAATCCCTCATCAATTTATAAAGCTTTGATTTATGCAAATACAACCTCATTAGCATATATTTATCATCAGTTTGATTACAAAATACTATTGTCGAGTCAATAACTGAATTTGCCTTTTCGTATTGTTCCATTGACATATATGCACTACTAATATTAATAGTAACATTAGACATGTGTAAATACATATTTAATTTTTTAAAAATAATCAAGGCTTCTTCTAATATTTGAAGTGATCCTGCAAAATCCTCTCTCTGTTTAATTATCCAACCAATCTCATTTTTTGCTGTCGCAGTAACAAAAGGATATTTTTGTTTCTCAGAAATCCTTAATGCCATCTCAGAATACTTATATGCTGAATCCAAATAATGTTCACTATGTTTTGATTCATTGAACAGTGCAGCTATTCTTGTATATGCGTGTGATTTCTCTTCATCATCTATATATGTACTTTTCACTATATCAAAAAGAATATTAAATCCTTTATTATACTCGCGTCTTTGCCTATAAGCCTCAGATAAAGCAATCTGTATTTTAAAAAACATTTTAGTATTAACTTGTGTTTTATCAAGCAATTCAAACAATTTTGGAATTGCAATACTTGACATACCACGATAGAGATAATATTCTGCTTCTGAAAAAAGAATACTATCTGAACATTCAATATTACTTTTTACCTGATTGCTATAGTCATGCACTATTGTATTTTGTCCAAATAAACTTGCTGAAATAGAAATTACAAAAACGAAAAACAATAACAGCTTAGTCTAAGATAAAAACAACTTTTTATTTATTTTTATAGCATTCAAATTACCCCTCCCTGCTTATCTCTACACCAACTGCTCCAATCTGGCCACCCATAGGAGGGTTTAGTTTTTTTATTTTAATCGTAACCTTTTCTAGGTTTTCAAATTCTGTACAAATCTCATCTAAAATATCTGATGCTATCTTTTCTAATAGATTTGATTTAGTATTTACAAAAACATCTTTTATAATAGCATAAGCTATTTGATAGTTTGTAGCATCATTAAGATTATCAGACAACTCTGCTTTTCTTGTATCAGCCTCTATAACTAAATCGACTAAAAATTTGTTACCAGCCGTCTTCTCTTCTGGATAATGACCATGAAAAGCAAAAAACTCCATATCGGAGATAAAAATTTTACTCATAACTAAAGTTTAATTACAAACTTAGTAAAGATTTCTTAAAACAAAATAATTTGGACTAAAAGCAATAAGTTATTTCTTCACATCTCCACGATAGTAAGAAAAATAAATTCCGATTAAACTTAGGACTACAAAACTTATAAAACCATAATTCACAGCTTTAAGGAAAACTTCATTATCTATAGATTTAACTGCTTCATTACCAAATAAAACAGCAAAAAACAATGTTACGATTGTCATACTGACTATTTGACCAATAACGCGCATTGTAGAGGCGGTACCTGATGCTGTGCCATACATTTTCTTTGGGACTGATCCCATAATGGTACTCATATTAGGTGATGAAAACATCGCAAAACCTAAGCCCATCCAAATAAGAAGAACAACTATTACCCAAACTGGTGTTGATAATTCTAAAAAAGAAAATCCAAGTAAACCAATAGTACACATTATCATCCCCAGGGTAGTTAAATAACGTGCTTGTACCCGATCAGAAATTCTTCCGGCAATTGGTGAAAAAATCGCCATCATAACTGGTTGCGCAACCAATATTGTTCCAGCTTTTTGTGGACTAAATACTTGTATTTTCTGTAAGTAAAGACTTAGTAAAAAAACTATTGCAAAAGTAGCACTGTAATTAATTAATGCAGCTATGTTAGAATACGTAAACAATCGGTTAGTGGAAAACAATTTCGTGTCAATAACAGGAAAGGATGATTTCTTTTCGATAAACCAAAATGTAATTATTAAAATAATTCCTATCCCAAGTAAGGTCCATCCCATTACTGATGGAATTTTAGACGACCCATATACCATACATACCAGCCCTGCCATAAAGAACAAAGTCCCAATTAAGTTTAGACTTTTATTCTTTATTGTATTTTCATCCTTACCCAAAAACACAAATGCCAATATTGTTGACAGCACTCCAAGCACAACAGCAAAAAGGAAAATCGATCTCCATCCTAAATGTTGGGTTAAAATTCCTCCGGCAAAAGGGCCAAAAGCAAGTCCTAGATAGACAGCTGCTACTGACATTCACAAAACTCTTCCACGATATTTCGGATCAAAAGCTGATACTAATATGGCCGGTCCTGTAACACTTGAAAATGCAGCAGAAACTCCCTGAATAAACATAAAAATAATTAACACAGTCCCAGAAGTCGACAATCCACAAACTAAAGAAGATAATGTAAAAACAAGAACTCCAATTTTAAACAAACGCCTAATCCCACTTAAATCACCAAACATACCAACAGGAAGCAAAAACATTGCACTTGCTAATAAAAATGATGTAACAACCCAACTTAATTCAACAGCATTTAAACTAAATGTCTTTTCTATAGCAGGAAGAGCAATATTAATAGAAGAAATAAGAAATGTCCCCATAAAAGATGTTATGGCTACAATTCCTAAAATCGATATTTGCTTTTTTGTCCACTTCATATAGTGAAACAAATGTAGCATATTGTTAAGAAAAACAAAAGCGGAACAATAAGAATACTGCTCCGCTTTGTAAAAAAAGCATTAAACCACTACCTAATCTTCAACTTCAAATCCTTTTAATTGAGCATAGTCAATTATTGTTTCTTCTATTGCTTTGCCAAAATCATCTTCTATATTTTCTTCTTTCATTTTTTCATCAATATAGTCTTGTCTCTTTTTTGCGAGATCATTAATCTCATCTCGGATTTCGGCACGCTCCTTATTCATATTATCAACTTCTTTTTGCAATTCAGCTTTTGACATATTTTGATATTCTTCTGGTAAAGTTGTCATGTCAACTTCGTTTATATATTCCTTATCATCATTCATACGGTCAACCAAATCCCATGAATAATTATTATAAACTGCCTGAGATTTTGAAACGGCTCTATTCACTGAGTTTTCATTTGAAATACTCACTGCGTTATTGTCCTGCACACTTTGATTTGCAAAGTTGTCAATACCCATATCACCATAATAAATGTATGTGTCATTTAATAATGTGTTACACTCACTAATTCTATCATCATAAGGTGTCGCAATGTATCTGATTTTTGCATCTGAATTAATATTGAAAAATTTGCCCTGTCCTTTTTTAGCTGCATCTTCCCAATATCCTGAAACTCCTTCATAATAATCACCACAATGAATTGTATTTATATAAATATCTTTTTTTAATGCCTCGCTGATTGCTTCTTTATAACTTACATTACCCTGTGTAAATTCTTCATTACCTGCTATAAAAACAAGCTTCATATCACTATCTCCTGTACCCCAATCAAGAGTTTCAACAGCATCTTGAATAACTGCTCCACAATATTCGGAACCCCCATTTGTAGAAATAGCAAACAATTTCTCTGAAATAAGGTCCAAATCACTGGTAAACGGTGTAATTTGTCGGATATAATCTTCTGATGCAGGCAATCCGTCATTACCATACATATACAATGCAATCTCAATATCAGGAGTTTGTCCATTAAATTTCAAGGTCGTCATTGTGTTAACAATATTCCACAACCTTGATTTGGCCTGATTTATCAACCCGTCCATACTGTTAGATGCGTCCAGTAAAATAGCTACCTGAACTTTAGCTTGATCCTGTGGATCCGGTAATGTCTCGTGTGAATCTGAACTTATCTTTGGAGCATTATAAAGTAGCGAACCAACGATAAGAAATGCGATAAATGATACTATAGTTTTCATAATTCTAAGTTTTAAAGGTTATTATTTAATTTCAAATTTTGCTTTTATTTCATATCTGAGTTTTATTGATTGTAGAATAGTCTCCATTTGAGAATAGTTATAATCAGTTTGTGGAACTATACAATTTGATGTGAGAGACATATCATTATAATACCAATAAGGATTATTTTGAGGCTCAACAAGTTCAACGATTTCTATTACACACCCAACTTCCTCACCAATGCTTTGCAATAAAAGTTCTGCTTTCTCTTTTGCAGCAATCATAGCATTAACTTTTACTTCACTTCTGTAATCGGTAATTTTAGAGTGTGTGCTTTTAACAATTCTAATATTATTAATGTATTCAGATTTAATATCTTTTATAAAATCAAGATTATATTTATTACAATCTAATTTAAGTTGATATGTTTTAGAGTTATAATAATTTCTTTCCCACCACCATCGATAATACCAATAATATGGACTATTTACTTCAACAAACATTAAAGCAGATTCAGGAATTCCGTTTTTAGCAAGGGCTTCTTTTAGCTCCCTGTCGAGTTCATCTATTGCCTGCTTTGAATTTCCGGGATGTGTCAGGATAATTTCAAGTTCTACTTGATCAGGTACCACATTCATTTCAGCACTACCTGTAACTTCAATAAATTTATTATTCTTTTCCTGCGAACATGCAACAAGGCTTGTAAATAAAATTGCAATTAAAATCAAGTTTTTCATTTTAATAATAATTATTGTTTAAATTGGTTTTTTAAATATTGATTTTAAGTCAAAGTTACTCTGCAATTTTTTCGTATTTTTACACAAGTTGGTGAAATGCCAATATGACTTGGTGAATGCTATTTTATTCGCTTGAAATTTTTTGTTACTTTGAATTATAAAGTTTTTGAATTTGAAAAATTTCGTAGGCATATTATTCTTTTGTTTAATCTCATCTGTCGTTTTTTGCCAAAACACAAATGAAGACAGCATAGTTAATCCTCAGCAAAGTATTTTAAATAAAGCTTCTCAGGACTTAATCAACTCTATAAGTAAAGGGGATAGTAATGATGAAATTGCTGAAAAATACTATCTGGTTGCCTTAGAATTGATAAAATCAAAAAATTACTCCAAAGCAGAATTTTATCTGCAGAAAGCTGTTGATTATGCTTCAATGAGCAAAAGCAATCCAAATATATCGGAGTACTATAGACAATTAGCAAAAGTTCAGGAAAATCAAAAAAATCGAAGCTCTGCTGCAGACAATTACGAATATGCTTGGCAATATTCAAATGAAAATACTCAAGCTCAAATAAACCTAAACGATGCAAATCGAATGAGGTCGGCAACCAACCCACAGGAAGAACTGGATTATCTAAACCAAAACGCATTTCTTCTAAGCAATACAAGTTATAATGATGAAAAATTTCAGAATTACAATCAAATGGCTGATATCAATGTCTCAATGAACAATCCTGATGATGCATTCGACAATTATAATAACGCTTTACTAAATGTTGATGATGAAAGCAATGAGGCAATTGAAGTAAAAAGTGAAATCGCAAACTTATTAGTACAAACTAAAAATTATGACGAAGCACTAAACGTCCAAAAAGAGGTGGTAGAGCAATCAAATAAAATTGCTGATGTCGAAACACAAGTACAACAAATGAGACAATTATCCGATATATATTTTTCACAAAACATCACTCAAGAAGGTCTACAAATATTAAAAGATGCGTATACTTTAGCTATAAAAAACGGTAGCGTTATTGAGTCTCGGGAAAGTCTTATTGCTTTAGTAAATTATTATCGTAAATATGATAATGACGATGAAATAATTGCTCTTTACGAGAACTTTATTACCAATCTGGACTCATTAATATTAAAAGATGAAAGTCTTATTGATGTTAAACTCTTTGAAGTTTCAGAAAAGAAAATAAAGGAACTTGAAAAAGACAGAGAACTAAAAAACCAAATCATAGAACGAAAAGATAATCGAAATCTTTTATTGTTCATCCTTGTGCTTTTACTTGCAGGACTAATTGGTCTTACTGTTGCATCATGGTATTCTGTAAAAAAGAGGAATCGACTTATTGCTTTACAATCTTTAAGAAGAGAAATGAATACGCATTTTATCTTTAATAGTCTGAATAGTGTAAATCAATTTATCGCAAGTAATAATGAGCTTAAGGCAAACAAGTATCTGAGCTCCTATTCTCATCTTATGAGAAATATGATGGAAAATTCAAATAAAGATTTTGTTTCGATAAGCCTTGAAGTTGAGCAATTAAAAAAATACCTCGAATTAGAGAAAATGCGCTTCCCGGATAAATTTGATTTTGAAATAAATATAGATGATCAATTAGACGCTGAGCTTGTAAATGTCCCAAACATGCTTATTCAACCAAATCTTGAAAATGCTATATGGCATGGATTAAGATACAGAGATTCAAAAGGCCTTCTTAAATTATCTTTTATTAAAACAGAAAATAATGTTTTAGTAGAAATTGAAGATAATGGTATTGGTATAAAGCAAAGCAAAAAGCTTAAAACACGTCACCAAAGTTTACATAAATCAAGAGGATTAAAAAACATCCGCGAAAGAATTGATTTATTAAATAAAATACATAAGTCAGATATTAGCTTCGAAGTGATTGAAAAAGAAAGTGAATCTGGTGTCAAAGTAAAAATAAGCTGGAAAAATGAAAATTAAAAGCCTAATAGTTGAAGACGAAATATCAGCAAGAGAAGCATTAAAGTCTTATCTGGCCAAATACTGTCCACAAGTTGAATTACTAGGTGAGGCAAGCAATGCAAAAGAAGCAGTATTGAAAATTCAGGAACTAAAGCAACAACTGGTTTTTCTCGATGTTGAACTCCCTTTTGGTAATGCTTTCGATATTCTGGAAAAAACAAATGAAGTCCATTTTGAGACGATTTTCGTCACTGCATTTTCTGAATATTAACTTAAAGCCCTTAATCAAAGTGCAGCCTATTACATTTTAAAGCCTGTTAATATTGAAGAATTAATTGTAGCCGTCAACAAGGTGCACGAAATCATTATTAAACAAGACACTTTTAACCGCAATGAGATAGTTTTAGCAAACTTCAAAGAACAGGAAACTGAAAAAAGGCAAGTAGTTGTTCCTACTCTTGAAGGGTTCGAACTTATTAAAGTTGAAGAAATTATCAGACTCCAAGGTAATGGAAACTTCACAGACATCTATCTTAAAAATGGAAAAAAGAAAATGGCATGCAGATTTCTAAAACACTATGCCGAGATGTTGCCCTATCCTTTTGTTCGGGTTCACAAATCGCATGTGATTAATCTAAATTGCGTAAAATCTTACCACAAAAGCATGGGTGGTTATGTTGTTCTTGACGATGAAAAGGAAATTTATATTTCTGCCGGATACAAGAAAGAATTTTTGAAACATTTTAAATAAGAGTTTTTGGCGGTAAGTTTGGCTGTCGTAGCTTGCGAAGACAAAACAAACTTCATGACAAAAAAAAACCACACCTCTTTAATCTCCAATAAATCAAATTGAACTTTGCAAATAATAACAGATTACATCACCATATAAGCACTTGTAACAAACTAACATTCAGCACATTTTCGGACAGTCTTCGGTCTTCGGTCATCCGTCATCCTTCATCCTTAATCTTCAAGCATCTAACTTCAGTCTTTTTATTATCTTTGCAAAGAATAAAGACTGATTGAAATGGAAGAAAAAAAAGAATCTCTAAACTTTATAGAACAAATAGTTACTGACGATTTAGAATCAGGAAAGCATGATGCAATTATAACACGTTTCCCTCCGGAACCAAACGGATATTTACATATAGGACATGCAAAATCTATTTGCTTAAACTTTGGTTTAAAAGAAACCTTTAATTGTAAAACCAATTTAAGATTTGACGACACAAATCCTTCAAAAGAAGAAACCGAATATGTTGAATCAATAATGGAAGATGTAAAGTGGTTAGGTTTTGAATGGGATAATTTACATTATGCTTCTGATTATTTTGAACAACTATACGAATGGGCAGTAAAGCTTATTAAAGAAGGTAAAGCTTATGTAGATGAGCAAACTCCTGAGGAGATAAGCGAGCAAAGAACAAACCCTACTAAAAACGGTATTGAAAGTCCATTTAGAAATCGTCCAATCGAAGAAAGTCTTAACAGATTTGAGGAGATGAAAGAAAATAAGCATAAGGATGGTTCAATGGTTTTACGTGCAAAAATTGATATGAACTCTCCCAATATGCACATGCGCGACCCTATAATGTATCGTATTCTTACAGCTCATCATCATCGTACCGGCGACAAATGGTGCATTTATCCAATGTACGATTATGCTCATGGTCAAAGCGATTACATAGAAGGTATTACTCATTCAATCTGTACTCTTGAGTTTGAAGTTCACCGTCCATTATATGATTGGTTTCTAGATCAAATTGACACTACAGGTAAAAGACCTCGTCAGATTGAATTTGCACGATTAAATCTTACCTACACAGTAATGAGTAAGAGAAAACTTCTTGAGCTAGTTACAAATAATTATGTCAATGGTTGGGACGATCCACGAATGCCTACAGTAAGTGGTTTGCGTCGCAGAGGATATACGCCTGAATCTATCCGTAATTTTGCAGAAAGGATAGGTGTTGCAAAACGCGAAAACATGATTGATGTCGGACTTCTTGAATATATGGTTCGTGAAGATCTTAATAAAAAAGCAAACCGCTATATGGGAGTTCTTGATCCTCTTAAAGTTGTTATCACCAATTACCCGGAAGATAAGACTGAAGAGTTTGACGCTAAAAACAATCCCGAAGACGAAAGCGCTGGGACAAGAAAAGTAAGTTTTAGCAAAAACATTTATATCGAACGAGACGACTTTATGGAGGATGCTCCAAAAAAATTCTTTCGTCTTAAACCTGGTGGAGAAGTTAGATTGCGCTATGCATATTTTATTAAATGTGAAGAAGTAATTAAAAACGAAGATGGAGAAGTTATAGAGCTTCGCTGTACTTATGACCCTGAAAGCCGCGGTGGTCAATCTCCTGATGGTCGCAAAGTTAAAGGAACCATTCATTGGGTGGATTTAAAAACTTGTATCGATGCAGAAATTAGACTCTACGACAGACTTTTCACTAAAGAAGATCCTGATGACCTTGCAGAAAATGAAACATATTTAGATTATCTTAACCCTGACTCTCTTAATGTAATTACTGCGAAACTTGAAAGAAGTTTGGCTGAAGCAAAAACCGGAGATACTGTTCAATTTGAACGTAAAGGTTATTTCTGTTTAGATAAAGATTCTCAGCCTGGAAAACCTGTTTGGAACAGAACTGTTGCACTTAGAGATTCCTGGTCAAAAATTGCAAAAAAATGACAAAGAGACAAGCAATATTCCCTGGATCATTCGATCCATTTACAGCAGGACACGAATCCGTTGTCGAAAGAGCATTACCTCTGTTTGATAAAATAATTATTGCAGTAGGTGACAATATCTCAAAGCATACATTATTAAGCTTAGATAAAAGAATTGCAATAATAAAAAAAGTGTTTAAGGATAACAGTAAAATCGAGGTTGTATCATATTCTGGTCTGACTGTCGAATTTGCAAAAACTAAAAAATGCAAATATATTCTTCGTGGCTTAAGAACTTCTGCTGACTTCGAGTTTGAAAGAGCAATAGGACAGACAAACAAACTTCTTGACGATGATGTTGAAACCGTTTTCATTCTAACAAAACCTGAACACACCTTCATCTCAAGTAGTATTGTAAGAGATGTTTTTAAAAACAATGGGGATTTATCACAATTTTTACCTAAAGGTATTACCAGAAAAGACCTAATATAAAATATTATATAAACATCTACAGATAAAAGGGCTCATTTTAATAAGCCCTTTTATTTTGTAAATTATTGCTATATTTACTATCTAAAACCACCAAAACCATGACAGATTTATTAATATTTTTGGCCTTGCTGATTTACTCAAATCAATCTGGGAAAGAAGCTACATATACACAAATCAATCGTGAAAACAATCAGATAATCATTCCGGTAAATGATGTCAAAATTTCGAAGTATAAACTTGATGAAATATCATATTTAGAACTTGTTAATATAATAGATGATGCTAAAATAGAGGCTATCCCAACTGACATGCACGATAAAAAGCTTGTTTATACGCAAATGCACCCTCTTGTTGCAGGATTACATTATAGTTTTGCACAACACAGACCATTTGTTCTTAGTCCTGATATGGTCTGGTTAATGATCTTGCAAGGCTTATCTCAACATATTTATTATAATTCAGATAGTTTAAAACCATTACTTTACACAGACACAGCAAAAAGCAACATCTCTGTAAGAAGAGATCATTTCATCAAAAATAATATGGATAATGATTGGGCGTCTGTATTTCCGGAATTTTTAGATACACTTAAACAAAGAACAAAACCTGAAATTCATAGCCTTTTTTCAAATAAGTTCACAACTACTACAGATAACATTTCAATTAGCTACACTATTGCACTAATGGATGCAGTCAGTGAACAGTTCGATTTTTGTGTAATAACTGCCTGTGGAATTCCATATATTGTTCTTGAGGGAAGTCCTGAAGACTGGAAATGGATAAAAGATAATTTGCCAAAATTAAAAAAATATGATACTGATTTCTGGATCGACAATCTACAACAAGTAGTTGATGAAATCTATAAGTCGTCTCTTGGTAATGTGAATACAGAATTCTGGCAATCTATTTATAAATGGAACACTGGTTCCGGTGGTCCGTGGGTTTCAGGATGGATAATCAAGTTCTTTCCTTATCTTGCAAATGACGAGCATAAGGAAATAAAAAATGAGTATCTAAATTACTCCGTATATGATAAGGATGTCGATGGTTTTGGTTATTATATGGGTTTAATGGGAGAAGATTTTCCAACGGGAATGTCTACTTGTGATTTTACATGGATTTACTATCTTTTAGAAATTCCAATGCAATTTAAATCCGGATTTATTGGTTTTTCACAAAATGATAAAATGGAAATAAGACCTGAAATAAGTTGGTACATTTCTGACAGATCAATTATAGATAATATTGATACACTTAAAAATTTCGATATGGAAAGCTTCTTTGCCAGTTCCTCAAATACTACAGAAGTTGATTATATAAATGCATATGAGTCTGCTAATGAAGGCTTTTACATCGATCTTGAGGAAAATCCTGATAATTTACCAATATATGAGTATAAAGAAGGAAAAACATATGAGCAGGGAATTAAAGAATTGGAAGAAAGTATTAATATATATATTGACTACCCTTTTGACCCATGTCAGTTTGAAATGACTTTAGTAATTTCTGCTAAAGGTACTCCCTATTTTATAAATGCTGAAACAGATAATAGAGTGCTTAAAAATATGCTTTCAAATATTGTAAGCATGCTTTATCGTTGGGAACCTGCAAATAAAAATGGTAAACCTGTTAATGCTAAAATTACCTTTACATTTCACCTTACAGGAAATAATTATAATTATTAGTACGTTTGCAATTAAATTACTTACGATTGGTTTCTGAAGCACACATACTTATTGATTAAATACATGTTTACTCTGGAATAACATTTTTGTAGTTCTCAAACCTTTCAGCTATATTATTGGCAAAATTTACAGCGTATATTCCTGAAATATAACCATGTTTTACACAAGTGTCATTAAAATATTTTGGATTTGAAAGATTTGTCAAATAAAAGGATATTACATCCCAGGATGCAGAGTTTTCATTATATTTTTCTGCAAGACATATAGCATCCTCAACATGGCCAAAACCAATATTATATCCGGCAAGTAGCATTTTAACTGCTGTTGCGGAATCTTGTACATTTTCAGGTATTTTTGTTTCAAGAAAAGCCAAATAATTTGCTCCTGCTGCAATATGAGCTTCCACACCGCTAACAGAATCGGGTGCAAATTTAGTGTAAATAAAAGGCATTAATTGCATTAAGCCGTATGCTCCTGCCCAACTAACTACACTTTCATTAAAACGAGATTCTTCATAAATTAAAGATGAGATTAGTCTCCAATCCCAACCGGGTATATGAGCATATTTTTTTATCAGGTCATAATAATTACTAATCTTACCTTCGTTACCGGAATAAAACTCACTATTTATATCAACAAGTATTCTATTGTTATTGATATACCTCAAACAGAACTTATTATAATCAGGGGTTTGCTTAAAGTTCTCTAACCAGGTATTTACGGTATCAAGCAATTCAACTGATTCCGGTCGTATCCCCCAGGCAATGCTTTGTGGTAAACTTAAATCCGTTTTTATATCTATATTTGGATAATAAGACTGTGCTACTTTTGCAATGCTCTCATCGCAAATTGCATAATCGAATTTACCTTGAGCCACATAATAGATAATTTGTTCAGGTGAGATACTATCTACTTCTTCAATATAGAAATTTTCTGCAATCTCATGACTAAGATTTTGCATTGCAGTTTTGCTTACACTTCCTTTATAAGCATATAAAGTTTTACCATCAAGTTCTGATAAGCTCCTAACAAGCGTATCTTCAATTTGATCGTAAGTAAGCATGATAAAATCTTCTGGTTTGCGTTGCACTAGTACTTGCTTAGTTTCCCGAACGGGAACAGTAAATTCATGTACAAGGTCATTATCTGTATTAATTACAATGCTCTGAGCCAAGATATCGCATTCACGATTTAGTAACATTTCAACACCACTATTCAGATCATTTTCAACAATAATTTTTAAAACCAACTCATGGTCTTCGGCAAATTGCTGTAAAATCTCCAACTGAAACCCCATTGGTCTGCCATGATAAATAAAATAATCTATAGGATTTGCACTAACTACTGCAACAATTGTATCAGAAGCTACAATCTCTTTATAATCTCTGGTTTTAACTACCGGTTCTTTTTTATTCGCAAAATATCTAAAAAGTAAAAATACAAAAAGCACTACGGTTGCAATAACTAGAAATATCGTTAGCTTTTTGAAATTTTTCATTGAATTAATAGTGAGGTGTTATAAATTAATCACAATATAATAAAAAAAATATAAATTGTAGACTTATCAATTATCTAATCGTAAAACTCCCAAGAGATTCCAAAGTTAAACGAAAATGGATTATCTGGTATTGCATATAAAAGATAATAATCTTTAGGCATTGCAATACTATTAAAATTGCTTAACTTAAAGAATCCTCTCAACCTTTTAATTTTAACAGCTGCATAAATTCCTGCATTTGGGTAATTCCCAAATTCTCTTACTGATTGTAAATAAAATGCTCCTATCGCTGGCATATAAGCATATGCATAATGTTAACTATGATATTTTACATCAAATCCCATCTGTATTTGCATAGCATTATGGAAAATCCATTTTTTGAAATAGAAATTAGTATATCCTACTAATTCAGGTAATGGAACTTTTGTTGGATCAGCAATATATTGATAAGTAAACTTTGTAAACCAATGAAAGCTCCCAAAATTAAATTGTTTGGCAATAAAAGCATCAGCAATCATATTTGCAGGTCCAATTTGCACGGGCATTGCAGATTCATTAAAAACAAAATAATTTTTCATCAAATTCAAATTAGCCCCAAAATGCAAGCTGTATTTATCAAGTCCAAAATCTATTCCGGCTGAATTTGAATATACTTTTGCAGGATCTGCTGACCATTGAAAATGATTTGAATTATACTGATACAGAAATATTGATGGATTCTCAAGTGAGTAATCAAAATATGCTGAAAAGCCAAAATTATCTGAGAAAGTATGATCATAAGTTGCGTTAAAACTCATGTCAAAGATATCAGCCCCAAATACACAATAATTAAACTCGCTACTTAAACTACCGGATTTTGTGTTAAAATTAAGTAACCCGGATACGTAATTAGATAGATAAGTCTGTGCTTTTATCGTATCAGGGAAATGATAATTATACATGTAATTTGTCATTCCTGCAAGAATCTGAAATTTTTTAATCTTTTTATTCCCCTCGACAATAAAATTCAACATAAATCGATTCTCAATTGTTTTATATGCTACAGAATCAAATGTCAGAGTATCATTATTAAAATTATTTGCATAAAAATCTGTTGGGACACCTGCATATATACGATAATACCTATCTATTTTAAAATCATGAATCAATGAAAAATTGCTCTCAAAAATATTACTTATTGCAGTGTCATTTTCTACCATCACGGTATCACTACGATATGAACCAAAACGAAATTCATGATTATACTGAACTCCAAGCTGACTCATTGTAGAAGTAACATCTGCAAGATTTGTAGAATAGGCATTTGAAGCATAAAAAGAAGAATCAAATGCTGCCATATCAGATAAACCACCATTTTCATTTAAATTAATCTTATTAATAATAAAATTGAAATGCGATTGATATCTCCTCTTTGTGTAAGCTGTGCCAAATGATAGGGCATTTATTTTACTTGTATTTTCTTGATAAAATCCTGTAGTATTTGTAATATTATAATCAAAGACAAAACTCAAAGATGGTGTAATGTTTTGTGTGTGTAAGAACTTTACAAGCTCTATTCCACCACCTCCTCCTGCAAAAGTGAATAAAGTAAATGGCTTATGGCAATCAAAATAAATGATATCATCGTGAGTCTGAATCATCCCAGGAATATTATTAAAAAACCAAAAAGGGTGTGTTCCAGGCTGTTCAGAATATATTGCGGTCACAAAAGGGTGTCCGGGATTCATCCAACCAAGATTATTATAAGAGATTTTCTGCTGTGGGAGAAATAGATGAAACTCATAAGTAAGAGTGTCATCAATATATGTATAGTCCTCATATTGAGTTAAATACAGCTTGTGTGACTCAAAGTGACGTTCAATCCCTTCATGCTGAGCATGTACTGCAAAAACAAGAATTATCAAACTAAATATTATAATCGCTTTTTTCACGTTGTAAAGATAAAAACAATAAAGATATTTTATTCACAAATAAGTATTTCTTTAATATTTTGTGTAGTTCAGCTATTTGTTTTTATTTTTACAACGATTTTATCGGTAAAAAATTATTAAAAATAAAACTATGAATAAAGATATGATCAAAAAGTCTTTACCACATGTAATTGATGTTGTAATTTTTATGTTAATCTCAATTATCTACAGTAAACCACTTTTAGAAGGCAAAAAACTCGGAACACACGACTATAATGTTTATACTGCAGTTTCCAAAGCAAATACTGATTATGAAGATGCTAATGGCAGACTAGTTTTCTGGAATAATTCTATGTTTTCCGGAATGCCGGATTATGCAATTACTACTGCAAAAAAAGAAAATATCTTCTTTAAAATTTATAAAGTTTTAATCTTTGGAAGCTCAATTCCATTTAACCTTATCTTTTGGTACTTTTTGGGATTTTACATCCTATTAAATGCCTTTAAGGTTGATCCGTGGGTATCGCTCTTAGGAGCTCTTGCATTTGGATTATCATCCTATTTCTTTATTATAATTGCAGCAGGACACTTTACAAAAGCAATAGCAATAGGTTTTATGGCTCCAATTTTTGCAGGTGTATATCTGGCTTTTGATCGTAAGAAACCTTGGATGGGAATGTTTCTAATGACATTCTTTATGGCACTACAAATTCTTAGTAACCACGTTCAAATAACATTTTATACCGGATTAATTGTGCTACTTTATGGCATCTTTGAACTGGTTTATGCAATAAAAGATAAATACATTGTTAGTTTTGCAAAGACCACCGGTATTTTAACTATTGGGCTTGTACTGGCAATAGGTATAAATGCTGCTTTTATTCTAACGAATCAAGAATATATTAAGTATTCGATTCGTGGGGAGTCTGAACTATCGACAGCACAACATGATCGTACCAGTGGTCTTGACAAATCATATGCAACAGCCTGGAGTTACGGTATTGATGAAACCTTCACATTATTAATCCCAAATGCTAAAGGCGGTGCATCACAAACCGAATTAAGCGATGAGTCTGCTAGTTATGATGTTGTCTCTCCAATTTTTGGACCTCAAACAGCAAATGATATTATGAAACAAATGCCTACCTACTTTGGCGACCAGCCATTTACAAGTGGTCCGGTTTATATAGGTGCATTTTTTATATTTCTATTTGTTCTAGGATTAATGGTTGTTCCAGGAAAAACAAAATGGTGGCTCCTGTCTGTGACAGTTTTATCAATACTACTTTCTTGGGGTAAAAACTTTGGCGTTTTTACAAACTTTTTCTTAGATTTTTTCCCTGGTTACAATAAATTTAGAACAGTCTCTATGATTCTGGTGCTTGCTGAATTCAGCATTCCACTCTTAGGGATTTTAGCTTTAGTACAGATTTTCAAAGAAAAAATCGACAAGAAAAAACTGATGAATTATTTCTATATTGCTCTTGGAACAACTGGTTTAATTACAATGATTTTCATTATATCACCATCTGTTACCGGTTTAAGTGGCGAAGGGAAATCAGAAGTTGAAATGGCTGAATATCTTGGCAGTGCTTTTGGAAATGATCCGGCATATGCACAAGCAAAAGAACAGTTTAAAAACGATTTTGTGAATGCAGTTTATGAAGACAGAGCCGATATGGTGCGTAAAGATGCCACAAGATCTCTTATCTTCATTATTCTTGGGGCAGGAATTCTTTATTTGGTTATAAATAAAAAAGTAAAACCTCAATATGCCATTATTGCATTTGCTGTAATTGTTCTTGCCGACATGTGGCCTGTAAATAAGCGATACCTAAACGACGATAATTTTGTACCTAAAAGAAAGTTCGAAATGCCTTATGAAAAGTCTCCGGCAGATAATATCATTCTTGCAGATACAGACCCTCACTATCGCGTTTGCAATATTGCTGTAAGCACATTCAACGATGGTAGCACTTCATATTATCACAAATCTATTGGTGGATACAGCGGTGCAAAAATCCGTAGGTATCAAGAACTTCACGACTCAATTATGTGGCGTGAAATGCAATCAGCCAACTATCTTGTGAATGTTGGGTTCCAAAATGGTTTTTCTGAGCAAGAAGTTCAGGAACTATATGAACAAGAAGCAATTACTCCAATTTTAAATATGTTAAATACAAAATATATCATTTATCATCCTCAAAGCACACCTCTAAGAAACAATAATGCCTTAGGTAATGCATGGTTTGTTAATTATTATAAATTAGTGGAAAATGCAGACGAAGAAATCAATACATTGAAGCAAATTGATCCTGCACACACCGCAATTATTAATAAGAACTTCGAATCACAAATCAAGGGTTTAAATATCAAATTTGACAGCACTGCTACCATAAAACTAACAGACGTTGCCCCTGATTATGTTGTATATGAATCCAATTCCAATACAGAACAGCTTGCTTTATTCTCTGAAGTTTATTATCCACATGGATGGATTGTTACTGTTGATGGTAAAGAGGTGGAACATTTCAGAGCAAATTATGTATTACGTGCAATGAAAGTTCCTGCAGGAAAACATACTATCAAATTTGAATTCGATCCTAAAATTTATCATACTGGAGTTGCAATATCTTATGCTTGTTCAGCAATTTTCTTCCTATTATTATTTGGAGGAATATTCTTTGAATATAAGAAACGAAAAAATGCAATAAAAGAATAAAATAAAAGGCTGTCAGATTTGGCAGCCTTTTTATTATATTTTAATTTTTAAAATTATTAAGATTACTGTTTTGTTAACTTATGCATAGTATATTCCCCATTTCGTAAAACTCTTACAAAGTACAAACCAGACTCGTATTCAGAAATATCAAGTTCAATAAAAATATCTTGAGTCTCAACTGTCCTTATGTGTTGCCCCAAACTATTCAGAATATCAATTTGTATATTTGAAGCCAATGTGCTTGATGTCTCAATTACAAACTTCCCATGTGTAGGATTCGGATAAACCACAAATTCAACTGGCATTTCTGAAATTTCTATTCCAGAGACAAAATCGTAATAAATAGAATCATTATCTGTACAACCAAATTCATTTGTTACTGTAACATAATACCAACCTGAATTAGATACTTCAAGTGTTTGATCTGTTGAATCGTCGTTCCACAAATATTCTGAGAAACCCGGTCCTGCATCTAATGTTACCGGTACATGTGAATGTATAGTATCTTGTCCAAATTCAACATCAGCTTCTGATAAGGAAACGTATATTTCGTCTGTATTACTACATGTCCCGATAAAAGATTCAACAGAAATTGATCCTTCAACACAAACCTCTGTTGTCTGAGTATCTGCTCCATTTGACCATGTCCATGAGTCTGCAATTCCTGCGTCTAATGACAAACAATTATCAACACAAATAGTTGTATCATTTCCAATATTAGGAAACGGACTTGGATTTGTCTGGATTAACAGTGTATCAGAACGAGAAAATCCACAAATATTTGTTGCCTCTACATAAATACCCGTTTCTCCTGTAAATGCAATATCCCAATCAACAGATAAACTATTATCTGTTGGAGTAGACATTCCTGTTTCAATTGGATAGACCACCCAATTATATGATGCATCTTCAATTGTATTTGTAGTAAATATATCTTTTCCGTCTGCCTGACATCTTTCTGTAATTACATTCGGCATATCAGGAACAGATGGAACATCAAGAACTATAACCCAAACGGTATCTGTATCAGTACACATATTAACTCCGGTTACAGTTACAATGTATTCCGTATCTGCCAATGGCGAAACCTCAATAGTCTGCAAATCTTCCAAAGTACTCCAATGATAATCTGTACCGCCACTAGCCGATAAACTTACTGAACCTCCGATACAAATTTCTTCATCATCACCTGCAGAAGCATCAACTTCAAAAACATTAACATTTACAGTATCAGTATTCTCACACATCCATATGTCAGTTACTGTTACAATGTATTCTGTATCTACTGTTGGGCTTACTGTTATTACATAAACTAATTGGCCGGAACTCCACTCATAATCATCACCTCCAGTAGCGGTTAATATTACTGATTCGCCAATACAGATATCTTCATCAGATCCCGCATTTACATTAGGTAAATCGTGAACAATTACATTGACAGTATCTGTATTTTCACATGAGTGTGAATCAGTAACTGTAACAATATATTCTGTGTCAACCAGTGGACTTACAGTAATTGCATCTACAAATTGACCGGAACTCCATTCGTAATCGTCTCCACCAGTTGCAGTTAATGTTACGGAGTTACCAATACAAATATCTTCATCTGTTCCTGCATTTGCTAATGGAAGGTCATAAACAATTACGTTAACAGTGTCGGTATCTGTACATGAGTTTACTCCGGTTACTGTTACAATATATTCTGTATCTATTGTTGGACTTACTGTTATTACATCAACAAAATCTCCTGTGCTCCATTCATAACCTGTTCCGCCTGTTGCTGTTAGTGTTACAAAGCCTCCGATACAAATCTCTTCATCTGTACCTGCATCTGCAAAAACTTCAAATACATTTACATTTACAGTGTCGGTATTTTCACACATCCAGATATCATTTACTGTTACAATGTATTCTGTATCTACTGTTGGGCTTACTGTTATTACATTAACTAATTGGCCGGAACTCCACTCATAATCGTCACCTCCGGTAGCGGTTAATATTACTGATTCGCCAATACAGATATCTTCATCAGATCCTGCATTTACAGTTGGCAAATCGTGAACTATTACATTTACTGTATCAGTATTTTCACATGAGTGTGAATCAGTAACTGTAACAATATATTCTGTGTCAACCAGTGGACTTACAGTAATTGCATCTACTAATTGTCCGGAACTCCATTCGTAATCGTCTCCACCAGTTGCAGTTAATGTTACGGAGTTACCAATACAAATATCTTCATCCGTACCTGCATTTGCAAGTGGAAGATCGTAAACAATTACGTTAATAGTATCGGTATCTGTACATGAGTTTACTCCGGTTACTGTTACAATATATTCTGTATCTATTGTTGGGCTTACTGTTATTACATCGACAAATTCACCAGTACTCCATTCATAGCCTGTTCCACCTGTTGCAGTTAGTGTTACAGAACCTCCAATACAAAT
>PKTB01000028.1 GCA_002869385.1 Marinilabiliales bacterium
AGACAGTGCCCAGATCGTTACACCATTCGTGCAGGTCGGAACTTACCCGACAAGGAATTTCGCTACCTTAGGACCGTTATAGTTACGGCCGCCGTTTACTGGGGCTTCAATTCAGAGCTTCTTCCGAAGAATAACTCCCCCTCTTAACCTTCCAGCACCGGGCAGGTGTCAGGCCTTATACATCATCTTTCGATTTGGCAAAGCCCTGTGTTTTTGATAAACAGTCGCCTGGGCCTATTCACTGCGGCCCCGATTGCTCGGGGCGTCCTTTCTCCCGAAGTTACAGGACCATTTTGCCGAGTTCCTTAGCCATGATTCACTCGAGCACCTTAGGATTCTCTCCTTGACTACCTGTGTCGGTTTGCGGTACGGGTAGCAAATATCTGAAGCTTAGAAGATTTTCTAGGAAACCGGTTTAGGGACATTATCCGCTCGTCCGAAGACTCACGGTACTATCAAGTTCAGCTAGATCTAGCTATTAACCAAATCCAAAACCTACACTCTTTAACGTACTATTCCGTCAGTACGCAGTCCTTTCACTTTTTCGTCTCTCCATCGCAATATTTGCTAGTACAGGAATTTTGACCTGTTATCCATCGACTACCCCTTTCGGGTTCGCCTTAGGTCCCGACTAACCCTGATCCGATTAGCGTTGATCAGGAAACCTTAGTCTATCGGTGAGCGGGTTTCTCACCCGCTTTATCGTTACTTATGCCTACATTTTCTTTTCTAATCGCTCCACAATACCTTACGATACTGCTTCGGCGCAATTAGAATGCTCCCCTACCAATATTTCTATTCCATAGCTTCGGTAGTATACTTATGCCCGATTATCATCCATGCACGATCGCTCGACTAGTGAGCTGTTACGCACTCTTTAAATGAATGGCTGCTTCCAAGCCAACATCCTAGCTGTCAAAGCAATCACACTTCGTTAGAACAACTTAGCATACATTTGGGGACCTTAGCTGATGGTCTGGGTTCTTTCCCTCTCGGCGCTGGACCTTAGCACCCAACGCCTCACTCCCGAGGAACATGTCATAGCATTCGGAGTTTATCAAGGGTTGATAGGCGGCGAAGCCCTCTAGCCTTATCAGTAGCTCTACCTCTATGACACTTATACTCGAGGCTGCACCTAAATGCATTTCGGGGAGTACGAGCTATTTCTCAGTTTGATTGGCCTTTCACCCCCACCCACAGCTCATCCAAACACTTTTCAACGTGTACTGGTTCGGTCCTCCACGACGTTTTACCGTCGCTTCAACCTGGCCATGGGTAGATCACCAAGTTTCGCGTCTACCCCCTCTAACTAAAACGCCCTATTAAGACTTGCTTTCGCTTCGGCTACGGACCTGAAGTCCTTAACCTTGCTAGAGAGGAGTAACTCGTAGGCTCATTATGCAAAAGGCACGCCGTCACGGATAAATCCGCTCCGACCGCTTGTAAGCGTATGGTTTCAGGTACTATTTCACTCCCTTGTTCAGGGTGCTTTTCACCTTTCCCTCACGGTACTAGTTCACTATCGGTCTCTCAGGAGTATTTAGCCTTACCGGATGGTCCCGGCAGATTCAGACAGGATTTCACGTGTCCCGCCATACTCAGGATACTACTAAACTTATAACAAATTACGTGTACGGGATTATCACCCTCTTTGATCAAACTTTCCAGAATGTTCCACTTCTTTTTTATAAATTATATTGTAGTCCTACAACCCCAACATTGCCGAAACAATATTGGTTTGGGCTAATCCCCGTTCGATCGCCACTACTAGGGGAATCACTTTTGTTTTCTTTTCCTCCGGGTACTTAGATGTTTCAGTTCTCCGGGTTAGCTTTCCTTGCGGAATGATATACCTTCAGTATACCGGGTTGCCCCATTCGGAAATTCACGGATCAAAGGTTATTTGCACCTCTCCATGACTTATCGCAGCTTGTCACGTCCTTCTTCGCCTCTGAGAGCCTAGGCATCCACCATACGCCCTTAATTACTTCTCTTTATTATATGCTCGTACATATAATATTTATTTTCTAAATTTTCTTTACTAACAACATGTCAAAGAACTTTTTCCATCGGTATTATTGATGGAGTGTGATGAATATCGGAGTCGAACCGATGATTTAATAATCCTACCGTAGAATCATCATTTAATAATTGAGATAAAAGCAAGGAATACAAATTATAACCAAACTTGTAATCTAAGCTCCAGAAAGGAGGTGTTCCAGCCACACCTTCCGGTACGGCTACCTTGTTACGACTTAGCCCCAGTTACTAGTTTTACCTTAGGCCGCTCCTTGCGGTTACGGACTTCAGGTACCCCCAGCTTCCATGGCTTGACGGGCGGTGTGTACAAGGCCCGGGAACGTATTCACCGCGCCGTGGCTGATGCGCGATTACTAGCGAATCCAACTTCACGAAGTCGAGTTGCAGACTTCGATCCGAACTGTGACCAGCTTTAGAGATTAGCGCCTTGTCACCAAGTGGCTGCTCTTTGTACTGGCCATTGTAACACGTGTGTAGCCCTGGATATAAGGGCCGTGCTGATTTGACGTCATCCCCACCTTCCTCTCGGTTTACACCGGCAGTCTCGTTAGAGTCCCCAGCATGACCTGATGGCAACTAACGATAGGGGTTGCGCTCGTTATGGGACTTAACCCGACACCTCACGGCACGAGCTGACGACAACCATGCAGCACCTTGTAAGTAGTCCCGAAGGAAAAGAGAGTTTCCCCTCTATGCAACCTACATTTAAACCCAGGTAAGGTTCCTCGCGTATCATCGAATTAAACCACATGTTCCTCCGCTTGTGCGGGCCCCCGTCAATTCCTTTGAGTTTCATCGTTGCCGACGTACTCCCCAGGTGGATCACTTAATGCTTTCGCTCAGTCGCTTACAATATATCGCAAACAACGAGTGATCATCGTTTACAGCGTGGACTACCAGGGTATCTAATCCTGTTCGCTCCCCACGCTTTCGTGCATCAGCGTCAATCATAGTTTAGTAAGCTGCCTTCGCAATCGGTGTTCTGTGTAATATCTAAGCATTTCACCGCTACATTACACATTCCGCCTACCTCAACTATATTCAAGAATTTCAGTATCAATGGCAGTTCTACGGTTGAGCCGCAGGATTTCACCACTGACTTAAAATTCCGCCTACGCACCCTTTAAACCCAATAAATCCGGATAACGCTTGCACCCTCCGTATTACCGCGGCTGCTGGCACGGAGTTAGCCGGTGCTTATTCCTACAGTACCGGCAACTACTTACACGTAAGTAGGTTTCTTCCTGTAGAAAAGCAGTTTACAACGCATAGCGCATTCATCCTGCACGCGGCATGGCTGGTTCAGTCTTTCGACCATTGACCAATATTCCTCACTGCTGCCTCCCGTAGGAGTCTGGTCCGTGTCTCAGTACCAGTGTGGGGGACAATCCTCTCAGAACCCCTAGACATCGCTGTCTTGGTGAGCCGTTACCTCACCAACTAACTAATGTCACGCATGCCCATCTTTAACCGCCGAAACTTTAATTTATAAACCATGCGATTCATAAATGTTATGGAGTATTAATCCCGATTTCTCGGGGCTATCCTCCTGTTAAAGGTAGGTTGCATACGCGTTACTCACCCGTGCGCCGGTCGTCAGCATAGAAAGCAAGCTTTCTACCTGTTACCCCTCGACTTGCATGTGTTAGGCCTGCCGCTAGCGTTCATCCTGAGCCAGGATCAAACTCTTCGTTGTATTAAAAAGAAATCATTTAATGTCTGTGCTCTAGATTACTAAGTTTACCTGGTTATAATTCTCAAGTATTCCTTACTTTTAGCTTTTATCTCAATATATCAAAGAACTTTTTAATCCCAAATCATCCCCCTCAAATCTATCCCATATTTTGGGATTGCAAAGATATAAAATTTTTCGCTCTTTCTACCAAAAAAATTCAACCTTTTTCCTCGCTTACCAATAAATTTTTCTTGATTGATTCATCCCTCCGAAAGCGGCTGCAAATATAAAAACTTTAATTCCTATTTTCCAAATAATATCCGAAAAAAATTTATCCTTTTTTTCTTCGCAGCATTTCTTACATTTCCTCTTAGAACTTATCCCCGATTAGGGAGTGCAAATATA